>NZ_JBSKBO010000003.1:0-566323 GCF_053714255.1 Mesorhizobium sp. 43Arga
CTCGCCGATCATCTATGCGCTGCCGATCCAGATGCTGGCCTATTTCGCCGCCGTGTTCATGGGCACCGACGTCGACCAGCCGCGCAATCTGGCGAAATCCGTGACGGTGGAATAGGGCGCACTAACAGGCGCTCTTTAAAAACTTCGCAGTTCCAAACGGCCTTCCGGTTCACTAATGTTGCGCTGCAACCCGCGCCCCGGTGAACCATGTCCGATGCTCCCAAGACCTCCGGCATGACCCGGCTGAGGAACTATTTCCTCACGGGCTTCGTCGTCTGCGCGCCGCTGGCGATCACCGCCTATATCGCCTGGTCGTTCATCGGCTGGGTCGATTCCTGGGTAAAGCCCTATATTCCGGCGCGTTACAGCCCCGACACCTATCTGTCGTTTCCGGTTCCGGGGTTCGGGCTGATCGTCGCGCTGATACTGATCACGCTGATCGGTTTCCTCACCGCCAACATTGTCGGCCGCGCCATTGTCGGTTTCGGCGAGCGCCTGCTTGGCCGCATGCCGCTGGTGCGCGGCATCTATGGCTCGCTGAAGCAGATATTCGAGACGGTGCTGTCGAACAAGGGCGACATGTTCCGTCAGGTCGGCCTGGTCGAATATCCGCGCAAGGGCGTGTGGTCGCTGGTGTTCGTCGCCAGCGAAAAGGAAACCGAGATCAACGAGAAGCTCGACCAGGACGGCGATCCGCTGATCGCCGTGTTCATGCCCTGCACACCGAACCCGACGACCGGGTTCCTGATGTATGTGCTGAAGTCGGACATCGTGCTGCTCGACATGACGATCGAGGACGGCGCCAAGCTGATCGTTTCCGCCGGGCTGGTGGCGCCGGAGGTGAAAAGCAAGATGGTGACGCTGAATGGCGAGCCGATAAATGGGACGGTCGCCAATCCGCCGCTGGGGCCTCATCCGGCGCGCAAGAGCCGCACGGCCTCGTCGCGGCCGAACAAATAGAGCAGCAGGCGCAGCGCCTCGCCGCGGTCGGATTGCAGTTCCGGGTCGCGTGACAGGATAAGCCTTGCATCGTCGCGGGCTGCCTCCAGAAGATCGGCATGCGCCTCGATGCGCGCCACCTGGAAGCCCGGTGTGCCGGACTGGCGGGTGCCCAACAACTCGCCTTCACCGCGCAGCTTGAGGTCTTCCTCGGCGATCAAAAAACCGTCCTCGGTCTCGCGCATCACCGACAGCCGGCGCTTTGCGGTCTCGCCGAGCGGGTCCTTGTAGAGCAGCACGCAAGAAGAGGGCTTGTCGCCGCGCCCGACCCGGCCACGCAGCTGGTGCAGCTGTGCGAGGCCGAAACGCTCAGCATGCTCGATGACCATGACGGTGGCGTCGGGCACGTCGACGCCGACCTCGACGACCGTGGTGGCGATCAGGATGCGCGTCTCGCCCTCCTTGAAGGCACGCATCGCCTCGTCCTTCTCGGCGCCCTTCATGCGGCCATGGACAAGGCCGATGCGGTCGCCGAACAGCGGTTTCAGCGAGGCAAAGCGATCCTCGGCCGACATCAGCTTGATCTCTTCGGATTCCTCTACCAGCGGGCAGATCCAGTAGATTTTCTGGCCGCCGGCGACGGCGTCCTGCATGCGGGCGACCAGTTCGTCGAGCCGTTCCAGCGGCAGCGTGACGGTGCGGATCGGCTGTCGGCCGGCCGGCTTTTCCGTCAGCTTCGAGACGTCCATGTCGCCGAAGGCGGTCAACACCAGCGTGCGCGGGATGGGCGTGGCCGTCATCACCAGCATATCTGGCGCGTCGCCCTTGGCGGTGATGGCAAGCCGCTGATGGACTCCGAAACGATGCTGCTCGTCGATGACGGCCAGCACCAGATCGTGGAAGGTGACCGTCTCCTGGAACAGCGCGTGGGTGCCGACGACGATGTCGATCTCACCGCTGGCCAGGCCGGCCAGTGTTTCGGTGCGTTCGCGGCCCTTTTCGCGGCCGGTGAGGATGGCGATGCGCAGCCCGACCTTGGCGGCGAGTGGCGCGATCGTCGCCAGATGCTGGCGCGCGAGGATTTCGGTCGGCGCCATCAGTGCCGCCTGGCCGCCGGCCTCGACGGCGCGCGCCATGGCAAGCAGCGCGACCACCGTCTTGCCCGATCCGACATCGCCCTGCAGCAGCCGCAGCATGCGCTCGGGGTCGGCAAGGTCGGCATTGATTTCGGCCAGCGCGAATTCCTGGCTTGTGGTCAGCGAATAGGGAAGGGCTGCACGCAGTTTCTCAACGATGCGGCCGTCGCCGACCAGGGGACGGCCGGACAGGCGGCGGATCTTTGCCCGCACCAGCGCCAGCGAGACCTGGCCCGCCAGCAACTCGTCATAGGCAAGACGCCGCCAGGCCGCACCCTCGATGGAAACATCGATCGGGTCGGACGGATTGTGAATGCGGGTGAGTGCGTCGGCAAAGGTGGGAAACGTGTGCCGGCGCATGAATGCACCGTCCTGCCACTCCGGCAATTCGGGCAGCCGCGCCAGCGCCTGGCCGATCGCGCGGCGCAGCACCTTGCCGGAGAGCCCGGCGGTGAGCGGGTAGACCGGTTCGACCAGCGGCAGGTTCTCCGCCTCGCTGGCCAGCGCGATATGGTCGGGGTGGACCATGGTCGGGCGGCCGTTGAACCATTCCATGCGGCCCGAGACCACGACATGCTCGCCCACGGGCATTGCCTTTTCGAGATAGGCGGCGTGCGCATGAAAGAAGGTCAGGCCGATCTCGCCGGTATCGTCATGGGCGTAGACCCTGTAGGGCACCGACCGGTTGCCACGCGGCGGCGGCTGGTGGCGGTCGATGCGCACGTCGAGGGTCACGATCTGGCCTTCCGCGGAACCCGCAATACCTGGCCGGCTTCGGCGGTCGATGACGGTGTGCGGCAGCACGAACAGCAGATCGCCCGCGCGGGCCGCGCGATCACCAAGATCAGCCGTCACGACCTTCTCGATCAGCGCGCCGACCTTCGGTCCGACGCCGGCAAGCGAAGTGATCGGAACAAACAGCGGATCGAGGATGGAAGGACGCATGATGTCAGCTTATGTCGCGACGGCCGCAGCGCAAGGCTGACAGCCCCTTCTATCCACGCTATATGCGCCGCAGCAACTGAGGATGCGCCACAATGACCGGAACGAAACGATCAAGCGAGGGGCTGGACGCCCACCGCCGCAAGCTGTTGTTCCGCTCCTGGCATCGCGGCATGCGCGAGATGGATCTCATCCTCGGCACCTTCGCCGACGCCGAGATCGGCGCCTTGACGGCTGAGGAAATCGACCAATATGAGACGCTCCTCGACATTTCCGACACCGAATTCCTGCCGCTGATCACCGGTGAACGCCCGATCCCGGCGGATATCGATTGTCCTGTCCTGCAAAAGATCCTGGCGTCCCGCCGGACCATGACTTTCTGAACACAGGCAATTCCAGGAAAAGTGAAGCGGTTTTCCCACAGGAATTGCAACAAAAAAGACCGTGATTTGATGAGCCTCGTTCCCACCATTGGTCTGCCGAAAGGCCGTGCCGGCCAGTTCGTCGTCGACGGCGTCGCCGACGGCTACGAAGCGTTCGCGCTGGTGCAGGCCGCGCTGGAAATCGCACCCGACAAGCCGGTGCTGTTCGTGGCGCGCGACGGCCAGCGCCTGCCTGTTATCATCGAGGCACTGGCCTTCGCCGCACCCGGCCTGCCGGTGCTGGAGCTGCCAGCCTGGGACTGTCTGCCCTATGACCGCGTCTCGCCCGGTTCGGACGCCGCCGCCAAGCGCCTCGACGCACTAACCGCCATGATCGCGCTGGCGAAGAAGCCGCACCGCGCCGTCATCCTCACCACCGCCAATGCGTTGCTGCAGCGCATTCCGCCGGCCGACCTGGTCGAGGCGCAGACCTTCCATGCCAGGCCTGGCAACCAGATCGACATGAACGCGCTGATCGCGCGGTTGGAAACGTCAGGCTTCGAACGCGTGCCCACCGTGCGCGGCATCGGCGAATTCGCGGTGCGCGGCGGCATTCTCGACCTTTTCGCCCCCGGCTGGACCGAGGCGCTCAGGCTCGATTTCTTCGGCGACACGCTGGAATCGATCCGCGTCTTCGATGCCGCCACGCAGCGCACCACCGGCCAGCGCAAGTCGATGGCGCTGCAGGCGATGAGCGAAGTGGCGCTGACGCCCGAAACCATCAGCCGCTTCCGCCGCTCCTATATCGATGCCTTTGGCGCGCCGCAGCGCGACGACGGGTTGTATGCGGCGGTCAGCGAAGGCAGGCGCTTCGCCGGCATGGAGCATTGGCTGCCGTTCTTCTACGAGAGGCTGGAGACGGTGTTCGACTATCTGCCGGATACGCCTGTCGTTTTCGACCATCTGGCGCATGAAGCGCTGGCCGAGCGCCACACGCTGATCCTCGACCACTATGAAGCGCGCAAAAAGCAGGCCGACGCCGCGTTGAAGGATGCGGTGCCCTACAAGCCGGTGGCGCCGGATCTGCTCTATCTCTCGCCGGAAAACCTGATCGCCTCGCTCGGTCCACGCGAAGCGATCGACTTCACACCCTTCGACGCGCCCGATGCTGGCGCGAAAAAGGTCTATCATGCCGGCTCGCGCCATGGCCGCAGCTTCGTCGAGGAGCGCGCCGATCCGAACGTCAACGTCTTCGACGTTGTCGTCAGGCATATCGCCGACGAGCGCGCCGCACGCCGCCGTGTCGTCATCGCCGGCTGGACAGAAGGCTCGCTCGACCGGCTTGGCCAGATCCTGGCCGAGCATCATCTCGGCAATCTCAAGCAGGTCGAGACCCTGGCCGAAGCCGAACAATTGGAGCCGGGGCAGGCGGCATTGGCCGTGCTGCCGCTCGAATCCGGCTTCGAGACCGAAAAACTGGTCGTCGTTGCCGAACAGGATATTCTGGGCGACCGGCTGATCCGGCATTCCAAGCGCAAAAAGCGTGCCTCCGACTTCATTGCCGAGGCCTCGGCCTTGTCGGCCGGCGATATCGTCGTCCATGCCGACCACGGCATTGGCCGCTTCATTGGCCTGCGCACCATCGAGGCGGTCGGTGCGCCGCATGACTGCCTGGAAATCCACTATGCCGGCGACGACCGGTTGTTCCTGCCGGTGGAAAACATCGAGCTTCTGTCGCGCTATGGCTCAGACTCAGCCGAGGCGGCGCTGGACAAGCTCGGTGGCGGCGCCTGGCAGTCGCGCAAGGCCAAGCTGAAGCGACGCCTGCTCGATATGGCGGGTCAGCTGATCCGTATCGCCGCCGAGCGGCAGATGCGGGCCGCGCCGGCGCTGGTGCCGGCAGAAGGCCTCTATGACGAATTCGCCGCCCGTTTCCCCTATGAGGAGACCGACGACCAGCAGACGGCTATCGATTCGGTCCGCGACGATCTTGGCGCCGGCAAACCGATGGACCGGCTGATCTGCGGCGATGTCGGCTTCGGCAAGACCGAAGTGGCGCTACGCGCCGCCTTCATCGCGGCGATGGAAGGGTTCCAGGTCGCGGTCGTGGTGCCGACGACGCTGTTGTCGCGCCAGCACTTCAAGACCTTTTCCCAACGTTTCTCGGGCCTTCCCATCCGCGTCGCCCAGGCCTCGCGGCTGGTCGGTGCCAAGGAACTGGCGGAGACGAAGAAGGCTTTGTCCGAAGGGCAGGTCGACATCGTTGTCGGCACCCATGCGCTGCTCGGTTCGTCGATCTCGTTCAAGAATCTCGGCCTGCTGATCATCGACGAGGAGCAGCACTTCGGCGTCAAGCACAAGGAACGGCTGAAGGATCTGAAGACCGATGTCCATGTGCTGACACTGTCGGCGACGCCGATCCCGCGCACGCTGCAGCTGGCGCTGACCGGCGTGCGTGAACTGTCGCTGATCGCCACGCCGCCGGTCGACCGCATGGCGGTGCGCACCTTCATCTCGCCCTTCGATCCGCTGGTCATTCGCGAGACGCTGCTGCGCGAGCGCTATCGTGGCGGACACTCCTTCTATGTCGTGCCGCGCATCAGCGATCTCTCCGAAATCCATGATTTCCTGAAGGAATCCGTGCCCGAACTGAAGGTGGCGGTGGCCCACGGCCAGATGCCGCCGGGCGAACTCGACGACATCATGAACGCCTTCTACGACGGTCAGTACGACGTGCTTCTGTCGACCACCATCGTCGAATCCGGCCTCGACATCCCGACCGCCAACACGCTGATCATCCATCGCGCCGACATGTTCGGCCTATCCCAGCTCTACCAGCTGCGCGGCCGCGTCGGGCGCTCCAAGGTGCGCGCCTACGCGCTGTTCACGCTGCCGGCCAACCGCAAGCTCACCGACACGGCCGAGCGTCGTCTGAAGGTGCTGCAATCGCTCGACACGCTGGGCGCCGGCTTCCAGCTCGCCAGCCACGATCTCGATATAAGGGGCGCCGGCAATCTCTTGGGCGAAGAGCAGTCGGGTCATATCAAGGAGGTCGGCTTCGAGCTGTACCAGCAGATGCTGGAGGAGGCGGTGGCCGAGGTGAAGGATTCCGGCGAGGTCCAGGATGGCGGCTGGTCGCCGCAGATCGCGGTCGGCACGGCGGTGATGATCCCGGAAAGCTATGTGCCGGATCTGCAGCTCAGGCTGGCGCTCTACCGCCGTCTCGGCGACCTGGAGAATACCGAGGAGATCGACGCTTTCGGCGCCGAGCTGATCGACCGTTTCGGGCCGCTGCCGGACGAGGTGAAGCATCTGTTGAAGATCGTCTTCATCAAGGCGCTTTGCCGCAAGGCCAATGTCGAGAAGCTCGACGCCGGGCCGAAGGGTGTCGTCATCCATTTCCGCAAGCGCGAGTTCTCCAACCCGGTCGGGCTGGTCAAGTTCATCGGCGAACAGGGCTCGCTGGCCAAGATCCGCCCGGACCACAGCGTCGTCTTTACCCGTGACTGGCCAACCGCCGAGAAGCGGCTGGCGGGCTCGGCGGTGGTCATGACGCAACTGGCGCGGCTGGTCGAAAAGGCGGCCTGAGGTGCATCGATATTCAGGTGATCCGGCCTGCCAATGGCTGATACCTGTGCTTCCCAGTTCTGCTGCGTCGCAGTAGAACTGAGCTCACGGACCCAAATGTCCGCTCCGCTACGGTTCTCAGTATCAGCCATTTTCGGCTCGACCCGACTTGAATCTCAACGCACTCAGCAGCGCTAGCGCATTCGCCAGCGCTGAAATTCCGGTCTAGAATAGGAAATCGGCTTCGTGTATGGAGCCGCCACCCCATAGAGGGCGGGAAATGGCGGGCGAGGATGCTAGCCGGAAAGAGTGTTGGGTGCAGCGATGACGAAATGGTCGCCGAATTCGTGGAGAGCAAAGCCGATCAAGCAGGTTCCTGCCTATCCGGACCTTGCTGCGCTGAAGAGCACCGAAGCCCAGCTCGCCACCTTCCCGCCGCTGGTCTTTGCCGGTGAAGCGCGCAAGCTGAAGAAGCAGCTCGCGGCGGTCGCTGCAGGCGAAGCCTTCCTGCTCCAGGGCGGCGACTGCGCCGAAAGCTTCGCCGAACATGGCGCCGACAACATCCGCGACTTCTTCCGCGTCTTCCTGCAGATGTCGGTCGTGCTGACCTTCGCCGGCGCCCAGCCGGTGGTGAAGGTCGGACGCGTCGCCGGCCAGTTCGCCAAGCCGCGCTCGTCGGACAATGAGACCAAGGGCGAGGTGACGCTGCCAAGCTATCGCGGCGACATCATCAACGGCATCGAATTCGACGCCAAATCGCGTATTCCGGATCCCGCGCGCCAGGAAATGGCCTATCGCCAGTCGGCGGCGACGCTCAACCTTCTGCGCGCCTTCGCCCAGGGCGGCTATGCCAACCTGGAGAATGTGCATAGCTGGATGCTCGGCTTCGTCTCCGACAGCCCGCAGGGCGAGAAATACGAGTCGCTCGCCAACCGCATCACCGAGACGATGGACTTCATGAAGGCCGTGGGCATCACTTCGGAGACCAATTACGCGCTGCGCGAGACCGATTTCTACACCAGCCACGAGGCGCTGCTGCTCGGCTACGAGGAGGCGCTGACCCGCGTCGATTCGACCTCCGGCGACTGGTATGCCACGTCAGGCCACATGATCTGGATCGGTGACCGCACGCGCCAGCCCGATCATGCCCATGTCGAATATTGTCGCGGCATCAAGAACCCGCTCGGCCTGAAATGCGGCCCGTCGTTGACGGCCGACGGCTTGCTGGAACTGATCGACCTGCTCAACCCCGAGAACGAGCCCGGCCGGCTGACGCTGATCGCCCGCTTCGGTTCGGACAAGGTCGCCGATCATCTGCCGAAGCTGGTGCGCGCGGTGCAGAAGGAAGGCCGCAGCGTCGTCTGGTCGTCGGACCCGATGCATGGCAACACGATCGAGGCGGCCGGCTACAAGACGCGGCCGTTCGACCGCATCCTGAAGGAGGTGCAGACCTTCTTCGAGGTGCACCGCGCCGAAGGCACGCATCCGGGCGGCATCCATGTCGAGATGACCGGCAAGAACGTCACCGAATGCACGGGCGGCGCGCGCGCCATCACGGCCGAGGAATTGCAGGACCGCTACCACACCCATTGCGACCCGCGCCTCAATGCCGACCAGGCGATCGAACTGGCCTTCCTGGTGTCGGATCTCCTGAAGAAGAGCCATCCGGTGCAACACAGACAGGCCGTCAACGGCTGACACCGGCCAATTGACCCGACAAAGGAAAGGCGCCTGGGAAATCCGGCGCCTTTTTCGTTTTAACTCACGTTTGGTTCTCGGCCGATGCCAGCGCGGTCGGCTGCTAGAAGACTTCAGTCCTTCTTGTAGAGGAGCCAGTTCTTGCCGGCGCGGCCGGCCATCGTCGAATGCTTGGTGACGCGGTTGCGGCCGCTCACTTTCGAACGGTAGAGCGCCCGGTCGGCCTTGGTGTAGAGATCCTCCGGGCCATCGGCCTCGGATGCCATGCAGATGCCCATCGAGACGGTCACGGTACCGTAATTCATGCCGGTCTGGCTGCTGGTGAACGGCGTCTGCTCGATCAGGGCGCGAATGCGCTCGGCGATCTCGTAAGTGGCGTCTTCGCTGGCGCCCTCGATGATCAGCGCGAACTCCTCGCCACCGGTGCGGGCGACGAACATGTCGCCGCGAATGCTGGTCTGGAAAATCTCGGCGATGATCTGGATGATCTTGTCGCCGACAGGATGGCCGTAGCGGTCGTTGATATCCTTGAACCGATCAATGTCGGCAAGGATCAAGGCATTGAACAGGATACCCTTGTTGCTGGTGTAGATCCGGGTGATTTCCTTGTCGAAGGCGCGGCGGTTCCAGATCTGGGTCAACGGATCCGTATCGGCCAGCCGCTTGTATTCCTCGAGCTTCGACTTGACGCTCTCGAGTTCGGCCGTCTTGTCGCTGAGCGTCGAAGCGATCTGCTTGCCGTGGTCGATCGTCGAATTGGTGGCAACGGCCATGGCGTTGGCGATTTTTTGCAGGAGATCCTGGGAGAGACGGCTGCGGCCGCTCAGGCCGTTCGATGTCTCGTCGAGGATTCTGCCGTATTTTTCGATGTGGCTGCGTTCGCTCCGCAACAGCGCCGCGACCTCCTCGAGTTCCCGGGCGATGACGTCCCGCGCATGCTCGACGATGCCGGGGCCGTGGTTCTGGGCAAAGAAGGCGCGTCCGATCTGATCCAACTCGTCCTGCGTCGGCCGGCTGCTCAACGAGACGACGGCGAGACTGAGCTCGCGATTGGTGCCGCTCAATGCCTCATAGAAGATTTCGTAGTTGCGCGGCAGGCCGAGGACGCCAAGCTGGCGCATGGTCGCGACAACCGTGGCTGCGATGTCGGTGCTGCGTTCGGTCGTGGCGGCTGCCGGCTGCATGTCTGATCCACTCTTCCCCTCGGATCCCGACGCGGAATTTGCGGGTTCCATTGATCGCCGACCCGGGGAGCGCGACCCGATCGTCCAGAACATCTTGCGAAGAGGCGCGTCCCCACCCGCGACCTTCGCTTGGTGTGACCATAGATGCGGCAGCGCTAAAGTTTCCTTAATGCGCACGACTTCCCCAGGTTTTTCTCTACCTGTGGCTGTAGAAGCATAAATTTTGTACCACCGTCGCGGGACAGCACCCCGGGTTGGCGGCTTTGACTCGAGATTCGCGGTTGTGCTGCTGAAAAATAAAACTGAATTTCGAATTTGTCATGCCAATCGATGTCGCATTTGTTTGCGCGCAACCACCGCAAGGCTGGAATCCTGGCAACGAAGCTGGGCTAGATTTCTCCAGGGAGTGCCGAAATGAGCGATAGTCACCAGGGATCATGCCTGTGCGGAGCGGTCCGCTTCCGGACGAGGGGAGCGCTGCGCGGCGTCGTCTACTGTCATTGCTCGCAATGCAGGAAGCAAAGCGGCCATTTCTATGCCGCGACCAATGTCGCCGACGCCGACATCGTGATCGAAGGCACGGAAAGCATCACCTGGTATGAAGCGTCCGCTTTCGCCGGGCGCGGCTTCTGCAAGACATGCGGGTCCGTGCTTTTCTGGAAGCCAAGGGCTCAAGACTATATTTCGGTCATGGCGGGAGCATTCGACAAGCCGACAGGTCTCAAGGGCGACTGCCATATCTTCGTCGGCGACAAGGGCGACTATTATTCGATTGACGACGGGCTGCCGCAGTTTGAAAAGTCGACGCCTTCGATAGCAGTCGCTGAATGAATTTTGGACAAGACGCCTTATTCCCTTGATCGGGCCGTTGCTTTATCTCGTGCCGGTAATTCGGAAAGAGGTTTGGGCATGCAGCGGCTGATCGACGCTTTTTTCAATTCGGTGCGGGCGTTTCGCAAGCTGGCCGCAAGCGAGAAGGCTTTCCAGCAGGAGCTGATGCTGCTGGTGCTCGCTCTGCCCGCGGCGTGGTTCGTTTCGGTCTCCTGGCGCAGTTATGCCTTGCTGATCGGGGCGGTGCTGCTGCTGATCATGGTCGAGGTGCTGAACACCGGCATCGAGGCGGCCTGCGATGCCTTCAGCCGCGAGTTCAATGTCGACATCCAGCTGGCCAAGGATTGCGGTTCGCTGGCGGTGCTGATCTCGGTGGTCATCGTCGCTGGCGTCTGGGGCATCGCGCTCATCGAGCGGATCACCGGCTTTCCGATCTGACCTTCCGGACGACCATGGAAGCCGGGCGGCATCAATGCTCCCGGCGACGCTCCTGCTTGGCGATGTGGCGGGCGACAAGCCAGGCCAGCACGGCCACTGTCAGGCCGATGCCGAGCCCGATGAAAAGCCGCTCGTGGCGCATCAGCGCCTGGCCGACGAAATGCTCGGCGCCCAGCCCGAAGACATAGCCAATGGTGCTGAACAGCACCGCCCAGATCGTCGATGAGATGGCGTTGAGGATGACGAAGCGGGGTGCTGCTACGGTCGACAGGCCCGCCGCGATGCCGCCGACCAGGCGCATGCCGTAGATGTAGCGGTTCGACAGCACGAAGATGTCGGGATGGGTGTTGAGCAGACGGTAGGCGCGGCGGAAGCCGGGCCGCCTTCGCAGCCTGACGACGTGGCGGTTGTCTGCGAAACTTCTGCCCAGGATGAAGAAGAACGTGTCGCCCAGGAAGGCGCCGAGCGCCGCCGCGACAATGGCATGCCACAGCACGAAAACACTCTGGTGGGCGAAGAAACCGCCGAGGATGGCAGCACTTTCCCCTTCGGCGACACAGCCGAGAAAGACGGCAAGCAGCCCATATTGTTCGATGAAATGATGGATCGTTTCGGTCATGGGGCCGACTGCTGCCGCGCCAGCCTGTCGTCGATGCGCTTGACCGCTTCCGCCAGCCGCACGATCTCGTCGCGCATGCCGATGATCTGGCTGTGGCGCAGTTCATCCAACTTTTCGTGCAGCGCCATGATCTCGATCTCGGCCTTCAGATTGACCTCGTAATCGTGGGCGGCGTCGATGCGGTCGCGTTCTGTCTGGCGGTTCTGCGCCATCATGATCACCGGCGCCTGCAAGGCGGCGACCATCGACAGCACCAGATTGAGGAAGATGAACGGGTAGGGGTCGAAGGCATCGCGCGTCAAAAGCCAGACATTGCCTGATGTCCATAGGATCAGGAAGGCGATGAAGCCCAGGATGAAGGACCAGGAGCCGCCGATGCGGGCGATCGTATCGGCAAGGCGGTCGCCAAAGGTCTGGTGGAAGGCGACCGCCTTGTTGGTGTCCCTGGAGATCGTGGTGCGCTCGAGCGTCGATTGCAGCACCCGGCTCTCCAACTGGCTGAGGCCATCCGGCCGTCGCTTGAGCCAGCGGTTCGCCAGATCGTCGATTGTCTTGTTCATGGCCGTCTCCGTCGTCAGTGGAGATAGACGTAGAGGCTGCCGCCTCTCGCGGGAAGTGTTACATTCAAGCCAACAGCGAGGGACCCATGGCCGATTTCCAGAAAATTCGCCTGCGCGCGGCAAAACGCAAGGGCGGCGAGGCGGAGCTGGCAACGCTG
The DNA here is from genome assembly GCF_053714255.1 of Mesorhizobium sp. 43Arga. NCBI lineage: Bacteria > Pseudomonadati > Pseudomonadota > Alphaproteobacteria > Hyphomicrobiales > Phyllobacteriaceae > Mesorhizobium > Mesorhizobium sp. 43Arga. Next base: position 12,435 of record NZ_JBSKBO010000003.1, read on the forward strand.
CTCGGGCCTGTGCCCGACAATGCCGCGGTCGCCGATATCCCGGACGATCGCATTCTCTCGACCATGGCCGAGCGGATCTTTGCCGCCGGTTTCGTCTGGCGCGTCATCGAGCAGAAATGGCCCGGTTTCGAGGAGGCGTTTCTGCGCTTCGAGCCGAAGCGGCTGTTGTTCCAGCCTGACGATTTCTGGCACGATCTGGCTTCCGACCAGCGCATTGTGCGCAACCCGCAGAAGATCAAATCCGTGCGCGACAACGCCGCCTTTGTCGAACGCGTGTCGAAGGAGCATGGCAGCTTCGGCGAATTCCTGGCCAACTGGCCTGCCGGCGACCAGGTCGGGCTGATGGCCTATCTCGGCAAGCATGGCAGCCGGCTGGGCGGCAATACCGGCCAGTATTTCCTGCGCTGGCTGGGCTGGGACGCCTTCGTCATATCGGCCGACATGGCGCTAGCGCTTCGCGACGCCGGCCTCGACATTGCCGAAAGCCCGACCTCGAAGAAGGACCTCGACAAGATCCAGGCCCAGATCAATCAATGGGTGGCGGACACAGGCCTGCCGCGGCGGCACATTTCGCGCATCCTGGCGATGTCGATCGGCGAGAACCATTCTCCGCAGTCGTTGCGCGAATATATGGGCGACGACTGATCGACGGTCTCAACACGATCGACGATGTCAATCGGTCCGACGCGATTGAGTCAATCGGTCCGGGGTTGGTCCAAGCGAACGCCATTGCGAGGCGAATTTTGCCGCGCTAAGTCAGCAGGCATGACCAAGAAGCCCGACATATTGCGCATCGCGATCGCCCAGCTTAACCCGACCGTTGGCGATGTCGCCGGCAACCTCGCCAAGGCACGCGAGGCGAGGGCGGATGCCGCGCGCCAGGGCGCCGATCTGGTGCTCTACACCGAGCTTTTCCTTGCCGGCTATCCGCCGGAGGATCTGGTGCTGAAGCCGGCCTTCCTGAAGGCCTGCGAAAAGGCGGCACAGGAGTTCGCCGCCGATACATCGGATGGCGGCCCAGGCGTCATCATCGGCACGCCGCTGAAGCGCAAGAGCGGCACTCACAATTCGATCGTCGTCGCCGATGGCGGCAAGATCATCGCCGAACGCTACAAGCTCGACCTGCCGAATTATGGCGAGTTCGACGAGAAGCGCGTGTTCCAGGCCGGACCCGAGATCCAGGGACCTGTCAATTTCCGCGGCGTGCGCATCGGAATTCCGATTTGCGAGGACATCTGGGGCGATGTCGGTATCTGCGAATCGCTGGCGGAAAGCGGGGCGGAAATCCTGCTGGTACCGAACGGCTCGCCTTACTATCGCGCCAAGATCGATGTCCGCCATCAGGTCGTCATTCGCCAGGTCATCGAATGCGGGCTGCCGATCACCTATGCCAATCAGCTTGGCGGCCAGGATGAGCTGATCTTCGACGGCGCGTCGTTTGCCATCGGCGCCGACAAGACATTGGCTTTCCAGATGAGCCAGTTCGAGGAAGCGATCGACGTCATCACATGGAAGCGCGGGGAGGACGGCTGGGTCTGCTCGGAAGGGCCGATGTCGAAGATCCCGGAGCGGGAGGAGGCCGACTATCGCGCCTGCATGCTGGGCCTGCGCGACTACGTCAACAAGAACGGCTTCAAGAACGTGGTGCTCGGCCTGTCCGGCGGCATCGATTCGGCGATTTGTGCCGCCCTTGCCGTCGACGCGCTCGGCGAAGAGCGGCTGCGCGCGGTGATGATGCCCTACCGCTACACTTCGAAGGATTCGCTCAAGGACGCCGAGGATTGCGCCCGCGCGCTCGGCTGCCGCTATGACATCGTGCCGATCTTCGAGCCGGTCGAAGGTTTCCTGCATGCGCTGACGCAGCTCTTCGAAGGCACCAAGGAAGGCATCACCGAGGAAAATTTGCAGAGCCGCGCGCGCGGCACCATCCTGATGGCGATCTCCAACAAGTTCGGCTCGATGGTGGTCACGACAGGCAACAAGAGCGAGATGTCGGTCGGTTATGCCACGCTCTATGGCGACATGAATGGCGGCTTCAATCCGATCAAGGACCTCTACAAGATGCAGGTCTATGCGCTGTCGCGCTGGCGCAACAGCCATGTGCCGCCGGGCGCGCTCGGGCCATCGGGGGAGGTCATCCCGAAGAACATCATCGACAAGGCGCCGTCGGCGGAATTGCGCGAGAACCAGACGGACCAGGATTCGCTGCCGCCCTATCCGGTGCTCGACGACATCCTCGAATGCCTTGTCGAGAACGAGATGGGCGTCGACGACATCGTCGCGCGCGGCCATGACCGGGCGACGGTGACGCGCATCGAGCATCTGCTCTATATCGCCGAATACAAGCGCCGGCAGGCGGCACCGGGGGTGAAGATCACCCGGAAGAATTTCGGCCGCGACCGCCGCTATCCCATCACCAACCGTTTCAGGGATCGCGGGTAAGCGCGTTCGTCCGTTGGGCGAAAATACGCCGTACCGCGGGCGAGGATACAGCATGCCTGACTGTGAGATCAGCTTCGACCTCGCGCGGATCGATTTCCGTGCAACCTCCGACCTGCTGATGGCGAGCTATTGGGGGGCTGGACGCAGCGATGAGTTTCATCGCCGGGCCTTTGCCAATTCGCTCTGCGGGGCCGCCTACATTGATGGCAAGCAGGTCGGTTTCGGCAGGGCGATCACCGACCGCACGGTGTTCGCCTATCTCGCCGACATCATCATCTGGCCTGAGAATCGCGGGCAGGGCATCGGCCAGCGGCTGGTGCAGGCACTCATCGATCATCCCGAGCTCGGCACCGTCTCGCACTGGAGCCTGTCGACCGGTGATGCGCATGGGGTCTACGAGAAGCTGGGCTTCAAGGCATCGACCGACGGCCGATACATGCGCTTGGACCGCGCGCCCCAGTGATTGGAACGCAGCGAAAGCTTCCGCCGCCGTTGTTGCAAAATAATCGCAGTGGTTGGACCAGATACGCTTTTGGGCGGGGCCCGTCTTGGCGATGCATCGGAGCGTCTCTATAAGGACCGCTCCGCGATTCATTTGCGGGAGGTCCGAATGGCAGTATTTAAAATGGTAATGCGAGGCCGCGAAGCCTAGGTCTCATCCGGCGCCGCGCGAAGGTCCGTCCTTCGCATCGGAGCCGGTTTGAGCACAGGCTTATGCCGATGCCGGTCGCCGCCCGATTACGGGCGTGACGCTAGAATATGCCACTCCGCTTCTGGGCAATCATCAGCCCCTTGCGCGGCTTCTTCAATTTTCGACCTTACTGGGATCGGGCTCGTTTGCGCCCGAATGACATCATGGCTCGTTTCAAGATCGATTTGCGCGCGAGCGCCTTTCGCAGCGTTCTTGGTTTCACGTTCACCCATTGGCGGCGCCAGCCCTGGCGGCTTTCGCTGATCATGGGTGGTTTCCTGCTGTCGACGCTGGCCGACGTCCTGACGCCGCTCTATTCCGGCCGGCTGGTCGACGCCGTCGCCAGCAGCGCCGGCGCGGACGCCGTTGCCTGGAATGCCGCGATGACGGCGTTTTCGATATTGATGTCGCTTGCCTTGACAGGGGTCGTGCTGCGCAACCTGGCGTTCATGGGCATCGTCGAACTGACGCTGAAGATGATGGCCGACATCGCCGCCGATGCCTTCCATCGCGTCCAGCGCTTTTCCACCGACTGGCACGCCAACTCGTTTGCCGGCTCGACCGTGCGCAAGGTGACGCGTGGCATGTGGGCGCTCGACCTGCTCAACGACACGATCCTGATCGCGCTCTTGCCGTCGGTGGTCATGCTCGTCGGCTCGACGCTGCTGCTTGGCTGGTTCTGGCCGCTGATGGGCGTGGTCGTTGCCGCCGGCTCGGTGCTGTTCATCATGGTGACGGCGATGCTGTCGCTTGGCTATGTCGCGCCGGCGGCAAGGCTCGCCAACACCTGGGACACGCGTCTTGGCGGCTCGCTTGCCGACGCTGTCAGCTGCAACGCCGTGGTCAAGGGCTTTGGCGCCGAGGAGCGCGAAGAGCGTCGCCTCGCCAGGGTTGTCGCCAAATGGCGGACGCGCACGCGGCGCACCTGGGTGCGCGGCACCATCAACGGCACCACGCAAGGGGCGCTGCTGCTGGTCATGCGCGCCGCGGTGATCGGCCTGTCGCTGCTCTTGTGGTCATGGGGGCAGGCGAGCGCCGGCGACGTTGCCTTCGTGCTGACCTCGTTCTTCGTGCTGCAGGGCTATCTCAGGGACATCGGCACGCATATCCGCAATTTGCAGCGTTCGATCAACGACATGGAGGAACTGGTCGATTTCCAGTCCGAACCGCTCGGCGTCGAGGACCGGCCCGGCGCCAGGCCGATCCGGATCACGCAAGGGTCGATCAGCTTCGACAAGGTCACTTTTCACTACGGCAATCACCGGTCGCCGCTCTATCGCGACTTTTCGGTCGATATCGCGCCGGGTGAACGCGTCGGGCTCGTCGGTCACTCCGGCTCGGGCAAGACGACCTTCGTCAAGCTGATCCAGCGGCTCTACGACGTCAATGCGGGCAAGATCCTGATCGACGGCCAGGACATCTCGCAGGTGGCGCAGGCGTCACTGCGCGGGCAGATCGCGATCGTCCAGCAGGAGCCGATCCTGTTCCATCGCTCGCTGGCCGAGAACATCGCCTATGCCAGGCCGAACGCGACGCAGGAGGAGATCGAGCATGCCGCCAGGCTGGCGAGCGCGCATGACTTCATCACCAGCCTGCCGAAGGGTTATGGCACGCTGGTCGGCGAACGCGGCGTGAAACTGTCGGGCGGCGAGCGGCAGCGCGTCGCGATTGCGCGCGCCTTCCTGGCCGAGGCGCGCATCCTGATCCTCGACGAGGCGACATCGAGCCTCGATTCAGAATCGGAAGTGCTGATCCAGCAGGCGATGGAGCGGCTGATGGTCGGCCGCACCACGCTGGTCATCGCGCACCGGCTGTCGACGGTGCGGGCGCTCGACAGGCTGCTGGTCTTCGATCGCGGCAACATTGTCGAGGAAGGCTCGCATGACGAGCTGATCCGGCTGAAGGGCGGCATCTACCGCCGCCTGTTCGAGCGCCAGGCGCTCGAACTGACCAAGGGGCTGGTCATCTGACCTGAGGGGCCTCCGGCATCGGCCGGAGGCCACCTCCATCAGGCGCTATCAGCTGGAGTGACCTACGCCGCATACTCTTGCGGCATCGCTGCGGTTTAGACGTTTTTTACGATGCCGGGGCACGACACGCCGTTTCTACTGCTGGTTGTCATATATTTACGCAAAAGCAATCCAGGGATAGTAAGCCCGTAGCCTTGGATCAGACTGGTCAGCGCAGGATTTCGACTTCACGATGCATCTTGCTTCCGAAGACACCGGTGTGGAAAGGCTGGCTGCGCCGTCGGTTCCGGCAACTCACCACGGCACGGTTCGGCCACTCGCCGCCGAAGATCTCGAGCGCGTCGCCGCACTCTTCCTGACGAAGTTTCGCCGTCGGCGGCGTGATCTTTTCGATCGCGCTATCGCTGAGGTGGCCGAGTATATGAGGAAGATCTATCTTGAGCCTGCCGGCCCGTCTGGCGCGAGCAACGCTCTTGTCCAGATCAACCCGCAGGGCGACCTGGGCGGCTTCCTCGGCGTCCTGAAAGCCCGCTACGAGATCAACGGCGCGACATTGAATGCCGCGATCATCGGTCCGCTCATGGCCGACACCGGCACCGATCACGGTTCGGCCGGACCGCAATTGCTGCGTGCGGTGCATCAAGGCGAATTCGATCTGCACCTGACCGATTCAGCCAACCGGGTATCCCTGGCCTTCGCGCGCCCGATGAAATACCAGCTCCTGCCGGTGCATTGCCTTGGATGGACCCGCATTTTCCGCCCGGCCGCGGTGGCCTCCGCCGTGGTGCGCAGCAGATGGCCGGCCCTGTCTCGCTTCGTACTCGATCCCAGCGCCAGGGCATTTGATCCGTTTACGAGAAAAAGGTTCGAACCGACTGTCCAGCATTCTTCGTCACATCGCGTCCATCGGCAGCCGATGGATGTTGCGCAATTTGCGGAGCGGTTGCCGGCGCTGATGTCCGATTACTCGCTTCGGCCGCGCTGGCAGGATGCCGAGCTGCCACGGCTGCTTGCGCTGGCGGCCGAGAAACGGGCCGACGGCCCCCTTCATTTCGGCGGGACTTACGACGAAGCCGGTAAAATGCTCGGCTGCTACGCTTTCTACGGTCAGGCTGGCGGCATCGCGAACCTGTTGCAACTCCAGTCCTTTGGGCCTCACTGGGGCGCGACGCTGGATGGCCTGATCGAGGACGCGTGGAATATGGGCTGTGCGGGTATAATCGGGCAGACGCAGAGCAGGTTCATGCCGCAACTCTTCAGCTACAAGAACGTTTTCTTCCGCTATGCCGGGGGGACGATGGTGCGCTCGCGCATCCCCGAGGTCGCGCAAGCGGTCCGCTCCGGCGACATCTTCATCGGTGGGTTGATGGGCGACCGCTGGACCCGCCTCAGTTCCGACGACTTCGGCCGCTGATCGCTTGAACCAGCTGTTCTGATCGGATAAGGGCCATGCGCCTCGCATGGCCCTAGTCTTTTCATCGCGCGCATCATGTTCTATGTGTGCCGACCAGCGCGGGGGTGCATCTTGTCAATCACAAAGGCATCCGGTACGCCCCGCTCATGACAGTTACCGTTCGTTTCGCCCCGTCACCGACCGGCCGCATCCATATCGGCAATGCGCGCACCGCTCTGTTCAACTGGCTGTTTGCCCTGAACAACAAGGGCCGCTTCATCCAGCGCTTCGACGACACCGACATTGGCCGCTCGAAGCAGGAATTCGCCGACGCCATCCTCTATGACCTGCATTGGTTGGGCATTTTCCCGGATGCCACCGAATATCAGTCGCGGCGCTTCGAGATCTATGACGCGGCGGTCGAGCGGCTGAAGGCCGCGGGCGTTCTGTACGCCTGCTACGAAACGCCGGAAGAACTCGATCTCAGGCGCAAGGTGCGCCGCACGCGCGGCCTGCCGCCCGTCTATGGCCGCGAGGCCTTGGCGCTGACACATGAGCAGGTGGCCGAATACCAGACCGATGGCCGCCGGCCGCACTGGCGGTTCCTGCTGCCCAATTTCACTGGGGACCCACTCCAGCCCGAACGCACTGAGGTTCACTGGAACGATCTGGTGCGTGGCGAGGAGAGGGTCGATCTCGCTTCGCTCTCGGATCCGGTCCTGGTGCGGGAGGACGGCACCTATCTCTACACGCTGCCATCCGTCGTCGATGACATCGAGATGGGCGTCAGCCACGTCATCAGGGGTGACGACCATGTCACCAACACCGGCGTGCAGATCGCCCTTTTCAAGGCGCTGGGCGCCGAGCCGCCTGTCTTCGGCCACCACAATCTCTTGACCACCGTTTCGGGCGAGGGGCTGTCGAAGCGCACCGGCGCACTCTCCATCGAAAGCCTGCGCGAGGACGGCATCGAGCCGATGGCCGTCGCGTCGCTTGCCGTGCTGGTCGGCACCTCGGAGAATGTCGCGGCCGCGCATGACCTCACCGAACTCGCCGGCCATTTCGACCCAGCCGCGACCTCAAAATCGTCGGCCAAGTTCGATCCGGACGAACTGTTCGTGCTCAACCGCGCGCTGATGCACCATATGCCGTTCGACGAGGCGCGCGACAGGCTGCTGGTGCTCGGCATCTCCGGCGAACAGGCCGAGCCGTTCTGGCTGGCGGTGCGCGGCAATCTCGACCGGCTCTCCGATGCGGTGGGCTGGTGGCGCATCCTGCGCGAGGGGCCGCAGGATAGACCGGAGTTCTCCGACGACGATCGTGACTTCCTTGGACAGGCCTTCGAAGTCCTGCCCGAAGAGCCCTGGAACGGAACGGTCTGGAAGGACTGGACCGGCAAGATCAGGGAAGCGACAGGGCGCAAGGGCAAGGGGCTGTTCATGCCGCTAAGGCTTGCCCTTACCGGACTGCCTTCGGGGCCGGAGCTTGCAGATTTATTGCCGCTGATGGGTCGGGAAGGAACGTTGGCCCGACGACCCTGACCTTGCGCTGCTCCGGCGGCAGTGCGGATACGGGCGACGTCACCGGCTTGGCGGAAAGCCGTTTGACGGCTTCGCGGTTGAGCCCGCCATCCCTGTTGGCCAGGGTTTCCGGATCGGCGCCCGGATCGGGCTTGGAGGCCGGCACGGGAACCAACGGTGCCGCCTCCGTTTGCGGCAGCGATTGTTGCGGCGGCGGGTTGCCGCCAATGATCTGAAAATTCTGCGCGGCATTGCAGCCGCAGGCCGGCGGCCGCGACATGTTGGACTGCTTGTAGAGATAGGCGGTCGGCAACTCGCTGTAGGGCCTGCCGGTGACCGATGACGTCATCGAGGCCGAATCGTCGTCCATGCCGCGCGAATAGAAGACCTGCATTTCGGTGCCGGGGCAACTCGATTCGCAATTCTTCTGGTCGCGCTCGAAATCGCCGACCGTGGCGGCATTCGACATCGGGAAGAAGTAGCCGTCGCAGGTGCGCACGCAGGTGGTGTGGAACTCGCCGCCTGTGCCTGGAAAGTCCGGAATGCCGGGCAGGTTCAGGACGCCGCGGACATTGCGTTCCTCACCCGGATCGTCCGGCTGGTCAGGCGTGTCGCTGGGCTCGTTGTCGCCGAAAAGCTGCTCGAACAGGTTGGCGTTGCCGTCCTCTTCTCCACGGTCGGCTTCCTGCAGCGGCGCGCGGCGTGGCGCAACCGCATCGTCCCGGCAGCCATTGGCGTCCAGCGCGGCCAGGATGCGGCCACGGTCGCGACGCGAACCGCCGCCACCGGCGAGTTGGGCACGCTTGGCCTGGAGACTGTCGAGATTGGCGTTCATGCGGTCGATGGTGGCGTTGAGCCCGGCGCATCGATTGATGTTGCGGGAAAACAGCGAAAATCCGCAACCGGCGCTGTCCGCCTGTTCGCGGGCCTTGGAGATCTGTTCGCGCTGCCGGTCGATCGCGGCACCGTATTTGCGGATCATCGCCGGACCACCGCCGCCGCCACGCGAAGCCGCGGCAAGATCGGCCTCCAACTGGCGGCAGACACGCGAGGCGGCCTGTGGCTCGGTGATGGCGGCGCCGGCCAGCAGGAGGCCAAGCAGCATGGCAGCATGCGCCCGCTTCAACCCTCCGCTTGTCATCCGCCTCAATCCCGCTGGCTTGTGCCCGCCAAGCTACCCCGTTGCCGGTTAATCGTCTATTTCGGATGGTTGTCAGAACTTGTAGTTCATGCCGATCTTGACCGTGCTGAACTTGTTATCGAACTCGGTGTTGCTGCCGCCGTAATCGATGGTCTGGTCGCGCAGATCGACATAAAGATACTCGACATTTGCCGACCAATGATCGGTAAATGCCTGTTCCAGTCCTGCGCCGAGAGTCCATCCAGTTTTGGTGCCCTTTTCCGAAAAGCTATTGAAAGGCCCGTCAAGGTACCGGTTTTCAACGCTTCCGTAAGCAAGGCCACCGGTCCCATAGATCAAGGTGTTGTTGAACGCATATCCGGCGCTGGCGCGCAGCGTTCCAAACCAGTCCACCTTGGTATCGTATGTATCGCCGCGAACGCCGACATTGATTTCGCCCGAGTGTCCCTTGATGTCCGCGCCAGCAATGTCAGCTTCGACGCCGAGAACCAGGGAATTGATCTGGTAGTTATAGCCGACTTGAACACCACCCAGGAATCCGTCGATGTCGTAGTCCTGGCTTGCCTGAAACGTTGGCGTGTTGGGTGAACTGAAAACCGCGTCGGTCCTGCCGAAACCATAGCCGATCTGCCCGCCGACATAGACGCCTGACCAGTCATGGGCGGTTGCGGGCTCGGCACTGATAGCATCCGCGGCCAGAGCTTGTCCGCCGATCAGCGACAGCAACGCGGATGCGAGCAACAGGCCCTTCATGACGTCCTCGCCGTCAAATCAGATGCGCAACCATATCAGGTCGGCTTCCCCAGCGAAATCCGCTTCCGGCCAACGCTGAATTTCCGCAATCGCAAGTTGCCGGTCCGCAACACCCCGATTTGCAATGGTTGTCACCGGCACATGCGGGTGCTGCCCGCAAGGCCGGGCCGAGCCTGCTGATGCCGGCTTCGGCCTAGTCCAGATTGACGATGGCCTGTGCCTTGTGCGCGGCCTCGACCACGGCCAGCGCCGTCATGTTGACCACACCGCGCGACGTGACCGAGGGCGTCAGTATGTGCGCAGGCTTGTCGGTGCCGAGCAGGATCGGACCGACATGCAGCGCATCCATCATGGCGCGCAGCGCCGTCAGTGTGATGTTGGCCGAATCGAGGTTCGGGAACACCAGCAGATTGGCTTCGCCCTTCAGCCGCGAATGCGGATAGACGCGCTGGCGCAGGTGCTCGGACAAAGCGGAATCGGCATGCATTTCGCCGTCGCACTGCAGTTCCGGCGCGATGCGCGCCAGGATTGCCGCCGCCTGGCGCATCTTGAGCGCGCTTGGTGAATCGCGCGAACCGAAATCCGAATGCGACAGTAGGGCCGCCTTCGGCTCGATGCCGAAGCGCTGGATTTCCTCGGCCGCCAGCACGGTCATCTCGGCGATCTCCTCGGCCGTCGGGTCGACGGAGACGTGCGTGTCGGTGAGGAAGATGATGCCGCGCTGCGAGATGAGCATGGACAGCGTCGACAGGTCATAGTCCTTGATGCCCGCGCGAGGGCCAATGATCAGGGTCACATTGCGCAGATGCCGCTCGAAGCGCCCTTCAAGGCCGCAAACCATGGCGTCGGCGTCGCCGCGCTTCAGCGCCAGCGCCGCGATCACCGTGTTGTCGGTGCGCACCATGGTACGCGCGGCCTCCGTCGTGACACCTCGCCGGCCGGCGAGTTCGATCAAAAGGTCGACATAGTGGCGATAGCGCGGATCGTCCTCAGGGTTGATCAGGCCGAAATCGACGCCCGGCTTGATGCGCAGCCCGTAGCGCTTCAGCCTGACCTCGATGACATGCGGGCGGCCGATCAGGATCGGCTCGGCGATGCCTTCCTCGAGCACCACCTGGGCGGCGCGCAGCACGCGCTCATCCTCGCCGTCGGCATAGATGACGCGCTTGGCGCTCGATGCCTTGGCGGACGAGAATACCGGCTTCATCACCAGGCCGGAGCGGAAGACGAAACGGTTGAGCTTGTCGATATAGGCGGCGAAGTCTGTGATCGGCCGCGTCGCCACACCGGTGTCGCAGGCGGCCTTGGCTACGGCCGGCGCAATGCGCAGGATCAGCCTTGGATCGAAGGGCGAGGGGATCAGGAAATCGGGCCCGAAGATCGGCGTCTCGCCCGAATAGGCGCGCGCAGCGACGTCCGAAGGCTCTTCGCGAGCAAGCGCGGCGATGGCCCGCACCGCAGCCATCTTCATCTCTTCATTGATGGCGCTGGCGCCGCAATCGAGCGCACCGCGGAAGATATAGGGGAAGCACAGGACATTGTTGACCTGATTGGGAAAATCGGAGCGGCCGGTGCAGATCATGGCATCGGGACGCGCCGCGCGCGCCACTTCCGGCATGATCTCGGGATTGGGATTGGCCAGTGCCAGGATCAGCGGTTTTGGCGCCATGTGCTGCAGCAGTTCCGGCTTCAGCACGCCTGCCGCAGAGAGGCCGAGGAAGACATCGGCGCCCGGGATGACATCGGCCAGCGTGCGCGCCTCGGTATCCTTCACATAGGGGTCTTTCCAGCGATCCATCTCTTCGGTGCGGCCCTTGTAGGCGACGCCGAAACGATCGGTGACCCAAATGTTTTCGATGCGCACGCCGAGCGAGACCAAAAGGTTCAGGCAGGCAAGGGCGGCGGCACCGGCGCCGGAGGTGACGACCTTGATGTCCGAGATCGTTTTGCCGGCGAATTCCAGTCCGTTGAGCACGGCGGCAGCGACGATGATGGCGGTGCCATGCTGGTCGTCGTGGAACACCGGTATACCCATGCGGGCTTTCAGCCGCTCCTCGACCTCAAAACACTCCGGCGCCTTGATGTCCTCGAGATTGATGCCACCGAAAGTCGGTTCGAGAGCGGCGACGGTCTCCACCATGCGCTCGATCTCGGGGGCGTCGATCTCGATGTCGAAGACGTCAATACCGGCGAATTTCTTGAACAGGACCGCCTTGCCTTCCATGACCGGCTTGGACGCCAGCGGGCCGATATTGCCGAGGCCGAGCACGGCCGAGCCGTTTGAGACGACGCCGACAAGGTTGGCGCGCGCGGTGTAGTCGGCGGCGGTTGCCGGATTGTCGCGGATCTCCAGGCAGGGGGCCGCCACGCCGGGCGAATAGGCGAGCGCCAGATCGCGCTGGTTGCCGAGCGGCTTGGTGGCCTGGATCTCGAGCTTTCCAGGCGTCGGGTGCTTGTGGAAGTAGAGGGCGGCTTCGTCGAGGTCCGAACGTGCCGTTTTCTTGTTCTCGCCTTCCATGCGGCCGCTCCTTCGAAACCTGTGTCGGGAGTCCTTTTAGCATGCGGCCAAGATTTTTCGCGACGCTAATTGACGCGCCGGCAGCCTTAAGTGGCGACGCGTCAAAAATCACCAGATGTCAAATGCTTACGGTCGTTTCATGCCAGATGAGTCGCGCCGTTTCGCTGGTCTTTCGATCAGAAGGCGCTGACGTAGAGACCGCCATCGACCGGTATATTCTGGCCCGTGAGATAGCCGGCATGGACCGAACAGAGGAAGGCGCAGATCTGGCCGAATTCCTCCGGCGTGCCGAGCCGCTTGGCCGGCACATCGGCGCTGATGCGGGTCTTGCGCGAGGCTGCCGCGGCAGGGTCCTCGACGGTGCCAGCCTCGTGCGGGCCGCGCAGACGGTCGGTGTCGAGCTTGCCGGGCAACAGGCTGTTGATGGTGACGTTGCGGTCGATCACCGTCCGCGCCACGCCGGCGAGGAAGGAGGTCAGGCCCGCGCGCGCGCCCGACGACAGGTCGAGACCTGGAATGGGGACATAGACCGACAGCGAGGTGATGTTGACAATGCGGCCGAAGCCACGCTTCGCCATGCCGTCGAGGACGGCCTGCACCAGCTCGATCGGCGTCACCATGTTCTGGGTCACGCCTTCGAGGATTTTCGCGCGATCGAGTTCGCGGAAATCGCGCAGCGGCGGCCCGCCATTGTTGTTGACCAGGATGTCGGGTTCCGGGCAGGCGGCGAGCAGCGCCTTTTGCACTTCCGGCTTCGAGACGTCGCCGACGACTTCCGTCACCGTCACGCCGTAACGCGCGCGCAGCTCCGCGGCGGTCTTGGCCACCAGTTCGGCGTTGCGGCCGTTGACGACGATATCGCAACCGGCCTCGGCCAGCGCCATGGCGCAGCCTTTTCCGAGCCCCTTGCTCGAAGCGCAAACGATGGCCTTCTTACCGCGGATACCAAGATCCATGACGATTTCTCCTGTGATTTGGCCGGCAAGCTAGTCCTTAGGCTGGACCAATCGCAACCGTCATACGGTTGTTGCATGAATCGGGGCATAGGCTGCGCGAAAGCAAGGGTGAAAATCGCGATGTCAGGCCAAGAGCCCCGCACTTTCCGCAGCATGTTCATTTCCGACGTCCATCTCGGCTCGAAGGCGGCGAAGGCCGAGTTCCTGATCGATTTCCTGCGCTACCACGACGCCGACATCATCTATCTGGTCGGTGACATCGTCGATGGCTGGCGGCTGCGGCGCAGCTGGCACTGGCCGCAAAGCCACAACGACGTCGTGCAAAAATTGCTGCGCAAGGCGCGCAAGGGCGCGTCGATCACCTATATCGCCGGCAATCACGACGAATTCGCCCGCCAGTTCCAGGGCGTGCATTTCGGCGGCATCGTCGTCGCTGACCGCGCCATCCATGAGACGGCCGACGGCAAGCGCCTGCTCGTCATCCATGGCGACCAGTTCGACACCGTCGTCCACAACCAGCGCTGGCTCGCCTATCTCGGCGATCACGCCTATGACGCGGCGATGATCGTCAACCGAGTGGTGACGCGGCTGCGCCAATTGCTCGGCCTGCCTTACTGGTCTTTCTCGTCCTGGGCCAAGGTCAAGGTCAAGAAGGCGGTCAACTTCATCGGCTCGTTCCAGACCGTGCTGACCGAGGAAGCCCGCCGCTCGCATGTCGACGGCGTCATTTGCGGCCACATCCACCACGCCGCGATCGAGAATTTCGATGACGTGCGCTATATCAACACCGGCGACTGGGTGGAAAGCTGTACGGCCGTGGTCGAGCACTTCGATGGCCGCATGGAGATCCTGACCTGGGCGCAGGTGCTGCCGGAGTCGTTTGACGAACCTTTCATCCCGATGCTCATTGAGGATCGGGTCGGGCAGGCGGCCTGACGCGAAGGCCGCTACGAATTTTAAGCGTCAATCGATTGGTCCAGCCGGTTTCGCCCGGTTTTCTGCCATGTTAAGGGATCGATCCACGTCGCCGGCCGATCGAGCGCGGCGTAATTGGATCGATTCATGTCCCTCCCGCCGCTTTCGCCAGAACAGCTCGTCAAGCCGCGCCATTTCGAACTGCGCATGAGCCTGATCTTCGCGACATTGTTCGTGTCGCAAGGCACGCATCTGCCGTATTTCCCGCTCTGGCTCCAGGCGAAGGGTTTCGGCGCCGAACAGATCGCCGTGATCCTTGCCGCACCGATGTTCCTGCGCGTTGTGACGACGCCGATGCTGACGGCGCTTGCCGACCGGGCGAAGGACCGCGCCAACGTCTATATCGCGCTGGTCGCGGCAACGATGATCATCTCGGCCGGCTATTTCCTGCCGGCAACCTATGCGATCGTGCTGGTCGTATCGCTGCTTTTGACGATCGTCTGGACGCCGCATTCGCCAATGGCCGATTCGCTGGCGTTGTCCGGGGTGCGCCGTTTCGGCTCGAACTATACCGCCATGCGCAAATGGGGCTCGATCTCCTATCTCTGCGCCAATGTCGTGGGCGGCTTCATCCTGACGGCGGCCGGCGCCAAAGCCGTGCCGGTGATCATATTCCTGGCGCTTGCCACGGCGCTTGTCGCCGCCCTGTTCGCGCCGCGGATGGGGCGGCCGCGCAAGGCCTCGCCGTTGTCGGCCGCGGAAATCCAGCAAGCGGCGCCGAGCCTGTTCAATGCCTATTTCCTCTATTTCACCTTTGGCGTCGGCATCATCACCGCCAGTCATGCCTTCCTCTACGGCTTCGTTTCCATCTACTGGAAATCGATCGGCATCAGCGATTCCGTCGTCGGCCTGCTGTGGGCCTGGGGCGTGGTATCCGAAGTCTGCATGTTCCTGTTTTTCAACCGTATTTTCGCCTCCGTGTCGGTCGTCAAGGTGATGGTGATCGCCGGTATCGGCTCGATCGTACGCTGGATCATCTTTCCACTGGTATGGCCGCTCGGCCTTGGCATTGCCGGCTTCTTCGCCGTGCAGTCGCTGCATTCGGTGTCTGTCGCCATGGTGCTCATCGGCCTGCAGAGAATGATCGCCGAGACCGTCTCCGAAGAGCGCACGGGGGCGGCGCAAGGCATCGCCTATTTCTTCAACGGCTTCTTCATGGCCGCCGTTACGCTGGCTTCCGGCCCGCTCTATGACCGTCTCCGCGTCGATGGGTTCCTGGTGATGATCCCGATCGCGATCGTCGGCCTGGTGCTGATCGGACTTGCCGCGCGCTCAGCCCCAAAGCGCCCGGTCCGGCGGGGAGACGAGCGAACCCTGGTAGACGAGACCCGGCACACGGTCGCGGGCAAGTAGCAACGGACCGTCAACGTCGACGAAATCGGCGTCCTGGGCAAGCAGCACCGCCGGCGCCATCGCCAGCGACGTGCCGACCATGCAGCCGACCATGACGCCAAAACCCAGTTCGCGGGCGCGGTCGCGCAGCATGAGCGCTGCCGTCAGTCCGCCGGACTTGTCGAGCTTGATGTTGACGGCGTCATAGAGACCGGCCAGGGTTTCCAGGTTCTTCGCCTCATGCACGCTTTCATCGGCGCAGATCGGCACCGGATGGGCGATGTGGCGCAGGATTTCGTCCCGGCCAGCGGGCAGGGGCTGTTCGACCAGCGCAATGCCTTGTTCTGCGGCAAAAGCGAGGTTCGCGACAATGTTGTCGTCGGTCCAGCCCTCATTGGCATCGAGGATGATTCGGCTCTGAGGCGCAGCTTCCGTCACAGCGCGAATCCGCGCCATGTCGTTGTCGCTGCCGATCTTGACCTTCAGCAAAGGCCGGCCTGCATTGGTGCGGGCCTGTGCGGCCATCGCCTCGGGCTCGCCAAGCGACAGCGTGTAGGCGGTCTCCAGCGCACGCAGCGGCGCCGGCCAGATTGCGTTGGCCACCGGCTTGCCGCTGATCTTGGCTTGGAGGTCCCACAGCGCACAGTCGACGGCGTTGCGGGCGGCTCCCGCCAGCATTGCGTCGAGCAAAGCGGTGCGGTCGATGCCATCGACGATCCGCTCGCGCATGGCCTCGATCGCGTCGCGCACACCGTCCATGGTCTCGCCGTAGCGCTTGTAGGGAACGCACTCGCCGCGCCCGCTATGACCATCCTGGCTGATCGTGCAGGTGATGACCTCGGCCTCGGTCTTGGAGCCGCGCGAAATGGTGAAAGTGCCGGCGATCGGAAAACGTTCGGCCTCAACCGAAATGACACGCGCCATATTTTTCTGCTCCGGCTGTGCGAGAAGGGTTGTCGGCAAATCGACAAGGTCGGACCCATCAGGCTAAACAGGACGTCATGTTGACCATCGGCAAGCGCGACGCAAGCGGTAGATCCGCCTCGGAGGCTGACCACCAACCACGCGTGGCGGTCGGCGAGGAGGGTGGCGTACTCGGTTGCGCGTTCTCCGGAATCTGGACGACACGGACCGTGGCGCTGATCGACGCCGACATGCGCAAGATCGAGAAGCGAAGCGGTTTCAAGACTTTGGCGCTCGATCTTTCGAAAATCGAGAAGATCGATACCGCCGGCGCCTGGCTGATCGACCGGCTGGTCAGCGCCTTCGAGAAGAAGAATGTCGAGGTCCGGCTGCAAGGCCAGAGCGAGATCGCTGCCATCCTGCTCGACGCTGTCGGCGAGGCTGTCCGGCGCGAACCCGAATCCGGTCCGGCGCGGCCGCCCAACATCGTCATTCGCGCGCTGGAGGCGGTTGGCCGGCGCGTCTACGAGATGCGCGACGATTTCCTCGCCTCGATGAATATTCTGGGCGCCACCATCCGCGGCGCGCAGATGAAGCTCGGCCGTGGCCATGCCGTCAACCCGGCGGCGATCTTCAACCAGATCGACCGCATGGGCGTCGGCGCCATTCCGGTGGTGGTGCTGATGTCGGCGATCGTCGGCGCCATCGTCGCCCAGCAAGGCGCCTACCAGCTCAGCTATTTCGGCGCCGATATCTTCGTCGTCGACCTCGTCGGCGTGCTGATCCTGCGCGAACTCGGCGTGTTGATGACGGCAATCATGATCGCCGGCCGCTCCGGCAGCGCGATCACCGCCGAGATCGGTTCGATGAAGATGCGCGAGGAGGTCGACGCGCTGAAGGTCATCGGTCTCAATCCGATCGGCGTCCTGGTCTTTCCGCGCCTGGTCGCGCTGGTGATCGCCTTGCCGTGCCTGACGATCATCGCCAATTTTGCCGCACTTGGCGGCGGCATTGTCGCGGCCTGGCTATACTCCGATATTCCGCCCGCCGCATTCATCGACCGCTTGCGTGTCGCCATCGATCTCAGCACGATTTTCGCCGGTCTGATCAAGGCCCCGTTCATGGCCATGATCATCGGCACGATCGCTTCGGTCGAAGGCATGAAGGTCGGCGGCAGCGCCGAATCGCTCGGCCAGCACGTGACGGCCTCCGTGGTGAAGTCGATCTTCGTCGTCATCATCCTCGATGGGCTTTTCGCCATGTTCTACGCAGCGATCGAGTTCTGACACCATGGCGAAGGGCAATGGCATCAAGATGGAGGAAAGGGACGAGAGCGACATCGTCCTCTCGGTGCGTGACGTCACCGTTGCCATCGAGGACAAGCTGATCCTCGACAAGCTTTCGCTCGACATCAAGCGCGGCGAGATCCTGGGTTTCGTCGGTGCTTCGGGCGCCGGCAAGTCCGTGCTGTTGCGCACCATTCTCGGGCTGATGCCCAAGCAGTCGGGAACGATCAAGCTGTTCGGTGTCGACGTCGACAAGGCAAGCGATATCGAGCGGCTGCGCATCGATATGCGGCTTGGCGTGCTGTTCCAGCATGGCGCGCTGTTTTCGGCGCTGACCGTGCAGGAGAATGTGCAGGTGCCGATGCGCGAATATCTCGACCTGCCAAGGAAGCTGATGGACGAGCTGGCGCTGCTCAAGATCGAGCTGGTCGGTCTGCCGCCGGACGCGGCGCAGAAATTCCCGTCCGAACTCTCCGGCGGCATGATCAAGCGGGCGGCGCTTGCGCGCGCGCTGGCGCTCGATCCGGATATCGTCTTTCTCGACGAACCGACGTCCGGCCTCGATCCCATCAGTGCTGCCGAGTTCGACGAACTTGTCGTCAAGCTGCGCGACACCATGGATCTGACCGTCTATATGGTCACGCACGACCTCGACACGCTGTTTACCGCTTGCGACCACGTGGCGGTGCTGGGCAAGAAGAGAGTATTGGTCGAAGGCACCATCGACGACATGCTGAAGAGCGAGGAACCGTGGGTAAAATCCTATTTCCGCGGAAAACGCGCCCGGCAACTTGATCTTGCCGCGCGTGCATAGCCATAAGTGAAGCAATGGAAACCAGAGCCAACTACGTCATTGTCGGCATCTTCACGCTGGTTGCGATCCTGGCGGCGTTCGGCTTCGTCTATTGGACGGCGGCGATCGGTGACAGGGGCGAGACGACGCTGTTGCGTGTGCGTATTCCCGGTTCGGCTTCAGGCCTCGGCCGCGGCAGCTTCGTGCTGTTCAACGGCGTCAAGGTCGGTGACGTCAAGCGCGTCTATATCGACGTCGACAATCCGACTGTCGCCATCGCCGACACCGAGATCGACCGGCTGACACCGATAACCAAGTCGACGCAGGCCGATATCGGGCTTGCCGGCCTCACCGGGCAGGCCAATATCGAGCTCAAGGGCGCCGACCCCAAGGAAGTGAAACTCCTCGATCAGGCCGAGAAGGAAGGCAAGGTCGCCGAGATCGTCGCCAACCCTTCCGCGGTGACCAATCTGCTGCAGACGGCGCAGAACATCTTCAGCCGCGCCGACAAGGTGCTGTCCGAACTCGAGGGCTTCACCAGGGATGTTCGCGGGCCTCTGACGCAGACTGTGCAGAACGTGCAGACATTCTCCGATGCGCTGGCCAGGAATTCCGACGGCATCGACAAGTTCCTGTCCAGCGTCAGCGCGCTGTCCGAAGAACTGAAGGGCGTGTCCGGCAAGCTCGACGGCACGCTGAAGGCGGCGGAAGGCCTGCTCAATGCCGTCGACAGGGACAAGATCAAGAGCATCGTCGCCAATGTCGATACGGTGACCGCGAACCTCAAGCAGACATCGCAACAGCTCGACGGCGTGATCAAGAATGTCGATACGGCGGTCGGATCCGTCAATGATTTCGCCAAGCAGACGCAAGGCACGCTGGCCAAGGTCGACGGCGTGCTCGACGGCGTCGACCCGGCGCAGGTGCGTGCGGCTCTGGCCAACATCCAGAAGGCCAGCGAAAACGCCAACAAGGCCGCCGCCGACATTGCCGTGGTGACCAACAAGTTCGCCAATCGCGCCGACGATATCGACCAGACGATCAAGGATGCCAAGCAATTGGCCCAGCGGCTCAACGATGCCTCGGTGCGTGTCGACGGCATCCTTGCAAGGGTCGACACCTTGCTCGGGTCGGGGCAGGCCGACGGCGTGATGGCCGATGCCCGGGAGACGCTGAAGTCCTTCAAGCAGGTTGCCGATACGCTGAATGCGCGGCTAGGCGTCATCACCGACAATCTGGCGCGCTTCTCGGGTCAGGGCCTGTCGAATGTCGAGGCGCTGGTGCAGGACAGCCGCCGCTCGATCACCCGCATCGAGGAAGCGGTCACGGATCTCAGCCGCAATCCGCAGCGTATCCTTTCGGGTGGCGAGGGCGAGGTTCGGCAATTCGACGGCAGGGTGCGGCGTTGACTTCGACGTCTGCTCGCCCCAAGAACATGATCCGCGGATGCGGGTTGATCTTACGATCCGGGGACAACGGGGATCGCGTGTGAAGTCGGTGTGGGTGAGAACGGGTGGATTGACACCGGCTGCGGCGCTGCTTGCGCTATCGCTTGCCGGCTGTGCGGTATTGGGCGGCAAGCCAGCGCCGCTCGACACATTCGAGCTTTCGGCTCCGTCGGTTGACGCCCATGGCCATAGCCGCAAGCAAATCCTGATCGCTCAGCCGTCGGCGCTCAAGGCGCTGGACAGCCAGAACATCGTCATCAAGCCGTCCGACCGCTCGATCCAGTATCTCAAGGGGGCGCAATGGGCCGACCGCCTGCCGCTGATCGTGCAGGCGCGGCTGGCGGAGACGTTCCAGCGCTCCGGCAGCTTTGCCGGCGTCGGCAAGCCAGGCGAGGGCCTGGCGATCGACTACCAGGTGATCGTCGAGATCCGTTCCTTCGAAGTGAGTGTCGACGGCGGCGAACATGCCGAGGTCGACCTGTTCGTGCGCCTGCTCAACGATCGCAATGGCGAGGTGCGCGCTTCCAAGAGCTTCACCGCGTCCGCACCCGTTTCAGGCAACGGCAATCCTGCCTATATCAAAGCGCTCGACAGCGCGTTCGGCGATGCCGCCAGGCAGATCGTTCGCTGGACCGATTCGGTGATCTGAGCGCAATCCCGCCAGACGCTTCAAACTACAAGCGGTCGAAGGCTTCCGGCCGCAGCTTCCCCGTCGTCATCAGGTGCTGCAGCGTGTAGGTTACCGACAGCGCATCGTCGAGCGCGTCATGTCCCTGCAATGGCGGATGTTCGACGCCATAATAGTCCGCAAGCTTGTTGCTCGGCGTCCGCGCCAGATCCTCGATCGGCATCCCGGCCGCGATCAGCAGCTTGACGGCATTGTCGAACCGGGTGGCGGGAATAGAAGGCTGAATGCCCGCGACATAGCAGCTGATGGCCATCATGTTCAGTTCGTCCTTGCCCCAGGACCACAACCGCGCGCCATCGCAAAAGCGATCGACCCCGGCAAGGGCGTCTCCGAGTGCAACCCCCTCGGTCTCGATGTCGTCAGGCGTGATGCCGGTCAGTTGAGTGAAGAACGGGTCGAGTTCGTATCTCCTGCCAAACCGGTCGATCGGTCTGATATAGGCCTTGTGCGTACCGAGCAGCGGAAAGCCGTCTTCGAGACCGAGCCTGACCGCGCCGATCTGCGCAATGACCGGGTCCGGATCGTGGGCCGCGCACCAAAATCTGCGTTGCGACCCCTCCAGGCAGAGAAACTCGCAGTCGAATATGATTGCCGTCTTCACGGTCGGAACCCTTTTTGGCGAGGGTCAGGCAGCGGTAGTGGTCTTCGCGCTGCCGGGAAATCGGATTATATGCTGCGAGCTTATCCTCGCATCCATTGGCTCGTAGAACCGGTGTGATGGTTCGTCGCGTGACGGAGCCAAGGGCAGGCGGGACTATGGCCCCGCCTATTCAATTGCAGGCTAGTGCAGGCGCCCGCTGGCGTGGGCCAGCATGGTGTAGACCTTGCCGGTGTCGGACGTCAGGTAGGTCTGCGCCATGATGTTGTCGCGGTCGTTGCGCGAGACATCCTTGAGCAGCTTCTCGAAGTCGTCGCAGTAACGGTCGACGGCGGCGCGGAATTCGGCTTCGCCCTGATACTTGCGGCGGATTTCGTCGAATGTCTGCTGGCCCTTCAGCGTGTAGAGCCGGCGCGTGAACACGTCCCGCTCGCCGCGCCGATAGCGGTTCCACAGCTCGATCGAAGCATCGTGATCTATGGCGCGTGCGATGTCGACGGAGAGCGAGTTCAGCGATTCCACGACATGCAGCGGCGAGCGCTGGGCAGGGGCCGCGCGCGGTGCTTCCGCGGGCGTCGAGGGTGCTGCCGCCGGCCTGAGATCCGCCTCGTTCGATGCCGCGGTCAGGAGGTCACGCACCCAGCCGCCCTGCGGCGTGCGGGCGCCGGCGTCAGGACGCTGGCGCGGCTCGGCCGGACGCTCGATGTCGAGCGTGCCGCGCAGTGCCGTGCCGCCCAGCGGCGCCTGTGGCGTGCGAAGCTCCGGCTGCGGAGCCGGCGCGCGGCGCGGTGGTTCGGCGGGACGTGCCGCCGGCGCTTGCGGGGCCGGGCGCAGATTGCGTGGCTCCGAGGTATCGCCGCCGCCGCGACCGGACTTCGCGACGATGTCCGAAAGCTCCTTCAGCGCGTTGATCTGCTCGGAAACGGCGCGGCGGATGGCGGAGGTCGATTCCTTCGCTTCTTCCGGCATCTCGATGACGCCCTTCTTGAGCTCGGCGCGGGTGAGGTCGAGTTCGCTCTTGATCGAGCTCGCGGTGCGCCGCATCTCATCGGTGGCATCGGCGAAGCGCTTGGTTGCCGAATCGACCACGTCGGTGATGGCGTTGCGGATCTTGTCGGCCGACTCCATCGTCTTGCCCTCGGCATTCTGCAGTGTCTGGCCGACGAGGTTTTCGAACGAGCGCATGACCCTTTCGAGATCTTCCGACTTCTTGACCAGGCCGACGGCGAGGTCTTCGAGCGACGACTGCCTTTCCAGCGTGTGCTCGAGGTTGCTCTGGGCCGAGCTCAACAGATCCGAGGCGCTGGCCAGCAGGCGGCTGTGTTCATCGAACTTGGTGGCGATCGAGGCCACTTCGCGCAAGGTCGACGATGACAGTTCCGTCAGCCTTGTGGTGTTCGAATCGACCAGACGCGCCGAGCTGGCAAAGGTCTGCGCCGCCTTTTCGGTTGTCGCCGCGAAGCTCTGCGTGCTGCCGGTCAGGCGTTCGTCGACCTGGCCGAGATTGACCGCGGCCTGCTCGATAAGCTGGCCGAGCTGCGAGCTGGACTTGGTCATGCGGCCGATGAGATCGGCAACGCTGTCGGACAGCGACGAGCGGGCGCCTTCGACCGCCGACAAGGTCTCGGCGGTGCGGTTGGCGAGCGCGTTGACCAGGGCGGCATTTTCGCTGCGCAGCTTCTCGGTGGCGCGCTCGGTGACCTCTTCCATGCTCTTTTGCAGTTCCGAGCCGCCCTGGGCGAAGCGCTCGACCAAGGGCCGCGCGGTTTCGTCGAGGATCTTCGACATTTCGGCCGACCGCGCCGCGAGCATGGTGTTCAGTTCGCGGGTGTTGGCGCCGATCGTCTTGGCGGCATCGTTGGTGCTCTGGCCGATATGCTGGCCAACAGCAGTGAAGGTCTCTGCGATCACATTGGCGCGCGAAACGAGTTGCGCCTCGGCGCTCGACACCTGCTCGTTGAGCCTCTGGCCCATTGTTTCGGTGGTGTGGGCGAGGCGGTTCTCGACGCTGGCGATCTGTTCCTCGACACGGGCGGCCGCGGCCGCCGCGGTCGACGCAAGACGCTCGTCGGCGCCGGCAAGTGCCTGCTCGATTTCGCGGGCGTGCACGGCCAGTTCCTGGCCGGTCTGGCGCGCACGGTCGGCGACCTTCTGCTCGGTGCTGGCGAAAGCGCCGACGATGGTCTGCGCATGCTCACCGATCGTCGAAGAGCTGTCGGCGATGCGCGAGACCAGGCGCTGGTCGGCCTCGTCGAAGATGCGGCCGATTTCCGACGCACGGCTGGACAGCGCGTCCGAGCCTTCGGCGATGCGCGAGACCAGTTGCTGGTCGGCGGCATCGAAGATGCGGCCAAGGTCCGATGCGCGGGCGGCCAGAGCCTCGGCCGATTCGCCGATGCGCATGCCGAGGCGCTGGTCGGCGCTTTCGAAGTTGCGCAGGATGTCGCCGGCGCGGGCGGCCAGCGATTGCGCCGTCTCGACGGCGCGCGCGACCAGTTTCTGGTCGGCCGCGTCGAATGTGCCGGCGATCTCGCTTGCACGCGCCGCCAACTGGTCGGCGGTGTCCTGGGCGCGGGCGGCGAGCTTCTGGTCCGCCTGCTCGAAGGTGCCGGCGATCTCGCCGGCACGGGCGGCCAGCTGATCGGCGGTTTCGTGGGCACGCGCCAGCAGCGAGCTGGAGGTGTCGTCCGCACGGGCGAGCAAGGCGTTGGACGTATCTTCGGCGCGGGCGTGGAGGCGGCGATCGGCTTCCTCGAAGGTGCGGGCGATGTCCTCGGCTCGTGCCAAAAGCGCCGCGGAGGTCTGTTCGGCGCGCTCGGCGATCTTGCGGTCGGCGTCGCTGAAGGCCGCGCCGGCCTGCTCATGCAGCGTGCTGGTCACTTCCAGGACCTTTTCGCGCAAGGCGCCGGCGACGAAGACCGCGCTCTTTTCGAGCACGCTGCGGACATTGTCGACGCCGGTCGAAAGCGCGCGCTCCATGGTTCCGGCGCGTTCCTCGATGACGCCGGTCTGACGGCTGAACGCCTGCTCGATCTTCTCCACGTCGGCGGCAATGGCGGCCGAAATGTCGGTGCTCCTGGCAGCGATCTGGTCGATATGGCCTGACAGCGAGCGGTCGACGTCCTTGCGCGTCTCGGCGAGCTTGCCGAGATCGTCTTCCAGCGCGCGGCTCAGCATGTTGCGGCCTTCGGCCAGCTTGCCGACATGGCCCGCGATGATGCCGTCGATATCGCCGCGGCTTTCACTCAGCTTCTGCAGGTCTGCCTCGAGGGCGCGCTTGAGAATGTCGCGGCCTTCGGCGAGCTTCTCCACCTGGCCGGCGACAAGACCGTCGATGCTCGACCGGCTCTCGGCGAGCTTCGCGAGATCGGCTTCGAGGGCGCGTTTGAGAACATCGCGGCCTTCGGCCAGTTTCTCCACCTGGCCGGCGACCAGGCCGTCGATGCTCGAACGGCTTTCGGCCAGCTTGGCGAGATCGTCCTCGAGCGCCCTGGACAGGGTCGAGCGTTCCTGGACAAGCCTGTCGGCATGGCTGTTGACCAGGCCGCTGACGCTCTCGAGGTCGGTTTCCAGCGCCTTCGACAGCGTCGAGCGGTCCTGGACGAGCCGCTCTGCATGGCTGTTGACCAGGCTGTTGACGCTGTCGAGGTCGGCTTCCAGTGCCTTCGACAGGGTCGAACGATCCTGGACGAGCCGTTCGGAATGACTGTTGACGAGGCTGTTGACGCTTTCGAGATCGGCTTCGAGCGCCCTGGCGAACTGGGTGCGGTCGTCGACCAGCTTCTGCGACTGGTCGGCAACGGTGTTCTTGATGGTGTTGAGGTCGGCTTCGAGGGCGCGCTTTAGAATGTCGCGGCCTTCAGCCAGTTTCTCGACCTGACCTGCGACCAGCCCGTCGATACTGGAGCGGCTGTCGGCCAGCTTGGCGAGGTCGTCTTCGAGAGCCTTCGACAAGGTCGAACGATCCTGAACCAACCTGTTCATGTGGTCGGCGATGACGCTGTTGACGTTCTGCAGGTCGGCTTCCAGGACCCGCGAAAGCTGTCCGCGGTCCTCCGCCAGCCTTTCTGACTGGCTCGATATGACACCCTTGATAGTGTTGAGGTCCGATTCCAGCGCACGCTTGAGAATGTCGCGGCCCTCGGCCAGCTTCTCGACCTGGCCGGCAACGAGGCCGTCGATGCTCGAGCGGCTTTCGGCCAGCTTTGCAAGGTCGGCTTCGAGCGTCTGTGACAGCAGGCTACGGTCACTGGCAAGCCTTCCCGAATGATCGTCGAGCAGGCCCCTGATGCCCGAGAGGTCGTCCTCGAGCGAACGGCCGAGCAGGCTGCGGTCTTCGGCAAGCTTTGTCGAATGCGCCTCGATCAGGCTCTTGATGCCGGCGATATCGTTTTCCAGGGCCTTGGCGAGCACCGCGCGGCCCTCGGCGATCTTCTCGACCTGACCGGCGACCAGTCCGTCAATGCCGGCGCGGCTGTCGGACAATTTGCCGAGATCGGCTTCCAGGGCGCGCGACAGTATGTTGCGGCCCTCGGCGAGCTTTCCGACGTGTCCGGCGACCATTTCATCAATGATCGTACGGGCTTGCACGAGCTTTCCGGAGTCTTCGTTGAGAGCTTGCGAAAGCCGGTTGCGGCCTTCTTCCAGCCTTTCGAGGTGGCTACCGAGCGACGCGTCTATGGCGGCGCGAGATTCGTTGACCTTGCGCAGGTCCTCCTCGAGGGCGCGCGCGATCAGGCTACGGCCTTCGGCCAGCTTCTGCACCTGGTTGGTCACCGCAGCATCGATGCCGTCGCGGCTTTCGGCGAATTTCTCCAGGTCCGCCTGCATGGCGGCGGCCATGCGCTCGCGGCTTTCGGACAGCTTGCGGCTGTGGTTTTCCACGGCTTCCTCAATGCCGACACGGGCGTCGGCGAGCCGCTGGATGTCGCTGTCGAAGGAACGCGAGACGACATGACGCGCCGCTTCCATGCGACCGGCAAAGTCGCTGGCGCGAGCCTCCAGCATGCTCGATGTCGAGGTGACGATGTCGGCCATGTCGGCGCCGATCTGGGTCTTGCCCTGGTCGATCATCGCGGCCAGCGTGTCCTTGCTCTCGGCGAAGGTGTGGGCGATTTCGCGGGCGCGCTCGACCAGCGTCTCGTTGATCTGGCGGGCGCGGGCCTCGAGCGCGGCGTTGAGCTTCTGCGTGCCGGTGTCGAGCGCCTCGGCGCGGGTCTGGAATTCGCTGATCAGCGCCTGGCCGCGTTCGGCCAGCGTGCGCTCGATGCCGTTGAGGCTGGCCTCGAATTCTGAATTGAGGGTGCGCGCGGCGCCGCCGAGCAGCGAAACCATACCGGTGGTGCGATCGTCGAGCAGATCGGTCAGCGACCGGGTCAGGCCGTCCGTCGTATCCGTCAGCTTGGCGATGCGCGTGTCAAGCAGGCTGGCGAACGCCTCGCCGGAGGTCGACAGCTTGTCGGTGATGGTGTCGAGCCGGCCTTCGACCGAATCGAAGATCGACATCGAGCTTTCATTGATGCGGTCGATGAGCGTGTCGCCGGAATTGGTGATTGTCATCGACAGCTTGGTCGACGCATTGAGGATGGAGTCGCGGATGATGTCGCTTGCGGCGCCGATTTCATCCCTGAGCGTCTCATGCGCACCGGAAATCGAGGCGCGGACGCGCTCGGCATGGGTGACGACCGCCTCGCGCTCGCTGCCGAGCCCGTCGACGAGCGAACGGATGCGGGTTTCGTTTTCCGAATAGGAGCGCTCGATCTGGTTGACTTCGCTGTGGACCAGCGTTTCCAGTTCCACGGCGCGGGCCAGCGTGCGTTCGATGCCTTCGCCCATGGCCGCCACCTCGCGGCGAACGGCCTGGCCGATCATCATGACGCGATCCTGCGCCATGTTTTCCGGCTCGGTCAGGCGGAAGGCCACTTCCGTCATCGACTGGGCGGCAATGCGCATGTCCTGGGCGCGGCGAATCATGGCCGCGAAGGCCCAGAACAAGATGATCGGCACGATCGCCGCGACGGCGAGCCCAATCAGCTCGGGACGGGCGAGGAACTGGTCGAGGGTGCGGATCCTCCAGATGCTCGGTCCGAACAGCAGGTTGGCGAGCCCGCCGGCGCCCGCGATCCAGGCGAGCGAGACAAAGGCGACGATCCAGTAGACGGTGTTGGAGGCGCGCCTGTTGAGGCTGTGCAGGAGGGTCTTGTAATCCTTCTGGCGATCGTCATTGGCCGGCGCAAAACCCGTGGGCTGCGTGCCATTGCCATTGCCGTTGCGTGTCTCCACGGGGCGCAGTTCGGCGGGCTTGGCCTTCGGCGCGGAATTCGCGGGCTGATTGGCGATGGGGGCCTGATTGGCGGCAGGTGCCGGCTTCTGGTTGCGTCCCTCGCGTGCCAGCTCGTCGGCGGCCTGGGATATCTGCGCTTCCAGATCTTCCATCGAAGCCGCGATGTCGAGATCACCGCTGCCGATATCGCCGCTGAGGTCAAGATCGAGCGCTTTTTCCAGTTCCCTGGCCACGTCGCTGTCGAGATTTCTCGTCGTCGTCGTCGTTGGTTTCTTTGCCATGCCTTCGCTACCCTGTACTAGCTGCCGCGGGCTTATAATTGTCTTTGTCGTACCCCCGCGCAGGAGGCTGAAAATGGACCCTCGTATCGTAATGACACAGGGGGGTAAAGAAAACATGCATTCCGCGGGATACGTAAAACTTTAAATATAGGGTTAACGGAAGCGTGATTTGAGCGCCGTTTTCGCAACATTTTTCCGGGCCATCCATTAACCCGTTGTCCATTGGATTCGCCTAGTTTTCGGGCGGCCGAAGCAAACGGAGTTCGAGTTCATGCGTGGCGAAAGCGGCATTGCCTTCTCAATGCCCGGAGGCGACGTCTCGGGAACCAGACAGTCCCGACCGGTCGATTTGGCACACCTTGCCCGGCAGACGATGGGCGACCGCGCCCTCGAGCAAGAGGTGCTAGCGCTGTTTGTACAGCAGGCGCTGTCGGTACGCGACAAAATAGTCGATGCAGATCTCAAGGACCGGCTTCTGCTGGCGCATGGGTTGAAGGGGTCCGCTCGCGGCGTCGGCGCCTTTGCCATCGCCGATTGTGCCACCGAGATCGAGCGGCAGCCGGAAGACGGCCAGACCCTCAAGCGGCTCGGCAAACTGATCGACGAAGTGCGCGATTTCATCGCCGCCATCAATCGCTGACCCGGTTTTTGGAAAAACGTCACCGAGCGGCGCTTTCGCGCGGCAGTTGACTTGTCTGCCGGAGTGATTATCTCGGCGGAAACTCCCTTCAGGTGACAAATGACCAAGCTGACCTTCTTCGCCCATGACGGCACACAATTCGACGTGGACGCCGAAAACGGCTCGACGGTCATGGAAAACGCCATCCGCAACGCCGTGCCGGGGATCGAGGCGGAGTGCGGTGGCGCCTGTGCCTGCGCCACCTGCCATGTCTATGTCGACGAAGCGTGGACGGCGGAAGTCGGCGAGCCGGAAGCGATGGAAGAGGACATGCTGGACTTCGCCTACGACGTCCAGCCGAACTCGCGGCTGTCCTGCCAGATCAAGGTGCGCGACGCGCTCGACGGCCTGGTGGTGCGCGTGCCGGAGCGCCAGGGCTGAAAAGCCGATTTTTCCAGCTGCCGCTTGGCAGCGGGCCAGTGGTCATGCAGTCTCACGCCAATCAAGCAACGAGGCAGGGCGCATGACCGCGATCATCAGCACGGACGTTCTCATTGTCGGGGCAGGGCCTGTCGGCCTGTTCGCCGTGTTCGAGCTCGGCCTGTTCGACATGAAATGCCACCTGATCGACATCCTCGACAAACCCGGCGGCCAATGCGCGGAACTCTATCCCGAAAAGCCGATCTACGACATTCCCGGCTGGCCTTCGATCTCGGCGCAAGGGCTGGTCGACAAGCTGCTCGAGCAGATCCATCCCTTCAAGCCTGACTTCACCTATAACCGCATGGTCTCCAGCCTCGAAAAGCTGGAGGATGGCAGCTTTCGCGTCACCACCGACGAGAACGAGGTGTTCGAGGCCAAGGTGGTGGTGATCGCCGCCGGTGGCGGCTCATTCCAACCCAAACGCCCACCGATCCCAGGTATCGAGCCCTATGAGGGCAAGAGTGTCTTCTATTCGGTGCGCCGGATGGAGGATTTTCGCGGCCACGACCTTGTCATCGTGGGCGGCGGCGACTCGGCGCTCGACTGGACGCTCAACCTGCAGCCGGTGGCCAAGAGCGTGACGCTGGTTCACCGGCGCCCTGAATTCCGCGCGGCGCCCGACAGCGTCAACAAGATGTATGCCATGCAGGAGATGAAGCAGCTGGAATTCAAGGTCGGCCAGGTGACCGGCCTGACCGGCGCCGACGGCCAGCTGTCATCGGCCACCATCAAGGGTGGTCCGGATGGCGATATTGAAGTGCCATGCACCCGCATGCTGCCCTTCTTCGGCCTGACGATGAAGCTCGGGCCGATCGCGGAGTGGGGGATCAACCTCCACGAGAACCTGATCCCGGTCGACACCGAGAAGTTCCAGACCTCGGTGCCCGGCATTTTCGCGGTCGGCGACATCAACTGGTATCCGGGCAAGCTGAAGCTGATCCTGTCGGGCTTTCATGAGGTGGCGCTGATGGCGCAGGCCGCAAAGCGTATCGTCAGCCCCGGCGAGCGGATCGTGTTCCAGTACACGACCTCGTCGACCAGCCTGCAGAAGAAGCTCGGCGTAGTGGTGTAAGGAGCGCTTCTATTCCGCGAGGACGGGCGCGGTCGCCTCGTCGCGTCCGCGCAGCGCCTTTTCCGGCATCAGCATCATGGCGACAAGCGCCAGCACCAGGGTGATGCCGGCGGTGATGAAGATCATCACGAACGGCAAGGCTGATGTCAGCTGGATATGTGTCTGCGAGCCCTCGGCGGAGAGTGGCAGGCCATAGCCGAGCGCGACCGCGCCGAGCAGGGCGACGCCCAGCGCGCCACCCAGCGTACGCAGGAAGGTCAGCACGCCGGTCGCGACCCCGAGATGGGTTCGATCGACGGCGTTCTGGACAGAGACGGTCGCGACCGGGAATGTCGTTCCGCTGCCCAGGCCGATCAGGGTGGTCAGGATCTCGACCTCGAGCAGCGAGGCGTGTCCGGCAATGGCACTGAGCACGCCGATGGCGACAATGGCCAAGGTGATGCCGATCATGGCGATACGCTTGTAGTGCACGAAGCGGGGGATCAGGCGGCCGCTTGTAGCGGCGCCGGCGACCGTGCCAAGCAAAAGGCCGAGCATGGCCATTCCCGATTCGCTAACGGAGAGCCCGATCACGGTTTGCAGATAGACCGGCAGATAGACCGAAGCGCCGATATTGGCCGCCTGCAGCAGGAACATCGACAGCGCGCCGGCGAGCACGATCGGGTTGCCCAGCACTTCGAGCGAGATCAACGGTTCGGCGGCCCTCATCAGCCTTATTGCGAACAAGGCCCAGAACACGGCCGAACCGGCCACCAGTCCGAGGATTTCGCGCGAAAACCACGGATAGGTGCTGCCGCCCCAGTTGAGCGCCAGAAGCAGGAGGGCCGTGGCGATAACCAGAAGCACGGCGCCCAACCCGTCGATGCGGTGATGTTTGGCCGCGATTGGCAGCTTCTTCAGCGGCGTGTTGATGATCGCCATGGCCAAAAGCCCAAGCGGAATGTTGATCCAGAAGATCAGCGACCAGTGCAGATGCTCGGCAAAGGTGCCGCCCAGCAGTGGTCCGGCAATGCTGGCGACGGCCCAGGCGCCCGAGACCCAGGCCGCATAACGTGCGCGTTCGCGCGGCGGCACAAGGTCGCCGATCACGGTTTGGGCCAGCGCAAACAGGCCGCCGCCGCCGGCCCCCTGGATCGCACGCCCCATCACCAGCACGAACATGTTGGGGGCCATGGCGCTGACCAGCGATCCGACGAGGAAGATGAGGATCGCGGCGTAAATGGTCGGGCGGCGGCCATAGACGTCTGAAATCTTGCCGTAGAGTGGTGCCACGGCGGTCGCGGTCAGCAGATAGCCGGTGACCATCCAGGGCAGATACTCGGCGTGGCCGAGCGCCCGCGCGATCGTCGGCATGGCGGGTGCGATGATGGTCTGGTCGAGCGCTGCCAAAAGCATGGACAGAAGAACGCCGCCGATGATGGCGTTCTTCTCGCTTTCGGTCAGCGGCGTGGCGGCAGCCGCCATGCGCTGCTTGTCGACAGCCTGGTCCATGATCTTGTCCATGTGCTTTGCGCGCGGTCCGGGTCACCATTGGGCTTGCCTGGTGCGTTCGCCGCGCGATCCGTCGTGGTGCTCGTGCCTTGAGGGTTGTGCCTTGCCAACCCGTGATATGTCGTTCCGTTTAGGCCGATTTCGACTGCCATTCGAGAATTTTCGACGCTGGCACTAGGCTTCGGCTCGGTTGGCTTGCATCGGCGCCATTGCGTGCGTCGACGATATTCAGGGCGATGGCGGCAACTGGCCATTCTCGATGCGCTGGACGCGGTAGCGCATGAGCCGCAGGATACGGCTTTCGAAATTGACGCTTTCGACGCGATCGAACTGCACCTGGGCGCGGTCGTGCCTGGCGAGAATGGCGGCGGTGATCTCGGCCGCCTTGGCCTTGGCCGTACCGCAATCCGTCTGCGGATAGGTCGCCTTCAGCGCGTTTTCCAACTCGCGGCCATAGTTCTTGGCGATCTCGACATGGCGTTCTTCATGGCGCTTGATGTCGGCGGCAAGCGTGTCCCAGAACAGCTTCACGTCTGGATCCGCCTTGCGCGGGCGGCGCCATTCCGGAAGGATCACCTTGACCTTGACGGTCACGGCGGCGTCGGCGATCCGGCAGGAGTCAGCCTGCCTGGCGTAACTGACACGGGTCGTGAAGGCCATCTGGGTGGCGCCGGGGTGGCGCGAGCCCGTGCTTTTGACCTGCGGCCCATGTTTGGAGAGCTGCTTCTCGATGTCTTCGAGCGTGCTGCCGCCGATCGAGAAATAGCTGTATGTCTTCACCAGATTGGCCGCGCCCGCCGGAACAGCGGTCATAGCGAGCAGCAGCGCGCAAAGCAGGGATCGTTTCATCATATTGCCTCTTTACCCACCTTGCTTTACGGCCGTTGCCGGCGCAACGGAATTGATCCTTTGCGGATCACACATCGTTGATAGCCCTTGGTTGATGAGCCCCATGGTTGATGAACAATGACGGCGAGGCGATGGCAGCTGGCGCATGAACGTCATCTCGACCTTGGCGGCAAGGCGGTGGTCGTCGGCATCCTCAACGTCACCCCCGACAGCTTTTCCGACGGCGGCCTGTTCGATGCGCCCGAAGCGGCGCTGACCCAGGCGCGCCGCATGATCGGGGAAGGGGCTCGGATCATCGATGTCGGTGGAGAATCGACCCGGCCGGGTGCCGCCGCGATCTCGGCCAGCGAGGAACAGGCGCGCGTCCTGCCGGTGATCGAGGCGCTGGCGCGCTCCGGTGACGTGCTGATTTCGGTCGACACCTATCGCGCCCAGACCGCGCGACTGGCCGTGGCTGCCGGCGCGCATATCGTCAACGATGTCTGGGGCCTGCAGCGCGAGCCCGACATTGCGCGGGTCGCCGCCGAAACCGGAGCCGGGCTCATCATCATGCATACCGGGCGGGATCGCGAGAAGCTGCCCGACGTGATCGCCGACCAGTTGGCGTTCCTGGAAAAATCGCTGGAGATCGCCCGCCGCAACGGCATTGCGGACGATCGCATCGTGCTTGATCCCGGTTTCGGCTTCGCCAAGGAGACGGCTGAGGAAAATCTCGAGCTGATGGCGCGGTTTTCCGAGCTCCATGCGCTCAGCTTTCCGCTGATGGCGGGCACTTCGCGAAAACGCTTCATCGGTACCGTCACCGGCCGCGACGCGGCCGACCGGGCCGCCGGAACGGCGGCGACCAGCGTCATTCTCAGGCTCAAGGGCGCGCATCTGTTTCGCGTCCACGATGTCGCAATCAACGTGGACGCGCTGGCTATGGCGGATGCTATGCTGGCGCTTGAAAACGACCGATTGGGACGCTGAGCTATGTATGTCATCCGTCTGAAGAACTGCGCCTTCTTTGCCCGGCATGGCGTGCTCGACGAGGAGGAGGCGCTCGGCCAGCGTTTCTATGTCGACGCTGTGCTGTCGGTCGAACCCGGGCGCGCGCTTGTCGACGACGCCATCGAGGAAACCGTCAACTACGGCATCGCCTTCACGGTGATCGAAAAGATCATCACCGGCGAGCGGCGCTTCCTGATCGAGGCCCTGGCCATGGAAGTGGCAAAGGCGCTGACGGAGCGGTTTCCGCAGATCAGGAGGGCCGAAATCACCGTGCGCAAGCCGAACGCACCGGTGCCCGGCGTGCTCGATTATGTCGAGGTGACCGTTGTCTGGCCCGAGTAACACCGTCTACCTCAGCCTCGGCGGCAATCTGGGCGATCCGGCGGCCTCGATGGCGGCGGCGCTGCGCATTCTCGACGCCGATGCGGACACGCGCGTCGCCGCCGTCTCCTCGCTCTACCGCACGCCGCCCTGGGGCAAGCTCGACCAGCCGGATTTCCTCAACGCCGCCGCGGAACTGTCGACCCGGCTCGCGCCGCGGGCGCTGCTTGACCTCTGCCTCGATGCCGAGCGGAAGCTGAAGCGGGTGCGCGAGGAGCGCTGGGGGCCGCGCCTGATCGACATCGACATTCTGGTGTTCGGTGACCGCGTCATCCATGAAACCGGGCTGGAAGTGCCGCATCCGCGCATGCTAGAGCGCGCTTTCGTGCTGGCGCCGCTGGCCGAGATCGCGCCTGATCTTGCCGTCGGCGGGCGAAGCGTGTCGGAACGGCTCAGCGCCGTCGACGCCGCCGGAATCGAGCAGTTGCCGTCCGGGCGGGATTGGTGGCTGGTTTAGGGGGCAAAACTCCGTTGTTTGGCCGCAGCAGATGGCCAAAATGGCTGGAAGCCGATCTCCAGTCAGCCTGGTGTAGGATCAGGTGGTGGGAGGCGAACCTCGGCGCGAGCAATCATCCATTCGACTACTTCAATGGGCACTTCCAGGCTGATGCAAAGTGATCGTCATCTCGCCATCGACATCTGAGAAGAAAATCTCGCCCACTATCTGCTTGTACTGGTCGACAAGTTCCAGATACATGCCATCACGTTGGACATCACTGCCAATCGTGGCTTCATAGTTCCTTCCAGCCAACTCGACCATCTCGTCAATATCCGCGAATGAGGTTCGGCCAGCAATGGTTTGAACGCTTCAGCGTGGCCAGGTGGCGCGCCAAAACCCGATGGTTATCAATCAGCCGGAAAATCCGCCTTCGTCGAGAAACGCCTGCTCCTGCGGTGTCGTCTCGCGGCCAAGCATCCTGTTGCGATGCGGAAACCGGCCGAAGCGCTGGATGATGTCGCGATGCTCCAGCGCGTATTTCAGGTTGAACTCGGCCCTTGCGGAATGCAGTTCGACCGAAATGTCCTGGTCGGCCAGGTTTTCCGCATGTTCGAACGGCAAATACAGGAACACGCGGACTTCCGGTTCCAGCGCCAGGTCATGCCCGGCAGCGACCGCCTTTTCAGCGAAATGCTTCGCCAGCGGATCGGTGGCGTACATATGGCCGGTGCCGCGGAAGCAATTGCGCGGAAACTGGTCGAGCAGGATCATCAGCGCCAGTGACCCTTCGGCATGGTTTGACCAGGCGTCGCATTCACGCCGCGCGGCGGCATAGTGCAGGTCGAGAAAGCGGTCGCGAAAATCGCCATCGAAAGCGTCGTTCTTCTCGAACCAGGCATCCTCGCCGGCGTCGCGCCAGAATTTGGTGACCGACAGGGCGCTGTCCAATTCCATGCGTAATTCCTTGGTTCAATCGGCTGTTTCGGATTTGTGCAGAACACCGGCCGTCTCCTCGTTGAGGGCCTGACCAGGGCGGCGCGGCGTGGAGAGCGGTGTCGGTATCGGCGTGCCGATGTTGCCCCGGAGGAAGCGCTGGCCGGCGCGGATGCCTTCGGCGAGCTGGGTTTCGAAACGTTCGGTGTCGCGGCGCCTGACGTCCTCGATCGTCTCGGCCACGTCTTCGGGATCAACGCCGAGCGATTCCAGCGCCGAGCCGCCGAAAACCAGTGCCGATTCGAAGGTTTCGCGCAGCTGATAGTCGACGCCGGCGCGAATGAGCTGCAGCGCCGTGCCGCGGTCGAAAGCCCGGGCCAGAACGGTGAGCAGCGGAAATTCCGCCTTGATCAACTGGGCAATGCGAACGGCCGCATCGGCCTTGTCGACACAGATCAGCACGGCGCGCGCCCGGCCGGCGCCGGCCGCGTGCAGGATATCCAGCCGGGTGCCGTCGCCATAATAGACCTTGAAGCCGAAATCGGCCGCCGCCTGGATCATCTCGACATCATTGTCGATGATCGACACCTCAATGCCGCGCAGCAGCAGCGGCTGGCTGGCGATCTGGCCGAAGCGGCCGAAACCGATGATCAGCACACTGCCGGTCAGGCCGTCGGCGACATCGATCCCGTCCAGCGACTGCTCGTCGCGCGGTGTGACATAGCGCAAGGCGATGATCGCCAGTGGCGTCAGCACCATGGAAATGATGACGATCGCCGTCAGCGTCGCGTTGGCCTGGTTGTCGATGATGCCGACGGCGGCGGCCGCGGAGTAGAGGACGAAGGCGAATTCGCCGCCCTGCGCCATGAAGACGGCGCGTTCCAGCGCTTCGCGATGGCCGGTCTTGAGGATGCGGGCGACGATGTAGATGCCAAGAGCCTTCATGACCATGTAGGCGACGACATAGACGGCGATCAGCCTCCAGTTCGCTGCCACCACGTGCAGGTCGAGCGACATGCCGACCGCCAGGAAAAACAGGCCGAGCAGGATGCCGCGGAACGGCTCGATGTCGGCTTCCAACTGATGGCGGAAGGTCGATTCGGACAGAAGCACGCCGGCCAGGAACGCGCCCATCGCCATCGACAGGCCGCTGAGCTGCATTGCGAGCGCCGATCCAAGCACGACCAGCAATGCCGCGGCCGTCATCACCTCGCGGGCGCGGGCATCCGCCAGGATGCGGAAGAACGGGTTGAGCAGATAGCGTCCTGCCAGCACCAGCCCGACGATCGCGGCAAGGCCGATGCCGACCTCGGTCAGCCTTTCCGACAGGCTGGTGTCGGCGCCGCCCGGCGCCAGGAACGCGATCAGGGCCAGCAGCGGTACGATGGCCAGATCTTCCAGCAGCAGGATGGAGACGATGCGCTGGCCTTTCGGCGAGGCGATTTCGCCGCGCTCCTCGAGAAGCTGCATGACGATGGCCGTCGAGGTCAGCACGAAACCGGCGCCGGCGACGAAGGATTGCGAGACCGGAAAACCGCCGGCCATTCCCACGCCAGTCAGCAGGACCGCGCAGACCCCGACCTGCAGCGCGCCGAGCCCGAAGATTTCCCGCCGCAGGCCCCAAAGCCGCGACGGCTGCATTTCCAGCCCGATGATGAACAGGAACATGACGACGCCAAGCTCGGCGACGTGGAGGATGGCACCCGATTCGGAAAAGATGCGAAGACCAAAAGGGCCGATCACCACGCCGGCCGCCAGATAGCCCAGGATCGAGCCGAGGCCCATGCGCTTGAAGATCGGAACGGCGACGACGCCAGCGGCAAGCAGCGCCACCACCTGAATGAGATCGCTGCCTGATGCTTCCGCTGCCATGCCTCTTGTCCCTATGTCCGACAGCACTCCTTGCATGCAGTTGGAGCGGGAGGCAAGGGCGGGGGGCCTGCCAGGACGGGGTAGGGTGGCGTTGAAGCGGTTCGCTGGTGGAACAATGGTCCCTGCTTGCCTGTCGGACGATTGGTATATATATCGGTTGGATGACTGACCATTCGTCCTGGCCGTCCCCTGCGCCACGCATTCCGATGGATGCGCTCAGCGAAGTCCTACAAGACTTTCGCTTGAGTGGCGTCAACTATGGCCGCTGCGAACTCCGACATCCATGGAGCATCGCTTTTCCGGAACAACCGCTCCTTCGGTTTCACTTTGTAGGTCAGGGTCCATGCTGGATCCATACCGAAGCGCAAGGCTGGCAGGAGTTGCGCGACGGCGATCTGGTGCTGTTGCCGCGAGGCATCGCACATCGGCTGGCCAGCGCGCCGGACGTTGCAGGCGGCTCGATCGAGGATTGCCAGGTGACCAGGCTGGGGAGCAACGTCTGCGAAGTGGTACGGGAAGGCACGGGTGCGACAAGCACCCTTTTCTGCGGCTCCATGGCCTTGGGCACCTGTGCGCTTAACCCATTGATCGCGTTGATGCCGCCTATCATCAAGGGGTGCGATGTGGCCGGCAATGATCCGGTCGTCGGTCCTTTGCTGGCGGCTATGACCGCGGAGGCCGCGCAACCGCAGATGGGCAGCGCCACCATCTTGTCGCGTATGGCGGACTTGCTGACAGCCCGGCTCATTCGCTGCTGGGTCAATTGCACGGGAGCTTCGACCACCGGTTGGCTCGCTGCCATCCGCGACCCCCATATTGGCCGCGCTCTCGCAGCCATGCACAGAGACCCCGGCCATAACTGGACCCTGGAAAGCCTCGCGGGGCTGGCAGGACAATCGCGCTCGATTTTCGCGGAGCGCTTCAGCGCTGTATTGGGAGAGGGTGCTGCACGCTATCTCGCCCGTCTGCGCATGCAGCTTGCCCGCGAGTTGTTGGGGCAAAACGGCTTGTCGGTGGCCGAGGTTGCTGTCCGTTTGGGCTATGATTCCGAGGCATCCTTCGCTCGCGCGTTCAAGCGCATCACCAATGTCTCGCCGGGCGTTGTGCGTCGCACAATTCCCGGACGAATAGACATGAATTTCGGATTTTGAGATACATATCATCCGAAAAGACTCGTCTATGAAGGTCTCCAAACTTTGGAGATCTTTCCGTGACAGACACAACATTACAGCTTGAAGACGCGGCGATAGACCTTGATGCCGCCGCGCCAGCCACTTGGAGCGCAACCACCTGGTTCGCGGTCGTTTCATTGGCCGCCACCAGCTTTGCTCTGGTGTCAGCCGAATTTCTGCCGGCAGGTCTGTTGACGCCACTGGCGCGCGATCTCGGCATCAGTGAAGGAACGGCCGGGCAGGTCGTCACCGCCACCGCTTCTGTCGGCGCCGTGACGGCCATGCTGAGCAATGTTCTCATCGGCCGATTGAACCGCAAGACGGTGCTGGTCGGCCTCATGGCCCTGGCGGTCGCTTCCAACATTCTTGCGGCGCTTGCGACCGATTTCTGGTTGTTGTTGCTGGGCCGGGCCGGACTGGGAATCGCTCTCAGCGCCTTCTGGGCACTTTCGGTTGCCGTCGTGGCGAGGCTGGTTGGCGCCAATGCGACGGGGCGGGGCATGGCCATCGTCACCCTCGGCGTCTCGCTCGCCACCATTGCCGCACCGTCGATGGGCGCGTTGATCAGCGACTGGCTGGGTTGGCGCAGCGCCATGGCCATGACAGCGGGGTTGGCCTTGCTTGCCATGCTGCTGCAGTTGCTTAGCCTGCCGTCTTTGCCTGCAACGGCAAGCAATAGTCTTGCCGACGTCCTTCGGCTGACAAGGCGGCGTGGCATTCAACTTGGTATGCTTGCTATCCTTTTGCTGATGACCGGGCATTTTGCCGGCTCGGTCTATGTGCGTCCCTTTCTCGAACATGTGACGCTCCTTGCAACCGGGCCAATTGCACTGGCATTGCTCGGATTTGGCATCGCGGCAGTGATCGGCAATATTGCCGGCGGCCGCATAGCCGACGCCAATATCCACGTCGCTCTCGTGGTTACCGCCGCATTGATGGCGTTTGCGGCGCTGGCATTGGTGCTTTGGGGCGTGCACATTGGCGTTGCCTTTGGCTTCGTTACGCTGTGGGGCTTCGCCTTCGGCATGGCGCCGGTGGTGCTGCCGACAAATTTGTCTCGCGCAGCGCCTGATGCGCTGGAAGCGGCGGGCAGCCTGATGGTCGCCTCTTTTCAGGTCGCCATCACCATCGGCGCGGTTGTCGGCGGCTATGCTGTGGACACCTATGGCCCTACAGCGCCTTTGACCGTGACTGCTATCCTTGCCGCATCGACAGCCGTCTTGGCGCTGCTACAGCCGCGCAACTAACTTTGTCGCCTCTGATATACAGTAGCCCGAATCCGGCCCGGACAATATTGCAGGCGCGTTACACAAGTTTACGCAATGCGCGCGTTGCTTGTTGCCACAATCGAAGGCTAAGGACGCTCGGCTTCGGCCATTGGAGGGTGAGCGACGATCAAGTCGCGCCCTTTTGAGGAGATGACTGACATGAAGAAGTTTTTGCTTGTTGCCGTCGGCCTGGCGGTGCTTGCCGGATCGGCCTGCTCGAAGGCGCCGGAATGCACGGCCGAGATCGCGACCAAGAAGGCGCAGGACATGGCCGCCGCGCTGCAGGAAGCGATCACCAAGGATCCGTCCAAGGCGGCTGACCTGACCGCCAAGGTCCAGGCGGTGACGACCAAGTACCAGGGCACCACGACACTCGCCGACGCCTGCAAGGCGTATGACGAGGTGACGGCCGCCATCAAGGGCTAAGCGCCTCTAGACTGGTTCAAGGAGGCGGTGGCGATGGGCTGCCGCCTCATTGCTTTTCGGGATGTGTTTGGGGTGTGGCGCGATAAGCGCTCAGTTCGGCGCGATGGAGCCGACTTCGACCGCGTCGACGCGCTTCAGGCTCATGCCGATCACCGGCACCAGCTGGTCCTGGACCCGCACGGCAACCGTCACGGTCATCGAATTGTCGTCGGGAATGCGGGCCTGCATGACGCCGCGCAACTGATTGCGGTTGATGGTGAAGACCACCTTGCGGGCATCGACGACGTTGCCGCCGATGATATCGAGGCCCGCACCGGCCGAGCCACCCATGAAGGACCCCTTGTAGTCACGGCCCTTGCGCTCGATCTTGGCCGACATCGGCTGGGTGAACATGCCGACCCGGCAGCCGCCATCCAGCGTCATGCCCATCGTGCCGTCCGGTGTCGAGCCGGTGAAGCTGCAGTTGAATTTCGTGCCCTTGTACTTGCCGGCGACGATCTCGCCCGGGCCGACCCATTTGCCTTCGGCCGAGTGGAAGAACTGCTTGTCCGGCTCGGCAGCGGAAGCCTGCGAGGCGAGACCGACGACTGCTGTGATCGCGACGGCCAGGGGCACGACACTGGACAGAATTACGCTTTTCATCGACGACACCCGGCAACAAAGAGGCTGTTTGGAACCCGGTTCGACCATGAAGAAGATTGGTTAATGCTTCGTCACTGCGGGGCCTCGAAACGGCAATCCGCTCATCGTCCGGACGAACAGGGCGCTATTTGCCGGACCCTGTGGTTTCGGTGTCCTTCTTGGCGGCAAACGATGTCAATGCCGAGAGGAAATCGCCGAGTCCTGGGCGCCTGGCGGCGGTGAAGGGCAGGGGACGCGCGGTTTCCATCGCCGCGATGCCGATGCGCGCCGTCATCATGCCATTGACGACGCCTTCGCCAAGCTTGGCCGACAGGCGTGCCGCCAGGCCGTGGCCGACGATCTGCTGGACGAAACTGTCGCCGACAGCAATCGAGCCGGTGACTGCCAGATGCGCCAGCACACTGCGCGCCAGGCGGAAGAACCCCAGCGTTCCCGGGCGTCCGCCATAGAGTTCCGACAGCCGGCGAATGAGGCGTCCGGCCTCGAACACGACATAGGCGACGTCGACGAGCGCGCGTGGGCTGACCGCCGTCACCAGCGAGACGCGTTTGGCGGCTTCGAGAATCATCACCTTGGCCCTGGCGTCGAGAGGCCCGAGGATTTCCGCTTCAGCCAGGCGCACCAGATTGCCGCCGTCAATGATTTCGCCGCGCAGTTCGGCCAAGGCGCGCCGGCCGGCCGCGGTCTCGGGCTTGGCGGCGACGAAAGCCGAAAGCTCGTCGACCACCGATCGTGCCGCCCTGGGGTCGTCGCGGGCGATGGCGTCGAGCGCGCGTTTTTGCAGTTTTTCGACTTCGGCAAGGCGGGCGATCGCCAGGAATTCGCGAATCAGGATCACCACAAGCGCCAACACGGCGATCGCTGCCATGCCTGCGGCCAGCCAGCCCAGCCATTCGGCGCGGGCGAAGAGATCGCGGATCAGCTGGTCGGTCCACAGGCCGACTGCCAGCGAAACCAGGACACCTACGGCGCCGAAGAAGATGCTGCCGAACAACGAGCGTTTCCTCGGGGCGACCGCCGGCGGCGGTTCGGCGGCCACGATGTCGGGTTCGTCGAAGACGTCGACTTCCGCCGGTATGACCAGAGCGACATCGGTCTTCAGCCCGCGGGGTTTGCGCGGGAGCTCGGCCTGGCGCGCCTTTGGCGTGTCTTGCGTTGGCGCGGCTTCCGGCTCAATGCGGAAGGCCGCCGGTTTGCGGGGCGCGGTCATGCCAGATGATCTCCGATCAGGAACTGCAAGGCACGGTCGAGCCTGATATGCGGCAAAGACAGCGTGACGCCTTCGGCCGTGCGTTCGAGTTTTGGCGGGCGGAAACGGACGAAGCGGATTGCCGGGTCCGTTGAATCCTGCCTGTGGTCGGGCCCGGAGACGTCGAACACCGCATCAATTTTCTCCGGTAAGTCACCGGGAAATATGGCGGTTTCGGTCTTTCCGTCGAACGTTTCGCCGTTGATCTTCTCGCCGGCCATCGGCATGCCGATGATGACGGGCAACGTCTCGCGGCCTTGCTTGACCGTGCCTTCGCGGGTCGCACGCACCGCCGCCATGGCGACCACGTCGACGTCGGCGCCGGTAAAGTTCGCCCGCGCCACGGCGCGGTCGGCCAGCCGCCGCACGATCGCCTGCAACCGGTCATGGCTTTCGTGGTGCAGGTGATCGGCCTTGGTCGCGGCGACCAGGATGCGATCGATGCGCCGCGAAAACAGGTCGGTGAGGAAGCTGCCCCGGCCGGGGCGGAAACAGCTCAGGATCTCGGTCACCGCGCGCTCGAGATCTGCCATGGCGCCGGGGCCGGCGTTCAGCGCCTGCATGGCGTCGATCAGGACGATCTGGCGATCGAGACGCGTGATGTGTTCGCGGAAGAACGGTTTAACGACGTACGTCTTGTAGGCCTCGTAGCGCCTTTCCATCATGGCGTGTAGCGATCCCGGGCGCGGACGCCTGTCGAGGCCGGCCAGCGGCGCGAAGGTCAGCGCCGGCGAGCCTTCCAGATCCCCAGGCATCAGGAAACGGCCGGGCGGCAAGGTCGAAAGCGCGCGCTCGTCGAGCTTGCAGGCCTTGAGGTAGGCGGCGAAGCTTTCGGCGAGGCGGCGCGCCGTCATCTCGTCGGCTTCGGCATTCGGGTCGATTTCCGCCGAGATCGCCCGCCAGGCTCGTGACAGGTCCTCGCGCACCGGCAAAGTGGCCATCTCCATGGCCTCGCCTGAAAAATCGGCGAAGGATTTGCCGAGCAGCGGCAGGTCGAGCAGCCATTCGCCGGGATAATCGACGATGTCGACCGACAGTTTGCCTGAAGAGAACATGCGGCTCCAGCCGGAGGCCGATTCATATTCGATGGTCAGCCGCAGTTCCGAAATGGCGCGCGTGGAATCGGGCCAGGCACGGTCGTTGACCGATGCGGCGATATGATCCTCGTACTGGAAGCGCGGCACGGCGTCGTCAGGCTGCTCTTCCAGGAAGGCGCGGGCGATGCGCCCGGATTTCTGCGCCTCGAACAGCGGCAGGCGTCCGCCATGGATCAGATTGTGGACCAGCGCGGAGATGAACACTGTCTTGCCGGCGCGCGAAAGGCCCGTAACACCGAGCCGCAATGACGGAGAAAAAAGCCCGGTGGCGCGTCCCGACAGCGTATCGAGGGCAATTCTTGCCTCGTCGGTGAAGGTGGTCAGCGATGATGCCAAAATGTGATCTCTCGGGCTTGGGTCCGTCCGATATAGGCGTTGGAACCCGGCTTTGAAATGCCGCCGGCGAACTGCCCTAGAGGTCGGCAGGTGTGAGAAACGCTTCGAGATAGCCCGTGTCCTGGCCTGCTTTCGCCAGATTGTCCAGGAAGCGCACGACCGCCAGGCCCGAAGTCGGGAACCCGTGGTTGAGCATGGCACGCGCCGTCTCGTCGCCATCGCCTGAGACGGCCATGGCGAGATCCTCCGTCATTGGATTGTGGCCGATGACCAGCAGTGAACCCGGCCCGCCATGTTCCCGGATGAGGTGGAGATAGCCGGCAGCGTCTTCGCTGTAGAGCGTGTCGAAAAACAACACCTTGCCGGTGTCGGTCTGGCCGGCCAGCCCTTCGAGTGTTTCCTTGGCGCGCCGGGCGTTGGAGCAGAGCGTCAGGTCGGGTACATAGCCACGCGAGCGCATGGCAGATCCGATGATTTCGGCATCGGCGCGGCCGGA
Organism: Mesorhizobium sp. 43Arga; assembly: GCF_053714255.1. NCBI lineage: Bacteria > Pseudomonadati > Pseudomonadota > Alphaproteobacteria > Hyphomicrobiales > Phyllobacteriaceae > Mesorhizobium > Mesorhizobium sp. 43Arga. Next base: position 56,221 of record NZ_JBSKBO010000003.1, read on the forward strand.
TGCGTCGAGCGGTCGATCGAAATCGCGCATGCCGGGCAGCGCCCAACCGGCCTTGGCGTGCCGCAACAGATAGAGCCTGCTCACCCAACCTCCGATAATGCCGAAGCCGAAGCCGCAACAGGATTAGCCACAAGAAGGGCGTCGCGCACAATGGCCCCGTGTTCTTGCGCGCAAAGAATCACGCACCGCACGAAGTGGCAACGGCTTGCGGCACTTTCTCCATCGAATCAGCGACATCTCGCTGCAACAGGTGCCGCAAGGGCACTTTAACAATTGCGTGAGTCGGTGGCCGATTGCGCTTGTGCAGGCGTCGGGCGGCGAATATATAAGCGCCAAATTTGGGGCAGTTTGGGTGAGTCGCATGAACGACATCGTTACCGCCGATTACGTACCCTCCGAAGACGAGCCGTTTATGAACGAACGGCAAAAATCCTACTTCCGCCTAAAGCTCGTCACCTGGAAAAATGACATATTGCGCGAAGCGCGCGAAACTCTCGAAATCCTGCAGCAGGAAAACGCCAACCACCCCGATCTCGCCGACCGCGCCTCTTCGGAAACCGACCGCGCCATCGAGCTCAGGGCCCGGGACCGTCAGCGCAAACTCATTTCAAAGATCGATTCGGCGCTGCAGCGCATCGATGAAGGCACATACGGCTATTGCGAGGAAACCGGCGAGCCGATCGCGCTGAAACGACTCGACGCCCGTCCGATAGCCACCTTGTCGATCGAAGCGCAGGAACGGCATGAGCGCCGCGAAAAAGTCTATCGCGACGACTGATGCATTGCTTCCGGGCTGCATCTCAAGGCAGTTGCAGTGAAGCTGTTGTCAAAAATGGCCGGGTTTCCGGCCATTTTTGTTGGTTGCATGGCAAATTCGTTGCAGCAAGCGCAAGCAATCCGGGCCAGATCGCTGGCCGGCCGGCGCTTCAGGCGCCAATCATCTCTTCTGGCTTGAAGAAAGTTCGCCCAAGAGCCGGGTCATTTCATCGTCGAGCGATTGCGGCGCCTTGGTGGCCGGTTTACCAACCGGGCCGACGGAGCGCGGCTGGTCGAGCGAGACCTCCAGGTCCTTCATCAGCGCGTCGTCGATACTGTTCTGCGGTGGCGGTGGCGCGTGCCTGGCGGCATTGGCGTTGGCGGAGCCATAGGCAGGCAGCGGCGTGACGTTGGTCGATTGATAGGGTTGCGCCACCGGTTTCGGTGCGGGGGCCGGGGCCGGTGGTGGCGCTGCCGGGCGCGGGCGGGCAGGCGGCGGCACGGCGGTCACCGGCTGCGGCGCAGGTCGTGCCGGTGCGGGGGCTGGCTGAGGCGGCCGCGGTTTTGCCGCCGGGGCCGCGGTGGCCGGGACAGGCTGCAGGCCGCCATCTCCCGTCAGCGCCGGACGGCGCGGCGCGGCAAGGCGTATGTCGCGTTCGACAACGACGTCGGTCGGGCCGCCGATCAGCAGCAGATGTTCGATGTCGTCGCGGCGCACCAGCACCAGCCGGCGATGGCTGTCGACGGCGGTGGCGTCCATGACGGCCAGCCGCGTCTTGCGGTTCCGGCCACCGGCGACAAACGTGCCGAAAGTCAGGTTGCGCACGAGCCTGATGATGACGAGCACGATGACCAGCAGGATCAGGGCCGCGAAGGTCCACAAGAGTGCCGCCGCATAACCAGGACCCGCCACGCTATCCAGCCACTGCATTGGTTTCCCCTGATCGGTTTTGGCAAGTGACGCGACACTAGACCGTTGCGGCGGGCCACCGCAAGTTGCCTTTCACGCATCGTGAACAGCTTGAAACACGGGCGGGATCATTTTTATCTGACATTTGCCGCCCAGGCCTTTTCCGGACTGGGAGAATGTGATTCAACCGGCTAAAGCGGGTCGCGCTGAAGCGGATTCATGCGACGCGCTTCAGGTCCTTGTTTTCATGCGTGTCGTTTTCCCAAAACCGAAGTCACTTTTGGGCGACATACATTAGGGGCGGGCGTCGGAACATCGGACTTCACGAGCAGGGGGCATATGGCCAAGGAAGCGCGCGGCGATTTCTATCCGGTACCGATCGTCGACCAGAACACGCGACCGGGCGCGGTCACCCGGCTCATTATCTTCATCGTCGTTCTGACGGGGGCCGCGATCGTCTTCGGCCTGTTCCGCGAGCGCCTCGGGGATCCCTTCCTGCTCGGCATGCTTGGCGTGCTGGCAATGATCGGCGTCGGCTTCCTGTTCGCGACCGCGATCGGCTTCGTGCAGGTCACACCGCGCTCGACCGGCGATGAACTGTCCAAGGCCTTCGTCGATTCGATGGCGCAGGGCCTGCTCGTGACCGACACCAAGGGCCGCGTCGTCTACGCCAACCGTGCCTATGCCGACATGACCGGAGCGTCTTCGGCCGCCGACCTCAAAACGGTCGAAGGGCTGCTTTCGGATGTTCCCGAGGCCTCGGTGACGATTTACCGGCTGGCCTCCGGCCTGCGTGACGGGCAGGCGGGCGACGGCGAGTTCCGGCTGGCGCAGTCGATCCGGCCCGGCGCCGAACCGGGCGCCCGCTGGTACAGGGCGCGCGCCCGCACCTTCAACGTTCCTGGCCAGCGCTTGCCGATGCTGGCGTGGCAACTCGCCGACATTTCGCAGGAGCGGGCCGAGCAGGAACGTTTCTTCCTCGATTTGCAGAAGGCCATCGATCACCTCGACCACGCCCCGGCCGGCTTCTTTTCCGCCGACCAGGACGGTCGCGTCACCTACATCAACGCCACGCTCGCGGAATGGCTGGGCATCGATCTTGCCAGTTTCACGCCCGGCGCCGTGACCTTGCCGGATATCGTTGCCGGCGACGGCATGGCTCTGGTGCGCTCCGTCAAGGCCGACCCCGGCACGACGCGCAACGCGGTCATCGATCTCGATTTGACGACGATGACGGGCGAGGCGCTGCCGGTGCGCTTCATGCATCGCGTTTCTGCCAGCCGCGAAGGTATCGGCGGTCCGACGCGCACGATCGTGCTCAACCGCACGCAAGGCGAGGACGCCTCGGCCGATCTGCGCGCCTCGGAAGTGCGCTTCACCCGCTTCTTCAATTCGACGCCGATGGCGATAGCGGGCGTCGATGCCAGCGGACGCATCCTGCGCACCAACGCACCGTTCCTGTCGCTGTTTTCCTCGGTCGTCGACCGGGACGCCGTGGACCGCCGCGTGCGGCTCGACACGGTAATCCACGAGCGCGAGCGTCCGGCCTTTGCCGCGGCATTCGAGAAGGCCCGGCAGCGGCAGGCCGACATCGAGCCGATCGACACCGTGCTGCCCGGCAACGAGGAGCGGCACATCCGTTTCTACGTCAATGCCGTCGCCGACGGCACCGGCGGCGAGGGCGCCGAGGAATCGGCCATCGTCTACGCCGTCGAGACGACCGAGCAGAAGGCCCTCGAAGGGCAGATGGCGCAAAGCCAGAAAATGCAGGCGGTCGGGCAACTCGCGGGCGGCATCGCCCACGACTTCAACAATGTTCTGACCGCCATCATCATGGCGTCGGACCTGCTTTTGACCAATCACCGGCCGTCGGACCCGTCCTTCCCCGACATCATGAACATCAAGCAGAACGCCAATCGGGCGGCTTCGCTGGTCAGGCAGTTGCTGGCCTTCTCACGCAAGCAGACGCTGCGACCGGAAGTGCTGAACCTCACCGACGTGCTCGCCGATCTCAGGATGCTGCTTGCCCGCCTGGTCGGCAACGACATCAAGCTGAAGATCGACCATGGCCGTGACCTGTGGCCGGTCAAGGTCGATATCGGCCAGTTCGAGCAGGTGGTGGTCAATCTGGCCGTCAATGCGCGCGACGCCATGCCCGCCGGCGGCGATCTCACCGTGCGCACCCGCAACGTCACCGCCGAGGAGTGCAAGACCTTCTCCTATCGCGAACTCGCCGCGGCCGACTATGTCGTGGTCGAAGTGGAGGACACCGGCAGCGGCATCGCGCCGGATGTGCTGAAGAAGATCTTCGAGCCGTTCTTCACCACCAAGGAGGTCGGCAAGGGCACGGGCCTCGGCCTGTCCATGGTCTACGGCATCATCAAGCAGACCGGCGGCTTCATTTTCTGCGATTCCGAAGTCGGCAAGGGTTCGACCTTCCGCATCTTCCTGCCGCGTCATATCGCGGAAGCGAAGAAGGCGGCTGAACCCGGTGACGCGCCGAGCGCCGCGCCGGTCAAGCCGGTCGACAGCACCAAGGACCTGTCGGGGTCTGCCACGGTGCTGCTGGTCGAGGACGAGGATGCCGTGCGCATGGGCGGCATGCGGGCGCTGACCTCGCGCGGCTATACGGTGCATGAGGCATCCTCCGGCGTCGAGGCGCTGGAAGTGTTCGAAGCCCTGGGCGGCAAGGTCGACATCGTCGTTTCGGACGTGGTGATGCCGGAAATGGACGGACCGACCCTGCTTGGCGAGTTGCGCAAGCGCCAGCCGGATATCAAGTTCGTGTTCGTGTCCGGCTATGCCGAGGACGCATTCGCGAGGAACTTGCCGGCCGACGCGCATTTCGGCTTCCTGCCGAAGCCGTTCTCGCTCAAGCAACTGGCGACGATCGTCAAGGACATGCTGGAGTCCTAATTTAGCTTTCTCCGATGGTTTACTTGCGCAGCGCCCCGACAACGCCATGATTGCAAGCGAGAGGCAAGGCGGGCTTGGGGGAGCGGCGATTGACGACACACATAGAGGCAGGCAAGGGCGATTACGCCGAAACGGTGCTGTTGCCTGGCGACCCGCAGCGCGCCGAATGGATGGCGAAGACATTTCTGGAAGTGCCACGCTGCGTCAATCGCCGGCGGGGTGCTCTCGGCTTTACCGGCCTTTATCGCGGCCAGCCCGTCAGCATTCAGGCGACGGGTATCGGGGTTTCGTCGTTCCTGATCTATGCCCATGAATTGCTTGACTACTATGGCGTCCGAACATTGATCCGCACCGGGACCTGCGGCGGCCTGAGCGCCGAGGCCAAGCTGCGCAGCCTGGTGATCTCGCAATCGGCACGGCCGGAAAACGCCGAGAACGGCCAGGTCTTTGGCCTTTACGACGCCGATGCCGGCCCGGATCCGGCGTTACTCGCCCGCGCATTGGCCAGAGCAGCCGAACTCGGCATCGACCACCACGCCGGTCTGACAGTCTGCACCGACATATTCTACCATCCCGCAGCGCGCACCCGTTATGCCGAGGCAAGGGCGCTCGGAGCGCTGGCCGTGGACATGGAGACCAGCGCGCTCTACCGTATCGCGGCGCATTTCGGGGCGAGGGCGTTATCGCTGCTGACCGTCGTCGACAATCTGGTTACTGGCGAACAGGCCGACTATTCCGAACGCCAGGCGCTTTTCACCGATATGAGCCGGCTGGCGCTCGAAATCGCCACGGAGGGGCGCTAGGCCGTCTCCCGCCGGCGCGGGACCGCCCGGGTTCCGCGCCTCTTTTTGAGCCTGGCGGTCTCAGGCCCCAACCGGCTGGCCGTCCTTGCGGCGAATGGCGACCACCGATGGCCGCGGCGGCTGGCCGTTCTTGAAATCGGGCCACAGCGACTGTGCCTTGTCGAGCGTTTCGGCATCCTCGGACGGATGCTGGACCGAAAGGAACAGCGTCGTGCCATCCGGCGTGAAGCAAGGGCCGGTCGCTTCCGCGCCATGCGGGCAGGTGAAGAGCAGCTTTGGCAGGCCGCGCGCCGGGCCTTCCGTGTCGACGCCATAGACGCCGTCCGGCAGGTCGAAATCATTGGCGCCGTCGGTCGCCACCCACAGCCGGCCGGCCGGGTCGAAGGTGATGTTGTCGGGGCAGACGAACCAGCCATTGTCCGACGTCTCGGGATGGAAGATGGCGCCGACCTTGGCGTCCTTGGGATTGCCGCAGAGGACGAACAGGTCCCAGGCGTATTTATCGGCGGTGTGGTCGGCCTCGATGCTGCGGCCGCCAGGCGGGATCAGCTCGATAATGTGGCCCCAGAGGTTTTCGGGTCGCGTATTGGCTGGGTTGACCTTGGATTCGTCGCGCTTCTTGTTCTTGGTCATGACAGCGTAGACACGGCCGGTGACCGGATTGGTCTCGATGTCCTCCGGCCGGTCCATCGGGGTCGCGCCAAGCGCGTCGGCGGCAAGGCGCGTCTTCAACAGCACCTCGGCTTGGTCGGCAAAACCGTTCTCCGCCGTGAGCTTGCCCTGGCCGTGGACCAGCGGCAGCCATGTCATGGAGCCGTCGGCGTCGTAACGGGCGACCGAGAGCACGCCATCATCGAGAAGGCCGTTGCCGGAAGCCGGATTCGCCTTGTCGTAGGCCTTGTTCGAGACGTAGCGGTACATGTATTCGAAATAGTCGTCGTCGCCCATATAGACGACGATGCGGCCATCCTTGTTAAGGACGACCGTGGAGGCCTCGTGCGACATGCGGCCAAGGGCCGTGCGTTTCACCGGCTTCGACCTGGGATCATAAGGGTCGATCTCGACCACCCAGTCGAAGCGGTTCGGCTCGTTTGGCTCCTTGTCGATGTTGAAGCGGTCATGGAAGCGGCCACGACCGTAGATGTCGGAGCCATCGAAGCCGTAGCGGTCGAGAATGTCAGCGGTCGGCGCCTTTTTCGGGTCGCCGCCGAACAGGTCGGAAACGCCTTCCTCGCAGGTCAGCACGGTGCCCCAGGGAGTGAAGCCGCCGCTGCAATTGTAACTGGTGCCGAGCACTTTCGTGCCGGTCGCATCGGCTGTGGTCTTCATCAAGGCATGGCCGGCCACCGGTCCGGAAACGGTCATCTCGGTGTTCGCGGTGATGCGGCGGTTGAGCGGGCTGTCCTCGACGGTTTGCCACTTGCCGTCCTTAAGCATGATTTCGACGATCGAGTGGCCCATCGCCGTCAGGCCGAGATCGACCTGTTCCTTGCTCATCGCCTTGCCGGCGCCGTCTTCGGTCATGCTGGGGAACATCACATTGGGCGAGATATATTCGTTGTTGACGCAAAGCAGGCCGTGGTCGGAGTTCACCGAACCCTTGGGCAGCGGCAGGAAGGCGATGTAGTCGCAATTGTAGCCGAAGCGCTTGTCCTGCTCGTCGGCGGCGATCTTGTTGCCGTCGAAATCCCCCAGGCCGGCGACAAGCGGATCGCCCCAGCGGGCGACGATCGTTGTCTCATAGCCTTCGGCGGCGGCGTGGGTCTTGTCGTAGACGCGCTTCAGTTCGGAAAAGCCGAGGGTGGAAAGCGCCGCGGCCGCATGTGTTTCGCCGGCAAACAACGAGCCGACAAAGCTGCCGCCGGCGATCAGGGCGCCGGATGCCAGGCTGCCTTTCAGAAGGGACCGGCGCGAGACGCGCTCGGCGATGATTTCGCGAATGACAGGGGAGGATGAAGACGGGAAATTGGCCATGTGTCTGCCTCTCGATGTGGATGGGTGACGGCGCACCGCTGCCTATCCAGCTTCGGCAACATCCAGATGACATGAGAGGGCGGACACGGCTTGCGGGACGTACGGCCGCGCCGGTCCCTACGGATTGCTTCCCCTTGTGCAGGTCGAGGCGGTGAACGCGCCGTCGGGCTGCTTCATGATGATGTCGAAGGAAGGCGCGTTCTGGCCGTCCAGCGTTGCCTGGGTCATCGACAGCGAATTGCCGCCGGCGGTGTAACCGCCGAGCGGTCCCAGCCAGGAGATCACGCCATTTGCGTCCATCTGATAGTTATAGGCCTGCTGGGCGGTTCCGAAGGTTATCGGGCCTGTGTAAACGTTTCCCTTGATGGTGATGTCGCCGAGGTCGAGGAACATGCCGAGCAGGTAGACTTCGCAGTGATAGGTGCCGTCAGGCATCTTGCCATCGCTGAAGTCGGCGCGTGCGGCGCCGGTCGCCACCACCAGAAACACTGTGCCGATAAAAATGTGTGAAATCAGGGATGCCATGACGTCGCCCGGTTGAGCAACGAGCTTGCCCTATTTTTGCGCTGTGCCGCAACATTTGTCATCCCCGCCTCGCGTGGTGAGGCCAAAATCTAGGCATTTGATGATATTGGGCAAAATTTAGGCAGACGCAGTGTGCGCTGCGCAAATTTCCCTCAACCAATTTTTAACCGGCTCTCCTTTTCTTGTTCAATCTAATATACTAATCATCTGATAATGTTTGATTATTTGCCGATTTTCAGCATCCGGGCAGCGGTTGGCATGGGGGTTGCATTGTATTGTTGCGGTGCAATCAACCAGCTTGGGAGTCTTCCGGTATGAGGAGTAATTTCTCGACAATAACAAAAATGTTTTCGGCGAGCGTGGTTGCCGCCGGCCTGTTGATGTCGGCGCCCGCCAGGGCGGCTGACGATACGATCAAGGTCGGCATTCTCCATTCGCTGTCGGGGACCATGGCGATTTCGGAAACGACGCTGAAGGACGCCATGCTGATGCTTATCGATGAGCAGAACGCCAAGGGCGGCCTGCTCGGCAAAAAACTCGAAGCCGTCGTCGTCGATCCGGCTTCCAACTGGCCGCTGTTCGCCGAAAAGGCGCGCGAGCTGATTTCGAAGGATAAGGTCGCGGCGGTGTTCGGCTGCTGGACCTCGGTGTCGCGCAAGTCGGTGCTGCCGGTGTTCTCCGAACTCGACAACATCCTGTTCTATCCCGTCCAGTATGAGGGCGAGGAAAGCGAGCGCAACGTGTTCTACACGGGTGCCGCGCCGAACCAGCAGGCCATTCCAGCGGTCGACTATCTGATGAGCGAGGATGGCGGCTCGGTGAAGCGCTGGGTGCTGGAAGGCACCGACTACGTCTATCCGCGCACCACCAACAAGATCCTGGAAGCCTATCTGAAGGCGAAGGGCGTCGCGGCCGAAGACATCATGGTCAACTACACGCCGTTCGGCTTCTCCGACTGGCAGACCGAAGTCTCGGCGATCAAGAAGTTCGGCTCGGCCGGCAAGAAGACCGCCGTCGTCTCGACCGTCAACGGCGACGCCAACGTGCCGTTCTACAAGGAACTCGGCAACCAGGGCATCAAGGCCGAGGACATCCCGGTCATGGCCTTCTCGGTCGGCGAGGAAGAGCTGGCCGGTCTCGACACCGCGCCGCTGGTCGGCCATCTCGCCGCCTGGAACTACTTTGAGAGCGTCGACACGCCCGAGAACAAGAAGTTCATCGCCGACTGGCACAAGTTCATCAAGAACGACAAGCGCACCACCAACGACCCGATGGAAGCCCATTATATCGGCTTCAACATGTGGGTGAAGGCGGTCGAAAAGGCCGGCACCACCGATCCCGACAAGGTCATCGATGCCATGGTCGGTGTCTCGGTACCGAACCTGACCGGCGGCTATTCGACGATGATGCCCAACCACCACATCACCAAGCCGGTGCTGATCGGTGAAATCCAGGCAGACGGCCAGTTCGAGACCGTTTCGCGCACGCCGGGCCTGGTGATGGGCGACGAATGGTCCGACTACCTGCCGGACTCCAAGGACCTGATCTCCGATTGGCGCAAGCCTCTGTCGTGCGGCAACTTCAATGTTGCCACAGGCAAGTGCGGCGGCAAGGGAACGAACTGATCCTCCCCGGGCTGACTAGTCAGACCCGGGCTGACCTAGTCAGACCGCGGGCGTCCGGACGGTTTCCTCCACCGTCCGGACGCCCAATTCAACCTCCAAGGGTCGCCTGAAGCCGATGAGTCTGCTCCGCACGATTGGCCTGATGCTGCTGTTCCTGGCGGCGACGCTGTCGTCGTCGGGCGCGGCGGAAGCCGACCTGCGCGCCATCATCGCCAAATTCGCGACGGCCAAGGGCTTTTCGGAGATCGGAATTGTCGTCCATGAACTGGCGGCCGCCGGCGATCCGGCCGTCGAGCGGCCGCTTGCCGCGCTCGCCGACGGCAACCTCTATGTCCGCAAGGCCGATTCCGTGGTCTTCGTCGGCAAGGAAGCCGGCGAAAGCGTCCAGCTTTTCGATCCGCTGAGCAGCGAAGCATCCGGCGAGGCGGCCAAGGACGGCGTCACCAAGATCAAGGTCAACAACACGCTGCGCCGCGTCATCCGCGACGCGCTGGGCACGCTGACGCTTGGCGCCAAGGACCCGACTGTACGTATCGCTGCCGCCGACACCATGTTCAAGACACCCGACGCGGCCAATATCGAACCGCTCGACGCGGCGATCGCCACGGAGACGGTTGCCAGCGTCAAGGCTCTGCTGGAGCAGGCCCGCGCCGCCTCGGTTCTCGTCTCGGACCGCCCAGAAGCCGACAAGCTGGCGGCGGTCGCGCTGATCGGCGCGCGCGGCGACCGTAACGCGGTTTCGCTGCTCACCTCGGTCGAGGCCAACGCCTCGGGAGCGGTGAAGGAAGCCGCGACAGCCGCGATCGCCAACATCAATTCGACATTGGCGCTTTGGGATGCCGGGCAGAACATCTGGTACGGCATTTCGCTGGGCTCGGTGCTACTGCTCGCGGCGATCGGGCTCGCCATCACCTTCGGCGTCATGGGCGTCATCAACATGGCGCATGGCGAGATGGTGATGCTCGGCGCCTACACCACCTTCGTCGTCCAGCAGGTGATCCGCACATCCTTTCCCAGCCTGTTCGACTGGTCGCTGGTGATCGCGCTGCCGCTCGCCTTTCTGGTCGCCGCAATCGTCGGCCTCGCCATCGAACGCGGCGTCATCCGCTTCCTCTACGGACGGCCGCTGGAGACGCTGCTGGCGACCTGGGGTGTGTCGCTGATCCTGCAGCAGGCGGTGCGCTCGATCTTCGGGCCGACCAACCAGGAGGTCGGCAACCCTTCCTGGATGTCGGGTTCGTTCGATATCGGCCAGCTGGCCATCACCTGGAACCGGCTGTGGATCCTGGTCTTCGCGCTCACCGTCTTGGGCGTGCTGCTCTATGTGATGAAGCGGACGCCCTGGGGGCTGCAGATGCGCGCCGTTACCGCCAACCGCCGCATGGCCGCCTCCATGGGTATCAGGACGCCATGGGTCGACGCGCTGACCTTCGCGCTCGGATCCGGCATTGCCGGCATTGCCGGCGTCGCGCTCAGCCAGATCGACAATGTCTCGCCCAATCTCGGCCGCGGCTACATCATCGACAGTTTCATGGTCGTTGTCTTCGGCGGCGTCGGCAATCTCTGGGGTACGCTGGTCGGCGCCTTTTCGCTGGGCATCGTCAACAAGTTCCTAGAGCCTTACGCTGGAGCGGTGCTTGGCAAGATCGTCGTGCTGGTGCTGATCATCCTGTTCATCCAGAAGCGCCCGCGCGGCCTGTTCGCGCTCAAGGGCAGGGCGGTGGAAGCATGATCACGGGACGCTTCTTTGCCGCCGGCGCGGACCGCCGCATCGCCATCACCATCTTCATCCTGCTGGCTGCGGCCATTGTCGTGCCGCTGCTCAATCTGGCGGTGTCGCCGACCAGCGCTTTCTATGTCCCGGCCTATATCGTGGCGCTGACCGGCAAATATCTCTGTTATGCGCTGCTGGCGCTCGCGCTCGACCTGGTCTGGGGCTATTGCGGCATCCTCTCGCTCGGCCACGGCGCCTTCTTCGCGCTCGGCGGCTATGCGATGGGCATGTATCTCATGCGCCAGATCGGCTCGCGCGGTGTCTATGGCAACCCGATCCTGCCCGATTTCATGGTCTTCCTGAACTACAAGGAATTGCCCTGGTTCTGGTATGGCTTCAACCATTTCTGGTTCGCGGCGATCATGGTGCTGGCGGTGCCCGGCCTGCTTGCCTTCGTCTTTGGCTGGTTCGCCTTCCGCAGCCGCGTCACCGGCGTCTATCTCTCCATCATCACCCAGGCGATGACCTATGCGCTGCTGCTCGCCTTCTTCCGCAACGATATGGGTTTCGGCGGCAATAACGGCCTGACCGATTTCAAGGATATTCTGGGCTTCAACGTGCAGGCCGACGCAACGCGTTCGGCGCTGTTCGCCGCCAGCGCGGTGATGCTGGCGCTCGCCGTGTTCATCACCTGGGCGATCGTCGGCTCCAAATACGGCAAGCTCTTGATGGCGGTGCGCGACGCCGAAAGCCGCACGCGCTTCCTTGGCTGGCGGGCGGAGAATGTGAAACTGTTCGCCTTCACCGTCTCGGCCGTCATGGCCGGCATTGCCGGCGCGCTCTATGTGCCGCAGGTCGGCATCATCAATCCCGGCGAGTTCGAACCGTCCAATTCCATCGAGGTGGTGATCTGGGCCGCCGTCGGCGGGCGCGGCACCATCGTTGGGCCGATCATCGGCGCGCTGCTGGTCAATGCCGGCAAATCCTGGTTCACCGGCGTGCTGCCGGAATTGTGGCTGTTCGCGCTCGGCGGCCTGTTCGTCGCCGTCACCTTGCTGTTGCCGAAGGGCATCATCGGCATGTGGGACAGCTGGCGCGGCAATGCGAGGGCGTTGCGCGCGGCCTCCGTCGCTGAAGAGGCCGGCACCAGGGTTGCAGTGGCGTCCGCGACTTCGAAGCCCGCTCGCTCGCCGGCGAGAAATCCGGGCGAATGGTCCTGGTCCGAACCTGAACCGCAGGCGGCGGAGTAAGGACCATGAGCAAGTCGAACACCATCCTCTATCTCGACGGCGTCTGCGTCTCCTTCGATGGTTTTCGCGCCATCAACAATCTGTCGCTGGTGCTCGACAAGGGCGAGATGCGCGCCATCATCGGCCCCAACGGCGCCGGCAAGACGACGATGATGGACATCGTCACCGGCAAGACGCGGCCTGACGAGGGCGAAGTGTTCTTCGACGGCCAGGTGGATCTCACCAGGCATGACGAGGCCGAGATCGCCATGATGGGAATCGGCCGCAAATTCCAGAAACCGACGGTTTTCGAAAGCCACACGATCGAGGACAATCTGATGCTGGCGCTGAAGGGGCCGCGTTCGATCTTCCCGGCGCTGTTCCACCGCCGCTCGGCCGCCGAGGCGCGGCAGATCGACAACATTCTCGGCATCATCCGGCTGGGCGACAAGCGTCACGAACTGGCCGCCAATCTCAGCCACGGCCAGAAACAGTGGCTGGAGATCGGCATGCTGCTCGCGCAGGACCCGAAATTGCTTTTGGTCGACGAGCCGGTCGCGGGCATGACCGACGCGGAAACCGAGGAGACCGCGCGGCTGCTCAAGGACATTGCGCGCGACCATTCGGTCATCGTCGTCGAGCACGACATGCATTTCGTGCGCGAACTCGGCGTCAAGGTCACCTGCCTGCACGAAGGCTCGGTGCTGTCGGAAGGCACGCTCGATTTCGTCTCGGCCGACGAACGTGTCGTCGAAGTCTATCTGGGGAGATGAGCATGGTCTGGCGGGTACAATTCCATCGCTTCGATCTGTCGTTTCTCCGGTTCTGGAGAAGGCGCTGACATGCTCGAAGTTTCCAACGCCACGCTCCATTACGGCGCCGCCCAGGCGCTACGCGGCGTTTCGCTGAAGGCGGGCGCCGGCAAGATCACTTGCGTGCTCGGCCGCAACGGCGTCGGCAAGACCAGTTTGATGAGATCGATCGTCGGCCACCACCGGCTGACGAGCGGAAGCGTTGCCTTCGAGGGGAAGGCGCTCGACCGGAGCGCGGCGTATGACCGCGCCCGGTCGGGCATCGCATTCGTACCGCAGGGCAGGGAGATCTTTCCCCTGCTCACGGTGCACGAAAACCTTGAATCCGGTTTTGCGCCTTTGAGGCGTGCCGACCGCAACGTGCCGGCGCACGTCTTCGAGCTGTTTCCGGTGCTGAAGCAGATGCTTGGCCGCCGTGGCGGCGACCTTTCGGGCGGTCAGCAGCAGCAACTCGCCATCGGCAGGGCGCTGGTGATGCGGCCGAAGCTGCTGGTGCTGGATGAACCCACCGAAGGCATCCAGCCGTCGATCATCAAGGATATCGGCCGGGCCATCCGCTATTTGCGCGACCAGGCTGGTATCGCGGTGCTGCTGGTCGAACAATATCTCGACTTCTGCCGCGAGCTCGCCGACGAGGTCAACATCATGGACCGGGGCCAGATCGTCCATACTGGCCCGGCGGAAGATCTAGACCGGGCTGACGTCCGCAAGTTCCTTACCGTCTAGAATCGGTGCTGGACTTCGGCTGACAATCCAAGTCCCTGCCCAAGTTCCTGGCAAGTCCAATATTTCTTCCATCCAGCGATCTGCATCTCTGGCGCGCCAGAGGCAGCATGCTAGTCTTTCGTTGGCTTCTGTGAGTCGGCCGCTTCCGTATCAGTCTGGTTATCGCAGATCGAGGGCGCGGCGAGGGCCGGGCAAGTTCCACGCAAGCAAGGCTTCCTAGCTTCCCTCCTGCGATCTCTGTCGTTCAAACGCGTTTGGGCACACAGGCTAAGGGACAGCCATGGAACGTTTCGTCGAGGACTACCAGAAGCGGCGGCTTACCGAACGGGTCGACATCATCGCCGCCATCAATATTCTGAGGTCGCAGGGCTGCGAATATGACGACCTGATCGAGGAGATCACCAAGGTCTTCTATGTCGACCTCGATACTTTCAATGAAATCGTGATGGCGGCCTAAAGCGGCGTCGTGCCTGAATGGATTCCCGCGACGCTCAGCTCGCGCGACGGAAGGGAGAAGCGGTGACGCGGTTGCGGCCGCCGCGCTTGGCGTCATAGAGCGCCTTGTCGGCGGCGCTGAGCACTTTGTCGAAGCTGAGCCCCTCTTTGCTGCCAAACGCAAACCCCGCGCTGACCGTGCACCTCAGCGAGCCGGTTTCGGTCTCAATCAGGCGTGTCGCGAAGGCGGTCCGGATGCGCTCTGCCGCGTCCTCGACCGTTTCTGGCAGCGTGCGCTTCAGGACCAGTGCGAATTCCTCGCCGCCCATGCGCGCGGCGATGTCGGTCTGGCGAAGATTGCCGGCAAGTTCCCTTGCAAACACCTTCAGCACCTCGTCGCCGGCCGCGTGGCCGAACTCGTCGTTGATGGCTTTGAAATTGTCGAGGTCGAAGACGACCACAGCGGTAAAGGCGCCGACCGGAACATGGCCATGCATGTCGAACAGTGCGCGCCGGTTGAGCAGGCCGGTCAAGGGGTCGGTGAGAGCATTGCGGCGGTGATGTCTCGCCAGACGCCCCTGGTTTAGCGCAAGCGACAGGGCGCCAATACCCGTCATGCTGGCGATGACGACAATGAGGCTCAGTTCCTCGGCCCAGTTGCTTGGTGCATGGCCGAGAACCAGCTTGCCGTCCCATGCCAGGACCGCCGCGCACAGCATGAAGGAAACGGCGGTCGCCGAGTAGAGCGTCGTGATGCCGATCGTCAGGGCAGGGGCTTCGTCGCGGCCCCGCCAGTATTCGAATGCCGTCGCGAACAGGAGCAAGGCAGCGAACAGGTTCTCGAACATGAAGCCGAGGCCATCATAGCCCACAGCCATGGGTGGCAGCGTCACCGCCAGTGACACACAGCCCAACAGTGCCAGCGGCAGCGGCGAGCCGCCGGTTCTGAACTGGAAGGCCGCACCCAGCATGGTCGAGAAACCGAGCAGCAACAGGGCAAGGGTGGCGATGCCGAGCAAGCGCCCGGGCATGTCGATATAGGCGTCATAGACAAAGATATCGCCGACCACGAACACCAGGCTAATCGCCCATGTCAGCAGGAACCGTTCCGTGCGGGCGGTCAGCCACATGCCGAACAATGTCAGGCTCAGGCAAGCGGCGGAGAAACCGACAGCCAGCAGAAGTGAAGTGTAGTCGAGCGACATGCCCCTCTTTCCCTGCCGGCGACGGCTCCAGCTGTGCGGCTTGGCGTCGCCGCATTCATGCAGCAAGGAAGTGTCGATAAGGTTACGATCGTGGCAAAGATGCCCGGGAATAGACGCTTTGCTACGCGCAAAACGCATAGTTGATGCGCCTATAGCATGTAGCCGAACAACAACGGATGCTTGTCAGTCGGCTACCCGCTTCATCAGCGCCATCGCACCGAACGGTGCGCGCACCTTGCCCTCGGTGATGAAGTAGACGAACACGTCGCGCGGCCGCATCGGCGCGTCGGTGGCGGGATCGGCGCGCCGCAAATCGGCAGGCTGTTTGCCTTCCGCCCAGGTCTTTGCCCGCGCCGCCCATTCATCGAGACCCTTCGGCGTGTAGCAATCGGGGTTGTCGTCCGAGCCGGCCTGCAGCCGTGCGTAGACGAAGTCACCGGTGACGTCGGCGATATCAGGATATTTGGCGTGGTCGGCATAGACGATCGCCGCCTTGTATTTGCGGGCAAGTGCCGCGAATTCCGGCACGATGAAACTGTCGTTGCGGACTTCCAGCGCATGGCGTAGCGCGACACCATCCTGTTTCTCCGGCAGCAGTTTCAAAAAGGCCTCGAAATCGTCCGGATCGAACTTTTTCGTCGGCGCGAACTGCCACAGGATCGGGCCGAGCTTGTCGCCGAGCGCGGCAACGCCGGAGCCGAGGAAGCGCATGATGGATTCGCCGGCCTCGCCCAGCACGCGGCGGTTGGTGACGAAGCGGTTGCCCTTGAGCGAATAGACAAACCCGTCCGGCGCCTCGCTTGCCCATTTGACGAAGGTCGGCTCCTTGAAGCTGGAATAGTAGGTGCCGTTGACCTCGATGCTCGGCACCTGCCGGCTGGCATATTGCAGTTGCTTGGCCTTCGACAATTTGTCCGGATAGAAGGACGTATCCCAGGGCTCGAAGGTCCAGCCGCCCATGCCGGAGCGGATTGTTCCCGATTTGCTCATTGTCGTCCTCCCGAGTGCAGCGTCTGGCCAGATTCAGAAGTCTGGCCGCGTTCAGAAAATCAGGCCGTCGTCGTCTCGTCGACCGGTTTTGCCATGTCGACCAGCACCCACCCTGGCCGATAGGGGTTGGGCCGGCGACCCGTTTCGCGATAGCCGTAAGCGAGATAGAGCGCGATGTTCCGCTCCATTTTCGCATTGGTGTAGAGCCGTATTTCCGGCAGGCCCCATTGGCGCGTCTGCCCGTCTGCGTGTTTCAACAACGCGATACCGAATCCTTTGCCCTGGAAGGCGGGCGATACCGCGACGGAGAAGATCATCGCGTGATCCTCATGCCGCTCCAATGTGAGCACTCCTGCAGCTTCGCCGCCACTCTCCAGCAGCCAGACCTCGCCGTTCGCGATGCGTGGCGCGTAGTCTTCGGTCACCGGGATCGGCGGCGCGTCGAGCATGGCGTTGTAAGGAGCGTAGGCGGAAGCCGTCAGCGAAACGACTGTTTGAATATCACCGGCAAGCGCTCTTCTGATTGTCATCCAAAAGCTCTCCAGGCGCCAGCCGGTCCGTTCATCACTCCGCCGCTTCGCGCTTGCCTCCGGGGCGCCGCTCCAGCAGTTCCTTAAGGAACTGGCCGGTATAGCTGCGCTTCTCGCGCACGATCGCCTCCGGGGTGCCCTGGGCAACCAGTTCGCCGCCGCCGTCGCCGCCTTCGGGGCCGAGGTCGAGCACCCAGTCTGCGGTCTTGATCACTTCGAGATTGTGCTCGATGACCACCACCGTGTTGCCCTGGTCGACCAGTTCGTGCAGCACTTCCAACAGTTTGGCGACGTCGTGGAAATGCAGGCCGGTGGTCGGCTCGTCGAGGATGTAGAGCGTCTTGCCGGTTGCCTTGCGCGACAGTTCCTTGGCAAGTTTGATGCGCTGGGCTTCGCCGCCGGACAGCGTCGTCGCCTGCTGGCCGATATGGATGTAGCCGAGGCCGACTTGCTTCAGCGTATCGAGCTTGTCGCGCACGCCGGGCACGGCGGCGAAGAAGTCGACGCCTTCCTCGACGGTCATGTCGAGCACGTCCGCGATCGACTTGCCCTTGAACAGGACGTCGAGCGTCTCTCGGTTATAGCGCTTGCCGTGGCAGACGTCGCAGGTGACGTAGACGTCGGGCAAAAAGTGCATCTCGATCTTGATGACGCCGTCGCCCTGGCAGGCCTCGCAGCGGCCGCCCTTGACGTTAAACGAGAAGCGGCCCGGCTGGTAGCCGCGTGCCTTGGCCTCGGGCAGGCCGGCAAACCAGTCACGGATCGGCGTGAAGGCACCAGTGTAGGTCGCGGGGTTCGAACGCGGGGTCCGTCCAATGGGAGACTGGTCGATGTCGATGACCTTGTCGAGGAATTCGAGGCCCTCGATGCGGTCATGCTCGGCTGGATGTTCGCGCGACCCCATGATGCGGCGCGAGGCCGCCTTGAACAGCGTCTCGATGAGGAAGGTTGACTTGCCGCCGCCCGACACGCCGGTGACGGCGGTGAAAGTGCCGAGCGGGATTTCGGCGGTGACGTTCTTCAAATTGTTGCCACGCGCGCCGACGATCTTCAGGCGCCGGTTCTTTTTCGCCTCACGCCGGACCCCGGGGGTGGCGACTTCGAGCGCGCCCGACAGGTATTTGCCGGTGATCGAATTGGGATTGGCCATCACCTGCTGCGGCGTGCCCTGAGCGATGATCTCGCCGCCATGGATGCCGGCGGCCGGACCCATGTCGACGACATAGTCGGCATGCAGGATGGCGTCCTCGTCATGCTCGACGACGATCACCGTGTTGCCGATGTCGCGAAGGTGCTTGAGCGTATCGAGGAGGCGCGTGTTGTCGCGCTGATGCAGGCCGATCGACGGCTCGTCCAGTACGTAAAGCACGCCGGTGAGCCCCGAGCCGATCTGCGACGCCAGCCGGATGCGCTGGCTCTCGCCGCCCGACAGCGTGCCGGAATTGCGCGACAGCGTCAGATAGTCGAGCCCGACATCGTTGAGAAACCGCAGGCGCTCGCGGATTTCCTTCAGCACTCTGACCGCGATCTCGTTCTGCTTGTCGTTGAGCTGGGCGGGCAGGTCGGTGAACCATTTGTCGGCGCTGCGGATCGACTGTTCCGTAACTTCGCCAATGTGCTTGCCGCCGATCTTTACGGCCAGCGCTTCCGGCTTGAGCCGATAGCCTTTGCAGACCGGGCAGGGCGTCGCCGACATGAAGCGCTCGATCTCCTCGCGCATCCAGGCGGATTCGGTTTCCTTCCAGCGCCGTTCGAGATTGGGAATGACGCCTTCGAAGGTCTTGGTCGTCTTGTAGGAGCGCAGCCCGTCATCATACTGGAATGTGACTTCGCGCTCGCCGGTGCCGCGCAGGATCGCGTCCTGCGCTTCGGCGCTCAAATCCTTGAACTTGTCGCCGAGCTTGAAGTTGTAGGCTTTGCCCAGGGCCTCGAGCGTCTGCACGTAGTAGGGCGAGGTCGACTTCGCCCATGGGCTGACGGCGCCGTCGCGCAGCGACACGTTCTCGTCTGGCACGACGAGATTGGGGTCGATGGCGCGCTGGCTGCCGAGACCGTCGCAGGTCGGGCAGGCGCCGAACGGGTTGTTGAACGAGAACAGCCGCGGCTCGATCTCGGGAATGGTGAAGCCGGACACCGGGCAAGCGAATTTTTCCGAGAACAGGATGCGCTCATGCGTCTCGTTCTTCGACTTGTTGACCGAATCCTCGCCGGTCTGGCTGGAATCGAGCGGCCTGTCGGCGAACTCGGCCACCGCCAGCCCCTCGGCGAGCTTCAGCGCTGTCTCGATGGAGTCGGCAAGACGCGTGGCCAGATCGCCGCGCACGACGATGCGGTCGACGACGACGTCGATGTCGTGCTTGTACTTCTTGTCCAGCGCCGGAACATCCGCGATCTCGTAGAAGACACCGTCGACCTTGACGCGCTGGAAACCTTTCTTCTGCAGCTCCAGCAATTCCTTGCGGTACTCGCCCTTGCGGCCACGCACGATCGGCGCCAGCAGGAACAGGCGCGTGCCTTCCTCCAGCGCCAGCACCCGGTCGACCATCTGGCTGACCGTCTGGCTCTCGATCGGCAGGCCGGTGGCCGGCGAATAGGGAACGCCGACGCGCGCGAACAGCAGGCGCATATAGTCGTAAATCTCGGTGACGGTGCCGACCGTCGAGCGCGGGTTTTTCGATGTGGTCTTCTGCTCGATCGAGATGGCAGGCGACAGGCCGTCGATCTGGTCGACGTCGGGCTTCTGCATCATTTCGAGGAATTGCCTGGCGTAAGCCGACAGGCTCTCGACATAGCGACGCTGGCCTTCGGCGTAGATGGTGTCGAAGGCGAGCGACGATTTGCCGGAACCGGACAGGCCAGTCATGACGATCAAGCTGTCACGCGGCAGGTCGAGATCGACATTCTTCAGATTGTGTTCGCGCGCCCCGCGAATGGAAAGGAATTTATGGTCGGCCATCGCCGGTCGCCGCCTCAGATCTGGAATTGGTGGGATTGGCGGGATTTTCCCGGCCATCCCCTATGTAGGTGTTTTTGCCGCCACGTCGAGAGACGCCACAATTCCCGACAGAAGTCGTTTAACCGCCTTTCGCGGAAAGGGGCAAGCAGAAAGAACAAAGGCCGAACACGCTCCTGACAAAGCTGTGTAGAAAACTGACCTGCACGTAACCTCCCTGCGATCACATTTTTCCGTAACCGGCTATTGAAGGTTGACGTGGCCGGCTCACGGGAGCAGTCTTCTGAGGTCAGCGAAGTCGGCCGTCTTTCGATGGCCTCGCCGCCCCAAGGCGCCTGCGAGACGCCGCAGGTATTTGCGATTTGTGCTTCGCGACGACAATGTCGCAACGGACACAGGAGCGGAGCATGACGCCACCGGACAGTCCCCAAGGGCTCCACGTCTCGTTGGAGCCGCGGCAGGCATAAGTGCCAGGGTTTAGCGTTTGCGCCACCCGACAAACCGTGACTTGCCGTATCCCCAAAAATCAGAGACTGCTAGTCGGATCGTCGGCTGACGCCGCGTAGCATCCGAAATCAAACGCCGGCAGCACACTCCCGGCAAAATATGGATTTCAGATCCAGAAAGCCCCGTCCATTTGCCTTAGGGCATGGCGGGGCTATTCGTTTAAGGAGATGGCTGAACCTCCAGTCGAGTCGAGGGCTGCTCACCTCGGGGGCTTGAACCCGCCCGTGGCCATATCGACCGTGATGGTGCCGGAAATCCTGACATCGGTATCGCCGATCTTGAACGTGCCGTTCCCATTGCTGGCGAACGCATCGTCGGGTTCCGGCTGGGGAGCCGGCTTGGCGATGCGATAGTCGCCGCTGACGCCGGGCAGGGCGCCTTTCTGCGCCGGCGCCGAACTGTCGTCGGCGAGCGCCATGCTGCTCGCAAGGCTGGCGAAAGTGAGCACCGCGGCGGCGGCGACGCGATGCGTGGGCGAATGCGTGTCGATCATCCTAGGATTATAAGGGCGAGCCGCCTCCGGAACCAGACTGGTGTCGTCAAATCTTCCACAACCGCCAGGAATTCGATCTGGCTCGGGCTTACGCCGCCTTTTTGCGCGTGTCGAAGACATGGTCGACAATGCCCCAGGCCTGGGCCTCGCGAGCGGTCATGAAATGGTCGCGGTCGAGCGTGCGTTCGACCTCTTCATAGCTGCGGCCGCAATGCTGGGCATAGAGTTCGGCCATGCGCTGTTTGGTCTTGCCGATCCGTTCGGCATGGCGCTGGATATCGGAAGCCTGGCCCTGGAAGCCGCCCAGCGGCTGATGCAGCAGGATGGTGGCGTTCGGCAGCGCGATGCGGCGCCCTGGCGTGCCCGCCATCAGCAGGAACGATCCCATCGATGCGGCAAACCCCATGCACACGGTCGATACCGGGCAGCTGACATATTGCATCGTGTCGTAGATGGCGAAGCCGCTGGTCACCACGCCGCCCGGCGAGTTGATGTAGAGCGAGATCTCCTTGTCGGGATTGTCCGATTCCAACGACAGGAGCTGCGCGCAGACCAGCGCCGAGACGTCGTCATTGATCTCGCCATTGATGAAGATGATGCGCTCGCGCAGCAGCCGCGAGAAAATGTCGAAGGCGCGTTCGCCGCGGCTCGATTGCTCGATCACCATCGGCACCAGGCTGGCAATACCGCTCATTTTTCGTCTCCGATTTCCGTGTTCAGGCTGCGAGCAGCAAGGTGTTCGGTATGTTCGCGGCGACAGGCTTTGCGCGCCCGTGCAGTCCAAGCGAAAGCCGGCAGCCGGCGCCCGCCATGGCGACAGCAGGCATCGCTTTCCCAGCAAAACCGTCATGGACGATGCGCAGATGCGTGCCGCCGGAAACGGTGCGGGCGAGTGTGAAGGTGACGACACTGTCGAGCGGATCCCCGGCGTCGCCCTGCTGCTCCCGCCAGGAATAGCGCAGCAGGCGCTCCGGCTCGGCGTCGAGGATTTCGCACTCGATCGCAGCTTCAGTCCCAGCGAAGGCAAAACGATTGCCGATTTCCGGCCTGATGTCGTTCGGCATCATCCAGGCGGCGAGCAGTTCGGGCACGGTCAGCGCCCGCCACACTTTTTCCGGCGGTTCGGCCAGATCGCATTCGAACTCGATCACGTCCGGGGCGGCGGCGCTCTGGTTTCCGGCTTTCCTTGATCCCACGCTCGTCATTGATCCATGTCCTTCAAAACCGTCTTCAGCCTTTCGATGCGCTCCGGCCAGAAGGTCCGGTAGCGGTCGATCCAGGAGAGCAGGGGGGCAAGTCCCTGCGGATCGGCACGGTAATAGGCGTTGCGGCCGGCCCGCCGCTCGACCACCAGGCCGGCGCCACGCAGCACCGCCAGATGCTGCGACACCGCCGGCTGCGATACCGTCAGGCCGCTGCGCAATTCCGAGACGCTCATCTCAGCTGCGGCGAGCCGCTCGAAGACGGCGCGGCGGGTCGGGTCAGCCAAAGCGCGGAAAATCTCTGCCTCGATCATGACGGAAGCATAAGTCGATACTTATTGATTTGGCAAGAGCTGTTTTGAAACCCATATGATGGGCTCGGGCATTGTTGCGATTCCTTGACAATCAGCAGCAGTGCATATAGGAACGAAAAGGGAACAAAAACCTTGTGGGAAAAGCCAGCCTTAGCAGGCGGCTGACGTGCGCAGCCTGTAAGGTGCTGCGACAAAAATTTGTTTCGGATGAGCGCGGAGAAAAATCATGGCGGGTAGCGTCAATAAGGTCATTCTGGTCGGCAATCTCGGCGCGGACCCTGAAATCCGCCGCCTGAACTCGGGCGAGCCGGTCGTCAACATCCGTATCGCCACCTCGGAAAGCTGGCGCGACAAGAATTCCGGCGAGCGCAAGGAAAAGACGGAGTGGCACAATGTCGTCATCTTCAATGAGGGCATTGCCAAGGTGGCCGAGCAGTATCTGAAGAAGGGCATGAAGGTCTATGTCGAGGGTCAGTTGCAGACCCGCAAATGGCAAGACCAGACCGGCGCCGACAAGTATACGACGGAGGTCGTGCTGCAGAGATTCCGCGGCGAGCTGCAGATGCTCGACGGGCGCCAGGGTGAGGGCGGCCAGGTCGGTGGCTATTCCGGTGGCGGCAGCAGCCGCGGTTCCGATTTCGGCCAGTCCGGCCCGAACGAAAGCTTCAACCGTGGCGGCGGCGCTCCCAGGGGCGGCGGTGGCGGCGGTTCGTCGCGCGAACTGGATGACGAGATCCCGTTCTGATCGAAAGCAATACCAAGCGGCTGATGTCGTGTGATCGATACGCCCCGAGGGTCCTGCATGGACTTTCGGGGTTTTGCATTGTTGATTTGGCCTGACAGTAGGCGCGATCAGGGACTGAAAGGACAAGGCGGTGAAGGCACGGATAAAATGGGTCGAGGAGCGCACCTTCGTCGGCGAGTCCGGCAGCGGCCACAAACTGGTGCTGGGAACGGCATCCGGCCCTGAAGGCAAGACGCCAGGCCCGAGCCCGATGGAGCTGGTGCTGATCGGCACTGGCGGCTGCTCGGCCTATGATGTCGTGCATATCCTGGAAAAGGGCCGCGAGGCGGTAGAGGATTGCGTGGTTGAACTCGACGCCGACCGGGCCGAGACCGACCCAAAGGTGTTCACCCGCATCCATATGCATTTCATCGTCAAGGGCAGGGCGCTGTCTTCCGACAAGGTTCAGCGGGCGATCAATCTTTCGATCGAAAAATACTGTTCGGCCTCCGCAATGATGGCCAAGACGGCCACGATCACGCATGATTTTGAAGTGATCGATACGGCGGCGAAGTGAAGGGCAGTAGGCAGTAGGCAGTAGGCAGTAGGGACTGCCGTTCACCCCACCATCAATGCCTTGATGCCGTCGGCGACGAACTGCACGGCCAGCGCAGCCAGGATGACGCCGAGCAGGCGGGTCAGGATCGAGCGGCCGGTCTGGCCGAGGATGCGGTCGATGCGTTCCGACAGCACGAACACCAGATAGGTGATGGCGAGGCAGACGAAGATGATGCCGACAAGCGCTGCCTGCGCGGCAAAGCCCTGAAACGAGCCGGAAAGCAGCACCGTCGCCGAAATCGCGCCGGGACCGGCGATCAGAGGGATCGCCAGCGGGAAGGCGGCGATGTTGTGGATCATGTCCTTGGTGATGGCGACGTCGCCGATCTTCTCCTTGCGGTCCTGGCGCCGCTCGAAGACCATTTCAAAGGCGATGAAGAACAGCAAAAACCCGCCGGCGACCCGGAAGGCCGGCAGCGTGATGCCGAACACCGACAAGATCGAGGCGCCGGCCACCGCGAAAAGCGCCATCACCAGGAAGCCGATGACCGAGGCGCGGACCGACACCTGCTGGCGCTCCTCGCGGTTCATGCCGCGCGTCACGGCGAGGAACAGCGGCGCTAGCCCCGGCGGATCGATGGTCACGAGAATGGTGACGAAGGCATTGAACAGGCTGTCGAAACTCGGCATCGCTGACCCCTCCCGCCGGGCCGAGCCCGCTCCGCATTGGTAGAGCAAAGCCCGGTCGGTGGGAACTGCCTTGGCTGCGAAACTGCGGAGCTTGGCCGGGTTAGCCGGCAGCTCCGAAATAGGCCTCGAGGCGATAGCCGTCCGGGTCGCCGAGGCAAACAGCTTCATCCGGTGCCGGCCAATCGGCGACAATAACGTTGCGGCGGTAGGCCGTGGAATCAAGTCGGGACGGCAACAGTCGCTGGCGCAACTATCTGCTGCGCCATGGCTCGTCCCTTTGTCTGGAACGGCGCTTCGATGAGGCGGCACGCGATCTCGGCGATGGCGGCCGTGAGAAGGAGCCCCCCCGACAGAATAACTACGGAATGCGCCGAGTCACGGATGGCTTCCGCACTGCCGGCGTAGCGGGCACAGCCCTCTTTGACCAGCCTGAAGGCTATGGAATGCAAAAGGTAGATGGCGTAGGAACGCTTGCCGATCCAAAGCAGCAGACGTTGGTTTTCCGCGTTTCGGAACAGGTAGCCTCGATCATAAGAGGCGATCCAGACCAGAAGGCCAGCCAGCAGAGCTATCAAGCCGACGTAGAACGAAACGATCAGTCCGCCTGAAAGAAAGCAAATGGCGGTGATGGTGAGCGCCACGAAAAGAAGACCGATGTGGCGATGGCGAAAGATGGTTGGAGCCAGTCGCCAATAGTCGGCATGCTGGGAAAACAGCGCGATCAGGACGCCCCACGAGATGGCATCAGTCCGCGTGATCCAAAGCCATGAGGTGTTGGGCCGGTAAAGCGGAAACTGGATGACGATGAGGAGAGCACAGATCGCTGCAAGCCATCTACGCGAGACGATGAACACCAGCGGAAGGGCGATATAGAACTGTTCTTCCAAGGACAGCGACCAAAAATGAAGGTTGATGCCGCATGTCGTCCAGCCGGCTGAGAAGCATTGGAAAAAGTGCCAGTTCTGGCCGTAGATCACAACGGCCACAGCGTCGTAGAAATTGTTCTGCGGGCTGCCGAAGAAGCCGAACCCGTTCCAGGTAGCGGCCAACGCAATCGAGAGAGCCAAAGTCATCCAGGACAGCGGGACGAGACGAAAGAAACGCCGGATCCAAAACGACTTCAGGGCGACGAGGGGCGTTTCAGACCGGATATGACGCAGCAGCGTGGCGGTGACCACAAATCCCGATATCGCGAAGAAGATATCCACGCCCGCCCAAAAATTAGCTACCCTGAATACAGGCCACCAATACGCCGATTCCCAAGACAGTATGAAGGGAACGTGCGCGGTGATCACCATGAGGATGGAGATTGCGCGCAGAATTTCAATTTCGGCGTTCTTGGCCATTGGAAAAACCCCGCCTTCGGCGACCCTATATCCTCGCCCGTCGCCGGTTCAATACGCGCGTCGGCTCAGCAGTTTCTTTTACACAATTGGGCCGGCCAAGCCAGCGTGCCACTTCTGAAGGACTCGAGCAGGAGATCTGCCCGCCGGCGGAAGAGGCTTGGCGTCACGGACACCGATCGAGATGTCGTTTTCTCCATCGTTACAAGCAGTTGCTGGTTTAGGCTGCTGCAACGCGCCGTGCCAGGAACTCGACCTCCAGCCGCCATGTCGCGCCATTGTCGTGCGAGCGCTCGCCGAGCCAGCGGAAAGAGCTTTCGGTGATCCGCGAAAAGCTCCAGCGCACCGATCTGCCGGTACCATCGGCGCCGACCTGCACGATCCTGTCGCCCTCGGCCCGGCCGAGCTGGCGGCTGAAATACTGGTTGCGCGGATCGCTCCAGAAAATGTGCCAGGCATCCGCGCCGGGATCATAGACGCGCAACGTCGTGCCGTAGAACGTCCACTTGCCGAGGGAAGACTGGGAACCGGTGTTCCGTGCGGGCAGGATCCAGACGTCCTGGATCGCGCGCCCTTCCAGCACCCAGCCGAAATGCACCTCGCCACGCCCGGTCAGCACGGTGCCGTCCTCGAGGTGGCGCGAGGCGTCGAAAGTCCAGGCGCCGACGAAGCGGCCGTAAAGGTCCAGTTTTTCGGCAAGCCCGTCGATCGGGCCGGGACTGTGCAAGGCTTCGGCAAAAGGGTCGAACATGGGCTGCGGTCTCTTTCTGTCAGGAGACCGCGAGGAGTAGGCGCTGACGGGGTTCTGGGCTTGGGAAAAATTGCTATATTTCGGCCATGACAGCGACGACCCGCACTCTGGCGTCCGGACCCGGCTGGCACGTGGCGGATGTGATCTGCACGGCAGGAGCCGGCGACCGGCCGTTCGAGGAAGCCCATCAGGATTTCTGTGTTGCAGCGGTCACCAGCGGCACGTTCCGCTACCGCGCGCAGCAGGGCACGGCCATGCTGGCGCCGGGCGCGCTGCTGCTCGGCAATTCCGGCACCTGCTATGAATGCGGACACGAACATGGCAGCGGCGACCGCTGTCTGTCGTTCCATTTCAAGCCTGCCTATATGGAACGGATCGTCGCCGGTGTGCCGGGCGCAAGCACGCTTACCTTCGAAGCGCCGCGCCTGCCGCCCTTGTCGGGCCTGGCGCCTTTGCTGGCCGAGGCGGAGGCCGCGCGCGAAATGGCCGACAAGGGTGCTTTCGAGGAACTTTCCCTGCGCATTGCCGCCGCGGCTGTGGCCACGATTTCCGGCGCCACATCCGCCAGGCGCGGACCAAGCGGCCGCGACCAGAAACGCGTGGCGGAAGCTGTGCGGCGGATCGAACTGGATGCCGACGGGCCGGTTTCGCTGTCGGCACTGGCGGACGAGACGGCGACCAGCCCGTATCATTTCCTGCGCATTTTCCGGCAGGTCGCCGGCATGACGCCGTATCAGTTCCTGCTCAAGACCCGGCTGCACCGGGCCGCGGTGCGGCTGCGCCTGTCGAATGATGTGATCTCGGAGATCGCCTTCGACGCTGGCTTCAACGATCTGTCGACGTTCAATCGCCGGTTCCGGCGCGTCATGGGCGAGACGCCAGGCGACTATCGCGCCAGCCGATCAGGCCGCACCGTCATGTACGCGCCTCGGCGGAGACAGGCTCAGTCGGAGGTCGGGCCGCACCAGCCCGGCAGGTAGTCCGCGTCCTTGCCCTTGGCCAGGCTGAGTGCCTCTTTCATCGCCGTGTCGAAGTTCCTCGCAATCGCATTTCGGTCGATGCGCCGACGAAGGAAATCCGCCCAGATGAATTCGCTGAACGGCGTCGTGTCCTTGGCAAAGCCGCCGATCCGGCGCAATTCGCCGGCCATGCTTCGGTAAGGATCATCGATCAGCTCGCCGATTGTCTTCGGGATTGCCGAGTAATCGCGGCGCCGGCCGTTCTCATCGAATGGATGCATCCAGCCTCTGTTATCGAGCACGAAAAGAAACGCGTCCTTGTCGAGCGCGGACAGGTCGCTGATCACGGTCACAAGCACGTCCTTCACGCCCTCCTCGAGCAGGGCGCGAGCGAGATGATGGTGATCGGTTACGTAGTTGCGATTCTTGGGGCCTAGTACGACCGGGACCATGTGTTTGCCGAGAAACGCGCCGGTCTTCTTCTTGGCGTC
The DNA here is from genome assembly GCF_053714255.1 of Mesorhizobium sp. 43Arga. Lineage (NCBI taxonomy): Bacteria > Pseudomonadati > Pseudomonadota > Alphaproteobacteria > Hyphomicrobiales > Phyllobacteriaceae > Mesorhizobium > Mesorhizobium sp. 43Arga. The sequence goes on from NZ_JBSKBO010000003.1 coordinate 84,356, forward strand.
CTGTTCTCGGATCATCTGGCGCTTCAACGCAACTTCTCTCATGCCGACCGTTATCTGCGTCGGCCTCAGTTCGTCGACGGGAACCGGCGTGACAATGGGTTCTCGCGGGTCGATCATGGCACTCCATCCTGTTCTTGCTGCTGCTGTTTGCCCGGACCAAGTGATTTGGGACCAAGTGATTTGATCGCCGCGTCGACGCTGTGGAATATGCGATGCGTACCGACCATTTCAGCGATGCCGAACCGCGCCAGCGCCGCCTGGGCGCGCAGCGATTCCATGCGCGCGATGGCAAAGGTCGCGCCCGCCTTGCGGCAATGGGTGATGGTGTCGATCAGGGCTTGCGCGGCGGTATAGTCGATTTCGACGATGTTGCTGGCCTCCAGCACCACCAGTTTCACGCTCTCGCGCCTGGCGTCGACAAGATCGACAAAGCCGCGCTTGAAGCCGTCGGCATTGACGAAGGACAGCGGCGCCTGGAATGCCGCGACCAGCACGCCGGGGAGCCGATCGCCGGCAGCTTGCTCGCCGGGCGGCCACCACACCGAAGTGCCCGGCACTTGTTCCAGTTCGATCAATTGTGCGCGCGTCGCGCTCCATATCCCATGAAGCAGCGACAGGCCGATGCCCACCGCCACGCCGGTCTCGATCGGCAACACGACGATGGCCGCCATGGTGATCAGGATCAACAGGAATTCGACCGGCGCCTGCCGGTAGACGCTGGCGAAAACCTTCCAGCGCAATATATGCTGGGCAACGAACATCAAGACACCGGCAAGGGCGGCCTGCGGAACGTTGGCGAGCAGGCTGCCGCCGAAGGCGCCGAGCGCCAGCACGATGGCCGCGGCAATGAGGCTGGACAGTTGCGAGCGGCCACCTGATTGGGAGACGATGGCCGTGCGCGGCGGGCTGGCATTGACGGCAAAGGCACCGAACAGGCCCGACGCAACGCTGCCGGCGCCGACGCCGACGAAATCGCGATTGACGTCAGGGGCGCCCTGCTGCGGCATGAAGGAACGCGAGGTCGCCGCCGTCTGCACCATGACGACGATCGCGATCAGCAGCGCCAGCGGAACCAGCGCCTGCACATCGTCAAGGCTGGCAAGCGGCAGACCCGGGCGGGGCAGGCCATTGGGCAAGGCGCCGAGCACCTCGACGCCACGATCCTTGAGCCCGAAGACGGCGACCACAAGCGTGGCGAGCACCATGCCGATCAAGGCGCCGGGAATGCGGGCGCTGATGCGCTCGGCGCCAAGCACGATCGCGAACACGCCAAGGCCAAGGCCGAGGCTCCAGGGATTGGTGAGATGGAGATGGCCGGCGATCTCGCCGACACGCCGCAAGGTTTCTCCGCTCTCGGCAGGCAGGCCGAGCAGACCGGGCATCTGCGAAACGATGATATGGACCGCGATGCCCGCCAGAAAGCCTGTCGTGACCGGCACCGACAGGAGATCGGCGATCCAGCCGAGGCGGAAGATGCCGCTGAGCGTCACGATCAGGCCGACCATCAGCGCCAGCATGGCCGCCAGCGCCAGATAATGCGGGGAGCCTGACGTGGTGAGCAGCGCCAGACTGCCGGCGAACAGCGGCGTGATGGTCGAATCCGCGCCAACCGAGAGGTGACGATTGGCACCGAACAGGGCAAACGCCACCGAACCGGCAACAAAGGCGAAAAACCCGATCCCGGGAGCAAAGCCGCCGAGTCGGGCCGTTGCCATCTGCTCGGGGATGGCGATCGCGGCCAATGTCAGGCCGGCGATCAGATCACCGTTGAGATCTCGGAGCTGCCAGCCGCTCAGCGCCTGCACAGGCAGCCACCGGCGCCAACTCATGGCGCTTGCCGCTTTCGCTTGGGGGGATTGGTCCATTGCCGGCTTTTGCCTTGTGGCGGCGAAAAGCGTGGTGGCCATATCGTCGCAATCAGCGGTATCCTTTTGAAATTACCACCAAAAATGACACTGGAAAAGTGCCGCGAACATTGGAGTTTCAGCCTTGCTTCCTATATAAGCGGTCAGTGATTCCTGATTAGATTGTGATCCGATTTGACCGACCAAAAGACACCGCGCGGCGCCGACGGCGGCCCCACCGGCATCGAGCCGATCTCCATCATCGAGGAGATGCAGAGCTCCTATCTTTCTTACGCCATGAGCGTGATCGTCAGCCGTGCGCTGCCCGATGTGCGCGACGGCCTGAAGCCCGTGCATCGCCGCATTCTCTATGCGGCGCATGAAAGCGGCTACCACTGGAACCGCAAATATGTGAAGTCGGCCCGCCCGGTCGCCGACGTGATGGGTAAATACCATCCGCATGGCGACGCCTCGATCTATGACGCCTTGGTGCGCATGGCGCAGGACTGGTCGCTGCGCGTGCCGCTGATCGACGGGCAGGGCAATTTCGGCTCGATCGATGGCGACCCGCCGGCGGCGATGCGCTACACCGAATCGCGGCTGACCAAAGTCGCGCATGAACTCCTGGAGGACATCGACAAGGACACGGTCGATTTCCAGGACACGTATGATGCCTCCGACACCGAACCGAAGGTTCTGCCGGCGCGCTTTCCCAATCTGCTGGTCAACGGCTCCGGCGGCATCGCCGTCGGCATGGCCACCAACATACCGCCGCACAATCTGAGCGAAGTCTGCAACGGCGCCATTGCCGTCATCGACAATCCGGCGATCGACTTGCCGGCGCTGATGGAGATCATTCCGGGCCCGGATTTCCCGACCGGCGGCATCGTGCTTGGCCGCTCCGGCATCTACAGCGCCTATTCGACCGGCCGTGGCTCGATCGTCATGCGCGGCAAGGTCAACATCGAACAGCGCGGCAATGACCGTGAATCGATCATCATCACCGAGGTTCCTTATCAGGTGAATAAGGCCTCGATGATCGAGAAGATGGCCGAACTGGTGCGCGACAAGCGCATCGAAGGCATTTCCGACATCCGCGACGAAAGCGACCGGCAGGGCTATCGCGTCGTCATCGAGCTGAAGCGCGACGCCGTCGCCGACGTCATCCTCAACCAGCTTTACCGATTTACGCCGCTGCAGACCTCTTTCGGCGCCAACATGGTGGCGCTGAATGGCGGCAAGCCGGAACTGCTGACCCTGACCGACATGCTGAAGGCGTTCGTTTCCTTCCGCGAAGAGGTCATCACAAGGCGGACGAAATTCCTGCTGCGCAAGGCGCGCGACCGCGCTCATGTGTTGGTCGGTCTTGCCATCGCCGTCGCCAACATCGACGAGGTCATCAAGCTGATCCGGACCGCACCGGATCCGCAGACGGCGCGCGAGCAGTTGATGGAGCGGCGCTGGCCGGCGGGTGATGTCGAATCGCTGATCCTTTTGATCGACGATCCGTGCCATCGCATCAACGAGGATGGCACCTACAATCTGTCCGAGGAACAGGCCCGCGCCATCCTCGAACTGCGCCTGCAGCGCCTGACCGCGCTTGGCCGTGACGAGATCGCCGACGAGTTGAACACGATCGGCGCAGAAATCGTTGATTATCTGGACATTCTGTCGTCCCGGGCGCGTGTCCAGCAGATCGTCAAGGACGAGCTTGCCGCCGTGCGCGACGAGTTCGGCACGCCACGCCGCACCGAACTCACCGACGGCGGCGCGGACATGGAAGACGAGGACCTGATCCAGCGCGAGGACATGGTCGTGACGGTGAGCCATTCCGGCTACATCAAGCGCGTGCCGCTTTCGCTCTACCGGGCGCAGCGCCGCGGCGGCAAGGGCCGCTCCGGCATGTCGACCAAGGAAGAGGATTTTGTCACAAGGCTGTTCGTGGCCAACACGCACACCCCGGTGCTGTTCTTTTCCTCGCGCGGCATCGTCTACAAGGAAAAGGTCTGGCGGCTGCCGATCGGCAACCCGCAGTCACGCGGCAAGGCGTTGATCAACATGCTGCCGCTCGAGCAGGGCGAGCGCATCACCACCATCATGCCGCTGCCCGAGGACGAGACCAGCTGGGGCGAGCTCGACGTGATGTTCGCCACCACGCGCGGCACCGTGCGCCGCAACAAGCTGTCCGATTTCGTCCAGGTCAACCGCAATGGCAAGATCGCCATGAAGCTGGAGGAGGAAGGCGACGAGATCCTCGGCGTCGAGACCTGCACCGACAATGACGACGTGCTTCTGACCGCCAGCTCCGGCCAGTGCATCCGCTTCTCGGTCGGCGATGTGCGCGTCTTCCAGAGCCGCAATTCGGTCGGCGTGCGCGGCATCACCATGGCCGAGACCGACCGCATCATCTCGATGTCGGTGATCGAGAATGTGGACGCGTCGCCGGCAGAGCGTGCCGCTTACCTCAAGCGGGCAGCGGCCGAGCGCCGCCTTGCCGCTGGCGCCAGCGGCGAGGAGGAAGAGATTGCGCTGACCAATGAGGAGATCGGCGAGGAGGCAGAGCTTTCAGACGAACGCTACGAGTTCCTCAAGGCGCATGAGCGGTATGTGCTGACGGTGACGGAATATGGCTACGGCAAGCGTTCGTCGTCCTACGATTTCCGCCTGACCGGCCGCGGCGGCAAGGGCATCCGCGCCACCGACGTATCGAAGACGGCTGAAATCGGCAGGCTGGTGGCGACCTTCCCGGTCGACAATGACGACCAGATCATGCTGGTGTCGGATGGCGGCACAGTCATCCGGGTGCCGGTCAACGGCATCCGTTTCGCCAGCCGCGCCACCAAGGGCGTGACCATCTTCAATACGGCCGAGGGTGAGAAGGTGGTTTCGGTCGAGCGAATTTCCGAGCCGCAATCGGACGAGGAAAGCGAAGAGACCATCGAGGGCGGTACGGAGTCTGCTCCCGAGACGGACGCTGGTCCGGATAGCGCTGAGTAAGTCCTGACCCCGGTTTTGACATAGCAACGCCGGCCCATCGGCCGGCGCGGCAACACGTCCAGAAACTGACTTAGTAGTGACGATACGGCTTGCGGAGGCCGAAGCCTTCGAATCGCCTGGTAGTTGCCTTGACGCGGATGCGTTGTGCCTCCTGATGCAGCCCGAATACGGTGGCGATCAGCATGGCGACTGTCATTGCGGTGGCGAGCATGTAGATCAGCATTTGCGTGTTCTCCTGCGCCTTACAACGGATAGATGGGATTTTGGTTTCATCTTATTAAGGTGCAACCTAGTGAACGCTGCGTGAAGGCTTCGTGATCAGCGTGTTCATCTGTCGTTCATGTGCCGGAAAAGGTTCACGGCCTTCGCGCCGATCGGATTTGCCTTTGCGAGAGAGGCTCGCTAGAAGCACCTGCCATGACTGAACGCACCGCCCTTTACGCCGGCTCCTTCGACCCGCTGACCAACGGCCATCTCGATGTGCTGAAAGCGTCGCTGGCGGTGGCCGACATCGTCTATGCCGCGATCGGCATTCATCCGGGCAAGAAGCCATTGTTTTCCTTCGAGGAGCGGGTGCAACTCATCGAAGCCGCCACGAAAGCCGAATTCGGCCGCGATGGCGCTCGCATCAAGGTCGTTGCCTTCGACGGGCTGGTGATCGATGCCGCCAGGAAGCAGGGCGCCTCGATCATGATCCGCGGCCTGCGCGACGGCACCGATCTCGATTACGAAATGCAGATGGCCGGCATGAACGAAACCATGGCGCCTGAGCTGCAGACGGTCTTTTTGCCCGCCAGCCCGTCCGTGCGCACCATTACCGCCACACTTGTGCGCCAGATAGCCTCGATGGGCGGCGACATCCGCCCCTTCGTGCCGGCGGCTGTTGCTGGCGCGCTCAACGCCAAATTCGCGAAATAGGCCCGGAGAAAATCCTCATGCAGCTCAAAAGGCTCGCCTCGTTCCTCGTCGTGCTTGCCGGTCTTGTGACCGCATCGGTCTCGGCCCATGCCGCCGACCCGGAAAACACCATGATCATCACGCTGAAGGACGGCGACGTCACCATCGCGCTGCGGCCCGACCTGGCGCCCAAGCATGTCGCGCAGATCAAGAAGCTCGTGCGTGACCATGCTTACGACGATGTCGCTTTCCACCGCGTCATCGACGGCTTCATGGCGCAGACCGGCGACGTCAAGTTCGGCAACATGAAGAAGGGCTTCAACTCCCAGGCCGTCGGCACCGGCGGTTCGAACCTGCCTGACCTGCCGGCCGAATTCTCGCAGACCGAGCACTATAAGCGCGGCGTGGTCGGCATGGCCCGCTCGCAGGATCCGAACTCCGCCAATTCGCAGTTCTTCATCATGTTCGCGCCGGCACCGCCGCTCGACGGCCAGTACACCATTGTCGGCAATGTCGTCAGCGGCATGGAACTGGTGGACCACATCAAGAAGGGTGACGAGGCGGACAACGGTACAGTTTCCGACCCCGACCGGATGATCAAGGTGCGCATCGCCGCCGACAAGTAATTCTGTATTATCAAAAGGATATCTGACATGGCCGAAATCAAGGACCGCGAGAACGCGCTCATCATGGAAACGACCAAAGGTAAGGTCGTCATCGAACTTTTCCCCGATCTGGCCCCCGGCCATGTCGCCCGCATCAAGGAACTGGCCAGGGAAGGCGCCTATGACGGCGTGGTCTTCCACCGCGTCATCGATGGCTTCATGGCGCAGACCGGCGACGTGAGGTTCGGCAATTCCTCGAAGCCCACCTTCGCGCCGTCGCGCGCGGGCATGGGCGGCTCGGACAAGCCGGACCTGAAGGCTGAGTTCTCCAACGCCAACCACGGCCGCGGCACCTGCTCGATGGCCCGTTCACAGAACCCGAACTCGGCCAATTCGCAGTTCTTCATCTGCTTCGACGATGCCGCCTTCCTCAACCGCCAGTACACGGTCTGGGGCCAGGTCATCGAAGGCATGGACAATGTCGACAAGATCAAGCGCGGCGAGCCGGTCGTCGATCCCGACAAGATCGTGTCGCTGAAGGTCGCGGCCGACGTCAAGTAAGGCGAAACGACAATGATGGGCGCCGTCTGGTCGCTTCTCGGCATCCTGTCCGGCGCCTTCATTGCCATTCAGGCACCGATCAATTCGCAGCTGGCGCGCGGCCTGGGTCTCCCGGTCGCGGCGGCTGCGTTTTCGTTCCTGTCCGGCGCGATCGTGCTCGGCATCATCGCCGTTACGGTGGTGAAGCTGCAAGGCATTTCGCTCGACTGGAAGGCGCCGGCGCCCTGGCTGTTCGTTGCCGGCGGCATGCTCGGCGGCTTCTATGTCACGCTCTCGACAGTCCTGACGCCGCGCATCGGCGCCGCTGCGCTGATGGCATTCCTGGTGGCCGGCCAGTTGCTCGCCGGCATGCTCATCGATCGCGTCGGTTTCCTCGGCGTCGCGGTGCGTGAAATCTCGCTCGGCCGCGTCGCCGGCGCGGTGATGCTCTTGGCCGGAGCGCTGCTTATCCGGCTCTACTGATGCGCGTCGATCTCTTTGACTTCGATCTGCCGGAGGAGCGCATCGCGCTTCGCCCGGCGGAGCCGCGCGACAGCGCCAAAATGCTCGTGGTCAAACCGGGCGAGGCGCTCGATGACCGCACAGTCGGCGACCTGCCATCCCTGCTCAGAGCCGGCGACGTGCTGGTGTTCAACGATACCAAGGTCATTCCGGCGCAGCTCAAAGGCATAAGGCGGCGCGGCGAGGCACAGGCGCAAGTCGAGGCCACGCTGCATATGCGCGTGGCGCCGGATCGCTGGCTCGCCTTCATGCGGCCCGGCAAGCGCATCGCCACCGGCGACCGCATCCATTTCGGCCATGACGGCAATTCCTGCTTCCTCGGCCAGCTCGATGCCACGGTGATCGAGAAGGGCGAGGGCGGCGAGGTCTTGCTTGGCTTCGACCTGTCCGGGCCTTTCCTGGACGAGGCGCTGCGCGCCGTCGGCCACATTCCGCTGCCACCTTATATCGCCTCGAAGCGCGACGACGACGAGCGCGACCGCTCGGACTACCAGACGATTTATGCAAGGGAGGAAGGGGCGGTTGCCGCGCCCACCGCCGGCCTGCATTTCACGCCGGAGCTTTTTGCGGCTCTCGATGCCAAAGGGGTCGAGCGTCGCTTCGTGACGTTGCATGTCGGCGCCGGCACGTTCCTGCCGGTCAAGGCGGACGACACCGCCGACCACAAGATGCATGCCGAGATCGGTTCGGTTAGCGCGGCAACAGCCGAGGCGCTGAACGCGGCCAAGGCGAGGGGCGGGCGCATCATTGCCGTCGGCACGACCTCGCTGCGGCTGCTGGAGAGCGCGGCGCGCGAGGACGGCACGGTGCCCGCGTGGTCGGGGCCGACGGACATCTTCATTACACCCGGCTATCGCTTTCGCACCGCCGACATGCTGATGACCAATTTCCACCTGCCGCGTTCGACGCTGTTCATGCTGGTTTCGGCCTTCAGCGGCCTCACCACGATGCGCGCCGCCTATGCGCATGCCATTGCGAACCGCTACAGGTTCTACTCCTATGGAGACGCAAGCCTGCTGTATCGAGCGGAGATGAGCGATGGACGATGACCTGCAAGCCCTTGATCGCGGTGCCCTGATCGCCGAGGTGAAGAAACTGCGCGCCGGCATTCGCGCCCATCGCGACACGTCAGGCCATGATCTCTGCTGGCATCACCCCGATTTGTGGGACCTGCTGCCGGAAAAGACCGAGCCGTCGATCGCCGTGCCGCCGTGGCCCAAATTCATGCGCGGCTGCATCCAATACCGCCAGTCGCTCGACAGGCAGGCGCCTGATGCGCCCATCCATGACAAGGAATTCAATGGCTAGGCCGTTCAGCTTCAAGGTCCTTGCCACCGACGGCAAGGCGCGGCGCGGTGTTATCGACATGCCGCGCGGCGAAATCCGTACGCCTGCTTTCATGCCGGTCGGCACCGGCGGCACCGTCAAGACCATGTATATGGACCAGGTGCGCGGCGTCGGCTCCGATATCATCCTGGGCAACACCTATCACCTGATGCTGCGGCCCGGTGCCGAGCGTGTCGCGCGGCTTGGCGGATTGCATGAATTCGCCCGCTGGCCGCATCCGATCCTGACCGACAGCGGCGGTTTCCAGGTGATGTCGCTGTCGAAGCTCAGGAAGCTGACCGAAAAGGGCGTGACCTTCCGCTCGCATATCGATGGCGCGCCTTACGAAATGTCGCCGGAGCGGTCGATCGAGATCCAGGGCCTGCTCGATTCGGATATCCAGATGCAGCTTGACGAATGCACGGCGCTGCCGGCCGAGCTCAAGGTGATCGAGCGTGCCATGGAACTGTCGCTGCGCTGGGCCGAGCGCTGCAAGACGGCGTTTGGCGATCAGCCGGGCAAGGCGATGTTCGGCATCGTGCAGGGCGGCGACAACGCAGCGCTGAGGGTGCGCTCGGCGCAGGCGCTGAGCGCTATGAAGCTGAAGGGATATGCGGTCGGCGGCCTGGCGGTCGGCGAGCCGCAAGCGGTGATGCTCGAAATGCTCGACATCACCTGTCCCGAACTGCCAGCGGACAAGCCGCGTTATCTCATGGGAGTGGGCACGCCTGACGACATCCTGAAGTCGGTGGCGCGCGGCATCGATATGTTTGACTGCGTGATGCCGACGCGGGCCGGCCGGCACGGCCTGGCCTACACCAGGCGCGGCAAGGTCAATCTGCGCAACGCCCGCCATGCCGACGATCCGCGCCCACTCGACGATGAAAGCGATTGTCCCGCGGCGCGGGATTATTCGCGCGCCTATCTGCACCACCTGGTGCGCTCGCAGGAGGCGCTGGGCGCGATGCTGCTCACCTGGAATAATCTGTCCTACTATCAAAAGCTGATGCAGGACATCCGCGCCGCGATCGAGACCGGCAGCTTCGAGGCGCGTGGGGCCGAGATCACAGAGGGCTGGGCGAGGGGTGATATACCCGTCCTGTAGAACCTCAGGTGCTCAGCGAGTTGGATGCGCGCAGGCTGCAGCCGGTGATCTGGAACGTGCCGTCGGGCTGCTGCTGCAGCGTATAGACCGCCTCATAGTCCTTGCCGTCAGGGCCGACGATCAGCACCTGCTGGATAATCGAGCCCGGACCCGTCTGCTCGACCTTGCCGAAGGCATAGGATTGTGGCTTGCGCACTGGCGGGTAGCCATTGGTCACCATGTTCATGAAAGCGTCGACGGTCGGGAACACCTGTTTCACGTTCGGGGCGGCGAAGCTGTAGGCCTTGGCGCCGTCATCGGCCAGCAGGGCCTTCAACTGACCATCGATGACGGCCTGGCCTGCCTTGATTTCGGCATCGCCGGCGAATGCCGAGGATAGGAAGACGAATGGAATGACTGCGAATGCGAAAAAAGCGCGGCGCATGGCCTGTCTCCGTTGTCCCTCGGAATTGTTCCCTCAAAAATGATGTCCGAAGACGCATGATAACATACGCTTGGCGGTACATCCCGGTTTCACCGATTGCGAATATTCGCCATCTGAATGTCATGGCTGTTGCGGAACTGCGCGAGGACGTGGCCAAGGCCCGTGCCGGCTAAGTGCGGATTCCAGTGCTTGAAAGGCCGCCTCCAGTCTGCCAGAAGGGCCGCTTGGACTTGGACGTTTAGCGGGACGAAGCCATGAAGGCGTTTTTCGTGCAGATCAAATGCGAGTTGGGCAAATCCTATGAGGTTGCCAGCGCGCTTGCCGATGCCGAGATCGCCTCGGAGATCTATTCCACCGCCGGCAATTACGACCTGCTCGCCAAATTCTATGTCGATGACGAGGAAGACGTCGGTCATTTCGTCAACGAGAAGGTGCAGATTCTCCCCGGCATCAAGGACACCTTTACGGTCGTCACCTTCCGCGCCTTCTAGCGAGGCAAGGCGTCTGCCCGGGCACGAGGCAAAGCCTGATCAAGGTCATATTTCGGCTGCCTCAATTTTAGGCAGCCACAACATACTGACCGTCCGGACCTCCCAAATCACCGATTGCACTTGATTTTCTTCGGCGACGCCAGTGAAATGGCGTCACAGGGGAGTATGCGATTGGCAGCGTTCGACGAAATGCTTCCGGAAGTTTCCGGATTGAGAAGACCGTATTCGGCTTATGATCGCTGGCTGAAGGAGCAGGATCCAGCCAGGCTTACCGAGAAGATGCAGGACGCCGAACGCGTCTTCCGCAAGACCGGCATCACCTTCGCCGTCTATGGCGAGCAGGAAGCCTCCGAACGGCTGATCCCCTTCGACATCGTCCCGCGCATCATTTCCGGCAATGAGTGGCGACGCCTGACGCAAGGCATCGAGCAGCGCGTACAGGCGCTGAACGCCTTCCTCGACGACATCTACCACCGCCAGGAAATCCTGCGCGCCGGCCGCGTTCCCCGGGACCTGATCGCCAAGAACGAAGCCTTCCTGCCGGAGATGATCGGGGTGCGGCCGCCGGCCGGCGTCTACACCCATATTATCGGCGTCGATATCGTGCGCATCAACGAGGACGAATTCTACGTTTTGGAGGACAATGCGCGCACCCCGTCCGGCGTCTCCTACATGCTGGAGAACCGCGAGACGATGATGCAGCTGTTCCCTGAGCTGTTCCAGAAGATCAAGGTGCGGCCGGTGGAGAATTACCCGCAACTGCTGCGCCAGTCGCTGGCCGCGGTGCGTCCGCAAAGTACCAACGGCGCGCCGACCATCGCCGTGCTGACGCCCGGCAGCTTCAATTCCGCCTATTTCGAGCACGCCTTCCTTGCCGACCAGATGGGCGTGCAACTGGTCGAGGGCCAGGATCTGCGCGTCATCGACGGCCATGTGGCGATGCGCACGACCGAAGGCTACAAGCAGATCGACGTGCTCTACCGCCGCGTCGACGATTCCTTCCTCGACCCGCTGACCTTCCGGCCGGATTCGGCGCTTGGCATACCCGGCATCATGGATGTCTACCGCGCCGGCAACATCACCATCGCCAATGCGCCGGGCACCGGCATCGCCGACGACAAGGCGATTTATTCCTACATGCCCGAGATCGTCGAATTCTACACCGGCCGCAAGGCGATCCTCGGCAACATCCCGACCTGGCGCTGTTCGGAACCGGACAGCCTGAAATACGTGCTCGAGCACATCCAAGAGCTGGTGATCAAGGAAGTGCACGGCTCCGGCGGCTACGGCATGCTGGTCGGACCGGCGGCGACCAAGAAAGAGTGCGAGGCCTTCGCCAAGAAACTGGCCGCGAAGCCTTCGAACTATATTGCTCAACCGACACTGGCGCTGTCGACCTGCCCGATCCTGACCGACAAGGGACTGGCGCCGCGCCATGTCGACCTCAGGCCCTACGTGCTGGTCTCCGACCGCATCCAGATCGTGCCCGGCGGGCTGACGCGCGTGGCGTTGAAGGAAGGCTCTCTGGTCGTGAACTCGTCGCAGGGCGGCGGAACGAAAGATACTTGGGTGCTGGATGATTGAGTGAATAGGGAAATAGGCGGTAGGCAGTAGGCAGTAGGCAGTAGTGAAAGTAGAGGGGATAGGAAATGCCATATTCGATTGAGATTCAAAGACTTACTATTCCCTACTCGCTATTCCCTACTCACTAGCCCGAAGGGCCATATCATGCTTTTGGGCCGCACCGCTAACGGGCTCTACTGGATGAACCGCTATATCGAGCGGGCCGAAAACATGGCGCGGCTGGTCGATGCCGGCTTGCGCATGGCGTTGACCCGCACGCAAAGCGCGTCGGAGGAATGGAATTCGGTGCTGCTTAGCGCCGGCTCCGACGTCGCCTTCAAGCAGAAATATTCGGACTATACGGCCGCCGATGTCGCTGATTTTCTTTTGCGCGACACCTCGAACCCGTCGAGCACCATGTCGTCGATCGAGACGGCCCGCAACAATGCCCGCATGGTGCGCACCGCGCTGACGCGCGAGACCTGGGAAAGCATCAACGAAGCCTGGATGTCGCTGAAGCGGATGCTGGCGAGGCCGATCGACGAGCGCGACCTGCCAAGCGTGCTCGATGCCATCAAGCGCGAGACGGCGCTGATCCGCGGCTCGTTCTACGGCACCATGCTGCGCAACGAGATTTTCGACTTCTCGCAGCTCGGCACCTATGTCGAGCGCGCCGACAACACGGCGCGCATCCTCGACGTGAAATATTACGTGCTGCTGCCGTCGATCTCCTGGGTTGGTTCGACCCTCGACAATTATCAGTGGGAATCGATCCTGCGCTCGGTATCGGCGCACCGCTCCTACCGATGGGTCTATGACGCCGACTACAAGCCGACCAACATCGCCGATTACCTGATCCTCAACGTCCGCATGCCGCGTTCATTGACCTTCTGCTACCGCTTCCTGTCCGAGCATCTGAAATTCCTCGGCGACGATTATGGCGAACGCCATGCCTGCCACGCGACGGCGGAAAAAACGCAAGCCATGCTGAGGGCAGGGTCGATCAAGGATATATTCGACGCGGGTCTGCATGAGTTCCTTGCCGGGTTCATTCGCGACAACACCCGGCTCGGCGACGAGATCGCGCAGGATTACCGGTTTTATTGAGCATGATCCCGAAAAGTGGCAACTGGTTTTCGGATAAGATCATGCACGCAAACGGAAGATAGCCATGCGGCTCAAGATCACCCACCGGACCGAATACCGCTACGACGCGCCGGTGCAATATCTGCTGCAGCGGCTGCGGCTGCTTCCCGTCAGCGGGCAGACCCAGACGGTGCTGTCCTGGGCGCTGAAGGTGGAAGGCGCGCGCGAGGAAGTGCGGTTTACCGACCACTACGGCAACGACACAAGACTGCTGAGCGTCGAAGGTGATCACGATTTCATTACGGTCGAGGCGACAGGCGAAGTCGTGACGCGCGACACGTCGGGCGTTAGTGGGGCGCATCAGGGCTTTGCGCCGCTATGGCTGTTCGCGCAGGAAACGCCCTTGACCACCATCGGTGGCGGGATCCGTAAGCTAGCCGATGCGGTCGGCACGGGCACCGACATCGAAAGGCTGCACCGGCTGATGGCCATGATCGGCGAGCGCGTCGCCTACACGCCGGGCACCACCAATGCGGCCACACCGGCCGAAGAGGCGCTGGCGTTGAAAACCGGGGTTTGCCAGGACCATAGCCATATCTTTGCCGCCGCCGCGCGCGCCATGGGATTTCCGTCGCGCTACATCAGCGGCTATCTGATGATGGATGCCGTCGAGCAGGCGGCAAGCCATGCCTGGGCCGAAGCCCATGTTCCGGGTCTCGGCTGGGTTGCCTTCGACCCCGCCAACGGCATTTCTCCCGACGAACGTTATGTGAAGGTGGCGACGGGCCGTGACTACCGCGACGCCTCGCCGGTGTCGGGAATTCGACTGGGACAGGCGGAAGAACGGCTTGCGGTCACCGTCACGGTAGAGCAGTAATCCCGCAAGGATTAGTGCCAGAAGAGATTCCATGACCTATTGCGTCGGCCTGAAGATCGATCGCGGGCTCGTGTTCATGTCGGACACGCGCACCAATGCCGGCATGGATTCGATCTCGACCTTCAAGAAGATGCATGTCTGGGAACAGCCGGGTGAGCGCGTCATCGTCTTGATGTCGGCCGGCAATCTGGCGACGACGCAGGCCGTGGTCAGCCTGCTCGACGAACGCACCAAGGCGGTGACCGACCGCCACGAGAAACTGCTCGAGACGCCATCCATGTACCAGACGGTGCGCCTGGTGGGCGACACGGTGAAAGAGGTGATCGCGCAATCCTCTCCCGCCGGCGAGAAGGCCGATTCCTATTTCAACGCCTCCTTCATCCTCGGCGGCCAGATCTTGGGCAGTCCGCCGCGGCTGTTCATGATCTATCCCGAGGGCAATTTCATCGAATCGACCGACGACACGCCGTTCTTCCAGATCGGCGAGACCAAATACGGCAAGCCGATCATCATCCGCGCCTATGAGCGCACGATGAGCCTGGCCGAGACCGTGAAGCTGCTTCTGGTGTCGTTCGATTCGACACTCAAGTCGAACCTGTCGGTCGGTTTGCCGCTCGACCTGCTGTTCCTGGAGAAGGACGCCTTCAAGGTCGGCCTGAAGAAGCGGATCGGCCAGGACGACCAGTATTATCGCACCATCTCCGATGGCTGGTCGAAGGCGCTGAAGAGCGCCTTTGCCAGCCTGCCGGATTTTCCGGGGTAGGGCGCTTGCCGTAGCTGCCGGCGCTTGCATATATTTCACATGTTAATTATTGATGGAATTTGAGAGCCGGGCGAGGCACGCGCCGGCATCGCGATCATGTCGGGAGAGCAGGATGAACAATGATGAGTTCCGGCAGTGGTCGCGGCGTGCCGCCGACTGGGGCGCCGAGTATCGCAATTCATTGCGCGAGCGGCCGGTGCGGCCGCTGGTCGAGCCGGGCGACATTTTCAGGAGCATTGAGGCCTCGCCGCCCGAAGACGCCGAACCGATGGACAGGATCTTCGCCGACTTCGAAAAGAACATCGTGCCGGGCATGACGCACTGGCAGCACCCGCGCTTCTTCGCCTATTTCCCAGCCAATGCGGCGCCGGTTTCGGTGGTGGCCGAGTATCTCGTCTCCGCAATGGCCGCGCAATGCATGCTTTGGCAGACCTCGCCTGCGGCGACCGAACTCGAGACCCGCACCGTCGACTGGATGCGTCAGGCACTTGGCCTTTCCGAGGGATTTTCCGGGGTCATCCAGGATTCGGCCTCGTCGGCGACACTCAATGCGGTGCTGACCATGCGCGAGCGCGCGCTGGACTGGCAAGGCAACAAAAAGGGGCTGGCCGGGCAGGCGCGGCTGCGTATCTATTCCTCGGATCAGGTGCACACGTCGATCGATCGGGCGATCTGGGTTTCGGGCATCGGCGAGGACAATCTGGTGCGCATTCCGGTCTCCGGCCGCTTTCGCGCCATGGACACCGCCGCCCTGGAAGCAGCCATCGTGGCCGACCGCGAAGCCGGCCTGCTGCCGGCGGGCATCATCGCTTGCGTCGGCGGCACCAGCACGGGCGGCACGGACGACATCGCGGCGGTCGCGGAGATCGCCAACCGGCATGGGCTCTACCTTCATGTCGATGCGGCCTGGGCCGGATCGGCGATGATCTGCCCGGAGTACCGGCATTTCTGGACCGGCGTCGAAGGCGCCGATTCGATCGTTTTCAACCCGCACAAATGGCTGGGCGCGCAGTTCGATTGTTCGATCCAGTTCCTGCGCGACCCTGAAAGCCATGTCCGGACGCTGGCCATCAAGCCGGACTATCTCAGGACTCACGGCCATGACGGCATCATCAACTATTCCGAATGGTCGGTGCCGCTCGGCCGGCGTTTTCGTGCCCTGAAGCTGTGGTTCCTGTTGCGGGCTCATGGGCTGGAAAACCTGCGCGCCATGATCCGCAACCATGTCGCCTGGAGCGAAGGCCTTGCCGCGCGGCTGGCAAGGGAGCCGGATTTCGAGATCGTCAGCCAACCGATGCTGTCGCTGTTTTCATTCCGCCACAGGGCGCCCTCAAGCGCCGATGCCGACGAGCACAATCTGCGGCTGGTCAATGCGATCAACGACGATGGCCGCATCTACCTGACGCAAACGAGGGTCGATGGGCGGGTCGCGATCCGCTTCCAGGTCGGCCAGTTCGAGGCGACCGCGAGCGATGTCGATTCGGCTTTTGCCGTCATCACCGAAATCGCGCGCGGCATGGCCTGACCGGCCAATACTGGATTGCGCTGGAGTTTGCCTTTGCAATCAGGTGATTTCCGTTAGCCGGCTTATGCCTTTTCATTGTTTTCGTTTTCGGCTATAGACAAGAAAAACGAAAACGGGAGGCCGCCCATGTATCTGTCGCCACGCCATGCTGAGATCATCCAGATGGCCAAGGACCATGGCCGCGTGCTGGTCGACGATCTGGCCACGCATTTCAACGTGACGCCGCAGACCATTCGCAAGGACCTCAACGATCTCTGCGACCAGCGGCTGCTTTCGCGCATCCATGGCGGCGCACTGTTCCCGTCCGGTATCGAGAACATGGAGTATGAGGCCCGGCGCAAGATCGCGGCGGACGAGAAGGAAGCGATCGGCCGCGCGGCGGCGAGGCTGATCCCTGATAACGCCTCGCTGTTCATCAACATCGGCACCACGACGGAAGCGGTCAGCAAGTCGTTGCTAGACCATAACGGCCTGATGGTTATCACCAATAACATCAATGTTGCCAATAGGATGCGTATATATCCTTCGATCGAGGTGGTGATTGCCGGCGGGGTGGTACGCGGTTCGGATGGCGGCGTCGTCGGTGAAGCGGCGGTCGATTTCATCAGGCAGTTCAAGGTCGACTACGCCGTTATCGGCGCCTCGGCCATCGATCATGACGGCGCCTTGCTCGACTTCGATTTTCGCGAGGTGAAGGTGGCGCAGGCGATCATTGCCAATGCCAGGCATGTGATTCTGGTCTCCGACCAGACCAAGTTCGAGCGCACGGCGCCTGTGCGCATCGGTCACCTCTCGCAGGTCAACACCTTCATCACCGACCGCTGCGACATTCCCTCGGTGCGCAAGATCTGCCAGGAGGCCGAGGTTCAGCTGATCGAGACGTCGCTTGGGTGAGGCTCTCTCAGGATCATCTCACGGACCTGTGATATTTCGTTTGACATTCGTTATGAGTTCGAAATAATTCCGCCACGGTTTCGCAAAAGACCAAAAATGGTGCAATGCGAAATCGTGGAGGAGTTAAGTGGACACGTCTTCAGTCCGGGACATTTTCGTCATAGGCGGCGGTATCAACGGTTGCGGCATAGCGCGCGATGCCGTTGGACGGGGGTTTTCGGTTTTTCTCGCCGAGATGAACGACCTCGCCAGCGGAACCTCCTCCGGTTCGACCAAGCTGATCCATGGCGGCCTGCGTTATCTCGAATTCTACGAGTTCCGCCTAGTGCGCGAGGCTCTGATGGAGCGCGAAGTTCTGTGGAAGAACGCGCCGCACATCATCTGGCCGATGCGCTTCGTGCTGCCCTATGCCAAGGGCCTGCGTCCGGCGTGGCTGATCCGGCTCGGCCTGTTCCTGTACGACCACATTGGCGGGCGCAAATTGTTGCCGGCGACCAGGACGCTCGACATGGCGAGCGATCCGGCCGGCAAGCCTCTGAAGCCATTGTTCAAAAAGGCGTTCGAATATTCCGACGGCTGGGTCAACGATGCACGGCTGGTGGCGCTCAACGCACGCGATGCCGCCGACCGCGGTGCAACGATCCGGACCCGCACGAAGGTCGTCGGCGCGCGCCGTGAAAACGGCCTTTGGACAATCAAGATCGAGAATCTGCAGAACGGCGAGACCGAAGAGATCAAGGCGCGGCTGCTGGTCAATGCGGCCGGACCGTGGGTCGATCACGTGCTCTCCGGTGTCGTCGGCCTTAACGATGTGCACAATGTCCGCCTGGTGCAGGGCAGCCATATCGTCATCGCCAAGAAGTTCGACGATCCGCGCGCCTATTTCTTCCAGAACAAGGATGGCCGCATCATCTTCGCCATCCCTTACGAGGACGAGTTCACGCTGATCGGCACTACCGACCAAGATTACCCCGGCGATCCGCACGATGTGAAGATCAGCGACACCGAGATCGATTATCTCTGCGCCGCGGCCAGCGAATATTTCGCACAACCCGTCAAGCGCTCCGACATCGTCTGGACCTATTCGGCCGTGCGGCCGCTCTATGACGACGGCGCCTCCAAGGCACAGGAAGCGACGCGCGATTATGTGCTGAAGGCCGATGGCGGCGAGGGTGCCGCTCCGATCATCAATGCCTTTGGCGGCAAGATCACCACCTACCGCCGGCTGTCGGAATCGATGCTGGAGAAGATCGAAGGTTTTCTCGGCAAGCGCGGCAAGCCGTGGACATCGGACGCGCCGCTGCCGGGCGGCGATTTCCCGGCGACCGGTTTCGACGCGCAAGTGGCGAAGCTGAAGACAGCCTATCCCTTCCTCGACGCGCGCCTCGCCCGACGGCTGACGCGGCTTTACGGGACGCGTGCTCAGCGTTTGCTTGGCCTTGCCAAGTCGAATGCCGAACTCGGCCGCAATTTCGGCGGCGATCTCTATGAGGCCGAAGTGCGCTATCTTGTTGAAAACGAATGGGCTCTTACAGCGGAAGACGTGCTGTGGCGCCGCACCAAGCGCGGCCTGCATCTCAGCCGCGAACACGTCGCGGCACTCGATGAATTCATGCGCGGCATACGTCGTCGGCACGTCGCGGCCGCCGAATGAAGAGGTCTTGAGCTGATGCGGAAAGCCTGGGAGGAGGCGTCATGCTTGAATTGAGGAACGTCACCAAGACGGTCGGTGCGGTCGAGCACATACGCGACGTGTCGCTGACGCTTCAGCACGGCTCGCTCAATGTTCTGCTCGGGCCGACGCTTTCCGGCAAGACCAGCCTGATGCGGCTGATGGCCGGTCTCGATGTGCCGACTTCCGGCTCGGTCTGGTTCGACGGCCATGACGTCACCGGCATGCCGGTGCAGAAGCGCAAGATCGCCATGGTCTACCAGCAGTTCATCAACTATCCGGCGATGACCGTCTATGAGAACATCGCCTCGCCGCTCAGGGTGGCGGGCGTCGAACAAGGCAAGATCGACAGTCAGGTGCGCGAGGCCGCGGCACTCCTAAAGCTGACGCCCTATCTCGACCGCACGCCGCTCAACCTTTCCGGCGGCCAGCAGCAGCGCACCGCGCTGGCGCGCGCCATCGTCAAGAATGCCAGCCTGGTGCTGCTCGACGAGCCGCTCGCCAATCTCGACTACAAATTGCGCGAGGAGTTGCGCGCCGAATTGCCGAGGATCTTTGCCGCCGCCGGCACCATCTTCGTCTACGCCACGACCGAACCGCACGAGGCGCTGCTGCTCGGCGGCAATACGGCAACGCTGTCGGAAGGCCGTATCACGCAGTTCGGGCCGACCATCGACGTGTTCCGCAAGCCGGTCGACCTGGTGACGGCCAGGACCTTCGCCGATCCGCCGCTCAACACCATCGTGCTAGCCAAGAAGGGCGCCGACTTCCTGCTCGAAGGCGGGGTGAAGCTGCCGGTACCGCCCGAACTCGTCGGCATCGCCGATGGCAACTACACGATCGGCTTCCAGCCGCACCATCTTTCGCTCGAACGGCCCAATGCCGGCGCCGTGCCGGTGCGGGCAAAGGTGACCATCACCGAGATCACCGGGTCGGAGAGTTTCATCCATCTCGATTTCGCCGATGTGCGCTGGGTCATGCTGACCCACGGCATCAGGGATTTCGAGACCGACGAAGCGGTCGAGGTGTTCATCGACCCGCGTCACATCATGGTCTTCGACGAGCATGGCCGCGCCGTGACCGCGCCGAAGCTGGCGGCTTGAGGAGGGCGATATGGCGCGCATCGACGTCAACCATGTCAGGCATTCCTATCTGCCGAACCCGCGGACGGATGCCGATTTTGCGCTCAGGGAAGTGCACCACACATTCGAGGATGGCGGCGCCTATGCGCTGCTCGGGCCATCCGGCTGCGGCAAGACCACGCTGCTCAACATTATTTCGGGACTGCTGCACCCCTCGCACGGCCAGTTGCTGTTCAACGGCAGGGACGTGACCAATCTGTCGACGCAGGAACGCAACATCGCGCAGGTGTTCCAGTTTCCGGTTATCTACGACACCATGACCGTCTACGACAATCTGGCCTTCCCGCTGCGCAATCGCGGCGTGCCGGAGGCCGATGTCGACCGCAAGGTGCGCGAGACGCTGGAGATGATCGATCTCGCGTCCTGGGCGAAAAGGAAGGCGAGGGGCCTGACCGCCGACCAGAAACAGAAGATCTCGCTCGGCCGCGGGCTGGTGCGCTCCGATGTCAACGCCATCCTGTTCGACGAGCCGCTGACCGTCATCGACCCACACATGAAATGGGTGCTCCGCTCGCAGTTGAAGCAGCTTCACCGCCGCTTCGGATACACCATGGTCTACGTCACCCACGACCAGACCGAGGCGCTGACCTTCGCCGACCAGGTCGTGGTCATGTATGATGGCGGCATCGTGCAGATCGGCACGCCGACCGAACTGTTCGAGCGACCGCGCCACACCTTCGTCGGTTATTTCATCGGCTCGCCGGGCATGAACGTCATGCCGGTGGCGATCGACGGCAAGACGGCGACGCTCGGCTCGCAGCGGATCGAATTGCCGGGCGCACCCAAAACCTCCGGCGGCGCCGTCGAACTCGGCATCCGTCCCGAATATGTGCGGCTCGGCCGGGACGGCATGGCCGTTTCGATCAGCAAGGTCGAGGATCTCGGCCGCCACAAGGTGGTGCGCGCCAAGCTGGAAGGCAGGGATATTGCTGCCGTCATCGGCGAGGACGAGACCGTGCCAGCCGAGCCGAAGGTGCGGTTCGATCCGGCCGGCATCAACATCTATGCCGATTCCTGGCGTGTCGAGATGGGGGCCTAGATGGACAAGACCTGGAACAACAAGGCCTGGTTCCTCGTGCTGCCGGTGCTGGTGCTGGTAGCCTTCACCGCCGTCATCCCGCTGATGACGGTCGTCAACTATTCGGTGCAGGACACGTTCGGCAACAATGTCTTCACCTGGGCCGGAACCGAATGGTTCGAGGATCTGCTGTCGTCCAGCCGCTTCTGGGAAGCGATGGTCCGCAACCTGATCTTTTCCTTCATCATCCTGGCGATCCAGGTGCCGCTCGGCATCTTCATCGCGCTCAACATGCCGAGGAAGGGCTGGGGCGTGCCGGTGTGCCTGGTGCTGATGTCATTGCCGCTGCTGATCCCGTGGAACGTCGTCGGGACCATCTGGCAGGTGTTCGGACGCAACGACATCGGGCTGCTGGGCTACTATGTCAACGCGCTCGGCATCGACTTCAACTACGTCCAGCATGCGTTCGACGCCTGGGTCATCATCATCATCATGGATGTATGGCACTGGACCAGCCTCGTCGTGCTGCTCTGCTATGCCGGCCTGGTTTCCATCCCCGATGCCTTCTACCAGGCGGCCAAGATCGATGGGGCCTCGCGCTGGGCGGTGTTTCGCTACATCCAGCTGCCGAAGATGCAGCGCGTGCTTTTGATCGCCGTGCTGCTGCGCTTCATGGACAGTTTCATGATCTACACCGAACCTTTCGTCGTCACCGGCGGCGGGCCGGGCAACTCGACGACCTTCCTGTCGATCGACCTCGTGAAGACGGCGCTCGGCCAGTTCGACCTTGGCCCGGCGGCCGCCATGTCGCTGGTCTACTTCCTCATCATCCTGTTGTTGTCATGGGTGTTCTACACCGTGATGACCAACTACGACGCGGAGCGCTGAAATGGCTGGCGCCAATGAACGAACCGAGCGCAATGCGATAAACGGGACCGCCTCGGAAGGTCTCGCCAGTACGCTGTCGCAGAGCGATCTCGACAGGCGGATGCGCCGTCGCGGCGAGGAATCGCGCTGGTGGTGGATCGTGCCGACGCTCTACATCATCGTGCTTTTGCTGCCGATCTACTGGCTCATCAACATGAGCTTCAAGACCAATGCCGAGATCGTCAACTCGCTGACGCTCTACCCGCACGCACCGACAATCGCCAACTACGTCACCATCTTCACCGAGAAGGCCTGGTACTCCGGCTACATCAACTCGATCACCTATGTGGTTATGAACATGGTGATTTCGGTATCGGTGGCGCTGCCGGCGGCCTATGCCTTCTCGCGCTACCGCTTCCTTGGCGACAAACATCTGTTCTTCTGGCTGCTGACCAATCGCATGGCGCCGCCGGCGGTGTTCGCACTGCCGTTCTTCCAACTCTACTCGGCCTTCGGGCTGATCGACACGCATATCGCGGTGGCGCTGGCGCATTGCCTGTTCAACGTTCCGCTGGCGGTTTGGATTCTCGAGGGCTTCATGTCGGGCGTGCCGAAGGAAATCGACGAGACCGCCTATATTGACGGCTATTCCTTCCCGCGCTTCTTCGTAAAGATCTTCATGCCGCTGATCGCGAGCGGCATCGGTGTCGCCTGCTTCTTCTGCTTCATGTTCTCGTGGGTCGAGTTGCTGATCGCACGCACGCTGACCACCACCGACGCCAAGCCAATCGCCGCCACCATGACGCGCACCGTTTCGGCCGCAGGCATGGATTGGGGCCTGCTCGCCGCTGCCGGTGTTTTGACGCTGATCCCGGGCGCGCTCGTCATCTGGTTCGTCCGAAATTATATCGCCAAGGGCTTTGCCCTGGGGAGGGTATGATCATGAATTTTGACCTCTCCTGGATGGCGTGGACGTGGCCGACGGCGGCCTTCTTCGCGACCATTCTGCTGTTGCTGTGCGGCATGGCGGCGTGGGAATACGCCTCGCCGGGCGGCAATCCGCGCGTCGGCATCCTGCGCTTCGAGACGACGCGCGGCGATCGTCTTTTCCTGTCGCTGCTTGGCAGCGCCTATATCCATCTCGCTTGGCTGGGTCTCGTTGGATCCAACCTGTGGTGGGCTCTCGCTCTCTCCGTGGTCTACGCCGTCGGCGTGTTCCGCTACGTATAGAGGGGGAAACTGTTGGAGCGGCAGCGTGCCGGCCACCGCTCCAGATCGCACTTGAAACCTGAAACAGTGGAGGAAACGCATGCGACGGCAATTTTTAACATCAACAACAGCCCTTGTCCTGTTGCTCGGCGCGGGCAATGCCTACGCCGGGATGGATGAGGCAAAAGCCTTTCTGGACAAAGAGATAGGCGGCGTATCGACGCTTTCGCGCGCCGACCAGGAAAAGCAAATGCAGTGGTTCGTCGACGCTGCCAAGCCCTTCGCCGGCATGGACATCAAAGTCGTGTCGGAAACCTTGACCACCCACCAGTACGAGTCTCAAGTGCTGGCGCCGGCCTTTACCGCCATCACCGGCATCAAGGTCACGCATGACGTCATCCAGGAAGGCGACGTCGTCGAGAAGATCCAGACCCAGATGCAGACCGGCCAGAACATCTATGACGGCTGGGTCAACGATTCCGATCTGATCGGCACCCACTGGCGTTACCAGCAGGTGCGCAATTTGACCGACTGGATGGCGGGCGAAGGCAAGGACGTTACCGATCCGATGCTCGACGTTGACGACTTCATCGGCACGAAGTTCACCACCGCGCCGGATAAGAAGCTCTACCAATTGCCCGACCAGCAGTTCGCGAACCTCTACTGGTTCCGTTACGACTGGTTCAACGATGAGAAGAACAAGGCCGACTTCAAGGCCAAGTACGGCTACGATCTCGGCGTGCCGGTCAACTGGTCGGCCTATGAGGACATCGCCGAATTCTTCACCGGCCGCGACGTCAACGGCAAGAAGGTCTATGGCCACATGGACTACGGCAAGAAGGATCCGTCGCTCGGCTGGCGGTTCACGGACGCCTGGCTGTCGATGGCCGGCAATGGCGACAAGGGCCTGCCGAACGGTGTGCCGGTCGACGAATGGGGCATCAAGGTCGATGCGAATTCGCGGCCTGTCGGCTCGTGCACCGCGCGCGGCGGCGACACCAATGGACCGGCATCGGTCTATGCCATCCAGAAGTATCTTGATTGGCTGAAAGCCTATGCGCCGCCGGAAGCCCAGGGCATGACCTTCTCCGAATCCGGCCCCGTGCCGTCGCAAGGCAGTGTTGCCCAGCAGATCTTCTGGTACACCGCGTTCACCGCCGACATGGTCAAGCCCGGCCTGCCGGTCATGAACGAGGACGGCACGCCGAAGTGGCGTATGGCGCCGTCTCCGCACGGCTCCTACTGGAAGGACGGCATGAAGCTCGGCTATCAGGATGTCGGTTCCTGGACCCTGATGAAGTCGACGCCGACCGACCGCGCCAAGGCCGCCTGGCTTTATGCCCAGTTCGTGACCTCGAAGACCGTCGATGTGAAGAAGAGCCAGGTTGGCCTGACCTTCATTCGCGACTCCACCATCCATGACAAGAGCTTCACCGAACGTGCGCCGAAGCTCGGCGGTCTGATCGAGTTCTATCGTTCGCCGGCCCGTGTGCAGTGGACGCCGACCGGTACCAACGTGCCGGACTATCCGAAGCTGGCGCAGCTCTGGTGGCAGAACATCGGCGACGCGTCGTCTGGTGCCAAGACACCGCAGGAAGCCATGGATTCGCTCTGCGCCGATCAGGAAAAAGTCATGGCGCGTATCGAGAAATCCGGTGTCCAGGGCGACATCGGACCGAAGATGGCCGAAGAGCATGACCTTGCCTACTGGAACGCCGACGCGGTCAAGGGCGGCAATCTGGCGCCTCAGCTGAAGCTAGAGAAGGAGAAGGACAAGCCGATCACCATCAACTACGACGAACTGGTGAAGAGCTGGCAGAAGTAGGACTGTCCTATGCGGGCGCTCGCGCCCGTGTGAACTTGGGGGAGGCGGCATGTTGCCGTCTCCCCTGTTTGTGTGAAGGCGGAGGACGCAATGAGCGGTTTTGTGCTGGCAATCGACCAGGGAACGACATCGACCAGGGCGATCCTGTTCGACGGCCAGATGAAAGTCGCCGGCAGCGGCCAGAAGGAATTCACCCAGCACTACCCGGCCTCCGGCTGGGTCGAGCATGACCCGGAAGAGATCTGGGGCAGCATCGTGACGACCGTGAGGGCGTCGCTGAAGGCCGCTGGTCGCGAGGCTTCGGACGTCGCCGCTATAGGCATCACCAACCAGCGCGAGACCGTCGTCGTCTGGGACAGAGCGACGGGTAAGCCGATTCACAACGCCATCGTCTGGCAGGATCGGCGCACCACGCCGCTGTGCCAGAAACTGAAGAAGCAGGGGCTGGAGAAGAAATTCACGCGCAAGACCGGCTTGCTGCTCGATCCCTATTTCTCGGGCACCAAGATCGCCTGGATACTCGACAAGGTGAAGGGCGCCAGGAAACGCGCCGAGAAGGGCGAATTGCTGGCCGGCACCATCGACAGTTTTCTGATCTGGCGGCTGACCGGCGGCAAGGTCCACGCCACCGACGCCACCAACGCTTCGCGCACGCTGGTCTACAACATCGCGGAAAACGCTTGGGACGACGAGCTTCTGGCCATTCTCAACGTCCCGGTAAAAATGCTGCCTGAGGTCAAGGACTGCGCCGATGACTATGGAATGACCGAGAAAACCCTGTTTGGTGCCGAGATAAAAATCCTCGGCGTTGCCGGCGACCAGCATGCCGCGACCATCGGCCAGGCTTGCTTCGAGCCGGGCATGATGAAATCCACCTATGGCACCGGCTGTTTTGCGTTGCTCAACACCGGCAGCGATCTGGTGCGTTCAAAGAACCGGCTCTTGACCACCATTGCCTATCGGCTGAACGGCAAGACGACCTATGCGCTGGAAGGTTCGATCTTCATCGCCGGCGCCGCCGTGCAATGGTTGCGCGACGGCATCAAGGTGATCGGCAAGGCCGAGCAGAGCGGCAAACTGGCTGATGAAGCCGACCCGACGCAGAATGTCTATCTGGTGCCGGCCTTTGTCGGTCTCGGCGCGCCGCATTGGGACGCCGAGGCGCGTGGCGCGATTTTCGGGCTGACACGCAATTCCGGTCCTGCGGAGTTCGCACGCGCCGCCCTGGAAGCCGTCGCCTATCAGACCCGAGACCTGCTCGACGCCATGCGCAAGGACTGGAAGGGCACTTCGGCCAAGACGGTGCTGAGGGTCGATGGCGGCATGGTGGCGTCGGACTGGACCATGCAACGGCTGGCCGACATTCTCGACGCCCCCGTCGATCGTCCGACCATCCTCGAGACGACGGCGCTGGGTGCGGCCTGGCTTGCCGGCTCGAAGGCTGGTGTCTGGCCCAAGGCAAAGGAATTCGCCAAGAGCTGGGCGCTCGAGCGGCGGTTCAAGCCGGAGATGGATATCTCCACGCGATCCGCCAAGCTGGCAGGCTGGCGCGATGCTGTGCGCAGGACGCTGAGCGCATAAGGAAGACCCGCGCTATCTCCAGCGCGGGCTTGTACTCAGCTATCGATACCTCAGTAAGGCGAACGGCACTCCTGACGCGGTCCGTAGTTCGGCTGGAATGTGTTGTCCGAAGCACGATAGCTGCGATAGCGGTCGTAGCACCACTGCACATGCGCATTGCCTTCGTGGACGCGGTTGTTCTCGCTGTTGACGATGGCGCCCGTAATCAGCGCGCCAGTCGCGAAAGCTGCCAGCGGGAACCAGTAGTCGCCGTGGCGGCGATAGCCGCGACGGTATTCACGATAGCCGCGATGGCCATTCCAATAGCCGTCGCCGTTCCGTGCAAAGTTGCGATTGCCGTTGAAATTGCGGTTGAACTGGCGGTTCTTCATCCACGGCTTGTAATCGACCGTCTGCACATCACTCGAAGTCGATGCCGCCTGAGGCACCAACATTTGCGCCGCATTGGCGGGCACGGCAGTCGCGGCAAACGAAGCCGACAGGGTGGCCGCCAGTATACCCAATACGATCTTGTTCATGGTCTTCTCCTTCGAAAGGGTGCTTGACGTCCCTTGTGGCGAGACAACGGGCGGTATGGGGTAAGGTTCCTGGCTAAATCCCAACTTGCTGATTTGTAATGTTTCTCCGGCCTCGCATCAGTGCCGACGAGAGGTGGTGCCGTCGCTTCGCCAGGGGCGTTGTGCCGTTGATCGAAGCGGGCAGGGTGCCTCGGCGGAAATGCTTGAGAAGTCTGGCTTGCGGATGCTCTTTTTCCGGTTGACCGGTCGAGGCACTCTCCCTATGTTCCGCGCAATTTCGAGGGCCGCCCTTTCGCGCCCGCGGGAGCGCGTAGCTCAGCCGGTAGAGCAACTGACTTTTAATCAGTAGGTCATGGGTTCGAATCCCATCGCGCTCACCATTGTTTCATGCGCAGGCAATCATCGAGACCCCTTGGCTAGGCCCGGGAAGGCGGACGTTGGACTTTCCGCGACGCGTGAGTCCGGTCGCTTTCCGACATCAGTTGCCGCGCGACCGGCTGCACATTTTCCTTGTAGGTGATGCATCTGTCGTAAACCTTGTTCGCCACGCGCTCCTGGCCAAATCGTTCCCAGTCCGGCGTCCAGGGCGCATCCCAGTCAAAGTGCTGCGAGATGAGAAGTTCCCGGTCGAAGCACTGCGGATCCCGGTCCAGAATCTGGCGGGCTTCATCCGCCAAAGGCGTGTAGGCTTTGACCGCAGCCATCTTTCTGGCGCGCGCAGCCGCATCCAGTTGGATTTCCACCTCGACAAGCCCGGGCACATTAGGCACCGCGGCGGAACAAAGCTGCTTGCGAGCCGGTCTTGAGCTTTGCGGCAGCCGGTTGAGCGCATTGCCGAATGCATAGGCCAGATCGTGCATCGGATTGTAGCCATCGACGGCGTCCGAGACGATCTGCACGTCCTGCATATCAGACAGATCGGCGCTGATTCTCGCCAGCACATCGGCAAAGAAGCCGCTATCTCCAGCCAACAGCGCCTTGTACCAGACGGCATCGGGCATATCGCCGAACACCGCGCCGGCGGTTGCCCCGGCAGCTTCGACGAGGTCGCGTGAATATTGGGTTCGGGCAGGATGGCGTCCGCCCGAACCATCGGTCAACAGGTAGATTCGCGGTTTGCTCAGCTCAATCCAGTGATGAATCCTAAGCTCATGCCCTGGATGCGCAAGGATCAGCACATATTGTAATTTTTCGGGCAAACAACGGCTCCAATCCAGGCTTTGGCCTATATCCGCGTTTTTAATTGCATCCAAGGCGATCAGCCGTCAAAGGCCTCCCAACATTGGGGCAGGCGCTGGGTCATTTTTGTGCAAACTTGTCTGGCCGATGCCTTCAAACTAAGAACGCTGCCTAGCATCTGTTGTCCCTCACCGCCAATGCGGACGGTTGCGAAACAGACAGGAGGCGGCATTTGCGGGTTCTCATCACCAATCTGTTCGTAGCGCACAACAGCGGCACCGAAG
Organism: Mesorhizobium sp. 43Arga; assembly: GCF_053714255.1. Classification (NCBI taxonomy): domain Bacteria; kingdom Pseudomonadati; phylum Pseudomonadota; class Alphaproteobacteria; order Hyphomicrobiales; family Phyllobacteriaceae; genus Mesorhizobium; species Mesorhizobium sp. 43Arga. The sequence goes on from NZ_JBSKBO010000003.1 coordinate 113,110, forward strand.
TGGTTGTCGAATTGCTGGCCGACGGGCTTCGCGGCGCCGGTCATCAAACCATGGTGCTGGCGCCCACCCTTGGCGACATGGCCGACAGAATGCGCAGACGGGGACACCAAGTGGTGGACCGGATTGCCGAGATCGTCGAAAAGCCTGACATCATCCATGGCCAGCATTTGACGCCTTGCCTGACGGCGCTGGCGCGGTTTCCCGACGTGCCGGCCGTGTTTTCCTGCCACAGCGCTTTCTTTGAGATCGAAGCTCCCATGCTTCATCCGCAGATACGCCGCTGGATCGCGGTCGACGAAGCGTGCAAGGCCAAATGCCTGTCGCGTGGTGTACCGGCTGACAGGTTGGACCTCATCTACAACGCAGTCGACCTTCACCGTTTCAAGCCGCGCCTGCCGCTACCTTCCAGACCCGCCAGAGCGCTGCTGCTGACCAAGAATTTCGAACACCAGCAGGCGGTGCGCGAAGCCTGCTCGAAGAGCAACATCGTGTTGGATGAGGCGGGTCCGGCTACCGAACGCTTTTCCCATCAGATCGAAAAGGATTTGCTTGAATACGACATCGTCTTTGCAACCGCCCGTATGGCCCTTGAAGCGGCCGTGGTGGGCTGTTCGGTCGTCGTCTGCGACGCGCGGGGCTTCGCCGGGCTGCTCGATACAGCGAACATGGAGGCGTGGCGGCACATGAACCTCGGGGTTGGTCTTCTGACGAGGCCGACCACGATCGAGAACCTGATGGAAGCGATTTCGCGGTTCGATGCCGGCGATGCCGCGAAGGTTTGCGCCTATTTCCGCGAAGTGGCTGATGTCTCGCACTTCGTTCAAGACCATCTCAAGGTCTACAATCAGGCCATGCAGGCGCAGACCGATACGACTGCCGACGAGCGGTCGCTGGCAACCGCGCGCTGGATCGAGGAAATCGGGGTTTCGGTTGCGCCCCGCAGATGGGCCCACATTGTGAAAGAGATGCATGGATGGCAGGTCTCGCCAGGCCAGACCGCGCTTGTGGAATTGCTGCAATCACACACAAAAGCGCTGGAGAGCAATGTCGCGTCGTTGATAGAGCTTGGCGAGCAGGTCAAATCCATCGGACCCGAAATCGCAAAAATGGGACCGATCCTTGAAGTCTCGGCTTCGCTCGACAGGGTGACCCATGACAGCCAGGCCAGATTGCATCGAATTGACGAGGAGTTGTCGCGCCTTTCAAATTTCGTCAATGAGATCAAGCGGCTCTACAACGGCATGATCCCGCTTTTCATCAGAAGAATACTTCTCAGGGTTCGCAGGCGAGGGTGACGCAGATGGTCTACATCCCAAAGCGTGCGGCCTGGTCTTTGGAAATTGTGGACTCGATCCCTGACACGAAGTCCTCCGCCAGAAGCGAATTGGCATAGGCCGTGACATGATCGCCGTCGAAGAACAACGGGTGTCCGTTCCTGAATGCCGAACATGTAACTTGCGGACAGAGCGTGGGTAAAGGGTCCCAGACGTGAATGTTCGGCAGAACCGCTGATATCTCGGCGTAACCCTTCAAAATTGGTGATCGAAGATTTTCTATCAGCTTTCGATCGATGTCGAATCCGTTGGCACAGGACGGATTCATTGAATTGAACCAATCACTGCATCGAAAGGCCGAGGCCCCAAAGATTGGCTTTGGGCCTTCGAAAACAATCGACAGTCCCGCCTTGGAGAGTTGGCTAAGTTGATCGATAGCGTTCTTGACGGCTTGTTCCCTCTCCTGCTCGCTGTTCTCCGCGTTGCTATCGGAGCCAGCACCCCATTGAAGGCTAACCCGCGTCAGCCGGAGCGAGGGCAGGAACAGCACGTCGCGAGGCTTGGCAATCTTGGCTATGTAGGCTGCATTGGCACTCGCGGCATGAGCGCACGTCGGCTCGGTGTCGCGGCGAAGATTCAAGCTGATGAACGGGCAACCGGCGGTCGACACCACCACTGTTCTGATGCCGGTTTCGAGCGTGAAGCGCTTCAGGAGTGGGATGTAGGCTCCCGCGTGAGAGTCGCCCAGCACGAACAAGGTCTCGCTGCGTCCTTCGGCTGGGCACCCGCCTTTGGTGAGGAACAGCGCGTCTTCCACAGTTTCCGTGACGACGACGCAACCGGGAAATTGAGGAGAGGTGTCTGGCGAGGTCGCATACCATTCGCCTCGATTCCTCATGACCGTGCTCAAGGCGATTTCATATCGATTGTCGCGCATCAGTTCGAAGCCGAAAAATGCAGCAGCGATGACAGCTAGAAAGAGGGCGACGACGGCTATGTCAGGGGCGGTTCTCAAAAGTCGCAATCGGCGCGTCGGTGTTTCGATCCAGAAATACGAGCCGAGGCTGAACGCTGCCGCGACCAGCAACGCTGCTAGTTTTGTGGCGGTGGTTTCAATGCCTATCGTCCATCTTGCGATCACGAAGACTGGCCAATGCCACAGGTAGAGAGAATATGAGATCCATCCGACGAACCTGACCGGCTTTATTTCCAACACCGCAAAATGCGGCGCCCGATCGCTTCCCAGATAGCAGAGGCATCCGATCAAGACAGTTGTGCAGACAACTGCAGTGATGTTCTCAAGCCCATGAGAGTCCTTGCCGAAGTCGAGCGCGAATGTTGCCAGGAGGCCTATTAGCGCGATCGAGGCTGCAAGATTGCAATGCCTTTCGAAGCCCGCCCGGTCCCCTATCCGGCTGACAAGCTGAAAGCACAATATGCCGCATGCCAACTGCCAAAAGCGGGCATAGGGCATGTAGAAAGCGTGAAGCGGATTCGCGGCCAGAAGATGAAGCCATATCGCCACCGACGCGACGGCGAGCGCACCATAAACAAGCGCCGAAAACCTCTTCCCGCGCGGTCCTGTAACCCAAGGAAAAAACAGCAGCGGGAAAACGATGTAGAATTGTTCCTCAACCCCAAGAGACCAGGTGTGGGTGAATGGGTTAAACTCGGTCACGGGTGAAAAATAGTCGGTTCCCTTGGCCAGGAAGATGTTGCTCAGGCCGACGAAGGCCAAAGAGGCGGTTTTGCTGATTGATGTGCTGAGCCAAGCGTCTGGAACAAACAGAAACGTGGCGAGCGCACTGACCAGTAAGCACAGCAACAGGGCCGGCATGATTCTTGTGAATCTGCGCGCATAGAATTCCAAGATAAAATGAAAAGCGGACTGGCCCCGGTAGCGCCTCGACACGGTATAGCTGACGACGAAACCAGAAATTACGAAGAAAACATCAACCCCTAGAAAGCCATTGGGGAGGCGGTCGCCGTACAGATGGTAGAAAACGACTGACAGGATCGCGATGGCCCGAAGCCCGTCAAGGAAAGTCAGGTAGTCCTTCGACGAGCTTCCCGAGGTCGAACTAAAGTTATCGGCCATTGGATGAAACATACGTTCTTGTAGGTAAAAAATCCGATCGGATAACGTTCTGGTTTAGGCCAGTCGGTGTCCAGTTGACGCGCAGCGCCTTACCCTGCGGGGAGTTACAGGATGTGCCGCTGATGGGAAAGGCCGGACACAGGAATTGTTTCGTTCGAGGGCACTGTCAGGCTGATCCGCGGCTTGCAGCCGAATGTCGCGAGCGAGGACATCCGACTCGCTCGCAGGCCTCCGCGGTGCACCGCGTTCAGCCGTTCCGCGACAAATGCACGTCCAGGACGGCGGCCTTCTTGGCGATTAGGCCTTCCAGATCCGCGTCCGACCTTTTGGTGCCGGTCCGTTCGCGCAGCAGCGTGATCACCGCGCTCATTGAAAGCGGAGTAGTCTGGGAAAGCGGGATGTTTTGCGAGAGCGGGACGGTCTGGGTGGCCAGAATGACATCCACGGCCCCGGCAACATCCGGAATCTCCGTTGGTGCTCGCATGGTCGGCTCCTTTCTGCTCAGGTCCGCTTCGGCGGCGTCGGCAGGTCCTCTGACGCCGCGATCGAAGACGACCGCCAGGCCGTTCTTGACGGCCAGCGCTGCGACCATATCGTCGAGCTTGCGGTCGGAGAGGGCCGGGTCCGCGGGTTTCAGGATCTTGCGGATCACCCTGGCGGCCTGATCGGTCGACACGAAGTCAAAACGCCGTTTTCTGGCCTCGACATATTGTTCGATGATCATGCTCAGGCGGCGGGCCGCAATATCCCTGGGTTCCTGCACATCCTTGGGTTCCACCGGAGCCTCCCTTGCCTGCCATGCGTGCAAATTCGGCGGCCAAAAGGAGATAGGGCGGCCCGATGGGACATCAAACGTCCTTCGATCATTTCGTCGCACCCGCCAATGAGCCGGAACGATCCCGCGGCTCAAACATTTCGTTCCATGACTAGCGCATTGAGGGAAGGCCGGGCCATGAAGATTGCTCATGTCGCGCCGCTGTACGAATCCGTGCCGCCAAGACTGTACGGCGGCACCGAGCGCATCATTTCCTACCTGACCGAAGCCCTTGTCGACCTCGGCCATGAGGTGACGCTGTTCGCCAGCGGCGACACGAAGACCTCCGCCAGGCTCGTGCCGTGCCGCGAGCGGGCGCTTCGTCTCGATCCGCGCCCGTTGAAGTCCGAGATCGCGGCGCATTTGTCGATGCTCGACGAGGTGAGGAAGCGCGCCGACGATTTTGACGTCATTCATTTCCACCTCAGCCATTTCCTGCACTTTCCGTTTTTTCGCGACATGCCGCAGCGCACGGTGACGACACCGCATGGCAGGCTGGACTACGCGGATCTTGCGCAAGCCTATGACCGGTTCCCGCGCTTCCCGATGATTTCCATCTCCCGCAGCCAGCGGGCGCGATTTGCGTCCGCCAACTGGCTGGCGACGATCCATCACGGGCTGCCCGTCGATCTCTATGAACCCGATTTCGAGGCTGGTTCGGATGGCGGCTATCTTGCCTTTCTCGGCAGGATGTCGCGCGACAAGCGGCCGGACCGGGCGATCGACATCGCCCGCCGCACCGGGCTGAAACTCAAGCTCGCGGCCAAGATCGGCGACGACGATCGGGCCTATTTCGAGGAAGTCGTCCAACCGATGATCGATGGCGACCGGGTCGAATATGTCGGCGAGATCGGCGAGGACCAGAAGAGCAGGTTTCTTGGCAATGCAGCCGCCCTGCTGTTTCCGATCGATTGGCCTGAACCTTTCGGTCTTGCCGTGATCGAAGCCATGGCCTGCGGAACCCCGGTCATGGCCTGGAGTTGCGGCGCCATGCCCGAGATCGTCGACTATGGGGCTACCGGCTTCGTCGTCGAAACCATCGAGGATGCGGTCGCTACGATGCCGGCTCTCCTGCAACTGGACCGGCGGCGCATAAGGGCTATGTTCGAAAGGCGGTTTTCAGCCGACCGGATGGCCAGGGACTACGTCGCGGCCTATTCCCGGCTCAGCGGTCATGAGCAAAGCAGAGCCTCGTAGGCCTTCACCCGCCCGAAAAACCAGCAGGGACAATCTTCTTGACCATCACCCAACTCGACGAGCGCAAGCTTGATCCTGCCATCGCACTGGCTTCCCTGGACGAAACCGCGCCGAGGGAGCCGCACAGGCTGTTCGCGCTCAAGCATGGCGACTGCTTTGCCGTCGCCGATGCCTATGGCGACATACGCGGTGTCGGCGACGGGTTTTTTCGCGACGACACACGCGTGCTTTCCGAATTTCGCCTGACCGTCGGGGGGCGGTCGACATCGTTGCTCGGCGCGTCGCTTAGCCAGGACAACGTGCTCTTCACCACCAACCTGACCAATCTGCCAATCGAGAGCGCCGCTGGCCGCCAGATACCGCAGGGCGCTATCCATATCGAGCGCGTTCGGCTGCTGTGGGAGGAAAGGCTGTATGAGCGCATAACGCTCTCCAACTACAGCCGCGAGCATTCGACGATCCTGTTGTCGCTGCGTTTTGGCGCCGATTTCCGTGACATGTTCGAGGTCCGGGGCTCGACCCGCTCGAAGCGTGGAACCGCCCATACGGCCGAGATCTCAGGGAACGCCGTCGTGCTTCGCTACGAGGGCCTGGACAAGGTCGTGAGGACATCGGCGATTTCATTCTCACAGACGCCCGATCAACTGACTTCCGAGCGCGCCGATTTCGTCATCGCCGTCACCAAGCGCAGCAGCCAGACGCTATACGTGGAAGTGGGCAACGAGACGGACGATCGCCCCGAAAGCCGTCGGTTTCGCGCCGCTGCTGCCCGCGCTCGCTTCGGCATGCGCGCCAAGCGCCGGCATGGCGCGACGCTGCACAGTTCGGGCCGCGTTTTCAACGACTGGATGGAGCGGGCGCGCGCCGATGTCGCGCTGCTCACAACGGAACTGGCGACCGGCCCTTACCCCTATGCCGGCATTCCCTGGTTCTCCACCGCCTTCGGCCGGGATGGCGTGATCTCGGCCTTGCAGATGCTTTGGCTCAATCCCGGTCTGGCGCGCGGCGTCCTGGCGTTTCTTGCCCAGCACCAGGCGACCGAAACCTCTCCCTTCAGCGATTCCGAACCCGGCAAGATCATGCACGAGACCCGCAAGGGCGAGATGGTGGCGCTGAGCGAACTGCCATTCGGCCGCTATTATGGCGGTGTGGACACGACGCCGCTCTATATCCATCTTGCCTGCGCCTATGCGGACCGCACGGGGGACACGGGCTTCATCGATACGCTGTGGCCATCGCTTTGCGCCGCGGCGGAGTGGATCGAAACGGCGAGCCGTTCGACGGGATTCCTCACCTACCAGCGCGCCGCGGAATCCGGCCTTGCCAACCAGGGATGGAAGGACAGTTTCGATTCCGTCTTTCACGCCGACGGCCGCATCCCGAAAGGGCCGATCGCGCTGGTCGAGGTGCAGGGCTACGTCTTCGCGGCGTTCCAGGGCTTGGCGAAACTGGCGCGGCTGCGCGGTGAAGTGGAGCGCGCCGAGAGCTGGGAAATACGCGCCGACGCCATACGCCAAAAAGTCGAGCGCCATTTCTGGATCGAGGACCTCAATTACTATGCGCTGGCGCTGGACGGCGATGGTCAACCCTGCAAGGTGCGCACCTCCAATGCCGGTCACCTGCTTTACGTCGGCCTTCCCGGTCCGGAGCGCGCGCGCATGGTTGCCGACCAGCTGCTGTCGGCCTCGTTCCATTCGGGCTGGGGGCTGCGGACGCTGGCGGACGACGCGATCTTCTTCAATCCGATGTCCTACCACAACGGCTCCATCTGGCCGCATGACACCGCGATCTGTGCTGCCGGATTGGCGCGGTACGGCATCCGCGACAGCGTCGTGCGGCTGATGAGCGGCACCTTCGAATCCGCCGTTCATTTCAACATGCGGCTGCCCGAACTGTTTTGCGGCTTCACGCGCGCGGCCGGTGAAGCGCCGATCGCCTATCCGGTGGCCTGCCTGCCGCAAGCCTGGTCCGCCGGCTCCGCCTTCATGCTCATGCAATCATGCCTCGGCCTGCAGATCGATGGCTGGACAGGTGAAATCCATGTGACCCGGCCGCGCCTGCCGATCGGCATCGACAACCTCGTCGTCCGCCATCTTTCGGTAGGGCAGGCGGCGGTGGACCTGACGTTCCAGCGCGTGGGAGATCGTGTCGGCGCCTTCCTTGCCGAACCGCATGAGGGGCTCGTGCCACTCGTGGTCAGAAGCTGAAAAATCGGAACCATCCCGCGCCGTGGACGTTGGACCACCACGCCATGGGGTGCCGAAACCACAGCCCATAAAGCCGCTGCGGTATCCCGTTGAAAGGTAATCGATTTCAATGCCCGACAACAGTTCGTATCTAGTCGTTCCCGTATTCGCATTGTGGCTCTTCGTTCTTGTCGCTGTCAGCGTCCTGGCCGTTGTGCTGGTGACGATGAGGCTGCGGGCGCGCAAGGCCAGCAGGCTGGCCGCTGCGGGGGGTGACCCTGCTCGCGGCCCATTGCCGGAATTCGAGAAGAACGGGCAGTCGGCCGCCGCGGCACTGGTGCAGTGGTCGCCCGAAACGCTGCGTCACATCCTGGCGACGGAGCTTCCCAATGCCCAGGTGATCGTCGTCTCAAACCGTGAGCCGTATATCCACAACCGCGAGGGCGACGACATTCAACTGGTCGTACCCGCGAGCGGGCTCGTGTCCGCCCTGGAGCCGATCACGCGTGCCTGTGCGGGCACCTGGATCGCCTATGGCGGCGGCTCGGCCGACGCGCTTGTAGTCGACAAGAACGATCGGATCGAGGTGCCGCCGGACGATCCTTCCTACACGCTGCGCCGTGTCTGGCTGAGCGAGGAAGAACAGCAAGGCTATTATCTCGGCTTTGCCAATGAAGGCCTCTGGCCGCTGTGCCATATCGCCTTCACCCGGCCGATATTCCGCGCCTCGGATTGGGAAGCCTACGAGGCGGTCAACCGCAAATTTGCCGATACCGTCGTCGCGGAAGCCCGCAACGAGCGGCCGATCGTGCTGGTCCAGGACTACCATTTCGCGCTGCTGCCGCGGATGGTCCGCGAGCGCCTGCCCGAGGCGATCATCATCACCTTCTGGCACATCCCATGGCCGAATTCGGAGGTGTTCAGCATCTGCCCATGGCGCGAGAAGATTCTCGACGGGCTGCTCGGCAGTTCGATCGTCGGCTTTCACACGCAGTTCCATTGCAACAACTTCATCGACAGCGTCGACCGTTTCCTGGAAAGCAGGATCGAACGCGACGATTCGGCCATTTCCTATGGCGGCGAGATCAGCCTGGTTCACGCCTATCCGATTTCGATCGAATGGCCGCCGGCGCAACTGGGCAAACTGCCTGATGTGGCGCAATGCCGCCGGCAGGTCCGCTTGAAATTCGGCCTGGCCGAGAATGTCAAACTGTGCGTGGGGGTTGAGCGTCTCGACTACACCAAGGGCATCCTCGATCGCTTCAATGCCCTCGATGAACTGCTGACGCTTCATCCGGAATGGATCGGCAAGGTGGCGCTCCTGCAGATCGCGGCACCCAGCCGCGGCAGCTTGCCTGCCTACCAGCAGCTCTACGAGGAGTGCCTGCGCCATGCCGAGGATCTCAACCAGCGCTATGGTCGCGAAGGCTACACGCCCGTGCTGATGGTGACTGAACATCACTCGCAGCAGCAGGTCTATGAAATCTACCGTGCCGCCGACGTTTGCATGGTCACCAGCCTGCATGACGGCATGAACCTGGTCGCCAAGGAGTTTGTCGCCGCGCGTGAGGACGAACAGGGTGTGCTGCTGCTCAGCATGTTCGCCGGCGCTTCCAAGGAGCTGCTGGACGCACTGATCGTCAACCCCTATGACGCGGCGATGATGGGCGATGCCTTGCTGCAGGCCTTGACCATGTCGCAGGAGGAGCAACGACAGCGCATGCAACGCATGCGCGAGATCGTGCGCGACAACAATGTCTATCGGTGGGCGGGCAGCATGCTTCTCGATGCGGCGCGCTTGCGAAAACGTGACGCGGTCGATCGCGCCGTCAGCGCCGCTCCGGCGGCGGCACCAGGCAATGTGATATCGCTGCTCGATCGCAAACGCGTGGCTGCGCTATGATGTCGATCTCGCCAAACCTGGCCGTGCCTGTCGTTCCACAGGGGCCATGGAGCCTGTTCCTCGATATCGATGGCACGCTTCTCGAACATGCCGCGCATCCGGATGCGGTGGTTGTCGATGACGATTTGCGCACCCTTCTGGTGCGGCTCGAAGCGCAGCTGGACGGAGCACTGGCGTTCATCACGGGACGGTCGATCGCCGCTGTCGACCATCTCTTCCAGCCTCTCAGATTGCGCGCCGCGGGGCTTTATGGCCTCGAGCACAGGCTGGCGCGCGATGGTCCGGTCGAGGCGGCCGGCGAACCGGCTGACATTGCAGCGCTTGCCGACGAAATCGCCACGGAACTGGACAATGCGGATGTCTATATCGAGCGCAAGGGACCAATCCTGGCCATTCATACACGCGCGGCACCGCATTTGCTGCAACGCGCGACACAGCTCGTCGAACAGGCACTGGACAGATTGCCCGCGGGATATCGGGTCCTGGCCGGAAATGCCGGTGTGGAACTGATGCCGCTGGAGGCGGCGAAGGGAGCAGCCATCCGGCGCTTCATGCAAATTCCGGCTTTCAGAGGACGGCGACCGGTGTTCCTCGGGGACGATACATCCGACGAGAACGGGTTCGAGACCGTCAACGAATTGGACGGCATCTCGGTTCGCATAAAGCCGCAGGGATCGACAGTTGCACCTTTTGCGCTGGCCGGCGTGGATGCGGCCCTGGCCTGGCTGGACGAGATGAGCAGAAACGAGACCGCGGAAGCGGCGACGCTGGCCGCAACGGACAAACCGGATCGCCCCTAAATCATCGCCGGTTCATGTGCATGGAAGGAGTTGCAATGACCCAACTGACCAGCCTCATCCGGGAAGTCATGCCCGCCTGGCTCTGGCGGCGCTCTGAGCCACAAAGCGGCGAAGCGGCAGCTGAGCCGTTGCCTCCCGAAAATGCGGACGCAGTCTGGCGCAAGGCTGTCGAGAACGATTTGTTTGGAGCCAACACGCCGGACTACGCCGAGACCGGCGCGAAGGAACCCAACCGCCATTGACGGCTGCGGTCAGCCTTCTCCGAAAATCAGCGAAACATGGCCGCCGGCGTGGCGTTCGAGTCGGCCGGCGAGGTCGAGTTCCAACAGAACCATGAAGACCTGGGCCGGGTGCAGGCCGGTGTGGCGGATGATCTCGTCGACTGGCACTGGTGTCGGGCCCAGCGCCTCGATGACCTTGGCGCGGTCGCTCTCGCCGGGTGGTGATGTGGCCGAGAAGTCGGGCGGGTCCTCGAATGGCGGCACGGCAGGCGCCCGCATGCCGGTCAGCGGCGCGATCGCCCTGGAAATATCCGACGCCTCGGTGACCAGCGTGGCGCCGTCCTTGAGCAGGCCGTTGGTGCCGGCAGCGCGTGGATCGAGCGGCGAGCCCGGCACGGCAAAGACCAGCCGGCCCATTTCGCCGGCAAGCCTGGCGCTTATCAGCGAGCCCGAGCGCTGGGCGGCCTCGACCACCACCAGCCCGAGCGCCGCGCCCGCGACAAGACGGTTGCGGCGTGGAAAATCCTGGGCGCGCGGCTGCCAGCCGAAGGGCATTTCGGAGATGACGGCGCCGCGCTCGGTGATTTCCTCGCACAGGCCGGCATTTTCGGGCGGGTAGGGCAGGTCGAGACCTCCGGCCAGCACACCGACCGTGCCGGTTTGCAGGCTGCCCTGGTGCGCGGCCGTGTCGATGCCGCGCGCCAGCCCCGAGACGATGCCGTAGCCGTCGCCGCCAAGGGCGGCCGCCAGCATGCGCGCCATCTTGATGCCGGCGAGCGATGCGTTGCGGGCGCCGACGATGGCGACCCCAGGTAGCCGGAACACGGCGGCATTGCCCTTGACCGCCAGAAGAGGTGGAGGATTGTCCATGCTTCTCAGAAGCGGGGGATAGTCGGGCTCGCCGATACCGACAAAACGCGCGCCAGCCCGGCGGGCTGCCTCGAGTTCGGCCTCGGCCTCAGCGATTGACGGAATGCGGGCGACCCGGCTGGCGCCGCCCGAAATCATCAGTTCCGGCAGGATTTCCAGCGCCACCTCGGCCGAGCCGAAGCGGTTGATCAGGTCGCGAAAGGAAGCCGGGCCGACATTCTGGGTGCGGATCAGCCGCAGCCAGCTCAGCCGCTGCCGGTCGCTGAGGCGCGGCCCGGCGGCTGGCTCGCTCACCGCGGTGGCGTGCTCGCTCACCCCTTGGCTCCGATCTTGCCCTCGGTGCCAGCAAGCAGCCGCGAAATGTTCGCCCTGTGCTTGATGAAGACGATGAGGCTCATCACCACGAACAGAGCGGCAATCTGCGGTGCGCTCATGAAGTACAGGGCTATCGGCACGACGACGGTCGCTGTAAGTGCCGCAAGCGACGAGTAACGGAACAGGAATGCTATCACCAGCCAGACGACAGCGAAGATCAGCGCCACCTGCCAGGCAAGGCCGATCAGCACGCCGAGATAGGTCGCGACCCCCTTGCCGCCCTTGAAGCCAAGCCAGACCGGAAAGAGATGGCCAAGGAAAGCGCCGAGGCCGGCCCAGACCGCCGTTTCCGGCGCGAAATGGCCTGATATGAGCACGGCGGCCGTGCCCTTCAGCGCATCGAGCAGCAGGGTCGCTGCGGCCAGGCCCTTGTTGCCGGTGCGCAGCACATTGGTGGCGCCGATATTGCCGGAGCCGATCTTGCGCACATCACCAAGGCCGGCCGCGCGGGTCAGCAGCAGCCCGAAGGGAATCGAGCCCAAGAGGTAGCCGAATACCAGCGCCAGGATCAGGCCGTAAGTCATTGTTTCCCCCGCATTTTCCCTAGGTCAGCCGATCAAGCGCGACGTCCGTTCCCGGTCTATGCAGAAAACACTGTGCGGCCCGCCACCAGTGTTTGCAAGACCTTGCCTTGCAGGCGCGCGCCTTCGAAACAGGTGTTCTTCGAGCGCGAGCGGATACCGCTTTCGCTGACGATCCAGGGTTCGTCAAGATCGACAAGCGCAAGGTCGGCAATGGCGCCGGGCTTCAGCGTGCCGCCGGGCAGTCCGAACAGCCTTGCCGGCGCGGTGGACAGCGTTTCGACCAGCCGCAGCAGCGGCAAATCGCCATTGTGGTAGAGCCGCAAGGCCGCGCCAAGCAATGTCTCCAGCCCGATGGCGCCGGCCGCGGCGTCGGCGAAGGGCAGGCGCTTCGTGTCGACATCCTGCGGATCATGCGAGGAAACGATGATGTCGACCGTGCCGTCCCTGACCGCCTCGATCATCGCCAGCCGGTCTTCCTCGGCGCGCAGCGGCGGCGTCAGCCGGAAGAAGGTGCGGTATTCACCGACATCGTTTTCATTGAGCGACAGATTGTGGATCGACACGCCCGATGTCACATCAGCGCCATCGGCTTTGGCGCGCGTCACGGCGTTCGCGGCCATCGCCGTCGAGATTTTGGCCGCATGGTAGGAGCCACGCGTCAGCCGCGCCAAAGCCAGATCGCGCTCCAGCGGGATCGATTCGGCTTCACGCGGAATGCCGGAAAGGCCAAGCCAGCTGGCGTACAGACCTTCATTCATCACGCCTGACGAACCAAGGTCGGCATCCTGCGTCTCGTGCACGATGGCGGCGCCGAAATCGCGGGCATAGGTGAGCGCCCGGCGCATCACCAGCGAACTGGCGATGGTGTGGCGGCCATCGGTGAAAGCGACGGCGCCGGCCTCGCGCAGCAGGCCGAACTCGGTCATCTCGCGGCCGTAGAGGCCCTTGGTGATCGCCGCGGCCGGAAAGATGTTGATGATCGCGGTATCCTTGGCGGTGCGCAACACGAACTCGACCAGCGCGACATTGTCGATCACCGGATCGGTATCTGGCATCATGACGACGGAGGTGACGCCGCCGGCAGCCGCGGCGACGCTTGCCGAAGCGATGGTTTCGCGATGCTCGCCGCCCGGCTCGCCGATAAAGACGCGACCGTCGATCAGGCCGGGAATGATCGCCTTGCCCGCGCAGTCGATGGTGATAGCGCCTTCAGGCGCGCCCTGGTTCAACGCCGCCTTGCCGGCGGCAACGATTTTCTTGCCATCGACGACAACGGAGCCGACTTCGTCGATGCCGCGCGAGGGGTCGACGATGCGGGCACGTTCAAAGACCGTCGTGCTCATGCGCCGCGACCCTCTTGATTGCGGCCCTCTTGATTACGACGGGGGTCGAGCAGCGCTTCCATCACTGCCATGCGCACGGCGACGCCCATCTCCACCTGCTCCTGGATCACGCTTTGCGGGCCGTCGGCGATTTCCGAGGCGATTTCGACGCCGCGGTTCATCGGGCCGGGATGCATCACCAGCGCATCGTCCTTGGCGGCCTTCAGCTTTTCGGCATCGAGGCCGAAATAGCGGAAATATTCGCGCACCGAAGGCACGAAGGCGCCTTCCATGCGCTCGCGCTGCAGGCGCAGCATCATCACCACGTCGGCGTCCTTGAGGCCTTCGGCCATCGAGCGCGTGACGATGACGCCCATCTTCTCGATGCCGGACGGCAGCAGTGTCGAAGGCGCCACCACGCGTACCTGCGCGCCGAGCGCGTTGAGCAGCATGATGTTGGAGCGCGCGACGCGCGAATGCAGGATGTCGCCGCAGATCGCCACGATCAGTTTCGACAGCGGCCCCTTGGCGCGGCGGATGGTCAGTGCGTCGAGCAGCGCCTGGGTCGGGTGTTCATGCGCGCCGTCGCCGGCATTGACCACGGAGCAGCCGACTTTCTGCGCCAGCAGGGCGGCAGCCCCCGCCGATTGGTGGCGGATAATCAATATATCGGGCCGCATGGCATTCAGTGTCATCGCAGTGTCGATGAGTGTTTCGCCCTTCTTCACGGAAGAACTTGCCACCGACATGTTCATGACATCGGCGCCGAGCCGCTTTCCGGCCAGCTCGAAAGAGGACTGCGTGCGGGTCGAGGCCTCGTAGAAGAGATTGATCTGGGTGCGGCCGCGCAGCGTCGAGGTCTTCTTTTCGGACTGCCGCGAAATCGCGACGGCTCGATCCGCCCGGTCGAGCAAGAGCTCGATGTCGGCAGGCGAAAGATCGCTGATGCCCAGAAGATGGCGGTGGGGGTAGAGTGGCAGGGACGAAGCGTCGGTCATCTCAAGGCGCTGCTATAGGGTGCGGATTTTGCGCCCGCAAGCGCCAGCTTTGGATTGGCGCCGTTCTCCCCGGTATTTTCGTCGCGCGCGCGGCAACGCTTGGCTATATCTAGCCGATGGCTTCGGATTCGAAGTCTTCTTGCGGACTTTTCTACCGACAGTAAGGATTGGGCGTGACCGACGACGTGACGAACCAGCCGCCGCCGCTGACGGGCGGCAACGCCTGGCGGGGCGATCCGTTGCTGATCCAGCTTGCCGAGCGCTTTTCAGATCCGGTGCGCAAGGACCTCGACGGGCTCGGCCGTTTCGTGCTGACGCAGGAGGCGCAGGAGTTGGCGCGCCTGGCCAATGTCGAGACGCCGAAGCTCAGGACGCATGACCGCCAGGGACGGCGCATCGATCTCGTCGAGTTCCATCCCGCGTACCACGCCTTGATGCGCCGCTCGGTGGCCAACGGGTTGCATTCCTCGGTCTGGGAAAATGGCGACGCCGAGATCGGCCGCCGCCATCAGGTGCGCGCCGCCCGTTTCTACCTGACCGCCGAGCTCGAGACCGGCCATCTCTGCCCCATCACCATGACCAGCGCCTCGCTGGCGGCGTTGATGGCCAGCCCGAAGCTGTTTCGCGAATGGGCGCCCCGGGTGACGACCCGCAAATACGACCAGAGCCAGAAGCCGCCCGTCGAGAAGACCGGGCTGACGCTCGGCATGGGCATGACCGAAAAACAGGGCGGCACGGATGTGCGCGCCAATGTGACCAGGGCCGAACGCGCCGGCAGCGGCTTTTATCGCCTGACCGGACATAAATGGTTCATGTCGGCGCCGATGTCGGACGCCTTCCTGGTGCTGGCCCAGGCGCCGGAAGGCCTGTCCTGCTTCCTCGTGCCGCGCGTTCTCGGCGACGGATCGGGCAACGGTTTCCGCTTCCAGCGGCTGAAGGACAAGCTCGGCAACCGCTCCAACGCGTCTTCAGAGGTCGAGTTCGTCAATGCCATCGGCGAGATGGTCGGCGAGCCCGGCGCCGGCGTGAAGACGATCATGGACATGGTGACCCTGACCCGGCTCGACTGCGCCGTGGCGTCCTCGGCGATCATGCGGGCAGGGCTGGCGGAAGCGGTTCATCATGCCCGCCATCGCCAGGTGTTCGGCTCGACCTTGATCGAGCAGCCGCTGATGCAGCGCGTGCTGGCCGACATGGCGCTGGATGTTGCAGCCGCCACGGCACTGTCGTTCCGGCTGGCGCGCTCCTTCGACGAGGCGGCGAGCGATCGCGGCGAGGCGGCGTTTGCCCGCGCCATGACGCCGGTCGTCAAATACTGGGTATGCAAGATCGCACCGCCGTTGCTTTACGAGGCGATGGAGTGTCTCGGCGGCAATGGCTATGTCGAGGAGGCGCCGCTCGCCCGCTATTATCGCGAAGCGCCTGTCAACGCGATCTGGGAAGGGTCGGGCAATGTCATGGCGCTCGACGTGCTGCGCGTGCTCGGGCGCGCGCCCGGCCTGTTCGAAGAGGTGCTGGCCGGCATAGACCGCGACCTCGGCGCTGGCGGGCGTGGCACGATCGGCGTGCTGAAGGCGGCGATGCAGGTGGCTTCGACTGACGAGGGCTCGGCCCGACTGCTGACTGAACAACTGGCGCTGTCGGCCGCCGCGGCGGAGCTGCGCCGGCTCGGGGCAGGGCGGATCGCCGATGCCTTCGTCGAGACCCGCCTGGCCGGTCAGTGGCGCAACACCTATGGCATGATCGATTCGCGTCACGACGCGCGCATGATCATCGACACGCTCTATCCTCCGGTGAATTGATCCGAGAGCGGCGCAACGCTCGATTCTTCGATCAGTTGATCGCGTCTGAGAACAGTGGGCGCGCCCTGTGGATCGCCGTTAACCTTAACAAATGGTTTCCATTGCGGCGGCGGGCGGCAAAGCCCAGTGTCATTCCTGCCGAAGCAGGAACCGCGATGCGACACGTACTGACCTCCTTTCTGTCTGTGCACTGGGCAATTGTCTTCGCCCTGCTGGCGCTGATCTGCATCGATGGAGACCGCGGTGTGTCGGCAGCCCTCGGCGTGCTCGGTGTGACCGTCGAGAGCGCGCGGTTTGTCGATCTGCAAAATGTCGTCGTGGTCGCGCCGCTGGCGATCGCCTTGCTGGTCGTGGCGGTGCTGTTCTTCTGGGCCTTTGTCGATACGCTGATCAACGATGCGGCCAGCCCGGGCGCCGACAGCGTCGTTCGCGTCGCCTTCATTTCCGCGTCCGGCGTCCTGTCGATGATCCTGATCGGTGGCGCCGCGCAAGGCATCAACGGGCTGTTCATGGTCGTTGCGGTGCAATTGGCGGCACTTCTGGCCTCTTATGTCGCGATGCTCGCCGAGCGGCGCTCCGCGGCCGCGTTGGATGACGCCGATTTTCGCGCCACGGCGCATACCATGGCGAAGGCAGCGGCCCATAATTCGCTGCTTTCCCTGATATCGGGCCGGACCGAACCGAACGGGAAGGGAGGCCGCTGATGCGCCATATCTTCGCATTGTGGGCGGCCCCGATGGCGCTGTTCTGGGGCTGGTTCTACCTGTCGCTCAACGACATGAATTTCGGCTATGTGATGCTGACCCGGCAGCTGCACGATTTCGTGTTCCAGCTTTACGGCCAGATGCTCGGCATCGATCCGGCCGTCATCCCAGGGATGGTGGGAAAGGCCTGTATCTTCGACGGGTTTCTGCTGATGGCGATATGGGCTTTTCGCCGCCGCCGCGAAATTCTGGACTGGATCAGGCGGCGTCGGTCGGGCCCGGTTCCGTTCGACCGCCCAATTCCGTTCGAGCGGCTGAATCGAGCGACTGAAGCCGGTCCAAGACTCCCTGCAGAATAAAGGCCGCGGCCGCCGAGTCGATCTTGCCGGCGCGTTTGGCGCGCGAGAAATCCATTTCGATCAGCGTCCTTTCGGCCGCCACCGTCGACAGCCGTTCATCCCAGAACACGAAGGGCAGGTCGCTCAGCTGCGCCATGTTGCGCACGAAGGCGCGCGATTTCTGCGCGCGCGGACCTTCCGACCCGTCCATGTTGATCGGCAGCCCGATCGCCACCGCGCCGACATTCTCCTTCTTCAGCAGAGCCAGAAGCACGGCGGCGTCGAGCGAGAATTTCCTTCGCATGATGACCGGGCGCGGGTGAGCGAAGGAGAATCCCCGGTCGGAAACCGCGACGCCGATCGTCTTGTCGCCGAGATCGAGCCCCGCCAGCGTCCTGCCGTCGGCGAGCCATGCCGGCAATTGCTCGATCGTGATGATAGCCAACGGTTTTCCCTCGTCTCTTTCAGCAGCACGCGTCCTTCCGGATGCGCGGCGGACACTATACCCTTTGATCTCGGGGTCATCGGCGTTCTATCCTCTGGCCCGACAAAAATCGAGGAAAGCATTTTCATGAAACTGACCTGGTACGGCCATTCGGCCTTCCGTATCGAAACCGGCGACGCCAAGATCCTCATCGACCCCTATTTGCTGGGCAACCCGTCCTGGACGGGCGGCTGGGAAGGGCCGGCCGAAGGGATCACGCATGTCCTGCTGACGCATGGACACAGCGATCATATCAGCGGCGCGCTGGAGGTGCTCGGCAAGAGCGGCGCCCAACTGGTCGCCAATTTCGAGATCTGCATGTACCTGGTCGGCAAGGGCGCCGATGGCAGCAAGATCAACCCCGGCAATATCGGCGGCACGGTCGATTGCGGCGGCTTCACCACCACTTTCGTCCAGGCGCTGCACTCTTCCTCGTTTGGCGAAGACGGCGGCAAGAACGTCTATCTCGGCAATCCCGGCGGGCTGGTCCTGCACTTCCCGGAAGACCGCACGCTCTACCACATGGGCGATACCGACATCTTTTCCGACATGGCGCTGATCAACGAATTGCATGAGCCGAAGATCGGCATCGTGCCGATCGGCGACCGGTTCACCATGGGCGGCGCCGTGGCGGCACTCGCCTGCCGGCGCTTTTTCAAGTTCGATACGGTCGTCCCTTGCCACTTCGGCACGTTTCCGATGATCGATCCCACGCCTGAGAAATTCGTGGCTGGCCTCGAAGGGTCCGGTGTAAAGGTCGCATTGCCGAAAATCGGTGAAACGATTACGATCTAGAAACAGCCAAAGCGGAACAAATCCATGGCGTTGGGGCGGTCTCTTTGCGTGTCGATGTTTGTCGCGGCATCGCCCGCGCTCGCCGCGGATGATTTTATTGAAGGCGTCTACCTTCAGTCCGAGGAGCTTTGTGCGCAGGCCAAAAAGGATAAGCTGCAGACACTGATTGACGCCGGCAATATCGTGTTGTCGGCGCATGGGCTGCAAGGCGTCGAATACAACTGCGAGTTCGTGCAGGTCAGCAAGGCGACACGCTCGCCGAGTTGGGCGGTGACGGCTATCTGCCAGGAGCCGGGCTATGTCTTTCCCGATGTCCTGTCGGTGACGCGCATCGGCGCGACGCAGATCGATCTCGTATCGGTCCGGCCGATCGATGACGAAAGAGAGGCGAGCGGCAACAGCGGCAGCTATTATCTGTGCGAGGGCGTTGCCCTGCCATAGACTTGTCCTTGGACCGATGGCCGAGAGCCAGGCCGCCATGACGCCTGGTCTCTCGCACGATGCATGTTGCGCAGTACGCGCGGCGCCGCTATAGCCCGGATTGGTTTTCCCCGAGGCAAAATCTATGTCCGTTGATGTCAAGACTGTGAAGCGCGTCGCGCGTCTCGCCCGCATCGCGGTGAGCGAAGAAGACGCAGAACGCATGACCGGCGAACTGAACGCCATACTGGGCTTCGTCGAGCAATTGAACGAGGTCGATGTCTCCGGCGTCGAGCCGATGACCTCGGTGACGCCGATGGAGATGAAGAAGCGCAGGGATGTCGTCACCGACGGCAACAAGGCGGCCGACATCGTCGCCAACGCGCCGGCGACCGAAGAGAATTTCTTCCTCGTGCCGAAGGTCGTGGAGTAGGGCGCCGATGGCAATCGAGATCGCCATCGAGACACCGTTGCAGGACGACGTGCGCGGCCTTGTCAAGGAACTCAACGAGACCTTGCTCGAATTGACGCCGCCGGAGCACTGCTATCATCTGACGGTCGAGCAGATGGCCGGCCAGGACACGACCGTTTTCATCGCCCGCGACAATGGCATCGCCATCGGTTGTGGCGCGCTGAAGCGCCATGGCGGGGCCATTGGCGAGGTCAAGCGCATGCATACGCGGCCTTCGCATCGCGGCCAGAAAATCGGCGCCAGCATCGTTGAGCGCGTCGAGGCGCTGGCGAGGCAGGAAGGACTGAAGCGGCTGGTGCTGGAGACGGGCGACCGCCATCCCGCCGCCTGGACCGTCTACGAACGTGCCGGGTTTTCGCGCTGCGGCCCGGTGCTGGATTATCCCGATTCCAAGTGGTCGGTGTTTTACGAAAAGAGCCTTTGATGAGCGACCTGACCAGACTGACGATTTCGCAGGCCCGCGCCAAGCTGCGCGGCAAGGAAATCACCGCGACCGAGATCACCGAGGCCTATCTCTCGGCGATCGATCGCGCCAATCCGGCGCTCAATGCCTATGTCGCGGTGACCGGCGACAGAGCGCGTGACATGGCCAAGGCCTCCGACGCCAGGCTGGTCAAGGGCGAGGGCGGTGCGCTGGAAGGCATTCCGGTGGGGATCAAGGACCTGTTCGGCACCGAAGGTGTCCATACCCAAGCCTGCAGCCACGTGCTCGACGGCTTCAGGCCGCTTTACGAATCGACCGTTACCGCCAATCTGTGGGCGGATGGCGCGGTCATGCTCGGCAAGCTCAACATGGACGAGTTCGCCATGGGCTCGTCCAACGAGACCTCCTATTACGGTCCGGTCATCAACCCGTGGCGGCGCTCGCGGCTCGACACAGTGGTGATGCCGACGACGCATCAGGGCGACGGCGGTTTTGTCTCGGCCGGCGGCACGAAAACCCAGCGCAGCCTGGACAATGCGCAGCTGGTGCCGGGCGGTTCTTCCGGCGGTTCGGCGACCGCCGTCTCGGCGTTCCTGTGCGCCGGCGCGACGGCGACCGATACGGGCGGCTCGATCCGCCAGCCGGCCGCCTTCACAGGCACGGTCGGCATCAAGCCGACCTATGGCCGCTGCTCGCGCTGGGGCATCGTCGCCTTTGCCTCGTCGCTCGACCAGGCCGGCCCGATCGCGCGCGATGTTCGCGACGCCGCGATCCTGCTCAAGTCGATGGCCTCGGTCGACCCGAAGGACACCACCTCCGTCGACCGGCCGGTGCCGGACTATGAGGCGGCGATCGGCAAGCCGATCAAGGGCATGAAGGTCGGCATTCCCAAGGAATACCGCGTCGACGGCATGCCCGAAGAGATCGAGGCGCTGTGGCAGAAGGGCATTGCCTGGCTGAGGGATGCCGGCGCCGAGATCGTCGACATTTCGCTGCCGCATACGAAATACGCACTGCCGGCCTACTACATCGTGGCGCCCGCCGAGGCTTCGTCCAACCTGGCGCGCTATGACGGCGTCCGCTACGGCCTGCGCGTGCCGGGCAAGGACATTGTCGAGATGTATGAAAAGACCCGCGCCGCCGGTTTCGGCCGCGAGGTCAAGCGTCGCATCATGATCGGCACCTATGTGCTGTCAGCCGGCTACTACGACGCCTACTATCTGCAGGCGCAGAAGGTACGCAATTTGATCAAGCGCGACTTCGAAAATGTCTTCGCCGCCGGCGTCGATGTCATCCTGACCCCGGCGACGCCGTCCGCCGCCTTCGGCATCGCGGATGAGGACATGGCCGCCGATCCGGTGAAAATGTACCTTAACGACATTTTCACGGTCACCGTGAACATGGCCGGCCTGCCGGGCATCGCGGTGCCCGCCGGCCTTGATCCCAAGGGGCTGCCGCTTGGCCTGCAGCTGATCGGCCGGCCGTTCGAGGAAGAGACGCTGTTCCAGACCGCCGCCGTCATCGAGCAGGCGGCCGGCACATTTCAGCCTGAGAAGTGGTGGTAAGGATATCGATCCTCTGAAGGGGTGAGCGATGTTCTTCCTTCTTTCCAAGGTCTTCTGGTTCTTCATCCAGCCACTCAACCTGACGATCTTCCTGCTTTTGGCGGGGCTGATCGCCGCAATGATCGGCCGGCGGCGGCTGGCCGTCACCGGCAGCGTGCTGGCGTTTCTGATTCTGGCGCTCTCGACCTGGACGTCGCTTGGCGCGATGATGCTCAACCCGCTCGAGGAGCGCTTTCCCCCACGCCCGCCGCTGCCGCAGAAGGTCGACGGCATCGTCGTGCTCGGTGGCGGGTTCGAGGGCGCCATCAACCTCGCGCGTGGCGGTTATGAATTGAGCAGCAGCGGCGACCGCATGGTCGAGACCGCAATCCTCGCCCGGCGCTTCCCACAGGCCAAGGTGGTTGTATCAGGCGGACACGGCGCGTTTTTCATCGACGCCGAGGGGGACGCCGACACAGCATCCCGCCTGCTCGTTCCGCTGGGAGTATCGGCCGATCGTCTTGTCCTGGAAGACAAGTCCCGCAACACGTACGAAAATGCCGTCTTCAGCCGCAAACTTGTCGAACCGAAGCCGGGCGAGACCTGGCTGCTGGTGACCTCCGCCTTCCACATGCCACGGGCCAAGGCGCTGTTCGACAAGGCTGGTTTTCCAACCGTTCCATGGCCGGTCGACTATCACACCTCCGGCAAGGAAGGTGTCGGCTTGTTTCGCGACAATGCGATCGATTCCGTGCAAAACACCACCATAGCGCTGCGCGAATGGATCGGGCTTTTTGCCTATTGGCTTTCCGGCCGCATCGATCAGCCGTTTCCAGCACCGGGCGGCTGACCGATGACGGCGCGCCGCGCCGCCGAGAAAAACTGGCGCCGCACCAGCACGGCCAGCAGCAGAAGCGTCGACAGCACGAACACCACCGGATCGACGAACCAGCCGAGATAGCCGATCGAGAAGAACACGCCGCGCAGGCCCGAGTTGAAATGCTTGCCGGCCAGCATGTTCATCTGCGCCGCGCGCCATACCGCGGTTTGCGTGACCGGATTGCGCGAGGCTTCGCCATGTGGGATCGGCACCGCGCCGATCAGGATCGAGCAATAGTTGAACAGCCGGTAGGCCCAGCCGAATTTGAAGAAGGAGAAGGCGAGGATCAGCACCAGCCCCAGCACTTTGATCTGAAAGGCCGGGCGCGACGGCGCGCCGCCGAGCGGCAGGTTGCTCAGCACTTCCAGCACCCGATCGGACGCGCCGAGCAAGGCAAAACAACCGCCGAGAGCGATCAGCGAGCTCGAGGCGAAGAAGGCGGTTCCCTGCTGCAGGCCGCTCATGATGGCGGTGTCGACGATGCGGATTTCGCGCTCGGCCATGGTGCGCATCCAGGTTTCGCGCTGCGCATTCATCGCCGTCGTCAGCGACATGCGGCTGACCAGCTTGCCGTCCGAGGCGAGCGTATGCAGCAGCCACGCGATCAGGAAGAAGGCCAGCGCCCCGAGATCAGCCATCGAGAGATAGAAGGAATCGCCCATGGGCTGAATTTAGCACATCCAGCGCGGTCGCTTCGATGCCGGCTCCCGCGATCGAGAACAATGTCGCTGCCGGAGCAAACAAGGTCGGCAGGTGCTGCGCCGCGATCGCCAAAAGAGCGGAAACATCCGGGGAATTCCTATATGTAGTGCTCGGCGTGACTCAGGAGACAGCGTGTTCCTTTCGGTTTTCGACCTGTTCAAGATCGGCATCGGCCCCTCGAGCTCGCACACGATGGGCCCGATGACGGCCGCGCGGCGGTTTCTCGACGAGGTCGCGGGTGACGACTGGCCGCGGCCTGCCGGCGCCAAGGTCGCCCGCATCGGCGCCAGCCTGCATGGCTCGCTCGCCTATACCGGTATCGGCCATGGCAGCGACCGCGCCGTCATCCTCGGCCTTGCCGGCCAGACCCCGCAAACGGTCGATCCGGACCAGGCCGACGACATCATTGGCCGCATCACCGCCGACAAGCTGATTTCGCCGCCCGGCCACCCATCTTACAATTTCGACCCGGCCACCGATCTCGTGCTCGACCGCAAGACACCGCTTACCGGCCACGCCAACGGCATGGCGTTCTATGCCTATGACGCCAGCGGCCGCCTGCTGCTCAAGCGCATCTACTATTCGATCGGCGGTGGCTTCGTGGTGTCGGAAGAAGAGCTGCAGCGGATGAAGGCCAAGGGGTCGGTGACGACTGAAGGCAAGAAAGTGCCGTATCCCTTCAAAAACGCCGTCGAGATGCTGAAGATGGCGGCCAAGAGCGGGCTATCCATCGCCGAGATGAAGCGCGTCAACGAGGAATCGCAGATGTCGCGCGAGGACCTCGACGCCGGCCTCGACGCCATCTGGGGCGCGATGAAGGGCTGCATCGACCGTGGCCTGTCGCAGGACGGCATCATGCCGGGCGGGTTGAAGGTGCGGCGCCGGGCCCGGCAATTGCACGACAAGCTGCAGGAACAGTGGCAGCAGAACCGGCCGAATCCCTTGCTCGCCAATGACTGGCTGTCGATCTACGCCATGGCGGTCAACGAGGAGAATGCTGCCGGCGGCCGCGTCGTCACCGCGCCGACCAACGGGGCGGCCGGCACGCTGCCGGCGGTGCTGCGCTATTGGCTGCATTTCCATCCCGAGGCCGACCAGCCGAGCATACGTGACTTCCTGCTGACGGCGGCGGCCGTCGGCGGCATCATCAAGACCAATGCGTCGATCTCGGGCGCCGAGGTCGGCTGCCAGGGCGAGGTCGGATCTGCCTCGGCGATGGCCGCGGCCGGCCTGTGCGCCGTCATGGGCGGCACGCCCGAGCAGGTTGAGAATGCCGCCGAAATCGCGCTCGAACACCATCTCGGCATGACTTGCGATCCGGTCGGCGGGCTGGTCCAGGTGCCGTGCATCGAGCGCAACGCACTGGGCGCCGTCAAGGCGGTGACCGCCGCGTCCCTGGCGATCAAGGGCGACGGCGTCCATTTCGTGCCACTCGACGCGGCGATCGAGACCATGCGCCAGACCGGCCTCGACATGAACGAGAAGTACAAGGAAACCAGCCTTGGCGGGCTCGCCGTCAACGTCGTGGAGTGCTGAGCAAGGCTTGGCACTGTGGAGAAGTCCGTCAGGCCGTTGACGTCCCGGCGCTCCGGACTAACCTTAGCGAATGGCTCTCAATCTGCTAAAACTGTGCGTCGGCTGCGACAGCGTCGAGGATCTCGAGGAATGGATCGAGTTCCGTCTCGATGAACGGCGCCGGGCCGGCGAACCGGCCGAACACTGGCACACCACCCGCATGGTGCCGACGCGCGGCACCGAGATCACCGATGGTGGTTCGCTCTACTGGGTGATCAAGGGCAATGTGCAATGCCGGCAGCTGATCACCGAGATCCGCCCCTTCACCGATAACGAGGGCATCGGGCGCTGCCATCTGATGCTCGATCCGCATGTCGTGCGTACCGACTGGCAGCCGCGCCGGGCTTTCCAGGGCTGGCGCTACTTGAAGCCTTCGGATGCTCCGGGCGATCTCGGCAAGGGCAAGGCCGGCCTGGTGGAGATGCCGCCGAAACTCAGGCGCGAGCTTGCCGATCTCGGCTTGCTGTAGGCCTTCGCGCGCAAGCCTTGCCGGTTTTGGCGCTGGCTTTTCTGGCCCTCCATCTTGCTTCCTGCTGGACTTGCAAGCGGCGCGACAACGCCACATCTTGAAATTCATGCGCGATGAAAAGCTGTCGAAGCCTACAAGGACGGCGGGGTTGGAGAGCCATCCCTTATGGCGATCCTTTTCCTGTCCGGGTGAAGGCCATCATTCCGGCGCAGAAAAAGTGTCGGATGACATTACGCGGCTGTCCGGGCGGACAGGGCATCTGCGGGGCGGTGGCAAATGTTAGGCGCAATTATCGGTCTGGTCGCATTGCTGCTGGTGCTCCTGGGCGTTGCCTCGGCCTTCCTGCGGGCCGATCCGGCCCGGCTGGCAACCGGCATGAGAACACTGGGACCGATCCTGCTGGCGCTGGTGGGCGCCGCCGTGCTTCTGGTCGGTCGAAGCGGAATCGGCGGCGTCATGCTGTTCGTGGCGATCGGCTGGTATGCCGCCACGCGAATGCACCGGCCCGATGTCAGGCCGGCGCCGGGAAAACGCTCAACGGTGCGGACGGCAGCGCTCGAAATGGAGCTGGATCACGATACGGGCGGCCTCGAAGGACTGGTTTTGGCCGGCCGCCATGACGGCAAGATGCTTGGCGCGATGGGCCTTGCCGAGCTGCAGCATCTTTACCGCGAACTCTCCGGCGACGCGGAGAGCCGCCAGTTGCTAGAGACGTATCTTGACGGCAGATTTCCCGTCTGGCGCAAAAACACTGAGACGAACGGTGGCGAAGGGCTGGGTGTTACGCCAGGTCCGGGCGCCATGACTAAGGAGGAGGCCTACAAGGTCCTTGGTCTTGAAGCGGGGGCCGCCGCGGCGGATGTCCGCAAGGCGCACCGCCGCCTGATGCAGCGCCTGCACCCCGATGTCGGCGGCACGTCTTTCCTGGCGGCGCGAATCAACGAAGCCAAGGACGTCTTGCTCTCCAATCACAACTAGTCTCCTTCGACGCAGAAATTTTCCGGGAGATGCTTCCACGCCGCCCTACTGCTGGACGGCGTAGCACTCGATTTTCTTCTTCTTCAAAGCGGTGCAGGCCTTCCAGGCGGCGTCCTTCGAACCAAAGCCGCCGAAACGGGCGCGGTAATAGGTGACGCCGTCCTTGTCGAAGGCAACGGTGAAGCCGGAAGCATCCGCCAGCACCTTCGGCGCCTGCTTGCTGGTCTTGTCGAGGACGGCCTGGGCTTCCGACTGCTTCTGCGAGGAAGCGACCTGGATGGCCCAGCCCGACGGCACCGACGCGGTGTTGACGGGATCGACGGTTGGCGTCGGCGCGGCAGCCGGCGCCGGCTCGGCATAGGCGGCCACGACCTGTGCGGCGGCGACCTTGGGGGCGGAGACGATGACCGTCTTCACCTTCTTTGCCGGGGCAACCAGCGTGGGCGCTTCGCCCTGGTCATTGCTGTCGGCATTGTCATCCTCGGCAGCCGTCGCGTCATCGGCAGCCGTCGCGTCGTCGGCAACGGCGTCATCGGCGCTGGCCACCGCGACCGGCTTGTCGTCCGGGGTCGGCGCGTCGTGCTTGGGCAGCAGAACCTTGGCAAGGGCCTTGACCGGGTTGCTGCTGTCGGCCTTGGCGACGAGGTCGCCGCTACCGCGGGTCGAGGCCCTCGGCATGTAGGTGTTGATCAGGGAGGCCATCTGGTTGTCGCGGCTGCCGCCCGACGTGCCGCCCATAACAACAGCGACGAGCCGGCGGTTGCCATCGTTGACCGACGAGACAAGGTTGAAGCCGGAGGCGCGGGTGTAGCCGGTCTTGATGCCGTCGACGCCCTTGATGCGGCCGAGCAGGCGGTTGTGACCGTTGATGCGCTGGCGGCCGTAGAGAAAGGAGCGCTGCGAGAAATAGCCGTAGTATTGGGGGAAATGCTCCCTGAGCGCGATGCCGAGCGTTGCCATGTCCCGCGCGGTGGTGAACTGGCCGGGGTCGGGCAGGCCGTTGGCGTTGCGGAAGACGGTGCCGTTCATGCCGAGAGCCCGCGCCTTGGCGGTCATCATGCGGGCAAAGGTGGTTTCATCGCCGCCAAGCATCTCACCCAGCGCGGTGGCGGAGTCGTTCGCCGACTTGGTGACGATCGACAGGATCGCGGTTTCGACCGAGACCGAACCGCCCGGCTTCACGCCGAGTTTCGTCGGCGCCTCGGCGGAGGCCTTGGCGGAAAACACGACGGGCGTGTTGCGGCTGATCTTGCCCTTCGCCATCGCTTCGAAGGTCAGATAAAGCGTCATCATCTTGGTCAGCGACGCCGGGTAGCGCCTGCCATTGGCATCCGCGGAGTACAGCACCTTGCCCGTCTTGGCGTCCACGACGATGGCGGCAGGCCGCGCTGCCAGCGAGGAGGCGACGTCGGCGCAAACGAACGTCATCGCCAGGGCGAGGACCATGATCGCTTTGAGGGGGGAGGTGGATTTGGAAACGATGCCCAACAACGCCTTACGCACTGATATTTCCCTTGAATTCTTCGTTGCGTTGGAGGCGGCAAAGGGTCCTGCCTCACTTTCAGCCAAGCTAACGGGGCAGCGTTACCAATCCGTTTATGGTAACCGCCGCGTTCACCATTTTCTTCGGGCTTGAAACGCACTTTATTTGATTTTTAGCCATTGCCGGCGCAGGCGGACCCCGCACGCCCGCGAAATATTGACTTTTGTGCGGCGCACAATATATTGAGGTGCATTGCACAACGGCGCCCCGAAGAAGGACGCCTCAACCGTCAAGGGAATCGTGAAATGACCCAGACCTATGAGGACTTCAGCAAATACGGCAAGGAATTCGCGGACACCGGTTTGAAGAGCTTCGCTTCGCTCTCCAAGGGCGCCCAGGCGATCGCCACCGAGGCCGGTGAATACACCAAGAAGAGCTTTGAGGCCGGCAGCGCCGTCGTCGAGAAGCTGTTTGCGGCCAAGTCGTTGGACAAGGCGATCGAGATCCAGTCGGACTACGCCAAACAGTCCTACGAGGCGTTCGTCGCCGAGGCCACCAAAATTGGCGATCTCTATGCCGAACTCGCCAAGGAAGCGTACAAGCCGTTCGAATCGATCGTTGCCAAGGCGAAGTAATTTTCGCCCCGACAGTTTCAGATCCGGCCCTTTGGGCCCAGGACAAAACCCGGTCGCGGAAACGCGGCCGGGTTTTTTCATGCTAATTTCCGGTTTGCGGCGGCGTAGCGCTTCACGATTGCGAAAATCCGCCAAGTTTGGTCACCTAGCCATATTGTCAGCTAACCAGAAGGGCTTAAAATCGTCCATCGAACACCTACATGTCGAACTCGCATGGGGATTCGAAAAAGGCAGGATTACGTGACGATCGGTTTGACTGCCACGAGACAAGTGGCGCGGATGCAAAACGGCGGCGGCGACGGCAATGAGGCCGGCCGCGGGACGGCCGTCATCACGCGCACCAAAACCAAGACCAAGAAGCCCAGCCTTTACCGGGTCCTCATCCTCAACGACGACTACACTCCCATGGAGTTCGTGGTTCATGTGCTGGAGCGTTTTTTCCAGAAGGACCGCGAAGCCGCCACACGCATCATGCTTCATGTTCACAATCATGGAGTGGGCGAGTGCGGGATCTATACATTCGAGGTGGCCGAGACCAAAGTGTCTCAGGTCATGGATTTCGCCCGACAGAATCAGCATCCGCTGCAATGCGTGATGGAGAAGAAGTGAGGTAACATGCCGGCTTTCTCCCAAGGCCTGGAAAAGGCGCTTCACCAGGCGCTGACGCTCGCCAATGAGCGGCACCATGAATACGCAACCCTTGAACATCTGCTGCTCGCGCTGATCGACGACACCGAGGCGGCCGCCGTCATGCGCGCCTGCAACGTCGATCTCGACGAGCTGAAGCACACTGTTCTCACCTATATCGACACCGAGCTCGACAATCTGGTCACCGGCTACGACGAGGATTCCAAGCCGACCGCCGGCTTCCAGCGCGTCATCCAGCGCGCGGTGATCCATGTCCAGTCGTCGGGCCGCGAGGAGGTGTCTGGCGCCAATGTGCTCGTCGCCATCTTCGCCGAGCGCGAGAGCCATGCCGCCTATTTCCTGCAGGAACAGCAGATGACCCGTTACGACGCGGTCAACTACATCTCGCACGGCATCGCCAAGCGCCCCGGCGCATCGGAAACGCGCTCGCCGCGCGGCGCCGATGACGAGCAGGGCGGCCAGAACGGCGCCGAGCCGCAAGAGGAAGGCGGCAAGAAGAAGCAGCAGCAGGACGCGCTGACGGCTTATTGCGTCAACCTCAACAACAAGGCCAAGGCCGGCAAGATCGATCCGCTGATCGGCCGCGAGTCGGAAATCAACCGCACCATCCAGGTGCTGTGCCGCCGCTCCAAGAACAACCCGCTCTATGTCGGCGATCCCGGCGTCGGCAAGACGGCGATCGCCGAAGGTCTCGCCAAGCGCATCGTCGAGGGCGACGTTCCCGAAGTGCTGCACAATGCCACCATCTTCGCGCTCGACATGGGCACGCTGCTGGCGGGCACGCGCTACCGCGGCGATTTCGAGGAACGGCTGAAGCAGGTCGTCAAGGAACTCGAGGACTATCCGGGTGCGGTGCTGTTCATCGACGAGATCCATACGGTGATCGGGGCAGGGGCCACCTCGGGCGGCGCCATGGACGCGTCGAACCTGTTGAAGCCGGCTCTGTCGTCGGGTGCGATCCGCTGCATCGGCTCGACCACCTACAAGGAGTTCCGCCAGTTCTTCGAGAAGGACCGTGCTCTGGTGCGGCGCTTCCAGAAGATCGACGTCAACGAACCGACCATCGAGGACGCCATCGAGATCATGAAGGGCCTGAAGCCCTATTTCGAGGAGTTCCACAAGGTTCGCTACACCTCGGAAGCCATCAAGGCCTCGGTTGAGCTGTCGGCGCGCTACATCAACGACCGCAAGCTGCCGGACAAGGCGATCGACGTGATCGACGAGACCGGCGCCTCGCAGATGCTGGTGCCGGAAGCCAAGCGCAAGAAGACCATTGGCATCAAGGAGATCGAAGCGACGATCGCCACCATGGCGCGCATTCCGCCGAAGACGGTTTCGGCCGATGACGAGAAGGTGTTGCAAGGCCTCGATATCGAGCTGAAGCGTGTCGTATATGGCCAGGACACCGCTATCACGGCGCTGACCTCGGCGATCAAGCTGGCCCGTGCCGGCCTGCGCGAACCGGAAAAGCCGATCGGCTCGTATCTGTTCTCGGGTCCGACCGGCGTCGGCAAGACGGAAGTGGCCAAGCAACTCGCCGCCTCGCTCGGCGTCGAGCTGATCCGCTTCGACATGTCCGAATATATGGAACGCCACACGGTTTCGCGGCTGATTGGCGCGCCTCCGGGGTATGTCGGTTTTGACCAGGGCGGCCTGCTCACCGACGGCGTCGACCAGCATCCGCACTGCGTGCTGCTGCTCGACGAGGTCGAGAAGGCGCATCCGGACCTGTTCAACATCCTGTTGCAGGTCATGGACCACGGCAAACTGACCGACCACAACGGCAAGCAGATCGACTTCCGCAATGTCATCCTGATCATGACCACCAATGCGGGCGCATCGGATGCGCAGCGCGCGGCGATCGGTTTCGGGTCGACCAAGCGCGAAGGCGACGATGTCGAGGCGATCAACCGGCTGTTCACGCCGGAATTCCGCAACCGTCTCGATGCGATCATCCCGTTCGGTTCGCTGCCGGTGCCGGTGATCCATCAGGTGGTGCAGAAGTTCGTCATGCAACTCGAGGCCCAGCTCTCCGAGCGTGGCGTCACCTTCGACCTGTCGCCGGATGCGATAGCCTGGCTGGCCGACAAGGGCTATGACGAGCGCATGGGCGCGCGGCCACTCGGCCGTGTGATCCAGGAGCACATCAAGAAGCCGCTGGCTGACGAGGTGCTGTTCGGCAAGCTCAAGAAGGGCGGCACGGTGCGCGTCACCGTCGAGAAGAAGGAAACGGGCGAGACCGGCCTGAAGCTCGAATCGCTGGCCGACGAGGCGCCGGTGAAGCCGAAGAAGGAAGAGCCGGAAGACGCGCCGAAGCCGCCCAAGGCCGTGGCCAAGAAGCCTGCCGCCAAGAAGGTCGTGGCGCAGAAGCCGGAGCCCAAGGGCAAGGATGGCGGCAAGCGCAGCCTGGTCCCGCAACTTCCCCGCAAGGGCTGATCGGCGCGCACTCGAAAGGAGCCCCGGCAACGGGGCTTTTTTCATTTGGGCAATAGGGTGGCTGGGGCCGATCGGCCCTCAACCCGAACAGGGCCCGCAAAGCGATCCGCTGGCGGCTGATGCAAGATGGCGCTCAGCCGGGCGATCGAACCGCTGGCCGGTTGTGAGGTCAGCTCCCAAGCGCCGCGCGTATTTTCGCGGCGTTCTCAACCAGCACTTCGGGTTTTTCCATCGTGCCCGTGTGCGGCTTCAACGGAATGCCGTCGAAGCGCGGGATGACATGGACGTGCAGGTGATAGACGGTCTGCCCCGAGGCTGGCTCGTTGAACTGCAGGATGGTGACGCCGTCGGCATTGAGTGCCTTCTTGACCGCCTGTGCCACCTTCTGGACGACGTTGAAAAGCGGGCCGAAGGTCGACGGGTTGGCGTCGAGCAGATTGCGCGACGGGGCTTTTGGCACCACCAGCGTATGGCCGGGTCCTTGCGGCATCACGTCCATGAAGGCGACGACGGCGTCGTCTTCGTAGACGCGGTGCGAAGGAATTTCTCCACGCAGGATCTTTGCGAAGATGTTGTCGGTCTCATAGGCGGTTTCAGCCATGGCGAACACTCCGGATTTTGCCTCGCGTCCCGTGTAGCGAAGCTCTTCGGGAGCGGCAAGACGACGGGACGGGCGATCAGGCGAGATCGGCCATGCCAGAAGGCCTGCTACTCCTCGAGATCCTTGCGGAACGGGGTATGTTCTTCGAGATATTCGCCCATCCGCTCCACCTCGCGCCGTTCGCGCTGGAGATAGTCTGCCACCGCATTGCGCAGGCCGGGATGCGAAATGTAGTGGGCCGAATGCATTGTCACCGGCCGGTAGCCGCGCGCCAGCTTGTGCTCTCCCTGCGCGCCCGCCTCGACCACCTTCAGCTTGCGCTCGATGGCGAAGTCGATGGCCTGGTGGTAGCAGACCTCGAAATGCAGGAAGGGATGATCCTCGATACAGCCCCAATTGCGGCCGTAGAGCGCGTCCGAGCCGATGAAATTGATGGCGCCGGCAATGTAGCGACCGTTGCGCCTGGCCATCACCAGCAGGATATCGTCCGCCATGCGCTCGCCGATCAGCGAGAAGAACTGGCGGTTCAGGTAGGGGCGGCCCCATTTGCGGCTGCCGGTGTCCATGTAGAAGGCGAAGAAATCATCCCAGGCCTTTTCGGTCAGGTCCTTGCCGGTCAGCCGGTCGATGGTGATGCCATCGGCAAGCGCCTCGCGCCGTTCCTTCTTCATCGCCTTGCGCTTGCGCGAGGCAAGCGTGGCGAGGAAGTCGTCATAGGTCGAAAAACCTTCGTTGAAGAAGTGGAACTGCTGGTCGGTGCGGTGCAGGAAACCGGCGGCCTCGAGCATCGCGACATCGCTCTCCTGTGCGAAGGTGACATGTGCCGAGGACACGCCGAGCTTGTCGGTCACCATTTTGAGGCCAGCGGCAAGCCCGGCCTTCACTGCATCCGCATCCTCGCCTTTGCCGACCAGCAGGCGAGGGCCGGTGACCGGCGTGAACGGCACGGCGCATTGCAGTTTCGGATAATAGCGGCCGCCGGCACGCTCGAAGGCGTCAGACCAGCCGTGGTCGAACACATATTCGCCCTGGCTGTGCGATTTGAGATAGCAGGGGACAGCGCCCAGCAACCTGCCTTGCGCGGTCTCCAGCCTCACATGATGTCCCTGCCAGCCGGTGCGCCGCACGGCGCAGCCGGAATCTTCCAGGGCGCTTAAAAAAGCGAATGAAACGAGCGGGTTATAGCCATTTTCCGCATCGCCGCGCGTGGTGCCGGCAAAGCCGTTCCACTCGTCGCAGGTGAACGCGCCGATGCCCGCGGCGATGCGGATCGAATAGTCCGCATTTGCAGTTTGCCCGTCGCCATCGTCGCCCTGATCCATGAGGCTTATTTAAGCTCCATCCGGGCCGCTACAAATCACGTTTCAGACACTCCGCTCAAGCGACTTTGACCAGGTCGGGTTCGAACCCTTCGAATGTCATCTGATCGGCATATTTGAACGTCAGGTCGATCGCGGGCTGATCATGCACCGTCCAGGTGATGACAGGCATTTTGAGCTTTTCACGCACGAAGCTGACGAACGGGTTTGGCAAGTCGCCGGCGGCGTAGGACGTGAAGGATAGCTCATGCGCCAGCATGGAAAAATGCGCCTCGATCAGCTTGAGGTCCTTGCCGTAGGCGGTCAGGCCAGCGGGAATGCCGGGTGCATCTTTCGGGAAATCGCGGATCAGCCAGTGATCGAACGACATGATCGCCGCCTTGCCCTTGTAGCGCTTGAGCATCTTGCCGACGCGGGCGACCAGTCCCTCATCGCGGCCGGGAATGCCTTTCAGTTCGACGACCATGGGCACGCGGCCGTCAACGAGGTCGAGCGCTTCCTGCAGCGTCGGCACGCGGTCGGATGTGCCGCCAACCCTAAGCGCGGTCAGTTCGGCCGCGCTGCGCTGCCAGACGAAACCGTCCTGTCCGGTCAGTCTTTTCAGATCGTCGTCATGGATGATGAGGGGAACGCCGTCCGACGACAGATGCACGTCGCATTCGATGGCGTAGCCTCGTTCGGCCGCGGCGGTGAAGGCGGAAAGCGTGTTTTCCCAGCGCGTCTTGTTCATGTCGTGGAAGCCGCGATGGGCAACGGGCCGAGCGATCAGCCAAGATAGGTCGGTCATGTCAGGCCTTCGTTCATTCGACTTCGAAGATGGCTTCGATCTCTACTGCGGCATTAAGCGGCAGGGAGGCGGTGCCGACGGCGGAGCGAGCGTGCTTGCCGCGCTCGCCAAGGGCGGCGACAAGGAAATCGGAAGCGCCGTTGGCGACCAGATGCTGCTCGACAAAGTCGGGGGCAGAGGCAACGAAGACAGTGATCTTCACCAGCCGGCTGATCTTCTCCAGGTCGCCGAGTGCAGCCTTGGCTTGCGCCAGAATGTTGATCGCGCAGTATTTCGCCGCCTCCTTGCCGCTTGCCGTATCGACGTCGCGGCCGAGCAGGCCGCTCGCGTGCAGCTTGCCGTCCTTGAGCGGCAATTGCCCGGCGGTGAACAGCAGATTGCCCGACCTGCAGTAGGGAACGTAGTTGGCGGCAGGTGCGGCCGCGACAGGAAGCGTCACGCCGAGATCGCTTAGCCGCTTTTCGATTGTTTCACTCATTGCTTTTCCCTATTGCTGGAAGGCGCCGCGCTGGCGGGGCCGAAATTGCTATTTTTGCCTCGCTTCCGCCACGAGTTTTTTTAAGCTGGACCATCTTTCCCTGCGGCCTGCCATCAGCCGCGACGATCGGAGTACCTCATGCGCGCAGCGCGCCTTGCATTCCATGCCGTTCTGTTGTCAGCGGTGTTCCCGATGGTCCCCGCCTTCGCAGTACCGGCGCTGCAGGCTCATCGCGCCGTGTATGACCTTACCCTCAAGAAGGCGGACGATCGCTCCGGTATAACAGGCATATCCGGCCGCATGGTCTATGAATTCAATGGCTCGGCGTGCGAAGGTTATACGGTGAAATTTCGCTTCGTCACCCAGATCGTTACCGCCGAGGGCACGAAGCTGACGGACCAGCAGACGACGACTTTCGAAGATGCCGAAGGCAAGACTTTTTCCTTCGTGACCAAATCCTTTGTCGACCAGAACCTCGACAAGGAGGTCAAGGGCATCGCCACGAAAGACGCCAAGGGCCTCAAGGTCGATATCGACAAGCCCCAGAAGAACAGCCTGGAACTCGCTGCCACCCAGTTTCCGACCCAGCATCTTGTCGAGTTGATCGGCAAGGCCGAGAAAGGCGAGAATTTCTACCAGACGAACCTGTTCGACGGCTCGGAGGACGCCAACAAGGTGATGACGACTACTGTTGTCGTCGGCAAGAAGACCGAAGCCGACAAGATCGATCCGGAGGCTCCCGCGCTGGCCAAGCTCGCCACCGACAAGTACTGGCCGGTCGACATCGCCTATTTCGACGACAACGCCCAGAACGGCGAGGAAGTGCCGGAATACCGGATCAGCTTCAAGCTGCACGAGAACGGCATCACCCGTGATCTCACCATGGACTATGGCGACTTCTCGATGACCGGCAAGCTGGTCAACCTGTCACTTTTCGACCAGACGAAGCCTTGTCCGGCGTCGAAATAGGAGGGTTGCTCAATTGAGCTGGCCGTGGCGGGCTTGATGGCAGTCTATGTCGACGCGGCGATCTGGAAATGGGCCGGCCATCGCTGGTGCCACCTGATGGCCGACGACATAGACGAGCTGCATCGTTTCGCCGCCGCCCTGGGCGTCAAGCGTTCTTCCTACGAGGGACCGCCCAAGACATCCGCTCCGCATTATGACATAACCGGTTTCGAGCGCGACCGCGCGGTGCGGCTCGGCGCCATCGAATGCAGCCGCGAGGAGATCGTCGCGATCTTCCGGCGCGTGCGGGTGCCCAATGGAAAGGCCAAGCGATGACACCAACGGCATTTCTGGCTTATTGCGCCGCCGTCACACTCGCCGCCGCCACGCCGGGGCCAGCGATGTTCACGGTCATCACCAATGGAGTGTCGCGCGGTTTCCTTCGCGCATTCATGGCCGGTGTCGGGGTTGCCGCCGGCGATGCCGTGCTGGTCACTCTGGCGCTGCTCGGCCTGGTGGCGCTGGCGCAAACCTTCGAATGGATATTTCTCCTGCTGAAATATGCTGGCGCCGCCTATCTGATCTTTCTCGGCATCAAGATGTGGCGCGCCTCGGCCACCCAATCAAATGAGCTGCGGACGGGCGAGGCGAGATTGTCCCGGTCGTTCTTCCTCGGCGCGTCGATTGCGCTGGGCAACCCCAAGGCGATCCTGTTCCACGCCTCGATCATGCCGCTGATCCTCAACCTCGACACGCTGACTTTTGTCGATGGCCTGCTGGTGGTGGCCACCGTCATCAGCGTCAATATCCTGACCATGGGGGTCTATGCAGCCCTTGCGGGCCGGGCTTCGGGCTGGTTCAGGACGCCGAAGGGCATGCGGCTGATGAACCGGTTTGCCGGCAGCGCCATGATCGGCACCGGAGCGCTGATTGCCGCACGCTGAGCGGTAACACGCTTGCACATAAAACGCTGGCACATAAAACGCTGGCCCGCTTGCGTTTGTCGCGCTTCCCCTCTATATGCGCGCTCATTCCACACACGGACTTTGGTGTCTGCCCGGGAGAAATCCGGCTGAAACCTCCGGTGGTGTTCGAGGACATTGTCCAAAAATGCCTGTGTCCGTGGAGGCTAACCGGAAAGGAAAATGAGAATGGCTCTGCCTGATTTCAGCATGCGCCAGCTTTTGGAAGCTGGCATTCACTTCGGCCACCAGACCCACCGTTGGAACCCGAAGATGGCGCCCTATATCTATGGCGCCCGCAACAACATCCACATCATCGACCTCTCGCAGACGGTGCCTTTGCTGCACCAGGCGCTGAAGCAGGTTTCCGACACCGTCGCCAAGGGCGGCCGCGTGCTGTTCGTCGGCACCAAGCGCCAGGCGTCCGACATCGTCGCCGACGCAGCGCAGCGTTCGGCCCAGTACTACGTCAATTCGCGTTGGCTCGGCGGCATGCTGACCAACTGGAAGACGATCTCGAATTCGATCCAGCGCCTGCGCAAGCTCGACGAGATGCTGGCCGGCGAGGCCCAGGGCCTGACAAAGAAGGAACGCCTGAACCTCGACCGCGAGCGCGAGAAGCTCGACAAGGCGCTCGGCGGCATCAAGGACATGGGCTCGACGCCTGACCTGATGTTCGTGATCGACACCAACAAGGAAGCGATCGCCATCCTGGAGGCCAAGCGCCTCGGCATTCCGGTGGTCGCCATCATCGATTCGAACTGCGATCCGGACAAGATCGACTTCCCGATCCCCGGCAATGACGACGCGGCCCGCGCCATCCAGCTCTATTGCGACCTGATCGCCAAGGCTGCGATCGACGGCATCGCCCGTCAGCAGGGCGCGCTCGGCGTCGATATCGGCGCTTCGGTCGAAGCCCCGGTCGAGCCGGCGCTCGATCCGGCTCCGTCGACCGAGGCCCCGCAGGCGTAAAACGGCGAGGGCCGGTTCCGGCCTTCATCTTTCTAATATTTTGGCACGCTAAACGGACGCATCATCGAGTGCCGGTGGTGCGTCGGTGCATTTAAAACAAAGAGGCGACAATGAGCATTTCGGCTGCACAGGTCAAAGAACTCCGCGACTTGACCGGCGCGGGCATGATGGACTGCAAGGCGGCGTTGAACGAGACCAACGGCAACATGGAAGAAGCCGTCGACTGGCTGCGCAAGAAGGGCATCTCCAAGGCGGACAAGAAGGCCGGCCGCACCGCGGCCGAAGGCCTGATCGGCGTCGATGCCGGAGTGCGCGAAGCTGCCGTCGTCGAGGTCAATTCCGAGACCGACTTCGTTGCTCGCAACGCCGCTTTCCAGGAAATCGTCGCCAACGTGGCCAAGGTTGCTCTCGCCTATGGCACGACGGAAGCCGTGGCTGCCGCGAAATATCCGGGTTCGGACAAGTCGGTCACCGACACTATCAAGGATGCTGTCGGCACCATCGGCGAGAATCTGGGCTTCCGCCGCTCGGCCAAGCTGACCGTCCCGCATGGCGCGGTTGCGACCTATGTCCACAACGCGGTTGCCGACGGTCTTGGCAAGCTCGGCGTGCTGGTTGCGATCGAAACCACCGGCAACGAACATGCCGCCAACGCCTTTGGCCGTCAGGTCGCCATGCATGTCGCCGCAACCAACCCGATGGCGCTGACGGCGGAGCAGATCGATCCGGCAGCCGTCGAGCGCGAGAAGGCCATCTTCTCCGATCAGGCGCGCCAGTCCGGCAAGCCGGAAGCGATCATCGAAAAGATGGTCGAGGGCCGCCTGCGCAAATTCTACGAGGAAGTCGTGCTCCTGAAGCAGGCCTTCGTGCTCAATCCCGACATCACCGTCGAGAAGGCGCTGAAGGATGCCGAGAAGGAAATCGGCGCGCCGGCCAAGATCACCGCTTATCTGCGCTTCGCGCTCGGCGAAGGCATCGAAAAGGAAGAGACCGATTTCGCGGCGGAAGTCGCTGCGGCGGTCAAGAAGTAAACTTCCTACCGCTTTAGTCCGAAAGCGTTTTTCGGCCGGATGTCCGCAGGGATGTCCGGCCGATTTCTTGTGCGGTGTCGATAAAGGCCCGCAGTTTCGGCGCCATCGCCGCCCGGCGCGGGAAGTAGAGGAAAAGGCCAGGTTCCTCGATTGCCGATTGCGGCAGAACCTGCACCAGGCGGCCGGCTGCAAGATCGGCGCGCGCCAGCGGCTCGAACATATAGGCGAGGCCCACTCCGGCAAGCGCCAGGTTAATCGCCGCCAGCGAATCCGTGACGATGGCCGTGCCTCCGGTCTCCATGGCGATATCCTTGCCGTCTTCGGTCAGATCCCAGCGATAGAGGGCACCGGAGCGGACAAGCCGGTAGCCGATGCAATTGTGGTTGGCGAGATCGGCCACGCTGCGCGGACGGCCGCGGCGCCCGATATAGGCGGGGGAGGCGACGATGACGGTTTTGAACGGAGGTGTGAGCCGCACGGCCAACATGTCCTGCGCGATCATCTCGCCCAGCCGGATGCCGGCGTCAAAACCTTCGCCGACGATGTCGACCAGTCCCTGATCGGCGAAAATCTCCACCGTAACGTCCGGATAGCGCTCGGCCATCGCCGCGACGACAGGCGTCACCGCCAATGGAATCGCGATGGTGGAGGCGTTGATCCTGAGCAGGCCGGACGGCCTGCCCTTGACGCTGCGGATTCGATCGACCCGTTCACCGATATCCTGAAGGGCAGGGGCCGCGGTCTCCACCAGCGCCTTGCCGGCTTCTGTCAACGAAACGCTGCGCGTCGTGCGAGCGAACAATGGCTGGCCTATGCGCTCCTCGACCAGGCGCACGGCATGGCTGACCGCTGATGGGCTCATGCCGAGTTCGGCCGCGGCAAGCCCGAAGCGGCCGCGCCGGGCAACGGCTACGATGACGGGCAGATGTGTGAGAAGATCCCGGTCCATTCATGAACAATATCGCATGGTCTTTACGAACAGTGCAATCTTATCGATGTCAGGGCAGAGGCCCACATTGTCCGCAACAGCGATTTGCTGATGGCATCAAGGAGAAGAGACATGAACGCGTTGAAGCACGTAACGTTCGCGGCAGGCATGGCGCTGGCGCCGATCGATGCCGGCGGGGCCGAACCAGTCGGCTGGCATGCGCTCGCGGACGAACGCGCCGTCATTCGGATTGCCGATGCCATCGACCGTGCCGTCGACGCGCAGAATTGGAAACTGGCGCGCAGCTACTTCGCGGATCGGGTTACCGCCGATTTCAGCAGCCTGTCCGGGCAGCCGGCGGCCAACATCGGCTCCGACGACCTGATCGGCGCCTGGGCCGGCAATCTCAAGGGCGGCAAGACGAGCCTGCATCTGCGCACAAATCACCAGGTCGTTCTCGAGGCGGATACGGCGACGGTCCGTTCGAACGGCTATGCCTGGAACCGGATGGAGGGCAATGGCGACCCGCTTTGGGAAGTCTGGGGCACTTATGAGCATCATCTGACGCGCTCCGCCGCCGGCTGGAAGGTCGACGGCTTCGCGTTCCACATGACGCATGAGCGCGGCAACCCCTGGGTCAAGGCAACGCCGGGCAATGACACTGCGGGCCAGTGACGGAGCGGCATTCACCAGCAAGCATTGGAAGACGATCATGACCATGACCTATTACACGCTTGGCAACAGCGGCCTCAGGGTCAGCCGGCTGGCGTTGGGTACGATGACTTTCGGCAAGGAATGGGGTTGGGGAGCCGACAGGGACACAGCCCGCGCGATGTTCGATGCCTATGTCGAGGCGGGCGGCAATTTCTTCGACACGGCGGATCTCTACACCGGCGGCACGGCCGAAGCCTGGCTTGGCGAATTCATCGCCGACCGAGGCTTGCGCGACACCGCGGTGATCGCCAGCAAGTTCACCATGAACATGCAGGCGGGCAATCCGAATGCCGGCGGCAACGGCCGCAAGAACATCATGCGGGCCGTCGATTCCTCACTGAAGCGGCTGGGCACCGACTATATCGATCTCTATCTCATGCATGTGTGGGACAGGCTGACGCCGGCCGAAGAGGTCATGCGCACGCTCGATGACCTGGTGCGGATAGGAAAGGTGCGCCATGTCGGCCTGTCCGATGTGCCGGCCTGGTATGCAGGGCGGGCACAGGCGATCACCGAACTGCGCGGATATGAGCCGGTTTCGGCCCTGCAGCTTGAATACTCCCTGGCCGAGCGCTCGATCGAGAACGAGTTCGTGCCTTTCGGCACGCGCCATGGCGCCGGCATCATGGTCTGGAGCCCGCTGGCCAGCGGGCTGCTGAGCGGCAAGTATCGGCCGGCTCAGGCCGGAAATGCCGGCCGGCTCGACGGCTTCCGCAATTCGACGCATCCGGGATTCCAAAAGTTCACGGAACGCAACTGGGCCATCGTGGCCGAACTCGAAAAGGTCGCATCCAAGCTCGGCCGCAGCATGCCACAGGTCGCGATCAACTGGGTGGCGACGCAGCCGGGGATTGCCACGGTCATCCTTGGTGCGACCACGCTTGCCCAGATACAGGACAATCTTGGCGCGCTGGACTTCGAGATTCCGGCAACGCTTCGCGATCGCCTGGATTCGGTCAGCAGAACGCCGGCGCCGTTCCCCTATTCCTATTTCGGGCCGCAGATACAGGCGCGCGTCACGGGCGGTGCCGCAACCGGTGACAAGCCGTCCGGCTATGCATCGCCGGTGCTTGTCGAGGGCGAGCCAGCCAGCGTGTCGACCGACTGATCGATCCGGCAGGTTGCCACCCATTTGCCCGTCGGGCGCCGCGTGACATCGCGGCGCCCTTCGTGTATCGGAACTCGGCATCGCGCCAATGTTCGGGGCGCGGCGCCTGCGCGAGGGCGGCCTGCCCAGGCGTGACCACATACAAAATGACGAGGACCAGATGACGGTGAAGCCCCTCTACCGACGTGTCTTGCTGAAAGCGTCGGGCGAAGCGTTGATGGGCGAACAACATTTCGGCATCGATGTCTCGGTCGTGGATCGCATTGCCGCCGACATCGCCGAGGCCCGCGCGCTGGGTATCGAGGTCGGCGTCGTCATCGGCGGCGGCAATATCTTTCGCGGCGTGGCCGTCGCCTCCAAGGGCGGAGACCGCGTCACCGGCGACCACATGGGCATGCTTGCCACGGTCATCAACTCGCTGGCGCTACGCACCTCGCTGAACAAGATCGGCGTCGACGCCGTGGTGCTGTCCGCGATCGCCATGCCGGAGCTGTGCGAAAGCTTTTCACAGCGCCAGGCTACCGCCTACATGAACCAGGGCAAGGTGGTGATCTTTGCCGGCGGCACCGGCAATCCGTTCTTCACCACTGATTCGGCGGCGGCACTGCGCGCGGCCGAAATCGGCGCCGATGCGCTGTTCAAGGGCACGCAAGTCGATGGCGTCTATTCGGCCGATCCGAAAAAGGATCCGAATGCGACCCGGTTCGAACGCATCAGCCACGCCGAAGTCATAAATCGTGGCCTTTCCATCATGGATACGGCTGCGATTGCACTTGCGCGCGAAAACAACATTCCGATAATCGTCTATTCGATCCACGAAAAAGGTGGTTTTGGCGATATTCTGAGGGGCGGCGGCCGTTGCACGGTCGTCGCGGACGATTGATCCGGGGCCTGATCCCTAAAAGGGAAAACCGGCTGTTCGAAAATCAGGCTCGAACGGGGCCTTGCCCCGAGGCAGTGAACCCGCGGCAGACGGGTCGAGGAGACTAAGATGAGTGGTGAGTACGACGATCTCAAGCGGCGCATGGATGGGGCAATCGCCGCGTTCAAGCATGACCTGGCTTCGCTGCGGACCGGCCGCGCCTCCAGCAATCTGCTCGACGCCATCCAGGTGCAGGCCTATGGCACCACCATGCCGATCAACCAGGTTGCCAACGTCACGGTGCCGGAACCGCGCATGATCTCGGTGTCGATCTGGGACAAGTCGATGGTCGGCGCGGTCGACCGCGCCATCCGCGAATCCAACCTGGGCTTCAACCCGATCGTCGACGGGACCAATCTGAGGATTCCGCTGCCGGAGCTCAACGAACAGCGCCGCAAGGAACTGGTCAAGATCTCGCACGGCTACGCCGAGAACGCCCGTGTCGCCGCGCGCCATGTGCGCCGCGACGGCATGGACTTCCTGAAGAAGGCCGAGAAGGATGGCGTGATCAGCGAGGACGATCAGCGCAAGCGTTCGGACCAGGTCCAGAAGCTTACCGACGAAACGATCAGCACCATCGATCATCTGCTTTCCGACAAGGAAGCTGAAATCATGCAGGTTTAGGGTTGGCCGCTGGCTGACCCGAAAGCGAGATCATGACAACGCCCGCGCATGTCGCGATCATCATGGATGGAAATGGACGCTGGGCCAAGGCGCGCGGCATGCCGAGGCTTGCCGGTCATCGCGCCGGCGTCGAGGCGTTGCGCAAGACCGTGCGCGCGGCGCCCGATCTCGGCATCTCCTTCCTGACGGTCTACGCTTTCTCGTCGGAGAACTGGTCGCGGCCGAAGTCCGAGGTCAGTGACCTGATGGGGCTGTTGAAACTGTTCATCCGCCGAGATCTTGCCGAACTGCACCAGAGCGGCGTGCGGGTCAGGATCATCGGCGACAGGGCAGGGCTGCAGGCGGATATCAGGGGGTTGCTCGAAGAGGCCGAATCGCTGACCGCCCGCAACGAGTCCCTGACGCTGGTAATCGCCTTCAACTATGGCGGGCGCGACGAGA
Organism: Mesorhizobium sp. 43Arga; assembly: GCF_053714255.1. NCBI lineage: Bacteria > Pseudomonadati > Pseudomonadota > Alphaproteobacteria > Hyphomicrobiales > Phyllobacteriaceae > Mesorhizobium > Mesorhizobium sp. 43Arga. The sequence goes on from NZ_JBSKBO010000003.1 coordinate 156,316, forward strand.
TCGTCCGCACGGCACGCAAGCTTGCCTTGGCCGCGGCGCGCGGCGAAATCGACGCCGAATCGATCACCGCCGATAGCTTTGCCGGCGGTCTCGACACGCAAGGCATTCCCGATCCGGAACTGGTCATACGCACCAGCGGCGAGCTTCGCCTGTCCAACTTCCTGTTGTGGCAGGCCGCCTACAGCGAGCTCGTCTTCCTGCCATGCTATTGGCCTGACTTCAGCCGCGAACACCTTGCCGAGGCGTTGCGCGAATTTGCCGGCCGCGAGCGCCGTTTCGGCGGATTGGGCCAGCCAGACGTCGCTTCGCGACCGGCCGCGGGATGAGCAACCTTCAGCTCCGCGTCATTTCAGCGGTCGTGCTTGCCGTCATCGCCCTCGGCCTGACCTGGCTTGGCGGCCTGCCTTTCCGGCTGCTGTGCGCGGCCATGTCGGCGATGATCTTCTACGAGTGGACACGCATGTCGCGGCCAGCCGCGGCCAATGGGCTTGGCTTCCTGCCCGAAGCACTGGTCGTCGTGTTCATCGGCGCCTTGATTGCCGGGCTTGCCGCGCCATGGCTGCTGCTGCTCGTCGTGATTCTGATTGCCGTTACGGCGATTGCCGCCGTGGTTCGCAAGGCCGGGCAGTGGGAGGCAAGTGGTCTTGCCTATGCCAGCGTGTCCGGCCTGTCGCTTGCCCTGCTGCGTGATGGCGACCATTCGGGCCTCGTCGCCATCCTGTTCCTGTTCGCGGTCGTCTGGGCGACCGACATTTTTGCCTATTTCGTCGGGCGCGCCATCGGCGGTCCCAAACTGGCGCCGTCGATTTCGCCCGGCAAGACGCGCAGCGGCGCGCTCGGCGGCGCTGCTGGTGGCGTTGTCGCCGGGGTCGTGCTGGCAGCAGCCGCCGGTGCCGGCAATCTGGCCTTGCTCGGCCTTGTGGCGCTTGCGCTTTCGATTGTGGCCCAGGCCGGAGACCTGTTCGAATCCTGGGTCAAACGGCGGCATGGCCGCAAGGATTCGGGCATGCTCATTCCAGGCCATGGCGGCGTCATGGATCGTGTCGACGGGCTTGTCGCGGCGGCTCTTGCCCTATACGTCATTGGCTGGATTTCGGCGGGCGCCGATCATCCGGCACAGGGGCTGTTTCCGATTTGAACGGTGTCGTTTCACGATCTGGTGCGGGCGTGCCTTGGATTCGCCTGGATTGATGTCACAGTCACGGCGACAGCGGAAGAATTTGAGGACATGAGTTGAACGGGATTCTTCACGCGATTTTCAGCACGGAAGGCTTGTTTCTCGGCACGCTCGTGCCGTTTCTGTTCGTGCTGACCGTGGTGGTGTTCGTCCACGAGATGGGCCACTACCTCGTCGGCCGCTGGTGCGGCATCGGGGTCAGGGCCTTCTCGATCGGCTTCGGCCCCGAACTCATCGGCTTCAATGACCGGCATGGCACGCGCTGGAAGCTTTGCGCCATACCGCTTGGCGGCTATGTCAAATTTGTCGGCGACATGAACGCCACCTCCAGCCAGCCCACGTCGGAAGAGCTGGAGACGCTGACCGACGAGGAGCGCAAGGTCGCCTTCCACACACAGGCCATCTGGAAGCGCGCGGCGACCGTGGTGGCCGGGCCTCTGTTCAATTTCCTGCTGACGATCGTCGTCTTTTCCGTGCTGTTTGCCTCCTATGGGCGCTATGTCGCAGAGCCCATGGTGGCGGAAGTCACGGCAGACAGTCCGGCGGCAAAGGCCGGCATCCAGCCTGGCGATCGCTTCGTCAGTGTCGACGGCAGCAAGGTCGAAACCTTTGGCGATGTGCAGCGGCTGGTCTCGGGCCGCGCCGGCGATACCATCACCTTTGTCATGCGGCGCGACGGCAAGGAAGTCACGGTGACAGCGACGCCGCAGTTGATGGAGCAGCAAGACGCGCTCGGCAACAAGGTCAAGGTCGCCGTGATCGGCGTCGTCAACAACAAGGAACTCGGTCAGCCTCGTCTCATCACCTACACGCCGGTCGGGGCGGTTGCGGCGGCAGTCGAGGAAACAGGCCACGTCATCGAGCGCACCGGCCAGTTCTTGCAGCGTTTCGCCGTCGGGCGCGAGGACAAGTGTCAGTTGGGCGGTCCCGTCAAGATCGCGGACATGGCCGGCAAGGCGGCGAAACTCGGTTTCGAATGGCTGGTGCAGCTCGTCGCGCTGCTCTCCGTCGGCATAGGTTTTCTAAACCTTTTGCCGATTCCCCCCCTCGACGGCGGCCATCTGTTGTTCTACGGGGTGGAGGCCGTCATTCGCCGGCCGGTGTCGGAACGGATGATGGAAATGGCCTATCGGGCCGGTCTGCTCCTGGTCTTGTGCTTCATGGGTTTCGTGTTCTGGAACGATCTGTTTGGATGCTGAAATCATGAAGAAATTTGGCTTTGGCATGGTCGATGTTGAGACGCCGTTTACCATGCACGGGGATATGAGTGACGCGAAAGCCACGCACCAGGGTTAAGTAAATACAAATTAACCAGAAGCCTTGCGTGTAGGGAAAATCCGGTTAATACGGTAGGGGAAATTACCGCACGTCCGGTTTTCTCGCCGTGGGGACTACGAGAAAAGGTTATTAAGCCCGATGAAGGCAGCATCCAAGTTTCTGAGCGCCGCGTCAGCGGCGGCACTGTCCGCCGCTCTGGTCGTGCCAGGTGCGCTCGCAGTACAATTCGTTGCCACATCGGCGGCTGAAGCCGCTGTCGTCAGCAGGGTGGAGGTGAGCGGCAACCAGCGTGTCGACGCCGAAACCATCCGCAATTACATCACCATCAAGCCGGGCAAGGCCTTCTCCAGTTCGGACGTCGACGCGGCCGTCAAGGCGCTGTTCGGCACCGGCCTGTTCTCGGACGTCCAGATCAACCAGGTCGGCTCGACGCTGGTGGTCAAGGTCGCCGAATATAAGGTCGTCAACCAGGTGCTGTTCCAGGGCAACAAGAAGCTCAAGGACAATGCGCTCGAGGCAGCGGTTCAGCTGAAGCCGCGCGGCACGTTCTCCCAGGCGACGCTCGATTCCGACGTCGAGGCTGTCAAGGCCGCCTACAGGCGCATCGGTCGCGATGATGCCGGCGTGACCACGCAGGTCATGGAACTCGGCGACAACCGCGTGAACGTGGTCTTCCACATCACCGAAGGCGACCGGACGCAGATCGCGGCGATCAATTTCGTCGGCAACAGCGCCTATTCAAGCCGCCGTCTGTCGGACGTGATCAACACCAAGCGTTCGTCCTGGGTGTCGTTTATCCTGCGCGACGACGTCTATGACGAGGACAAGCTGCGGGCCGACCAGGAGCTGCTGCGCCGCTTCTACTACAATCACGGCTATGCCGATTTCCAGGTCGTGTCGGCCGTCGGCGAACTCGACAGCGCGACGAACAAATACACGGTCACCATCACCGTCCAGGAAGGCGAACGCTACAATTTCGGCGATATCAGCGTCGAAAGCACGATCCCGGAAGTCGACTCCAAGTCGCTGGAATCGGTGGTCGAGACCCGCAAGGGCGACGTCTACAACGCCAAGGATGTCGAGGACTCCATTATCGCGCTCACCGAGAAGGTGGCGGGTTCAGGCTATGCCTTCGCGCAGGTGACGCCGCGCGGCGACCGCAATTTCGAGAACCATACGATTTCGGTGGTCTATACGGTCGACCAGGGCACCAAGGCCTATATCGAGCGCATCGAGATCCGCGGCAACGACCGCACGCGTGACTATGTCATCCGCCGTGAGTTCGACGTCAGCGAAGGCGATGCGTTCAACCAGGTGCTCATCCAGCGCGCGAAGAAGCGCCTGGAAGACCTGAATTATTTTGACAAAGTCGAAATCTCGACGGTGCCCGGCTCGCAGCCCGACCAGGTCGTGCTGGTGGTCGACGTGGTCGAGAAGTCGACCGGTGAATTCTCCGTTGGCGCCGGCTATTCGACCGGCGGCGACTCGGCAGGTCCGTCCGTCGAAGGGTCGATCACCGAGCGCAACTTCCTCGGCCGCGGCCAGTTCATCAAGCTGTCGGCGGGTGGCGGCAAGAATTCGCGCGACTACGCCGTATCGTTCACCGAGCCGTATTTCCTCGGTCGACGCATCGCAGCGGGCTTCGACATCTACAAGTCGACGAGGCAGTACAACGGCAACTACGACAGCGACACCACCGGTGCGACGGTGCGCTTCGGCCTGCCGATCACCAACAGCATTACGACACAGCTGGCGTATAACATCTCTCAAGAGAAGTATAAGGTCGACGACAGCTGCAATCCCACTGATGCGCTTCCGCAGGGCAACTGCAACATTTCCCAGGCCATCTTGGATGGCATCGCGGAAAGCCCCTGGATCAAGTCGTCGGTCAGCCTGGGGCTGGTCTACAACACCATCGACGACATGAAGAACCCGCATGAGGGTATCTATGCCAACACGACCGTCGAGGTCGCGGGTCTTGGCGGCGATGCCAAGTTCGTGAAGATCACCGGACGCGGCAGCGTCTATCAGACGCTGTCCGAGCAGCTTGACCTTGTCGGGCTCATTTCAGGTGGCGCAGGGCATGTCGAGGGTTACGGCAACAATGGCGACCTGCGCATCTTCGATCACTTCCAGAGCACCGATCGCATGATCCGCGGCTTTGCCTATGGTGGCATCGGCCCGGTTGCTTCCGACACCAGCGGCGACCATCTGGGCGGCACGACCTATTTCAACGCTTCGGCAGAGGCCCAGTTTCCGCTGCCGGTCATTCCCGAGAGCTTTGGCCTGCGCGGCGCGGTGTTTGCAGATGCGGCGACGCTTTATGGCAGCAAGCTCGCAACCGGCCTTGTCAATCAAGATTCTACTGGCATGAAGGTGCGCGCTTCGGTCGGTCTCGGCTTGATGTGGGCTTCGCCGTTCGGCCCGATCCGTATCGACTACGCGATCCCGGTCAAAAAGGAAGCGAGCGACGACGTGCAGGAATTTAACTTCGGCATATCGACCCGCTTCTGATCGGCGGCCAACGATGCTCCCGGGTTTTTTGGATCCGGGAGAAATGTTCCGACCTAGCTGGATATAGCTTCTGGAATGACCGATCCGGTGTTCTTCGCGCCATCACGCCGGTATACGGCGGCCGAAGTCGCGAATCTGACCGGCTCGGTGCTTGTCGATTCCGGCCAATCCGACGTTTCGATCGAGGCGCTGGCGCCGGCCCACGAGGGCGGCGCCAATGCGCTCGTCTTCGTCGACGGCAGGCGTAATTCCGCGCTGATGCCGTCGCTACGCGCTGCCGCGGTGCTGTGCCCGGCGGAATTCGCCAACAAGGCGCCGTCCAGCGTCGCTGTGTTGATCCATCCGCGTCCGCAACAGGCATTCGCGCTGGTCGGCCGGCTGCTGTTTCCGACAGCCGCCACGCCGGGCCCAATGACTGGTGAAACCGGTGTTTCACCGCATGCCCATATTGATTCGACCGCGCATGTCGAAGCCGGTGCCATCATCGAGGCCGGTGTGGTCATCGGGCCAGGCGTCTCGATCGGCAGCGGCACCGTCATCGCGCCAAACGCGGTCATTGGACAATCCTGCCAGATCGGCCGCGACGGTTATGTCGGTCCGGGCGCAAGCATCCAGTATGCGCTGATCGGCAATCGGGTCATCATCCATGGCGGCGCCAGGATCGGCCAGGACGGCTTCGGCTTTGTCGGCGGTGCCAAGGGACCGGAACGCGTTCCTCAGATTGGACGGGTCGTCATCCAGGACGATGTCGAGATCGGCTCCAATTCCACTGTCGATCGCGGCGCCATGTCCGATACGATCATCGGTCAAGGCACCAAGATCGACAATCTCGTGCAGATCGCCCATAACGTCCGCATCGGTCGCAATTGCATAGTGGCCGGGCTTTCAGGTATTTCCGGTTCCGTGGTCGTGGGTGACAACGTTACGATGGGCGGCGGCGTCGGGCTCGCGGATCACCTGACCATCGGCTCAGGAGCCAAGCTTGCCGCCAGAAGTGGATTTATGAGCAATGTTCCCGCCGGCGAGATCTGGGGCGGTTATCCGGCACAGCCGATGGCGGAAGCCATGCGGGAGATAGCCATGTTGCGCACGATGGCCAGGGCACGCAAGCAGGGCAAGGACAATGGCTGATATGGTGGCGGCGACGACGCTGGAAGCGGTCGACATAATGGGGCTGATGAAGCTCCTGCCGCACCGCTATCCCTTCCTGATGATCGACCGCATCATCGACATCGACGGCGACGATTCCGCCGTCGGCATCAAGAACGTCACCATCAACGAGCCGCATTTTCAGGGGCATTTTCCGGAGCAGCCGGTGATGCCGGGGGTGCTTATCGTCGAGGCCATGGCGCAGACGGCCGGCGCCATCTGCATCCGCAGCCTTGGGGCGTCGAAGCCGTCGCTGGTCTATTTCCTGACCATCGACAACGCCAAATTCCGCAAGCCGGTCGTTCCCGGCGACCAGTTGAAGATTCACGTCAAGAAAATCAAGAAGCGCGGCAACCTGCTCAAATTCGCCTGCGAAGCCCTGGTCGATGGAACCAAGGCGGCCGAGGCCGAGATTTCAGCCATGATGGTCACCGGCGACTGACGATCGAGTGCTTATGAAAATCAAGACTTCAATCCATCCTTCCTCCGTCGTGGAAGAGGGCGCCCAGATCGGCGAGGGTGTGCGCATAGGGCCATTCTGCCATATCAGCTCCGATGCCGTGATCGGCGACGGTGTCGAACTGGTCAGCCATGTCTCCGTCATGGGCGCGACCACCATCGGCGCCTCGACCAAGGTCTATCCGATGGCGACATTGGGCGCACCGCCGCAGAACACCAAACACAAGGGCGGCCGCACAACGCTGGTCATCGGCGCCAACTGCACCATCCGCGAAGGCGTCACCATGCATGTCGGCACCGACAACAGCCGCGGCGAAACGACAGTGGGCGACAATGGCAATTTCCTTGCCTACGCCCACATCGCTCATGATTGCGTTGTCGGCAAGAACGCCACCTTCGCCAATGGCGCCACGCTGGGCGGCCACTGCGAGATTGGCGACAATGTCTACATAGGCGGCCTCAGTGCCGTTCATCAATTCGTGCGGGTCGGCGACAACGCCTTTCTTGGCGGGTGCTCGGCTTTCGTTGGCGACGTCATTCCCTATGCCATTGCCGTCGGCAACCGCGCCACCTTGCGCGGTTTGAACATCATCGGCCTCAAGCGCGCCGGCCTGCCGCGTTCCGAAATCTATCTGTTGCGCAAAGCCTACAGGACGATTTTCGACCGCTCCCGCACCGTCGGCGAGAACATCGAATTCGCCAAGGCCGAGTTCGCCTCTTCGCCGACCGCCATGAAGATCGTCCACTTCATCAGCAGTCGCGGCAAGCGGCACTATGCGGTGCCATCGCTCAAAGGCAGCGATGGCGACGATACCGACGATGAAGACTGAGACGGCTTCTGCCGGTCTTGTTCTCCCGCCAGATGCCAGGGTCGGCATCATCGCCGGCGGCGGCAGTCTTCCGGTCGAAGTCGCGGCCGGCTCGGCCGGGCAGGGTCATCCGCCCTTCGTCGTCCTCATGGAAGGCGAAGCCGACCGTTTGCCGGAATTGTGCCGGTATGAGCATGAGACCCTTGCCCTGGAGGCGATCGGCTCGCTTGTTCCACTGCTCAAACGCCACCGGATCACCCATCTGGTGCTTGCCGGCGAGATCAAGCGCCGGCCAAGGCTGACGCATCTGCGCCCAAGCCTTGGCCTGCTGGCCGTGATACCAATTGTCGTCAGGGCGCTGGCGCGCGGCGACGATGGCCTGTTGAAGGTGGTGGCGCGCGGTCTTGAGGCCCGAGGGATAAAGGTCATGGGTGCCCACGAGATCGTGCCTAACCTCGTCGCCGCCGAAGGGGTCTTGACCAAAGCGGTGCCACAGAAATCGGATTGGCGCGACATCGAGGCGGGCTTTGCGGCGGCTAAGGCCATCGGGGCGCTGGATATCGGCCAGGCGGCGATTGCGGTCGGCGGCCGGGCCATCGCGCTCGAGGGCATCGAGGGGACGGCCGGATTGCTCGACCGGACGAGGCTACTGCGAGGCCATGGCCGCATCGCCGGCAAGACGCGCGGTGTCCTGGTTAAATGCGCCAAGCCTGGTCAGGAGCTGCGTGCGGACCTTCCTTCGATGGGACCGCAGACGGTCGAAGCGGCACATGCGGCCGGGCTCGCCGGTATTGCGGTCGAAGCGGGACGCTCGCTGATCCTCGAAGGCCCCGCAACCCTGTCGCGCGCCAATGAACTTGGCCTGTTCATCGTCGGCCTGGCCGCGGCGGAGCCTGCGCATGGCTGACAGGGCGTTGAAAATCGCGATCGTCGCCGGCGAGGAATCGGGTGATCTGCTTGGCGCCGACATCGTGCGTTCGCTGCGCCAGGCAACCGGCCGCGAGGTGCAACTCGTCGGCCTCGGCGGCCGGCACCTCGGGGAATTGGGCCTGGTGTCGCCCTTCGATGCCGGCGAGATCGCGCTGATGGGTTTCAGTGCCGTCCTGCGCGACCTGCCGCGCCTCGTCAGGCGGATCGGCCAGCTGGCCAAAACCATCGCCGAGGAAAGGCCGGACTGCCTGGTCACCATCGACAGTCCGGACTTTTCCTTGCGCGTCGCCAGGAAGGTGCGGACCGCCAATCCGTCGATACCGATCATCCACTATGTCTGCCCGAGCGTCTGGGCCTGGCGGCCGGGCAGGGCGGTGGCGATGAAGCCCTATGTCGACCATATCCTCTGCATCCTGCCGTTCGAGGTGAAGGAGCTCGAACGGCTGGGCGGCCCGCCCGGCACCTATGTCGGGCATCGCCTGACGCATGATGCGGGCGTGCTTGCCGCCCAGAAGGCGCAGGCCTTGCCGCGCGATCTTGCCCAGGACCGGATCAAGACATTGCTCGTCCTGCCGGGCTCGCGGCGCGGCGAGGTGCGGCGGCTGATCGAACCGTTCGGCGAGACCGTGTCGATGCTGCGCACGCGTGGGCATCGGCTGCGGCTGCTGCTGCCGACGGTTCCGCATGTCGCCGATCTCGTCAAATCCTCGGTCAACCGTTGGGACGAAAAACCCGAAATCATCGTTGATCCCGGGCGCAAATGGCAGGCTTTCGGCAAGGCCGATGCCGCGCTGATCGCATCGGGAACCGTATCGCTGGAACTGGCTTTGGCCGGTGTGCCGATGGTGTCGTCCTACAGGCTCGATCCGGTCGCCCGTGCCGTCGCGCCATATCTTGTTTCGGTTTGGTCGGCGCTGCTGCCCAATCTCATCTCGGATCGCGCACTTATCCCCGAGTTCTACAACGAGTACGTCAAGCCGAACAATCTGGCGCGACAACTGGAAGCATTGTTCGCCGACAGCGGCATGCGCGCCTGGCAGAAAGACGGCTTTGCCGAGATCGCGCGGCGCATGGCGACGGACAAGCCGTCGGGCGAGATCGCTGCACAGGTGGTTATGGAGAGCATCAAGAGAGTGAGTAGGCAGTAGGCAGTAGGAAAATCCCCAATCCCTACTGCCTATTCACTACTGCCTCGTGTTACCGCTTGGCGATCGGCACGTAGTCGCGCTCCGGCGCTCCGGTGTAGAGCTGGCGCGGCCGGCCGATCTTCTGGCGCGGATCCTCGATCATCTCCTTCCACTGCGCGATCCAGCCGACGGTACGGGCGACCGCGAACAGCACGGTGAACATGGTGGTGGGGAAGCCCAACGCTTTCAGCGTGATGCCGGAATAGAAGTCGACATTCGGATAGAGCTTCTTCTCGATGAAATAGGGGTCGGTCAGCGCGATCTTTTCCAGTTCCATGGCGATGTCGAGCAGCGGATCGTCCTTGATGCCGAGTTCGCCCAGCACCTCATGCGCCGTCTTCTGCATGATTTTCGCGCGAGGATCATAGTTCTTGTAGACGCGGTGACCAAAGCCCATCAGCCGGAACGGGTCGTTCTTGTCCTTGGCGCGGGCGATGAACTCCGGGATGTGATCGACATGACCGATCTCGCCCAGCATGTTGAGCGCCGCTTCATTGGCGCCGCCATGGGCCGGGCCCCACAGGCAAGCGATGCCGGCAGCGATGCAGGCGAACGGGTTGGCGCCCGACGAGCCGGCGAGGCGAACCGTCGAGGTCGAGGCATTCTGCTCGTGATCGGCGTGCAGGATGAAGATGCGCTCCATGGCGCGCGCCAGCACCGGATTGATCTTGTACTCCTCGCACGGCACGGCAAAGCACATATGCAGGAAGTTTGCCGCGAAGCCGAGATCGTTCTTCGGGTAAATGAAGGGCTGGCCGATGTGATACTTGTAGGCCATGGCCGCGATCGTCGGCATCTTGGCGATCAGCCGCATCGAGGCGACCATGCGCTGGTAGGGGTCCGAGATATCAGTGGAGTCGTGATAGAAGGCCGACAGCGCGCCGACCACGCCACACATCACCGCCATCGGGTGCGCGTCGCGGCGGAAGCCGGTGAAGAAGCGCGACATCTGCTCGTGCACCATGGTGTGGCGCGTTACGCGGTAATCGAAATCGTCCTTCTGCGCTTTGGTCGGCAGTTCGCCATAGAGCAGGAGGTAGCAGACTTCGAGGAAGTCGCCGTGTTCGGCCAGCTGGTCGATCGGATAGCCGCGGTGGAGAAGAATACCGGCATCGCCGTCGATGAAGGTGATCTCGGACTCGCAGCTTGCCGTCGAAGTAAAGCCTGGGTCGTAGGTGAAGGCGCCGGTCGTGCTGTAGAGCGAGGCGATGTCGATAACGTCGGGTCCGACGGAGCCGCTTCGCACCTTGAATTCATGGGTCTTGCCGGCGAATTGAAGCGTTGCGGTAGCCTCTTGGTTCGCCCCGCCCACATCCAGTTTTTTCGCAGCTTCGGTCATTGCAAACTCCTTGTTGTTTCCTCATGCCGGCAAAGGCAAATTCTGCAGAGCGACACGTCGAAATCACCGCAATGCGCGTATTCGCCACCGCATTATAGGAGGTGCGTGCCAGATTGGGCCAAGGCCTAATGTTGCACTGCGAAACGCGCCTTTCAATGCCAATCTTCTTGGGCCAGTTTGCTCCTAATCGATTTGATCCGCTATGCGCGCCAGGCTTTCCTCGCGCCCAAGCACGGCAAGCACGTCGAACACGCCGGGCGAGGTGCTTTTGCCGGTCAGCGCGGCCCGCAACGGTTGGGCCACGGCGCCAAGCTTGTGGCCACCGGCCAGCGCATAGTCGCGGATCGCGGCTTCCGCCGCGGCGGCCGTCCAGTCGCCGGAAAGCGCGTTCAAGGCCTCGTGAGCGCCGCTCAGGATCTTGCGAGCGTCATCATTGAGCAGGAGGGCCGCCTTCTCGTCGACCGGCAGCGGGCGCGTGGCGAACAGATAGGCCGCGCCGTCGACGAGCTCGACCAGCGTCTTGGCGCGCTCCTTCAGGCCCGGAAGGGCGGCCAGCAACTGCGCCTTGTTGTGTTCGTTGAGGCGTGCGGCCATCGCCGGGCCACCCTCAAGATAGGGCAGAGTGGCGATGAAGATGTCGAGCAGCTGCGTGTCGGCCATGCGGCGCATATGCGCGCCGTTGATCGCTTCCAGCTTGGCGAAGTCGAAGCGGGCAGCGCCCTTGTTGACGTCGCCGATGTCGAACCAGGAGATCATGTCCCTGATCGACATGATCTCGTCATCGCCGTGGCTCCAGCCCAGGCGCGCCAGGTAGTTGAGCAATGCCTCCGGCAGGTAGCCCATGGCCCGATAGGCCTCGACGCCGAGCGCGCCATGGCGCTTCGACAGCTTGGCGCCATCGGCGCCATGGATCAGCGGGATGTGCGACATGGACGGCACGTCCCAGCCCATGGCGTTGTAGATCACGGTCTGGCGGGCGGCATTGGTGAGGTGGTCGTCGCCGCGGATAATGTGCGTGACACCCATGTCATGATCGTCGACGACGACGGCATGCATGTAGGTCGGGTTGCCGTCCGAACGCAGGATGATGAAGTCGTCGAGATCCTTGTTGGGGAAGCGCACTTCGCCCTGGACACGGTCGTGGACGATGGTCTCGCCCTCGGTCTGCGCCTTGATGCGGATGGCGCCCTTGGCGCCTGCAGGCGCCTCTGAGGGGGCGCGGTCGCGCCACTGGCCGTTGTAGCGCGGCGGCAGGCCCTTGGCCCGTGCTGCCTCGCGCATTGCCTCAAGCTCGGCAGGTGTCTCGTAGCTGTAGTAGGCCTTGCCCAGGCGCACGAGTTGCTCCGCGACTTCGCGGTGGCGCGGCGCGCGCTCGAATTGCGAGACCGCGTCGCCGTCCCAGCCAAGACCGAGCCAGGAGAGGCCGTCGAGGATGGCGGCCGTCGCGGCGTCGGTCGAACGCTCGCGATCGGTGTCCTCGATGCGCAACAGCATCGTGCCGTCGGTGTGCTTGGCATAGAGCCAGTTGAACAGCGCCGTGCGCGCGCCGCCGATGTGCAGGTAACCGGTGGGCGAGGGGGCAAAACGGGTGACGACCTTGTCGGACATGAAACTCTCGGAAACCATCTGAAGCGGGGTGTGCGGCTGCGCGGACTTTCGCGCGCCCGGCGTTCATGTAGCATAGGGCGACAGGGGTGCAAGGGGCAGACCCGATGGCTGGACGAGGCCGGGACTGGGAACAGGGCGAGGACGCCAGTGTTGGCGTCAGCGAGCGGTCCCTGTTTGCAGCCCCCCTGGCGAACCCACTGCCATCGCCTCTTGTGCGGGTGCCCGGGAGCCAGCCGCCGCATGCGGATATTCCGGCGATACTTCCGTCGCCTGCCTCAGGCCGGATTGTGCGTGTCCGGCGGCAACTCGGCAGGGTTTCCTGGCCTCGCCTGCGCCACGGTGCGGCGAGCGCAGCGGAGCTCGAGCTTGACCGGGGCGTCGCCTTCCTGCTGGTGCCGGTTTGTCTGGCCGCTGGTGCGATCGGCTATTATTCGCTCGCGGCGGAGCCTGATTTTGCAAAGCCTGTCGCGGTCGTCGTGCTGATGGCGGTCTGTGCGCTTGTTTCGCGCTCCTGGCCGAAAACCCATCTGGGCTTCATGGCGGCATTGTTGTGTGCGCTTGGCCTGCTTGCCGCCAAGGTCGAGACATGGCGTGCGGGCACCCAGATGTTGGGTTCGGAAATCTCGACGCAAGTGACCGGCCGCGTCGTTTCGCTCGACCGGATGGAGACCGGCCGCATCCGGCTGACCATCGACGTGACGTCGACCGCGCGGCCGAAACTGCGCTATGCGCCGGAAAGGGTCCGGCTTTCGGCGCGAGACATCCCGGCGGACATGACCGCCGGTTCCTTGGTCACCGGCTACACCAAGCTGTTGCCGCCAACCGGTCCGGTGCGGCCCGACAGCTACGATTTCTCGTTCGACAGCTATTTTGCCGGCATTGGCGGCAGCGGTTTCTTTCTCGGCAATCCAAAGCTTGTCTCCGCCACCAACGACGAGATGCCGCTCACGGCCCGCCTTTTCTCAGGGATAGAAAATGCCCGTGAAGCCATCGCCGACCATATCAGGGCCACGGTCGGCGGTGCTGAAGGTGAGATCGCGGCGGCGCTGATCGTCGGCGTGCGCGCCGGCATTCCCGATGAAATCAACGAGGCGATGCGGCGCACTGGCATCTATCACATCATCTCCATTTCGGGACTGCATATGGCGCTGGTCGCTGGCACCATCATGGGTCTGCTGCGCGGCGGCTTCGCGCTGTTTCCGGATTTTTCCGCGCGTCGGCCGGTGAAGAAATACGCGGCCGCCGCGGCCCTTTTCTCGATCGCCGCCTATCTCGTCATTTCCGGCGTCGTCGTCGCTGCCGAGCGCAGCTTCATCATGCTGGCGGTGATGCTGATTGCCGTGCTGTTCGATCGCGCAGCGCTGACCATGCGCAATCTGGCGATCTCGGCGATCGCCGTCATTGTGGTTTCGCCGCATGAGGTCGTCGGCCCGAGCTTCCAGATGTCCTTCGCCGCGACCGCGGCGCTGATCGGTGCCTATGCCGGCTGGGCGGATCATCATGCGGGAAAGGCGAGACCGCCACCGCCAAAGCGATCCCTGCCGGGTTTTCTCACGCGAAAATTCCTGCTGGCGACGGGCGGGTTGGCGATGACCTCCATCATCGCCGGCTGCGCCACGGCGCTGTTTGCCATCTGGCATTTCCAGCGAGTGTCGCCGCTCAGCCTGTTCGCCAATCTGGCCGTCATGCCGATCGTGTCAGCCGTGATGTTCCTGGCCGTTGCCAGCGCGTTGCTGATGCCATTCGGATTGGATGCGCCGACCCTCTACCTGATGGGCAAGGGCCTGACGGCGATGATAGCCATATCGGCGTGGATATCGGAACGCTCACCGGTCGATGCGGTCGGGCTGATTTCGCAGCAATCCGTCCTGCTGGTGACCATCGCCCTGGTCATCGCGACGATGGCGACGACCTGGCTGCGGCTCGCGGCACTGCCATTCGCGCTTGCCGGCCTGCTGACTGTATCGGATACGCGCACGCCCGATGTGCTTATCTCGGAAGATGCGCGGCTGGTCGCACTGCCGATCGGCGGCGGCGAACTCGCGGTCAGCCGGGCTCGCCCGAACGAGTTCACCGTCGACAATTGGAAACGCGCGCTGGTGTCCGAAACCATCGTCGTGCCGGAGATGTTCGACAAGGCGGACGGGCAATTCGACATCGCCGATGCCGTCAATCTGCCGCCGGGAGCACCGTTCTACTGCACGGATGGCGTCTGTCTTGCCCGGCACCCATCCGGTGCAATCATCGCGCATGTCGAAGACCGCGAGGACACCTGGAAAGCCTGCGGCTTCGCCGATTTGATCGTCGTCAATGACGCGACGGGCTATGATGCCTGCCACAATCCGCTGGTTCTTGTCGTTACCAAGCGGCAACTTGCCCGCAAGGGCAGTGCCGCCGTCTTCTTCGACCGCCAATCGGCGACCGGTCCGCCAATCATCAGCTTCGCGGTGGACGGGCCGTATCGGCCCTGGCACGAGCAGCGAAAGTTTTCGCGTGAGGCGAGGGGGCTGCCGCCCTATCAAAAATCCGAAAAGCCGGCCGTTCCTGCTCAGTAGCGCCTGATCAGCCCGACAAGCTTGCCTTGCACCTTGACCCTGTCCGGCCCGAAAATCCGCGTCTCGTAAGCCGGGTTGGCGGCTTCAAGGGCAATCGAGGCGCCCTTGCGGCGGAACCGTTTCAGGGTTGCTTCCTCCTCGTCGACCAGCGCCACGACGATCTCGCCCGGGCTTGCCGTGTCGGCGTTGCGGATGATCACCGTGTCGCCATCAAAGATGCCGGCCTCGATCATCGAGTCGCCCTTGACCTCCAGCGCATAGTGCTCGCCGCCCATGATCATGTCCGGCGGCACCGAGATCGAATGCGTCTGGTGCTGGATGGCATCGATCGGGACACCGGCGGCGATACGGCCCATCACCGGGATCGACACGGCAGAGACCGCGTCGTCGTCATTGCCGGCCGCCGGCAAGCGCGATGGCGCCGGCTTGATCTGGCGACCAAGGCCGCCCTGGCCGAGACTGCCCTGGATGACGCTCGGCGAGAACTTCTTTGCCGCGTTGAGGCCGGGTGCGATCGAATCCGGCAGCCGCAGCACTTCCAGCGCCCGCGCCCGGTTGGGCAGCCGGCGAATGAAGCCGCGTTCCTCCAATGCCGTGATCAGGCGATGGATGCCTGACTTGGAGGCGAGATCGAGCGCTTCCTTCATCTCGTCGAAGGATGGCGGAATACCGCTTTCCTTGAGCCGTTCATGAATGAACATCAGCAGTTCATGTTGCTTGCGTGTCAGCATGGCGGCCCCCCAAGGCATTGAACGACGGGTTGAACCAGAATCGAAAAACAAACCCAGAACAAACACTATCTGTTCCAGTTGTGTTCTGCAACTGTTTAAAGTTTAATGAATTTGTTAAGACGTCGGAAATTTTTTGCCCCTGGGAGCGGGCAGCGATCGACCGCTTCCGCTGCCGTTACGTGCATTGAAATCATTTTGGTTAATGGCCTGTGGCCTACTCCTGAATGCGGTTTGGCATCAGGCATTTGAGAGGCGTTCACGGGCCGGATTTGTATGGTTTGTCGATCCATTTCCGGCGGAACGAAACGAAATCAAAACGCCAACGATCACTGGCTTTGGGCAGGCTCGACCGCTGGGATCGGGACAACCGCGGCAGCCTCATCCGGAAACGGCTTTCAGGCTGCCGGCGCGCGCAGTGTAGGTGTTGGCACCACTGTCTTCGCTGTGCACATAGACATGCAGCGTGTAGCCGATATGCGCTGTCATTAGCGCCTTGGCCCGCTCCACATCGCGATCGAGCGCCGCTTCCATGATCGCGGTGTGATGCTCGATGGCGATCGCCTCGCGCAAAGCGTCCATTGCCTCGCCATAGCCATCCTTGAGGCCGGCAGCCGCCCGCAATGTCGGCGCCAGGCCGAGAAACCGATGATGCCGCCGTAGCTGATCGGCGATCGTCGAGCGGAAGCGCAACAGCCAGTTGGACGTCGCCGCGCTCAACAGCGCCGCATGGAAGGCCTCGTGGCTCTCGTCCCATTTGTCGACGGCCGCATCGGAAGGGTCGTCGACCGCGGTCTTGCAGCGGGAGAGCCGGTAGTGAGCGGTGACGACCGCGTCCTCCCATTCCCTGCCGCCGTTCGCGATCGATTCCAGGAACAGCGGCATTTCGACAACCATCCTTGCGCGCGCCAGGTCCTCGAGCTCGGCGCGCGACACGGGAGCGACGGCAAAACCGCGATTGCTGATGGCGGTGACCAGGCGCTCGGCTTCAAGCCGGGACAGGGCTTCACGCAGCGGCGTCCAGCCGACGCCGTATGTGGCGCGCAGCGCACTCAGCTTGAGTGGCGCGCCCGGCATGAGGCGGGTGGTCAGGATATCTCGCCGCAGCAGCTGATAGGCCGCCTCGGTCTTCGTGGAGCTGTTCTGATCCTGCATCGCGATCCGTCTATCATCGGGCCTGGAAAATTATATATGATGGTGGCGCATGGCAAGAATTATATATAATGTTTGACACACAGCGAGGGACTGACCATGATCCCCGCAGTTGCCGCCTGTGAGCGGCGCTGATCAAATCTGGGAGGAAATGATGATGAAGTCGAAGTCCGCTTGGCTGTCGGGATTGGCCCTGGCAGGCGCATTGATGGTCAGCGCCGGCAGCGCCGCGGCCGATCAGATACGCATCGGCATCGCCAATTTCGGCGAGCATCCGCAGCTCAACGCTGCCATAGCCGGCTTCAAGAAGGCATTGACGGACAAAGGTTTTGTCGAGGGCAAGGACGTCGTCTACACCGAAAGCCATACCAATTTCGATGCATCGCTGGTGCCGCAGATGATTGCCAAGCTGCAGGCGGAGCAGCCCAAGCTGATCTACACCATCACCACGCCGGTCTCCCAGATCGCCAAGAAGGCGCTTGCCGGCTCCAGCATTCCGATCGTTTTCGCCGCGGTCACCGATCCGGTGGCGGCCAAGCTGGTGCCGTCATGGGACGCCGGCGATGAAGGCATGACCGGCGCCAGCGATCTGCAGGATGTCGCCGCGGTGATGGCCTTCACCAAGAAACTGCTGCCGAACGCCAAGCGGTTCGGCGTGCCTTACAATCCGGGCGAGGCCAATGACGTTGCCCTGATCGAAAAGATCAAGGCGGCGGCGCCGGCGGCGGGCTTCGAGGTCGTGGAAGTCGGCGTCGACAACGTCAATGACATCCAGCAACGCATCGCCTCGCTCGCCGGCAAGGTCGACGTGATCTACGGCCCAGCCTCCAACCTGATCCAGCCGGCGATCGCTGCTGTCTCCGCGGCCGCTCGCCAGGCCGGAATCCCGATCGTCAACTCCGATGACAGCGCGGTCCGCAACGGCACCGTGCCGGCAAGCTTTGCGGTCAATTACACGCAGGTTGGAGTCAATGCCGGCAACATCGCCGCCGAGATCCTCAAGGGCAAGGATCCCAAGACGATCGCGCCGTCGCGCCCGGCGTACAAGGATCACATGGCAACGATTTCCCGCAAGGCGATGGCCGCGTTCGGCATCGAGATACCGGCCTCGATGGCCGATTGCGGTTGCATCGTCGACTGATATCGAGCTGCAAGGGGCGATGGCGTCGGCGCCGTCGCCCTTCACGCCAGGGAGGAATGATGCTCGATATCCGATCCGCGCGCAAAATATTCTACAAGGGGCAGGCCGACGAGAAGGTCGCGCTGGACGGCCTCAGCCTGTCATTGGCCACCGGCGAGTTCGGCATCGTCATCGGCTCCAACGGGGCCGGCAAGAGCAGCATGCTCAACGCCATTTCCGGAGCCCTTGTTCTGGATACCGGCAAGATCCTGATCAACGGCGCCGACGTGACAGCCCTGCCGGTGTACAAGCGCGCCACAAGATTGGCGCGCGTCTTCCAGGATCCGATGCGCGGCACCGCCGCAAGCATGACCGTGGCGGAAAACATGCTGCTGGCCGATCTGCGCAGCCAAAAACGCACGCTGCGGCAAGGGCTGAACGCCGCGCGGCTCGCGTCCTACAAGGAGCGCCTGTCGATATTGGGCCTCGGCCTTGAAAACCGTCTCGACACCCGCGTCGATCTGCTCTCGGGCGGGCAGCGTCAGTCCCTGTCGCTGATCATGGCCGTCGGCGGATCTCCGGACCTGCTGCTGCTCGACGAGCATACAGCGGCACTTGACCCGCGCACGGCCGAGATCGTCATGCAGGCGACAGTGCGCGCCGTCAACGCGCTGAAGCTGACCACGCTGATGGTGACCCACAACATGCAGCACGCCGTCGACTATGGCAGCCGGGTGATCATGCTCGATGCGGGCCGGGTCCTGCTCGAGGTCACCGGCGAGGAGAAGGCCAGGGTCACGGTTATCGATCTGATTGGCCATTTTTCCATCAAGACCGACCGCATGTTGCTGGCGAGCTGATCACCATGGGCTTTATTCAGGACGTTCTGACCAGCTTCGTCGCGATCATGCCGGTGACCCTGGCGCAAAGCCTGATCCTGGCCTTTGTCGTGCTCGGCATCATGATCCCGTTCCGCATGCTGAATTTTCCCGATCTGACCAGCGAGGGCGCCTTTCCGCTGGGCGGCTGCGTCTGCGGCGTGCTTCTTGCCGCAGGCGTATCGCCGCTGACCTGCATCGTCGTCGCATTTGTGACGGGTTTTGCGGCGGGCTGCTGCACCGCCTTCATCCATCTGCGCTTCCGCATCCACACGCTGCTCGCGGGCATCCTGATGATGACGATGCTCTACAGCATCAACCTTCGCATCATGGGCAAGTCCAACCTCTCGGTTTTCGGCTCGCCCACCGTGTTCGACTGGGTGCCGTTCGCCCGGCCGGGTTTTCCGGCCAGCAAGATCGTCGTCGCCGGCCTTCTCGCGCTCATAGTCTTCGCAGCACTCTACATGTTCTTCAGGACCGAGAAGGGGACCGCCGTGCGTGCCGTCGGCGCCAATCCCGACATGGCCGAGGCGCAGGGCATCAATGTCTGGGCGGCGACCATAGGCGGTGTCGGGCTGGCAAGCGCGTTTTCGGCCTCGAGCGGCGCGCTGATGGTGCAGTCGCAGGGATTTGCCGACGTCAATATGGGATTGGGCATCCTCATCAACGGCCTGGCCGCTCTGATGATCGGCGAGGCGGTCGTCGGCAAGCAGGCGGTCTGGCGCCAGCTGCTGGCCCCCTTTGCCGGCGCGATCATCTATTACCAGCTGGTGTCATTCTGCCTCGCCGCCGGCATGCCGCCCCCCGACCTGAAGCTTGCCACGGGCCTGTTCGTGCTCGCCATGCTTGCTTTGCCCAGCCTCAAGCGCAGCCGGGGACCCGCGCCGGCGCGCGAAGCGATCCGTGAATAACCAGGGAATATCACAAATCATGCGTACAACGATCGGTCTCGCGGCAATCGAAGCCATGGATGCGGCGGATCCGCTGCGTGCCATGCGCGACCGCTTCATTTTGCCGGAAGGTGTGATCTACCTCGACGGCAACTCGCTGGGTGCCGCGGCGCCCGCCGTCTTCAACGAGCTGCAAAAGGCGGCGACGCAGGAATGGGCGCAGGACCTCATCCGCGCCTGGAACACCGCCGGCTGGTTCGACATGCCGGTCGCGCTCGGAGACCAGCTCGGGCGGCTGATCGGCGCCGCTTCCGGCCAGACGGTGGTCTGCGACACGACCTCGATCAACATCTACAAGGTGCTGCATACAGCCCTTGGCATGCGGCCGAACCGCTCGGTCATCGTTGCCGAGGGCGACAGTTTCCCGACCGATCTCTACATGGCCGAAGGCGTGGCCTCGACGCGGCCGGGCACGGTGCTGCGGCTCGAAGGCGTCGATGCGCCCACCATTGAGGAACTGATCGACGAGCGCGTGGGCGTCATCCTGGTCAACCACGTCAATTACAAAACCGGACAATTGCGCGACATGGCCGCCCTGACGTGCAAGGCCCATCAGGTCGGTGCGCTGATCGTCTGGGATCTCTGCCATACGGCCGGCGCATTGCCGGTCGAACTCGATGCCGCGAACGCAGATTTCGCCATCGGCTGCACCTACAAATATCTCAATGGCGGTCCAGGCGCGCCCGCCTTCATCTATGCCGCGAAGCGCCATCACGACGATGTCCATCAGCCGCTGAGCGGCTGGTGGGGCCATGCGCGGCCCTTCGCTTTTGAACAAAGTTATGCGGCCGGCAGCGGCATCCGCCGGTTCCTGTGCGGCACGCAGCCGGTGCTGTCGATGCGGGCGCTGAAAGGGGCGCTCGAAATCTGGAACGATGTCGACATGGCGGCGGTGCGCAAGAAGAGCATCGCGCTCACCGACCTGTTCATCCAGCTCGTCGAAGCCAGATGCGGCGCCTACGGCCTCGAACTCGAAGGTCCGCGCGACGGCAATGCGCGCGGCAGCCAGGTGTCGTTCCTCCACCCGCATGGCTACCAGGTGATGCGCGCCTTGATCGAACGCGGCGTGATCGGTGATTTCCGCGCGCCCTCGACCATCCGCTTCGGTTTCACGCCGCTCTATGTCGGCTACAAGGACGTCTGGCAGGCAGTCGAGGTGCTGGAGGACATTTTGCGCACCGGTGCCTGGCAGGAGGCACGTTTCGCAGTCAAGACGGCGGTGACCTGAGACGTCAGCGCAATTCCAAGAAAAGTGCTGGCGGTTTTCCCCCAGTAATTGCGCCAAAGCAAAAAAGTCAGAGCCGGGTGCGGACCGTCCACAGTTCCGGAAACAGCACGACCTCGAGCATCTTCTTCAGGTACGATGCGCCTGAGGTGCCGCCGGTGCCGCGCTTCAGGCCGATGATGCGCTCAACCGTCGTGACATGGTTGAAGCGCCAGCGACGGAAATAGTCCTCGAAATCGACGAGCTTCTCGGCAAGCTCATAAAACATCCAGTAGCGCTGCGGATCGCGGTAGACGGTCTGCCAGGCGACCAGGACTTCTTCGTTTTCGCTGCGCGTCTCGCGCCAGCCCGTGCGTCTGGCGTCGGCGCCGATGTCAAACCCGTTGCGCGCCAGAAGCAGCAGCGCTTCGTCGTAGAGGGACGGCTCGGCCAGGATTGCCTCCAGTTTTTGGCTGAGGTCAGGCCGGTGCTTGTGAGGTCCGAGCATTGCCAGGTTGCGGTTGCCGGCCATGAACTCGATGGCGCGGTATTGCCAGGACTGGAAGCCCGAGGACTGGCCGAGCGCGTCGCGGAATTCGGTGTATTCGCTTGGAGTCATCGTGCGCAGCACGTCCCAGGCATTGTTGAGCTGCTCGAAAATGCGGGCGACGCGCGACAGCATCTTGAAGCTCGGCTCGAGCCGGTCGGCGCGAATGGCGCTGATGGCGGCGCCGATCTCATGCAGAGCGAGTTTCATCCAGAGCTCCGAGGTCTGGTGCTGGACGATGAACAGCATCTCGTCATGCGCCGACGACAGCGGCGTCTGCGCCTCCAGCACTTTTTCCAAATGCAGATAGTCGCTGTAGGACATGCGTTCCTTGAACGACATCTGTGCGCCTTCGGACGCCGGATCGTAGGGCTCGCTCAATTGATTTTCTCCGTGATTTTCTCCGCGCGCAGCCGGAAGCGCTGGATCTTGCCGGTCTGGGTCTTGGGCAGGGCGGCGATGAATTTGACCGAGCGCGGATATTTGTAGGGCGCGATCGTTGCCTTGACGTGATCCTGCAGGCGCTTGACGGTCAACGCATCGGGCGCCACGCCTTGCACCAGCACGACATGCGCCTCGACGATCTGGCCGCGATCGCCATCCTCGGCGCCTATCACGGCGCATTCGGCGACATCGGGATGCGACAGCAGTGCCGCCTCGACCTCGGGGCCGGCAATGTTGTAGCCGGCGCTGACGATCATGTCGTCGGAACGCGCGGCGAAGTGGAAGAAACCGTCCTCGTCCTGGGTGAAAGTGTCGCCGGTCAGGTTCCAGCCGTCGCGCACATACTCCTTCTGCCTGTCGTCGGCCATGTAGCGGCAGCCGGTCGGACCGCGCACCGCCAGCCGCCCGGTCTCGCCGCGTGGCACCTCGCGCATCGCGTCGTCGACGATGCGCGCCTCATAGCCGCCGACCGGCTTGCCGGTTGAGGCGGGCTTCCTGTCGCCAAAACGGTTGGAGATGAAGATGTGCAGCATTTCGGTGGCGCCGATGCCGTCGAGGATCGGCTTGCCGGTCTTCTCGGTCCATTCTTCGAAGACCGGAGCCGGCAAGGTCTCGCCCGCCGATACGGCGACGCGCAGCGACGACAGGTCGGCGCCTTCATCCATGGCCTTCAGCATGGCGCGGTAGGCGGTCGGCGCCGTGAAGGAAATGGTCGCTTTATAGGTTTCGATGATGTGGATCATGTTGGGCGGCGTCGCCTGTTCCAGTAACGTCGCCGCGGCACCGAAGCGCAAGGGGAAGATGGCGAGGCCGCCAAGGCCGAAGGTGAAGGCGAGCGGCGGCGAGCCGACGAAGATGTCGTTCGGCGTGACCTGGAGGATCTCGCGGGCATAGGCATCGGCGATGATCAGGAGGTCGCGGTGGAAATGCATCGTCGCCTTCGGCACCCCCGTCGTGCCCGAGGTGAAGCCGAGCAGCGCGACATCATCGCGGCCGGTGTTGACGGCGGTGAAGGTGACCGGCTTGTCGAGCGCGGCGCGATCGAGCTCGGCATCATGATTGGCGGTACCGTCGAAGCCGATGACCTGCTTCAGGAAGGCGCTGTCCTTGGCGCAGGCGGTCATCTCGTCCATCAGCCTGGTGTCGCAGAGCGCGATGGTTATTTCCGCCTTGTCGACGATCTTGGTGAGCTCGCCGGCGCGCAGCATCGGCATGGTGTTGACAACGACCGCGCCGGCCTTGGTCGCGGCCAGCCAGCAGGCGACCATTGCGGGGTTGTTGGCGGAGCGGATCAGCACCCGGTTGCCCGGCTTCACGCCGTAATTCTCGACCAGCGCGTGGGCCAGCCTGTTCGTCCAGTCGGACAGTTCCTTGTAAGTGCGACGGCGGCCATTGCCGATGAGGGCGGTGTGGTCGCCAAGACCCTTCTCGACCAGCCTGTCGGTCAATTCGACGCCGGCATTGAGATGTTCGGGATAGTCGAAGCCGTCGAGCAGGAAATCCGGCCACTGATCCGGCGGCGGCAGATGATCGCGCGTGAACGTGTCGATATGCGCTGAAGGCCCAAGCATGCCGCCGCCATCCCATTTGCTGCCTGGCCAGTGCGCGGAGCGCCTGGCCGAGGTGGTGGATCTGAAGTTCCCGTCTTTTCGCGAGAGGCTTTGTGCAGCCAGCTACACCTGTCTGTCGACGCCACCGGAAGGGTGGATATCCGCAGGTTCGGACAGCACAGCAGACCTCCCATTGTCGGCTGTTTGTCAGGCAGGATCGCACCAGTCGAAATTTGTTTCAAGCCTAAAATGTTTTTGCCCTGAAGCATTGACGCATGGCATGGTGGCGGCCATTGCTAGCGTTAAACGCATGCGTTTTTGGGAGAGGGTGCCGATGCCTAGACATCGCATTGCCGATTGGGACAATGCCTACGCCAATGGTGCGAACATCGCGGGCAGCGACCGTTGGCCCGCCGCGTGGGCGGAACCGGCGCAAGCCTTCCGGGACGCGCTCGCGGCAGAGGGTAGAACACACATCGACATCGCCTATGGCGAGCGACCGCGCAACCGCCTCGACCTTTTCCTTCCAAAGGCCGCGCCCAAGGGGCTCGTCTTGTTCATCCATGGCGGTTACTGGCTGGAGTCCGGCAAGAGCGACTGGTCGCATCTGGCCAAGGGCGCGGTCGGCAGCGGCTATGCCGTGGCGATGCCGTCCTACACGCAGTGCCCGGACATACGCATCGCCGGCATCGTCCGTGAAGTCGGCGCGGCGATCGAAAAAGTGGCGGCAATGGTCGACGGACCGTTGATGCTGACTGGACATTCGGCCGGCGGACATCTCGCCAGCCGCATGGTGACCACAACGACGCCGCTCGCCGCTGATGTGGCAAAGCGCATCCGCCATGTCGTTTCGATCTCGGGCCTGCACGACCTGCGCCCGCTCATGCGCACCGGTATGAACGCCGCTTTGGCAATCGACGAGGCCGAAGCCCAAGCCGAGAGCCCAGCACTGCTGCGGCCCATGGATGGCGCCCGCATCACCTGCTGGGCCGGCGGCGGTGAGCGCTCGGAGTTCCTGCGCCAGAATGCGCTGCTGGCCAATATCTGGACGGGACTAGGCGCCGCCACCAGCTGCGTGGTCGAGCCCGACCGGCATCATTTCGATATTGTCGATGGCCTCGCCGATCCGGCGCATGCGCTGACACGAACCTTGATCTCGCAATAGGTGAGATCGTTTTTGTCCTGTTATCAGTTAGTTATGGGATGGTTCTTCAGCGTAACATCAGCACGCTGCAAGAATCTCCAGCAACGGATGCAGGGGCAAATGGCGCCCGAACGATCAGCCCATTGGCATCGGCCAGCATCCTCAGCATGGATGAATCCTGGATGCTGAAAGGCGTCGCCACCAGCCCGCCACCGTCTTCCCTGACCACCGCGCGCACATAGTCCTGGCGCAGGTCATTGGCCGGCATTGCGGCGCCCAGTCGCGCCGGACGGATGTCCTGGCGATGATTGCGGCCGCCGAGCCTCGCCAGGAGTGGCTTCAGGAACAATTGCGAGCAGACCAGGCTTGCCACCGGATTGCCGGGCAGGCCGATGCACCTGATGGCGCCGAGGCGGCCGAACATCAGCGGCTTGCCGGGGCGCATGGCGATCTTCCAGAAGCCCAGCGCCATGCCTTCGCCGGTCAGCACGTCATGGATCAGGTCATGGTCGCCGACCGAGGCGCCGCCAAGCGTGACGATGACATCCGCGCCGGCCGCGACCGCCTTTCTGACCAGCGTTGCGATGGCGTCCTTGCGGTCGGCGGCAATGCCGAGATCGAGCGCGCGGGCGCCAACCGATTGCGCGGCGGCGGCGACGCCATAGGCGTTGGACGAGATGATCTGGTCCGGCCCGAGTTCGCTGCCGGGCGGCAACAACTCGTCGCCAGTGGCGATGATGGCGACCAGCGGCCGTTTGACCACAGTGACCACGGGGTGGTTGGCCGACGCCGCCAGCGAAAGCGCCGCCGGATCGAGCAAGCGACCTTTCTCCAGCAGGACGTCGCCCTTGGAAAAGTCGAGGCCGACGCGGCGGATGTTGCGCCACTCGGCCGTCGGTTCGATCACTTCGATATGGCCGCCGCCGAGGTCGCGGACGTTTTCCTGGATGACGATGGTGTTCGCACCCTCGGGCAGCGGCGCGCCGGTGAAGATGCGCACCGCCTGGCGCTCGCCGACTGAGCCGTCAAAGCCGCGCCCGGCCGGCGCCATGCCGATCACCGTGAGTTTCGACGGCACGGACGCCACATCGGCCGCGCGGACCGCGTAGCCATCCATTGCCGAGGCGTTGAAGGGCGGCTGGGTGCGAAGTGCCGCGACCGGTTCCGCCAGCACACGATCGACCGCTTCGAACAGAGCGACGCTTTCGCCGGCCAGGGGGGCTGCACCATCCAAGAGGCGCTCAAGCGCCTCCGCTACCGGAACAAGCGCCATCAGGCGCCAGCCTTGTAGTCGCCGGACTTGCCGCCGGTCTTTTCGACCAGGCGGATGCCGGAGATGACCATGCCGCGATCGACCGCCTTGGCCATGTCGTAGATGGTCAGGCAGGCGACCGATGCTGCGGTCAGCGCTTCCATCTCGACGCCGGTCTTGCCGGTGACGCGCGCCAGCGCGGTGACCTTCAGGCCGGGCAGCGCATGGTCGGGCTCGATGTCGACGGAAACCTTGGTCAAGAGCAGTGGATGGCAGAGCGGGACCAGCTCATGCGTCTTCTTCGCCGCCATGATGCCGGCGATGCGGGCAGTGCCCAGCACATCGCCCTTCTTGGCGTTGCCGGCGAGGATGGTCTTCAGCGTCTCGGGCTGCATCGAGACGAACCCTTCGGCGACCGCGGTGCGGGTCGTTTCTTCCTTGTCGCCGACATCGACCATATTGGCCTCGCCCTGCGTGCCGAGATGGGTGAGGGCGGACTTCATCGTCAGACGGCCATAGAGCGACGTGCGTCCATTCGGACGCACAAAGTACGCTCTATCACTTTGAATCTATGCATCGTGCTCTCCGAAAATCGATTCCGATTTTCGGGCCGATGCAGCTAGCGCCTTGCCGGTCAGCAGAAGGCGCGTGGCTGCGGTGACATCCTGTTGCCGCATCAGGCTCTCGCCGACGAGGAAGGTGCCGATGCCGGTCTTCTGCATTCTCAGGCAATCATCGTGGGTGAAAATACCGCTCTCGCTGACCAGCAAATGGTCGCCCGGCACCATCGGCGCCAGCCGCTCCGAGGTTTCGAGGCTGGTTTCGAACGTTCTCAGATTGCGGTTGTTGATGCCGATCAGCCGCGACGGCAGTTTTAGCGCGCGCTCGGTCTCGGCCTCGTCATGCACCTCGATCAGCGCATCCATGCCGAGTTCGAATGCGGTCGCTTCCAATTCGCTCGCCAAGGCATCGTCGACGCTGGCCATGATGATCAGGATGGCATCCGCGCCCCAGGCGCGGGCCTCATAGACCTGATAGGGATCGAACAGGAAATCCTTGCGCAGCGCGGGCAGGGCGACGGCCGCCCGTGCCCTGGTGAGGAATTCCGGCGCGCCCTGGAAGGACGGCGCATCGGTCAGTACCGAAAGACAGGCGGCGCCGCCCTTTTCATAGGCTTGCGCCAGTGCCGGCGGATCGAAGTCGGCCCGGATCAGCCCTTTGGAGGGGCTGGCCTTCTTGATTTCGGCGATCAGGGCGAATCCGCCCGATCTGTGCTTCGCCTCGAGTGCGGCGAGAAAGCCGCGCGGCGCGTCGGCATCCTTCGCCTGCGCCCTGATCTCGGCAAGCGGTATCAGTGCCTTGGCGGCGGCGATCTCGTCGCGTTTGTAGGCCTCGATCTTGCGCAGAATGTCAGACACGGATCACCCGTTCGAGATTTCGACCAAACGGTCGAGCACCTGCAGCGCCCGGCCGCTGTCGATGGCTTGCGCGGCGAGCGCGATGCCGTCGCCGAGCGTTGTCGCCTTGCCCGCGATCACCAGGCCGGCGCCGGCATTCATCAGCACGGTGTCGCGATAGGCGCCGGCAGCGCCGCCCAACATGTCGCGCAAGGCCTTGGCATTGTAGGCGGCGTCGCCGCCGCGCAGCTCGTCCTTGGTGTGGCGCTTCAGTCCAACCTCTTCCGGGGTCAGCGTGAAGCTGCGGATCTCACCGCCGATCAGTTCCGCCACCTGCGTCTCGCCGGTGGTGGTGATTTCGTCATAGCCGTCGCCATGAACGACCCAGGCATGCTCGGTGCCCAGCGCCCTCAATGTCTCGGCCACCGGCATGATCCATTCCGGCAGGAACACACCGACCATCTGCCTGAGGACGCCAGCCGGATTGGAGAGGGGCCCGAGCAGGTTGAAGATGGTGCGGGTGCCGAGCTCGACGCGGGTCGGGCCGACATGCTTCATAGCCGGATGGTGCGCGGGCGCGAACATGAAGCCGACGCCGGCTTCGTAGATGCAACGGCCGATCGTGTTCGGCGGAATGTCTATCTTGACCCCAAGCGCGATCAAGACATCGGCCGCGCCGGTCAGTGACGACAGGCCGCGATTGCCGTGCTTGGCGACCGGCACGCCGGCGGCGGCGATGACGAAGGCCGAGCCCGTCGAAATGTTGACGCTGTGGGAATTGTCGCCGCCTGTGCCGACGATATCGATGGCACCCGCGGGCGCCTCGACGCGCAGCATCTTGGCCCGCATCGTGGCGACAGCGCCCGAAATCTCGCTCACTGTCTCACCGCGTACGCGCAGCGCCATCAGGAAACCGCCGATCTGCCCGGGGGTCGCGTCGCCCGACATGATGATGTCGAAGGCCTCGCGCGCTTCCTCGAAGGAAAGCGCGGTGCCGGCCGCCACCTTGGCGATGTGGGTTTTCAGCGCGCTCATCTTGTCGAGGCTTGGGCAACGGCGGCCTGGTCGATGCGGACGTCATACTGCGTCTGCAACTGCGCCACCAATTGGTCGAGCAGGTCGTCCGACATGCCGGAAGTGAAGGATTTCTGAGCGTCTTCCGGCACCGAGCTGGCATCGGCTCCGGCGGGCTCGAACACTTCGGCGACCTTGAACAGGATCTGTCCGTCACCGGTGGGCGAGGGGATCAAGCCGGTACCGCCTTCGCCGACGCCGAACATCACGGCAGCACCTTCCTTGCCGAAATCGGCGTCGTCGGCTTCGCGCTTCAGACCGCGCTTGGTCTGCTTCTCCAGCTTGAGATCGCCAGCGATGACATCGAGCGTGGCGCCGGCCTTGAGCCGCTTGTCGAGCTCGCTGGCCTTGCCGGCCAGTCGCTTGGTGGTCTCAGCCGCGGTCCAGTCCGCAACGACTTTCTGGCGCACCTCGTCCAGTGTCCGGTCGCGAGCCGGCGTGATCGAAACAACCTCATAGAAGATGAAGCCGTTGTCGGCCGTGGTCAGCGCTTCGTTTTCGGTTTTGGGCTCGGCGTCAAAGACCGCCTTGATCAGTGCAGGAGATTCCGGCAGGTCCTTGACGATGGAGCCGTCCGGCCTGACACCGCTACGATCGATGGCGTCGATGGTGACGTCCTTCAGCTTCAGCTTGGCGGCGGCTTCGGCCAGCGAACTGCCGGAGGCGCGGGTGTCTTCGTAATTGTCGTGCACATCCAAAAGGATGCGGCTTGCCTCGCCCAGCGCCAGATCCTTACGGATCTGGTCGGACACTTCGGCGAGCGGCTTTACCACCTCGGGCTTGATTTCAGTGACGCGCAGCAGCACCGGACCGAAGGCGCCCTGAACGACCTGGCTGACTTCGTTGGCGTTGAGCGCGAAGGCGGCATCGGCAACCGCCTTGTCGGCGATCTTGTCCTTGGCCAACGTGCCAAGCAGCGTGTCGGCCGGGGTCTTGCCTTCGGCCGTCACCAGCTTTTCGAAAGTGGCGCCGGCCTTTAGCGAATCAAGTGCGGCCTTGGCCGCATCCGGTGTCTTGAACACAAGCTGCTCGATCGTGCGCATTTCGGGCGTGGTGTAGCGCGCCTTGTTCTTGTTGTAGTCGTCGCTGACCTGTTGCTCGGTGACGGCGGTCGGATCCATGATGTCCACCGGCTCGAGGCGGACATAGGAGAATTTGCGGTACTCGGGTGCGGCGTAGGTCTTCTTGTTGGCTTCGAAATAGGCCTGAAGCACGCTGTCGCTCGGTGCCTCGATCGGCTCGACCAGCTTCTTGGGCAATACCAGATAGTCAACGGTTCGGTCCTCACCGCGATAGAGCGCCACCGCCTTGAAGAAGGCATCCGGCGCCTTGAGGCCGTCCGAGACTGCCTCGACGATCTGCTGGCGCACCGCCACCTGGGCGCGGTTCTTCAGGTAATCCTCGGGCCGCATGCCAACCTGGCGCAGCATGTACTCGAACGTCCTCCTGTCGAACTCGCCCCCTGGGCCCTTGAACGCCGGGTCCTCGCGCGTCAGCTCAGCCAGCCGGTCCTTGGACAGGCCGAGGCCAAGCTTGCGGGCCTGTTCGTCGAGAACGGCGCCGGAGACAAGCTGAGCCAGGACCTGGTTGTCGATGCCGAGCGCCTTTGCCTGTTCGTGGGTGAGGCGCTGACCGAACTGCTGCGACATGACGGCGAGCTGGCGATCATAGGCGAGGCGGTATTCGTTGATCGACACCTTGGTGCCACCCGCTATTATCACCGAATCGTGGCCGGCAAAGCCGCCCATCAGCCGCCCGGAGATGCCCCAGGCGGCGAAACTGACCACCAGCAGCGAAAGCAATGTCTTCGCGACCCATGTACCCGCCGCGCTTCTCAATATACCAAGCATCGTTACTTCCGATTTATGCGCATTTCCGCATGCGCCGAGTCTGAAACAAGCGCAATAGCGCCCTTCCGGCCCACTGTCGATTGCTTTGTGGCCTGATTTTGGTAGTGAGGGCCAGAGCCTGATATTGCCCGGAGAAAGCAGACCATGACGCCAGGAATTCGCCCGCTTGTCGCCGGCAACTGGAAAATGAACGGCACTAGCGCTTCGCTGAACGAGCTCAGGATGATCGGCAACGGGTTCATGAGTGGGCTCGACGCGGAGACCGAGGCCTTGGTCTGCGTTCCCGCGACGCTGCTTTCCCATGCCGCGGAGATTCTGTCACGCACGCCGGTCCATGCCGGCGGCGAGGATTGCCACACCAAGGAAAGCGGCGCCTACACCGGCTGCATCTCGGCGGAGATGCTGAAGGATGCCGGCGCGAGCCATGTCATTGTCGGCCATTCCGAATGCCGCGAACAACGCGGCGAGGACGATGCGACGGTCCAGGCCAAAGCCGCCGCCGCATGGCGTGCCGGGCTCGTGGCCATCATTTGCATCGGCGAGACGCAGCAGCAGCGTGAAGCGGGCGCCACGCTCGACGTGCTTTCGCGCCAGATCGCTGGTTCGGTGCCGCCGAGTGCCACGCCATCCAACACTGTCATTGCCTATGAGCCGGTGTGGGCGATCGGCACCGGCCTGACGCCGACCGCGGCCGATGTGGCCGAAGCGCATGCGCATATCCGCGAAAAGCTGTCGGAGAAACTTGGTGCCCCTGCCGCCAAGACGCGCATTCTCTACGGTGGCTCGGTTAAGCCGTCCAACGCGGTGGAACTGCTGGGCGTCAGGAATGTCGATGGCGCGCTGGTTGGCGGCGCCAGCCTGAAAGCGGCCGATTTCCTCGGTATCGCCGAGGCCTATCGCAGCATTTCAGGCTGAGATTCACGACGAAAGACGGGGCTCATCCCGTCCAAATTCGTTGCAAAGGGCGCGTTGCTTCCCATATTCCGGCCACGGGCTTGGAAATGCCGTGAAAGCATTGTATTGAGCCGCCTCCAATTCACCGGTCGTGTCCGCGGCCGGGCAAGGCCTTGCCAGGAAAAACTATGCAAACCGTACTGATCGTCATCCATCTCATGGTCGTGCTCGCCCTCGTCGGCGTGGTGCTGCTGCAGCGCTCCGAAGGCGGCGGTCTTGGCATTGGTGGCGGATCGGGCTTCATGACGGCGCGCGGCGCCGCCAACGCGCTGACCCGCGCAACGGCGATCCTGGCGGCGGCTTTCTTCGTCACGTCCCTGACCTTGTCGATCATTGCCCGCTACGGCGAAAAGCCGATCGACATTCTCGATCGCGTCCCCGCGACCGGCAAGGGCGTGCTCAACCAGTTGCCTGGCACGACGACCCCGGCACCGGCCGGCAGCACCACCCCGACGCCGCCGTCGGGCAATGGCGCAGGGACGACGCCTGCGCCGGCAGCTCCGGCCACCGCGCCGGCCTCCGGTGCGACGCCGCCGGCAAACAACGGCACCACCAACACCGCGCCCGCGGCACCGCAGGTCCCGAACCAGTAACCTCCATCTGGTCCAACCGCCACCTGTGATCGTTTGAACACAGTCGCGGCAAATGCTGCGCGATCACGAAGATTCAACGTGCAGCAGCGCGGTCTCGCGCTTGAGGCATCCGCGCTTATTCGACTATAGATTGCACGCGGCATTTTCGGTGTCCTTGGGGGACGCCGGGCGACGCCGTGGGCAACAAGCATTGAACGATCGGATCTTCGCCATGCAGCTTCGCAGCTTCATTTTCCTGGGACTTTGCGCCGTACTCGGCCTGAGTTCCCCGGCTTTCGCCGGCGTGCCGGCCAATTTGGCCGCCAATCAGTCGGTCGACAAAACCGACGCCATCAACGTCGCAGTCAAGAGCGATGCGGCGCAGTTGAGGCTTCTCAAGAAGAAGAAAAACCCGACACCGGACGATCTCGCCCAGATCAAGAAGATTGAGGCCAAGATCGTTGCCGACAAGGAAGACGCCAAGGCCAAGGCGCTCGAAGCCAGGAAGCTGGCGATGCGCGAAGCGGCCAAGGCCAAGGCCGACGCCGAACGGCAGGCCTTCCTGGCCAAGAAGGGGAAGAACGCTTCTGCAACGGCCGAAGTGGCTGACGCCAAGCCGGCCAAGACGACCACCAAGGTCATCGAGCCGATCGAACCGATCACACCCATCCAGTCGGCCGAGCCGCTTCCGGCCGAAGCGATGAATGTCGCACTGACAGGCAACAATAGCGAGCTTCGCAGCGAGGTCATCGGCCACAAGCAGCCGAGCGGCGGCCTTTTCGCTGGCCTGTTCGGCGGCACCTCCGGGTCGTCGATCAGCTATCTGCCCGAGACGCGGGCTCTCGACCAGGCTCTCGCCAAGAGGGATGCCAAGAAGCCGTTCAAGGTGAAGCCTGAGTTTGAGCCGCAGGACGTGGAGTTCACCGGTTACGACGCCGGCACCATCGTCATCGACACCAGCGCCCGCCGGCTCTATCTCGTCGAGTCGTCGTCGACCGCGCGTCGCTACGCGATCGCGGTCGGTCGTGAAGGCCTGCAGTTCAAGGGCACGGTCGCGGTCGGCGACAAGCAGGAATGGCCGCGCTGGATCCCGACGCTCGACATGCAGAAGCGCGAGCCCAAGCATTACGGCCAGTACAAGGACGGCATGCCCGGCGGTGGCCAGAACCCGCTCGGTGCCCGCGCCATCTACCTCTACGACGGCAAGAAGGACACGCATCTGCGCATCCATGGCACCATCGCACCGCAGTCGATCGGAACCAGCGCCTCCAATGGCTGCTTCCGCATGATCAACGAGCACGTCATGGACCTCTACAGCCGCGTCAGGGTCGGCACCAAAGTCGTCATCATCTGACGGTTCCGTCATCCTGCCGAAAGGGCCGGCTCAGCCGGCCCTTTTGTTTTGCCTCATTCACGGCCGAGCCTGCTCGGTCGTGATCCCTGGACAAACGGAAAGCCGTTTGTCCGAGAAAACCGGGTTCCACTCTTCGGGATCATGGTCCGACGCCTTCTTGGGAAAAAACCTTCGCGGTGGTTTTTTCTCTGGCGGAATCAATCCAGCCGCGTTAAGCGATGACTCCCATGGCGCGATATGTATTCATCACAGGCGGCGTGGTTTCCTCACTTGGAAAAGGCATAGCCGCAGCGGCCCTTGGGGCTCTCCTGCAGGCGCGAGGCTATCGCGCACGCATCAAAAAACTCGACCCGTATCTCAACGTCGATCCCGGCACGATGTCGCCGTATCAGCATGGCGAGGTGTTCGTCACCGATGATGGTGCGGAGACCGATCTCGATCTTGGCCATTACGAGCGTTTCACCGGCCGCTCGGCCAATCAGCAGGACAACATCACCACCGGCCGGATCTACAAGAACATCATCGAGCGCGAGCGGCGCGGCGACTATCTTGGCGCGACCGTGCAGGTCATTCCGCACGTCACCGACGAGATCAAGAATTTCGTCCTCAACGGCAATGACGACTATGATTTCGTGCTGTGCGAGATCGGCGGCACGGTCGGCGACATCGAGGCGATGCCGTTCCTCGAGGCGATCCGCCAACTCGGCAACGATCTGCCGCGCAACAATGCCGTTTACGTGCATCTGACCTTGATGCCCTACATCCCGACGGCTGGTGAACTGAAGACCAAGCCGACCCAGCATTCGGTCAAGGAACTGCGCGGCATCGGCATCGCCCCAGACATCCTGCTGGTCCGCGCCGACCGCGCCATTCCCAAGGAAGAGCGCCGCAAACTGTCGCTGTTCTGCAATGTCCGGGAAAGCGCCGTCATCCAGGCGCTCGACGTGCCGCACATCTACGACGTGCCGATGGCCTACCACAAGGAAGGGCTCGATTCGGAAGTCCTGGCCGCCTTTGGCATCGATCCTGCGCCGAAGCCGCGCATGGAGCCCTGGCAGAAAGTGTCGGACCGCATCCACAGCCCGGAAGGCGAGGTGACCATCGCCATCGTCGGCAAATACACCGGCCTCAAGGACGCCTACAAATCGCTGATCGAGGCGCTTTCGCATGGCGGCCTGGCCAACCACGTCAAGGTCAAGCTCGACTGGATCGAATCGGAGATCTTCGAGAAGGAGGATCCGACGCCGTGGCTGGAAAAGGTGCATGGCATCCTGGTTCCCGGCGGCTTTGGCGAACGCGGCTCCGAAGGCAAGATCCTGGCGGCGAAATTCGCGCGCGAGCGCAAGGTGCCGTATTTCGGCATCTGCTTCGGCATGCAGATGGCCTGCATCGAGGCGGCGCGGTCGCTGGCGGGTGTCGAGCATGCCTCCTCGACCGAGTTCGGCCCGACCGAGGAGCCCGTTGTTGGCCTGATGACCGAATGGCTGAAAGGCAACATGCTGGAGAAGCGGCGTGAGACCGGCGACCTCGGTGGCACAATGCGTCTCGGTGCCTATCAGGCGGACCTCGCCAAGGGCTCCAAGATCGCCGACATCTATGGCGACACGCAGATTTCCGAGCGCCACCGCCACCGCTACGAGGTCAATATCGACTACAAGGAGCGGCTGGAGGATTGCGGGCTGGTGTTTGCCGGCATGTCGCCAGACGGCGTGCTGCCGGAGACGGTCGAATATCCCGACCATCCGTGGTTCATCGGCGTGCAGTATCATCCCGAGTTGAAGAGCCGGCCACTCGATCCGCATCCGCTGTTCGCCAGCTTCATCGAGGCGGCTGTGGAACAGTCTCGCCTGGTGTAGCCACCTGCCCGGCGGCGCCTCTCATGCAGACCTATGTCGCGCTCCTCTACAGCATCATCCTGGGCGAGGGACGCCGGGTCGTCATGGCGGACCTCAAGGCGATGGCGGAAGGCCTCGGCTTGAGGAATGTTCGCACCTTGGTGGCGACGGGAAATCTGGTCTTTGAAGCGCGGGCGACCGATATCGGCAAGCTGGAACAGCGGCTGGAAACGGCCTTCGAAAAAACCTTCGGCCGTCATGTCGACATCATCGTGCGCACTGCCGAGGAATGGCTGAAACTTGCCGCCGGCAATCCGTTTCCGGCCGATTCAACTGAAGCGGGCGACCAGGTGGCCGTGCGGGTGATGCGCAAACCCGCGCCCGTGGAGGACGTCGCGGCGCTGCAAGCCTATGCCGCCGAGGACGAGAAGGTGTTGCCTTGCGCGGGCGACATCTGGGTCGTCTTCTCGCGCGAGAGGCCAGCGTCACGGCTGCTTGCGGCTATGAACCACAAACGCCTCGGCATCGGCACGTCGCGCAACTGGAACACGGTGCGCAAGTTGGCGGAGATGGTAGGCAGTAGGCAGTAGGCAGTAGGCAGTAGGCAGTAGGCAGTAGGCAGTAGGCAGTAGGTAAGTAGTCTGTGTGTATTCCCTAGCCCCTACTGCCCACTCCCTCTTTTCAAGCCTTCGCCGTCCTGGCGCCCGCACCGACGGCGGCGGTGCGCAGCACGTAGTAGATGGTACCGGCGATGGCGACACCGAAGAACCAGCCGTAGACACCCCACCAGGACGGGAGCCAGTTGGTGAAGTTCGGCAATATCGACGAGAACACGGCACCTATGCCGGCGGCGATGAAGGCATTGACGTGCCAGCCGCCCTGGAAGCGGAACTCGCCGTTCTCGCGATACAGCGCCTCGACGTCGACCTCGCCTTTGCGGATCAGGTAATAGTCGACCATCATGACGCCGAAGATCGGCCCCATCGTCGCGCCGATGATGCCGACGAAATGCGCGGCACTGCCTTCCCAAGGCGCGAAGGGATAAAGCACCAGTGCGATAAGTGCTGCGATGTAGCCGCCCTTCTTGAAGTCGATCTGGCGCGGGAAGACGTTGGAGAAGTCGAAGGCCGGCGAGACGAAGTTGGCGACGACATTGATGCCGAGCGTGGCCACGGCGAAGGTAAGGGCGGCGAGCGCCGCCAGGAACCAGCTGTCGAACTTGGCCGATATCTGGTCGGGGTGCAGCAACACCTCGTGATAGACGTCATAGGCAGCAATGGTGGTGACGCCGGCGACCAGCGAAAACAGGATCAGATTGACCGGCAGGCCCCAGATGTTGCCCTTGCGCAGCGCCGCCTTGTCCGGAGCGTAGCGGGCGAAGTCGCAGAAATTGAGATAGAGCGCCGAGAAATAGGTCACCCAGATCGCCGCGACCCCGAAGAGCGCCGTCCACGATCCGGGATCGCCCGGAATGCCGGCATCGGCGGTCTTCTCGCGCAGCACGTCCATCGGAATGTCGCTGGTAAAGGCGAAGCTCCCCGATTTGACGCAGAGATAGATGGCCAGGAGCAGCATCATCACCCAGACGGCAGGCCCCGCCCAATCCTGGAAGCGGCGCACCGTTTCCATGCCTTTCTGGATGATCAGCAGTTGCAGCGCCCAGATGATGACGAAGCAGAT
This sequence comes from Mesorhizobium sp. 43Arga, assembly GCF_053714255.1. Lineage (NCBI taxonomy): Bacteria > Pseudomonadati > Pseudomonadota > Alphaproteobacteria > Hyphomicrobiales > Phyllobacteriaceae > Mesorhizobium > Mesorhizobium sp. 43Arga. Next base: position 193,006 of record NZ_JBSKBO010000003.1, read on the forward strand.
CACTTCCAGCGTGGAATGGCCGAGAAGATGCGAGGTCTTGTTGAATTCGTCGAACCATTGCAGGCGGGTCAACAATGCCACGATGGCGCCGGAGGCGGCGGCCGTTTGCGCACCGTACCAAAAGCAGGCGACGATAGCGCGCACCAAGGCCGGGATGTTGGCGCCCCAGATGCCGAAGGAGGCGCGGGCAAGCACGGGGTAGGGCACGCCGGTTTTGACGCCGGCGTTGCCGACCATGTTCATCAGCGCATAGATGATCAGCGAGCCGATGCCGATGGCGATGATGAAATTGACGAAGCCGCCGCAGAACAGGAACAGGCTGGCGGCGAGATAGTAGCCCCACAGGCTGTGAACGTCCGACGTCCAGACGTTGAAGATCGAGAATGCCCCCCAGTTTCGAACTTTGGCCGGAGCGAGATCCTCGTTGTACAGGTCAGGCGATGCGCCTTGTATGGTCACTGCAATGTCCTCCCCTTGATTGGCCACGCGCCTCCACGCGATGGCCGTGCAGGTTAAGCCTGACGCAGGGGAACCGACAAGCAACCCATTTGCCGGCTTTGGCCTTAAAGATATTCAATGCGAACCGCGATTATCGAGGCGGCGCAATGGTGGGCCACTGCTGACTACCAACAGTTCGGGTGATTCGAATTTCGGTAATGGCGGCTATGCCTAGGCGATGGCCATGACCCGCTTGTGGTCCTCGACCTCCGACAACAGCCAGTCCTGAAACAGGCCGGTGCCCGGCTTGTTGCCGATGCTGCGGCGCTGATGCAGGTAGATGCCGGCCGGGTAGGTGTGGCGGGCAGGAAACGGCGCGACGAGTTTGCCTTGCTGCAGAAAATCCTGCGCCATCATCGTATCGGCGAGCGCAATCCCGGCGCCATTGATCGTCTCGCGCATGATGAGCGTGCAGTCATCGAGCGTCGTGCTGGATTTCGGCGTCGTCTCCAGAACGCCTTCCTGCTCCAGCCAACGCTTCCACCTCATGCTCTCGCATTCGTGGATAAGATGATGGTTGACCAGATCGGCGGGCGATCGCAGCGGCACAGGCCCATCGAGCAATGAGGGCGCACAGACCGGCGTCAGAACCAGCGGGATCAAAAGTGTCAAGGCTGGGCCGGCCTTGTAGACGAACTCGTCGACAATGGCCAAATCGAAGTTGGCGCGCTTGCCTGACGTCGAGATCTCCAGCTCCACCGCTGGATGCAACTTGCGAAAGTTCGGCAACCGGTCCGCCAGCCACAGGTTCAGGACCGCCGGCACGCACAAGACCCTGACGCGTTGGGTCCTGCCGTGGCTTGGGCCATCGGTGAGGCTGACATCGTCGGTGGCGCGCCAGATGGCCTCGAACGCTTCGGAGAGGCTGCGCGCATAGTAGGAGCCCCTGATGGTCGGCGTTATCTGGCGGAAGCCGCGTTCGAACAGATCCTGGCCGAGATTTCTTTCAAGCGCACGGATATGGCGGCTGATGGCCGAGGGCGTCAGGTGCAATTCTTCGGCTGCATCCTTGATGCTGCCGAGACGTGCGGCGGCCTCGAAAGCGCGCATGCCGTTGAGTGAGGGAAGGGCCATTGGCCAATCATGAATTGTCAGTTGATTTTTTGTCAATCGACTTGGGTAAAATTGGCGTTTGATCACCTGGCCTGTTCGGCGCTACCCAAAAGGCAAGAGCGGCTAAGTCGCCATCAGAAAACGATTATTTCGGGGCCTCCGGCACCATTCCACCAACGGCAGAGACCGGCAACAGGGTTTCCGCCATTGGCGGGCGAAGCTTTGCGCGCGATGCACGCTGCGCCGAGGCCGGAGCCATCAGCACATGGGAGACTGCCAGTCTATGCCTCAATCGCCAGTGCCGGTCTTTGAAACGACGGACGAGATTTCCGCGGAAACCTCGGTCGTCGTGATCTTGCAAACCGGCCAGGCAGGCCTTGGCCCGCGGGCGGCGGCACTGGACGCCGAGATGGGCGGGATCCTGTCGCGTGCCTGCTCCGACGCGACCGCCCTGGCCGAATCCGGCAGTTGCATCGATCTCATCGCCCCACAGAGTGTATCGGCCCGGCGCGTGATCGTCCTGGCCCTTGGCAAAGCCGAGGCCGTAAGCGCCCTGTCCCTGGCGCGCGCCGGCGGTTTGCTTGCCGCGCATCTGGAAGGCAAATGCGAATGCGCGGCGACGCTTGTCCTCGATCCGATTGACGGCATCGACCTGCCCGCAGCCGAAATCCTGGCACGCGTCGCGCTGGGCATGCGGTTGCGGCGCTATCGTTTCGACATGCGCAACCGGCGCCAGGGCGCGGGAGCGGACAGGACCTTGCGGGTGCAACTGGTCGGGGCAAACGGTGCGGAACTGACCCCGGCACTGGCACGGATCAATGCCATCGCGGATGGCGTCGAATATGCACGCACGCTGGTCAACCTGCCGCCGAACCATCTCCATCCCGACAATTTCCACGATCATCTGGAGCCGCTGCGCGAGGCCGGCATCGATGTCGAGATCCTCGATACGGCGCGGCTGAAAGAACTCGGCATGAACGCGATCCTGGCCGTTGGGTCCGGGTCGGTGCGGCCGCCGCGCGTCGCGGTGCTGCGCTATCGCGGCAAGGGCGCTCCTTCCCAACCGATGGCTTTCGTCGGCAAGGGCGTGTGTTTCGATTCCGGCGGTCTCTGCATCAAGCGCGGCGAGCAGATGTTCGACATGAAGGCCGATATGGGCGGCGCGGCCGCCGTGGTCGGCCTGCTGATCGCGCTTGCCCGGCAAGGCAGTCCGGTACACGCCGTCGGCGTCCTCGGCATTGCCGAGAACATGCCGTCCGGCACCGCGCTCAAGCCGCGTGACATCATCACCACGGCTTCAGGACAGACGGTCGAGGTGTTCGACACGGACGCGGAAGGGCGCCTGATCCTGGCCGATTGCCTCTATTATGCCGCCTCGCGCTTCAACCCCTCGGTGATCGTCGATCTGGCCACGCTGACCTATTCGGTGATGCGCGGCCTCGGATCGGTCTTTGCCGGTCTCTTCAGCACCGACGATGCCATCGCGTCGCAGATGATCGCTGCGGGGGAAACGGTCGGCGAGCGGTTCTGGGAACTGCCGCTCGACAAAGCCTATGACGAAGGCTTGCAATCGCCCTTCGCGGATCTGCGGCATCACGCCAAGGATATGGAGGATGGCGACGCGCCTCACGCGGCCGCGTTCCTGCGCCATTTCATCGAGGATCGTCCCTGGGTGCATCTCGATATCGCCGGCAAGGAAATGGCCGACGCGGATCGGCCGCTCGGCCGCGAAGGCGCCACGGCGTTCGGCGTGCAGATGCTGGAAGAGTGGGTGCAGGCCAGGGTGAACTAGGCCTGCTGTCAGGGACAGAAACAAGATGCGTTCAGATGGGATGGGAAATCGGAATGTCGGCTGAGAGCATGGGCAGGGAAGGGCGGGCCAGCTTCGGCGGCTACGAGACCTGGTATCGGATCAGCGGCGACCTCGATGCAGACAAGGCTCCGGTGGTGATTCTGCACGGTGGGCCGGGCGCCGCCCACAACTACGTCGATGCCTACAAGCTTCTTGCCCGACGAGGCCGCGCCGTCATCCACTACGACCAGCTGGGCTGCGGCAATTCCACTTTGCTGCCGCAGAAGGGCGCCGATTTCTGGACGCCACGGCTCTTCATCGACGAGCTTGAAAACCTGGTCGATCATCTTGGCATCCGCGCGGGTTTCCATGTGCTTGGCCAGAGCTGGGGCGGCATGCTGGGCGCCGAGTGTGGGGTAACGCGGCCGAAGGGCCTGAAGTCGCTGACCATCGCCAACTCGCCGGCTTCCATGAAGCTTTGGGTCGAAGAGGCCAACCGGCTGCGCGCCGGCCTGCCCGCGGATGTGCAGGAGACGCTGACCCGGCACGAACAGGCCGGCACGACGGAAGATCCGGCCTACCAGACAGCAACGATGGTGTTCTACGAGCGGCACGTCTGCCGGGTCGTGCCTTTCCCGCCCGAAGTGACGGAGACCTTCGCCCAGATCGTGCGCAATCCGACCGTCTATCACGTGATGAACGGGCCGAACGAGTTCCATGTCATCGGAACGCTGAAGAACTGGAGCGTCATCGAGCGCCTGCAAGCCGTCGATGTTCCCACGCTGATCATCTCCGGACGCTACGACGAGGCCACGCCCGCGACCGTGCAGCCCTACAAGGACGGCATCAAGGGATCGCGCTGGGAGATATTCGAGCATTCCAGCCACATGCCGCATGTCGAAGAGCAAGAGGCGTGCATGCGGATGGTGGGCGACTTTCTGGACGACAACGACAACTGAGAAAAGGGGAACCAAGACATGAAGAAACTGCTTTTGGCCGCATCAGCCGCGGCACTGCTGGCCGGCACGTGGCTCGCTCCGGCACAGGCTGAATATCTCAAGGAGCACCGAGGTGGCACAATCCGCCTCCTGGCCCGCTCCGCGGCGGGAACGCTCGATCCGCACATCAACTATACCGACCAGGGCTGGCAGATGTACCAGCCGATCTATGACGGCCTCGTGGCCTTCCGCAAGGCCGAGGGCATGGACGGATTCACCATTGTCCCCGATCTGGCCGAGGCGCTGCCACAGGTCACCAATGACGGCAAGACCTTCACGTTCAAACTGCGCAAGGGCATCAAGTTCTCCAACGGCCAGGATATGGGCGTCAATGACGTCGTCGCCTCCTTCCAGCGCATCTTCAAGGTTTCCGGGCCGACTTCCGGCACCTTCTATGCCGGCATTGTCGGCGCCGACAAATGCCTGGCCGATACCAAGAACTGCACGCTGGATGGCGGCGTGGTCGGCGACGCGGCTGCCGGCACCATCACCCTCAATCTCACCAAGCCTGACGCCGAAATCCTCTACAAGCTTGCCTTGCCGCACGCCGTGGTGCTGCCGGCGGACACGCCCGCCGAAGACATGGGCTCCAAGCCCATTCCCAGCACAGGCGCCTACATGATCTCCGCCTTCGACCCCAACAAGGGGATGACGGTGTCGCGCAACCCGAACTTCAAGCAGTGGAGCGAGGAGGCGCAGCCGGATGGCTATCCGGATGTCGTCCAGTATGATTTCGGCCTGTCCGAGGAAGCGGCCGTCACGGCGATCCAGAACGGCGAGGCGGACTGGATGTTCGACGCGCTGCCGAGCGACCGGCTGGGCGAACTTGGCAGCAAGTCCATGGACCAGTTGCATATCTCGCCACTTTCGGCGTGGTGGTATGCGCCGCTGAACAATCGTCTGGCACCCTTCGACAATGAAAAGGCGCGCCAGGCCGTTGCCTATGCGATCGATCGCAACACGCTGGTCAAGCTGTTCGGCGGCAAGGTGCTGGCCTCGCCGGTCTGCCAGGTCCTGCCGCCGGACTTCCCGGGCCATGAGGACTATTGCCCCTTCACCAAGAACCCCGGCACCAAATGGTCGGCGCCCGATCTCGACAAGGCAAAGCAGCTCGTCGAGGAATCCGGCACCAAGGGCCAGAAGGTGACCATCATCGCCGAGGACACCGCCATCTCACGCTCCATCGGCGTCTATCTGCAGAGCGTGCTGACCAGCATCGGCTATGTCGCCGACGTCAAGCCGATCTCGCCCAATATCCAGTTCACCTACATCCAGAACACCAACAACAAGGTGCAGATGTCCATTACCCAGTGGTACAAGGACTATCCCGCAGCCTCGGACTTCCTGAACATTCTGTTCAGCTGCTCCTCCTTCCGTGAAGGTTCGGACGCCTCGATCAACATCGCCGGCTTCTGCGACAAGGATATCGACGCCAAGATGCAAAAAGCGCTGGATCTCGGCGTCACCGACCAGAAGGCCGCCGACAAAATGTGGGCCGAGATCGACAAGCAGGTCACGGACAAGGCGCCGGCCATCGGCCTCTTCACGCCGAAGCGGCTTGATTTCGTCAGCAAACGGGTTGGCAATTTCAAGTTCAACCGGCAGTTCAACTGGATGATCACCCAGTCCTGGGTGCAGTAACGACCTTTGGAGGGACACGTCCGTGTCGAACCAAGCCATCGCCATGCCGCGCAAGACGCGAGGGCCCTGGGCCATCGCGTTCGCGAAGCTGGCAAGGGACAGGGCCGCCATGGCATCCCTGGCCGTGTTCCTCCTCATCGTGCTGGCCTGCCTCAGCGCGCCCCTTTATGCGAAGTGGGCCGGCGTGGACCCCTTCGCCTCGACGCTTGACGCCGTCATCCAGATCGACGGCGCCGACGTTCCCGTGATGGAACAATCGACGGAAGGGCTCGGGCTTGGTTACACGCCGCTCGGGCCGACCTGGCGGCTCGGCAATTATTTCCTTGGCGCCGACAGCCAGGGGCGCGATGTCATGGCCAGAATGCTCTATGGCGGGCTGAGCTCGCTGCTCATCTCCGCAGCGGCCACCATCTTCACGCTGATCATCGGCACGGCGGCGGGATTGATCGCCGGCTATTTCGGCGGCATCACCGATACGGTGCTGTCGCGCTTGCTGGATGTGCTGTGGGCCTTCCCGGTCTATCTGCTGGCGATTTCGCTTTCCATCGTCACCATCGCGCAAGGCCTCAGGATCGGGCCGATCGATATCGAGTCCGGCAGTCTTTGGCTGCCGGTCATCATTATCGGCATTGTCTATATTCCCTATGTGGCGCGCCCGATACGCGGGCAGGTGCTGTCGCTGCGCCACAGCGAATTCGTGCTGGCCGCGATCAATCTCGGCGTGCCGGGATGGCGCATCCTGTGGCGCGATATCCTGCCCAACATCACCACCACGCTCATCGTCTTCGTGCCGCTGATGATGGCGCTGAACATGCTGACGGAATCGGCGCTTTCCTTCCTGTCGATCGGCGTGCAGCCGCCCGCCGCCAGCTGGGGCACCATCATCCAGGACGGGCAGGCGCTGCTCTACACCAGGCCACTGGTGGCGCTGGTGCCGGGCCTGGCGATCGCAGTGTCTGTCATGGCGCTCAATGTCTTCGGCGACGGTCTGCGCGACGCGCTCGACCCGCGCTCCAAGGTTCGGCTGGGGCGCGACTGATGTTTTACGCCATCCTGCGCCGTTTCGGTCAGATGCTGTTCGTGATGTTCGGCATCTCGGTCATCGTCTTCCTGATCTTCTTCGCGACGCCAGGCGCCGATCCGGCGGCGCGCATCGCCGGCCGCAATGCATCGCCCGAAGTGCTGGAAGCGGTGCGCCACAGTTTCGGCTTCGACCGGCCGCTCTATGTGCAATATGTGAAGATGATGGAGAAGATCTTCGTCACCGGTGACCTGACCTCCTTCGTCAACCGCGGCTGGAAGGTGGTGCCGGCGGTGATGGATTCCATCCCCGTCACGCTCTCGCTGGTGTTCGGGGCGGCAATCCTTTGGGTCGTTGTCTCCATCATCATCGGCATCGTTGCCGCCGCCACCCGCGACAGCTGGCTGGACAAGCTTTTGATGGCACTGGGGCTGCTCGGCATTTCCATGCCGGTCTACTGGCTGGGCGAGGTGATGAACCTGATCACCCAAAGCCGCTACCACGACAGCTGGGCATTCTCCTGGGTCCCGCCGCTCGGTTACAAGAATTTCTCCGACGATCCCAAAGGCTGGTTCCTGACCCTGGTCATTCCGTGGATCACACTGGCCATTCTCTACATCGGCATCTACGGGCGCGTGTTGCGCGCGGCCATCATAGAATCCCTGCAGGAAGACTTTATCCGCACGGCCCGCGCCAAGGGCCTGTCGGAGACGCGCATCCTGCTGCGCCACGCCTTGCGCACATCGCTCATCGCCTTCGTCACCTTGTTCGGCCTCGACTTCGGCGCGCTGGTGGGCGGCTCGGCCCTTTTGACCGAGGTGGTGTTCGGGCTGCACGGCATCGGCAAGCTCACCTATGACGCGCTGCAGAACCTCGATCTGCCGATGATCATGGCAACGGTGATGTACGCGTCCATGTTCGTGGTGATCGCCAATGCGGTCGTCGATTTCGTCTACATCCTTCTCGATCCGCGCCTGAGGACATCATGATACTGTCGGTGCGCGACCTCAAAGTATCCTTCCGCACCAATGACGGTCTGGTGCGGGCCATCGATGGCGTCTCCTTCGACCTCGAGGAAAGCGAGATCCTCGGCGTCGTCGGTGAATCCGGTTCCGGCAAGACGGTGTCGCTGCTGGCGGTGATGGGCCTCATCACCGATCCCAACGCCAGCATCGAAGGCTCGATCCGCTACAAGGGCCGCGAGCTGGTGGGGCTGCCCGCGCGGGAGCTTCGTCGTTTACGCGGCAACGAGATTGCGATGATCTTCCAGGATCCGATGACGGCGCTGACGCCGGTCTACACGATCGGCTGGCAGATCGCCGAACAGATCCGCGCGCACCAAAATATCAGCAAGGCCAAGGTGATGGAGCGCGTCGAGGAACTGCTGGCCGAGGTGAATTTTCCCAATCCGCACGAAGCGATGTCGCGCTACCCGCACCAGCTTTCGGGGGGCATGCGGCAGCGCGCGGTGATTGCGATGGCTCTATCCTGCAATCCGGCGCTGCTGGTGGCGGACGAGCCGACCACCGCGCTCGACGTCACGGTGCAGGCCGGCATTCTCGACCTCGTGCGCAAATTGCGCGCAACGCATAAATCGGCTGTGGTGTTCATCACGCATGACATGGGCGTGGTCTCCGAACTCGCCGACCGGGTGATGGTCATGTATGCGGGTCGTGTGGTCGAGCGCGGCAGCCGCATGGAGCTGTTTTCCGACCCGCGGCATCCCTATACACGCGCGCTGCTGGGTTCGATCCCGCCGCTGACCGGTGAAAAGCCGCGCCGCCTGCCGGCCATTCCCGGTTCGCCGCCATCGCTCCTGCGCTTGCCGCAGGGCTGCGCCTTCGGCCCGCGCTGCCCGGCTCACTACGAGCCCTGCGTGACCGGCAAGCCAGACCTCGGCATCGGCACCCACGCCGCGGCGTGCTTTCGGGTGGCGCAGGCATGAGCGGACCGATGACCGACAGCCCAATCCTGGAAACGCGTTCACTCGGCAAGCGTTTTTCGATAGGCACCCGTTTTTCGGCCGAAGGCAAGCGAACCGTGCATGCGGTCGACAGTGTTTCGCTCACCGTGCGGCGTGGCGAGACGGTCGGCCTGGTTGGCGAATCCGGCTGCGGCAAGTCCACGCTGGCGCGCTGCCTAGTGAGGCTCTACGACATATCGGACGGCGAGCTGCTGTTCGAGGGCGAGGACATCACCTTGAAGTCGCTGTCCGAACTCAGGCCGCTGCGGCGCCGCCTGCAGATGGTTTTCCAGGATCCGTCGGCCTCGCTCAATCCGCGCAGGCGCGTCGGCGATCTGGTGGCCGAGCCGCTGCGTATCCACGGCAAGCTTTCGTCGCGCGAGATCACCGCGCGTGTCGCTGAACTGTTCGATCTCGTCGGGCTGCTGCCTGACCATGTCATGCGTTATCCCCATGAATTCTCCGGCGGCCAGCGCCAGCGCGTCGGCATTGCGCGGGCCATCGCGCTCAACCCGGATCTGGTTGTCCTGGACGAACCGGTCTCCGCGCTCGACGTCTCGGTGCAGGCGCAGATCGTCAACCTACTTGCCGATCTGCAGGAGAAGCTGAACCTCACCTACATCTTCATCGCCCATGACCTGTCGGTGGTGCGCCAGGTGTCGACCCGCATCGCGGTTATGTATCTCGGCTCGATCGTCGAGGAAGGGCCGGCGGAGGACGTGTTCGCGACGCCCGCCCATCCCTACAGCCAGGCGCTGATCTCGGCGGTTCCTGTTGTCGAGACGACGCCCGGCGGGACACGCAAGCGCATCATCCTCACCGGTGACGTGCCGAGCCCGCTCAAGCCGCCGTCCGGCTGCCGCTTCCATCCGCGATGCCCGATCGCGGTCGAGCGATGCCGCACGGAACGGCCGGATTTGAGGGAATATCGACCCGGTCGCAAAGTGGCCTGCCACTTCCCCACGGTCTAGCTGGCGACCACCGACCAAAAGATTTTTTAAAGGTTCCGTTTTCTGTATGGAACCAACCGCAAGACTGTGCGTTTCATAAGGTTCGATCGGGCGGCATCGCGATCGACCGGGAGGAAACGATGGACTACCTGCATTTCTTTGCGCCCGTGCGAATCTCGCGCGGGCAGGGATACCCTGTAGAAGAAGTGGATAGTGTCGCCGAGGCGATGGTTTTCTTGCGTAAATGGCCGACGGGACGACGTGGGCCAGTGTATCAGTGCGCGCTGAATTGCTGCTCGGCGGCTTTGTCGGGACAGATGTCGGCGGAGGAGGCTAGGAAGGCATTCACCGGCTTTGCCCGGATCACGCGGCTTCTGGACGACGACATGGCGTTGCCCGTCGCCGGCCAAAACATGGCGGAAGTATACGCGCTGCGGCGGTAGCCGCGTCCGGATTGCCGAACACACACTGCGGCCATGACGGCCGCAGTGTGTTGACGCGTCCGCGGTAGCGTGTTCGGCCGGTTTTTCCGGACCTCGCAGACGCCTGGTCCGAGCCAAAGGCTCAATCCCAAGCGACGGAATAGCGATCGATCACCCAAAGCCAGGAGCCGTCGGCCTGCCGCCTGGCAACTTCGCCGGTGATGTCGCCGTCGGGAAGTCGGGTCGAGGTGAGGGCAAGGTCGCCGCAAATGAGCGCTGGCCGATCAGATAGCGCGTGCATTGCGGGAGGAGTGAGGTGGATGTTCCGGGGTCTTTCCAGCTTTGTCGAGTTGCGCTCTTGCCAATTTGTAAAAAGCCAACCAACATGCTTTCGAATAGCGAAAGCGTTGGAAATACTTATACGAGTTCCGCGCGGAACATCTTTAAACCTGTTGGCGCGATCCCTACGTGATTTGCGTTATGTCTATCAAGGCAACACCGATGTGAGATAGCTCACGGCCACGCCCGCACTGGGGACTCGGGACGCGGTCATTCTTCCATACAATGAGAGCCCAAACGTTCGACACGCCCTTAGTGCGTCGAGCGTGTCGGTGCGCAATCTCCCCGCTTATCAAGCAACACCAACCGGGTGGCGGTCGGGTGAACAAACCCGCGCGCCCCATAGGAGAGAAGAGATGGATGCCCTGCAATATCTTGGCCCGACGGGATGGATGGCGATCGAGGTAGCCGTGCTAGTCATCGCGCTGGCAATCCTGTTGTGGTGGAGCGGCGTGGTCCGCTACATCCCGAACGACAGGCTCGGCATCTTAGAAAAACTGTGGAGTTTTCGCGGCTCCGTTAGCAATGGCTTCATCGCGCTCAACCGTGAGGCTGGCTACCAGCCGGAAGTCGTGCGCGGCGGCCTGCATTTCTTCATGCCGTTCCAATATTCGATGCATCGCGCCAATCTTGTCACCATCCCGCAGGGTCAGATCGGCTATGTCTTTGCCCGTGATGGCAAGCCGCTGCCTCCGACGCAGACACTTGCATCCAACACCGACGCCGATGATTTCCAGGATGTGCGCGGCTTTCTCGAAAAAGGCGGGCAGAAAGGACCGCAACGCAAGATCTTGCGTGAAGGCACCTATGCTATCAATCTCGCACAATTCATCGTGCTGACCGCCCAGTCGATCTATGCCGTTAATCTGAGCTCGTCGGAACAAAACCTTTTTACCAACATGTCCAGTATGATCGAGGAGCGGGGCGGCTTCGAGCCAGTCGTCATCCACAATGCCGAGGACATGATCGGTATCGTCACCATCCATGACGGTCCGGCCCTGCCGGACGGCGAGATCATCGCACCGACCGTCGCCAACGATCCGAACGACCCGAACTTCCACAACAATTTTCAGGACCCGGAGAAGTTTCTCAATGCCAGAGGCTACCGCGGCCGGCAGCTGCAGGTGCTGGCCGACGGCAGCTACTTCCTCAATCGCATTTTCGCGACTGTCGAACTGGTCAAGAAGACGATCATTGACGTTGGCACGGTGGGTGTCGTCGTCTCCTATAACGGCCGCCACGGCGCGGATATATCCGGGCAGGCATACCGTCACGGCGAGCTGGTCGAAATCGGCTCACGCGGTGTCTGGTCAACGCCGCTACTGCCGGGCAAATATGCGTTCAATACCTATGCCGGCAATATCATCACCGTGCCGACCACCAACTTCGTGCTGAAATGGACGAAGGAGCAGTTTGGCGAACACAGGCTGGACGAAAACCTGTCTGAAGTGTCGTTGATCACCAAGGATGCGTTCGAGCCTGTGCTGCCGCTCTCCGTCGTCGTGCATATCGACTACATGAAGGCGCCGCTCGTGGTGCAGCGTTTCGGCGACATCAAGCGGCTGGTCGAACAAACGCTCGATCCGATGGTTTCTGCTTACTTCAAGAATATCGCCCAGACAAAGACGCTGATCCAGCTTTTGCAGGAGCGTAGCGATATCCAGCGCAAATCGGGCGAGGAGATGCGCGAAAAATTCAATTCCTACAGCCTCGAGCTGCAGGAAGTGTTGATTGGTACGCCTCGTGCCGCCAATGGCCAGAACAGCATAGAGCAGATCCTGATCCAGCTGCGCGAGCGCCAGATCGCGGTTGAAAAAGTCGAGACTTATAAATTGCAGGAGAGGGCGGCCATTCAGGAGCGCACGTTGCGTGAGAAGGAGGCGCTCGCCGAACAGCAAGCCAAGATCACGACATCGGCCCTTACCATCGAGATCAGCGAGAACGAGGGCAAGGCGCAACTCGCCCGCACCCGCCAGCAGGCGGAAACCATTCAGGTCACTGCCAAGGCAGAGGCCGAGAAGGTGCGCCTCGCCGGCCAGGGCGAGGCCGACATGATCAAGGCTATCGCGCTTGCCGATGCCGAACGCATCAAGGCGACCGGTTTTGCGGATGCCGAGAAGGTGCGCGCCATCGGTCTCGCGGAGGCCGAGGCCACCGAGAAGAAGGTCGGGGCCTTCGGCGGCCCGGACTATCAGCTCAATTCGCAGGTTCTCATGCGCTTCGCCGAGGCGATCGAGAATGGCAGGCTGCCGCTGGTGCCGCAGATCCAGATCGGCGCTACCGGTGGCGAGAAGGGGGCCGCCAATGGCCTTGTCGAGATGATGCTTTCGATGCTCGTTGCCGACCGGGTTGGCCGGCAAACCGTACCGGATGAGATCCCGGCACCCGTTGAGGAGGATTGATGGCGCGCGGCGATGCTTTGCTAGAGCGGTTCGCCGTTTCACGGAAACGGCGAACCGCTCTATCTCCTCGTTTTGACGCATTCCCGACGGAAGGCTGCGGCGAAACCGCCGAGCCCAACCGCTCATACTTTTCCTGGAATTGCCCTAAAGCGCGTCGCGCTGAAACAGATTCAGGCGACGCGCTCTAAATCTTTGTTTTGATGCATGTGGTTGCCCAGAACCGCAGCGCACTCCCGGTCGACATGCATTTAGAAGGCGACCTTCAGTCCGAACTTGGCGCCGATGGAGGAACTGTCGGACGACACCTTGCCACGGACTTCGCCGTTGACGGTGGCCAGCTCCGAAACCTTCAGATTGAAGCCGGCCGACAGCGCCGCCGAAAAATCCGCATCGTCAAAGTCGATCGTCCTGGTGTCGATTTCGGTCGTGTTCTTGTAACCGAAACGCTGCTGGAATTCGGCCCTGGCATAAGGGCTGAGCACCATGCCGTTGCTTAGCTTGTAATCGCCATAGATGCCGGGCTCGAACCTGAACGCGCCAAAGGAAAGCCGGCTCTTGCCGAACTGGTTGCCGCCGCTGTCTGTATAGGGATCGCCGCGGAACGAAACGCCAAGCAGGCCGCCGCGCAGGTCGAAACGGGTGCGCTCGCCCAAGGTAAAGATGTGGCCGACCGACCCCGTAACCGCATAGCCCTCGGTGTCATAGCTGCCAGTGGTGCCAAGCACGCCGTTCGTAACGTCGCTTCCGCCGAAGAAGCCGGAGGCGGAGACCAGCGCGTAGTCAAAGTCTTTGCGAAACAGCGCGTAGCCGCCGAACATGCCGGCCTTGTTGGTGCCTTCGCCTATGGCGTCAAATCCGCGGAACGCGCCGAGGTTGACATCGGTCGAGGCATAGCCGGCGAAAACGCCGATGTTGAGGCCGTACTCATTGTCGAACTGGAAATGCTTGGCGGCATTGAAATCGAGGCTGATCGCGGCCGAAAAATCATTGGCATCGAAGCTCGGACCGGGGCCATTCAAACCACCGCCAGTAATGCTGTAGCCGTCATGCTCGGTATGAGCGAACTGGCCGGAGGCAAAGACGCCGAAGCTGGACGAAACCGGCACCATTCCAGATCCGGTCGCGGGCGAAAGGTGGAGGTCAGCATCGATCGCGTCGCGGTTTATGCCATAGAGAGCCTCGATTGCCACCGTGACCGCGCCGGCGTTGGTGGCGCTGTTCGGCGCCGCCGCAATGCCGAAATTGGCCGGCGTGGCACGCAGGAACAAGCCGCCATTGGCGCCAGCGATGATCTCATAAGTGAAAAGCGAACCCGGCGTGCCCGGAATGCCTTGGATGTTGAAGGTCCCGGCGATCGGCCCATTGGTCGAGACGATGATCGGGATATCGGTCGCCTGGGCGAATTGCGGCGTACCCAGCAGATTGACGATGATGGTGTTGACGCCAGTCGCCGAAAATGCGGTGGCGACGAGTTGATCCGACTGCAGCGTCTGTTGGTCGATGTCGAGGCCGATGCTGGCGCCGGCGAGGGTGAGGCCGCCGAGCGTCAACACGTCGTTGGCGGCGCCGTTCGTCATGTTGATCAGCGAATTCGTTGCGATGATCGAGCCCGGCATGGTGACGTTGCCGTTGATGAACAGCGTCGAGCCGTTGCCGAGGTTGAGTTGGTTGATGCCTTGCGTACCACCGCGGAAGCGGAGCGTGGAATTGTCGGCGGAAAAAGTATTGAACCCGTCAAAATTCTGGCTTTTGCCGCCGGCAGCGAGGTCGGTGTCGGTGACGGTGCCGTTGGCATTCGTTCCACTGAACAGAACACCATCGTCCAGATTGAGCGGATCGATCGCGCCGGATCCGTCGATGATGAGCGTGTCGGGACCAAGGCCGGTGATATCACCGTCGATCGTGCCGCCGGAGAGCTGGACGTGCTCTGCGTCGATGCCGCCCTCGATGGTGCCGCCGGAAACTGAAACCTGGTCGAATCCGGCGCCACCGATGACATTGCCTCTGATGGTGCCGCCGGAGACCGTGATCGTATCGTTGCCGTCGTCCCCGGAAACGTCGGATCCGATGGTACCGCCGCTGATGACGATCGTGTCATCACCGGTGTCGCCAATGACCTGTCCCGCAAGCGCGCCGCCCGAAATGAATATCTGATCGTTACCGGCGTTGCCCTCCAAAAAGCTGTTTATGGTACCCCCGCGCAGAGCGATGACATCATCGCCGGCCCCACCGCTCACCGAACCCGCGAGCGAGCCCCCCGTCATGGTGAAGGTGTCGTTGCCGTCCTCCAATCCGACCGAATCCGGTCCCTCCACGGTACGGTCGATCCCTATGACGGCATTGCCGGAGATTGATACGCTGTCATTCTGGCTGCCAGCGAAGATCGAGCCGTCAATCCTGCCGCCGCTCACGTCAAAGCTATTGCCGCCGCCTTCGCCGAACACCGAACCGGTTACACGGCCTGCGGTCATGTTGAAAGTATCGGCGCCGTCTCCGAGGTCGACGCGGCCCGGCGCCGCGGTCGTCCCGATGGTGCCGCCGTTGATGTTGACGGTGTCGTTGCCTTCGTTGCCGAATATGCTGCCGCCCATCGTGGCTTTGTCGCCGACCGTTATCGTGTCGTTCCCGGCATCTCCCTCAACATCGAGATCGACTGCGGCATTGCCGTTGATCGTGACGCGGTCGTCGCCTGCGTTTCCGGTCACATAGCTGTGGATGGCACCGCCGCTGATATCCAGCGTGTCGTTGCCGTCGTCACCGCTCAGACTACCGTCGAGGATGCCACCGGTCATGGTGAAACGGTCGTCGCCGTCGCCAAGCCCGACGGAGCCTCCTCCTTCCGAATCGCCGAGAACTATGGCGCCATTCTTGATGGTGACGATGTCGGCGCCGCCATTGGTGAAAACAGATCCATCGACAATGCCGCCGTCGCCACCGGCGACGCTTGTGTCATTGCCAATGGTGACGGTGTCGATGCCATCTCTCCCGATGACCGAGCCTTCGACTTCACCGCCGGTCATCTCCAGCGAATTCGTGCCTTCGCCAAGGTCGATGTTTAGAATGGTGCCGCTGTGGATGATGACCGTGTCATTGCCGGCCCCGGTGTCGAGATTGGCATCGACTTGCGGCGCAAACAGCTCGCCGTTGAGATCCCCGTCGGACATCTCGAACCGGTCGTTGCCACCAAGGAGTTGGATGGTCCCCGACCCCTGCTCCAGGGAGGTCGTTGCCTCCGACGTTATCGGCGGCAGGCCACTCACAACGGGCGTCGGCGTGCTGTTGTTCAGGATGCCGCCAACAATGTTTACAAGGTCGTCGCCGTTACCGTCATAATCGTTGACGATGACAGTCGACGAGCTGTTGTCTTGCCCTTGGTAACCTTGGAACTGCGTCATGAAGACGCCGGTGACGTCCTGGACAGCTCCGGTTGTGTTGCACTCGACCGTGACCGACGTCGTTTGGAATGTCGTTACGGCGGAGATGCCTGACCCGACCGTTGTCGAGTTGCCTTTCGCGGTGGCGGAACAGGCTGCTGCATCAGACACTTGGAACGTGGACGCTGCCGCTAACGCAAGCAACGAAACACCCCCCAATTGATAAGTCCTGCGCGGCACCCTCATTCGACTCCGCTTACGAGAAATCGATACCGTTACAACCTTAGACAACTAATATAGGTTACCGCCATCATCTGGTGGAGGTCGTTAAATTGCTTGCCCGGCAGTGTACGCGGGGCGCCGCCCTACGGCAATGGCCAGGCATTCGCCTTCGGGCTACTATAAGGCCATCTGTGGCGACAAGGTCACTATCGAAACTTGGATCGAACTGCTCACTGGGCGGTAGATCACCGTTCAAAGGGAACTTTTACAGCTCAGAATAGGCTGCCGAAACTGTCAGGTCTCCCGCATGGGCAACCTTGCGGTCGTAGCTTGCCCATATCTCGCCGTCACATTGGTGCGCCCAGCGGTGACAGAAAGAGAAATCGGTAGGCAAATCCACATCCGGCGTCACGATCTTTGAAAACGGCGTCAGAAAGCTCTCGAACTGTGCGGTGTATTTGTTGTTTTTGTAGCGGGACCGGTTCACCGTTTCGGGCAGTTTCTCGATTATCTTGGTGACGCAGTCGCGGGAAACCAAAAAGATACCGGTGCCACATAGCGATACCCGGACAAAGCCGTTCATCTCTTGCCGGGGTTCGATGACGGTTCCGACGAACTCTAGACTCCGTGCAAAGGCCTTGTCGAATGGCAGTTGCGACAGAGAATGAAGTTTGCGCAGATCAACCAGGCGCCGTGGATACAAGGTGCCGACCACCGGCTTTTTCAGCGCCAGCATCGCGGCGATGAGATCGGGCGAAAAGCCCATGTCGCTGTCGATCATCAGGATATGGCTGCAATCCGGTTTGTTGTAGTAGAAATTCGTCAGCAAATAGTTCCGGGAAAACGGGATATCCGTGTACTCGATTTCCGACAATGTGAAGGTGTAGCTGGACAGGCTTTTGTGAGTCAGGGCCGCGAACAGGCTGCGGACGAACACGCTTTTGTAGGCCGCACCATAAACCGGCAGCGCCAGGTTGATCTTCATTGGCATCTTGTCCTCCACAGTCCAGTGACTGGACCCATACAAACCCCTTTCTCCTATCTTTGATACGATTCCTGGTATAAAAATCTGCCAGCCTTTGGCGGCGCGGGTCCAGACGCTCGGGCAGGATTGTGATTTGCGTCATGGTGCGCTGGTTCGAAGGCTGCGAGATCAACATGACGCAGGCCCAAACGAGCATGCCGACATGACCCATCGCCTCAGACATCTGTTTCGCATCCCACTGCTCCTGCTTCTCGTGCTTCTTGGCTCGGCTAGCGCTCGCGCCGCGGTCGAGCAGAGCCCGACACCGCAACCACGCAACCGGCTGGCGATCGTCATTGGCAATTCGAACTATCAAAGCAACCGGCTCGAGCATCTCCCCAATGCGGCAAACGATGCCACAGGGCTCTCTGAGAGCTTGAAGCGGCTGAATTTCGAAGTCCTGACGGGCACCGATCTTTCGACCGAAGGTTTTGCCAAGCTCCTTCAAGACGCTGATGCACGGTTGCCCACCGCCAGTGCCGTTTTGATTTTCTACGCCGGTCACGGCGTGCAGCTGAATGGCGAAAACTACCTGCTCCCGGTCGATACGCCCGATCCTGAGAGCCTCGAAAAACTGACGGGCAGGGCCATCAGGCTGAATGATGTGATCGCGCGGTTCGCGCGCCGCGACCGCCAGACATTCATATTCCTGGACGCTTGCCGCAACAATCCGCTCGGTTCCGGCGCCGGCGCGAGCAACGGTCTGGCACAGGTCGAAGTCGGCGAAAACACATTCGTGGCCTTCGCCACCCAGCCTGGAAATGTCACGGCTGACGGTGGCGGCAAAAACAGCCCGTTCACCACGGCATTGCTGAAGAATATCGAGATCCCCGGGCTCAGCATTTCGGACATGATGATCCGCGTCCGCAACGACACCGAAGCGTTGACGGTCGGCCGTCAAGTGCCTTGGGATCAATCGAACCTGCGCGAGCAGTTCTATTTCACGGAGCAACAGGTATTCGACCCGGAACAGTTGAGCGCAAGCCTTGCGCGCATCCTGGCAGACCCCGAGGCAAAGAAGAGATTGCAGGTCGAACTTGCCTCCAACGACCTGCAAACCGCCGTGCTTACCGTTGGACAGACGTTGCGGTCGGTCGAGGTTCCGGCACCGTCGGCCAGTGCGGCGGAGCCGGTTGGCACCCAGGTCGCCAATCTGTCTCCCACTGAAAGGATCGAGGACGCTCGCCAAAGTGTCGTCACCGATCTCCAAACCCTTATAGTCGGCGGACCCGCGGGGGCGGCGGACAAGGACAAGACGGCCGATCTTGCGCGCAACATTCAGACGGAGCTTCGTCGCCTGGGTTGCTACCGGATGCAGGTTGATGGTGATTGGGGCACGGGCTCGGTTCGTGCTCTCACCGACTACTACAAGAACACCAAGCAGGTCGCAGCTACGACCGAGCCGAGCGTCGGGCTGCTCGGCGATCTCTTTCTGCGCTCCGGCAGAATCTGCAAGCAGCCGGTCATCGTCAGGGCCAAGCCGGCTAAAGTGGCCTCGGAGGCCGACTCCTCGCGAAACAGCTCCAGCCGCACGACTGGGAAACGCCCGCAGGCCGCGCCGAGACGCCCGGCGGCGCCCCCACCGGATATTTCCGGGGGCATAGGCATTGGCGGTGTATTTTAGGTGCGGCCGCCTTTTCTCTCGGCGCTGGCGCAAACCGTCGACGCCGGAATTGCGAAAATTCTTTTCATGTGACTGTCGATTCCTGCTTGTCGATCCGACATTGGACGTTTAGCGCCTATTCCTCTGCATCCTCGCGGTGCAGAAAAGTCGTGGTGCGGCGTAAAGTCGAGTGCACGCGACGCGACCTAACTTGTTGAAGTTGCGAAAAAATGCTGAAAAATCAAGATCATAGAGTGGCCATCGCGCCCATGATGGACTGGACGGACCGGCATTGCCGGTTCTTCCATCGCCAGCTGACGAGCCGTGCTCTGCTCTACACCGAAATGGTGGTGGCCGACGCGGTCATCCAGGGCGCGCGCGAGAGGCTGCTTGGCTTCGATGACGCGGAACATCCGGTCGCGCTGCAGCTCGGCGGCTCGGATCCGGCGAAACTTGCCGAGGCGGCGCGTATTGGCGAAGCCTTCGGCTATGACGAGATCAACCTCAATGTCGGCTGTCCGTCCGACCGCGTCCAGTCGGGCACGTTCGGCGCTTGCCTGATGAAGGCGCCCGACCTCGTTGCCAGTTGCGTTGCGGAAATGAAGGCGGCGGTGGCAATACCCGTCACCGTCAAGTGCCGCATCGGCGTCGACGAACAGGATCCGGAGCCGGCGCTGGATGCGCTGGCGAACGGGGTTTTCGCGGCCGACGCCGACGCCTTGTGGGTGCATGCGCGCAAGGCGTGGCTGGAGGGGCTGAGCCCCAAGGAAAACCGCGACATCCCGCCGCTCGACTATGACAGGGTCTACCGTCTGAAGACCAAAAAGCCGAACGAATTCATTGGCATCAACGGCGGAATTCAGTCGCTTGAAGAAGCGCTGGCGCATCTCGACCATGTCGACGGCGCCATGCTCGGCCGCGCCGCTTA
The DNA here is from genome assembly GCF_053714255.1 of Mesorhizobium sp. 43Arga. Classification (NCBI taxonomy): domain Bacteria; kingdom Pseudomonadati; phylum Pseudomonadota; class Alphaproteobacteria; order Hyphomicrobiales; family Phyllobacteriaceae; genus Mesorhizobium; species Mesorhizobium sp. 43Arga. The sequence goes on from NZ_JBSKBO010000003.1 coordinate 213,236, forward strand.
CCACACGCCAGGCATTCTGGCCGGCGTTGACGCTGCCTTTTACGGCGCGAAGCCCGAGGCATTCGATTTCGCCGGGCTGATCGATGCCATGGCAGACTATGCGGCGCGCCACATCGAACGGGGCGGGCGGCTCGGCCACGTCACCCGCCACATGGTCGGGCTGTTCCATGGGCTGCCCGGCGCACGCCGCTACCGCCAGATCCTGTCCACCGACGCAAACCGGCCCGGTGCCGGGCCTGACGTGCTGAAGACGGCTTTCGCGGCCGTCGAATTCGGAGGAAGGGCCGCGGAGGCAGCCTGAGCTCAGTCGCGCAGGATCATGCGGTCGCCGCGCACGTCGAAGCCCGACAGCGAGCCGATGAAGTTCATGCCGAGCAGGCTCTGGCTCAGCATGCCGGGTGCCGCGACCATCACCGGCATGTCCTTGCGCACGATGCCGCCGATCGCCACTGCGTCGGTCTTGACCGCCGCGGCGCGCGCCATGCCGTTGGCTGTCGAAACCGGTATCGTGTAGTTGAGCGCCGCCGGGTTGAAGCCGGCGGCCTGCGCGTCTTCCGAAGTCAGCACCGTGCTGGTCGCGCCGGTGTCGACAACGGCCCTGATCGGGTTGCCATTGACTAGGATGCGCGCTTCGAAATGGCCATTGTCGGCCTTGTCGAGGGTCACTGTGGCGTGGCCGTCTTCGACGCCAAGCGCCAGCGGACTGCCGGGAACGAGGCCCGCGGTCACCCGGTTGGCGATGTCCTGCAGTTCGTAGCGGTACTGGTAGCCAGCGATCAGCGCCAGCACGATCGCCGCCCAGGCGCCGAAATTGCGAGCCATGTCGCCCAACGGGCGACCCGATCGCAGCAGGCCGGCTCCGATGAGGGCGCCGAAGGCGCCAAGCCAGATCAGCCTGCCAAAGTCGTAATTCTCGACGCCAAGCGTGCTGCCGGCGGAATCATTGAGCACCAGCAGGGCTGCGCCCACGCCGATCACCGCCATCAGAATCCAGAACAGCCGGCTGCTCATCCGTGCCTCGTTAAAGTATGTCGCGTTCGCGCGCCATGCGGGTGCGGCGCGTTTCGCGGCGCGGCCGGCGCTCGACCGTTTCCAGTCGGGCCGGCAGTTCGGCCATCACATTGCGGCGCGTTTCGGGCGTCATCCCCGTCCAGGCGCCGATTTCCTCGCGCGTGCGGCCGCAACCGAAGCAGAAGCCGGTTTTCATGTCGATCGAACAGACCAGGATGCAGGGGGATTCGATGGCCGTCATGACTTTCTCTCGAGGGATCCGTACGGGATCCGCTCTTCCACCTCCACATGGTGCAACGGCAAAGCCAATGCAAGCCCTCGCGATCGCGCCTTCCCGGGCCATCTTTGCGGCAATCAAGGCGGATGTTTGGGAGAGGTTGTGCCGATCACGCAACGCAGCTATGCCGCTCACCAAATCCAGGAATGATTGCTCACGACATGACCAGCGCTCTGCCTTTCGATGATTTTCGCAACCTGCTCGACAGTCTGCCGGCAGCCGACCTCAAAGCCGAGGCGCACGTGCGCGCGCTGTTTGCCAAGGCCGACAAGCCTGCGCATTCGCTCGGCCGCATCGAGGACATAGCGGCGTGGCTTGCCGCCTGGAGTGGCCGGGCTCCGCCCGCGGTGACACGGCCGCTGATGGCGGTCTTTGCCGGCAATCACGGCGTGACCCGTCATGGTATTTCGCCGCGTCCGATGTCGGCGACCGCCAACGCGGTCGAGCTATGCGCGGCAGGCGGTGCGGCGATCAACCAGATATGCATTGCCTATGATCTGGGATTGAAGGTGTTCGATCTTGCCCTGCATATCCCGACAGGCGACATCACAGAAGATGCCGCGCTTGACGAGCGCGGATGCGCGGCCACCATGGCCTTCGGCATGGAAGCGATTGCGGGCGGCACCGACCTGCTTTGCCTCGGCGATCTCGGCGTCGGCAATTCCACCGTCGCCGCCGCCCTGTTTGCCACGCTGTTCGGGGGAGCCGACTGGGTTGGCCCGGGATCCGGCGCCGACGCTGCTATGCAGGCGCGCAAGGCGGATGTGGTCGATGCGGCGCTGGCCTATCACCACGGCCATCTCGACGACCCGCTGGAAGTGCTGCGCCGGGTCGGCGGCCGCGAGTTCGCCGCGATAGCCGGCGCCATCCTCGCCGCGCGGATGCAGAAGATACCGGTGCTGCTCGACGGCTTCGCCGCAACGGCCGCCGCGGCGGTGCTTTATGCCGCGAACCCCGCAGCGCTGGACCATTGCCTCCTCGCCAGCCTGTCGCCGGAGCCCGCGCATGCCAGGGCCGCCGAACTGCTTGGCTTCCGCCCGTTGCTCGACCTCGGCATAGGCCATAGCGAAGGGGCAGGGGCGGCACTTGGGGCAGGCCTGGTCAAGGCGGCGGCGCTGACCAGTTCAGGCATGGCGGCGGCGGTTCGGGTCTAGGCGCGAGGCACCGGGCGCTGACGAGGTCCGTTATCGCCGTCGCGCCGCCACCGCCGCGGTTGGCAGGGCCGGCAGTTCTTCCATCACCCGGCTCAGCGGGAAGATGGCAATCGCCTCGGTGCCTTCGCGCAGCTTGGAATGAAGTTCGAACTCGCCGCCATGCATGGCAAGCAGGCCTTGCACGATCGGCAGGCCAAGCCCGGTGCCTTGTTCGGCGCTCTTGATGGCGATCGAACCCTGGCCGAAGGCCGAGAGCACGACCGGAATCTCGTCCTCGGGAATCCCCGGACCATTGTCCTTGACGGAGATGTATTGCCCGCCGCCCGCCGTCCAGCCGACGCGGACGCGGATTTCGCCGCCGGTGGCGGTGAATTTGATGGCGTTGGATAGAAGGTTGAGCGTGATCTGGCGCACGGCGCGCTCGTCGGCGAACAGCCGCGGCAATGTCTGTTCGAAATCCTGGATGACGCGGATATCCTTGTTGCGCGCCTTCAACTCCATCATGTGGCAGCAATCCTCGACGATGTTGAGCAACATCACCGGCTCTTCGTTGAGTTGGTAGCGACCGGCCTCGATGCGTGACAGGTCGAGGATTTCGTTGATCAGGTCGAGCAGGTGCTGGCCGGAATCATGCACGTCATGGGCATAATCGCGATAGGTGGGATTGCTCATCGGACCCAGCACCTCGTTCGCCATCACCTCGGAAAAACCGAGAATGGCGTTGAGCGGCGTGCGCAATTCGTGGCTCATGGAAGCGAGGAACCGCGACTTTGCCAGATTGGCATCCTCGGCCCGGCGCCGCGCCTCGTCCGACATGGATTTCGCTGTCTCCAGCTCGGCGATCAGCGCATCCTTTTCGGAACGGAACGACAACAGCATCAGCGAGGCGCGGTTGAGCTGACGGGCGACATAGACGAAGAAAGGCAGCGACAGGACAAGCAGCCCGGCCAGGACCGCCTCGACCGGCATCCACAGCTTGGTAGCGACATAGGCATAGAGCGCCACCGGCACCGCGAAAGTCGCCAGCAGCGCGCCGCTCAGCGATGAAGCCATGAGCGCTGTCCCGGCCATGGCAAGAAGCAGCACCACCGCCTTGACCACCTGAAACTGATCGACCTGGCAGGCGCCGCAGCCGAGCAAGACGAACCAGCCCCAGCCGAGGCCGCAAAGGAAATGGCCGACCAGGAATTCCCGTCGCGTTTGCAAGGGGTTAAGCTCGGACGCTTCCGTGCGCTCGATGCGCCGCGCCAACAAGGCGACGATCGTATAGCAGGTGAGCGTGAACAACGCCCAGAGCCCGATCTCATTGCCGACACCCGCGAGCCGGCCGGCCGCCGCGATCGCCAAGACGAGCAGGGGGATGACCACGGCGCCGCTTGTCATAGCGCGGGCATGGAGTTTCAGCAGTTCGCGGTCGAAATCGGGATTGCCGGCCTGCTGCGAAAGACGGTCGCGCGTCTTGCGCACCGCGCGCGCCACATCGCTGTTGCGATGGGGTTTCCTGCGGTCCACAATGAACTTGTCCGCTGTGTTCGAGCGTTGCAAGGGCATCAAAAACTTCAATTTATGCGCGCAGCGATTTCAAGGTGTTAAGCTACGTTCGAATGATTAACCAACCGTTTGCCATATGAGCCGTTCCTGGTCGCCAAGATCGCACCGACGGTACACGGCGCCGCGCCCGAGAAGCCTGTGGCGCAAGGTGCTGGACTATTGGCTGGCCATCATCATTCTGGGGCTGCTGATCCTGTTGGCGGCGCGCCTCGATCGGGTGGAGACGCGCCAGACGCAAGGCGCTGCCATCATCAATGATGGCGATTCGATCACGCTCGGCACCGAGCGCATCCGCATGCGCGGCATCGATGCTCCGGAATACACCCAGACCTGCCGCAAAAACGGCACCGATTATGCCTGCGGCACGCTTGCACGCCAGTCGCTGGTGCGCCTGATCGCCGGCAGGACGGTCACCTGCAGCGGCTGGCAGCGGGATCGCTATGGCCGGTTGCTTGGCGACTGCAAAGCCGGCGGCACGGACCTCAACCGCGCTCAGGTCGAGGCGGGTTGGGCTGTTGCCTTTGGCGACTTCGAAAGCGAGGAAGCGACCGCCCGCGCCGCAAAGGTCGGTATCTGGGCGGGTACGTTCGATCAGCCGCAGGACTGGCGCGACAGCCATCACGGCGAGGTCGTGGAGCGAAAACACGGCACGCTGGCGTCGATCGGCGACGCCGTGCGCGAGATTTTTCGCTTCTGGTGAGGTGTATCGGCTTGGAAGGAAAGGAAGGATTGAAATGAAGCTCTTCGACGGTGGCCGGGCTCCCAATCCGCGGCGGGTACGCGTCTTCCTCGCCGAAAAGGGGATCGCCGTTCCGCTGGTGTCTGTCGACATGGGCGCGCTGGAGCACAAGGGCCAAACGGTGAGCTCGCGCAACCCTTTGCAGCGCCTGCCGGTGCTGGAGCTTGACGATGGCACCGTCATCACCGAATCCGTGGCCATCTGCCGCTATTTCGAGGAGTTGCATCCGGAGCCGGCCCTGTTCGGACGCGGCGCGCTCGGCAAGGCACAAGTCGAGATGTGGCAGAGACGGATGGAGTTCAACCTGCTCAGCTGCGTCGCGCAGGCGTTTCGCCATATCCATCCGGCCATGAAGGAATGGGAAATCCCGCAGATCCCCGAATGGGGCGAGGCCAACAAGCCCAAAGCAATCGAATTCCTGAAACTCCTCGACGGCGAGTTGGCGAACCGGGAATTCGCCGCCGGCGATGACTATTCGATCGCCGACATCACCGGCCTGATCGCGATCGACTTCATGAAGCCGGCCCGCATCAAGGTACCGGAGGAATGCACCAATGTCTTGCGTTGGCATCAGGCGATCTCCGGCCGGCCGAGTGCCGCCGCTTGAGCGTGGAACTGGACAGTTTAGCAGCCAAGGTCCGGGCCTGCCGCATCTGCGTTGAAAATCCCGCCGGCAAGCCGCTGCCGCATGAGCCGCGGCCGGTGCTGCGGCCTTCGTCCAGCGCCCGCATCCTGATTGCCAGCCAGGCGCCGGGAACCAAGGTGCACCTGTCGGGCATGCCGTTCACCGATGCCTCGGGCGACCGCCTGCGCAACTGGCTCGGCGTGACCAGCGACGAATTCTACGACATCGAGAAATTTGCCATCGTGCCGATGGGCTTCTGCTTTCCGGGCCAGGATGCCAAGGGGGGTGACCTGCCGCCAAGACGCGAATGCGCGCCGGCCTGGCGTGCGCCCTTGATGGCGCTGATGCCGCGGATCGACCTGGTGCTGACAATCGGCATCTACGCGCAGTCCTGGCATATGGGCGCCGCGCGCCGGCCCTCGCTGACCGAAACGGTGATGGACTGGCGCGCCATCTGGGAGAGTTCCGTCGGCGCGAAAGTGCTGCCGCTGCCGCATCCATCCTGGCGCAACAGCGGCTGGTTGAAGCAGAATCCATGGTTTGAAATGGATTTGCTGCCTTTCCTGCGTTCGGAAATCCGCTATCGCCTCGGTTAGGTCTTCAGCAAGAAATCACTCGCTTTCGTGGTGATTGGCAGAATTTCTTTCTTGTGAAAGGCCCGAATAAAGGGGAATATAGCCAAACTATTCCTCAGGAGCCTCTAATGGACCGCCTTGACCGAAAAATTCTCCGCCTCCTGCAGGAGGACGCGACACTCGCGGTGGCCGACGTCGCCAAAAAAGTCGGCCTGTCGACCACGCCCTGCTGGCGCCGCATCCAGAAGCTCGAGGAGGAGGGCGTCATCAAGCGGCGCGTCGCCATTCTCGACCATGAGAAGGTCAATGTGCGGGTCACCGTCTTCGTCTCGATCCGCACGAATTCGCACAGCCACGAATGGCTACGCCGCTTTTCCGAGGTCATCCAGGAGTTTCCCGAGGTGGTCGAGTTCTACCGCATGAGCGGCGACGTCGACTACCTCTTGCGCGTCGTGGTGCCCGACATCGCCGCCTACGACGCCTTCTACAAGCGGTTGATCGCCAAGATCGAAATCCGTGACGTGTCGTCGTCCTTCGCCATGGAGCAGATCAAGTACACCACCGAAATCCCGCTCGACTACATGGTGCTGGACAAGGAATCGGGCGCCAACGCCGCCTGAGCGGGCGGCGCCCGCTCAGTTCTTCTTCTTGTTGAGGAAACTCCAGGGCGAGTTCACCGGCAGGGTGACGGTGTCCGGCACGGTGTCGACGCCGACCACATCCGCCTTGCGCACGCTGTAACCGGACTGGATGACGCTGACGCCATCCAGGATGAACAACTGACTTTTCTCTATGTCCGGCTTCAAGGCACCGGTGACGGCGACCGACTGGTAGGCTTGCGACATCTTGTAGGGATGGGCTGGCGTGACCAGCACTATCTGGTTGGGCGGCGGCGTCGGCATGTGGCTGCAGGCGCCCGTCCATGGCACCAGCAGGAACTGATAGACGAGATCGCCATCGCGATCGATAGGCAATGCATAGCCGGCTAATTGTATGGTCTTGTCCTGCAGGCTGAGCGACAGTGTCTCTCCATGATCGGGCAGTTTAGCCGCAATCATCGGCAAACCGGCGTCTTCGGCAATTGCCTGTGTCGCCGGGCGCAAATCCTTCCAAAAAATATGCATGGTCTCGGCCGAGGCGCCGGCCGCGCAGAGAAACAGCGCGGCCGCGAGCGCCAGGATTGATTTGAAATGGATGCTCATGCCGCTTCCTTTGCGGGCGAGTAAAGACGCCGAGGTCAATGACGTCAATGCTCGAACCGCATCACATGTCGGCGAGAACCGGCCTTGCCGGCCTCGCGAAAGCCGCGCGACGCGAACATGTCGCGAAAACCCATGAAGCGGTAGCTCGGCGACGCCTCGTCCACGGGATAGGCCTCGATGATGCGCGCGCCCTTGGCGAAGGCATGATCGATGGCTGCATCGAGCAAGGCCGAGGCAAGGCCGCCGCCGCGCAAAGCCCTCGGCACATAGAAGCAGGCGATCGACCATACGCCCGTCTCGCTGTCATCCTGTCGCTTTGAAAGCCTGCGATAGGTCTCGCGCGGAGCGACCGAACACCAGGCAATGGTCTTGCCGTCGATCTCGGCGAGGATGCCGACCGGGGTGCCGGCATCGATAAGCGCCATCATCTGGCGCTTCTTTTCATCGTTCCGGATATGCTCGCGGCCAGAGTGCCGCCAGGCCATGCACCAGCAGTATTTCGGCGCACCCGGCTGCTCAAACAAGGTCTCGAATCTGCCGCCGGTCGCCCGCGTCACCTCGATGAAGCGGATATTGGCGACGTCAAACGTTTCTGTTGGCGAGGCGTTCGAGCGTTTTGGCATCCGACAATTCCTTCACAGCATCCTTGCCGATCCAGCGCGCGGTCTTGTCCGGGGAGTCGGCAAGCTTCTTCGCCACGGCCAGGGCAGGGGTGTACAGGCCCATCGATCGCTTGCCGATCTGCCGCAGCGCCCAATTGACGGCTTTCCTGACGAAGTTGCGCGGATCACCGGCATGGACTTCGATCAATGGTAAATAGGACAGGAACGTCGCGTCCGTCTCCCTTTTCAAATGCACGGCCGCCCATGCCAGCATGGCAAAGGCCGTGCGGCGGACGAATTCACGCTCGTCGACTGCAAACTCCTCGATCAGTGTGCGCCAGAACGGCGTGTCGACGAACAGGTCGGACACGGTATCGACAACTTCCCAGGAATCGAAATCGCTGGCCCAACGGCGGCATTCCTCGATTGTGATTTTCTTCGGCTCGCCGGTAAAAGCCGCCATCAGCCGCGCTTCGCGAATGCCGCTGGTCCAAAGCGCCAGGGATCGTTCGTGATTGCGCTTCAGCTTGCGCGCCAAAGGCCGCAAATCCGTATTGCCGACACCAAGCGCGGTCGTGATGTTGATGCCGAACCGCGCCATGCCGGCGCGGTTCTCCTCGGTGCCGATTGAGCGCAGATGCGCGACGATGTCCTGCGCTGTCCAGCCTGGAGCGGGCAGGGACATGGCCGCCTACTTCTCCAGGCGCGCCAGCAGCGAGGACGTGTCCCAGCGCTTGCCGCCCATGGCCTGCACATCCTTGTAGAATTGGTCGACAAGCGCGGTCACCGGCAGTTTGGCGCCATTGCGGTCGGCCTCCGCCAGGCAGATGCCGAGGTCCTTGCGCATCCAGTCGACGGCGAAGCCGAAATCATACTTGCCGACATTCATCGTCTTGTGGCGGTTCTCCATCTGCCAGGAACCGGCGGCACCCTTGGAAATCACCTCGATCACCTTCTCGATGTCGAGCCCGGCCTTTTTGCCGAAATGGATGCCTTCCGACAGACCCTGCACCAGCCCGGCGATGCAGATCTGGTTGATCATCTTGGTGAGCTGGCCGGCACCCGCCGATCCCATCAGGCCGACCATGCGAGCATAGGCATCGATGACCGGCCTCGCTTTGTCGAAGGCAGTCTGGTCACCGCCGACCATGACGGTCAGCACGCCGTTTTCTGCGCCGGCCTGGCCGCCGGAGACCGGCGCGTCGAGAAACGAAAACCCACCTGCCTCCGCTGCCGCCGCCAGTTCACGCGCGACTTCCGCCGAGGCCGTTGTGTTGTCGATGAAGACCGAACCTTTCTTCATCGATTTGAAGGCGCCTTCGGGACCTGTCGTCACCGAGCGCAGATCGTCGTCATTGCCGACACAGGAAAAGACGAAGTCCTTGTCCTTGGCCGCCTCCGCCGGCGTCGTCGCAAGGCTGCCGCCATGCTGGCCGACCCATTGCTCGGCCTTGGCCTTGGTGCGGTTGTAGACGGTGACGTCATGGCCACCTTTGTTCTTCAAGTGGCCGGCCATGGGATAGCCCATAACGCCAAGACCGAGAAATGCCACAGATGCCATAAGCTTGCCCTTCAGACGGAAACGAAATTGCTGCGGAAGCTCTAGGCCCTGCGCTCAATTCGTCAAGACGCCTGTGGTCCGATCGACTGGCGCAGCCAAGAACGGGTCAGCGTTTCAGGTGGATGGTGATCCGGCGCTCGATCCATTCGATCGCATGGCGCAACAACTCGACCATCACCAGGTATACCAGGGCGACCCAGATATAGGCCTGGATGTCGAAGGAATTGGCAAAGGCGAGTTTTGCATTGCCCATCAGGTCGTAGACGGTGATGATGGCGACGATGGCGGACGCCTTGACCATCAGGATCAGTTCATTGCCGTAAGGCCGCAAGGCGACAACCAGCGCCTGCGGCAGGACGATCTTGCGCAACGTCTGCAGTTTGTGCAGGCCGAGGGATGCGGCGCCTTCCCATTGGCCCCTGTGCACGCTTTCGATGGCGCCGCGCAAAATCTCGGCCTGGTAGGCGGCGGTGTTGAGCGCAAAGGCGAAGACGCCGCAGTTGAAGGCGTCCTTGAAGAAATCCCAAAGCCCGATCATCTGGAGTTCCGGCCTGAACGACCCCAGCCCGTAATAGATCAGGAACGTCTGAACCAGCAGCGGCGTGCCTCGAAAGAAATAGACGTAACAGTAGGCAAGACCGGACAGGATCCGGTTCCTGGACATACGCCCGTAAGCAACGGGCATCGACAGGACGGCGCCAAGCACCATCGAAATGGCGACCAGCGACAAGGTAACGCCCAGTCCGCTTAGATAAGCCGGCGCATATTTGGCGAAGAAGGCCGGGTTCCAGGCAAAGACAAGATAGCCGACGATGCCAAGGCCAAAGGCGATCCAAAGGCAGACCAGCGCGTAGCCGACGATGCGTGGTCGCGGCCAGCCGCGGGTCCGCGGTGGCGGCCGCTCGACCATGGCGGTGGTGGCGCTCATCGTTGTGCCTCCCGTTTGCCAAGCGAGCGCAAAATGGCACTGGTGGCGAAGGATGACACGACGGCCAGACCGAGAAAGACCAGAGCCGCAATGCTGTAAAACAGGAACGAATGCTTGGTGACGCGAGCCGCCACGCCGGCATTGCGCAGTGTCTCGGCAAGACCGACGACCGAAACCAGGGACGTGTCCTTGAGCAGGCTGAGCCAGCAGTTCTCGAGGCCGGGGAAGGCAATGCGCAGCAGCTGCGGCAAGATCACCAAGCGCATGGTCTGCCATTTGGACAAACCAATGGAATAACCACCCTCATACTGCCCCTTCGGGATGGCGCGGAAGGCCGAGAGGAAAACCTCGCTGGCATAGGATGAGAAGATCAGCGAGAGCACGATCATGCCGGCGACGAAGCTGTTGACGTCGATGGTCGCTTCGGGGCGGAAATATCGGATGAGATGCTGTAGCAGGATCGGCATGCCAAAGAAGAACAGGAAAAGCGTCACCAGTTCCGGCAGGCCCCGAAAGACCGTGGTGTAGATATTGGCGGCGAGGCGCAGCGACGGCTCCTCGGATTGCTTGCCGAGCGCAATGAAAAAGCCGATCGCCAAGCCAATGGGGAGCGTCGCCAGCGCAAGCAGAACCGTTACAATGACGCCATAGGCAATGTCGTCACTCCAGCCGTCAGGTCCCCAGCTGAGAAGTGTCCATATGCTTTGGGCTGGCATTGACGGATCTTATCTCCACGGCGTTCCCAGGATGAATAGAAAGACGGCGGGGAATTTCCCCGCCGTCTTGATCCTGTCTATCAGGACTCGGCGCCGAAGACGTCGAACTTGAAGTACTTGTCGTTGATTTCCTTGTATTTTCCATTGGCGCGGATGGCGTCGATGGCCTCATTGAGCTTGTTAACCAGATCGGTCTCGCCCTTGCGCACGGCTATGCCGGCGCCCGGCCCGAAGATCTCGACCGGTTGCGGCGAAGGCTGGCCGAGGATCTTGCAGCAGGCGCCATCAGGCGAGTCCAGCCACTGCTGCAGCACGACGATATCGTCCTCGATGGCGTCGAGACGACCATTGGCCAGATCTGCCTGCTCCTCGGGGCTGCTCGGATAACCCTTCACGGTGCTGTCGGTGTAGGTCTTCGAGGCATAGTTGAAATGGGTGGTCGTCGTGGCGACGCCGATAGTCTTTCCGGCGAGATCTGCCTTGGTCACACCCTTCAGCGTGCTGTCTTTCGGCACTGCGAGAGCCGAGGGCGTGTTGTAGTATTTGTGGGTGAAGTCGACCTTCTCCTTGCGCTCCGGCGTGATCGACATCGAAGCGACGATGGCGTCGAACTTGCCGGCCTGAAGTGCCGGGATGATGCCGTCCCAATCCTGGGCGACGAAGGTGCACTTGACCTTCATTTGGTCGCAAAGCGCCTGGGCGATGTCGATATCGAAGCCGACGAGCTTGCCGTCGGAGGTGAGGTTGTTGAACGGGGGATAGGCGCCTTCGGTGCCGATCCGCAGCGTCTTTTCCTGGGCCTGGGCGACGCCGAGCGTCAGCAGCGCAGCCGATGCGGCGAGCGCGATACGCAGTGCAATACGCATGATAGTCCTCTCTTTATGGTCCCGACCGTCGTTCCGAAACGGCTCTATGGGGCGGTGCTTTTGACCGCCCGCTGAGGCGATACTCCCATTCTTTCCAAGAAAAAAGCAACTGCAAAACCATCGAAATCGGCAATGGGGTTCTGCCGTTACGTTACATCTCAAGCAACGAGGCCGGTGGTGCGCTCGATGAAGTCGACTATCGATTTTACGTCGTCGAGGTCGAACGCCGGCAGGCTCTTGTCCGTGACGGCGAAATCGGCGGCGATGGCGACAATATTGGGATTGCCCGCCGAAAGCGGCGTCCGATCCTTCGCCTCCAGGCGCCGCGTTTCGATCTTGCGGTGGGCTTCGCGCTTGTAGCCTTCGACCAGCACGATGTCGCATGGGGCGAGTCGCGAGAGGATGCTTCCCAGCGGCGGCTCGTCCTCGCCACGCAGTTCGTGCATCAGAGCCCAGCGGTTGCCGGACACGATCGCGACCTCGGTGGCGCCGGCCTGCCGATGGCGGAAACTGTCGGCGCCCGGTCTGTCGATGTCGAAATCATGATGGGCATGTTTGACCGTCGAGACTTTCCAGCCGCGCCGCACAAGCTCCGCGACCAGCTTTTCGGTGAGGGTGGTCTTGCCGGAGTTTTTCCAGCCGATGATGCCGAAGACGTTCATGATGTCATGCTCTGCAACAGGCGCGCGGCCTCGGCAAGATCGTCCGGCACATTGATGTTGAAGAAAGGATCGAGCCCAGTGGATTGCACGAACTGGAATTCCACCTCGACATGGCCGTTCCGTTCGATGAAATCCGAAACGCGCCTGTTGTCCTCGTCGACCAGGAAATGCCGCAAGGCGTCGCGGCAATCCGTCGGCCACAGCGCGAAGGTCGGGTGCGGCCGACCGGCCGAGGAGGCGACGGCAATGGAGCCCGGATGCTCCCAGGCCGCCGTCGCCAGGCGATCGACGAGATCAAGCGGCAGGAACGGCGTGTCGCTGGCGGCGGTGACGACCGCCTTGCAAGGCGTATTGGCAATTGCCCATTCGAGGCCTGTCAAAATCCCCGCAAGCGGCCCGGCAAAGCCTTCGACGGTGTCGGCAAGCACGGGCAGTCCGAAACGGGAAAAGCGCTCGGGATCGCCATTGGCGCTCAGCGCCAGGGTTTCGATCTGCGGGCCAAAGCGCGACATGACCTGGTCAAGCACGCTGCCGTCGCCGAGCGGCAACAGGCTCTTGTCGCCGCCTCCCATCCGTCTTGACTGGCCGCCCGCCAGGATGATCCCTGCAATATCTCGCCTCATGCATCGAGCCTGTACGCCAGCCGCCGGAAATCACAAGATCCGGCTAGATTCCATCCGGCGCCATGGCCGGCCCGGTTGTTTCGGCGACGATCCGTCGCCGGCCGACCATACGCTCGCGGTAGAGTGCATAAAGACCCGAACCGACAACGATTGTCGCGCCGATGATCATCGGCATGTCCGGTATGTCGCCGAAGACGATCAAGCCAAGCAGGATGGACCAGAGGAGTGCGGTGTAGCGGAACGGCGCGATGAAGGAGATTTCGCCCGAGCGCATCGCCATGATGATGAACTGATAGCCGATGAGCACCAGCACCGCCGCCAGCGCCAGCAGCGCAGTGCTTTTGCCGGTCATCGGCGTCCAGCCACCCATCGGCGACAACAGCGTCGCGCCAACGACGGTCATTGCCAGCGCGGTCGCGGTCGAGACCAGCATGGTCAGTATGGCTTGGGGGATGCGCTTGGTGGCGAGATCACGCACGGTGCAGCAGGCAACGCTAGCCAGCGCCCAAAGGGAATAGGCGGTGAAGCCGTCGAAACCCGGCCGCACGATGATCAGAACGCCGGCAAAACCGGTGGCGATCGCCAGCCAGCGCCGCCAACCGACAGCTTCGCCGAAAAACAGCGCGGCGCCCATCGTCACCGCCAGTGGCAGCGCCTGAAGAACGGCTGACACATTGCCGATCGGCAAATGGGCAAGTGCCACGAGGAATGACACGGTGCCGCCCGCTTCGCCCACGACACGCATCGCCACCAGCGGCTGAAGCATCAGGCGCGGCCGCAAAAGTGCGCCGCGTTGCCAGGCCAGCAGGCCGACGAAGAGCGAGGCAAAGGCTCCTCTGATCAGCATGACCTGCGCCATGTTCATCGATTGCGAAGAGTATTTGGTGATGGCGTCGTTGAGCGTGAAGCCAACCATCGCCACCATCATGAACAACGCGCCGCGAAGATTGGGGGAAAGGGGCAAGAACATCACCGGTTGCTCGGGCATGCAAGCCTGTAACAGCCCGCCACGAAACAGCAATGGCAAAAGGCTGGGCCAGGACCGGGCATTCGTCATCGCCGGCGTGAAATCACGTCCTGGATCGGCGCGAATCTGGTCGGGAGGCGGCTTCGCCTCCCGGGACCTGTACAGGGCTGCGGATGTCTATTTCTTCGGCGTCAGCACTTCGGTGCCGTTGCCTTCCTTGCCGGCGATGGTCCACAGACCATGCAGCGACCCGTCATCCTCGACCTTGTAGACGACGAGGCCGATGTCCTTGCCCATGACATAGCCGGCGGAGAACGCGTCGTCGTTGCGCATGCAGATGCCGTGGGACGAAGAACCGCCGGTCTCCCAGTGGATCGCGCAGGTCGTCCCGCTGGTCAGCGTGATGGTGGCTTCGCCATCATATTTCGATCCGTCGAAATTGGTGCCGGCGACGGTATAGGTGCCGCCGATCGACTGCGCCGCCGCGGGCAGGGCCGTGAAGCCAAGCAATGCAAGAGAAACAATGAGTTTGCGCATGACATTTTCCCCCTATCAGCGAAGAGCCGCTTCGGACGAAAGGCTAGGCCGGAACAGGCTGGCCGTAAATCCGGCGGCGCTTCGCGGACAAGACTTTTTCTGGGGTGTGATCGGAAAAATACTCACTGCCCTTTGAGACTGCCGGCAATGGCGCCGACCAGCGGGTCGTATTTCGACTTCAGGGCCGGCGGGTAATCGATCCAGATCGTGCGGATGACGCCATCCCTGCCGAACAGGCGCCGCTGGTAAAAGATCTTCCCATCCTTCATGCCCGACAACACCGCCCAGTCCTTGCCGGTCTTGCTGTAGGTGACGGTGTAGCCAGGTTCCTTGCTTACCTTTTCAATTGCGACAAAGCTTTTCGGTGTGTCGTCATCGACGTTGAGGATGCCGGAGCAGGTCAGGCTGGCGCCGTCCGCGCTCAGCCAGACCTGCCCATCGCCATTTTCCGGCTCAGGCTGACGATCGGTGAATATCTCATCGGGAAAGGTGCAGACGGTGCCGAAGCGCGCGTTCACATAGGTGAAGGGCGCGGCGTTTGCAGTTGTTGTGACAACTGTCCGCCAACGACAGAACTGTGGTCAGCGACAACAAGCCGATACGATAAAGACGCAGCACGATGCCTCCTTGGCCTTGGTGACCAAAGATACTCTTGCACCAAATCGGACAAAAATCAGCCGCCCGTGACGCTCATGTGCCGGGACACCGAGGGACGGCTCGTGCGGCGGTCGATGATGAAATCATGGCCCTTGGGCTTGCGGCCGATGGCCTCGTCGATGGCGTCGGCGACAAGTTCGTTACCTTCGGATGCACGCAACGGCGCGCGCAGGTCGGCCGCGTCTTCCTGGCCAAGGCACATATAGAGCGTGCCGGTGCAGGTGAGCCGGACGCGGTTGCAGCTTTCGCAGAAATTATGCGTCATCGGTGTGATGAAACCGAGCTTTCCGCCGGTCTCGGCGACGTGGACATAGCGGGCAGGGCCACCGGTCTTGAAGGGAATGTCGGTCAGCGTGAACTGACGCTCCAGCGAGGCGCGCAGCAGCGACAGCGGCAGATACTGGTCGGTGCGATCGGCGTCGATCTCGCCCATCGGCATGGTTTCGATGACGGTGAGATCCATGCCGCGGCCATGCGCCCAGCGCATCATGTCGGGCAGTTCGGCGTCGTTGAAATCCTTCAACGCCACCGCGTTGAGCTTGACCTTCAGCCCTGCCGCCTGAGCGGCATCGATGCCTTGCATGACCTTGTCGAGATGGCCCCAGCGGGTGATCTGGTGGAACTTGTCGGCATCGAGCGTGTCGAGCGAGACGTTGATGCGCTTGACGCCGCAATCGGCGAGCTCGGCGGCGAAGCGCGACAGCTGCGAGCCGTTGGTGGTCAGCGTCAGTTCTTCCAGCGCGCCGCTGTCGAGGTGGCGCGAGAGCTGGCGCACCAGATGCATGATGTTCTTGCGCACCAGCGGCTCGCCGCCGGTGAGGCGCAGCCTCTTGACGCCCTTTTCGATGAAGACGGTGCAGAGCCGGTCCAGTTCTTCCAGCGACAGCAGGTCTTTCTTCGGCAGGAAGGCCATGTCCTCGGCCATGCAATAGGTGCAGCGGAAATCGCAGCGGTCGGTGACCGACACTCTGAGATAGCTGATCGTGCGACCGAAGGGGTCGATCATGTTCATGTTCGAGCGTTTCCGTGGCCGTTACCGCAGCCGTTATATACAGCTATGTGATACGATCCAGCCCGCCGTTCAAGATACCGCTTCTCGATCTTTGGTAACATCTCGGAGCCGACACCGTGTGTCGGTCGTCTGTCAGGACTTTTCCCCTGTCGCGAAGCGGCGTAGGGAAGGGCAATCGATACGGGATCAAACAGCATGACCGCGCCAAAAGAACTCAGGGTCTCCAAGGACCGCAAGCTGCTGTCGGTCACCTTTCCCAATCACCAGCCGTTCGAATTGCCAGCAGAGCTGTTGCGCGTCGCTTCGCCATCGGCCGAGGTGCAGGGCCATTCACCCGATCAGCGTGTGACGGTTCCCGGCAAGCGCAATGTGGCCATCCTGAAGATCGAGCCGGTAGGCAACTATGCGGTGCGCATCACCTTCGACGATTTCCACGACACCGGCATTTTCACCTGGAACTATCTGCATACGCTCGGCCATGAGAAGGATGCGCGCTGGAACGCCTATCTGGCGGAGCTTGCGGAAAAAGGCTTGAGCCGCGATCGCTAGATCCATTCACTGTAGTCAAAACGTCATCGATGTGGAGTAGCGCCGGTAAAGTTCGGAGACGAAAAGATGTCGCTTATCACCACGGTCGAACAGCTCGAGGCGCTCTACGGCGTTCCAGGCGAAGCATCGCTGGTCAAGGAACTCGACCACGTCATCCCCGAATACGCCGCCTTCATCGAGGCTTCGCCCTTTGTTGCGCTTGCCACCAGCGGCCCGGAGGGACTGGATTGTTCGCCACGCGGCGATCTCGCCGGCTTCGTGCGTATCGTTGATCCGAAGACAGTGATGATGCCGGACCGGCGGGGCAACAATCGCGCCGATTCGCTGCGCAACATCATCCGGGATCCGCGCGTCGGGTTGCTGTTCCTGGTGCCGGGCTCGGGCACGACGCTGCGCATCAACGGCCGCGCGCATATCACCACGGACGCCGAACTTTGCGCGTCCTTCATGGTGGACGGCAAGGCAGCGCGCTCGGTGACCGTCATCGATGTCGATTCGGTCTATTTCCAGTGCGCCCGCGCCATTGTGCGATCGGAGCTTTGGAACCCGGCAAAACATGTCGATCCGAAATCGCTGCCGACACCGGGAAAAATCCTGGAAATCACCAGCCGCAAGAACATCGACGGCGAGGCCTACGACAAGGAATGGCCGGAGCGGGCAAAGAACACCATGTGGTGAGTGACTGAAAAGGCCGTCAGGCCTCCTTCAGCACCTCGTAGATCTTGCGCATCTGCTCGCCGATCATGTCGCACTGCTCCGGCGTCGACTGGCTCATCGCCTTCTCGATCAGCGCCATGTGCACTTTCAGCGCCTGCATCAGCAGCGCTTCGCCGGCCTCTGTCAGGGCAAGCCGCAAGATGCGCTTGTCCTTCTCGTCGCCTTCGCGGCGCAGCAGGCCGCGCGTCTCCAGCTGCGGCAACAGCATGGTGATGTTGGAGCGGCCGACGAGCAGCTTGCGGGCAAGGTCGTGCTGCGACATGCCGGGATGGCGGTAGAGGTTCATCAGCACGTCGAGCTGCGCCGGCTTCAGGTCCAGCGGCGCGAGTTTCACCGCCAGCGTGCGCTCCAGCACATGACAGGCGCGCGCCACCGCGACCCAGTTGCGAAAACGCGGGTTGTCCCAGGGTAGCTCTTGTTTATTGTTCATCTTTGAACTATTATGTTCATGCTTGAACGTATGGATGGATTCTCACTATGGCATCAATCGGGCTGAAGGTCATCCGGAGCGTATTTGGTGCGGCCGAACATATTGCGCCACGCATCAGCGGGCGCGCGGCTTTCGAACTGTTCTGCCGCACACCGAGCGCCAAGGCGCTGAGCGACGGTGAGCGCCGCGCCATCAGCCGGGCCGCGGAGTTCATGACCGAGGCCCGCCATCATCGGCTGAAGACTGCAACTGGCTGCGTCATGGTGCACGAATTCCGGCCGGAGCCGGGCAGGGAGGCTCTTGGCACCGTGCTTGTCGTTCATGGCTGGCGGTCACGCACTGAATATATGCGCGCCTTGATCGAGGGCTATCGCGCGACCGGCTACAGGGTCGTTTCCCTGGACCTGCCGGGGCACGGCCATTCGCAGGGCCGACACCTGAACATGGTCAACGCGGTCGACGCGGTGCGGGTGGCCGGCGAATGGTTCGGCCCGTTTGTCGCGGCGGTGGGGCATTCCTTCGGCGGCGCCGTCGCCGCCAATGCCATTGCGGGTTCCGTCAAGAACATCCCGCCACTGGCAGCCGGACGTCTCGTGCTGATCGCCGCACCGAGTTCCCTGCCGGCGATCTTCGCCGATTTCAGCCGCATGCTCAATGTCGGGCCGCGCTCGCAGGTGGCGATGGCGGATCGCGTCCAGCACCTGTCCGGCCGGCCGCTGCATGAATTCACCGGCGACCGCCAGCTCGCCCAGGCGCCCGTGCCGACACTGGTCATCCACGCGCCGGACGATCGCGAAGTGCCGGCCGAGCACGCGAAACGCTATGCCGGCGCCGGCGGTCATGTGCGGCTGCACTGGGCCGACGGTCTCGGCCACCGCCGCATCCTTACGGACAAGGGCGTTGTCGAACGCGCCGTCGCCTTCGTCGCGGAACACCGCGAGCCGTCGCGGCTGCATTGAGCCGCAATCCTCGTTCCATGCATGTCGTTGTCTCAAAACCGGGACCAGTTTTGAGCGACGTGCATTGGGCTATTTCTTCTTCTCGCCGGGCTCGACAGGCAGTCCGGCGGCCTTCCAGGCGGTGTAGCCGCCAAGGATGTGCTTGACGGGCGTAAGCCCCATATCCTGCGCGGTCTTGGTGGCGAGCGCCGAGCGCCAGCCGCCGGCGCAGAAGAACACGAAGCTCTTACCCGAGGCGAAGAATGGCTTGTGATAGGGGCTTTCCGGATCGATCCAGAATTCCAGCATGCCGCGTGTGACATGTTTGGCGCCGGGAATCCTGCCGTCGCGTTCGACCTCGCGCGGGTCGCGCAGGTCGACAAAGATGATGCCTTCGTCCTCGAGCAGTCCCGCGGCTTCCTCAGGCGAAACCACTTCGATCTCGGCGTTCGCCTCGTCCAGCAGTTCGCGATAACCCTTTTTCACAGCTTGTCCCTCCCGGCCTTGCTGGCAGGTCGGGATTTCGAGCACAACAGCCTGCGTTTGTCACGCTCTGTCGGAGCCTGCCAGTACCTGCGCTGGTCGGCTTGACCAAGGCTCTCGCATGCGACCTCGGTCCGCGCGGCATCACCGCCAATGTCGTCCATCCCGGTTCGACCGACGCCGACATGAACCCTGCGGATGGACCGCATGCCGAACAGCAGCGCCAGAAGATGGCGACGCCGCGATTCGGCAAGGCCGATGACATTGCCGGCATGGTTGCCTGGCTCGCCGGTCCGGAAGGACGTTTCGCCGCCGGCACCGCATTGACGATCGATGGCGGCGCCAACGCCTGAATTTTGGGAGTTCTCCAGGCTGGAGCGAAACACCCGCGCTCCAGCCGTCACTATCTTGTGAAACCGTTCTGCAACAGGCTTTCCAAAATTTATGAAAGCTTAACGAAATCGGTATGAATCAGTATAGTCGCGCCTTACATCCGCCATGCGGTGAGCGAGACGGTCTAGCGTGCGGAACGGGAACCGGTTGCGGCCGGAGCGGGTGATCCATGAAATTCCTCGGTAAAAAAGCAACCGCGATGCCGCTTGTGGCGATCGCGGCAACGCTCGCCCTGGGCGCGCCTCAGGCAGGCGCCCAGGGGTTGTTCGACATGCTGTTCGGCGGCGGCGTCAGGCATGAGCCGCAGGGGGAATTTCCGCCTCCGCCCAAGCACAAACCCAAAGCCCCGGCCGGGGGCGGTGACGGCGCGAAGATCAGCGGCCCGTCCTATTACACCTACAAGGCCGACAAGCTTATTCGCGTCGACTTCTCGACGCTATCCACCGCCCCTCAGCCGGCGACGCCGCAGGACGCCGCGTTCGTTCCGTCGGCCACGGGGGCTGCTTTCCACGACGCCATTGCCGGTCTCAGCGACTACGAACTCTATGCCGAGCCCGACATCGCCAAGGCGCTGATCGCCTATTATTCGGCCAATCCGGACTTCATCTGGGTGAACGGAACCAGCCCCAACAACCGCGCCCAGGATGCGGTGCGGGTGCTGGGCGAGGCTGCGAGCTATGGCCTGACGTCCGCTGACTACACCGTCGATGTGCCGGCCACGACTTCGGCCTCAACGGATGACGCGGCCAAACTCAGGGAACTCGTGCGCTTCGAGATGGCGCTGTCGGCGCGCGTCCTGCGCTACGCCCATGACGCCCAGAACGGCCGTGTCGAGCCCAACCGGATGACCGGCTACTATGATTTTCCGGCCAAGCCGCTCGACATGGTCGGTGTGCTGAAGACGCTGGCGCATACGCAGGAAGTGCGCACCTATCTCGAATCGCGGCATCCTCAGAATGCGGAATATCAGGCGCTGCGCGTCGAGCTAGAGGCCCTGCAGGCCAGCGCGGAAAACGAGATCGTCGTCGATCCCAAGCTGCTGCTGAAACCGGGCGAGACCAGCCCCGAACTGCCAAAACTGCTGTCGCTGATCGCGCGCAATCTCGATGATGATATGGGCGGCGCCTATGGCGAGCTCCTGTCGCGGCTCGCGACCAGCGAGGTCTATGTCCCTGAGCTGGTGCCGCTGATCAAGGCGGTGCAGGTCAAGGAAGGCATGAAGGGCGACGGCGTCATCGGTCCGCGCACCGTCGCCTTGCTTGCCGGCACGTCGAAGGCCGACAGGCTGCTCAAGGTGCAGGTGGCGCTGGAGGAGCTGCGCTGGCTGCCTTCCGATCTCGGCAGCCCGCGTGTCTTCATCAACCAGCCGGCGTTCACCGCGAGCTATATCGACAATGGCGAGGAGAAGCTGAAGACGCGCGTCGTCGTCGGCCGGGTCACCAACCAGACGGCTTTCTTCTACGACCAGATCAAGCAGGTCGACTTCCATCCCTATTGGGGCGTGCCGCAGTCGATCATCGTCAACGAGATGCTGCCCAGATTGCGCAGCGATCCCGGCTATCTCGACCGGGCCGGCTATGAGGTGACGGATTCACGCGGCAAGCGCATTCCCTCGTCGGCGGTCAATTGGGGCGCTTATGGCGCCAACATACCCTACAGCGTGCGCCAGCAGCCGAGCGAGGCCAATGCGCTGGGCGAACTGAAGATCCTGTTCCCCAACAAGCATGCGATCTATATGCACGACACGCCCCAGAAGTCATTCTTCAAGCAGGACATGCGCGCGCTCAGCCATGGCTGCGTGCGCCTGCAGGATCCGCGCGGCATGGCGGCGGCGGTGCTCGGCACCTCGGTCGACTATGTCGCCGAGAAGCTGAAGCACGGACATTCGACCGAGGATGTGACGCGCAAGATTCCGGTCTATGTCGCCTATTTCACCGCATGGCCCGACATGTCCGGCAAGGTCGAGTATTTCAGCGACGTCTACGACCGCGATTCGCGGCTGAAGCAGGCGCTGGACGCCACAGAAGCGGTTCGCTCGCCGTCGAGCTGATCGTTTAGAATTGCGACAACGGGCGGCGGAAACCCGCCTCCCGCCCGGCGATCAGCCAGTAGATCAATCCAGCGACGAGGCCGGCGGCAGCGATGATGCCGATGTCGGCCCAGCGCTCTGGATCCATATCCTCGGTGGGAACCGGCCAGATCAGGAAGAAGCCGGCAGCGGCGGCAGCGGCACCGAAGACCATGTGCATCAGGGCATTGCGCAACGAGAAGAACTCGGCGATCAGCGTCTGCAGCCCGGTCACGACAATCGTCAGGAAATAGACGAACATGCCGAGCGGCGGCACCATCAGGACCGCGATCGGGCTGACGCCCATGACGTCGAAATGGGCCGGCGCGTTGGGCAGAGAACTGAGCGTGGCGTAGATCGCCGCGACCGCGACCAAGCCGACCAGTACCGCGACCAGATAGCCGGCCAGCATCATCAGGATGCGCTTCATCACATATTTCGCCGTCGCCATGCCCATCCCCCATGCGGCGCAGTCAACCGTTCCAATCAGCCATCAAAGACGATCCGGCGCAAGGGCAGGCACCGGCGGGCCGCTTTGGCAAGGCTCCTGGGAACGAAGCACGCCGATCAGGCGCCGCCACACAGATGCTCGGAGTCCGGCAAGGCCCAGGAACCTTTCGCAACCAGATCGATCGAATAATAGACCCGGCCGCGGTCGTCGTCCTTGGGGCAATCCCTGGGAATCGCGATCAGGCACATCACCACGGGTTCGCCGACCTTCGAGGCGGCAAGGCCAGGTTCGCGATCATAGGAGACGGCACCGCCGCCATTGGTGAACGTGGCTGCGCTGCCCGCGTCGGCAGAGGCCGTCTCCAGCGGATCGTCGCCAAGCCGAGCGGTCAGCGTCTTGATATGCGTGGACGCACATTGGCCGACGGCCAAGGGCAGGGGCTGATCGTTATTGCCGGGATTGCGCGCGGCGGTATCCAGGGCCTTCTTGCCGATCAGCGCGATGTTGTAGTCCTGCACCCAGGACGGCGCATTGCCATAGGTCTGCAAGGCGTTGTTCAGCGCGCTGACGATGCAGGCTGTATCGCTCTTGCAGGCGTTGCGGTCGGCGATCAGCGCGCGGGCGATCTTGCGCTTGTCGCCGCCGAATGCCGGCTCGAAACCCTTGTAGGCCTTGGCCACCAGCAGATCGATGGCCGACAGCTGCGGATAAGCGCAGATCGCCTTCTCCGCCGGCAGGCTTGCCTTGGCGCATTCGAAGGATGGCCCGTCCGCCCGCGCCTGAGCAGGCCCCAGAAACCCACCTGCCAGGATCATGGCGAGCACGAGCAAGACTTTGGTTCGGACGGAAGATCGCATCGGTGCCCCCAAGCAACAGGATAGCGCGAGGCACAGCCGTGCCTTGGCGTGCATATCACATTCCAAGGATGGACAATTTACGGCACGCCGATTGGCCCATCGAGCCGCAAAAAGCAGATCCGTCGAATCAAGATATCCGCCGGCTGCCCTTACCTGGGCTCGGCCGTCACCGGATCGTAGGTAATTTCGACCTTCGCCTTGTCCGACGTGTAATAGGTGACGGTGTAGGCGCCATCGTCCCAGTCGACTTCCTTCACGTAACGAAAACCGTCGCGCTGCTCGACCTTGGCGAGGATCTCCGACAGCTTCTTGGCGTTGGGCGGCGGCAGCGGCTTGTCATCCGCGGCCAGAGCAGGACCGGCAGCGAGAAGAACGGCGATGCTGGTCGCCATGAGAAATCTGGACATGGTTTTCCCTCAAGTTTCCATGCAAGGAAACGAGCAGGCTGCGCGGTTGGTTCCGGATGGGATGCCCTGCGTGGCCGGCCATGTCCGCACAAGCTGCAATTCGCCACGCCGCTGTCAACAAAGCGTTGACGGGCTAAGGTCGGAAAACCATTTGGGAAAATGGTGGGCGATGCAGGGATTGAACCTGCGACCCCACCCGTGTGAAGGGTGTGCTCTCCCGCTGAGCTAATCGCCCGCTCGTTGCCCGAAGGCCAAGCGAGCCGCGATATAAGGGAGGCCGGCCGATTAAGTCAAGGCGCTGTCTGGCGTTCTTACAGCGATTGAATTCTTTGCTCTTTCGGTCCCGGCCGGATGCCGGCGGCTTTCCGTTCAGTGCCCCGCAGCGCGGATCAGCCGCTCCGCCAGCTCCACGGTCAGCGCGTCGAAATGCGAGATCACCGCCGAGGGCTCGAATTCGCGCACATGCCGGTCGGTGTAGCCGAAATCGACCGCCACCACCGGAATGCCGGCGGCCTTGGCGGTGTCGATGTCGGTTTGCGAATCGCCGACCATCAGGGCGCGGTGCGGATCGCCGCCGGCCAGCTTGATGGTTTCGGTCAGGTGGCGGGGATCGGGTTTGCGGAACGCGAACGTGTCCTGGCCGGCGATTGCCGCGAAATGCCTGGTCAGGCCGAGCGCCTCGATCAGCGCCAGCGAGTTGGCTTCGTATTTGTTGGTGCAGATGGCCAGGAGATAGCCCGCCTTCTCGAAGCGCGCGATCGCCTCGATGACACCGGGGTAGGGGCGGGATTTGCCGGGAATGTTGTCGGTGTAGTGATCGAGGAATAGTTTTAGCAGCCGATCGTGCTCGGCGACGTCAAGAGAGCGCTGCTGGGCGGCGTGCGCCCGCTCTATCATCACGCGGCCGCCATGGCCGACGAAGCGCCTGAAGCCGGCCTCGTCGACGGCCGTGAGTTCGCTGGCGGCCAGGCTGTGGTTGAGGCTGTCGAGCAGGTCCGGCGCCGTGTCAACCAGCGTTCCGTCGAGGTCGAACACGATGATCGGGCGACTCATGATCCATCCTGCGAAGGTTTGTACATTGGCAGGCGATAGCGGCTGCGGCGCGTCAAGGCAAGCAGAGCGGTGGACAGGCGCCCAACGGTCAAAGGCTTTGACCACGGTCAAAAGCTTTGACCCGGCCAGCAAAAATGCTAGGAGCCCGAAACACAAGGTTCCCCGGGGCAGCAAGCGGCATGGATGCAAGACAGTTGAAGGTCGAGGCCGCGCGGGCCGCCCTTGCCCATGTCAGCGACGGCATGCGGCTCGGCATCGGCACCGGCACCACGGCGGAAGAGTTCGTACGGCTGCTCGCCGACAAGGTCGCCACCGGCATGACCGTCATCGGTGTGCCGACTTCGGAGCGCACTGCAGCACTTTGCCGCGAGCTTGGCGTGCCGCTCTCGACGTTGGAGGAGACGCCCGAGCTCGATCTTACCGTCGACGGCGCCGATGAGGTCGATCCGGAACTGACCCTGATCAAGGGCGGCGGCGGCGCGCTGCTGCGCGAGAAGATCGTTGCCGCGGCCTCGCAGCGCATGATCGTCATCGCCGACCGCTCGAAGATGGTCGAGACGCTCGGCCGTTTTCCGCTGCCGATCGAAGTCAACCAGTTCGGCCTGCGCGCCACCGAGATCGCCATAGCCAGGACGGCTGCGGATCTCGGCCTTTCCGGTCCGATTACATTGAGGATGACGGGAGGCCAGGCTTTTGTTACAGACGGCGGCCATTTTATCCTCGATGCATCTTTTGGCCGCATTCCGGATACAAGAGCGCTTTCGAATGCTCTCCACGCCATTCCGGGCGTGGTCGAGCATGGTCTTTTCATCGGGCTGGCGTCAGCGGCCATCATCGCCGGCGGCGACGGTATCCAAACTGTCCATGCCGCCCGAAAACCAGGGAGTTCTACCAACCATGATGTTGCATAACCGGGTCCGCGGCCTTTGCGTCGTTCTGGCGGCTTCGGCCGTCTTCGCCTTGTCGTCGCCGGCGTTTTCGCAGGACGTCACGGAATCGCACCTGAAGGCCGCCCGCGCGGCGGTCGCGGCGATCCATGCGACCGACCCGTTCGACAACATCCTGCCGCAGGCGGCCGCCGCGCTCGAATCGCAGCTCATCCAGAAGAACCCGGACATGCAGGAGCTGATCGGCAAGACGATCAACGAGAAGGCGCTGGCGCTGGCCTCGCGTCGCGCCGACCTCGAGAAGGAAGCGGCTCTTGCCTATGCGAAGGTGTTTTCCGAAAAGGAACTCAACGAGATCGCGGCCTTCTACAGCTCCGACTCCGGCAAGAAGCTGCTCGACAGCGGCCCGACCGTGACGCGTGATCTGGTCAAGGCAGCAGACATCTGGCAGAACGGCCTTGCCCGCGATCTCGCCCAGCAGGTCGGCGAAACGCTGGCCGCGGCCGCCAAGGCAAAGGCGCCGGCCACCCCAGCGCCCGCTGATGGTGCTGCTCCGGCCGACAATGCGGCTCCGGCGGATGGCGCCGCGCCCGCGGACGGTTCAGCACCAGCCGACGGTTCAGCGCCAGCCGACGGTTCGGCTCCTGCCGACGGCACGCAGAACTGATCCTGCGTTTTCAAAATGCGGCCTTGCGGCCATCTGTGAAGCCCGGCTTGTCCGGGCTTTTCTTTTGGCCCTTGGCAGCCTACCTGTCACTCGCATTTTCCGACGTTCAAGGAGCCGCCTCATGGCCGGTTATGACTACGATCTTTTCGTCATCGGCGGCGGCTCCGGCGGGGTGAGGGCGGCGCGCGTTGCCGCGGCACTCGGCAAGCGCGTCGGCATCGCCGAGGAATTCCGCTTTGGCGGCACCTGCGTCATCCGCGGCTGCGTGCCGAAGAAACTCTATGTCTACGCCTCGCAGTTTCCGGAGCATTTCGCCGATGCCGCCGGCTATGGCTGGACGGTGCCGGAAGCCAGTTTCAACTGGCAGACACTGGTCGCCAACAAGGACCGCGAGATCAGCCGGCTGGAGGCAATCTACAAGAAGAATGTCGAGGGCGCCGGCGGCGAGACCTTCCATTCGCGGGCGATGGTCGTCGACCCGCATGTGGTGCATCTCCTGGACGACGACCGCACCGTCACCGCCGACCAGATCCTGATCGCCACCGGCGGCCGTCCAGCGGCCCACCCGGCGCTTCCCGGCCATGAGCATTGCATCTTTTCCAACGAGGCTTTCGACCTCAAGGAACTGCCGAAGGCCATCATGATCGAGGGCGGCGGCTATATCGCGGTCGAGTTCGCCAACATTTTCCACGGGCTCGGCGTCGACACCACGCTGGTCTATCGCGGCAAGGAGATCCTCAGCCGCTTCGACATGGATCTGCGCCGCACGCTGCACGAGACCATGGAAAAGAAGGGGATCAAGATACTTTGCCATGCAGTGAGCGAGCGGGTGCACAAGCGGCCGGACGGCCGGCTCGACGCCCTTCTCACCAACGGCCAAACCCTGACGGTGGACCAGGTCATGCTGGCCATCGGGCGCATCCCCAACTCCGAGAATATGGGCCTGGAAGGCATCGGCCTCGAGATGACCCCGGCCGGCGCAATCAAGGTCGACGAGTACTCCCGCACCAACATCGACAATATCTGGGCGATCGGCGATGTCACCAATCGCGTGCAGTTGACACCGGTGGCGATCCACGAAGCGATGTGCTTTGTCGAGACGGCATTCAAGGCCAACCCGACCGCGCCCGACCATGATACGATCGCGACTGCGGTCTTCTCGCAGCCGGAAATCGGTACTGTCGGTCTGTCGGAAGACGAAGCCGTGAAGCGTTTCGCCGATGTCGAAATCTACCGCGCCAGCTTCCGGCCGATGCGGCATACGCTGTCGGGCCGCGACGAGAAGATGCTGATTAAGTTGGTGGTCGACGGTGCTTCCCGCAAAGTGCTCGGTGCCCACATATTGGGGCCGGATGCCGGCGAGATGGCGCAGCTGCTCGGCATTCCGCTGAAGGCCGGCCTGACCAAGGATGATTTCGACCGCACGATGGCCGTGCACCCGACCGCGGCGGAAGAACTCGTCACCATGTACAAGCCGACCTATCGCGTGAAGGACGGACAGCGCGTCCAGTGACGCGCGCGGCTTGCTCCATGAAGGTCGACGGAACCGTCCACGGCGGGCAAGCCTGAAAAGCGGAAGCCGCCGCCGGCCATGGCCAGCGGCGGAGACAGCAATACGGCTACAGCAGTGTGCCGCGCAGGATGACCTGCGCCACCGAGAAATAGATCACCAGCCCGGTGACATCGACCAGCGTGGCGACAAACGGCGCCGATGCGCTGGCGGGGTCGAAACCGACCCGTTTCAGCGCGAAGGGCAGCATCGACCCCGACAGGGAGCCAAAGGTGACGATGCCGACCAGTGCAGCGCCAACCGTGGCGGCAATCAGCGGCCAGTGCGGGCCGTAATCGTAGAAACCGAAATACTGCCACAGCGTGATGCGGCAGACGCCGACAACGCCAAGGATCGATCCCAGCACCAGGCCGGTCGGCAGTTCGCGCAAGGCAACCCGCCACCAGTCGCCGAGGCCGATCTCGCGCAGCGCCAGCGCCCGGATGACCAGCGAGGTCGCCTGCGAGCCGGAATTGCCGCCGGAGCTCATGATCAGCGGGATGAAGAGGGTGAGCACAATCGCCCTTTCCAGCTCGCTCTCGTAGCTCTGCATGGCGTTCGCGGTCAGCATCTCACTGAGGAACAGCGCGCACAGCCAGCCGGCGCGCTTCTGGATCATGGCGAGGAAGCTCATCTTCATGTAGGGCTCGTCGAGCGCCTCCATACCGCCGAAGCGATGCACGTCCTGCGTCGTCTCCTCGATCATCGTGTCGATGATGTCATCGATGGTGACGATGCCGAGGATCTTGCCGTGGTCGACGACGGGCACGGCAAGCAGATCATATTTGGAGATCGTCTGCGCCAGGGTTTCACGATCGGTCAGCGGGGTGACCGTGACCGGCACGCGGTCCGGCGCCACCGACAGGATCGGGTCGTCCGGCTCACCGGTGATGAGCCGGCGCAGGCCGGTCGACCGCACCAGGAGATGCGTTTGCGGATCGACGATGTAGATCGCGTAGACGGTTTCGCGCGTCCGCTCGACCTTGCGGATGTAGTCGAGCGTGCGCCCGACCGTCCAGTCCGAGGGAACGCTGACGAACTCCGTCGTCATGATCGATGC
Source organism: Mesorhizobium sp. 43Arga (assembly GCF_053714255.1). Classification (NCBI taxonomy): domain Bacteria; kingdom Pseudomonadati; phylum Pseudomonadota; class Alphaproteobacteria; order Hyphomicrobiales; family Phyllobacteriaceae; genus Mesorhizobium; species Mesorhizobium sp. 43Arga. The sequence continues at coordinate 242,010 of NZ_JBSKBO010000003.1, forward strand.
GGCGCTGCCTTCGGGATAGCCCAGGATGGAAAGCAGGGTGGCGCGCAGCGGCGGCGCCAGCGCGCCGAGCAGTTCGGAGCGGGCCGGCTCATCGAGCTCGCGCAGTATGTCGGCTGCACGGTCGACCGACATGGCGGTGAGCAGCTTGCTTGCCTTGGCGCGGGGCAGGGCGTCCGCCAGTTCGGGCGCACCGTCGAGTTCGGGCTGGTCGAAGATCTCGACCAGCCGCTCGAACGGTACGGCGCAAAGCAAATCCGTCGCGGTTTCGCGCGATTCATGGTTGAGAGCCTCGACCACGTCGGCGACATGGTCGTTTGCAAGGATGCGGGCGATGGCGACGGCCTCGTCGTCCGCTACGGGGGAAAAATCGTTCATGGTTCACTCCTTGCCGTCCGGCAGGACATGAACCATGTGAGGTCACGTCTAGGCGGACGGCGGTTGCGTTCGACTAATACTGTCGCCAGGCATGGCGCGGTGACCTTTCCGCTTGCGGGTTCGCGTTTGACTATCGGCAAGCCGGCGCAACATAGGAGCGCGCCTTGCTGAGTCAATCGCGGTGAGTGAGGAAAACGGCGCCCGATAGCTCCGATCGCGATACTGTGATCGCCGACCGCCATGCTGCCCGGCAAGTCGCGGTGAAATCAACGTTATTTCTGCTTCAGCCGGCGCGAGAAACGCAGCCATTTGTCCTCGACCGGCCGTGGCTGGGTGAGAATCGTGGTGAGTTCGACTGGCAGGGTCGGAGCCAGCGGCTTCTTGCTGGCGACGCCGTCGGCGATCAACACGATCGAGTGGTAGAACTCGGTGCCGGCAGCCGATCGCGGCGCCACCGCTTCGTGCATGACGCTGATCACCGTGACATCGGGGCAGTTGTCCTTGATCGCCTGGTGGAAGGCAATCTTGCCTTCCGGGTCGAGGGCGCCAGTCGCCTCGTCGAGGAACAGCAGCCCCGGCTGCTGCAGGATGATGCGGGCCACCACCAGCTTCTGCTTCTGGCCGCCCGACAGAACCTGATCCCAGCTTTTGCCTTCACGGCTTTCATTGGCCATATGCTCGATGAAGTCGCCAAGGCCGGCCTTGTGCAGCGCCGACGCGACCTGGGCATCGCCATGGTCGTGCTCGGAGCCCGGCAGGCAGACCAGCTGTTTCAGCGACACCTGCTGGAGCTTGACCTCCTGGGCGGCATAAAAACTCTTCACCCCGTCGGGGAAGACGATGGTGCCGCGACCATAAGGCCAAAGTCCGTTGATCGCCTTGATCAGTGAAGTCTTGCCGCAACCGGATTCGCCTTTCAGGAACGTCCACTCGCCGCGCCGGAAGCGCAAATTGGCGGCGCTGAGGAACGGTGTCGCATCCTCGCCCTGATGCGCCAGTTCGAGCTTCTGGATGGTCAGACCAAAGACCGGATTCTGGCTGGCATAGTGGAAGTCGGACTGACCGGTCTGGCTGTAGAATGCCTGCGGATGCTGGACGTTCTCGATGGCGTTCGCCAGTTCCGTGACACGCTGGCTGTTAGCGCGCAGCGTGGCGATGGCGGGCATGACATGGATGAACCACGAGCACTGGCCGATCAACTGGGCGACCATTTCGGAGCCGGTTATGTAGCCCTTGTAGTCCAGGCGATTGTGTATGAACGACACCAGACCGGGACCATAGGCGACGATCCGGGCGCCGAGGAAGTTGTAGATCAGCTCGAACGACGTGTAGCCATTGTTGACGACATTGAGCTTGCCCCAGGTCCTGTCGATATCGACGTAGAGCTTGTCGTGCATCGACTTTTGCACATCTTCGCCATGCGAGGCGGCAACATGGAAGCTGCGGCGCAGGAACGTCGTCAGTTCACTGCGGTAGCTACCCTCGGCCTGCTGCATGCGGATATTGAGCCGCTCGAGCAGGCGGCCAAGCTTGACCGCAATCCAAGTGTTCAACGGCACGTAGATGGCGACGGCGAGGAAGGCCAGCGCCGCGCTGCCATAACTGCCGAGGAACTCCAGTCCTTTGACCTCAACCGAGGACCCGATCAGACTTTCGCCGATAAAATAGAGCGAGGTCGCGACGCCCAGAACGCCCATGGCGAGACCGATCGCCCCGCCCGTCATGTCCTTGATCGATTCCTGGATGCGCTGGTCGATGTTGTCGGGTGCGACGATACCGCCAGCCGCCGAACCATGCTGAGCATGGAAGTGGGTATGATTGCCGTCGAGCAGGGCCTTGTTGAACTGGCTATTCAGCCAGCCGCGCCACTTTCGGTGCAGGGTTGCCGAGACAAGACCACGCACGCCGGTGAAGCCGGCATCCTTGAGCACGACCAGCAGCACAAGTATGCCGGCATTGGTCAGAATTGCCTTTAGCGGGCTGGTGTTGGCTGCATCGTGGAAAAAGGCGATAGAATTGCCCAGCTCGCCCAACGCCAGGGCAAACCAGACGCCGGCCTTGCTGGAAAGCGCCGTCAGCAGGGCGATGACGACAGTGAGCGTCCAGGCCTCCTTCCAGCGCTCGGAGAACCAGTAGGCCTTCATCAGGCCCCAGAAACTGCGCATCGAGGATACCGGCGTCAAATGCGACCGCCCTGCGGGGCCGCGGTGTAGTCTATCCGGTACTGACTCCTGCGATCGTCTGCCGATCCGAATCACGATCCCGCCCAAACCTTTTTTGTTTTGTTACGGATGGTAACACCAATTGATCATTTTCCATTAATTTTTGTAGAGGTTTGGCAAGATTGAAGTTCCGGCCGTGTCGGAAAGGCAACAGAACAGGCTTTCCGAGCGCCTCGCGGAAATCGGAGAAAAAGCACTTTAACGCAATAATGTCAGATGGTTACTTGGCGACGAAGCGCCGCATCGTCACCTTCCCTTAGGGAAGGTCTTCACACGATTTCGTGACTCGTTCCGGCTTGTCCGGCGGGCCGATTTTTCGTTGCGGCTAGCCAAATTCCCGAAAACAAGCTGTCCGTTGATGTCTGATTCCTGCGGCTGTCGGCCTTGCCGGCGGTCGAAAAATGACCTGAAACCGTCTTGTCGCGGGCGAAGGAATGACCCGGCCTCAGCCGACCTTGTCCAATTCGCCCCGTGCCTTCGCCGCAGCCACCTGGCGGATGGCATCAGCCAGCGTGTCGACGTCCTGAGCACCCATCACGGCATATTTGCCTTCAAGCAGGAAACACGGCACGCCCGATATGCCCATGCGCGACGCCGTGGAGATCTCCGTGCGCACCGCTTCCACATCGGCGTCGGTCGGCAAGAGCGCGGCGACCACGGACCCATCCATGCCGGCGTCACGGGCGGCTTCGACCAACACCGCATGGTCGCCGATGTTGACCCCTTCCTCGAAATTCAACTGGAAGAGGCGGCGGACCAGCCTGTTCTGCACGCCTTCACCGGCGGCCCCCGCCCAGCGGATCAGGCGGTGGGCATCCAGTGTGTTCGGCGCCACCTTGATGGCATCGAACGCAAAGGAAATGCCCTCTGCCTCGCCAAGCGGCTCGATGCGGGCATGAATCTCGCGAATGCGCTCATCGCTGCCGAACTTGGCCCGCATATACTCCCGGCGGTCCTTGCCTTGCGGCGGAATGGTCGGATCGAGCTGGAACGGTCGCCAGCGTATATGCACATCGACGTCGCCGGCCTCGGCAACCGCCTTGTCCAGCCGCTTCAGGCCGATGAAGCACCAGGGGCAGACGACATCCGACACCACATCGATGGTTATGGCGTTCGCTTCACTCATCTCGATCTCCGGATTTTCAGTTCGGTTTGCGCCACCATGTCGGCAGCTGATAACCGAATATGGGCGTCTTCTTCGGATGTTCCAGATAATTCCAGTAAGCAAGCCACTGCTGCGTGTTGTACTGCATGGGCACCATGGAGTTGCCCGAGATCAGCAGCCGGTCGAGAACGCGGACGGCGGCAACGTAATCCTCCTTCGAACGGGCGCGCAGCATCGCTTCGATCGCCGCATCGACCGCCGGATCGGCAACGCCGGCGAGATTGAACGAGCCTTCGGTCTTGGCCGCCTCGGAGCTCCAGCGTCCAAGCTGTTCGAAGCCCGGCGACAGTGAATTGTTGAAGCCGCTGGATCCGATCAGAGCCTCGAAATCGAAGCGCTGCTTGCGTGACTGGATCTGATCGCCGTCGAGGCTACGGATGCTGACATTGATGCCGATCTTCTCCAGCGTGCGCTGATAGATGCCGGCCAGGCGCTCCTCGTCTTGCGACGCAGTCAGGATCTCGAATCCGAAAGGCTTGCCGTCGGGATCGAACATCGTACCGTCCTGCACGTGGTAACCGATGCTTTTCAGGAGATCGAAAGCTGTCTTCAACACTTTGCGGTCCTGCCCCGAACCGTCGGTCACGGGCGGTTTCCAGGTGCCGTCCATGACGTCAGGCGGCACACGGCCGGGGTAGGGGGCAAGCAAGGCCTTTTCCCTGTCGTCTGCCGGATGGCCGAGCGCGGAAAGCTCGGAATTTTGCCAATAGCTCGTCGTGCGGGTGTATTTGCCGCCGAACAGGTTCTTGTTCGCCCATTCGAAGTCGTAAAGCATGCCGAGCGCACGCCGAACCACCGGATTGGAGAATTTCGGCAGCCTCGTGTTGAACAGGAAACCGGTTACCACGGGCGGAATGCCGGTGTCGAAGGTTTCAGAAACCACTTCACCCCTGTGGAAGGCCGGGAAGTCCAGATCGCGCTCCCGTTTGACTGGATCGCCGTCGTCGTCGATGGCGCAGAGGCCTTTCTTGAAAGCCTCGAGCTTGGCGTTGGCGTTGAGGAAATATTCGATGGTGATCTGGTCGTAATTGTCGAAGCCGCGCTTGGCCGGGACATCCTTGCCCCAATAGTCGGGGTTGCGCTTGAACACGATACGCTGGCCCGGCGCCACCTGGGCAATGGTATAAGGTCCACTGCCAGTCAGCGGCTTCAGCGTTGTCTTGTCGAAAGTCTCCTTATCGAAGGCATGTTTCGGCAGGATCGGCGTCAGCGCGATGATCATGGGCGTTTCGCGATTGGCCTTGTCATTGAAGGTGAAGCGCACGCTGTGATCGCCGGTCTTTTCAAGCTTGGCGATCAGGCTCATGCGTGCGTTGTAGGGCGGGCGGCCCTTGTCGGTGAAGACATCGTAGGTGAACAGCACATCCTCTGGCGTCACCGGCTCGCCGTCCGACCACTTTGCATTGGGATTGAGATGGAATTCGATCGACTTGCGCTCGGAATCCATGTCCGCGCTGTCAGCGAGCAGGCCATAGAGACTGAAGGCCTCGTCATAGTTGCGCTGCATCAGCGGTTCGAAAACGAGGTTGCCGTAGGTCAGATCCATCATGCCGCGCGCCGTCGTGCGCAGGCTTTTCAGGATGAAAGGGTTGAGGTTGTCGAAGCTGCCAACAACACAATAGGTGATGTTGCCACCCTTCGGCGCATCGGGATTGACGTAGTCGAAATGGGTGTAGTCGGGCGGCAGTGCCGGCTCGCCTTGCATGGCAATGGCATGCTTCGGTTCCGACGTGGCCGGCCGCAGCGAAAGGGTGAAAAGCGATATCGCGGTGATCAGCCAAACAAGAACGCGGCCCATGACCGTCTCCTTAACAGGTCGGCTTGATGATTCGGTGCGCACCCTAGCATGAGGCAGCGCTTCGCCGGCCAATCGTGTCATCAAGAATTACAAGTGGGCGGGGCTGGATTCGGCACCGCTTGCAGTGTAACACGCCGTCCGAAGTCATTCTGTTGCCTCATTTCGGCAACAGGTAGCTGGACCACACGGCGTAGAGAAGCCGGTTCCGGGATCATTTGAGAGGAAGTGCACGACATGACGAGCCTGAACAGCAATGCGTACCGCCTGTCGGTCATGGCCGCGGGCGTGGTCGGCTTTCTGGGCGCAGGACTTCCCTCTGCTTCCGCACAGCAGCAGCAACAGATTCCTCAGGGCTGGTTCAAGGCCTGCACCAAGCAGGAAGACGTCGATATCTGCAACGTCCAGAACATCGTCACGGCCGGCAATGGCCAGCTCGTCACCGGTGTCAGCCTGATCGAACTCAAGGGCAAAGTGAACCGCAAGGTGTTTCAGGTGACGGTCCCGACCGGTCGCCTGGTGCCTCCCGGCATCGGCCTGCAGATCGACACCGGCAAGGCCGTGAAGCTCGACTATGTCATCTGCTTCCCGGATCGTTGCGTGGCCGAAGTGCCGCTGACCGACCAGCTCGTCGCCTCGTTCAAGAAGGGTCAGGGGATCACGCTGACCTCGATCAATTTCCAGAACCAGGCCAACCCGATCAAGATCGCTCTCCAGGGCTTCAGCGGCGCCTATGACGGCCCGCCGCTGCAGCAGTCGGACATCGAGGACCGGCAGAAGAAGCTCCAGGACTTCGTCGCCAAGAACAACCAGGACTTCGCCAAGAAGCTCAAAGATGAGCAGGACAAGGCCAAGACCGCCAACTGATCACCGGCTCGGCCATTCTCGAGTCAAAGAAAAAGCGGGGTCATGGCCCGCTTTTTTGTTCCTGGCCTTAGCCTTGATTTTCCTGGCGGACGAGCCGGAAGGTCAGTGCCTGGACTGGCGTTTCGGCTCGTAGCGCCCGTCCGGCCTCTTATCGAACATCTCCTTGATCTGCGGGTGGCGGACCGGCTCGCCCGACCGATCCTCGAGGAGATTCTGCTCCGACACATAAGCGATGTATTCGGTTTCCGAATTCTCGGCGAGCAGATGGTAGAACGGCTGATCCTTGCGCGGCCGCACATCGGCGGGAATGGCTTCATACCATTCGTCGGTGTTGGCGAATTGCGGATCGACGTCGAAAATGATGCCTCGAAACGGAAACAGCCGGTGGCGGACCACCTGTCCGATCGCGAATTTGGCCGTTTTCATCGTACTCACCACTGAATTCCTTGACTTTATTTGGCGCAGACTCCGAGTCAATTCAATCCCGAAGCGTTTGAGCGCCTTCAAGCTACGCAGAATGCGTCGCAAAGGTTTTGATTGATGTCGCGATGTCGCGATAAAATCCGCAAGATCGCTACTGCCGCTGCATGGGTTTTCGCAGGCCGCCCGCGAGTGCTGCAAAACCACTGCCGGGACGAAGCCCTTCGCGCATGAAGAAGGCGCGCAGCGGTGCAAAGCCGCCGAGCACGCCGAGGCCGGCGCCGCGTGCCATCTGCGCCGGCAGCATATCGGAGAGCAGCGACATGTTGAGCAGGTTGACTGCGCTGCTGCGCGCCAGAATATCGGGCCGGCGCTTGAAATCGTAGGCGGCAAGGGCCTTGGCCGCGCCTGGATCTCTGCTATTTTCTTTTGCAATTCCAACCAGATCGTCAATATCCCTGATGCCAAGGTTGAGGCCTTGCGCACCGATTGGCGGGAACACATGCGCGGCTTCGCCGACAAGCGCCACCCTGTCTCGCGCGAAACGCAGGGGCGTCACGGTCGAAAGCGGATAGATCTGGCGGCCCGGCTCCACCGTCACCCGACCCAGGATCGACTGCATCTGCTGCTCGACCCGCAGCGAGAGCGTTGCGTCGTCCAGGGCGGCAAGCTCCTTGGCGGTCTCGGGCTTTACCACCCAGACGAGGCTTGAGCGGTTGCCGGGCAAAGGAACCTGCGTGAACGGACCGGTTTCTGTGTGGAATTCGGTCGAGGTGAAGGCATGCTCGCTTCTATGGCCGAAATTGAGCACGAGCGCTGCCTGCGGATAGGCGTGCGAACCGGTCGAAATGCCCGCCGCCTCGCGCGCGGGCGACTGGCGTCCATCGGCGGCGACCGCCAGCGACGCGCTCACCTCACTGCCGTCGGCAAGAACGGCATGAGCCCGATCGGCATCGAGATACCAGGTCTTCACCATCGACCTGCGCCATTCGATCCCGGAATGGGCGGCCACCTTGTCGGCAAGCGCCGGGCCAAAGACGCTGTTGGGCAGGTTCAGCCCGAACTGGTCCTCATCGATCTCGCTGGCGCGGAAGGTGACGACGGGGCTGCGGATCAGCCGGCTGGTCGCGTCGACGATACGCATGACTTTCAAGGGAGCGGCCTTGGGCCTGATGACTTCGAGGACCTCGAGCCGCTCAAGCACTTTCAGGGCAGGGTTCATGAGAGCAGTGGTGCGGCCATCGGGGGCCGACGCCTCAGGCCCGACCAGCGTCACCGGGAAGCCGGCATCGGCGAAAGCCAACGCCGCGATCAGCCCTGCCGGACCGGTGCCGGCAATCAGTATCGGCGCTGTTTCCTGATGCTCCAAGATCGGTTTCCGGCTTGCGATGCGAGGCGGGCCACCAGACCTGCCAATCGAGAAGCATATAGGTCAGTTCACGCGGCTTGATCAACGCGGCGATTCGGCTCATTCGGGTGTCATGAGCGGCCACCAGGACGATTTCAGCCATCTCGACCGCGCCGGCCGCGCCGCGGCTGATATTGCGCGCAACCCTCGTTTGACGGTCAATATCGTCGTCGGCGCCAGCATTCTGCTCGCCTGGTCGTTGCTGGCCACGATGGCGATTCGCGGCGCCGAGGCCCGTGGCAGCGCGCCCGGCGACACGCTCCTGCGCCGCCTGCCGCAGGTGCCGCTGCCCGATTTCCTGGGGCGCTTCTTCGCGCTCTGCCTGTCGCCGGCGCCGTTGGATGAAAGCATCGTCCCGCGCGCCCTGGCGCTTATCCTGATGTGGTTCCTGATGGCCATCGCCGCGATGCTGCCATCCGCGGCACCGATGATCCGCACCTATTGCGAGATCGCCGATACGGCCCGGATCAAGGGCGAGCCGGTCGTCCATCCGCTGGTGCTGGTTGCCGGCTATCTCGGTGTCTGGCTCGCCGCCTCGATGCTGTTCACGGCCCTGACGCTCTGCGCGCATGCATTCGCCGCATCCGGCGAAATCTACGATCCGCTGCTTGGCGTTGCCGGGGCGCTCGCACTGCTGGTCGCCGGCCTCTACCAGTTCAGCGGCCTCAAGGAGGCCTGCCTGAAGAAATGCCGCAACCCGTTCTCGATCCTGTTCTCGAACTGGAGCGCCAAGCCCGTCCGCGTCTTCCGGCTCGGTGCGGCGCAAGGCACCTGGTGTCTCGGCTGCTGCTGGGCGCTGATGCTGGTGATGTTCGCCGTCGGCGTGATGAACATCTTCTGGATGGCGCTGATCGCCCTGTTCACCCTGATTGAAAAACAGACCACGAGCCGTCTTCCAACCCGGCTGGCCGGTGCGATACTGCTTGTCTGGGCAGCCGCGCTGCTAGTAGTCTCGCTATGAGTGGGGGAAATTCAATGACAGATCAGGGCTGGGCAATGAAAGGAGAGCTCGTACTCTCCTGCAATTGCACGGTTTTTTGCCCTTGCGTGCTGTCGCTCGGCAGTCACCCTCCGACCGAGGGCTATTGCCAGACCTGGGCGGGTTTCCGGATCGATGCCGGCCATTTCGACGAGGTCGACCTGTCCGGCCTCAACCTTGGGCTGATCATGGAAATCCCCGGTTACATGAGCCGCGGCAACTGGACGGCGGGCCTCTTCATCGACAAACGCGCCTCTATCTACGCGGTAAAGGCCTTGACGAAGATTTTCACCGGCAAGGCCGGCGGAACCACATCGCTGCTGTCGATCCTGGTCGGAAAATTCCTGGGTGTCGAACAAGTGCCTATCACCTATGAGACACGGGACAAGACGCGTATCTTCCAGATACCGAAGATCGTCGATGGCGCGGTCACGCCAATCACGGGCAAGGATCGCGAGAAGGATACGGTGATCACCAATTCGGAATACTGGATTGCACCGGAGATCATCGTGGCAAGATCCGACAAGAGCAAGATGCGAGCCTTTGGCCGCAACTGGAATTTTGCCGGCCGCTCGGCCGAAATCTGCAAGCTGGATTGGCGAGGCCCGTGAGCAAGAACACTTCGGCCAGGAACATGGCGGCACGGAAAGCCGCCAAGAGGCTCACGGACCGGATCCCGCGACCGAAGAAGAAGGTCACCTGGCCGCAGGCGAGGGCGTTCTCGGTCCATCTGCTGACGGCGTCAGGCTCGTTCCTTGCCTTCCTGTCGCTGGTGGCGGCGAGCGAGGAGCGCTGGACGGCAATGTTCTGGTGGCTTGGACTGGCGCTGTTCGTCGACGGCATCGACGGGCCTATCGCCAGAAAGCTCGAGGTCAAGGAAATCCTGCCGACCTGGTCGGGCGAGCTCCTCGACAACATCATCGACTACGTCACCTATGTGCTGATCCCGGCCTTCGCGCTCTACCAGCGCGGCTTCATGGGCGAGGGGCTGTCGTTCCTGTCGGCGGCGATCATTGTCGTCTCCAGCGCGATCTATTATGCCGACACCGGCATGAAGACGAAGGAGAATTTCTTCAAGGGATTCCCCGTCGTCTGGAACATGGTGGTGTTCACGCTGTTCGTCATTGAGCCCGGGCAATGGGTGTCGTTCGCGGTGGTGGTGGTGGCCGGCATCCTGACGTTCGTCCCGATCAACTTCATTCACCCTGTGCGGGTCGTACGGCTGCGGCCCCTCAATCTCACGATGACCCTTTTGTGGTGCGCCTTCGGCGCGCTTGCCCTTGCGCAGGCGGCACTGGCGGCCTTCTACGACCAGATCGGCGTTCTGGGCGCACAGGTCAGCACCTTCATCAAGATCGGCATCACCATTACCGGGCTTTACCTGGCCTGCATTGGTGGCATCATGCAGTTCTTTCCAAATCTCGGCGCCAAAAAGGCGTAACCAGCCGCCCCCAGAGGAAATCCCAGTTCATGTCCAAAGCGATCCGCATCCACGGCCATGGCGGCCCGGAAGTTCTGACCTATGAGGACGCCGATCCCGGCCACCCAGGTTCCGGGCAGATCCTAGTCAGGCACACGGCGATCGGCCTCAACTTCATCGATGTCTACCATCGCTCCGGCCTTTATCCGCCGCCCGGAGGCTTTCCGCTCATTCCGGGCAGCGAAGCCGCCGGCGTGGTGCAGGAGGTCGGTGAGGGCGTCGACTGGCTGAAGCAAGGCGACCGGATCGCCTATTCGACGAATGTCGGTGCCTATGCCGAGCAACGCGTCGTCGCCGCTGGCCTCGTGGTCAAAATTCCCGATGGCATCAGCGACGAGCAGGCGGCCGCGATGATGCTGAAAGGCATGACCGCCGAATATTTGCTTCGGCGGACCTTCAAGGTGAAGGCGGGCGACACGATCCTGTTCCATGCCGCGGCCGGCGGCGTCGGGCTCATTCTTGGCCAATGGGCAAAGCATCTCGGCGCAACCGTCATCGGCACGGCAAGTTCGACCGACAAGATCGAGCTCGCCAAGGCGCACGGCTTCGACCATGTCATCAACTACAAGGAGCAGGATTTCGTCGCCGGCGTCGCCGCCATCACCGGCGGCAAAAAATGCGACGTCGTCTACGATTCAGTGGGCAACGACACATTCCCGGCCTCGCTCGACTGCTTGAAGCCGCTCGGCATGTTCGTCAGCTTCGGCCAGTCGTCGGGACCGATCCCGCCCTTCTCAATGTCATTGCTGGCGCAGAAGGGCTCGCTGTTCGCCACAAGGCCGACGCTGTTCGTCTACAACGCAAAACGCGAGGACCTCGACGCCTCCGCCGCCGCTCTGTTCGACGTGGTGCTCAGCGGTGCCGTCGAGATCCAGATCAACCAGCGCTACGCGCTCAAGGATGCGGGCAAGGCGCATGCCGACCTCGAGGGGCGCAGGACGACAGGGACGACCATTCTCATCCCTTAGTCCCGCCGGGCTTGCTATCCCTTGAATTTCCGCTGAAATTCTTGAAGCTCTTTCAAGACGCGTGCCGCTTTCCGTTGAGAGCCGGCGGCGCCTACGATGCTTGCGGGAACACAGAACATATCTGGCGAACCAGATGGGAGGCACTGTGAGTGCAAATCATGATGGGGCGAATCTGCTCGAGGTTCGTGGCCTGACCAAGATATTCGGCACGCTGACGGCGTGCGACCATATCGATCTCAACATTGCCAAAGGTGAAATCCACGCACTGCTCGGCGAGAACGGCGCCGGCAAGTCGACACTGGTCAAGATGCTGTTCGGCTCGCTGGAGCCCAATTCCGGCGAGATTTTCTGGAACGGCCAGGCGGTGCGGATCACCAGCCCGGGCGCCGCCAAGAAGCTCGGCATCGGCATGGTGTTCCAGCATTTTTCGCTGTTCGAGGCGCTGACCGCGGCCGAGAACATCGCGCTGTCGCTCGATGACGGCTCGCCGATCAGCAGCATCGCGGCGAAGGCGAGGGCGCTTTCCTACAGCTACGGCCTGCCGCTCGATCCGGACTCGCTGGTCGGCGACCTGTCGGTCGGCGAACGCCAGCGCATCGAGATCATCCGCTGCCTGCTGCAGACGCCGCAACTTATCATCCTCGACGAGCCGACCTCGGTGTTGACGCCGCAGGAAGCCGACAAGCTGTTCGAGACGCTGGAACGGCTGCGCGCGGAAGGCAAATCGATCCTGTACATTTCGCACCGGCTCGAAGAGGTCAAACGCATCTGTGACCGCGCCACCGTGCTGCGGCATGGCAAGGTGGTCGGCCATTGCAACCCGCGTGAGGAGACAGCCGCCTCGCTCGCCCGCATGATGGTCGGCAATGAGGTGCAGGCCGTTGTGCGGGCACCGGTCGAGGGGATCGAGACCGCGCAGCCGCTGCTTGAAGTCCGGGGTCTCACCCGCAAGCCGGCAACGCCGTTCTCCATTCCGCTCAAGAACATCAGCCTCAATGTTCGCGCCGGCGAGGTGATCGGCATTGCCGGTGTCGCCGGCAACGGCCAGGGCGAGTTCTTCGAATCCGTTTCCGGCGAAGTCTTGCAGCAGGATGCCGCCTCGGTGCGCATCCGCGGCAAGGATGCCGGTGGGTTGACCATCACCGGACGGCGCCTGCTGGGTGCCGCCTTCGTGCCGGAAGAGCGCCTCGGCCATGGAGCCGCACCGCGCATGAAACTTTCGGAAAACCTTTTGCTGTCGCGCCATGCCACTGACGGCAAGGCGTTTGTCGGCACCGGTGGAATGGTCAAGAGCGGCGCCATTTACGCAGCCTCGCAACGCATCATCGAGGCGATGGACGTGCGCAAGAGCGCGCCGGATCCTGAAGCGGCTGCACTTTCCGGCGGAAACCTGCAGAAATTTATCGTCGGCCGCGAACTCGACCGTCGGCCAAGCGTCATGGTGGTGAACCAGCCGACCTGGGGCGTCGACGCCGGCGCCGCCGCCCACATCAGGCAGGCACTGATCGAACTGTCGCGCAGCGGATCGGCGGTTCTGGTGATCAGCCAGGATCTCGACGAGCTGTTCGAACTTTCGGACGCGATCGCGGTGATGCACAATGGCGAACTGTCCAAGCCAATGCCGATCGCCGAAGCAACCTTCGAGAAGGTCGGTCTGCTGATGGGCGGCGCCGAGCCCGGCCACGCCGAACATACGCTGGAGACGGCATGATGCGCCTCGAACTCGTCAAACGCCCGCAGCGCTCCGCGCTGTTTTCAGCCCTGTCGCCGTTTATCGCCTTCGCGCTGACGATCATCGCCGGAGCCGTCCTGTTCGCGCTGCTCGGGGTAAATCCGCTGACTGCGTTCCGGATCTACTTCATCGAACCGATCAGCCAGGTCTGGCAGCTGCATGAGCTGGCGATCAAGGCGGCACCGCTGATCCTGATCGCGGTCGGCCTGTCGGTCTGCTACAAGGCTAACATCTGGAACATCGGCGCCGAGGGCCAATTTATTTTCGGCGCCATCTTCGGCTCAGCCATTCCGGTGCTGTTTCCGCAATTCGAAGGGCCGCTGGTGCTGCCGCTGATGCTTTTGCTCGGCATGGTCGGCGGCGCGGCCTATGCGGCGATACCCGCGTTTCTGAAGACCCGCTTCAACACCAACGAGATCCTGACCAGCCTGATGCTGGTCTATGTCGCCCAGCTCTTCCTCGACTGGTTGGTGCGCGGCCCCTGGCGCGATCCGCAGGGCCATGGTTTCCCGCAGACGATCCAGTTCGGCGACTCCGCCGTGCTGCCGGAACTGATGCCGGACGCCGGACGCGCCAATTGGGGCTTTGTCTTTGCCCTGGTTGCCGCGGTGCTGATCTGGATCCTGATGGGCCGCATGCTCAAGGGCTTCGAGGTGCGGGTGCTGGGTTCCAGCCCGAGGGCCGGGCGCTTCGCCGGCTTCGGCCTCAGCCGCATGGTGTTCTTCGCCTTCCTGCTGTCGGGCGCGCTGGCCGGCCTTGCCGGCATTTCGGAAGTCTCCGGCGCCATCGGGCAATTGCAGCCGGTGATTTCGCCCGGCTACGGCTTCACCGCCATCATCGTGGCGTTCCTGGGCCGCCTCAATCCGCTCGGCATCATCGCCGCGGGTCTGGTTCTGGCGCTGACCTATCTCGGCGGCGAGGCGGTGCAAAGCGCGCTCGGCATTTCCGACAAGGTGGCGCGGGTATTCCAGGGCATGCTTTTGTTCTTCGTGCTCGGCTGCGACACGCTCATTCACTACCGCATCCGCCTGATCGGCATGGCGCTGACGAAACAGGAAGGCACGGCGAAGCTCGATGCCGCGCCGAAGTTGAAGGAAGCCCGCTGATGGACATCACCGTCAACATCCTCTTGACCATCGCGACGGCCGCGACGCCACTTTTGATCGCGGCGATCGGCGAACTGGTGGTCGAGCGCTCCGGCGTGCTCAATCTCGGCGTCGAGGGCATGATGATCATGGGTGCGGTCGGCGGCTTCGGGGCCGGCTACCTGACCGGCTCGCCCTGGATCGGCCTATTGGCGGCGATCGCCATGGGGGCGCTGTTCTCGCTGCTGTTCGCCGTCATGACGCTGTCGCTGGCCACCAACCAGGTGGCGACCGGCCTGTCGCTGACGCTACTCGGCCTCGGCCTCTCCGGCATGATCGGCACGAGCTTCGTCGGCCAGCCCGGCGTCAGGCTGCCCAATCTCGACATTCCTGGCCTGAGCTCCATCCCGGTTGTCGGCAAGTTGCTGTTCGGCCAGGATCCGGTGTTCTACATGTCGATCGTGCTGACCGCCGCCGTCATGTGGTTCCTGTTCAAGACGCGAACCGGACTGACGCTGCGCTCGATCGGCGACAGCCACACCTCGGCGCATGCGCTTGGCATCAAGGTCATCCGCTACCGCTATTTGGCGGTGATCTTCGGCGGCGCCTGCGCCGGTCTCGCCGGCGGCCATCTGTCGCTGGTCTACACACCGCAATGGGTCGAGAACATGACCGCGGGCCGCGGCTGGATCGCGCTGGCGCTCGTGGTGTTCGCGTCGTGGCGGCCCTGGCGGGTGCTGGCGGGCGCCTACATTTTCGGCGCGGTGTGGATCGGCCAGCTTCATGCACAGGCTTTTGGCATTCCGGTGCCCTCGCAGATGCTTTCTTCTCTGCCCTATCTGGCAACCGTCGTGGTTCTCGTTCTAATCTCGCGCAACAAACGTCTGACGATGATGAACACGCCGGCATCCCTGGGGCAGCCATTCGTTCCGGATCGTTGACAAAAACAAAAAGACGGGAAGCTCCAAGGCTTAACACAGAGAGGTAACACGATGAAAAAACTGCTTATTGCCCTGATGACGACGACAGCGGCATTGTCGCTGGCAGCGTCCGCAGAGGCTGCCGACAAGTTGAAGGCCTGCTGGGTCTATACCGGCCCGATCGGCGATTTCGGCTACTCCTACCAGCACGATCAGGGCCGGCTTGAAGTCGAGAAGGCGCTCGGCGACAAGGTGGAAACCGCCTATCTGGAGAACGTCTCCGAAGGTCCCGACGCCGACCGTGCTTTCGAGCGCCTGGCGCGCGAAGGCTGCAAGATCATCTTCGGGACGTCGTTCGGCTTCATGGACGCCGAGGTGAAGGTCGCCAAGAAATTCCCGAAAGTGATGTTCGAGCACGCCACTGGCTACAAGACCGGTGACAATCTCGGCATCTACAATGCCCGCTTCTATGAAGGCCGCTACGTGCTCGGCCAGATCGCCGCCAAGGAATCGAAGTCCGGCGTTGCCGGCTACATCGTCTCCTTCCCGATCCCGGAAGTGGTGATGGGCATCAACTCCTTCATGCTCGGCGCGCAGTCGATCAACCCGAACTTCAAGGCCAAGATCGTCTGGGTGAACTCATGGTTCGATCCGGGCAAGGAAGCCGACGCCGCCAAGGCGCTGTTCGACCAGGGCGCCGACATCATCGTCCAGCACACCGATTCGACCGCCGCCCTGCAGGTGGCCGAGGAGCGCAAGCTGCACGGCTTCGGCCAGTCGTCCGACATGATCAAGTTCGCGCCGAACGCGCAGCTGACCTCGCTGACCGACGAATGGGGCCCTTACTATATCAGCCGGGTGCAGGCAGCCATCGACGGCACCTGGAAGCCGGACAATGTCTGGCTCGGCATCAAGGACGGCGCGGTCAAGCTCGCGCCCTACACCAACATGCCCGACGACGTGAAGGCGATGGCCGAGGCGACCGCGAAGAAGATCGCCGGCGGCTGGAACCCCTTCACCGGACCGATCGCCAAGCAGGACGGCTCAGCATGGCTGAAGGACGGTGAAGTCGCCGACGACGGCACGTTGCTCGGCATGAATTTTTACGTGAAGGGCGTCGACGACAAACTGCCGCAGTAAGCGGCGCACCATAGATCGGATATTGGGAGGGCGCCGCGAGGCGCCCTTTTCATTCGGCCGGTTGCGCACCGGCCTGGATACCACGAACCCGCGCCAGCCCGCTATCGACGGCGCGGCCGAGCCTGATCCTGATGAGCCGTTGCGCGGGTCGTTCGCAATAGCGCCAGATCGTCCAGGAAGCGGCGAGCAGGACCGCCGTGCAGCCCAACGCGGCGAGCCATTTTGCCAACCAGCGGCGCTGTGGCATTGATGGCGAGATAGCCGATGTTCTGGTGCAGGAGGTAGAGCGGGTAGGTCAGCCCGCCCAACGCCAGGGTCAACGCGGACGAGGGGACACGATCGCGCAGCAGCACCGCGCCGATCAATGCCGCATGAATGACGACATTGGCGACGACGAGATTGGTCGATGAAACGGCAATGCCATAGTGGTCCAGCATCCAATGTTGCGTCACGGACAAGGTGTTGCTGGAGATCGCGAAAGCCCCTGCAAGCAGCAGCAGTGCCGGCAATGAACGGCCGTGCGCGTGCAGGTGGTGGGCCAGCACACCGGCAGCGAAAAACGGAGCAAACTCGGTGATGAACAGCAACCTGGCCGCGCTGCTGCCGATAAAGAATTCGTTCAGGGCCGAAATCGCCAGCCAGACGAAGATCAGCTCCAGCTTGCGTTTCTGAAATAGACCGGTGAACAGAGCCAGTGTCACCCATCCATAGAAAACCAGTTCAAGGACAATCGACCAGTAGACGCCGTCCATGAAGGGCTGGCCGAAGGCCGGCGCAAACATCGACAGGTTGGCGGCGTACTGGCCAAAAGAGGCCTGAGGCACGGGGATGCCGGCGGCGGCGACAACGACGAAAGTGATCGACATGCAGAGCAGGTAGCCCGGATAGAGGCGGACGAAACGGGCGGTTGCAAACTGTTCCCAGGCGCGGTTTTCCGCCGACCAGGCGATGACGAAGCCGCTGATCAGGAAGAACAGATTGACACCGAGATAGCCGTAAAGCGCAAACGGCGCGGCGATCGGATAGCTCTCGGTGAGCGCCCCGCCGGTGGCCGCGCCGCGAAAGAAATAGTGGAACGCCAACACAGCCAGCGCAGCCGCCAGCCTCAGCAGGTCCAGCGCCGCGATATAGTCTTGCCGCGCCGGTCTGGCGTCCATGCGAACTCCCGCATTCATAGTTTGCAAACTATAATGCGGGTCGCGGCGGAACGGGTTAAGCGGCCGAAACTATCGCGGAATGTGGTAAACCTGGGCGATGCAGGTTGACTTTCGGTCGTCGGAAGACCGGAAAGCGCGCACTCGGATCGAGACGGGCTGTCAGTCAGCCCGCCAACACCATGCCCCTGGCTGCGAGCGCGTCAGACGGCCGAACCGTAGAGATCGTAAGCGTCGGCACGCTCGATCTTGACGGTGACGATGTCGCCCGCACGCATCGGACGACGCGACTGGACGTGAACCGAGCCGTCGATCTCGGGCGCGTCGTATTTGGTGCGTCCCTTCGCCGATGTGCCGTGCGCTTCGTCGATCAGCACCGGCAGGCGTTTGCCGACCTTTTTCGCCAGCTGCGTCGCCGAAATCTTCTGCTGGCGCTGCATGAAGCGATGCCAGCGCGCCTCCTTGACGTCCTGCGGCACCTGCTCGAGGCCGAGATCGTTGGAACGGGCGCCCTTGACCGGTTCGTATTTGAAGCAGCCGGCACGGTCGATTTTGGCCTCGTCCAGCCAGTCGAGCAGCATCTCGAAATCCGCATCCGTCTCGCCGGGGAAGCCGACGATGAAGGTCGAGCGAATGGCGAGATCCGGGCACACGTCGCGCCAGCCGCGAATGCGCTCCAGTGTTTTTTCGCCATGCGCCGGCCGGCGCATGTTCTTCAACACTTGCGGCGAGGCATGCTGGAACGGGATGTCGAGATAGGGAAGGATCTTGCCGTCGGCCATCAGCGGGATGACATCGGCGACATGCGGGTAGGGGTAGACATAATGCATGCGCACCCAGATTCCGAGCTTGCCCAGTTCCTCCGACAGATCGAGGAATTTCGCGCGCACTTCGCGATCGCCGAACATGGACGTCTGGTACTTGATGTCGATGCCGTAGGCACTGGTGTCCTGCGAGATGACGAGCAATTCCTTGACGCCGGCATTGGCGAGTTTTTCTGCTTCGCGCAGCACATCGGCGGCCGGGCGCGAAACGAGATCGCCACGCAGGGCGGGAATGATGCAGAAGGTGCAGCGGTTGTTGCAGCCTTCCGAAATCTTGAGGTAGGCATAGTGGCGCGGCGTCAGCTTGACGCCTTGCGGCGGCAGCAGGTCGATATAGGGATCGTGCGAGGGTGGGGCTGCCTCATGCACGGCGGCCATCACGCTCTCGTAAGCCTGCGGGCCGGTGATCGCCAGCACGTTGGGGTGCTTTTCGCGGATCACGTCCGGCTCGGCGCCGAGGCAGCCGGTGACGATGACCCTGCCGTTTTCCGAAAGCGCGGAACCGATGGCATTGAGCGACTCGTCGCGGGCGGAATCGAGGAAACCGCAAGTGTTGACCACGACGAGATCGGCGCCGTCATGCTTGCGGGCGATCTCATAGCCTTCGGCGCGCAGGCGCGTGATGATGCGCTCGGAATCCACGAGCGCCTTCGGGCATCCAAGGCTGACGAAACTGACGCGAGGGGCGGACATAGGCAAGTTTCCAATGGGGGCACGGGCCGAAACGCTGGTCCGGCCTCAAATCGCTGTAAATGTCGGTCTGTGGCGCTTGGCAGGAGCCAATACGCGCGGCGCAATAGCATGGGTTGCGCAATCAAGCAAACCGGCCGACAGGCTGGTCCGCGCCATGCGATGGCTCAGTGACCTCCGGATCCGAACCAGGGCGCCAGGAAGGCGAAGTGCTCGGGGAATTGTTGTACGGCCCCGTCAAGCAGCATCTTGACCGCGACATAAAGGATGATTGCCAGGCCGATATAGGCAATCCAGCGATATTTGTGCAGCAGGCGCGCGACAAACGACGCGGCAAAGCCCATCAAGGCGATCGACAGTGCCAGTCCGATGATCAGCACGGTCGGATGGTTCATGGCCGCGCCGGCCACGGCCAGAACATTGTCCAGCGACATCGACACGTCGGCAATGACGATCTGCCAGGCGGCCTGCGAGAAGGTCTTGCCGGATCCCTTGCCGCCGACGACGCCGTCCTTGTCGAAGTCGCCATTCGACAGCGCTTCGGTCGCGTCGCGCTCCTCATCGTGGCTGACGCGCAATTCGCGCCACATCTTCCAGCACACCCACAGCAGAAGCAGGCCACCGGCGATCAGCAGCATCGGGCCAATGGTCAGCAGCCATTGCGTGATGAGGGCGAAGAAAATGCGGAGCACGGTGGCCGCCGCGATGCCGACCAGAATAGCACGCTTGCGCTGGGCGGCCGGCAGGCCGGCCGCCGCGAGACCGATGACGATGGCATTGTCGCCCGCAAGCGCAAGGTCGATGGCGATGACCTGAAAAAGAGCCGATATGCCCGCGGCGGTAAATATTTCCATCGACCTGGAAGCCCTTCGCGAGTGTTCGTTGTCGATTGTCCAGACGGGCCTAAAGGCATGGTCTGCTGGCGTCAAGACGCAGGGACAGACAACTCCGGAAAACCACTTTCGTGGCAGGGGTATAACAGGGGATTCTCAGCCGCCGCCGGCTCGTGAGCCGAAGCCGAACCAAGCCCGCGAAAAACTAATCGTAGAGATTGTACTTCGCCCAGTCGGCTTCCGGAATTTCGTCACCGATCCGGTAGCGCAGCTGCAGGACGTCCATATGGTCCGGCCCAGTCTGGCATTTGAATTTCAGCCGATACCACTGGCCCTTGCTGCGGAACGCCGCACCAGGGCTCCTGATCGCATCGGCGCTCATCTCGGGTGTCGCGAAGGCGTAGGCGACAACCCGGTCGGCCCTGAACTTGCGGTCATCGTGGGTGATCCGGTCCAGGACTTCGGCATCGCAGCGCTGCTCGAGGCGTGTTTGCGGATCAAGTTTCATCAGCCCGGTACGCAAAGCATTGTCCATCGCGCTGGCCGGGAAAGCCAGCGTCAGGGACGCCATGGCGGTCATGCAGAGTGTCTTCATGGGCGGGACAAGCAACATGTTTTGTCTGAGAAATCAACCAAGAGGGGGCCGCCATGCCCGGCAAGCCCCGGCATTCAGGGGTTCGAGGCAATCAAAATCTCGTGTCGGACATCATCGCGCGGGGTCTGCGGCCAACGGATCAGCGAGGCGCGGCCGGCATCGGTGAGATCGTAGAGGCCGCGGTTGACGCGGGCGAACCAGCCATAGACATTGTGCTGCAGGATTTTCGACGCGATCGGCGTCAAGGCCTTCAGATCGCGCGGTCGCTTGGGTCCGTCCGCCATCGCAGCCGCACAGGTGAGGGCGCTTTGGCGGTAGGCGGTCATGATCGGATTGCGCGATCCTCCGCCAGCGACAGGATCACCGCGGCGGCGCTGGTGCTCGTCGACAAGGCGGGAGCGCCGCCGTGCGTTCCTGCGCGGCTCCGGCGCGGCGGGACTGACAAGCACCTCGACCTTGTCATTGGCTGTCACGCCAAGCATGCCGAAGCCGAGCCGGCGGCAGAGGTTGCGGAACCGCGGGTCGCTTTCACGTCCCTTGCCCCGCGCCGACATGCGCGCCGCCAGCCAGACCTCGTCGCAAGCGATCGCGCGGTCGACACCTTGCAGCACCAATTCCAGATTGAACTGCAGCTTCAATTCGCAGATGACGACCACCGGCGGCCCGCCGTCGCGCAGCGCGACGATGTCACAGCCGCCGATCTCGCCCTTCACGACAAAGTCGAGACTTTCGAGGAACCGCTTCACCGGCGCATAGAGTGAGGTCTCGTTCATGCCCAAGGCTTAGCCGATTCGACGAAAAAAGCCTTCCGGCTTCGGCGCGCGCCGCGCTCTCAAGAAAGCATTCTTTCGAGGAAGGCCAGCAGCACGCTGTTGAACTGCCCGGGCCGCTGCAGCGGCGCGAAATGGCTGACACCGGGCAGGATGATCAATTCCGACGCCGGGATGCTGCGGGCGAGATAGCTCGCATGCTCGTGTCTGATGAACTCGTCATGCTCGCTTTGAACGATCGCCACGGGCACGCGCGTCCGCGAAAGGTCGGCGGCGGTATAGTTGGGTTCGGTCTTCATCATCAGGCCGACGGCTTTGACGAATGGGTCGAACTGGTCAGGCGTCGCCGACAATTCGGCATAGTCCTTGGCGTGTCGGCCGAAACAGCGATCAATGACCGGACTGGGCTCGAATTCCTTGGTGCCGCTCGGATCCATGTTGCAGCCGAAGAAGAACACACCGGTGACGCGGTCGGCGGCTTTCATGCCAAGGATCAGCGCAACGCAGGCGCCGTCGCTCCAACCCACCATGGCCGCCTTCTCCAAGCGCAGAGCGTCCATCACGGCCAGGACATCGGAGGCCATCAGTTCGTATTTATACGGCCGTTCGTCGCGGGTGCTGCGCCCATGGCCGCGGCTGTCGATCACCACGACCCGGTAGCCTGCCTTGACCAGCGCGGGGACCTGAAATCCCCAATTGCCGCCATGACCGAGGCCGCCATGCAGCAGGATCACGGGAAGGCCGGCGCCAAATGTGGCGTACCAGATTTTTGCGCCCTCATGTTCCACCCGGCCTTCGTCCCTTGCGGCCGGAAGAGGCGTCGCGCCATGCGCTTCGAATTTCGCGAGGTCGTCGTCGTGATGGTCCATGCCGGGAAAGCCTCGAGGCGAATGCGCCGGACCACAATTATTGCTGGCGTCAGCAAAAACCAACCCGCGATAGAACGTCTGCTGCCATCTGGCGACACCGCCAGTTTCGAGCGGCAAAAGTCCTGC
The DNA here is from genome assembly GCF_053714255.1 of Mesorhizobium sp. 43Arga. Classification (NCBI taxonomy): domain Bacteria; kingdom Pseudomonadati; phylum Pseudomonadota; class Alphaproteobacteria; order Hyphomicrobiales; family Phyllobacteriaceae; genus Mesorhizobium; species Mesorhizobium sp. 43Arga. The sequence goes on from NZ_JBSKBO010000003.1 coordinate 264,427, forward strand.
GCCGTCGGTATCAGCCGTCAGGCTTCGGTGCTCGGCACTGGACGGTTCGATCGCTTCTCGTCCGGCAGGAACGGATAGCTGACCTGCCCGAAATAGCTGGAGGGGATCGGATCATCGACGCCGTATTTTTCCGGCACCTTGTCGCCGGTGGCATTGTAGGTGCCGAACACCATGTCGAGGACAGGCAATTGCCCGGCGAAGTTCTTGTCATAGGCCTCGCGCTGGTTGGCATGGTGCCAGCGATGGAACTGCGGGCTGGCGATCAGCCACTTCAGGGGACCGAACGGAATCCGCACGTTCGAATGAACGAGCAGCGTGTGCCAGAAGTAGATGACTGAAAAGATGGCGATCGAGGCTTCGGAGAAGCCAAGGAAAAAGATCGGCGTCAGCGACAATGCCTTTGTAAGGATGGCGTCGACCGGGTGGGAGTGGAAAGCGCCGAGCCAGTCCAGCTCCTCGATGCCATGGTGCACCGCATGGAATTTCCAAAGCGCCGGGATTGTGTGGAATGCCCGGTGTGCCCAGTAGACGCCGATATCGGTGATCAGGATGATTTCGGGAACCTGCAGCCAGACGGGCTGGCCGCCGACGGCCTGCGTGATGGATTGCGGAACAAGCATCGCGGCGGCTTCGAGTGTATTGGCCGCGATCAGAACGATGACAACTTTTACAATGAGGCCATTGAACAGCACATAGATCAGATCGACACCCAGGCCCTTGCGCAGGGCGTTCTGGGGCCGTTCGTGGAACAGATGTTCGAACGGAATGAAGATCAGTGCGCAGATCAACAGCCCCTTGATGCCAAATATGTCCATTCGCCCGCCTCTATTGCCCGCCCTTGGCCAGCACCGCTCGTGCCTCAGCTTCCGGACAGAACCACATTTCTCCTTTCCAAAGGCTTGATACCGGTGTCCGAGCCATACGCATGGCCGAGCCATGGAATTGAGGCGCTGACCAGACTGTCACATCTGTGTCGCAACCGGGCGGTATGTGGACAAGGCGCGGTCGGTGAACGCAGCGTGTTCCGCGCGTCCTCCCAGGACTGACCCCTCCGGTTCCCTGCCGGTGGGGTTTTCTATTTCAGGAACAGTCTTGGCAGTCGCGGATTGTCCTTGCTATCGTGGTCTACGGTCAGCACAGGACATCCAGTCATGGACGCAAGTGAAATGAGTGCGATCGGCGACACCCTCATGAGGATCGTCACGCCCGACATGTCTCCCAAACAGCTTGTCAAGGCAGCCCAGAAAGCGCACCCCCAGGGCCTCGAAGAAGGACATAGCCCGAGCGGCCTTCTTTTCGATCATCGCGAATGCCGATCAGGACATCGGCAAGGCCAAGAACCTGCAGGCATTCGCCATAGCGGAGCGTACCCAGCCGCCGGATTGAGCAATCGCCTGGCGTTGCGCGGTCTGCCGTCGCCGCGCCGCCACCCACTCACCGCCGTGCCGCGCAATGAATTCAACGTCAAATCTGCCATCGATGCCACTCTTCTGGGGAGAGGGTAGTTCGAGGGGTGACTTGATTGCGCTCGTCAATTCCTTGCCAACTTGTGAATTTTCAACCGGACTTGCCCGCCACGTGCAGCCGGCAGGTGGCGGGGGGGAGGTCAGCAAACGCCCAACGCCAAATAGATGCAGTTATGCTAATATGCGGCTTCTCGCACGTTCACTTGCGTGACCAACCTGGGAGGATGCAATCATGAAGATTTCCTCGCGATCATACGGCCGATCAATGCTCGTTGTGCTCGGCCTCACCAGTGCGGTAGCCCTTATGTCTGGAGGGGTGGCCTTCGCTGTCGAGGGTCAGGAGGGCGTAAAGACGACCCCCGTTCTGACGACCGATAGCACTGACCTGAAGTGGCAGGACATTGGCGACCTGCCGCCTGGCGCCAAGGTTGCTGTCCTGGCGCAATCCGGTAACTGGAGTGTGGCACGCGTGAAGTTCCCGCCCCACTACGTCGTCCCACCGCACAGCCATCCTAACGCCGAGGCCGTGTGGCTGATCAGCGGTCAGGTCGGGTTCGGCTTCGGGGATAAGCTCGACAAGACCGGCCCGTGGCTCAAGCCGGGAGCCTTTTTCGCCTTACAACCTGGCGGTACGCACTACGTGTGGACCGGAGACGAAGGCGGGATCATTGATGTTCAGGTCAGTGCGCCTGGCGGCATTACGTTTGTCAACCCGGCTGATGCTCCGAATAAGAAGTGAGAAGTCCTCGTCCTCTGGCGGCCCGGCAGGCTGGCGGGCAGGCCAGCAAACGCCGGGCCTGGCCGACTCGGATATGGGAAGGCGGCTAGCGCAGAGGTTATATTAGTACGGCTGCATGAAGATCACGGTTGATGACTTTCAACTGCCTTTCGCGCAGAGGCGGAAAGGCTGGCCGCCTTCCTTAAATCCTACTCACGCGCAGCATTCTCAAGGCCTGTCGTTAGCCCTGCCAAGAGCCTGGAAGACAGGTCGCGGGACCGCTCGATAAGTCGGCGGTTCCTCTCGATGAGTTCCTGCGTTTCCTTGATGCGGATCAGGCTTTGCCGCTCCCTTTCATTGAGGTGCTTAGCCTGTTTTTTGGTGTCGTCGATCTGCTGCATGACAATGGCCGCCTTCAAGTCGTGACGCGTCCGCCTGCGCTAGAAACTCGCAAAGGCTCGAACTGTTCCCTAGCACAGCGCAGCCGCCGTTCTTCCGGCAACAGAGAGTCTTGGAAAGAGTTCTTCTCACGTATGAGGACCCTGTTTGGGCTAGCCGCTAGCAGGCCCTACTAAAGGTTGACGAGGCGCGTCGCACGTTCACCGCTGCTGCCTCAGCGGATTTCTTGCGGGGAACAGGATCCGGCTATGCGACCGGCATATCGGACGGGCGAGTTGCGGCGATAGACAAGCTGGATGGCTTCATAGAAGACATGGGAGGGTGCCCGCGTCCAGGCTGATTGACTATTGCGTGGGCGGCTTGACGACAGCGCAAATCGCGATGAAGAACGAGAAATGGCGCCGGTTCTGCACCACGACCTGCGCGCATGCGCCGTGCACTTCAATTATTTTACCGGTAGTCGACATTGACTTTCAACACGAAACCCTGCAATTGATCGTCATTCGGAGAACTGCGCCCAGAACCCCCGCGTTTTCTTTGAGGTGGTCGCTGGCCGGATTCGCGCCACGTCATTGCGTACATGTGACCTGCACAGTGGCGTACCCACATTTGTTTCCAGAGACGTCGGACAATGTCACTGCTGCGACATTCTTGCACTCTGCAGGATGGTTCTTTTTCGCCCATACGGAAGGGTCGGAGCCGCACGGCAACCAAGTCGCGTTTCCGCGACATGCCTGCGAATATTCGCCGACGCACACCACATAGGTTGTCTGTTGTTGTGCAATCAAAACCGGTAGCCCCGGTAGGTTCACAGGAATTGGCGGTGCCACCCGCCTGATGCATTGACGCAAGAGCGTAGCTTGCCCCCCGTATTGTTTCTGCGGAACATAGAAAGTTTCGTCCACGACCTGAGTCGAGTTGGATGGCCTTTGTACGGGCTTCGAAGTGGATGGGTATTTGGTTTGCGATAGGACTAACTCGCTGTAACAGTCGTCGAGCTGCGAATGTCCCGTGGTCGCCTCGATAAATTCGACGCTTAGCTCCACGGCAGGCTCGGAAGCGCCGCCGTCGAAAGTCTTGGTCGTAATTTTGGGGCCTCCAAGCACGGTCGGATTTGAAATCGTGATCGAAGCATCAAAGGGACCAATCTGAGGAAAGAAGTACTGGACACCGTTGGCGATAGCGGTGGCATTTTGAGAGAGCACCGCAATGGTGCCAATCGCTCCAAGCACTGCACCACCAAAACCCCAGGCTAGCGACTTGGTCCCAGATTTAGGGCCATCAGACTTTTTCTTAGTCTCCATCTCGACGCTCCAGCGCGACCTTAAGTAAGGAAGTTCTTAAGAACGTATTCCACCGCCGACGAGTTGAAAAGCGCATTCGGAACCGAAAGCCTCCAGACTTTACTACCTCTATGCACTTAGAGCAGGCGATCACGTGCATTTTGTTGCCCTGCAGATTGTGCCGGTGCGAATCCGAAAAATCCTCCGCAGCCTTGTACCTCTGTCCCAAGAGAAGGAATCCCTCATGTCCGTGCTCGATGACATCGCCACTCTGTCAAAGCAGATCGATCTTTCCGCCACCTTGGCGAAAGAGGCGGTTGCCGAATTCGGCTCGTCGGCCGATCTGGCCGCTCAGGTCGAAAAGCTGGCGTCAGAAAATGTCGCGCTGACCGCGCAGCTTCAGACCGTGACCAATGACCTCGCCACGGCTCAAAGCCAGGTCGCGGACCCACGGCCAAGCAAACCGCGAACAATGACGCACTCGCTTCAGTGCTGACGCCGGCTGCGCCGCAGCAATAGTTTCACCTAGCAGGCTCTCGGTCATTATTCGCAGCGACCCGGGAGGCTTTGGGCGCACCATCTGCCCTGCGGCGAAGTTCTTGGCGTATTCCTCAGTCTCGAATAGCTTTTGGACGGCCACACCGTCCTCCACGATCTGGACAATCCATTGGCCTTCTCGGTGTTCGATCGAGACACCATTCTCGCTCTCGTCACTCATGGTCCGCGCTCCTCGGATGACGAAGCGAGAACCTCACCACGGCCTGGGGAGACCATGCATGCCCGCACCCAAAGGAAACCAGTTCTGGAAGGTACGCAGTTCGCACGGCCGCAATCGGATATTCGTCTGTCCGGAGAAGCTATCGGGGGTGCAATCGCTTGATATTGGGATATGCGAAATCTCTAACTTATGGTATAAGTTGGGCGTAACTGTATAGTTGGAGGGTCTATTATGCTCAAACTCGCCAGCATCTTAGCCGTGACAACAGCAATCTCGTTTGTCGCGCCAACGCCGAAGGTTGCGGACCTGAAAATGCCCTGGATCCCGGGGGTGAAGATGGCGCAGAGTTGCAGCGCGTCAGGGGCTCAAGAATGCGATCGCGTTGAAGGGGTTTGCCTCAAAAACGGTGGACAGAGACTTAGCTGTTGCGTGCAATGGAAAACCTGCATGGCAGAGGTATTCTGCGACACCAGCGCTTGGACTTGCACGAACTAACGCTTGGCCGGAAGTCCGGTCTGGTCTGCCCGTACAATTCATGAACGTCATCCGAACGCCCGCTGACCGCGACGCGTTGCTCTGGTCGTTCCTCCCGGTTGAGGCATTGGATGAAGCCTGTCAGGAAGCGGCTGGCGAGGTCGGCGATATGACAGCGAGCGAAAACTCCAACGACCTCGGAGACGACATTCTCTGTGAACGCTGATTGGCGTTCTCACGCCGGACTGGTTTTAGCCCGCTACCTCACGGTGGCGGGCCTTCAAGCAACCGTTTCTCATTTACACGGGAAAGTCTCATGAAGAGCCGAGAGTAGCAGCGCTCCGACGTATTCTTTCCGGCGTTTCGCCCCGCCTTCAGCGACATAGTTGTCTAGGATTGACAGCGACTGGCTGTTAGTGATTGCCATGTTCTTCGGTGCGCAGTAAATGGCTTTGCCATATAGAACTTCGGCGGCGCTGTTTTGCCCAGAAGATACCTTCCGCCAATCCAACCAGGTAGCTTTTCCCAGCCTCGGTATCCCGCAGGATGTAAAAGTCCTCGTAAGACATCTCCCTCGCTTGCGCCCGACCGCAGAAGGTTAGGAGCATCAAAATCAGCAAGTACCTCATTCAATTGCCTTTGTATCTGGCAGCGTCCACCCAGCCCTTGATTGCAGCTCCTTGGGTCGGCCTCTTCACTTCGACGTGCCCACCGAGGTAGGTCCCACTCGCTATCCAAACTGACTTGCTACGCTGATAGACGGTGATCGTGATTTTCCTACCCCAAACCTCGACCGTGACTTCGCCGGACATTCAGCCCTCCACATATTGCGTCGATCTCGCCTAGACCCTCTGATAGTCGCAGGAACCCCTTGGAAATCAACAACGGGAACAGGCAGCGAACGAACTGCTACAATTTTTCAACGTAAGGCGGCGGTATGAACCGGGACAGCCAGATACAAAACGCGCTCGCGGGGCCGCGCAACGCGTTGAGGGTCACAAGCGGAATCCGGCGTGACCTCTCAGCGGCGGGCTTCATCGTTTGCAAAGGTTAGGAACTGAGTTAGGAACCAAATTCGACAAGTTCGCATTACTGAATGGAATCAATGCCATAGCTACAAATCTGGCGGAGGGAGTGGGATTCGAACCCACGGTGAACTTGCGCCCACGCCGGTTTTCAAGACCGGTGCCTTAAACCGCTCGGCCATCCCTCCAGTGACATCCGTCACATGCGACTGCTCTAGTGTGCCCGGCAAAGGCCTGTCAACCGGCATGCGTGGCCGCGCGTGTTCCTCCACCAACCCACGCAGCAGGGCGGCGCCACAATCTTGCCCGGTTCCGGCCACAATCGATTAATATCGTGATAAACAATTCCTGTGCACAAAGGATCGGGGTTCAAGGCGTCGTTGGCATTGTCGAGGGAGTGCTTTGGCTCCTCTGCTGTTCAAACGGCGTCTTGACTGAGACTGTAGGGGATTTCAGGATAATGCAGGCTACGACGCATCAGCGTCTTCGTCGCGCTTCCACGCTCACGCTGTTGGCTGCGTCGGCTGCTCTGCTGGCGGCTTGCGCGTCGCAGCCTGAGCCGAAGGCGATGGTCAATCCCAAGCATCGCTCCAAGGAATATTTCGCCGAAACCGAATATGGCGTGAAGGCGAGCCCGCGCGCTGGCTTCATGCGGCGCGGCGGCGGCCGCGACCAGCTCGGCAAGCCTTACCAGGTGCGCGGCAAGTGGTACTATCCCAAGGAAGATCGGCACTACGCCAAGGTCGGCCTGGCCTCGTGGTATGGCGACGCCTTCCATGGCCGGCTGACCGCCAATGGCGAAGTGTACGACACGGCGCAACTGACCGCGGCGCATCCGACCATGCCGCTGCCGAGTTACGCCCGTGTCACTAACCTCGAAACCGGCAGTTCGGTCATCGTGCGCGTCAACGACCGGGGACCATATCATGAGGGCCGCATCATCGACGTCTCGGAGCGCGCGGCGCAGATGCTCGACTACGACAAGGTCGGCACCGCGAAGGTCAAAGTCGAATATGTCGGCCGTGCACCGCTCGATGGCAATGACGACCAGTATCTGATGGCTTCCTACCATCCAGGCAACAGGATTCCGGATCCGTCGGATGGCCTGCCAACCGGCGTCATGGTGGCCATGAATGGACCGTCGCCAAGCCTGCCGGTGGGCGCGGCGGCCGTCCCGTTCCCCGGTCAACTGACGGATTCCGGCCAGGCCGCTCAACCGTCCCTGTCGGCGCAGGCGCCAGCTTTCGGCGACCTGGCACTACCCGATTTCGGGCCGATCGTCCCGGAACGTCCGGAGATGGGCCTGCCGCCGCAGTCGCCGTTCGCGGTGGCCTCGCTGTCCTATGCGGATGAACGCGTACAGCGCGCCGATGTCTTTGCCGCGCTGGACGACAGCGGCATGTCGCCCGCCGACATCCTGCGGTCTTGGAAGAAATCCAGTCCGCAAGCATCGCCATCCAATGCCGATTATGTCGCTGCCGGCACGTTCGACGACGCCGCCGAAGCCAAGCGTGTGGCAGCGGCACTTCAGCCCTTCGGCCGAACGGAAATCCAGCGTTCCGATCTCGACGGCAATGACTGGTATGCGGTCAATCTCTATCCCAATGGCCATGGCGGCATCGACGAGTTGCTGCAGGCGGCATGGTCGCACGGCGCACCCGATGCGCTGGCTGTGCGCAACTGATCTATTTTGCCCGGGCGGTTGATCCGGCGGAAAAAACCCTGATAGCTTGGCTGTGCCAAAACCGGCAAACGGGTCGAGATTTCATGCAGTTGCGCGCCTTTCCGCCATTTGCCGGCTTTCTGGGACTGGCTTTGCTGCTGCTTTGCCTCGCACCTGCCCACGCGCAGCTTTTCGAGACCAAGGCCACACAGGCCTTCATGATCGATGCCGACACCGGTACGGTGCTGTTCTCGAAAGACGCCGACGAGCCGATCCCGCCGGCCTCGATGGCCAAGCTGATGGCCATGGAGGTGGTTTTCAACGCCGTCAAGTCCGGGCGCCTCAAGCTCGACGACACATTCGTGGTTAGCGAAAACGCTTGGCGCAAGGGCGGCGCGCCATCAGGCACATCGACAATGTTTGCCAAGCTCAAATCGGCGATCCGGCTCGAAGACCTGATCCAGGGCGTGACCGTGCAGGCGGCCAATGACGGCTGCATCGTCATCGCCGAAGGCATGGCCGGATCCGAGGACAATTTTGCCGCGCAAATGACAGAACGGGCCCGCCAGATCGGCCTGAAAACATCGACCTTCGTCAATTCCACCGGCCTGCCGGCCGACGGCCAGCAGACGACGGTGCGCGAGCTGGCGCTGTTGGCTCTGCATTTGTGGCGCGATTATCCGGATTTCTATCGCTACTACGGCCTGAAGGATTTCACCTGGAACAAGATCTCGCAGAAGAACCGCAACCCGTTGCTGGCCATGGACATCGGCGCCGACGGTCTGGCTGTGGGCGCTAGCGAGGCATCAGGCTTCGGCATCGTCGCTTCGGTCAGTCACAACGGCACGCGGGTGGTCATGGCGATGAGCGGGCTGGCAAACGACAAGGAGCGTGCCGAGGAGGCGCGCAAGCTGCTCGACTGGGGCGCGCGCTCCTTCGAGAAGACCGAGATCTTCGCCAAGGACGAGGTCGTCGGCGAGGCCCAGGTTTTTGGCGGAGCGAAATCCGGCGTGACGCTGAAGGCAAAAGGGCCGATCGACATCTTCCTGCCGATCACCAACCGCGACAAGCTGACGGCCAGGATCGTCTACACCGGCCCGGTTGCGGCACCCGTGGAGGAGGGCCAGCCGGTGGGCGCGCTGCGCGTCTGGATCGGCGACACGCTGAGCCAGGAGACGCCGCTTTTCGCCGCCGAATCGATCGGCGTCGGCACATTGCCACAGCGTGCGCTCGATGCCGTCAAGGAACTGGCGATCGGCTGGCTGCGATAGCACCGACGGCATGGACGTTTTCCCGAACGCGGACTATCTAGAGCGCAACAATCCACCTGGACAAAGGCCCTTTCGATTGGCGTGCGGATTTTTCATCACCTTTGAAGGCGGCGAGGGCGCGGGCAAGTCGACGCAGATCGAGCGGCTGGCGCGCAAGATGCGCGCCAAGAAGTATGATGTCCTGCTGACGCGCGAACCGGGCGGCTCGCCGGGCGCCGAAGCGGTCAGGCATGTGCTGCTTTCGGGCGCCGCTGAGCCATTTGGACCGAAGATGGAGGCGCTGCTCTTCGCCGCCGCGCGTTCCGACCATGTCGAGCAGGTCATCCGGCCGGCGGTCGAGCGCGGTTCGATCGTGCTTTGCGACCGTTTCCTCGATTCCTCGCGCGTCTATCAGGGCGTCACCGGCGGGATCGACCCGGCGTTCATGGCCACGCTGGAACAGGTCGCCATCAACGGTATGATGCCCGATATGACGCTGATCTTCGACATCGATCCGGCCGAGGGCCTCAGGCGCGCCACGCTGCGGCGCGGCCGCGAAGCCGACGCCGACCGCTTCGAAAAGGAGACGCTGGCCATCCATCAGGCCCGGCGCGCGGCTTTTCTGGCGATCGCCGCGGCCGAGCCGGAACGCTGCATCGTCGTCGACGCCTCCGCCGATCCCAATACGGTGGAGGATGTCGTCACCACGGCCGTCTTCGCGGCGCTGGAGGCGAGGGCGCCCGCGCGCGACAGGCAGGCCGCACCGGTATGATCTTCGAACGCATCGCGCCGGAACAGCATGATACGCTGGACGGCGTGCCCGAACCGTCCGAAACGCCCCGTCTAGTCGGGCACGGGCAGGCTGCCGGGATGCTAGCCGCCGCCTATCGCCAGGGAAAGCTGCCGCATGCGCTGATCTTTGCCGGCCCCGTCGGCATCGGCAAGGCGACGCTGGCCTTTCATCTAGCGCACCACCTCTTGAAGTACCCAGCGTTCGAGCGGGCGCCGGAACGCCTGGCCAATCCCGATCCGGCCTCGCCGCTGTTTCGCCAGATCGCGACCGGGGCACATCCGGGCGTGCTGCACCTGACCCGGCCGATGAACGACAAGACCAAGAGCTTCAAGACGGTCGTCACCGTTGACGAGATCCGCAGGGTCAGCCGCTTCCTGTCGATGACCTCGCATGACGGCAGCTACCGGGTGGTCATCGTCGATCCGGCCGACGACATGAATGCCAATGCCGCCAATGCCTTGCTGAAGAATCTTGAAGAGCCGCCGGCGCGGACGCTGTTCATTCTCATCGTCCATGCGCCGGGCAGCCTGCTACCGACGATCCGCTCACGCTGCCAGGTGATACGCCTGACGCCGCTCGACGCTTATGATTTGCTGGCGGTGCTGGAGACCGCCGAGCCGCCGCCGCCGGACGATCCGACCGCGCGGGCGGCACTGGTCGAGCGGGCAGGGGGCAGCGCCCGCAACGCGATCCTCTTGACGCAATATGGCGGGCTGGAGATCGCCGAGACGCTCGATGCGCTGGTGGCGAAAGGAAAGAGCGACATCGGCGGAGCCTATAGGCTCGCGGAAGCCGTTGCCGGCCGCGACCAGGCGATCCAGTTCGATATCTTCAACCGCCGGGCGCTCGACTTGCTGTCGGACGCCGCGAGCCAGGCAGCGCTGTCGGGCGATCTCGCGCGGGCCAAAATCCTGTCGGACACCTGGCATGAGGCGCTGGATGCAATCTCCGAGACAGATACCTACAATCTCGACAAGAAGCAGCACGCCCTGACCATGATCGACCGGCTGAAGTCGGCCATGTAAATAGCCTTTCGGAACGGCAATCGCCGTTCATGCTGGCTGCTTTCAGGCCATGTCCTGGGACTGGCTTGCCCGTTGCGCCGCAAGCGCTGCGTCGTATTTCGCGCGGTTGGCCCAATAGATGGAGGCGAACAGCAGTGCCTGGTCGCGGAAAGGAACGTGGTCCACCATGTCAGTAGCGGCTTCGGCTTCGATCCAGTCGGCATGGAAGTCCGCGGCTGCCTTCCTGTCGCCACCGAGCGCCATCTGCTGGAACCGGTACCATATGATGCTCGATCTCGAGGCGCAGACTCGGTGCGGGACTTGGCATGAGGCGCCGGACGCTATATCTGAGACCGACACCGACAATCTCGACAAGAAGCAGCACGCCTTGACCATGATCGACCGCCTGAAGTCTGCGATGCGAATGTGACGGCGCCACCGGGATGGCAATCGCCATTCCGATGCGATATCCACCGCCACGGCTTCCATTCAGACATTCATGATGGTTCGTTCATGTCACGCGAAAAATACTATCTGACGACTCCGATTTTCTATCCGAACGGCAAGCCGCATATCGGCCATGCCTATACGGTCATTGCAACCGATGCGCTGGCCCGCTTCCAGCGCCTCGACGGCAAGGACGTGTTCTTCCTCACCGGCACCGACGAACACGGCCTCAAGATGCAGCAGACGGCTGAGAAGGAAGGCATCACGCCACAGGCGCTTGCCGACCGTAATTCAGCGATCTTCCGTTCGATGACCGAGGCGGTGGGCGGCTCGAATGACGAATACATCCGCACGACGGAACCGCGCCACTACGCGTCCTGCCAGGCGATCTGGAAAGCGATGGCCGCCAATGGCGACATCTATCTCGACCGCTATAGCGGCTGGTACTCGGTCCGTCAGGAGGCCTATTTCGACGAAAGCGAAACCACGCTCGGCGAGGACGGCGTGCGCCGCGAACCGCTTGGCTCGCCGGTCGAATGGAACGAGGAAGAAAGCTATTTCTTCAGGCTCTCCGCCTACCAGGACAAACTGCTGGCGCTGTATGAAAGCCAGCCCGACTTCGTCGGACCGGCCGAGCGCCGCAATGAGGTGATGAGTTTCGTCAAATCCGGGCTGAAGGACCTGTCGATCTCGCGCACGACCTTCAAATGGGGCGTACCGGTGCCCGGCGACGACAAGCATGTGATGTATGTCTGGGTCGATGCCTTGACCAACTACATCACCGCCGCCGGCTATCCGGACACAAAGTCCGAGCAATGGCGCTACTGGCCGGCCACGCACATCATCGGCAAGGATATCGTGCGCTTCCACGCGGTCTACTGGCCGGCTTTCCTGATGTCGGCCGGCATCGAACTGCCGAAGCGTGTTTTCGCCCACGGCTTCCTGTTCAACCGCGGCGAGAAGATGTCGAAGTCGGTCGGCAATGTCGTCGATCCGTTCGCCATGATCGAGCATTATGGTCTCGACCAGGTGCGCTACTTCTTCCTGCGTGAGGTGCCGTTCGGCCAGGACGGCAGCTATAGCCATGATGCGATCGTCAACCGCACCAACGCCGACCTCGCCAATGGCCTCGGCAATCTGGCGCAGCGCTCGCTGTCGATGATCGCCAAAAACTGCGGCGGCGTGGTGCCGAAGCGCGGCGAGCTGACGGATGCCGACAGCGCGATGCTGGATCAGGCGGTGGCCGCTCTGGCCACGGCGCGCAAGGCGATGGCCGGGCAAGGCATCCATCTGGCACTGGCGGCGATCTTCGATGTGGTGTCGGAAGCCGATCGATACTTCGCCGGACAGGCACCATGGGCGCTGAAGAAAACCGACCCGGAACGGATGGAAACGGTACTTTGGACCACCGCCGAAGTGGTCCGACGCATAACGGTGCTGTGTCAGCCGTTTGTTCCGGGATCGGCCGCGAAGCTGCTCGACCTGCTGGCCGTGCCGGCGGACAAGCGCGATTTCGTGCATGTCCATGCTGACTATGCGTTGGTTCCTGGCACCACGTTGCCCGCGCCGGAGGGCGTGTTTCCGCGCTATGTCGAACAGCCGGGCGCGAACGCCTGATGCTTGTCGACAGCCACTGCCATCTGGACTTTCCTGATTTCGCCGAAGAGCGGGCGGCCATTGTCGCCCGCGCCAAAGCGGCTGGTATCGGTCGCATGGTGACGATATCAACCCGCGTGAAGCGTTTTCCACAAATAATTGAAATTGCTGAAACTTTCGACGAAGTCTACTGTTCTGTCGGGACCCACCCCCACAATGCCGCGGAAGAACTCGACGTCACCGCTGCCGACCTCGTGCGTCTGTCGGTTCACCCGAAGGTGGTGGCGATCGGTGAAGCCGGGCTCGATTATTTCTACGACAAGGCGCCGCGCGACGCGCAGGCGCAGGGCTTTCGCAATCACATTGCCGCCGCTCGCGAAACCAGACTGCCGCTCGTCATCCATTCGCGCGATGCCGATGACGACATGGCAGCCATTCTCGAGGACGAAACAGGGAAGGGCGCCTTCCCCTTCATCCTGCATTGTTTCTCCTCCGGACGCCGGCTGGCCGAGGTGGGCGTCTCGCTCGGCGGCTATGTGTCGTTCTCGGGCATACTGACCTTCAAAAACTCAGCCGAACTGCGCGCCATCGCCGCCGACGTGCCGCATGACCGGCTGCTCGTCGAAACCGACGCGCCCTACCTGGCGCCGATCCCGTTCCGCGGCAAGCGCAACGAGCCTGCCTATGTCGCCCACACCGCCAGGGTGCTGGCGGAGACGATTGGCGTCAGCGAAGCTGAAATAGCCGATCTGACGACGAGCAATTTCTTCCGCCTGTTCGGCAAGATGCCGCGACCTCCCGAGCAAATTGCTTGGCCAGAACTGAGCGCCTGAACGATGACTGGCCGGCTGCGCCTCACCATTCTCGGCTGTGGCTCGTCGCCAGGCACGCCGCGCATCACCGGTGACTGGGGCAATTGCGACCCGGCCAATCCGAGGAACCGGCGCATGCGCACGGCAGCGCTGGTTGAGCGGATTGCGACCGATGGCGGCCGCACCACCGTGGTCATCGACACCGGGCCGGATTTCCGCGAGCAGATGCTGCTTGCATCGGTCAAACGCATCGATGCGGTTGTCTACACGCACCCGCATGCCGACCATATTCACGGCATCGACGACCTACGCGGCTATGTGCTCGAGCAGCGCCACCTTATCGACATCCATGCCGATCAGCCGACGATGCTGCGCCTGCGGCAGGCATTCGGCTATTGCTTCGAGACGCCGCCGGGCAGCTCCTATCCGCCGATCGTGCGGGCGCATATCATCGACCACGCAAAGCCGGTTGTGATCGAGGGCGAGGGGGGCGCCCTCGCCCTCGAACCGCTGCCGCAGATCCACGGCGACATCATCTCGCTCGGCTTCCGCATCGGCGGCCTGGCCTATTGCCCCGATATCGGCGACTTTCCCGATCCCACCGCCGAGCGGCTGCGCGGCCTGGAAATGCTGGTCATCGACGCGCTGCAGTACAACCCCCATCCCAGCCATCTGTCGCTCGGCCAGGCGCTCGGCTGGATAGAGAAGCTGACACCGGGAAATGCCGTGCTGACCCACATGCATGTGCCGCTCGACTATGCCAAGGTCAAGGGCGAAGTGCCGGCCAACGTCACTCCCGCATACGATGGCATGGTGATTGAAATTCCTTATGAATCAGCGTGATGCGAACGGCCTTTCATAAGGATGTTCTGCTCATTGGGGCGAATATCAGCGGCGTTCCATCCGTTCATAGCCCATGCCGGGATAAAGCAGCGCTCGGGCGTGTTGCCTTGAGGCCAACAGCGTCCATGCTGCGCACGCGCCCAACGATCACATACTGGCGGAACGGCGCGCCGTCGCCGAGCAGATCGACCGCGGTCGGCCGCTGGCGCGTTGACCATCACCGCCGCCTGGTACGGCGCCGCGGCATCGGCCAGGCGCTGATGGCTAAAATGCTGCACGACGACCCGGCTCTTGGATCACGATGCTCGGTACTGACGGCGACGCACGCTTCGATCGAGCCAAGCCTATGAAAATCAGCGGCAATTTCCAGATGCTGGCCAACGCATAAGTTCCATAATCTATCTTATGCGACTTTCTGCCATGCGTCTTGGAGTACGTCGTCACGCGGACCCGCGCCCGCTCAGAACCTTCCGGCTGTCATGCCGGCACGCCGGCGATTTCGATGATGGCATCCACCCGATGAAGCAGCTAGCCTGCTGTCGCGCCGGAACTCCTATTCGGGATCTCAAGAAAATGACCGCATCGTTTCTCGGCCTTCCCGATCGCCTCGCCGATGGCCGCACGCCCTGTGCGGTGATCCTCGGAGCCGGCCACGGCAGCACTTATCCTGGCCAAGACAGCAGCGGCCATGCCTTGGCCGCCGACGCCATCCGCGCGGCCAGCCAGGATGATGCCTCGCTTGTCGAGCACTGGGATTTCGATCTCGGCGGCCCGTTGTTCGACGGCAAGCCGGCCTGCTGCGTCGACGCCGGCGACATCCCAACCATCCTGCACGACAATGCCGAAAACAGGGTCCGGATCGAGGCGAAGACGCGCGAGGTCCTGGCCTTGCCGGCCGTGCCGATCCTGCTTGGCGGTGACGATTCCGTCGTCATTCCGTTCCTTGCCGGCTTTGCCGATCACGGACCGGTCTGGATCCTGCAGATCGACGCCCATATCGACTGGCGCGACGAGGTGCATGGCGAACGTCACGGCTATTCGAGCCCGATGCGAAGGGCAAGCGAGATGCCGCATGTCGCGGGCATGGTGCAAGTTGGCCTGCGCAGCGTCGGCAGCGCGCGCCTCGCTGAAATCGAAGCCGCGCGGCACTATGGCAGCCGTTTCGTGACCGCGCGCGAGGTTCATGCGCAAGGTGTGGAGGCGGCGCTCAGGCATATTCCGGAAGGCGCACGGGTCGTCGTCACCTTCGACTGCGACAGCCTTGATCCCGGCATCATGCCGGGCGTGGCGGCGCGTACGCCCGGCGGCCTCACCTACACGCAGGCGATCGACCTGATCGCCGGTCTCGGCAAGCGCGCCACGATCGCGGGATTCGACCTTGTCGAGCTCTATCCGCCCGCCGACATTGACGGCCTGTCGGCCCAGACCGCCGCGCGCCTTCTGGTCAATGTAATCGGCACAATCGTGCGGCAGGGTGGCTCAACGCCCGATTGACGTGTCTTGTCCGAGCCGCGGTCGGATTCCGCGTCCTCAACTAACGATCTATCGAGCCGGCTTCAGGCTGGCCGTCAACATCCAGACAGAGATGTCTGTGCCGACGACAGCACTCGCCTACGGCATTATGCGACGCCGTGCGGGCGAACTCGTGTCGCCCAACAGCGTTGCGACGCCAGCGGCCATGCCGGTCCTGTTTGAGGCCATTGCGCCTTAGACTAAAACAAAGATCTCTGGAGCCACGCAACCCTCAAGTGCGATACCCAGATCGGACAGAACAAATAGATCACTAACTCGCGAACCAGAGTTTTCCATAGAAGGGTGTTGGTGGAATCGGTCGTCTGATAGGCTCCCCAAGCGCCACGGCCTGTCGCGTGATCGTTGAAGCCCCCAACCAACATCCCGATAATCATCAAGGCCATCACCAATGTCGCGATGACCGGTCGCGCCCTCATGGTGGTTGGTTCGGTCTTCGAAAGCAACGTCGTATAAAAGAGCAGGCTGAAGATCGCAAAAAATATCGACAATATAGAACTTATTGAAAACAAGTTGCACTCGTCGTTGACCGCACCCTGCCATTGAGTAAGCTGGTCGTAAATTGTCTGATTTCCTGGCCACAACCGCCGTAGCGCCGGGATATCGCGAAATGCACAGGTGTAGGTTGCGGGAAGATGGGGGATGACAAGCCATACTGTTGCTGATGCTGTGGCCAAAATGCAGATAGCGGCGAATATCTTTCGCGCACTCACGGGCAGTTTCTGCAAGCGTCCTTCGGTATGCGACATGACAAGGCTCCGCTATACGACCTTGATGGTGCGTGAGCGGCCTATCAGTATTTTTGGTTGTCTCGCTGAGCAAGAGGCCTGTCCACCGGCGTTGTTGCCTGTTTTGATAGAGTCAGGCTTTCGATGATCAGGAAGAACGGTCGTGGCAGACCGTAATCCGCCTTCTCCAGCCGGCAGATCGACGCCCCTAGCAAGAACGACGAAAGCCGAACCAGGCCCTCATAGTCACGGGCTGCAAAAAGGCGGTCCAAAAACGATCAGCTTATCACCGGCTTCTGGAGACGTCCCCGCGATCACCCCCGTCGGCACGATTGTGCCGCTAGCGATTCACATGAATCCAGTAGCTCAGCGAACGCTTCGCCCCGGGTTCGATCAGCATCACGCCAGGCTTGTCGCTTACCTCGCCGTCGAAATCGGCCGGGCTTGCAATCCCATGCCAGGGTTCGATGCACAGGAAGGGCGCACCGCCCGGCTTGGACCAGATGCCCAGTTCCTCGGCTCCCTGCCATGACATTTCGATCGCCGGGCCGTGGTCGGCGGCGTAGCGCACGCTGGTGCTGGCGGGCCGATCCAGGATGACGGCGTCGTCATCGAACAGCCGTTCGGACAGAGCAAGCGTCCTGCCTTCGACAGGTGTCGGCCGCCGGTCGGGGAGCAAAAGGCCGTCCTTCAGGCGACGAACAGGCGCCGGCTCACGCTCGGCAAAGGTCAGCCGATAGGCCTCCTTGGGCAATTCCGGCAGCAACGGCCAGTTGAATGCGGGATGTGCTCCAACCGAGGCCGGCAACAGCTCCTCGCCTGTGTTTGTGACCTCCAGGACCACACCAAGCTGCCGGCGGTCGAGCGTATAGGTCACGGCAAGGCGAAAGGCGAAGGGGAAGTGCGCACGCGTGTCGGCGTCGTCGGTGAGGACCAGCGTGCAGGAGCGGGGTCCCCTCTCCTCCCAGGTGAACGGCTTGTCGCGGGCGAAGCCGTGCTGCGTCATCGGATAGGTCTGGCCGCGATGGCGCAGTTGGTCGCCCTTCAGCCGGCCGACGATCGGGAAAAGCACCGGAGAATGGCGCCTCCACTCTGGCCCGGCCTGCCACAGGAACTCAGATCCTTGCGCATCCCGCAGCGAAACCAATTCGGCGCCCTGCCCGACTATTATAGCCGAGATGCCGTCGCCCTGAAGCGTTTGGCTGTCCTGTGCCACATGTCCCCTCGGGCCGGTGTGAATCTGGCGGCAGACTAGCAAAAGCTCCTGGGGACTCAAGGCATGGGCGGGTCTTGCCGGAACGAATTGTGGCCGGAGGATCTCTCCTCCGGCCACCGCATCAAGGGCGAGGACCCCTGCCCTTGCCCATGGCGGACAGTCGTTACTCGCGCTCGCCCGTGAAATTCAGCAGCAGCTGGAAGATGTTGATGAAGTTCAGGTACAGCGAGAACGCACCGAAGACGGCCAGTTTCTGGCGCGATTCCGCGTCGAAATTCTCGGCATATTGTTCCTTGATCGTCTGCGTGTCCCAAGCGGTCAGGCCGATGAAGACGGCGATGCCGATCACCGAAATGGCGAATTGCAGCGCGGTCGAGCCGAGGAAGATGTTGACGATGCTGGCGATCACCACGCCGATCAGGCCCATGATCAGGAAGGACGAGAATTGCGTCAGGTCGCGCCTGGTCGTATAGCCGTAGAGGCTGGTGGCGCCGAACATGGTGGCGGCGATGAAGAAGGTGCGCGCGATGCTGGCGCCGGTAAAGACCAGGAACACGGAGGCGAGCGACAGGCCCATCACCGCGCAGAAGGCCCAGAACATCGCCTGGGCGCTGGCCGCCGACATGGTCTGCATCTTGAACGAAAACAGCATGACGAAGGCGAGCGGCGCCAGCATCACCACCCATTTCAGCGGGCTGGAGAAGATCGGCACGTAGAGCGCCGGCGTCGAGGACACCAGGAAGGCGACCAGGCCGGTGACCACGAGGCCAAGGCCCATATAGTTGTAGACGCGCAGCATGTGCTGGCGCAGGCCCTCGTCAAAGACGGCTCCGGCCTGGGCGCCGGTGCCGACGCGATATCCCAGATTGGGCGTGTTCATTTGCAGTCTCCTTGTGGATCGGTCAGTAAAGCGTGGGTCGCTCAGTAAAGCGTTTTGGCGAGCGTCTCGGCGGCGCGGTCGAGGTCATGAACCCCGCTCTTGGCGACCACCGCATAGGCGACCTCGCCGATCTGGAAATAGGCCGAGGAAATATCGCCCGAGGGCGCGACGGTCGGCTTGACCACGTCGAAGGTTCCCGGCCGGATCGCAAACAGCGAGACCAGGCCCATATCGCTGGTGTCGACCGCCATCTCGACGCTCGGGCCGAAGCGCGACGGATAGATCTGCACGTCGCGCACCTTCCAGTCCTTTGGCAGCGACGGCATGACGATCGCGGTCGCGGCGCGGATCTCGCCGGCACTGTAGTTGGGTGCTTCCGGCTGCGAGGGCATGGTCTCGCGCACCAGCGTCGTCCTGTGTGCCCGCACCGCCTCGTCGACATAGGCGGGCGGCTGCGGCGACGCGACGACCTTGGTCACCGACATCGGCCCGATGATGCCGTTCGCCAGCCAGCCGGCGGCAACGAAGGCGGCAACGGCAGCGGCGCGCTGCATCACGCCGAAGATGCGGCCACGGGCAAGCCCCCTCTCCAGCCGCCGCGCCGCGTCGGCGGTCGCCGGCCGCGCCATGTCCTTGGAACCGGCAAGCGCCACGCGCAGTTCATCGCGGGTCCGCAGATCCGACATGACGCGCGCGGCGGCCTCCGGGCGTGTCGACAGGAAGGCTTCGACCTCGATGCGGCGGGTGACATCCACCTGGTCGTCGACATAGGCGTCGAGGTCGGTGTCCGTCACAGGGTCGACAAGAGCGCTCATGGCTCACCTCCCACGATCCTGAGATGATTTTTTCCGCGCACCGGGGCGGCGTCTTCCATCTGACGCAGTGCGGCGCGCGCCCTGCCGATGCGCGACATCAGCGTGCCCAGCGGAACGCCGGTGGCATTGGCCGCCTGCTGATAGGAAAGCCCTTCGATGGCGACTAGATGCAGCGCCGAGCGCTGCTCTTCCGGCAAATTGAAAAAGGCGTCCCGCACCTGCGCTAGGCGCACCGAATGTTCCTGCGGCGCCGGCGTGGCGGCATCAGCGAGGTATCCGGCCTGTTCGATGCGCACGGCTTCGGAGCGGCGCGAACGCACGCGATCAATAAACGCATTGTGGACGATGGACAGCAGCCAGGCCCGCAAATTTCCACCGGCGCGGAAGGTGCCGCGCCGCTCATAGGCGCGCACCAGCGCATCATGAACGAGATCCTCGGCGTCCGCGCTGTCGCGCGTCAGCGACTGCGCGTAGCGCCGCAGCGATCCGAGCTGTCCTATGATGTCAAAGCGTGGCATCGACCGTTTCATGCCCTGTTTACGGAGCATGCGGGGACTTTAATCCCGGCCCGTGCCAATTTCTTTGTCCGGTTTCGTCGAGGATCGCGTTTTCGGCCTCTCGCCCGACTGGCTCTCAGGGCGAAGTGGTTTTGCCGATTTGGGCATAGTCACACCGCAAGCGCGCAACACCCATCTGCGGCCGTCGCTGCGAAAATCGGCGATGCTCAGCGGCTCGATGTCGATCTTCCAGCAAGCGGCAAGCGGCGCACCCAGAACATGCACGATCGCGGTGCGAATGACGCTGGCATGGGTCAGCGCGATGGTGTGGCCAGGCTCGGCCAGCAACCCGTCCATCAGCTCGGAAGCCCGGCGGGCAACGTCGGCCAGCGACTCGCCGCTATGCGGCGCTGCGTTCGGGTCGGAGAGCCAGGCAGCGATGTCGCCGGGCTGCCTCGCCTGCACGTCCTCAAAACTCTTGCCGGCCCAGCTTCCATGATCCTGGTCCGCCAGGAGCGGTTCGACCGATGCGTCCAGCGACAGCGCCTCGGCGGTCTGGCGGGCGCGAAGCGCGGGCGCCGTCCACACGCGGTCGGCGCGGCGAAGCGTTCCGCGCAACGCCGTCGCCAGCCCCAATGAGTGCGGCTCCAGCGGCTCATCGAGCGGAAACGAAGCCCGCCGGGTCGCGGCCGTGGCGCCGCTGCAGATCATCGTCAGCCTTACGAGCATGAAGCCGTCATTCCCTTGAGCCCTTTCGAAGCGACGCATACGCTGCAATTAGAATAGCGACTATCGTTTCGATCGAAAGGCCGCGTCCCTGGGGGCCGCCCTTTGTTTCGCGCAACTAAAACCGCTGGCGAAGCGCGCTCGATTTGCGTATCACTCCGCCGCGCCAACGGAACCATTGCGATGTTCGAAGACCTGCAGCCAGCTCCCGCCGACAAGATCCTGGCCCTGATCGGCCTCTATCGTGCCGATCCGCGGCCCAACAAGGTCGACCTCGGCGTCGGCGTCTACAAGGACCGCGACGGCAAGACGCCCGTCATGCGTGCCGTGCGTGAGGCTGAAAAGCGGCTCATGAACAGCCAGGACACAAAGACCTATCTCGGGCTCGCCGGCGACACCGGCTTCAACGCGGTGATGGCCAAGCTCGCCTTCGGCCCTGGCGCGGATATGACGCGCATCCGGGCCGCACAGGCGCCTGGCGGCTCCGGTGCGCTTCGCCTGGCGGCGGAGCTGCTCAAGCGGACGCGTTCGGACGCCACGGTCTGGCTGTCGGACCCGACCTGGCCGAACCATATGCCGGTGATGCGCGCCGCCGGCTTGCAGATCCGTGAGTATCCTTATTTCGATGCGGCCTCCGGTGCTGTTCGTTTCGACGACATGCTGGCGGCGTTGCGGACGGCCAAGAGCGGCGATGTGGTGCTGCTGCATGGCTGCTGCCACAACCCGACCGGCGCCAACCTCGACGCGGCGCAGTGGCAGGCCGTTACCGATCTGGTCGTCGAGCGCGGCCTGCTGCCATTCGTCGACATCGCCTATCAGGGTTTTGGCGACGGCCTCGAGGCCGACGCCCTCGGCCTGCGCCTGTTGGCGGCGAAAGTGCCGGAGATGGTCGTTGCCTCGAGCTGCTCCAAGAATTTCGCCGTCTACCGCGACCGTGTCGGCGCGGCGATGATCCTGGCCAGGGACGGGGCGCAAGCCGATGTGGCGATGAGCCAGATGCTGTCGGCGGCGCGTGCCATGTATTCTATGCCGCCGGACCATGGTGCCGCGGCGGTGCGCATCGTGCTGGAAGACGCAAGCCTGCGCGCCGACTGGGAAGCCGAGCTGGAAGAGATGCGCCTGCGCATGCTGAGGCTTCGCGTGGCTTTCGCCGAGGCGCTGCGCCGGCAGTCCAACTCCGACCGCTTCGACTTCGTCGCCAGCCACCGCGGCATGTTCTCGCGGCTTGGCCTGACGGAAGCGCAGGTCGAGCGGCTGCGTGACGAGCACGGCGTCTACATGGTCGGCGACAGCCGCATCAATGTCGCCGGTTTGCCTGAGGACGGCATGGATGACCTCGCAAAGGCGATCGTTTCCGTACTTGACTGAAGCGGTTCAGCTGTGGACAAGGCTCCCTCGCCGGCTGACAGCGTTGGCCGCGCGCCGGGCCGCAGGATAGCATCGCCACATGACGCCATCCAAAGACATTTCGCGCCTGATCGAGATCATGGCGGCGTTGCGTGCGCCGAAGACCGGCTGCCCCTGGGACATCGAGCAGGATTTCTCGACCATCGCGCCCTATACGATCGAGGAAGCCTATGAGGTGGCGGACGCCATCGCGCGCGGTGATCTCGGTGATCTGCGCGATGAACTTGGCGACCTCCTGCTGCAGGTCGTCTACCACGCGCAAATGGCCGAGGAAGCGGGTGAATTCGCCTTCCCGGATGTCGTCCAGGCCATCACCACCAAGATGATCCGGCGCCACCCGCATGTCTTCGGCGACGAAGAAGCCCGCGGCGCCGGCATGGCCAAGGGCATGTGGGGAAAGATCAAGGCGCAGGAGAAGGCGGAGAAGCGGCAAGCCCGTCTCGCGCGCGGCCTCGACCCCGAAGACAATGGCAAGGGGTTTCTGGACAGCGTTCCGGTCGCCCTGCCCGCTTTGACGCGGGCGCTAAAGCTTCAGGAGAAGGCTGCCCGTGTCGGCTTCGACTGGAGCGAGGCAGCCCCCATCCTCGACAAGATCGAGGAGGAAATCGGCGAGTTGCGGGAGGCGCTGGCGAAGGGCGAGACGGCCTCGATCAAGGACGAGTTCGGCGACATGCTGTTCGCCGTCGTCAATCTCGGCCGTCACCTCAAGCTCGATTCGGAAGCCGCGTTGAGCGGCACCAACGAAAAATTCCGGTCGCGCTTCCACTATGTCGAGCAGGCCCTCGAGAAGTCCGGCAACACGCTGGAACAGGCCACTCTGGACGAGATGGAAGCGCTCTGGCAGGAAGCGAAGGGCGCGAAGTAGGCCTATCGACCGACAATTCCGGACGGAAGACGTTTACACTTTTCCTGTAATTTCTCCGGCCTAGCCGTTGTTTTTACGACGCAATCGGCTTTCGATCTCTTCGCGGGCGCTTTGCGTGGCCTTCAGCGAGATGGTGGCGCTGCCGTCTTCATTGTCGGTACGCGAAACGATATCGCCATTGCGATACAGCCAGTCGACGAGACCAAACTGTGCCGGCTCGATCGTCACCGTCAGGTCTTCGAGCTCGCCTGCCATGCGTGTCTCAATGAGCGCCTTCAGGGCATCAATGCCCTCGCCGGTCACCGCCGATATCGCGATCGGCGGACCCTTGCTGCCGTCGGCGGCATCGGCAAGCAGCCGGCTCCTGTTGCCTTCGTCCAGCAGATCGACCTTGTTCCAGACTTCGATCACACGCTTGGTGTCACCGGCGTCGACACCGAGGTCGGCCAGGATGCGCTCGACGTCCTCGGCCTGGGCCGCCGTGTCGGGATCGGAAATGTCGCGCAGATGGATGACGAGATCGGCCTCGACCACCTCTTCCAGCGTGGCGCGAAAAGCCGCGATCAAATGCGTCGGCAGGTCGGAGATGAAACCGACCGTGTCCGACAGGATGATCGGCGTGCCATGCGGCAGGCGCACGCGGCGCAGCGTCGGGTCGAGCGTGGCGAACAGCATGTCCTGCGCCAGCACGTCCGCTCCGGTCAGCCGGTTGAACAGCGTCGACTTACCGGCATTGGTGTAGCCGACGATCGCCACCACCGGGAACGGCACTTTCTTGCGCTTGGCGCGGTGCAGGTCGCGGGTGCGACGCACCGTTTCCAGCTCGTGCTTCAGCTTGATGATCTTTTCCTGCAACTGCCGCCGATCGGATTCGATCTGGGTTTCGCCGGGGCCGCCGAGGAAGCCGGCGCCACCGCGCTGGCGTTCAAGGTGGGTCCAGCTGCGGACCAGGCGGCCCTTCTGATAGTTGAGATGGGCCAGCTCGACCTGCAGCGTGCCTTCCTTGGTGCGGGCGCGCTCGCCAAAGATTTCGAGGATCAGCCCGGTTCGGTCCAGAACCTTGGCATGCAGTTCTTTTTCGAGATTGCGCTGCTGCACCGGGGTCAGCGGATGGTCGACGATGACCAGCTCGGCGTCGTTTTCCTTGACGATCTCGGCGAACTCTTCGACCTTGCCGCTGCCGAGCAGGGTTGCAGGACGCGGATCGTTGACCGTCACGACAGCCGTATGGACGGGGTCGAGATTGATGGCGCGGGCGAGGCCGACCGCCTCGTCATGGCGAGCATCGGCCGAGCGCGTCAACCGAGGGCGGTTCGTGTCGTCGTCGCCGCGCGGCTGGCGGGTAAGCACGGGCACAATGACGACAGCCCGGGTCGGCCCCTTGGCTTCCGTCCCGGGATGATGCGCTGGTTTTCCGCGAACCGTGGCGTCCGCGTCCTTATCACGTGCCAATCAGGCGCCCTGGCTTTCCTCGCCATCGAACATCTGAACCGGCTGGCTCGGCATGATCGTGGAAATGGCGTGCTTGTAGACGAGCTGGGAGTGACCGTCGCGGCGCAGCAGCACACAGAAATTGTCGAACGAAGTGACCACGCCGGTCAGCTTCACGCCGTTAATGAGGAAGATGGTGAGCGGGTTCTTGCTCTTGCGAACTGAATTCAGGAACAGGTCCTGAAGGTTTTGCGATCGTTCCGCCATTGTTCTTGTCTTTCGCCGATCCCCTTCGGTTTGCAGGCCAATGCGCCAAATTAACGGGCACATGTCAAGCGCGCAAACACCGTCTTGTCGTCAGTAACGACAAGCAGAACGAGATATATTGATGTTCATTCCACCTGTGCGGTTATCAGGCTGGACTTTTTTCCGCAATGTCAAAAAAGGCCTGCCGTAACGAAAGTGTCACTGAACCGGGGTGCCCGTTGGCCACCGGATTGCCGTCAATGGCCACGACCGGCATGGCAATCGTCGTGGCGGAACTGATGAACGCCTCGCGCGCCGCCTTGGCCTCGGCAACGGAAAAACCGCGCTCTTCGATCTTCAGGCCGAGCTTTGCCGCGACTTCGAACATGGTCGTGCGAGTGATGCCGCGCAGGATGCCGTGATCGGCTGGCCTGGTGACCAGGACGCCGTCTCGGGTGACGATCCAGGCGTTCGACGAGCCGCCTTCCTTGACGTTGCCGTCGGTATCGACGAACCATGCTTCCTGCGCACCGGCTTCCTTGGCTTTTTGCTTGGCCAATACATTGGGCAGCAGTCCGACGGTCTTGATATCGACCCGGTCCCAGCGATTCTCTGGCACGGTGATGACCGCGATCCCGGTTTCGGCTCGCTTTGCTCCAGCCGCCGGATCGGCCTTTCTGGCTGTGACCACCAATGACGGCTTGGTGTCCGCCGACGGGAAAACAAACTCGCGGCTGGCGACACCGCGCGTTACCTGCACATAGACCAGGCCGTTGACGACATGGTTGCGGTTGACCACCTCGCGCAGGATGAGCGGCAGCACGTTGCGCGCGACCGGCCATGCGATCGACAGTTCGTTCAGCGAGCGGTTGAGCCGGGCAAGATGGCGCGGCATGTCGACAATGAAGCCGCGCGCCACTTCGCAGACCTCATAGACGCCATCGGCGAATTGATAGCCGCGATCCTCGATATGCACGGAAGCGTCCGCATGGGCGACGTAGCGCCCGTTGACATAGGCAATGCGCGGCATTGGCGACCCCTGGAAAAATCTCGGGCTTTCTTATGCGATTCCGCCGCCGCCGTAACCGGCAAATGCTTGGACCACGCGGCCGAACGGACCGCGCGCGTCAGACGCCCAGCGACTTCAGCTTGCGGTGCAGGGCAGAACGTTCCATGCCGATGAACTCGGCGGTTTTCGAGATGTTGCCGCCGAAGCGGTTGATCTGGGCGATCAGATAGTCCTTCTCGAACTGTTCACGCGCCTCGCGCAAGGGCAGCGCCATGATGTGCTGGTCGGACTGATTCGGCGTCCGCGGCATGACATCGCCGATCTCGGACGGCAGAAGGTCCGCGGTGATCGGCGCATCGACGTCGTCGCCGCGCGCCAGGATCATCAGGCGCTCGACATTGTTGCGCAGCTGACGCACGTTGCCCGGCCAATTATGCGCCTGCAGCACGGCAAGCGCGTCGTCGCCGATGCGGCGCGGCTTGATGCCGGCCTGGCGGGCGATCTGCTTCATGAAATTGTCGACGAGATAGGGGATATCCTCGCGCCGCTCGGCCAGCCCCGGCACCATCACCGGAACCACCGCCAGGCGATGATAGAGATCCTCGCGGAAACGGCCGTCGGCAATCATGGCTTCCAGGTTCTGCGAGGTCGAGGAGATGATCCGGACATCGACCTTGACCCGCTTGGTGCCCCCTACCCGCTCGAACTGCTGCTCGACCAGCACGCGCAGGATCTTGTTCTGCGTCTCGCGCGGCATGTCTGCCACTTCGTCGATGTAGAGGATGCCGCGATGGGCCTCCTCGAGCGCGCCGACCTTGCGCTCGACGCCGTTCGATTCGGTGCCGAACAGTTCGATCTCCATGCGCTCGGGCGTGATGTTGGCAGCACTCAGCGTCACGAATGGCGCGCCCTTGCGGGCCGACAGCGTGTGAATGGCGCGCGCCGCCAGTTCCTTGCCCGATCCGGACGGGCCGATGATCATGACACGGCTGTTGGTCGGCGCGACGCGCTCGATGGTCTGGCGCAGCTGACTCATCGCCGACGACATGCCGATCAGGTCGAAGGTCTCGCCGCTGCGCTGCTTGAGGTCGGAAACCTCGCGCCGCAACTTCGAGGTTTCCAACGCACGTTCGGCAATGAGAATCAGCCTGTCGGCCTTGAACGGCTTCTCGATGAAATCATAGGCGCCACGGCGGATGGCGGAGACCGCGGTTTCGATGTTGCCGTGGCCGGAGATCATCACCACCGGCAGAGTGGGATGCATTGTCTTGATCTCGTCGAGCAGCGCCAGGCCGTCCAGGCGCGAGCCCTGCAGCCAGATGTCGAGGAAAATCAACCTCGGCGCCCGGTCAGCAATGGCCGCCAAGGCGCTGTCGGCGTCAAATGCCGTACGGGTTTCGTGACCTTCGTCGCTCAGTATGCCTGCGACGAGCTCGCGGATGTCTTCCTCGTCATCGACGATGAGAATATCAGACGCCATTACCGACCTTTTCAGTTTCTCTTTCGTGTTCCGTCTTGCCTTCGCCGCGCAACGGCGTGACGGCCGCAGGCGGCAGGATGATGCTGATCATCGCCCCGCGGCCGCCGTGGAAGTCCGCAGGCGCATCATGAAGTTCCAGCCTGCCGCCATGGTCCTCCACGATCTTCTTGACGATAGCGAGACCAAGCCCGGTGCCCTTCTCACGCGTGGTCATATAGGGCTCGAGCAGCCGTTGGCGATTCTCGCGCGGCAGGCCTTTGCCATTGTCGATGACGTCAATTCGAATCGCGCCATTCTGACGGCCGGCTTGAATCCGGATTATGCCGTGCGAACCGTCCTTTTGTTCCAGTCCGTCGATCGCCTCGGCGGCGTTCTTGATCACATTGCCGAAAGCCTGTGCCAAAAGGCGGCTGTCGAACGTGCCCTTGAGCGGTTCGTTGCCGAAAATCCGCTCGAAGGTGATGTCGGCGCGACTGACTTCGACCAGGAAGGACGCCTCACGCAGCGATTCGCGCAGATCGATGACCTTCATCTCGGGCTTGGGCATGCGCGCGAAGGCGGAGAATTCGTCGACCATGCGGCCGATGTCCTCGACCTGGCGGATGATTGTGTCGGTGCATTGGTCGAAAACCTCGCGGTCTTCGGTAATGACCTTGCCGTACCGGCGCTTGATGCGCTCAGCCGAAAGCTGGATCGGCGTCAGCGGGTTCTTGATCTCGTGGGCGATACGACGCGCCACATCGGCCCAGGCGGAAGAACGCTGCGCCTGGACCAGGTCGGTGATGTCGTCGACGGTCACGACATAGGATTTCTCCTCCGAACCGTCGTCGCCCGCCTCGATGGTGATCTGCACGTTGAAGGTACGCTCGGTGCCGGCGCGGAAAAACGTCACCTGCTCGCGGTACACAGGCTTGCCCGATTGGCGGCCGATTTCGAAGACGCGGCCGACATGCGGCAGAATGGCGGAAAGGTTCTGCCCGAGTGCGGCACTGGCGGAGATGGCCAGCATCGATTCGGCCGAACGGTTGACGATGGTGATGATGCCGTAGGGATCGACGCCGATGACGCCGGCGGTAACACCGGCAAGCACGGCTTCGGAAAAGCGCCGCCGCTCGTCGATCAAGTCCTTCGCCGACAGGATCTCGTTGCGTTGAGATTTGAGCTCCAGCAGCATCTTGTTGAAGGTGTCGCCCAGCGAGGCGACGTCGCCGTCGGAAGGCCTGACCGGAACCGCGACGTCGAGATTGCCTGTCGCCACCTCGTCGGCGGCGCCGATGAGCTGGCGAATCGGCCGCACGAGACGGTCGGCGACCGCGATGCCGGTCCAGATTGCCGACAGGATGATGATCAGCGTCAGCGACAGATAGGGCAGCGCGAAGGCCACTTGCGAGGTGCGCCTGTTGTCTTCGAGGTTGCGATACTCGTCGGTGTTGGACCTTACGATCTGCCGCGCCTTGATCACCTCGGGATCCACAAGGCGGATGGTGTAGAGGTAGAGGCCCTCGATCTCGTGCAGCTTGACGATGGCGCCCATGATGTTGCGGGTGCGCGGCTCGATCAGCACCGGTTTGCCCTCGGCGGCGCTGCTGACTGAACCTTCCGGCGGTTCCGGCATGGCGAAATCGGCATCGGTCTGCGCGCTCATGACAAACGAGCCGTCGGGCTTGATCAGCGCCGCGTGGGCCAGCGACCGGCCCACTGCCTCCTTGTTGAGAAGGTCGAGAAAGCCTGTGCGATCAAGGCCGTAGAGGGTTCGCGACGCATCGAGATCATAAGCCATCGACAGCGTCGTGCCCTGCAAATTGCGGGCATTCTCCTGGACATAGGCATCGGCGATCGACAGCGAGGAATTGACGATCGTCTTGGTGCGAATCTCGAACCAGCGGTCGAGGCCGATATCGAGCGTGATCGAGGCGATGATGGCCACCATGATGGCGGGAATGGCGGCAACCAGCGCGAACATGGCTACAATGCGCACATGCAGCCGCGAGGCCGCCTTGCCATGCCGTCGCGCCATGACAATCCGGTGCACTTCGCGCCCGACCAGCGCCATAAGGAACAGCACGAAGGCGGCGTTGAGTGCGATCAGCGCCCAGGTCGTCCTGGCGTCAGGCGCGATCGGAGTCGCGCCGACCAGGATGGTGAACGAGATGGCCGCCATGACCAGTGCGCCGACGACCGCCACCACACCGGGCAGTGCCAGCAAGCGGCGCCCGTCGCGCGCGCCGGGTTCGCTGAATAGCGGTTGCTTGAGTACAGGTACCTGCGGAGCCATGTCGCCGTCTGGGAGCCAATGATTGCGTCCGATCTATGCAACGCATTGTGGCGATTATGCAACAAGTGTGACAATGGCGGAAATCTTTCGCCGCTCAGTCCCCTGAAAAGAGTGCGTCAGATCAGCGGTCAGCCGGGCCGCGACGATTTATAGACGTTGACGCCCAGTTCGCGAATCTTCTTGCGCAGCGTGTTGCGGTTCAGCCCCAGCAGTTCCGCGGCCTTGATCTGGTTGCCACGGGTTGCCGTCATCGAGGCGAGGACCAGCGGATATTCGACTTCGGACAGGATGCGCTGGTAGAGCCCGGCCGGCGGCAATTCACCGGCAAACGAGGCGAAATAGCGCTGCAGGAAATGCTCCACCGCCTGGCCGATGGACAGATCGTCGGGAATGAGGTTGCCGCCGCCGGGCACCACGGGGCGCTCGCCGGTCTTCAGCTCCGCCTCGATGACCTCGGCGGAGATCTCGTCCTGTGAATAGAGCGCGGCCAGCCGGCGAACCAGGTTTTCCAGTTCGCGCACGTTGCCGGGCCATGGGTAGCGCTTCATCAGCTCTATGCCGCCGGACGAGATGCGCTTGGTCTGCAGACCTTCCATCTCGCCGAGCTTGAAGAAATGACGCACGAGATCGGGCACGTCCTCGGAACGCTCGCGCAATGCCGGCAGCCTCAGCGGCACGACATTAAGGCGATAGAACAGATCCTCACGGAACAGTCCCTGGTTGATCAGCGTGCGCAGATCCTTGTTGGTGGCGGCGACGATGCGCACATCGGTCTTGATCGGCGTGCGGCCGCCGACCGTCGTGTATTCGCCCTGCTGCAGGACACGCAGCAGGCGCGTCTGTGCCTCCATCGGCATGTCGCCGATCTCGTCGAGGAACAGCGTGCCGCCCTCGGCCTGCTCGAAACGGCCGGTGGAGCGGTTCTGGGCGCCGGTGAAGGCACCCTTCTCGTGGCCGAACAGCTCCGATTCGATCAGGTCACGCGGGATCGCCGCCATGTTGATGGCGACGAACGGCCCGCCGCGGCGACGGCCATATTCGTGCAGCGCGCGCGCCACCAGCTCCTTGCCGGTGCCGGATTCGCCCGAGATCATCACCGTCAGGTCGGTTTGCATCATGCGCGCCAGCATGCGGTAGATGTCCTGCATGGCCGCCGAGCGGCCGACCAGAGGCATCGTTTCGGGCTGCTCATCGGGGCGCGCATCGATCTTCGGCCGGCGGGGCTCCGACAGCGCGCGGTTGACGATGTTGAGCAGCTCGGTCAGGTCGAATGGTTTCGGCAGATATTCATAGGCGCCGGTCTCGGATGCACGAATCGCCGTCATGAACGTATTCTGGGCGCTCATGACGATGACGGGCAGCTCCGGCCGCGCCTTCTTGATGCGCGGCAGCATGTCGAAGGCGTTTTCATCCGGCATGACGACGTCGGTGATGACAAGGTCGCCCTCGCCCGCGGCCACCCAGCGCCACAAGGTCGAGGCGTTGGAGGTGACGCGCACCTCGTGGCCGACGCGCGAGAGAGCCTGGTTGAGCACGGTGCGGATCGCCGCATCGTCATCGGCGACGAGAATATTGCCGCGAGCGGTCATTTGCGGTCTCCTTCACCGTCTTCTTCAGCGCCGAACGGCGTTTCCTTCCAGGCCGGCATCAGGATGCGGAAGGTGGTTCCGCGCGGGGTCGATTCGCATTCGATGATGCCGCCATGCTCGCCGACGATCTTGGCGACGAGCGCCAGCCCCAGCCCGGAGCCATTCGGCTTGGTGGTGATGAAGGGGTCGAACAGGATCGGCAGGATATCCTCCGAGACACCGGAACCATTGTCGCGCACGCAGAATTCCAGCGGCAGCGACACCCGGTCCTGCGTTCCGGGAACCGAAACGCGAATGCCCGGACGGAAAGCGGTCGACAGCAGGATCTCGCCTTGCGGGTCGCTGCCGATCGCCTCGGCGGCGTTCTTGACCAGATTCAGGAACACCTGGATCAGTTGGTCGCGATTGGCGAATACTGGAGGCAATGATGGATCATAGTCCTCCAATATCCTGATTTTCTTGGCAAAACCGTTCTTTGCGATCGCCTTCACATGGTCGAGTACGACATGGATGTTGACGGGATAGCGATCGATCGGCCGCTCGTCGGAAAACACCTCCATGCGATCGACAAGCGAGACGATGCGGTCGGTCTCGTCGGTGATCAGCCGGGTCAGCGCGCGGTCCTCGTCGGAGGCCGACAGTTCGAGCAGTTGGGCTGCGCCGCGAATGCCGGAGAGCGGGTTCTTGATCTCATGAGCGAGCATCGCCGCCAGGCCGGTCACCGAGCGCGCGGCACCGCGATGCGTCATCTGCCGGTCGATCTTGTCGGCCATCGACCGTTCCTGGAACATGACCACGACGGAGCCTGGGAATTCCGGTACCGGCGCGACATAGAGATCGACGACCTTTTCGATGCCGAGGCGTGGCGACGACACATCGACCCGATACTCGTTGACCGGAGCCCGGCGCTCGCGCACCTGATCGACCAGGGTCAGCAGCGGACTGCCGAAGGGGACGAGCTTGGACAGGGTGTTGCGCGCCAGCATGGTCGCGCTCGAGCGAAAGAAGTCCTCGGCATCGGCATTGGCGAAGGTGATGAAGCCTTCATCGCTGATCATGATCACCGGGCGGCGGATGGTGTTGAGGACGATCTGGGCGGCGTCCACCATTTCAGTTCCCTGACCAGCGGCGGCGTTCATGCGGCGCTCCGCAGGCTCAAGGGTTGCGGATCGCGTGAAAACACATTGCGCAGCAAGGCAATGACGCGGGCCGGATCGAATGCCGTCAGGATCGCCTTTCGGTCGTCGTCGACGACGCCAACGGCATGGCGATCGAGATACCAGCCCAGATGTTTGCGTGCCTGGCGCAAACCGCTCTCGACGCCGTAAAGCGCCAGCATGTCCTCGTAGTGACCAATGACATAGTCTGCCAGAGTCGCGGGCGTCTGCGGCACGTTGGCCGCCGCTTCGCCTGCCGCCGCGGCTGCGATGCCACCGGCGATCCAGGGCGCACCGTAATGCGCGCGACCGACCATCACCGCATCAGCGCCCGATTGGTCGAGAATAGCGGCTGCCTCGACCGGGGAACAGACATCGCCATTGGCAACGACCGGAATGGACACGGCTTCCTTGACGCGAGCGATGGCGCGCCAGTCGGCCTTGCCCTGGTAGAACTGGCAGCGCGTGCGGCCATGCACCGTCACCATCTTGACGCCCGCCTGCTCGGCACGGCGCGCAAGGATAGGCGCATTGAGCGCGCCCTCGTCCCAGCCGAGCCGCATCTTGACCGTCACCGGCACCGTGACCGCGCCGACCACGGCCTCGATCAGCGACAGCGCATGGTCTAGATCCAGCATCAATGCCGAGCCGGCGTAACCGCCAGTGACCTTCTTGGCCGGGCAGCCCATGTTGATGTCGATGATGTCGGCGCCCTCGCCCGCGGCGATCCGCGCGCCTTCGGCCATGTGGATCGCTTCGCGGCCAGCTAGCTGCACCATATGGACGGGCAGTCCGGAATGCCGTATGCGCAGGTCGAAGCCAGCCCGACCCTTGGCGAGTTCGCCGCTCGCCACCATCTCGGACACGACCAGGCCCGCGCCATGCGCATAAGCGCGCCGCCGGAACGGCTCGTCGGTGATGCCCGACATCGGCGCGAGGAAGACGCGGTTGCGGATTTCCACGCCACCGACGTTCAAAGGCGCGGCCAATCTGGTTGAGTTAACCATGCACAAAAACCAAGCATGTCCATTCGTTGCACATTCTCTAGCCATATCGGCCACAATGTGCAACGCGGAATGACGTCACATTGAGGCGCAATTGGGAAAATTCCCGACCTTAGGCATTTGCCTCAATCAGGACGCCGCGCGTCTTTCAAGACGCGCAAGGGATGCTTTGGAATTCATATTTGGCGCACGATCTTTTCGGAAAACCAATTACACTTTTGAGGATCGTGCGCTAAGCCAATCGCCATGACTGAGGCAAGTGAAAACGCGAGCGCGACAAATGGGGTTGCGGTGGTGATCGTCGCCGCCGGCCGCGGCGCTCGTGCCGGGCAGGCCAACGGACCCAAGCAATACCAGAACATTGGCGGCCGCGCCGTCATTGCGCACACGCTGGAGATGTTTCTGGCCCATCCGCGAACCGGCCGGATCGTCGTCGCCATCCACGCCGACGACCACGAATTGTTCCGGCAAGCGGCAGGCAGCCAAGCTGACCGCGTCACCGCCATCATTGGCGGACCGACCCGGCAGGAATCCGTCCGGCTCGGGCTGCTGGCGCTGAAGGACCATGCGCCGGGCCAGGTTCTGATTCACGACGCCGTTCGCCCGTTCGTCGATGCGGAGTTGATCGACCGCACCATCGCCGCCATCGGCGAGAACGAGGGGGCGTTGCCCGCCCTGCCCGTGGCCGACACGCTGAAGCGCGAGTCGGCCGCCGGCGTGGTCGCGGAAACCGTTTCCCGCGGCGGGCTGCACGCGGCGCAAACACCGCAAGGCTTTCCCTACGGGCCGATCCTTGCCGCACACGACAAGGCCTTTCGACTGGGCAGACTGGACTTCACCGATGACGCGGCCATCGCCGAATGGGCGCATATTCCGGTCAAGCTCGTTCCGGGTTCGCCGGACAATGTCAAACTCACCTGGGCACGGGACATCGCCATGGCGCACCAGCGGCTTTCCAGCGAACGCACACACTTCCCCGACATCCGCACCGGCAATGGCTACGACGTCCACGCCTTCGAACCCGGCGATCACGTCACCCTGTGCGGCGTCGCCATTCCGCATGACAAGAAACTGTCCGGCCATTCCGATGCCGATGTCGGCCTGCACGCTCTGACCGACGCGCTACTGGCGACCTGCGGCGCCGGCGACATCGGCACCCATTTTCCGCCGTCCGATCCGCAGTGGAAAGGTGCGGCGTCGCGGATCTTCGTCGAACACGCGGCGAAAGTGGTGCGTGAGCGCGGCGGACGCATCGCCAACGCCGACATCACGCTGATCTGCGAGGCGCCGCGCGTCGGCCCACATCGCGAAGCGATGACGGCGGCCCTGTCGCAAATGCTGGGCATTTCCGCCGACCGCATCTCGATCAAGGCGACAACCAATGAAAAACTCGGCTTTGTCGGCCGCGAGGAAGGCATTGCGGCGATCGCCACCGCCAGCGTGGTGTTCCCCGGCGAGGTGCCGGCATGAGCAACGCCGAACTCGCAAACTCCCTACTGCTGGCCTGCCAGCAACGTGGCATCATGCTGGCGACGGCCGAAAGCTGCACCGGCGGCCTGATCATCGCCGCGCTTACCGACATTGCAGGGTCCTCGGCGGTGGTCGACCGCGGCTTCATCACCTATTCCAACGAAGCCAAGATGGACATGCTTGGTGTTTCCGCCGCCACGCTCGACGCGCACGGAGCCGTTTCGCGCGAAACGGTCCTGGAAATGGCGGCTGGCGCGCTGGCGCATTCGCGTGCGAGCCTTTCTCTTGCCGTTACCGGCATTGCCGGCCCAAGCGGAGGTTCGGCTGACAAGCCGGTCGGCCTCGTCTGGTTCGGCCTTGCCCTGGCCGGCCAGCCGATTGTCGCCGAGCGCCAGCTGTTTGGCCACAAGGGCCGCGAATTCATCCGCCACGAGACGGTGAGACACGCGCTGCAACTCGGGCTGCGCGCGCTTGGATAAGGCGTGGATTCACCACGAGAGCGTCATGCCGGCGCAACCCCATAGATGACGTCGGCGCGCTTTTCGAAAGCCTCGGCGAACATGCGGAAGGCGCGGTCGAACATGGTGCCCATAAGTGCGCCCAGGATACGGCTCTTGAACTCATAGTCGATGAAGAAGCGGACGGCACAGCCGCCGCCATCGGGCTCGAAACGCCAGACATTGCTCAGATATTTGAACGGGCCATCGATATATTTCACGTCGATGGCGCTCTCGTCGGGCTTCAAAAGCACCTGCGTCGTGAAGGTCTCGCGGATCGCCTTGTAACCGATGCTCATGTCGGCCGTGAGGACGGTGCGTCCGTCACGCTCCTTGCGCGAGCGCACCGTCAGCGCTTCGCAGAGCGGCAGGAATTGCGGATAGGCCTCGACATCGGCAACCAATGCAAACATCTGCTGCGGCGAATGGGCAACGCGGCGGGTGGCTTCGAATTTCGGCATGCAACCAGCGCTAGACCGATTTCTGGAGCTGCGCTTCCCGCGCCGCGCGCAGCCGGGCGAAATCGTCGCCGGCATGGTGCGATGAACGTGTCAGCGGGCTCGACGCCACGAGCAGGAAACCCTTGGTCCGGCCGATCGTCTCGAAGGACTTGAACTCTTCGGGCGTGACGAAGCGGATCACCGGATGGTGCTTTTTCGACGGCTGAAGATATTGGCCGATGGTCATGAAGTCGACATTGGCCGAGCGCAGATCGTCCATCAGCTGCAGGATTTCATTCCGCTCCTCGCCCAGGCCGACCATGATGCCGGACTTGGTGAAGATCGACGGATCGAGTTCCTTGACGCGCTGCAACAGCCGGATCGAGTGGAAATAGCGCGCGCCTGGCCGCACCGTCAGATAGTTCGACGGCACGGTTTCGAGATTGTGGTTGAAGACGTCGGGCTTGGCCGCCACGACGATCTCCAGCGCGCCGTCCTTGCGCAGGAAATCGGGCGTAAGGATTTCGATCGTGGTCGAAGGCGTTGCCGCGCGGATCGCCCGGATGACATCGGCGAAGTGCTGCGCACCGCCATCGGCGAGATCGTCGCGGTCGACCGAGGTGATGACGACGTGGCTGAGTCCCATCTGCTTGACGGCATGCGCGACGCGCGCCGGCTCGTCGGGATCGAGTGCCGTCGGAATGCCGGTGGCGACGTTGCAGAAGGCGCAGGCGCGCGTGCATATCTCGCCCATGATCATGAAGGTGGCGTGCTTCTTTTCCCAGCACTCGCCGATGTTGGGGCAACCAGCCTCTTCGCAGACCGTCACCAGCTTGTGCGACTTCACGATCTCGCGCGTCTCGGCATAGCCCCTCGAGACCGGCGCCTTGACGCGGATCCAGTCCGGCTTGCGCAACACCTCCTGGTCGGGCTTGTGCGCCTTCTCGGGATGCCGCAACCGCGGCGCGTTGGCGATCGTGTCGAGGACAGTAACCATCTGAACCCTGGCTTTTCTCGCGACCGCCCGTCGGCGATCGTCACCTATCGTCATCTAGGACTTTTCAGCACAAAGAAAAAGGCTGCAGCGGCGCATGCCGCTACAACCGTTTTCGCATAGCCGGGACCAATATCGGCTAGCGGCGCACCAGGCGACCGACCCAGATCAGCAGGCAGGCACCGATGAAGCCGGTAATCAGATAGGCGGTCCAGCCGACGCCGAACACGCCGATGTTGAGAGCTTGCAGTATGGCGTTCAACACGATCGCGCCAACGATGCCCATGATAATGTTCATGAAAATGCCGGTGTTGCTCTTCATGACCATTTCGGCGAGCCAGCCTGCCAGGCCGCCGATGATGATGGCTGCGATCCAGCCCACGCCGTTCAAGTGCATATGCCTTCTCCTTGCGCGCGTAAAAATGCATGCGGAAACGAACTGCCTTGCCGTCGAGCTCCCAGGGCTTTCGCGGCTGAGTCTCTTGCGGCGAATCTATCATGCGTTCAGTGCGCGACCATAGGCGTCGAGCACGCTTTCCTTCATCATCTCCGACAGCGTCGGATGCGGGAAGATGGTGTGCATCAGCTCTTCCTCGGTCGTCTCGAGGTTCATCGCCACGACAAAGCCCTGGATCAGTTCGGTCACCTCGGCGCCGACCATATGGGCGCCGAGCAACTGGCCGGTCTTCTTGTCGAAGATGGTCTTGATGAAGCCCTGGTCCTCGCCAAGCGCGATCGCCTTGCCGTTGGCGGCGAACTGGAAGCGGCCGACGCGGATATCCTTGCCCTCGGCTTTGGCCTTGGCTTCCGTCAGGCCGACGGAGGCGACCTGCGGATTGCAGTAGGTGCAGCCCGGGATCTTGAGCTTGTCGATGGCATGCACGCCGGGGAAATTGGCGATCTTCTCGACGCACACGACGCCCTCATGCTCGGCCTTGTGGGCAAGCATGGGCGGGCCGGCGACATCGCCGATGGCATAGATGCCCGGCACATTGGTCTTGCCGTAACCGTCAACGACGACGCAGCCGCGGTCGGTCTTCACGCCGAGCGCTTCAAGTCCGAGATTCTCGATGTTGCCCTGGACACCGACGGCCGAGATCATGCGGTCGGCGGTGATCTTCTCGACCTTGCCGTCCTTCATCTCGACATGCGCGGTGACCGAGTTGGCACCCTTCTCGACCTTGGTTACCTTGGCTTCGAGAATGATCTTCATGCCTTGCTTCTCGAACTGCTTTTGCGCGAATTTCGAGACTTCGGCATCCTCGACCGGCATCACCGCCGGCAGCAGCTCGACCACCGTCACCTCGGCGCCCATGGTGCGATAGAAGGAGGCAAATTCGATGCCGATGGCGCCCGAGCCCATCACCAGCAGCGACTTCGGCATTTCCTTCGGCACCATGGCCTCGAAATAGGTCCAGATGAGCTTGCCGTCCGGCTCGATGCCGGGCAGTGCACGCGGCCGCGCACCGGTCGCCAGGATGATGTGCTTGGCGGTGTAGGTACCCTCGCCCTTCACGCCCTTCGGCACGGGCGGCTGCGGCTCCATCGGCTTCTTGGCCGTCTTGGAGACGACGATCTCACCGGGCTTCGACAGCTTGGCCTCGCCCCAGATGACGTCGACCTTGTTCTTCTTCATCAGGAAGGCGACGCCGCCATTGAGCCGCAGCGAGACCTTGCGCGAGCGGTCGACCACGGCCGACGTGTCGGCGCTGACCTTGCCGTCGAGCTTCAGGCCATAGTCCTTCAGATGGTCGGAATAGTGCATGATCTCGGCCGAGCGCAGCAGCGCCTTGGTGGGGATGCAGCCCCAGTTGAGACAGATGCCGCCGAGATGCTCGCGCTCGACGATCGCGGTCTTGAAGCCGAGCTGGGCGGAACGCACCGCCGTGACATAGCCGCCGGGGCCTGAGCCGATGATGATGACGTCGTAGTTCTCAGCCACGGATTTTCTCCTTCAATCACAATTCCAGCATGACGCGCACGACCGATGTCAGCGCCTTGCCGATGTTTCGCGTATTTTCGGCATCGAGATGGACGCCGTCGAGCGGTGTGGTCTGCGCCACCGTGCCGGCATCGAAGAAGCCGCAGCCGACTTCGTCGGCGAGTGCGGCATATTGCGGGGCGAGCTGCTTCGATGCCTCTTCGCCGCCGGCAAACATTTCCCTGAAGTCGGCATTTTCGGTGCGGCTTACAACGGGCGGCGACACAATGAGTACCTGTGGTGCCGGCCAGTCGAATGGATAGTCATGGCCACTCACGATGTCGATCAACCGCTGGATGCCTTGCTTGGCCGCGACCGGATTGCCGTGGATCCACGGTTTCATGTCGTTGGCGCCGAGCATGATGACGATCAGGTCGATCGGTGCATGCGTCGTCAGCGCCGTCGGCAACAGCCGCGCACCGTTGCGATCGGCACCTGCCAAATGGTCGTCAAAGGCCGTGGTGCGACCATTGAGGCCGTCGGCGATAACCTGGACGCCTTTGCCAAGCCCGGTCTGCAGGACAGTAGGCCAGCGGTCTTCCAGCGCATGGCGGCCGCCCTCGGCGTTGTACCCCCAGGTCAGCGAGTCGCCGTAGCAAAGCACCGTCTTCATGCGTTCACCTGTACATTGATCAAACCGCGTCCCACCCGCCAGCGTACGAACAGCCAGTGAACCAGCACCGTGGCCAGGTTTGGCAAGACCAGGCCGGCGACGATTGGAAGGTCACTTCCCCACTGACGCTTGTCGATCGGCTGCGAGAGCGTCCAGCCGATCAGTCCGAGTCCGACCAGCACGAACAGGACAATGGCGCAAAGGGCCAGCCAGTTGATGATCGTGGGTGCATTCGAAAAGAACTGCGCAACGAAGAACACGATCGTCACGACAATGGTGGCAAGCGCGGACGCCATGAACACCAGAATGTACTCTTCCTGCGCGTCGGTTGCGATGGCCAGTCCCAGCGCGACCAGGCTGCCGGTAAAACCGGAAATGAAAAAGGCGAAAAGGCTGGTGAAGAATCTCCGCACGAGCCTTTTCCTTTCCTAGACCAGCATGCCCATCGGGTTCTCGATCAGCCGCTTGAAGGCGACCAGCAATTCGGCGCCAAGGGCCCCATCGACGGCGCGATGGTCGGTCGACAGCGTCACCGACATCACGGTGGCGATCTTGATCTCGCCATTCTTGACCACAGCCCGCTCCTCACCGGCGCCGACGGCCAGGATGGTCGCGTGCGGCGGATTGATGACGGCGGCGAAGTCCTTGATGCCGAACATGCCGAGGTTGGAAACGGCCGTCGTGCCGCCCTGATATTCTTCCGGCTTCAGCTTGCGGCTGCGGGCACGGCTGGCCAGATCCTTCATCTCGTTGGAAATGGTCGACAGCGTCTTTTCATCCGCATGCCGAATGATCGGCGTGATCAGGCCGCCGGGGATCGACACGGCAACGCCGACATCGGCATGCTTGTGCTTGACCATGGCGCTGTCGGTCCACGAGGCATTGGCATCCGGCACCGCCTTCAGCGCCAGCGCCATCGCCTTGATGACCATGTCGTTGACCGACAGCTTGTAGGCCGGAGCCTCGCCCTTCTCGGTCTTCTTCATCGGGGCGGCGGCATTGATCTGCGTGCGCAGCGCCAGGAGCGCATCGAGCTCGCAGTCGAGCGTGAGATAAAAATGCGGGATGGTGGACTTGGCCTCGACCAGCCGGCGCGCGATGGTCTTGCGCATATTGTCATGCGGGACGAGTTCGTAGGAGCCTTGCTCGAACAGCTTCAGCACTTGGTCGTCCGACATCGGCCTCACAGCCGGCGCGGAAGCAGCAGCCGGCGCGCCGGCAGGCGCCTTGGCGGCGGGCGCTGCCTTGGCATCACCGCCGCCGATCGCGGCATCGACATCGGCCTTCACCACACGGCCATGCGGGCCGGTGCCGGTCACAGCCGATACATCGACGCCGGCCTCCTTGGCGATACGGCGCGCGAGCGGCGACGCAAAGGTGCGCTCGCCAGTCGCATGGCCATTGGCGACCGGGGCGGATTCAGCCTTGGCTGGTGCGGGCGCGGCAGCGGCGGCTGCCGGCTTCGGTGCGTCCTTAGGCGCTTCAGCCTTCGGGGCTTCCGCTTTCGGCGCCTCAGCCTTTGGCGCGGCTGCATCGCCACCGCCCTTTGCCGCGGCGCCGGCATCCTCGCCTTCGCCGGCCAGAATGGCGATCAGGGCGTTGACCTTGACGCCTTCGGTGCCGGCGGGAACGACCAGCTTGGCGACCGTGCCCTCATCGACGGCTTCGACTTCCATCGTTGCCTTGTCGGTCTCGATCTCGGCGATGACATCGCCCGGCGAAACCTTATCGCCTTCCTTGACCAGCCACTTCGACAGATTGCCCTCTTCCATCGTGGGCGAGAGCGCCGGCATGGTGATGTTGATTGGCATTTTGTCCTCCCGGCCGGTTCAGCGATATGTGACGGCTTTGACCGCCTCGATGACCTCGCCGACATTCGGCAAAGCCAGCTTTTCGAGGTTGGCCGCATAAGGCATCGGCACATCCTTGCCGGCAATGGTGATGACCGGCGCGTCGAGGAAATCGAAGGCGCGCTGCGACACCTGGTTCGCTATGTAGTCGCCGACCGAGCTCTGCGGGAACCCTTCCTCGACCACGACCAGCCGGTTGGTCTTCTTGACCGAGGCGATGATGGTGTCGAGGTCGAGCGGGCGGATGGTGCGCAGATCGATGATTTCGGCGTCGATGCCCAGCCCGCGCAGTTCGGCTTCCGCCTTGACCGCGTAGGTCATGCCGATGCCGAAGGAGACGATGGTGACGTCCTTGCCTTGCTTGTGGATGCGCGCCTTGCCGATCGGCAGCACGAAATCATCAAGCTTCGGCACGTCGAAGGATTGGCCGTATAGGATTTCGTTCTCGAGGAAGATGACCGGGTTCGGGTCGCGGATCGCCGCCTTGAGCAGACCCTTGGCGTCAGCGGCCGTATACGGCATCACCACCTTCAGGCCAGGAATATGGCTGTACCAGGCGGCGTAGCACTGCGAGTGCTGGGCGGCGACGCGGGCAGCGGCCCCGTTCGGTCCGCGAAACACGATCGGCGCACCCATCTGGCCGCCTGACATGTAAAGCGTCTTGGCGGCCGAATTGATGATCTGGTCGATCGCCTGCATGGCGAAATTGAAGGTCATGAACTCGACGATCGGCTTCAGCCCGGCCATCGCCGCACCGACGCCGACGCCGGCAAAACCATGCTCGGTGATCGGCGTGTCGACGACGCGGCGCGGTCCGAATTCCTGCAGCAACCCTTGGGTGATCTTGTAGGCGCCTTGGTATTCGGCGACCTCCTCGCCCATGACGAAGACATCGCTGTCGCGGCGCATCTCTTCGGCCATGGCATCGCGCAGTGCTTCGCGCACCGTGGTCGAGATCATTTCGGTACCTGCAGGGATGTCAGGATCGGCGGCGATCTCGGTCTTCGGCGCCGCCGCGACTGGTGCGGCGGCCTCGCTCTTTGCCGCAACTGGTGCCGGTGCGGCCGTTTCAGCCTTTGCGGGCTCTTCGCCGATACCTTCGCCGGCCTTGTCGGTGTCTTCGCCTTCAACCGCAAGCACGGCGATCACCGCGTTGACCTTGACGCCTTCGGTGCCGGCGGGAACCACGATCTTGGCCAGCGTGCCTTCATCGACGGCTTCGACTTCCATCGTCGCCTTGTCGGTTTCGATCTCGGCGATGACGTCGCCGGCGACGACCTTGTCGCCCTCGTTCTTCAACCATTTGGAAAGATTGCCCTCTTCCATGGTCGGCGAGAGAGCGGGCATGAGAATTTCGATCGGCATGTCCTGGCCCTCCCTTACAATACGATATCGGTCCAGAGCTCGGACGGATCCGGCTCCGCATCGTTCTGGGCAAATTCGGCGGCGTCGGCGACGATGTCGCGAACCTCCTTGTCGATAGTCTTGAGCTCGTCCTCCGTCGCCCACTTCTTCTCGGTCAACCGCGCCTTGACCTGTTCGATCGGGTCATGCTCGGAGCGCATCTTCTGCACTTCTTCCTTCGAGCGGTATTTCGCCGGGTCAGACATCGAGTGACCGCGATAGCGGTAGGTCTGCATTTCGAGAATGATCGGCCCGTTGCCGGCGCGGCACCATTCG
Source organism: Mesorhizobium sp. 43Arga (assembly GCF_053714255.1). Taxonomy (NCBI): domain Bacteria; kingdom Pseudomonadati; phylum Pseudomonadota; class Alphaproteobacteria; order Hyphomicrobiales; family Phyllobacteriaceae; genus Mesorhizobium; species Mesorhizobium sp. 43Arga. Next base: position 307,298 of record NZ_JBSKBO010000003.1, read on the forward strand.
GTCGCCTGATCGCCGGCGGATTTGACCGCCCGCACATCCATGCCGTCGACCTGGATGCCCGGAATCTTGAACGAGGCGCCGCGATGCGCAAAATTGGTTTCGGCCGACGAGCGCGACACCGAAGTGCCCATGGCGTAGCGGTTGTTCTCAATGATGTAGATCACCGGCAGCTTCCACAGCGAGGCCATGTTGAAGCTTTCATAGACCTGGCCCTGGTTGGCGGCGCCATCACCGAAATAAGTCAGCGACACGTTGTTGTTGTCGCGGTAGCGATTGGCGAAGGCCAGGCCCGTGCCGAGCGACACCTGCGCGCCGACAATGCCGTGGCCGCCGTAAAAATGCTTCTCCTTGGAGAACATATGCATGGAGCCGCCCTTGCCCCTGGACAGGCCGCCACTGCGCCCGGTCAGCTCGGCCATGACGCCGCGCGGCGAAAGCTCCATCGCCAGCATGTGGCCGTGGTCGCGATAGGCCGTGATCATCTGGTCGCCATCGATCAGCGCCATCTTCATGCCGGTGACGACAGCTTCCTGGCCGATGTAGAGGTGGCAGAAGCCGCCGATGAAGCCCATGCCGTAGAGCTGGCCAGCCTTTTCCTCGAAGCGGCGGATGAGCAGCATATGCCGATAGGCGGCGAGCTCTTCGTCCTTGGTGAATTCAGCAGGCTTGGGCGCGGAAAGCCCTGATTTGCCTTCGGATTTCGATTTGGCAGGCGCTTTTCTGGCTGCGGTGGCCATGCATCACTCCCTGTTGGCGTCTCTTTGCGGACATTAGGGCAGGATGAAATCCGCCCTGGGAAGATCAGCTCTCCCCACCGATTTATGCAAGGCTAACACGCGTCACAGCGTTACGCCATGACGAATTTGCATAGCTGGCATGCGCCTAAGCGATTAAAATCATTGAAAATATTGCCGATTAACTGAAATTCAGTTATTTCGACGAGGCGGGCAGCATGATGGTGATTTCATCGGCCTGGGACAGATTGAGCGCCCTGCGCGCCTGTTCGTCAAGCATGTCCTTCTCCAGCGTGCCGTCATGCATGAGCCGAACGCGCCGTTCGAGTTCCATCCGACGGGCCTTGATCGCATCGAGCTGAGCCTGCAGCGCAACCGTCTGGGCTTCCAGCTGATATTTCGAATTGATGCCGAATTCACCGTGATAGGCGTGGAAGCCGAAATAGGCCAGGAACACCACGCAAAGCGAAGGAATGATCAGCCGGCCGGTATTTCTTTGCTTGTGCTGACGCGTCCACATGACCGATTCCCCGTGGCCGCGAACTCATGCGGCTCCATCTTTTTCGCTCGATTGTGCTTAACGGACGGTTACGGACCATGGGATTTGGCGAGCGAACATGGCCCTGATCCGGCACGTTGCATCCGGCTGTCGGTTTTTTCTTCTCAATCCTTTGCGGTCGCGCGGCTTGCATGCGGGAAAGTGGTTGACGTTCTGCTGAAATAACATATGCATATGCTATGCAATTATTGGACGCTAACAAACTTGGCGCGCTCGGCGCCATGATTCGCGACAGGATGGAAGCCTCGTTGGGAGAGCTTTCACCTAGTGCGGCGGCGGTGCTGTCGATGCTGCACTTCAAACCGGGGTTGACGACGACGGAACTCGCCGAGGTCGTCGGTGTCAGTCAACCGACTGCCGTGCGTTTGATCGACGGCCTGGAACGGCAGGCGCTGATAGTGCGTGGCAAACCGGAGGGGCGCGTCACTCCGCTGACGCTGACGGAGACTGGCCACGCCCAGGTAAGGGAAATGCAAGCTCTTAGGCTCGCAGCGCTCGACGGATTGCTGTCTGCGCTGCAGCCGGACAAGCGGCGGGACTTTGTTTCCATGCTGGACGAGATTCTAGCCGGGGCGACGACTTCCCGCGCTTTCGCGAGAACAACGTGTCGCCTGTGCGAGCATGATCTTTGCGGGCATGAGATTTGCCCGATCGGCTGCCGCGCGGCTGAGATCGAGAGAGAGGAGAACGAGCGATGATCGTTTCATATGCAGGGCATTCGCCTGCGATCGACACCGATGCTTGGGTCGCCCCGGATGCCACAGTATGTGGCGATGTCGTCATTGGCGCTGGCAGCCGGATCATGCACGGTGCCCGACTTGTGGCGGAGGCAGGCGGCTCGATCCGCATTGGCCGCGACTGTATCGTGCTGGAAAATGCGGTGATCCGGGCCACGGCAAGTCATCCTTGCACCATGGGGAATCATTGCCTTGTAGGCCCCAACAGCCACGTGGTTGGTGCGGAAATCGGCGATGAGGTTTTTATCGCCACAGGTGCGGCAGTGTTCCATGGTGCGCACGTAGGCCGCGGATCGGAAGTCCGCATCAATGGCATCGTTCACCTGCGTACCCGCCTCGAACCTGGTACGGTCGTACCGATCGGCTGGATTGCCGTCGGCGATCCGGCCCAAATTCTGCCCCCGGACCAGCATGAGGCGATCTGGTCTCACCAGAAACCGCTCGATTTCCCAGGCTTCGTCTACGGTGTCGAGCGAGATTCGCCGGATATAATGCGGAAAATCACTGCAAACCTCTCGGTGGCACTAGGCGCGCATCGCACGGAAAGCGCTTGAGCGCTTTCTGCCACAGCGAAAGCGTTCCATTTCAAGCTCGGCGGTGGATGTCGCTCCAAGCTTGCTCAAGGGCAAGGACCGAGGATGCGCAGCGCGTCACATGAGGCCGTGTGACGCACGTTGGCGGCGGGCGAATAACCCGCCCTGCACATTCCCCGGAAATTTGCTCCGGATCAGCCCTTGATCACCGACTTGCCGGCGTAAAGCGCCTGCTTGCCAAGCTCTTCCTCGATGCGGATCAGCTGGTTGTATTTGGCCATGCGGTCGGAGCGCGACAGCGAACCGGTCTTGATCTGCCCGCAATTGGTGGCAACGGAGAGATCGGCGATGGTCGAATCCTCGGTCTCGCCCGAGCGGTGCGACATGACCGCGGTGTAGCCGGCCTTGTGCGCGGTCTCGACGGCATCGAGCGTTTCCGTCAGCGAGCCGATCTGGTTGACCTTGACCAGGATCGAATTGGCAACGCCCATGCGGATACCGTCGCGCAGGCGCGCCGTGTTGGTGACGAAGAGGTCGTCGCCGACCAGTTGCGTCTTCTTGCCGATCAGGTCGGTCAGGTATTTCCAGCCTTCCCAGTCGTCCTCGGCAAGGCCGTCCTCGATCGAGATGATCGGATAGTCGGCGGCGAGCTTGGCGAGGTACTTGGCCTGGGCCCTGGGATCGCGCGTCTTCTTCTCGCCTTCGTAGACGTAGTTGCCGTCCTTGAAGAACTCGGTCGCGGCGCAATCGAGGCCGAGCGCGATTTCCTCGCCCGGCTTGAAGCCTGCCTTTTCGATCGATTCCATGATGAAATCGAGCGCCACAGGCGCGCTCTTCAGGTTCGGCGCAAAGCCGCCCTCGTCGCCGACATTGGTGTTGTGGCCGGCATCCTTCAGCTTCTTGCGCAGGGTGTGGAAGATTTCCGAGCCCCAGCGCACGCCTTCGCGCAAAGTCGGCGCGCCGACCGGCAGGATCATGAACTCCTGGAAGTCGATCGGGTTGTCGGCGTGGGCGCCGCCATTGATGATGTTCATCATCGGCACAGGCAGGATGTGCGCCTTGGTGCCGCCGACATAGCGATAGAGCGGCAGGCCGGCAGCGTCGGCCGCGGCCTTGGCCACCGCCAGAGAAACGCCGAGAATGGCATTGGCGCCGAGCCGGCTCTTGTTGGGCGTGCCATCAAGCTCGATCATGGTCTGGTCGATATGGATCTGGTTTTCGGCTTCCATGCCGCCGATCGCCTCGAACAGCTCGCCATTGACCGCCTCCACGGCCTTGAGGACGCCCTTGCCGAGATAGCGGGCGCCGCCGTCGCGAAGCTCGACGGCTTCGTGGGCGCCGGTCGAGGCGCCCGACGGCACCGCGGCGCGGCCCATCGAACCGTCTTCGAGTACAACATCGACCTCGACGGTCGGGTTTCCACGGCTGTCCAGGATTTCACGTCCGACAATGTCGATGATGGCGGTCATTGCGATGTCCCCGATTGATCTGACGAAAGGTCGCGCCCGTCTTAGCCAAAGCGACGCAAAAGGCAATCCGGCCATGGCCGAATAGTGCCGCCGCCCCGATTCACGAAGCGCAAATTTCTGTCATCATAAGTCATGCGTCCGAACATCCGTTTCGGGTTATGGCTGTTGTCGCGTGGGGCGAAACAGGAGGAGTTTCGCCATGTCCGAGTTGAGCGGTATTGTCAGTTTGTTCCTGATCGCGGCGGCGTTGCTGACGTCGTGCGACAGCAAGCAATCGCCACCGAAGGCTTCCGAGCCCTTGCCAGCGTTGCGCCTCAGCGAATAGCGTTGTTGAAATAAAAAGGGCCCCATCGAGACGGGGCCCTTTTTGATCGTGGCTGCATCAATGCCAGTAAGGCGTGACCTTATAATACTCATAGGATGCGTCGCGCGCCGCCTCTCCATCCGCGCCGGCCAGTTCGTTGATCGAATAGGCGGGTGCTGCTTTCAGCTGCTCCTTTGAGAAGGGCACGACATAACCGCCCCTGTTCTCGTCGTAGTCGAGACTGGCCCAGGGAATGGCGTGGTACTTCTCGCCGATGCCGAGAAAGCCGCCAAAGCCGATCACAGCGAACATGATGCCGTTCGACGTCTTGTCGAGCATGATGTCCTCGATGCTGCCGATGCTCCTGCCTTCGGTATTGTAGACCGACGTGCCGATGACGCGCGAAGCGGCAATGGCTTCGGTGTGGCCTGTCTGGGTTGTCATGATCTGCTCCTCCTTGTCGTTGAACTCTGCTTCGACAATGAGGAGGACGGGCGAAAGTTCCCGACTTTTTCGGCGGCGTCCAATCACTCCGCGAGGATGAAAGTCACCTTCATGTTGACGCGATAGGCAGCGATCTTGCCGTCCTCGACGACGACCTTCTGATCCTGGATCCAGGCACCTTCGACGTTCTTCAGGGTTTTCGACGCGCGGGCGATTCCCTTCTCGATGGCGTCCTGAAAGCTCTTCTTCGACGATGAGGTGATTTCGGTGACGCGGGCGACGGACATGGCTTCCTCCTGCCAAAACGCTCATTTGCCGGCCAAGCGTACAACTGGCCCCTCTTGACCACAAGCAGGGGCAGGAAGCGCCGGTCAGCGGCCCTTCGCGATCCGGTCGAAAGCCATCAGCCTTTCCAGGAGAGCCGGCATATCCTTCAGCGGCAGCATGTTGGGCCCATCGGAAGACGTCGAATTGTCGGGATCCTGGTGGGTCTCGATGAAGACGCCGGCGACACCGACGGCGACGGCCGCACGAGCCAGCGTCTCGACAAAGCGACGCTCGCCACCGGACGAGCCGCCCTGCCCGCCCGGCTGCTGGACCGAATGCGTGGCGTCGAAGATCACCGGCGCGCCGATCTCGGCCATGACAGGCAGCGCGCGCATGTCGGACACCAGCGTGTTGTAGCCGAAGGACGCGCCGCGCTCGGTGGTGAGAACGTTGGCGTTGCCTGAACCGGTGATCTTGGCGACCACGTTCTTCATGTCCCAAGGGGCGAGGAACTGCCCCTTCTTGACGTTGATGACCTTGCCCGTTTTCGCGGCGGCGACCAGCATGTCGGTCTGGCGCGACAGGAAGGCCGGTATCTGCAGCACATCGACATGCGGCGCAACGATCGCGCACTGTTCCTCGGTGTGGACATCGGTCAGCACAGGCAGCGAAAATTCCTTGCGCAACTCGTCGAAGACCGGAAGAGCAGCGTCCATGCCGGCGCCGCGGGTTGCCGACAGCGAGGTGCGGTTGGCCTTGTCGTAGCTGGTCTTGTAGACAAGGCCGATGCCGAGCTTGGCCGTCAGTTCCTTCAGCGCGCCGGCCATGTCGAAGGCATGCTGGCGCGACTCGAACTGGCACGGGCCGGCGATCAGCGCCAAGGCCGCATTGTTATCGAACACGACATTGCCGACCGTTACCGACGAATTGGGCACTTGGGGCTTGTTCATTGTATCTCCCGGAAGATGAAAGCCGCGCCCTGTCCGGATGCCGGCCGCACGACAATATCGGTGCCTGCTATATCGTACTGGATAGCATTGGCTGCAAGCAGGCTCGACGCGGCGTCGATGCTGCGGACCGCAAAGACGATCGCGGCGAAGCGGAGCTTCGTGGATGAACCCGCCGGAATGCCAAAGCGAGCGGTAAAAGATTTGAGGTCAAGCACGCTCAAGGTTGCATTCGGCAGGAGAAACGCGCCGTCCTCAGCGTCGGCAGGATTGTTCACCGCCAAAGAGATCAGCCTGGTCTGTTGGGCAGGCTGATCGCTGACCGCCACCACCTCGAGGATTCCGCTGGCGCCGTTGGCATGAGCCTGCAAGGCCGCACGGTCCACCTTTGGCGCATTGATCCGCTGGCAGGCGAACAGGAACGCGTCGGACGCTCCGCGGGTCGCAGCAAAAGCGAGCTTGAACGACGCGGTATCGCTTTTGCCCGACGTGTCGGTGAAAGCGCGCGAAAAGCTCAGCGTGTCTCCCGCCGACAGGCCGGCGTCGACAAAGCGTGCATGGTCGGCATCGGCATTGTCGGTCCCCAGGACCACAGCCGAAAACCCCTCATCGCCGCGGCTTTCGCGATAGAGGCGGTCGCGCGCGACGAAGACGTTGCCCGCGCCCGCCGCGTCGATCGCTGCCTGTTCAGTGCCGATCGCGAGCGGCTCCAGATAGGTGCCGTCGGCGAGGAAAACGCAGCAGTTTTCCGTTCCAAAGGGATGGATACCGGTCGGCGCGACGACGAAGCCCAGCGAAGTGAGCCGGGCTCGCGCCACCTCGAGGCTCCCGGTCGGCAGAACGAGATGGTCAAGCGGATGCGTGCCGGTGGTTGGTCTGTCGGTCATCGGGCGCGGTGTGCATCATTCCGGACCGCGGTTCAAGGCCGTTTCCCGCGGGACTTGTCGAGATCCGGAACCGCGCCCGGGATCAGTTGCCGGCCACGACATCGGCGGAATAGCGCAGTTCGCGCAATGGTTTGACCTTGGCTGTGGTCTGCGCATAGAGCGGATGCGCCTTGTAGGCGGCCAGCGCCGCGTCATCCGCGAACTCAGCGTAGACGACGACATCAACTTCGTCCGAGAGCGGGTCGACCTTGGTGTTCAAAGTGACCTCGAAGAGACTGGAATGAGGAATGTTGCCGAGCGCCAGCAGTCCGGTGCGCACCGCCTCCACATCCTCCTTGCGCCGCGCGCTGAAGAAAACGATATGCCGGATCAATCCCGCCTCCTCGATCTGAATGCCGAGGTCTTTTGTGACGGCGGTTTCCTCGCGTCAACCGTTCATGGCGCCACGCGTCCTTGCGACGCGCCCAAACGGGTCGGGACCCAATCACGCGGCGACGGGCACGTCGCGCCACGCGCCAGGTTGCGCTCCTTGGGAGGGGAATTCAGGCCTTGCCAGTGACGTAACGCACGACGTGGTTGAGCTCCCTGACCGAGATGTCGAGATACCGGCCTTGATTGTAGAGACCGTCCCAGATCAGGAAGAACGCGATTGCCGCAATGACGATTACATAACGCATGGCTAACGCTATCGCACATGCGCTGCGCCGGCCATAGACGTTTTGATTGTGGACCGCAGCAACTTGACGCAAGGCGCAAATGCCAGGCGCCACGTGGCACAGCCCAGCCAGTGGCCTGCCTCTTGAAGTCCCCCCTAATCACGTGGAAGATTGTGGCAGGCATTCACTGGGAAGCACTGGGAGCTAACGGGACCAGGCAAGGCACTCAATCCTGGCGAATGATCCAAGAGAACCGTGACCCGGCAATTTGCGCCGGCACCACGGAAATCCAGGGGCATGAAATGGCAGACGGGGACCATCATAACGTAGCGCCGGGCGAAGCGGTCAGGCTCGACGAGTTCAATTTCGCCGAGATCGTCAAGGGCCTGCCGGCCAAGGCGCGCATGGTGCTGTCGGCGGCGATGAACCTGCCGCGCGGTTCGCTCAAGGTCAGGATGCCGGATGGCCGCGCCGTTTTGGTTGGCGGCAAGGGGCCTGGCCCGGACGCCGAGCTGGTGCTCAAGAACTGGCGCCTGCCAGGCCGCGCCTTTTCCGGCGGCACGATCGGCGTTGCCGAATCCTATATGGACGGCGATTGGGAAAGCCCCGACGTCACCAGCTTCCTGGAATTGTTCGTGGTCAATTCGGCGATCGGCGAACGCGTCGCCGGCGGCGCCAGCTGGCTCATCAACACCGTCCAGCGCATCCGTCACTGGTTCAACGAGAACACGCGGACCGGTTCGAAGCGCAACATCTCGGCGCATTACGATCTCGGCAACGCCTTCTACAAGGAGTGGCTCGACCCGAGCATGACCTATTCCTCGGCGCTCTACGCGAACGGCGCCAACGACCTTGAAAGCGCCCAGGCCGCCAAATATCGGGCACTGGCCAGGGATACGGGTATCGGCGGAAAAGACCATGTGCTGGAGATCGGCTGCGGCTGGGGCGGTTTTGCCGAATTCGCGGCACGCGAAATCGGCTGCCGCGTGACGGCGCTGACGATCAGCCGCGAACAGCACGATTTCGCCAAGGCACGCATCGCCAAGGCTGGGCTTGCTGACAAGGTCGACATCAAGCTACAGGATTACCGCGACGAAACGGGGACTTACGACCGGATCGCCTCGATCGAGATGTTCGAAGCGGTCGGCGAGAAATACTGGCCGGTGTTCTTCTCGAAGATGAAGTCCTGCCTAAGACCCGGCGGCACTGCGGGCCTGCAGATCATCACAATCAACGAGGCCGCCTACGACACCTATCGCGCCAGGCCGGATTTCATCCAGCGCTATGTTTTCCCAGGCGGCATGCTGCCGACACCGTCAATCCTGAAGACGCTCGGCAAGGATCATGGCCTCGCGCACCTGCGTGAGCGCGTGTTTCCCGACGATTATGCGCGCACGCTTGCCGAATGGCGTCAGCGCTTCTGGGGATCCTGGGAGAAGATCGTGCCGCTCGGCTTCGACGATCGCTTCAAGAAGCTCTGGGAGTTCTACCTGCACTATTGCGAAGCCGGTTTCCGCGCCAGCTACATCGATGTGCGGCAAGTGGTCTACAAGGCCTAAGCCGGCTACTCATCGATCTCGCCGCCGGCGGCAGCCCTGAGCGGGACCGCCTGGAGATGCAATGATGCCATCGCACAGGCGGCGAGGTCATCTCCCGCGCGGGGGAAGCAGACAAAGACGGATCCTTGTGCGGTCGGATCAGAGAAAGATGCGATACTTTGCGAACCCCGCTTCGCCCTCGCCCGCCGGTTCGATCTTCAGCGACTTCATATCGGCGATGAAGTCCTTTGCCTTGACGCCTGTCTCGAACACGACGCTGGTTCCAGGCAGCGGCGCGAATGACCAGTTGCCGTCGGCTGACGGGTTGATCGTGCCCTGGCTCACAATGTATCGAACGATGACGTCGCGGTTGGTGTCCGGCGCCTCATAGATGATCTTCGAGGCATTGATGTCGGGGAAATTGCCGCCGCCGCCGGCCCGGTAGTTGTTGGTCGCGACGACGAATTTCTGATTGGGATCAATCGGCTTGCCATCGAACATCAAGTCGATGATGCGATTGGCACCGGCATTCGCCACCCCGCCCTTGGCATCATATTTCGGCGGCTGCGACAGATCTATCTTGTACGAGACGCCGTCGATGACATCGAAATTATAGGACGGGAAATCGGTGTTGATGAGCGCCTGGTTGGCCTTCCCCGCCTCGATCCTGTTGAAGATGCCGGCCGACATTTCCAGCCATTCCTTGACCTGCGCTCCGGTGATTTCGACGGCACGCACGGTGTTGGGATAGAGATAAAGGTCGGCGACGTTCTTGATGGCGATGTCGCCGACCGGCACGTCGGTGTAGTAGTCGGCGCCGTTGCGCCCACCGGCCTTGAAGGGAGCGGCCGCCGACAGCAGCGGCACGTCCTTCCATTTCGTGCTTTTGAGAATATCCTTCAAGTACCAGGTTTGTGCCTGGCTAACGACCTGCACCGACGGATCGTCGGCGACCAGCGCGAAATAGGAATAGAGCGGCGCGGAGGTCTTGCCGACCGGACGGCGCACATAGGTCAGGGTCGCCTGATGGTCCTGCTCGAGCGCCGCGATGATGCGCTTGTCGTCGGGAACAGTCGGCTTGTTCTTGTTGTCGGAGCGCTCGAAGATCGGCCGCGCCTCGGAGGTCGCGGAGACGACCTTCCATTTAGACCCGTCACGCTCCAGCATGAGGTCGATCAGACCCATATGCGAGCCCCAGAAACCGCCCATGACGGCAGGCTTGCCCTGCAGCGTGCCTTTCTGCGTGTCGACGCCTTCGAGGGACTGGAAGTCCTTCTTGCCGGGAAATACCAGATGCTGGTGGCCGGTGAACACCGCATCGATGCCATCGACGCCGGCGACGAAGAACGAGGCGTTCTCCATCATGTCGCCCTGCTTCACATCGATGCCGGAATGCGAGAGCGCGATGACGATGTCGGCGCCCTCTTCCTTCATCTGTGGCACCCAGGCCTTGGCCGCCTCGACGATGTCGCGCGTGTTGACGTTGCCTTCGAGATTCTTGAGGTCCCAGACCATGATCTGCGGCGGCACGAAGCCGATAATGCCGATCCGGATCGGCTGCTCGGCACCCGAGCCGTCCTTGATCTTCCTGTCGAGGATCACATAGGGCTTGAGATAGAGCTTGTCGTCACGCGGGTTGGTGGCAACCCCGGTGCCGCGGACCAGATTGGCGCAGACGAAGGGGAAATTGGCGCCGGCCAGCACCTTGTCCAGGAAGGAGAGGCCATAATTGAACTCGTGGTTGCCGAGTGTGGAGCACTCGTAGCCCAGCAGGTTCATGCCTTTCATGATCGGATGCAGATCACCGTCCTTCAGGCCTTTCTCGTAGGCGATGTAGTCGCCCATCGGGTTGCCTTGCAGCAGGTCGCCATTGTCGATCAGCATCGAATTGACGGCTTCCTTGCGCACCGCGTCGATCAGCGACGCCGTGCGCGACAGGCCCATCGTGTCGTTGGCTTTGTCGGCGTAGTAGTCATAAGGCAGCACGTTCACATGGATGTCGGTGGTTTCCATGATCCGAAGATGCGCCTGGTTGGCCTGCGCCCGGGCGGAGAAGGGATGAAGCACGATCAGCGCCCCTGTGGCTGCGGCGCCGGCGAGGAAACCGCGGCGGGAGACGGGATGGAGCAGCTGCGACATGTTTTCTCCTCATTGACAATGTGACACGCCCTGCCCCGAAGCGAACTTCGCGCCGAAATCGGCTCAAGTCCACTCAAGAAGTCGCGCGCATCCGCACATCAGTCCATCAGCTAGAGATGACGGGCGGATGAATGGGACAGTGAAGAAAAGTCAGGTCTTGTCGTCGTCGCCCTGCGTGATCAGCCGGGCGCTGCGCTGGCCGGTGACGTAGATCCATAGCCAGCTCAGGGAAACCGCGAGCCGGTTGCGGAAACCGATCAGGAAATAGATGTGCGCGATGCCCCATAGCCACCAGGCGAGCCAGCCCGTGAGCTTGATCCAGCCGAAATCGATCGCGGCGGCGCGTTTACCGATCGTCGCCAGGTCGCCGGCATGTTTGTAGTGAAATGGCCGCGCGGCGTTGTCACCGCCAAGCCTGGCCTCGATGGTCGCGGCAACGTGGCGGCCCTCCTGCTTGGCGGAAGGCGCCACGCCGGGGACCGGCCGTCCGTCGGGCCGCAGCACAAGGGCGGCGTCGCCGATGACAAAAATCTCCGGGCTGCCGGGCACGCTGAGGTCAGGTTCGACGAGCACCCTGCCCGCGCGATCCGCCTTCGCGGCCAGCCATTCGGCGGCGGGCGAAGCGGCAACGCCGGCTGCCCACAGGATCGTTCGGGCTGCCAGCTGTTTGTCGCCAAACACAACACCTTCGGCGTCGCAGCGCGTGACGGCGCGGCCGAGCTCGACCGTCACGCCGAGCCGCTCGAGCGCCTTGCTGGCGTAGTCGGAGAGTTCTGGCGCGAAATTGGCCAGGATGCGGTCACCGGCCTCGATCAGCACCACGCGTGTTTGCCGCGTGTCGATGTTGCGGAACTCGCCGCGCAGCGTGTCGTGCGCCAGCTCGACGATGGTGCCGGCCAGTTCAACGCCGGTCGGCCCGCCGCCGACGATCGCAATGGTCAGCAGCGCCTGACGCTTGGCGGGATCGGTTTCCCGCTCCGCCTGCTCGAAGGCCAGGAGAATGCGCCGCCGAATGGTGGTGGCATCCTCCAGCGTCTTGAGGCCCGGCGCGAAAGGCTCCCATTCGTCGTGGCCGAAATAGGCGTGACGGGCGCCGGTGGCGAGCACCAGCGTGTCGTAGGCGACGGTGCTGCCGTCATCGAGCAGCACGCGTTTGCCGGCCCGGTCTACGCCGGTGACGTTGGCCAGCAGCGTGGTCACATCCTTGCGCTTGCGCAGCAGATGGCGGATCGGCCAGGCAACCTCGGAGGTCGCCAGTGCGGTTGTCGCCACCTGGTAGAGCAGCGGCTGGAAAAGATGGTGGTTGCGCTTGTCGATCATGGTGATGCGCACCGGCTGTCCAGCCAGCGCGTGGGTGAGTTCGAGACCGCCGAACCCCGCGCCGACGACGACAACATGATGGCTGGCCTGGTTCATCTCTTTCACCCTGATGGCACGATGCCTATCCCGGATGTAGGTATTTTTGTGCAATGCAACAACAGAAGGATAGTGCCCGGGACTCGCCGTCCCATGTCGTGAATGCACAAGTTGTATCGTGTCGCGAGGTATAGCGTCACCGAACACGTTATGAGGTGACGCATGGCCAACGATCATGAAGACCAGGGTCCGGCAAAGTATGCCTCGCCTCCCTGCTTCATGCACGAACTCGATCCGGAATTCCGGGCGCCGCTGTCCGACTGGGCCGATGTGCGGCGCTGGCGCAAGGCCGAACGCGAGCGGCTGATCGCCGCCCGCCTTGCGACTTCAGCCGACGCGCGCGCGGCAATGTCCCTGCGCATCGCCGAAGGGCTCGACGCGTTCATCGGCGAGATCCGCGGCCGCATGGTCAGCCTTTACTGGCCGTTTCGCGGCGAACCGGATTTGCGACCATGGATGGCGTCCGTCAACGAGCGCGGCGGCCGCACGGCGTTGCCTATCGTTGTGGAGAAAGGGCACCCCCTGATCTTCCGTGCCTACAAACCTGGCGACCGGCTGGAAAAAGGCGTCTGGAACATCCCGATCCCGCCCGAGGGCGATCCGGTGCTGCCGGACATCGTCATCTCGCCGATCGTCGGCATTGACCCGGCAAATTATCGCCTGGGCTATGGCGGCGGCTTCTTCGACCGCACGCTGGCCGCCATGCCGTTCAAGCCGCTGGTCATCGGCGTCGGCTACGAACTGCAGCGCATCGCCACCATCTATCCGCAGCCGCACGACATTCCGATGGATCGGCTCGTCACTGAATCCTGAAGCCTGTCGGGAGCAAGGTCAGGCCGGAAAGCTCAAGCCATTTCCGGCTTCATGCCCATGGCCGTGCGGTCGACGATTTCGCGCAAGGCAAAGGACGAGTTGATCTTGGTCACATGCGGCATGGCCGACAGCCATTCCTTGTGGATGCGCTCATAATCGACCAGGTCTTTCGCCGCGATACGCAAGATGTAGTCGTATTCGCCAGACATCAGGTGGCAGGACAGGACATTGGGGCAGCGCTTGATCGCCGCTTCGAAATCCGACAGCGTCTTCTCGAATTGGCCCGACAGCGATATATGCACGATCGCCGTCATCTGATGACCGAGCGCGGCATTGGACAGCCGGGCGTGGTAGCCGCGAATGGTTCCGGATTTTTCCAGATTATCGAGTCGGCGCGAACAGGCCGACTGCGACAGGCCAACCTTCTCGGCGAGTGCGGCATTGGGTATCCTGCCATCCTTCTGCAAAGTCTCGAGAATGGCGATATCGATCCTGTCGAGCGGCATTTTCCGTGAATCCTGCGAATATCCTGCTATTTTACGCAAGGATTATCGAAACCGACCTGCCCGCGCAAGCGCATTCGCAAACACTTGCGAGCCGATTCATGGTTCACTCCGACAATACAGGGAGTGAGCCCAAAAAGGGCCTGGATCAGGAGAAGAAAATGCGCGTCGGCTGCCCCAAGGAAATCAAGAACCACGAATATCGTGTCGGCCTCACGCCAGGCTCGGTCCGCGAATATGTGGCGCACGGCCACGAAGTGCTGGTCGAGGCCGGCGCGGGCGCCGGCATCGGCGCCGATGACAACGCCTATCGCGCCGCCGGCGCCACCATCGCCAAGACCGCCGCCGACGTGTTCACCAAGTCGGACATGATCGTCAAGGTCAAGGAGCCGCAGCCCAATGAGTGGGTTCAACTGCGCGACGGCCAGATCCTGTACACCTATCTTCACCTGGCTCCGGATCCGGAGCAGACCAAGGGCCTGCTCGCTTCGGGCGTGACCGCAATCGCCTACGAAACCGTCACCGACGACCGTGGCGGCCTGCCGCTGCTCGCACCGATGTCGGAAGTCGCCGGCCGCCTGTCGATCCAGGCCGGCGCCACGGCGCTGCAGAAGGCCAATGGCGGCCGCGGCGTGCTGCTCGGCGGCGTGCCCGGCGTGCTGCCCGGCAAGGTCACCGTGCTCGGCGGCGGCGTCGTCGGCTTGCACGCGGCCCGCATGGCCGCCGGCCTAGGCGCCGATGTCACCATCATCGACCGCTCGATCCCGCGCCTGCGCCAGCTCGACGACCTTTTCGCCGGCCGTGTGCACACCCGCTACTCCACCGTCGAGGCGCTTGAGGAAGAATGCTTCTCGGCCGACATCGTCGTCGGCGCCGTGCTGATTCCCGGTGCCGCGGCACCCAAGCTCGTCACCCGCGAAATGCTGTCGGGCATGAAGAAGGGCTCGGTGCTTGTCGACGTCGCCATCGACCAGGGCGGCTGCTTCGAGACCTCGCATGCTACGACCCACGCCGAGCCGACCTACGAGGTCGACGGCGTCATCCACTATTGCGTCGCCAACATGCCGGGTGCCGTGCCGGTCACCTCGGCGCACGCCCTCAACAACGCAACGTTGCACTACGGCCTGCAGCTCGCCGACAAGGGGCTGAAGGCGCTGGTCGACGACCATCATTTGCGCAACGGCCTCAATGTCCACAAGGGCAAGATCACCAACCGGGCGGTCGCCGAAGCGCTCGGCTACGAGCTGGTCGAGCCGAAAGCGGTTCTGGCCGCCTGATACACCCAGAAAAAGTCAACTTGCTATTGTTGCCCGCCGGTCCACTCCGGCGGGCTTTTTATTGGCCTATCTAGGCGATCAGCCTGGTTACTCGGCAGATCGGTGTCAGCTGCAGAGGTAGGTTGCCCAAGACTGTTGCATATTTGTCATTCCTGATCTGGCCGACTCCCTGTTAGAGACATGATGGGCTTATTGATTAGGGGTTTGGGCTATGTTTCTTCGCGTTTCCGCGAAATCTTTTCTTTTGGGTGCTGTTTCTGCTGTGGCTTTGATGTCTGCAGCGCATGCGGCTGACGTTGTGCAGCCTGTCGAAGCATCCGGTTTCAACTGGAGTGGCGCTTATGTCGGCATTGGTGGCGGATTTGGCGCCAGTGTGCACAAGTTCAGCGTAGCGCCGATTGTCGACTTCAACGGCATCGGCGGCAACGGCGTATTCGGCGAACTGACCGCCGGCTACGACTATATGGTCTCCGGGCGTTTCCTCCTGGGCGGGTTCATTGACGCCAACGGCGGAAACATCGGCCCGTCGATCAGCATTCCAGGAGCCGATATCGACCTGACCAATTCTTACGGTTTCGATGTCGGCCTGCGCGCTGGCTATCTCCTTAACCCCGACACGCTCGGCTATGTGCTCGGCGGTTACAGCTGGCAGCATTTCAAGCTCGATGGATCGGGCTTTGCCGAAGGCTTGAATTTCACCCAGAATCGCAGCGGCTATATGCTCGGCGTCGGCATGGAAACGGTGCTGCGTGGCGACTGGACATTGAAGACCGAGTACCGTTACGCGAACTATGGTGACAAGTCGGTTATTGATTTTGGCGGCGGTTCTCTGAACGTCGAGCCATCCACCCACACCTTCCATATCGCCGCCAACTATCGCTTCGGCGCTCAGAACGGTGGCGGCGCATCATTTGCGGCCGCCACCTACAACTGGACGGGCTTCTATGTTGGTGGCGCGCTTGGCGCCGGCACGGCGGTTCACGACCTTGGCGTCGACCTTGGTGGCGGCGCCCTCGATCTCAATGGCATTGGCAGCGAAGGCGTGCTCGGCGAAGCCAGCATTGGTTATGATTACGATTTCGGCAGCTGGGTTGCCGGTGTTCAGCTCGATGGCAGCTATTCTGGAATTCGCTCCAAACTCGACATCCTTGGCGGCTCGATCAAGCTCGACAACGACTATGGCTTCGATGCTTTGGCCCGCGTTGGTGCCAAGGTCAACGAATCGACCCTTGCCTATGTCATCGGCGGCTACAGCTACCAGCATTTCGATCTGCACGCTTCGGACCCGGTTGGTGATATCATCGATTGGAACAAGAGTGGCTTCACCGTGGGTGGCGGCCTCGAAACGGCGGTATCCAGCAACATGACCGTCGGTCTTGAATATCGCTATTCGCAGTTCGGCAAGAAGGACTTCTCGTCCGAATTCGGCGCGCCGGACGGTACGTTGACAGACAAGGCCTCGTTCCAGACCGTGCGCATCGGCGCGAAGTACAAGTTCAACTAAGGAGCCCTCCAGGCAAAAGTTGCGACCCGTCGGCCCAGCCGGCGGGCTTTTTTCTTTGCGCGGCAGCACTCTCGCGAAAATGCGGGCAACAAAAAAGCGGAGCCAAAGCCCCGCTTCCTCGATATCGAGATTGCCGCCGGTTCATCCGCGGTCGGCCAATCGATCGACACTCGCTTTCTATCGTATCTATGCGACGGGAGTACGACAGACTTTCTGCCGGCAATCCTTGCGGCTCATGCCCGCTCGATACGGCACTGATAGCAGTTGTTGCGCGCCGAGCGGACATGCACATAGGCAATGTCGTCGTGTTCGAACAAGCTCTCAGCCCGCGCAGCGATTGCCCGGGTTGGAATGACCCCACCGCTGCCGTAGACGATGCGGTCATCCCTGCCATAGCCGCGCACGATATAGTCGGGGCTTTCGAGAATCTCGGGAAGCGCTTCCGACGCGGTGGCAGGCACGCATTCTTGCGCATGCAGGAAGATCGGCCCGGTTTCGGCATAGGGCTGAAGCTCCGGAAAGGGGCGGTAGGCAAGAATGAGATAGGCATCGCCGGCGGCGATATTCTTCAGGCAATGCCGGCAAGGCATGCCATCACCGTCGGAAATCCTGCGCTCTGGCGTCTGGCCGTATGCATCGGGACCACCACGCTGCAGTGCTCTGACATGGTCGGTGGGTAGCGCTTTGAACTGAATGGTCATCGTGAATATCTCCGGCTTGTCGACCGGAAATTAGGCGCTCGGGCCAATGCTTCCCACCCGATTCTTGCCAAGGGATCGAGGGACCGATCCGATGTTGGTGATCGGTTCCCTCGGATCGACACGAGGCACCAGCGATAGCGCCAAATCGATGAAATAAGCCGACTAACTAGATTGGAGATCGTCGAAGCGTCGCAATGTCACCCTGCGATTCTGCCGTTTTCGTTCTGCGTTGGCACGAGCAGGAACTCCTCGCCGTAGCCAACGGTTTCCAGGGCATAGCCGCGTACGCCGAATTCGCGCACCGGCGTTGGTTTCAACGAAGCGGCCCGTTGTTCGGATAGGATCTGGTTCGGCTGGAAGGAGCCGACGGTATCGGTGTGTCCTTCGACCAGCACGCGCACGCTGGGATAGCGGCGCAGGAACGGCCGGTTCAGGTTCCGGCTGATGTCACGGCCGCATGACGCTGGCCGAGCGCTCGGCGAAAGGCAGCGGATGCACGACCTCTTTCTTCTGCGCGACCGGCTTGAAGCCGAGCTTCTGGTAGAGCGGCAGAGCCGCCGGATGGTCCAGCGTGCAGGTCTGCACTGTCACCCGTTTCGGCCCATGCGACCAGGCGGCTGAAATCGCAGAGCCCAGGAACCAGCGGCCAATGCCTTGCCCGGTGGCATGTTCCATCATGCCGAAATAGGCGAGTTCGACTTCATCGGGCAGATGCGGCTTGAGGTCAAAGAAGCCGGCTGGCGCACCGTCGAGGTAGAGCACCCTGATGTCGCGATCCTCGCGGTGGATGCCGGCCGAAAGCTCCTCATCGTCCAGCCTGAGAACATTCACCCAATGCCATTTGCGCCCGACTCGATCCATCAAATAGCGGTAGAAATGCAAGGGGATGTCCCTGGTCTTCAGCAGCGCGACCTGGCGGTTGTAGGGCACCGGCGGCGAAACCGCGGGAGGGGCATGCATTTCGAGAAAAGTCACCGTGACTTCAATGTCCTGCAGCACACCGTTTTCCATCGCGTTCATTCCTTGCCGGTCTTGGCGGGGCCGGTCGTCGCGGGGCCAGTCACGACAGGCGTGTCGGAGAGCCCGCCCCATTCCGTCCATGAGCCGTCATAAAGCCTGTTGTCGGTGTGGCCAAGCGTCTCCAGCGCAAGCGTAATCACTGCGGCAGTGACACCGGAGCCGCAAGATGTGACGACGGGCTTCGACAGGTCGATGCCGGCCTCCTCGATCACCTTGCGCAAACGGTCCTTCGACAGCAGCATGCCGTTTTCCGACAGTGCGGAGTACGGCACATTGCGCGCTCCCGGCATATGGCCGGAGCGGATCCCCGCGCGTGGCTCGGGCTCAGCGCCGGTGAAGCGCCCGGATCCACGGGCATCGGCAATCTGGCTGGCGCCGGTCTCGACGATCCGGCGCATCTCGGCGAGGCCGGCGACGCGGCCGGCGTCGAAATCGGCATGGAACACGCTCGGCGCGATCTTCGTCGGCTCGGCCGTCACCGGCCGGCCGGCCGCTTTCCAGCCGTCGAGCCCGCCATCCAGGATATAGGTCTGGAAAACACCCATGATGCGGAACATCCACCATGCCCGAGGTGCCGAGAAAAAGCCGGGACCATCATAGACGACAATGGTGTCGTCGGCGGACACGCCCATCGAACCAACATATTGCGCGAAATGCTGAGGCGAAGGTAGCGTATGTGGCAAAGCAGCGTCGGGATCCGACACCGCGTCCTGATCCAGGAAACGGGCGCCTGGAATGTGCGCTGCATTATATTCGGCGCGCGCGTCGCGCTCTTGCGCCGGCAGGTACCAGGATGCGTCGATGATGGTCAAACCGGGCTCGCCCAGGCGCGCCTGCAGCCAGTCCGCATCGACGGTGAAAGGACTGTCCTGGGCCATTCTGGTTCTCTGTATCCCGGGTAAGGCAAAGGTTGCGTGTCAGTTCGCCGGCATTGGGCCGAAGCGGATGCGGAAGCGCCTGTTCTCACGGCCCTTCTTTTCGATCTTGCCAATGTGGATTTCACCGATTTCGCCGGTGCTTTTCACATGTGTGCCGCCACAGGGCTGGCTGTCGACCGCGCCGTTCTCACCAATGCAGACCAGGCGGATCTTACCGGTGCCGACCGGCGGCCGGACGTTCTTCGACTTGACCAGGCCAGGGTTCGCTGCGAGTTCCTCGTCGCTGATCAGCCTGGTGAAAATCGGATGATCGGCGCGCACCAGATCCATCAGGCTTGCGGTTACCTCTTCCTTCGAGAAGCTGGCGTCCGGAATGTCGAAATCGACACGGCTATCATCCTCGGAAACCGCCGCACCGGTGATTGGAAACGGACAAACGACGGTGAGCAGATGGCAAGCCGCGTGCATGCGCATCAACAGGTGCCGACGTTCCCAGTCGATGGCGAGTTTGACCTTCTCGCCAACCGCCAGGGCCGCCTGCTCCGGCGCCGGTACGTGGATGATCTCGTCCTTGGTCTCACCTGTGATGGTGGCGGCAATGGCGATGCGGCTGCCATCGGCACGTTCGAGATGGCCGGTATCGCCCGGCTGGCCACCCGAGGTGGCGTAGAAGATCGTCCGGTCGAAAATGATGCCGCCACGATCATTGACGGCAGCAACCGTCGCATCCGCCGTAGCGAGATAGGCATCGTCGCGAAACAGCGCTTCCGTCTTGTGCGCCATCATGCGACCTTTTCGAAGGGCACCGAAATCTTGCTCTGCAGTTCCATCCAGCCCGGCACCGGGAGATTCTTCTCACGCAGGAATTCCGGATTGAACAGCTTCGACTGGTAGCGCGAGCCGTAGTCGCAAAGAATGGTCACGATGGTGTGGCCGGGGCCCAATTCCCTGGCGAGCCGGATGGCGCCCGCAATGTTGATGCCGGTCGAGCCGCCGACGCACAGGCCTTCTTCCTGGATCAGGTCGAAGACGATCGGCAGCGCGTCCTCGTCCTTGATCTGGAACGAGAAATCCGGCGTGAACCCTTCGAGATTGGCGGTGATGCGCCCCTGCCCGATGCCTTCGGTGATCGAACTGCCCTCGGACTTCAACTCGCCGCTGGTGTAGAAACTGTAGAGCGCGGCGCCTAGCGGGTCAGCGAGCGCGATTTTCACGTCCTTGCTCTTGGCCTTCAGCCCGAAAGCGACGCCGGCCAGCGTGCCGCCTGAACCCACCGCCGAGACGAAACCGTCAACCTTGCCGCCGGTCTGGGTCCAGATTTCCTCCGCCGTGGTGCGGATATGCCCATCGCGGTTGGCGACATTGTCGAACTGGTTGGCCCAGATGGCGCCGTTGGGCTCGGTCCTCGCCATCTGCTCGGCCAGCCGTCCCGACAATTTCACGTAATTGTTGGGATTCTTGTAAGGCACGGCCGGCACCTCGATCAGCTCGGCGCCGAGCAACCGGATCGTGTCCTTCTTTTCCTGGCTCTGCGTGTCGGGAATGACGATGACCGTGCGATAACCCAGCGCCTTGGCGACCAGCGTCAGCCCGATGCCCGTATTGCCTGCCGTTCCCTCGACGATGACGCCGCCCGGCTTCAACAGGCCGCGCTGTTCGGCGTCGCGGATGATGAAAAGGCCGGCGCGATCCTTGACCGATTGCCCCGGATTCATGAATTCGGCCTTGCCCAGGATCTCGCAGCCGGTTTCTTCGGACGCTTTGTTAAGGCGGATCAGGGGCGTGTTGCCGATCGCGTCGATCACAGAACGGGGCATTCAGGATTCCTTGTGTGCGTGCGCCGAACCCTAGAAACCCGAAGCTTCGGTTTCAAGGCAAGAATTCGCCTGGTCCAGTCGCATTTCCGGCACTGCTGTGCTTCCACCCCTCAGCGTGGGCTCGATATCCCACAGTTCATTTGCACCTATGGCCGAAAAGCACTCTTTTCATTCGATTTCCTGACCGCTAGAGCAAGGCACCAACAAACTCGGCAGGGCGCAGCATGACACTCTATCGGGCCGATCCGAAACACGGCGTCGCCTGGGTCACGGGCGGCAGCAGCGGCATTGGCCGCTCGCTGGCCAGGGACCTGGCGTCCCAGGGCTATGCGGTGGCGGTAACGGCACTGGACGATGATCCGATCGACACGCTGATCGTCGAGACCGCGCAGATGCCGGGCAGCGTCACGGCTTTTCCCTGCGACGTCACGGACGAGCCGCGCATGGCAAGAACGGTGGCCGCGATCGAGAAGGAGCTCGGCCCGATCGTGCTCGCCGTCTTCAACGCCGGAAACTACATTTCGACGCCTGGAGAGGCCCTCGTCGTCAAGGACTTTCGCCGGTCCTTCGAGGTCAATTATTTCGGCATCATCAACGGCTTGGTGCCGGTCGTCGAGTATATGCGCGTGCGGTCCCGCGGCCACGTCGTTCTGGTCGGATCGGTCACCGCCTATTTCGGCTGGCCAACCACTGCCGCCTATGGCGGCACCAAGGCGGCGATCAACATTCTGGCCGAGTCGCTGAAGTATGATTTCGACAAGATGAACATCCGCGTCCAGGTGGTAAACCCGGGTTTTGTCGACACGCCGCTGACCGAAAAGAACATGCTGCCAATGCCGGGCCTGATGCCGGTCAGCCGGGCAACACGCCGCATGGTCAAGGCAATCAAATCCGGCGGCTTCGAAGTCACGTTTCCTTACCGCACGAGCTGGCCGCTGAAATTTCTCGCCATGTTGCCGAGGCCGATAAGCCGATGGGTGATCAGCTTGATGACCAGCTGGAAGGCAAGGCCGCTGCATTACGAGCGCAAGCCACCCAACGAATAGGATGCCCACAGGATTGGTGGTGTGGCTGCCCGAACGGCCGTTGCCTGTTCATGGTCACCACCATAGGCTCGGTGTTGTTGCGTGGAGTCTGCGATGGGGCGACGGATCGTGCTTGCTGTGCTGGCCCTGGTCGCCGTCCTTGCATTGGCCTTCGTCTTCGGTCCACGCGTTCCCGTCGACACCACGATCCGTTTCGATCCTTCCGTCATCGGTGACGATCCGCAGGCCTATGTGGCAAAGGTGGAGGCCGCCGTGCCCGGTATCCGCGACGGGCTGGAGAAGGAGATCGTCTGGGCGAATCCCATGGTGCATGCCAAGACGCCGCTGTCGATCGTCTACATCCACGGTTTCTCGGCTTCGAAGGGCGAGGTCCGCCCCCTGCCCGACGACGTGGCCGGCCTGCTCGACGCCAATCTCTTCTACACCCGCCTCACTGGTCACGGGCAGGACGGGCGGGCGATGGCGCAAGGCAGCGTCAATGCCTGGATCAACGACTATGAGGAAGCGCTCGCCATCGGCCGGGCGATCGGCGACAAGGTGATCGTCATCTCGACCTCGACCGGCGGCTCGCTGGCGGCATGGGCGGCAACGCAGCCCGGCGCATCCAATGGGGTGGCTGCCATTGCATTCATCTCGCCCAATTTCGGCGTGAAGGCATCCGGCGCCGAGATCCTGACCATGCCCTGGGGCAAGCAGATCGCCGAACTGGTGATCGGCGAGGAGCGCAGTTTCGTGGCGCGCAACGCGCTGCACCAGAAATTCTGGACCACCAAATATCCGGTTGCCGCGACGCTGCCGATGCAGGCGTTGACGGAACTCGCCTATACCGCGCCGGTGGACAAGGCTGATATCCCTGCTTTGTTCATCTTCTCGGATTCGGACAAAGTGGTGCGGCCAGACCGCACCCGCGAAATCGCCGGCCGCTGGGGCGCAGCGCACGAACTGGTGCCGGTCGACGACACCGGCGACCCGGACAACCATGTCATTGCCGGCGATGTGCTGTCGCCATCGACCACGGCATTTCTCGCGCAACGGATTGCCGTTTGGGTCGAGGCGGTGACGAAGTAGGGTGCAGAGACGAGAAGGGCGGCTGAAGCATCGCTTCAGCCGCCCTTTTCTCTGTCAGTCAGGCAACCAGCCAAGCGCCAAGGCTTGGCCGACCGGCGCCGAGGCTTGGTTAAGCAGCCCGCGCTGCCGGACGCTTGCCGCCGAAACGGCGCTTGTTGTTGCCCTTGAAGGGCTTGGCGCCTTCCGGCTTGCGCTCACCGGCAAAAGCCGGCTTGTCGCCGAAGCGCTTCTTGCCGAAGCCGTTGCCCTTGTTCTCGCCGCCAGGCCGCCTGCCGTCGCGACGGCCATTGCGGTCGTTGCGATCATTGGCGGGCTCGAAGCGATCGTTCTTTTCAGCCGGATTGCGCTGCGGATCGGGGCTGCCGAGATGGTCGGCAACGATCGGCAGCTTGGTGCGGATGATGCGCTCGACCTGGCGCAGCTTGCTGTTCTCAGAAGGATCGCAAAGCGTGATCGCGATGCCGTCCATGCCATTGCGGCCGGTGCGGCCGATGCGGTGGACGTAGCTTTCGGCCTCGTCCGGCAGGTCGAAATTCACGACATGGCTGATGCCGGGCACGTCGATACCACGCGCCGCGATGTCGGTTGCGACCAGAATGCGTACCGATCCATCGCGAAAATCGTTCAGCGCCTTCTGACGGGCATTCTGCGACTTGTTGCCATGGATGACGGCGGCCTTGAAGCCATCGCGCTCGAGGTCCTTGGTCACCCGGTCGGCGCCATGCTTGGTGCGCGAAAAGATGATGACGGACTTCATCGCCTCGTCGGCGAGCATCGTCGACAGCACCTGGCGCTTCTGCTTGGTGCGGGCGAAGACGACGCCCTGGACGATCTCGGCCGCCGCTGTGCTTTGCGGCGAGACTTCGATGCGGACCGGGTTCTTCAGAAGACCCTTGGCCAGTTCGGCGATCTCGTCCGGCATGGTGGCCGAGAACAACGCCGTCTGGCGATCAGGCGCGGTCGCCTTGGCAATGCGCTTGACGTCGTTGATGAAGCCCATGTCGAGCATGCGGTCGCCCTCATCCAGCACCAGCCATTTGGTGTCGGAGAGGATGAGGTCGCCCTCGCGTACCAGATCGGTCAATCGGCCGGGCGTGGCAATGAGGATGTCGACGCCGGGAGCAACCTTCTTCACCTGGCTGAAGCGCGAGACGCCGCCCAGCACGAGTGCCGTCGAGACATGCGCGCCCTTGGCGAGGATCTTGATGGTGTCCTCGATCTGCACGGCGAGCTCGCGGGTCGGCGCCAGGATGAGGGCACGGGTCGTCTTGGCGCGCCGCTTGGTGCCGAGCGCGATGATCTTCGACAGGATGGGCAGCGCAAAGGCCGCCGTCTTGCCCGAGCCCGTCTGCGCAATGCCGAAAATGTCACGGCCTTCCAGCTGTGGCGGGATGGCCTGCATCTGGATCGGCTTCGGGTCGGTGAAGCCGGCATTGTGAGTGGCCTTGAGCAGCGCACCCGTGATCCCCAGCGCTGCGAAACCGGAGAGTTCCGCGGTGACGTTGCCGGGCAATGTGTTTTCGTTGGTCAAAATAATCTTCTTTCACGCGGCCTCTCGGCCGCAAACATCAATGGCGGCGGGCGCAACCTGCCGTCGAAAAATTTGATATGAAACGACAAGGCGGGCGGACGTATGCGTCCACTCGGCTGCGCTGTCGTGCCCGCAGGCATCATGCCACGGGGCTTTTTCGCCGCCTTGCCGATTTGCCGGAAAGAGGGAAAACAGACGCAACCAGTCTCATTCGTCGAGAAGGCCGGAATCTCCCGGCCCAAGCGCCTATGGGCTGCATATGGCTGAGTTCGCCCCGGAATGCAAGGGGCGTCATGCTGCAGCGCAGCAAAAGCCGGCCAAAAGCCGACGCTTGCGCTCCCCGACGGGCATCATTACCACAAATGCAGCTTCTATTTTGGGGACCGAGCGATGAAGGACGTGCTGAAGGAACTCGAGCGCCGGCGCGAGATCGCCCGCATGGGCGGCGGCCAGGCGCGCATCGACGCCCAGCACAAGAAGGGCAAGCTCACCGCCCGCGAACGCATCGAGGTGTTCCTCGACGAGGGTTCGTTCGAAGAGTTCGACATGTATGTCGAACATCGCTCGACCGATTTCGGCATGGAGAAGACCAAGATCGCCGGCGATGGCGTCGTCACCGGCTGGGGCACGGTCAACGGTCGTCCGGTCTACCTCTTCGCCAAGGATTTCACCGTGTTCGGCGGGTCGCTGTCGGAAGCGCATGCCGAAAAGGTCATCAAGGTGCAGGAGATGGCGCTGCGCAACCGCGCGCCGATCATCGGACTCTACGACGCCGGCGGCGCGCGCATCCAGGAAGGTGTTGCGGCCCTTGGCGGCTATGCCGAGATCTTCCAGCGCAATGTGCTGGCCTCCGGCGTCATTCCGCAGATTTCGGTGATCATGGGCCCGTGCGCCGGCGGCGACGTCTATTCGCCCGCCATGACCGACTTTATCTTCATGGTGCGCGAAACCTCCTACATGTTTGTCACCGGCCCGGATGTGGTGAAGACCGTCACCAACGAGACGGTGACCGCCGAAAGCCTTGGCGGCGCTTCGGTGCACACGACCAAATCCTCGATCGCCGACGGCGCCTATGACAATGACGTCGAGGCGCTTTTGCAGATGCGCCGGCTGGTCGATCTGCTGCCTGCCTCGAACACATCGGAGATTCCCGAGATCGAATGCTACCAGTCGGTCACCGACCACGATTTGTCGCTCGACCGGCTGATCCCCGACAATGCCAACAAGCCCTACGACATCAAGGAGCTGATCCTGAAGGTCGCCGACGAGGGCGACTTCTTCGAGATCCAGCAGAGCTTCGCCAAAAACATCGTCACCGGCTTCGGTCGCGTCGAGGGCCGCACCGTCGGCTTCGTCGCCAACCAGCCGATGGTGCTCGCCGGCGTGCTCGATTCCGACGCCAGCCGCAAGGCGGCGCGCTTCGTCCGTTTCTGCGACTGTTTTTCGATCCCGATCGTCACCTTCGTCGATGTTCCAGGCTTCCTGCCCGGCACCGCGCAGGAATATGGCGGGCTGATCAAGCACGGTGCCAAGCTGCTCTTCGCCTATGCCGAGGCGACCGTGCCGAAGATCACCGTCATCACCAGAAAGGCCTATGGCGGGGCCTATGACGTGATGGCGTCAAAGCATCTGCGCGGCGACATGAACTATGCCTGGCCGACAGCGCAGATCGCCGTCATGGGCGCCAGGGGCGCGGTCGAGATCATCTACCGCAAGGACATTGGCGACGCGGAAAAGATCGCAGCCCATACAAAGACTTACGAGGATCGGTTCCTGTCGCCCTTCGTCGCCGCCGAACGCGGCTATGTCGATGAGGTGATCATGCCGCACTCGACCCGCCGCCGTGTCGCCCGGGCGCTGCGGATGCTGCGCAACAAGGACATGCAGAACCCCTGGAAGAAGCACGACAACATTCCGCTGTGAGGCGACCGATGGGTCTCTGCCAGCGATAGCCGCCGAACGCTCATTCCTCCCCGGCCGCGCCGAACCCCGCGTCGTTGGGCTCGCTGGTAGCGCTCGTCCACGGTGTCGCGTGGTTGTCGATGCGCATCTGGAAGATGAAATAGGTCGGCGAGCAGAAGCCGATACCTTTCACCTTGGCGGCGCCCGGCATGTCCGGCGGCAGCGACTGGCACATATAGTCCTCGCGACAGAAATGATCGGCCGAGCAGGCCGGTCGGTTGCCGCGATTGACCGCGCCGCCGAGGCACTGGTCGAAATTGTTGGTCGCTACGCAAGTGTCGAATTTCTTGCCGCCGACCAGCCCGCAGATTTCATTCGGTATCGGCTTGCCCTTGTTGAAGGCAGCAAAGTTGCGATCCTTGTCGTCGCAGGCGCGATAGGCGATGCCCGCCGGTACGCCGATCTTCGGTGGCCGGCAGGTATAGCCGGTCCGCGAAATCCCCGGCGCGAAGGCGGCGAACTGGCCTGATATCTTGTAGCGATCGTTGAAAGGCTGCGATGGGTTGCTGGCGATCGACCTGGTCAGGCAGGGATGGCCGGAAAACATCTTTTCACTGTCCTTGGGCAACAGACACTGCGCCAGAGTGGTGCGCACGCCTGATGCGGTCGCCAGCGGCGTGCAGACCGTGCCGCCACCGCATTGCCAGGTCGCGCCGAAGCGTGAAGCATCCTCCGGCATTAGGCACGGCATCGCCATTTCGGCTGGCGCGTAGTCGATTTCGCCGGCATCGCTCCATGTGGCAGGCGGTGCGAAGGACGGCCCGCTCCAGCGGCCCGCCGGTCAGCCAGCCGGCATCGACGCTCTCATCCAACTGCGGCATCCAACGTCCGGCAACACCTACGCAGCCGCCATCGGCATCGGGTGCCGCACGATAGACGGCGTTGAAGTTGAACGGCAGCCGCGAGGCCAGGACCTTGCCGTCCTTCTTGAAACTGTAGGCCAGGCGATAGATGAAGCGCACCTCGCCGCAGCTCTTGTCACCTTCCAAGGCAGCGAAATCACGCCGGTCGAGCCGGTTGACGATGCCGACCAGGTGGAAGTGCGCCGCCTCCGTCGTCAGCCAGCGCATATCCATGATGCGGCCGACATTGGCGTCGGTCACCTCGTAAAGCGTACGCCCGCCGGTCTTCATCTCAGCGCGCAGCGTGGCAATGTCTGATGCCACCGTATCGACGATCGCATGGTAGGCCGGCGCCTTGTCATAGAGCGTCTTCAGGTTGCCCTCGCCATCGGCGCTGAAAATGCCGGCGAAGCCAAAACCCTTGGCATCGAGGGCGGCGAGAACCGCCGGATCGTCGACGATGGTCACCGGCTGCTCGGCGCGCACGCCATGCGATGCAAACAGTGCAATGACGGCGGCGACGGCGAGCGCGAAACGCTTCATTCGCCGGGCACCTTGCGACGTGCTTCGACCAGTTCGCTCAACACGGGCACCAGCGCCAGCGGCAGATCCTCGGCAATCAGCCCCGCACCGAACCGGCTGCCGGCCTCGGCATGGATCCACACCGCCGCGCAGGCCGCTTCGAACGGCGGCATGGCTTGCGCCAGCAGTCCGGCGGTGATGCCCGACAGCACGTCGCCCGAACCGGCAGTGGCAAGCCAGGCCGCGCCACTGGAATTGATCGCCGCCCGGACGTCGGGCGCGGCGATCACCGTGTCGGCGCCCTTGTAGACGATAACGGCATTGGCACGTGCGGCCGCCGCGCGCGCCTTGTCGAGCTTGGACGAGGCGTCGTCACCAGCAATGTCGGGAAACAGTCTCGCGAACTCCCCTTCGTGCGGGGTCATCACCAGGGCCGGTGCATTCGGCCTGCCCGCCGCTTCGAACAAGATTTCCGGCGCATCGCGAAACGTGGTGATCGCGTCGGCATCGAAAACAAGGCCATCGACCTGTGTGGCAGTATCTTGAGGTTGTCCGGAGGCGAGGAGTGTGAGCCCAAAGGTCCGTGTTTTTTCGCCGACGCCAAAGCCGGGGCCAAGAACGAAGGCCGAAGGCCGGCGTTCGCCGACAAATTCCCTGATGTCCGCGACATCATCGGTCTTGCGCAGCATGATCGAGGTCAGATGGCCGGCGTTGATCTGCATGGCGTTGCCCGGCGACAGCACGGTCACCGCCCCTGCCCCGCTTCGGGCCGCGGCAAGCGCCGACAGCCGCGCCGCGCCGGTGGCGCTCGGCCCGCCGGAAAAGACGCCGACATGGCCGCGCTTGTACTTGTGTGCGTCGACAGCCGGAACCGGGAAATCGCGCAGCCAATTTGCCGGCCTGTTCTCGAATGTCCGGGGCTGGAGCCCTGCGATGATGTCGTCGCCAATGCCGATATCGGCGAGTACGATCTCGCCGCATCGCTCCCGGCCCGGCAGGAGCAGATGGCCTGGCTTCTTGCGTGCGAAGGTCACGGTGACGGCTGCGGTAAATGCCACG
The DNA here is from genome assembly GCF_053714255.1 of Mesorhizobium sp. 43Arga. Taxonomy (NCBI): domain Bacteria; kingdom Pseudomonadati; phylum Pseudomonadota; class Alphaproteobacteria; order Hyphomicrobiales; family Phyllobacteriaceae; genus Mesorhizobium; species Mesorhizobium sp. 43Arga. The sequence continues at coordinate 336,471 of NZ_JBSKBO010000003.1, forward strand.
CCCAAAACTCTGCCGCTGTCGCCGGAAACACCTGAGGGCAGATCGACCGCGACAACCGGCAAACGCCCGTTGGTGGTGATATCGACCGCCCTGGCGGCGTCGCCCAACAGCGGCTTGGACAGCCCTGCCCCGTAGAGCGCGTCGACCACGATCGAGCCGCGCTCGGCTTCGAAACCCGGCAGCGGCCGGGGCACGATCGGGCATTCAGCCGCGGCGAGTGCCGCGTCGCTTTGCGGCCTCGGCGCACCGGCCGCCCAGACCGTAGTGGCGACGCCGCTGCCGGCCAGGATGCGGGCAACGACATAGCCGTCGCCACCATTGTTGCCGGGACCACACAGCACATGGACATGTGTCGCTGAGGGGTAACGCCTGAGAACTTCGGCCGCGACCGCCTCGCCGGCGCGGCGCATCAGGCCGATGCCATCGACCGGGCCCGCGGCAATCGCCAGCCGATCCGCCTCGCCCATTTCGGCGGAGGTAAGAAGTTCATCGCTCATGGATTGCCGATCCGCATTCGATCAAGCATTGTCCAGTTTTCGAGCCGAAGCAAACGGGAGGAGTTCATCATCGGCTGCGGCCATGTCGCTGGGAGGGGTATCAAGGCGCGAAGATGCCCATTCAATGGGCGATCTGCTTAATTATTATGCTAACGCGAGAGCTGGCACTGTGTAAGCTTCGGCAACTCATGCCGCATCCGATGCATCGAATGACGCGAATTTGCACCTCGGCGTGACGTGACTTGGAAATCGTATGAAACCGCTTCGAATCCCGCTATCTGGCACAGTTCGTGCTTGATGGAGGCGCAAGCGGGGGCTCACAACCCGTTTTTTTGGCAGTGGAGGCCACTTTTTACATGAAAAAGATCGAAGCGATCATCAAGCCATTCAAGCTGGACGAAGTGAAGGAAGCGCTTCAGGAGGCCGGACTGCAAGGCATCACCGTGACCGAGGCCAAGGGCTTCGGACGTCAGAAAGGCCATACCGAACTCTACCGCGGCGCCGAATATGTCGTCGATTTTCTGCCCAAGGTAAAGATCGAGGTCGTGCTCGGCGACGATGCGGTCGAAGGTGCCATCGAGGCCATCCGCAAAGCGGCCCAGACCGGCCGTATCGGCGACGGCAAGATCTTCGTCTCCAACATCGAGGAAGTCGTGCGCATCCGCACCGGTGAGACCGGAATGGACGCGGTCTAACGCGGCCATCCTCCAAAAAACGTCATCCATCAAAAAACGTCATCAAACAGGGATACATGACATGACGACAGCCAAAGACATCATGAAGCAGATCAAGGACAACGACGTGAAATTCGTCGACCTGCGCTTCACCGACCCGAAGGGCAAGCTGCAGCACGTAACGATGGATGTCGTCGAGGTCGAGGAAGACATGTTCGCCGACGGCGTCATGTTCGACGGTTCCTCGATTGCCGGCTGGAAGGCCATCAACGAGTCCGACATGGTGCTGATGCCCGACCCGGACACGGTCCACATGGACCCGTTCTTCGCGCAGTCGACCATGGTCATCCTGTGCGACATCCTCGATCCGGTTTCGGGCGAATCCTACAACCGCGATCCGCGCGGCACGGCCAAGAAGGCCGAGGCCTACATGAAGTCGGAAGGCATCGGCGACCAGATCTTCGTCGGCCCGGAAGCCGAGTTCTTCGTGTTCGATGACGTCAAGTACAAGGCCGACCCCTACAACACCGGCTTCAGGCTCGACTCCACCGAACTGCCGTCCAACGACGACACCGACTACGAGACCGGCAATCTCGGCCACCGCCCGCGCATCAAGGGCGGCTATTTCCCGGTGCCGCCGATCGACAGCGCGCAGGACATGCGCTCCGAGATGCTGACCGTGCTCGCAGAAATGGGCGTGCGCGTCGAAAAGCACCACCACGAAGTCGCCGCCGCGCAACACGAACTCGGCATCAAGTTCGACACGCTGGTCCGCAACGCCGACAAGATGCTGATCTACAAGTATGTCGTGCACCAGGTCGCCAACGCCTATGGCAAGACGGCCACCTTCATGCCGAAGCCCGTCTTCGGTGACAATGGCTCGGGCATGCACGTCCACCAGTCGATCTGGAAGGGCGGGAAGCCGACCTTCGCCGGCAATGAATATGCCGGCCTGTCGGAAAGCTGCCTGTTCTACATCGGCGGCATCATCAAGCATGCCAAGGCGATCAACGCGTTCACCAACCCGCTGACCAACTCGTACAAGCGCCTGGTGCCCGGCTATGAAGCGCCGGTGCTGCTCGCCTACTCGGCGCGCAACCGTTCGGCCTCCTGCCGCATCCCGTTCGGCTCGTCGCCGAAGGCCAAGCGCGTCGAGGTCCGCTTCCCCGATCCGGGCGCGAACCCCTACCTCGCCTTCGCCGCCATGCTGATGGCCGGCCTCGACGGCATCAAGAACAAGATCCACCCGGGACAGCCGATGGACAAAGACCTCTACGACCTGCCGCCGAAGGAGCTGAAGAAGATCCCGACCGTCTGCGGCTCGCTGCGTGAAGCCCTCCAGAGCCTCGACAAGGATCGCGGCTTCCTGAAGGCCGGCGGCGTCTTCGACGACGACCAGATCGACAGCTACATCGAACTAAAGATGGCCGAGGTGATGCGCTTCGAAATGACCCCGCATCCGGTCGAATACGACATGTACTATTCGGTATAAGAACCCGTACAGAGAGCGTTGAAAAAGCCCTTGAAGGATTTCCGCCTTCAAGGGCTTTTTGCTGTCGTCAAATGCGCATCGATGAGCCCGCGTGTGGTTAGCCACGCAAGCGCGAGCATTCTCTATTCGGTTCTAAAGGATCGTTTGATGGCGCGGCTTGCCAGACTCTGTGGCCGCCGGCGGAAACCGCAAATGAAGGCTGGTGGGTGGCCGTTTCGAGCGCGCAATCGAACGCCAGGAGCGAGCGGCGCACTGCCTCAGGCTGCAATGCCCGCTCGTCCGGCGCCCCCGCCAATGCCGTCGTTCAAGAAACCCCGCCCCGTTCGAACAGCATCGCTTTGGCGTAACCCCATGGCCACGAATACGCATGCCGTGACGTGATCTGTCAACGTCGACGGACGAGAGCATGAATCGCGGATTTCGATGTATGAACAGAGGCTTATAGAGAGGATCGTTGGAGTACGGATAAGCTGAAACAGGCCGTTTTCCGGGCTTTTTCGACGAAGTCGAGAGTACATGACACCAGTGGCGGCAAGTAGCGTCAGCCAAAAGCCTCTCCATCCCGCGAATTTGCCCGGTCCTTTTCAACCTGACTTTTTTTGGGGGTATTTCGCTCCGCCGGTCGGCACGGCAAAAAGGAACCCCGGCGAAGGCCGGGGTTCTCGCAAGGACAGGGCGTCGGAGTGACACCTATCCGGCAAGTTCGTCGGGGCCGTGAAGGTTCCAGTCCGTTCGCCTGGCGAGCACCAGCACATAATAGATCGCCGCCACGACCATGATCAGCAGCGTCGCGATCAGGCTCGGACGCCCGAAGGCGACGTCGAGCAGATTCTGGTAGGCAACATAGACCAGCGCCACGAAGGCAAGGATGGCCGGCACCGGAAACAAGGGCATGCGATAATGTCCTCCGGCCGTGGTGCCGTTGCGGCGCCCGGCAAACACCGCCACGCACAGAAGCGCGTAGATCACCACCAGCGACGTGCCGCTGACCACCAGCAAGAGGTTGATGTCGATGAAGCAGGCGACCGCCGCCAGCACCGACACGACGATGGTGGCGATCCAGGGCGACGCGTAGCTGCCATGGACGGAGGCGACCGCGGCATTGATCGGACCGAACCAGGTCTTGTCGCGGCCGGAGCTGAACAGCAGCCGCGCCGCCTGCAGGATGATGGCGATGACGGCGTTGAAGATGGCGACGGCGATGGCGAGACTGATCAGCACCGTCAGCGCATGGCCGCCGCGCGCCTCGAGGAAGTACTCGATCTTCTGCGGCGCGGCGAGCAGGCCGGCCAGATCCGGCGAGCCGAGCAGCACTGCGGTCAGCGGAATGAGCTCCGCGGCGACCGTGATCAGCAGCGCCCAAACCACGACCTTGCCGATGTTGTGTTTGGCGTCCTGCGTCTCCTCGCCGAAATAGGCGGCCGCGCCATAGCCATTATAGGCAAAGAGCGAAACGGCGGTGGCCGCGAGGATGATTCCAGCCGACGCCGGGACCAGCGTGTTGGTGGCATCGAGCAATTGCGGTGAGGTGAACAGGCTCGACAGCGGCCGCTCGACATGAGCGAAGCCAAGACCGGTCAGGATCAGCAGCGCCAGCATTTCGATGCCGAGGAAGATGCCGGTGACGAAAGCGTTGAGCTTGATGCGCATGGCCGCGACCGTGCCGGCCAGCGCGATCGTCACCACGCCGACCCATTGCGGGCTGAGATTGGGGATGAGAACCCCGAGATAGGTGCCGACGCCGAGCGCGATGACGGCGACGATCAGGACGATCGAGACGAACACCAGCACCAGCGTGACGAAGCCCCAGAAGCGGCCAAGCGTGCGGCCGATCATGGTGTATTCGCCACCGGCCATCGGGTAGGCCGACGACAATTCGGCATAGACGAAGGCCATGAACAGCCCGATGACCGCGGCAATGACGAAACTGAGGAATGAGCCAGTGCCGGCGAGCGCAATGACGCCCGGCACAATGATGAACACCGATGATGCCGGCGTCACCGCTGAGAGCACGATCATCAGCGTGCCCAGCGCATTGAGCGCCCGGTCCAGTCCCTTGGCGGCTGGCGCGGCCTTGTCGACCGCCCCTGTTGTTGCTTCGTTTGTAGACATCGTCCTCCCCTTTTTTTAATATGATAAAAATTATCCTCCGCTGCGGAACCTATCGATGGAGTCAGATATCGTCAATGAATATGACACTATGGTGCTTGCAAAATTTTGCATGCCAGTTTTAAACTGAATCAAATTCAGGAAACAGAAATGGGACGACCCAAAACCCAGACCGATCGCCGCCTCACCCTCGTCGCGGCGGCGGAATCGATGATCGCCAAGCGCGGCCTTGCCGACGTCACGTTGCGCGACGTCGCCAATGAGGCAGGGATGAGTTCGAGCGCCCTGCTCTACTACTATCCCGGCCTCAAGGACCTGCTGGACGATGTGCAGCGCAAGGCCGTCGAGCGGTTCTGCACGATACGCGCGGCGTCGGTCGCCGAGATCGCCGATCCGCGGCTGCGGCTGAAAACGATGATCGAGAGCGGGCTGCCGACCGACGCCGACGACCAGCTCTGCCGGCTGCTGCTCGAGCTCGGCGCCTATTCGCGCTCGGATGCGAGCTATGCCGCCCGCCACATCACTTTGTTCGAGCGGCAGGTGTCGATCTATGTCGGCATCCTGGAAGCGGGTGCGGCCACCGGCATCTTCAAGCTGCAGGCGACCAGCGAGACGATCGCGCGCAGCCTGGTGGTGCTCGAGGACGGGCTGGGGCTGCATCTCGTCAACGTCGTGCCCGCCGTCGATCAGGTTTCGGCGCTAGCCATCCTGACCAGCTATGCCGAGCTTGCGACCGGCTGCAGCCTTCGCTGAGCCGGCTTACATCAACGGAGCAAACCCCAAGCATGGACCAAATGCCGACCCACACCACCACGCCAGCCGGCAAGGCGCGAGCGCGCGCGCTCGCCATTCCCCTGCAAGGCACGCCCGGTCCCGCCAATGCCATCACCGATGTCGACGGTGTCGTGGTCGGCTATTCCACGATCATCAAGGGCGAAGGCGCACTTAGCCTTGGACAGGGGCCGGTGCGCACCGGCGTGACGGCCATCCTGCCATTCGGCCGTGACGGTGTCGGGATTGCCTGCGCGGCCGGCTATCATTCCTTCAACGGCAATGGCGAGATGACCGGCGCGTCGTGGATCGAGGAGGCCGGCAGCATCAGCCTGCCAATACTTATCACCAACACCCATGCGGTCGGTCCCTGTCATCGCGGCGTCATCGACTGGGTGGCGCGCCACAAGCCCGATGTCGCCAACCAGTGGCTGCTGCCGGTAGTGGCCGAAACCTGGGATGGCTATCTCAACGACATCAACGGCTCGCATGTCACGGTCGACCACGCCATCGCCGCGATCGACAATGCGGCGAGCGGACGCATCGAGGAAGGCTCGGTAGGCGGTGGCACCGGCATGAACTGCTATGCCTTCAAGGGCGGCTCCGGCACGGCCTCGCGGATCGTCGATTACGGCCATCGCTCCTATACGGTCGGCGTCTTCCTTCAGGCCAATTTCGGTTCGCGCCGCGAACTCACCATCGCCGGCGTGCCGCTCGGCGAGCACCTGGCAGACGACAACCCGATGGAAGCGTACTTCAGCGGCGGCCCAACCGGCGCCGGCTCCTGCATCGGCATCGTCGCCACCGATGCACCGCTACTGCCCGGCCAATGCAAGGCGTTGGCCCGGCGCATGCCGCTCGGCCTGGCACGAACGGGCACCACTGGCTCGCATTTCTCCGGTGACATTTTTCTCAGCTTCTCCACCGCCAACCGCGATGCGCTCAACGGCCGCTTTCCCCAAGGATCGGCCTGCGAAGAGAGCTACAGCCACATGAACTTCATCCCATGGGGACGCATGGACGATTTCTATGCAGCCGTCGTGCAGGCGACCGAGGAGGCGGTGCTCAACGCGCTGATCGCCAACGATGACATGACCGGCCGCGACGGCAACCGCAGCCCTGCTTTGCCGCGTGCCCAGATGCTGGCAGCGCTCAAGGCGCGTGGAGCTGTCGCCGGCTGAGAACGACCGACCCACCTCCCAAAAACAAAAAAGCCCTGGCGTTTTTCCGCCAGGGCTTTTTTGTTGCACAGCCTGGTCGCAGCGAAGACCTTGCGATCCACGCCGCGAACAGAATCAGGCAGCCGCCGAGACCTTCGCGTCGGTTGCAACCTGCGAGATCGTCTTCAGCACCTGCGAAGCGATCTGGTAGGGGTCGCCCTGCGAGTTCGGACGACGGTCTTCGAGATAGCCCTTGTAGTCGTTTTTGACGAAGGAATGCGGCACGCGGATCGAGGCGCCACGGTCGGCGACGCCGTAGCTGAACTTGTTCCACGGCGCGGTCTCGTGCTTGCCGGTCAGGCGCTTGTCGTTGTCCGGGCCGTAGACGGCGATGTGGTCCATCAGGTTCTTGTCGAACTGCGCCATCAGGGCCTCGAAATAGGCCTTGCCGCCGACTTCGCGCATGAACTTGGTCGAGAAGTTGCAGTGCATGCCCGAGCCGTTCCAGTCGGTGTCGCCGAGCGGCTTGCAGTGGAACTCGATGTCGATGCCGTATGCCTCGGTCAGACGCAGGAGCAGGTAGCGCGCCATCCAGATCTGGTCGGCGGCCTTCTTGGAGCCCTTGCCGAAAATCTGGAATTCCCACTGGCCCTTGGCCACTTCGGCGTTGATGCCTTCATGGTTGATGCCGGCCGCGAGGCACTGGTCGAGATGCTCTTCGACGATCTTGCGCGCGACGTCGCCGACGTTCTTGTAGCCGACGCCGGTGTAGTACGGGCCCTGCGGCGCGGGATAACCGCTCTCCGGGAAGCCGAGCGGACGACCGTCCTTGTAGAAGAAATACTCCTGCTCGAAGCCGAACCAGGCGTCCTCGTCGTCGAGGATAGTCGCGCGGCTGTTCGATTCATGCGGGGTGACGCCGTCGGGCATCATGACCTCGCACATGACGAGAATGCCGTTAGTGCGGGCCGGATCCGGGTAAAGCGCCACCGGCTTCAACACGCAATCGGAGCTGCGACCTTCGGCCTGCATGGTCGAGGAACCGTCGAAGCCCCACAGCGGTAGCTGTTCGAGCGTCGGGAATTCGGCGAACTCCTTGATCTGCGTCTTGCCGCGAAGGTTGGGGACCGGGGTGTAACCATCGAGCCAAATGTACTCGAGCTTGTATTTCGTCATTCTAGCCTCTCGTTGCTTGTTCACCGAACACCAAACGGCGTCGACACGCGTCTGCCGTCGGCAGCCGGCGCTGCCGATCCCTAAAATGCAATTCGTGTGCCACTCCGACTTCGGCGGGTGCGGCAAAATGGCAGAGATATCGCCTTGAATTTTCTGAGCCGCCTCATCACTGGGCCCATATCGGTCAAACCAGAATTATGCATAAATATTAGGCAAGTAATGATCTTTTCGTAGGCATATTGCCTAAATGACTCGCAAGACCTATGTTGTAGGAAAGCTGAATCGACAAGCTCCTGAAAAAGAAAGGAGACCGCCCATGGAAGTCGTCCCCTCCCGTCCGTCGGCAAAAATTCTGATGTTCCCCCTGGCAGCGCGCAAATCTGCCTCAAATTTAGGCGCTAAGGCGAAATTCGCGGCAGAGATCGCCTCGTTGCGTTACACGCACGCCGATTTTGACGGCTGGTATCACGAGGCGGCCATCGAAGAAGAAACACAGCCGAAGGGCTGATCCACTTCTTCAAGTCCCAGACACGGAAAAGCCCGGCGTGAGCGATCACGCCGGGCTTTCTGTTGGCCAATGAGGGCTAGGCTAATCCTTGGCGTGCAGATCGGTGCCAAGCGTATCCTTGACGAAGATCATGCCGATGATCAGCGACATTGCCGCGATCACCACCGGATACCAAAGGCCAAAATAGATGTCGCCCCTGTAGGCGCTGAGCGCGAAGACTGTTGCCGGCAACAGACCACCGAACCAGCCATTGCCGATATGATAGGGCAGCGACATGCCGGTGTAGCGAATGCGGGTCGGGAACATCTCGACCAGGATCGCCGCGATCGGCCCGTAAACCATGGTCACGAACAGCACCAGGATGAACAGGATGCCGATCGTCATCGGCCAGTTCACGGCGGCCGGATCGGCAAACATGGCGAAGGCACCGCCGCCTGGTATGTTGTAGGCGGTGATCTCTGGCGCGCCAGCGGCCTCCTCTGACGTCACCAACTTGTCCTTGACGGCCTGATCGGTCGGCACCGCGATTTTTTCGCCGCCGCGAATTGCAGCCGCGTCGAGCTTGAGTTCAGGATTGGCGGCGATGAAGGCGTCGAGCTTCTGGTCCGCCACCTTGATCGCCGCACGCTTCAGCGGATACCCGCCATCCTTAAGCGACATGTTGACGGCCTTGACGAAGGCGGCGTCCTTGGCCTTGGCCTGATCGCCAGCGGCGACCGCATCGTAGGACGCCACCGTCTCGTTGCCGATCTTGACCGACGCAGCCGTTCCGGCCGCGGCGGTCGACACCACGTCAAAGGGAACCGAGTTCTTGGTCAGGAACGAAGTGGCGATGTCGCATGACGTCGTGAACTTGGCGGTGCCGACCGGGTTGAACTGGAACTTGCAGTCGCCGGGTGCGGCAGTGACCGTCGCCCTTGTATTCTGCTGCGCGGTGGCGAGCGCCGGATTGGCGGCCCAGGTCAACGCCTTGAACAGCGGGAAGGTGCAGACGATGGCCAATGCAAGGCCTGCCATGATGATCGGCTTGCGGCCGATCTTGTCGGAGAGCCAGCCGAACACGACGAAGAAGATCGAGCCGAGTGCCAGCGCGATGGCGATCATGATGTTGACCGACTGCGCGTCGACCTTCAGCACGTTCTGCAGGAAGAACAGCGCATAGAACTGGCCATTGTACCAGACCACGGCCTGGCCGGCAGTGAGGCCAAGCAGTGCCAGCAGTGCGATCTTGGCATTCTTCCACTGGCCGAAGGCTTCCGAAAGCGGTGCCTTCGAGCCCTTCCCTTCGTCTTTCATCTTCTGGAAGGTCGGAGACTCCGAGAGAGACAGTCGAATCCAGATCGAGACGGCGAGCAGCACGAAGGAGACGATAAAAGGAATGCGCCAGCCCCAAGAGGCGTAGGTTTCCTTGCTCAGGGAGGCCTGAACAATCAGAATGACGATCAGCGACAGGAACAGGCCAAGTGTCGCCGTCGTCTGGATCCACGACGTGTAGAAGCCCCGACGGTCGTCAGGCGCGTGCTCCGCGACATAGGTCGCCGCACCGCCATATTCGCCGCCGAGGGCCAGGCCCTGCAACATGCGCAGGCCGATCAGGATCACTGGAGCCGCGATACCCAAGGTCGCATAACCGGGCAGCAAACCGACGAGGAAGGTCGACAGACCCATGATCGTCATGGTGACGAGGAAAGTATATTTGCGACCGACGAGATCACCGATACGGCCAAACACCAGGGCGCCGAACGGGCGGACGAGAAAACCAGCGGCGAAGGCCAGCAGCGCGAAGATGTTGCGCGTCGCCTCCGGAATGGTCGGACTGAAAAAGGTCGAGCCAATGAAGGCCGCCAATGAACCGTAGAGATAGAAATCGTACCATTCGAAAACGGTGCCGAGCGAGGAAGCGAAGATGACCTTCTTCTCTTCCCGCGTCATGCCGCGGCTCGTTCCGCCGGCTGTTGATGCCATTGCCATTGAGTTGTCCTCCCGTGAGACCCTGTCCTCGATGCCGGGCGCCAATGTTCGCGCTCTCCTCCGAACGCGGACTCGGAAATGCCCGGCTATCACGGGAAAAATGACAGAAAGCGCCCGCCGACGGCAGAGCGACGATGGGATTATGACTTTGGTATTAGGTGCGGTGCGGCAATAGCTTTGGGGTCAGACCTTGAGCGCTTCGAGAAGGCCGACAGCGGACATCATGTCGCGCTTGCGGGCGGCGCGTCGGGCGACCGCTTCGGCGTCCTGCCCCCAATGTTCGATCTGCCAGTCCTCGTCGACATGGCCGGCGGCCCAGGCAGCCTCGGCATCGAGCTCGCCGAAATCGACCGCCAGCGCGAGCAGCGCCGAACCGGTCAGCGAGGTCATGAGGTGGATGGCGGCCAGCCGCAGCGGCTCGGCGCGCTGATTGAGATGGCTGCCCAGAACGGCGATCGTCTCGCGCGGTTGCTCGACATGGATGATCCCCTCGGCAAGGTTGAAGCGAGCCCCCAATGCAGTGCGCGCCCAGTCGATGACCGGATCCCACTGCTCGTTCTGCCGCTCGACCAGCCCTTGGGGGGCGTCGGCGCGGTAACAGAGCAAATCGGACGAAGCAAAACGCAGTATGTCTTCGAGCACCGCCTGCGGATCGCTGGCAACGCCGTCGATGGCGGTGTTGACCAGGCGCATCACCGGCATCGTCACCGGATTGATCGTCTCGCCCTGTTCCGCGAATTCGTCGGCAACCAGCACTGCCGCCGCCTCGGTCGGCAGCGCCAGCAGCGCCTTGCCCGGCGTGCGCACCGGCTTGCCGTCGAGATGCACGGCGAAACCTCCCTCCATCGGCGCAACCGAAGCGGTTTTGTAGAAGCGCTTGGGCAGCGGTGTCTTCATCTGGATCTGGGCGCGACGCACCGGATCCGGATCGGAAAGATACTTGCCCGCTTCGAGGTCATTGAGGATGTCACGCATGAAAAATCTCCCTCACACCGGGGTCAGCTTGCGCGCCGGCCGGTTGACGATGATCAGGCCCGCAGCAATCAAGCCAAGTGCCAGAAAAATGCGAATGGTCAGCGGCTCGTTCAAGATGATCGCGCCGCACAAGACACCGAAAACCGGCGACAGGAAGGTGAAGCTGGACAGGCCGGAGGCCGGATAGCGGCGCAGCAGCCAGAACCACAGGACATAGGTGAAGGCGACGATATAGATCGCCTGGAAAAGCAGCGCCAATGTCGGCAACAAGGACGGATCACGCACTGGCGAGCCGGCAAGAGGCAGCACCAATATGCCGACGATCGCCGCGCCGGCGAGTTGATAGAGCAGCAGCTTCTCGGCGCTCGCCTCGACCAGTTTCGACCGTTTGATGAGGATGTTGGTCAAGGCCCAGAAAAACCCGGAGCCGAGACTGAGCAGATCGCCGAACAGCATGTCCCCACCGCCGCCAAGCTTGTCGGAAAAGACCGCGGCAAGGCCGGCGAAGGCCAGCAGCAGGCCGAGGAACTTGCGCATGGTGATCTGTTCACCGAGCAGGAAGTGACCGCCAATCAGCATCCAGAACGGCATTGAATTGACCAGCAGCGTGTTGCGGGCAACGGTCGTATGCTCCAGGCCGACATAGAGGCAGAGGAATTCGATGCCGAAAAGCACGCCCACGGCAATGCCGGCGAGCAATGTGCCATCGCGCGTAAACAGCGCGATGCCGCGCCAGCGGCACCAGAGGAAGACGCAGAAGCCGCCAATGATCGAGCGCGCGATCGACAGGAAGACGGGGTCGTAGCCGGCATAGGAGATTTTGGCGGCGACGTAGTTCAGGCCCCAGGAAAAGGTCAGGCCGACCATGATGGCGGCGGCGGCCATGTCGACTGCGTCGCGCCGATCGAGCGCGTCGGTGGCGCCGCTCAAGATCAATCCTCCGCGCTGGCGTCGTCGAAGCCGATCAGGTTCCAGCTCTGGCGCATATGCGGCGGCATCGGCGCGGTGACGTCGATGACGCCCTTGTCGGGATGCGGAATGATGATGCGGCGCGCATGCAGATGCAGGCGGTTCTGGATGCCGCCGGGAAAATCCCAGTTGGTATCGGCCTCGAAATATTTCGGGTCGCCGATGATGGGGCAGCCGATATAGGCGGCATGCACGCGAAGCTGGTGGGTGCGGCCCGTATAGGGTTCCATTTCCAGCCACGTCATGGTCTGCGCCGCCTGCTCGATGATACGGTAGTAGGACACGGCGTGGTCGGCGCCTTTTTCGCCATGCGCGGCGACCCGCACACGGTCGCCGTCCTCGGTCGGCTCCTTGATCAGCCAGGTCGAGATCTTGTCCTCGCGCTTCGGCGGCACGCCCTTGACCAGGGCCCAGTAGGTCTTCTTCGTTTCGCGGGCACGGAACGCTTCAGACAGCTTCATTGCGGCCAGTCTCGTGCGGGCAACGACCAGCACACCCGACGTGTCGCGGTCGAGCCGGTGGACCAGCCGCGGCTTCTCGCCCTTCTGGTTGCGCCAGGCTTCCAGCATGTCGTCGACATTGCGGGTGACGCCCGAGCCACCCTGCACCGCAAGGCCCGCCGGTTTGTTGAAGACGAAAACCTTTGGGTCCTCGTGGATCAGCATTTTGGCCAGGACGTCGGCATCGCCCTGGTTGCGGATCGAATGGCCAGTCAGCGCGCTCTCGCCCTTCTTGTCGACCTCGAGTGGCGGGATACGCACCACCTGGCCAGGCTCGACGCGGCTGTCGGCCTTGACGCGACCGCCATCGACGCGGATCTGGCCGGAGCGTAGCAGCTTCTGCAGATGGCCGAAACCAAGGCCCGGGAAATGGGTCTTGAACCAGCGATCGAGCCGCATGCCCGCCTCGCCGGCCTCCACCGTGATCTGTTCAACGCCTGCCATTTTTTCTTCGCTTACCCGTTTCCAAAGCAGGGCTCAGCCTGCGCTTGGCGCGGCAATAGCATTAAGGCAGGCTTCTTGCGAGCCAAAGACCCAAAAACAGGGCGATGATCGCGCCAATGACGCTGGCCAGCGCATATCCGAAAGCCGGCAGCGTGGCCCCGCGCTCCCACAGCGTCGCGAAATCGAGCGAAAAGGCGGAAAAAGTCGTGAAGCCGCCAAAGATGCCGGTGGCGACGAACAGCCTGACTTCGTTCGACCCGCCGCGGCGCGCCAGGACGGCGATGAACAGGCCCATGGCAAAGGAGCCGACGATGTTGATCGCCATCGTACCCCAGGGATAATTGGGGCCGACGAGACGCAGCGCACCCATATTGGCGAGATGGCGGATGCCGGCGCCGATGCCGCCACCGACGACCACGAGAAGCAGATTGAACATCGTCGTCTACTGCCCGTGTTGAGGCGGTGGCGTCAATCCCGTCGCCGTCACCATTCAGGCACCGCCCAGTCTGGATACTTCTTCCTGAATTCAACATAAAGGGCATCGACCTCGGCCTTGCTGACCGGGCGTACCTGTTCGTAGAGATAGCCGGCGACACCGCCGGACAATCGGTACTGCGCAATGCGCCGGTATGCGGCACCGATGCCCTTGCCGTCAAGAATATACTGGTTCGGGATCGTGACGCAGATCTGCGCGCCCGGTTGCAGATGAGTAACCGGCCGGTCGGTCACGACAACATATCTGGATTTCAAGGCGTCCGGTCGGAACCGGTCACGACTGTCCACCTGGCAAATCCATCCGACATGGGCAACAAGGTCCCGCTTCATGCCGAACAACAGGGCGTCGCTCATCACAGGACCCGACGCAAATACCGAAAAACGGTCCTCCGGTCTCATTCTGGCGACGAGGTCATCGATCAGGCGCCTGTATTCGGGAAGATTGTCGAGGCGAAGTGGAAGCGTGGCTTCCCCGGCGAAGACGAAGCCCACCGGAGACAACACCTGACGGCCAGCTGGAAAAAACGTGCCCAAAAAAGCAAATCCGGCCACAACCGCCATGGCGGCGGTCAACCATCGTGATTTCAGTCCCGGCACGGCGACCATTGAAACGATCGCCTGGGCATAGGCGGGAAACAGCCAAAGAAACATCGGCAAGGAATGATGACGTTCCGGGTCCTGCGTCCGGATGAAAGCCAGGAAGGTAAGCACAGAGGCCATGGCACAGAACACGGCAAATCTGTTGCGGCGCACGACCGAGACGTAGAGGCCCACTACAATCAGCGCCCAGTTCAGATAGCTGAGCCGGGATCCGACGTCGCCGAGCTGGGTGACAAAGGTGGTCTTGTATCCGCTGTAAAGGTCGGCGTAACTGGTTTGCAGAATCTTGGCGATCAACGGCAGCTGGAAGTTCAACGCCGTCGCGGCAATAAGGAAAATCGCACACGCGCCCCCCAGAACCGCGCTGCGCAAGGCCGGCAAATCCCGCTCCCTTGCGATCTGCAGCAAACCCAGGAATGCCGCTGAAACGGTGATCCCTACGGCGGCATAGGCGTACCAGCGGCGCAGCATGAACGCCAACCACAGGCAGGCGCCGACGGATATTCCGCTTATCACCGGTTCGCGGGTCAGGAACCTGGACTTCCAGAGAAAAGAGGTTGCCGCGGTCAGGGCAAGGCAGCCGGCAATGTCAGGCATTCCCCGAAGCGTCGGCGCCCAGAATGGTGTGTACAGGAAGGCCGCGATCCAGACGGCGATCCAACTCCGGGACGATGTCTCGGAGACCGCCTCCCGATAGCTTATTCTGCCTATCAAGAGAACCGTCGGGACCAGGTAGACCGCGACTATTCCGGCAACGAAGGAAAGCCTTGAACCGCCAAAAACAAGGTGAAACGGCATCAGCGGCACCAGGATCGCCACGCCGTAATCTTCCGTCGCGATGGAGGTGCTCAACTGGCTCAGCCATTCGAAAGGGCTCTCGACCAACAGCGCGCCCTGCTGGTTGAACATGTTGAAATAGGCCGCGAAGTCCCAATAGTAGACGGACTCTTCGAGACTTATGTACGCAGCGCTAAGGGCAATCCCAAGCAACAAGGTGCACAGGTAGGTGCCCGTCCAGAATCCGAAGATTTTGTTCTTTGTCACTTGAAGCCGCCAAGGAAGGAAGAGACAGAACTACGGGACCAAAGCCGGAGCCGTCCCCTGACGCCCGCCAGGAGCCGCTCCGGCGAATCTTGTGACAAGATTCATATAATGAATTGTTGAGAGCCCAAACGGGCGTTGCTTGAAGGCGCACCTCGCAAGCATGAAATGCCTTAAAAGGAGCGTCCAAAGAAGCAGCCGGTGGAGGTGCTTGCTTGCAACCGCCGGCAGCGCTGACGGATTCTCAGTTCAGGTGGTCTCGACCTTCTTCGGCTTGGTCGAGCCGATCATCTTCCAGTTCTTGTAGAACATCGAATTGATGCGCTCGACGCTGACCGAGACAACGGCGAGCATGCCAGCAATGAGCCTCGGGAACGGGGACGGCCTGATGATGTCCATGAACACGCAGTAGCGGCGGCCGTCATATTCGTTGACCGAACGGTGCAGCAGCGTGTCGTCGAAAATGAACTGCGGATTGTCGTACCAGTAGTTCTTGACGTTGCCGCATTCGACGAAGATTTCCGCTTTCACCGGGATCAGATTGTAGAGGATGCGCAGGCTGAGCCGCAGCGGGCCGAAGTGCCAGGAGGTCGATTCGCGCTTGCTGAAGACCGAAACGGCGATGGTCTTGATGTATTTGAAATCCTTGTTGAACTCGGCAACGTTGTCGATCCGGTGCTTGCCGTACCACTGGTAGACATACATGCCGCGCCGGCCGGCGCCGAAATTGGCGTCGATGTCGGCGATGATCTCGTCCTTGCGCGCCTTGAAGATGTCCAGGACCTCATTGACCTCGCGCTGATAATCCGGCGGAAACTGCTCCAGCTTCCACACGCCGGGGTTCCGGTAGCAGAGCAGATCGACCAGTAAGTTGAACGGCGACAAGAGCCAGGTGAACAGGCCGTTGCCGAGGAAATAGCCCGAAAACAGCGCCAGATCCTTCCTGTCGTTGCGCAGCACGTCGATCAGGCCGCAGACGATGAAGATCGTCGTCAGAATGGGGATGAAGTAGAAGCCAAGAGCGAGGAGCGGGATGGCGATGGCGAATTTGCGAAGGGTTTTGCGAAGGGTTTTTGTCATTTTTCCACGCGCGGAGCGCGATCCTGTTGCGAATGAGTGTGCCAAATCTCGGCAACGACCACCGCCCGGCCGTGCGCCTTGATAAGGTTTTTTGGGTCGCCGCACAACGCCACGACATCGTGGCCTGGCAGTTGCCTGGTGGAATTTGACAGCCTTAGGTCAATGCACCTCTGGCAAGCCGAACTCGTCCCATTTGTCCCTGGCCACGGGATCGCCGACCAGGAACTCAAAGCCGATGACGCTTTCGCCGTCCCGTGCGAGCTGGCATTTGAACTTCAGATTATACCAGTTTTTGCGACTGCGGAAAGCCGCGCCATCGGCGGCAATCGTGGTGCCGCTGACCTTCTCCTCGGCCGTTGCGTAAGGCACGACACGTTCCGGCTGAAAGTCCGCGCTCCATCGCCGGATCTGGTCCATAGCCTCGAGATTGCACAATTGCACCATGCGTTCGTCGGAAGCGAAGGTCGCGAGATCGGCGCGCGCCTGCCGGCTGCGCGGATCGGCGAGCGTCTTGGCCGACAGCATTTCGGTCGGCCGAATCATGGTCGGCGCGGCGGGTGGTGTAGATCGAGGGGCGCTCGGTATTGGTGTTGGTGTTGGTGTTGGTGTTGGTGCCGGCGCTGCCGCCGGCGGTGGCTTTGTCGAGGCCTCGAACTGCTGCGGCGTCAGAATGTCGACCGACACCCGTTCCTCGTCCAGACGCTTCGGCCGCTTTGGCAACGGCATGAGCGCCAGCATCGCGGCCAGCAGCGCGTGGAGAGCAACCGAGGTTGAGATGCCCCATGGCGAGGCCTCGCCCCGAAGCGTGACGACCACGGGGCCGCGCAAGTCAGCTATTCCCGTTCCTTGCGCAGCTTCGCCCAATAGTCGAGCCGCTTCCTGATGTCGCGCTCGAAACCACGCTCAGGCGGATCGTAGAAGGTCTGGCGGCCCATCTTCTCCGGAAAATAGTCCTGGCCCGAAAAGGCGTCCGGCTCATCATGATCGTAGCGATAGCCGGCGCCGTAATCCTCTTCCTTCATCAGCTTGGTCGGCGCGTTGAGGATATGCTTTGGCGGCAGCAGCGAGCCATGCTGCTTGGCTGCCTGCGTGGCCGCCTTGAAGGCGGTGTAGACGGCATTGGATTTGGGCGCTGTGGCGAGATAGACGGTGGCCTCGGCAAAGGCGAGCTCGCCTTCCGGAGAGCCCAGATAGTCGTAGGCGTCCTTGGCGGCATTGGCGACGACCAGTGCCTGCGGATCGGCAAGGCCGATGTCTTCCATCGCCATGCGCACCAGCCGGCGGCCGAGATAGAGCGGATCCTCGCCGGCGTCGAACATGCGCGCGAGATAGTAGAGCGCTGCATCGGGATCGGAACCGCGCACCGATTTGTGCAGCGCCGAGATCAGATTGTAGTGGCCGTCCTGGCCCTTGTCGTAGATCGGCGCGCGACGCTGGACGATGCGCTGCAACCCTTCGGGATCGAAGATCTCGCCGGGCTTGGCGGCCCGCCAGACTTCCTCGGCGAGCGTCAGCGACGCGCGGCCGTCGCCGTCGCTCATGCGGATCAGCATGGCGCGGGCCTCGTCGTCAAGCGGCAGCGCCCTGCCCTCCGTCTCCTCCGCCCGCACCATCAGCTTGGCGATGCTCTCCTCGCCGAGCGAATGGAAAACCATGACGCGCGCGCGCGACAACAATGCCGCGTTGAGCTCGAAGGACGGGTTTTCGGTCGTGGCGCCGACCAGGACGACCGTTCCATCCTCCATGACGGGAAGAAAGGAGTCCTGCTGGGCGCGGTTGAAGCGATGGATCTCGTCGACGAAAAGCAGGGTCTGGCGGCCGTTGGCGCGGCGCAGCTTGGCCGTCTCGAACACTTTCTTGAGGTCGGCGACGCCGGAAAACACCGCCGAGATCTGCTCGAAGGCAAGGCTGGTCTCACCGGCGAGCAGCCTTGCCACCGTGGTCTTGCCGGTGCCTGGCGGCCCCCAGAAAATCATCGAGCCGAGTGAGCCCGAGCCGATCAGCCGGGTCAGGGCGCCATCGGGGCCGGTCAGATGCTCCTGGCCGACGACCTCGCCAAGATTTTTCGGCCGCAGCCTGTCGGCCAGCGGCCGCCCGGGCGGCGCCTTCTCCGGTTCATCGACACTGAACAGATCGGCCATGCACTTCTTTTGGTTTGGAGCGCGATCCCTTCAGATCGAACTCAGTAACGCAACACCTGGCGCAGTATCTGCCCGCCGCGCTCGACGGTAAAGCGCCACCAGCGTGTATCCTGCTGGGCTACCTGCGCCAGCGTCGCGGCGGTATCGATTGTGGTGCCGTTGACCTCGCGCACGATGTCGCCCGGCAGGAAGCCGAAATCGGCGGCCGGCGAATCGCGGTTGATGTCGATCACCGTCACGCCCTTGAGGTCGGTGCGCAGGCCAAGCTTCTGGGCAAGCCGCGGTGACAGTTCCGCGACCTTGGCGCCCGAGAACGGGCTGCGGCCATGCAGCGTCACTTCCGAGGCTTTCGCACCTTCCGGCGCGCGCTCCAGCGCGATGTCCATGGCTGCTTTCTGGCCCTTGGTCAGGATCGCGAAATTCGCCTTGGTGCCGATCGACAACGTCGCCATGCGATAGTCCAGCGCCTCGATGCTCTCGACCGGCTTGCCGTTGACCTGCAGCACGACATCGCCCGCCTTCAACCCGGCCTTGCCGGCTGGCCCGGTCGCGTCGACCGAAGAGACCAGCGCGCCGGTCGGCTTTTCCATGCCGAGCGATTCGGCGATCTGCGGCGTCACCGCTTCGAACTCGGCGCCGATATAGGGACGTTCGAAGAAGTCGAGGCCGGCCTTGGCGGCATCGGCGAAAGCCCGCACCATGTTCGCGGGAATGGCAAAGCCGATACCGATCGAGCCGCCGCTGCGGCTGTAGATGGCGGTGTTGATGCCGACCAGCTGACCGCCCATGTTGATCAGCGCGCCGCCGGAATTGCCGGGATTGATGGCCGCGTCGGTCTGGATGAAATAGCCCGAATCCGAGACGCCGATATGGCTGCGGGCAAGTGCCGAAACAATGCCGCTGGTGGTGGTCTGGCCGACGCCGAAGGGATTGCCGATGGCCAGCACAAGGTCGCCGACCTCAAGCGCGTCGGAATCGCCAATGGCGATAACCGGAAACGGCTTGTCGGATTCGATCTTGAGCACGGCAAGATCGAGCGTCTCGTCCTTGAGCATCACCTTCGAGGTGAATTCACGGCCGTCGGCGGTCGCCACCTTGACCTCGTCGGCATCCTTGATGACATGGAAATTGGTGACGATGACGCCACTCGGATCGACAAGCACACCTGAGCCGAGCGAGGACTGGGCGCGCGGCCGGGCACGGCCGAAAAACTCCTCGAAGAACGGATCGCCTTCAAAAGGCGACGTGACCTTGGCGGTCTGCGAGGCATAGACGTTGACCACGGCCGGCGCCGTCTGCTTGACCAGCGGCGCGAACGAAAGCTGTACCTCCTCGCGGCCGAACGGCACGCGCTTGTCTGGCCCCGAGGTGGCATTCTCGCCTTCGACGCCATGCAACAGATCAGTCAGCACGTCAGACAGGCCCGGATCGGCAGGCTTTGCGGCGTCTTCGGCGAACGCCTGCCGGACTGCCGGTGCGGCTGCGAACACCATGAAGGCGCAGAGCAGGACAAGGGACAGTCTTTTGGCGCGCATTCGCGAATCCTCCGAGGCAAGTTCGGGCGCATTGTCCCGACGATTGTGCAAAATGAAAGGCTAAGCCGCTGAAATCCGATTATTTCGCGCCCGCAGATCGTTTAGGGCACGCCTGGCGCGCGCAGAACATGAAAAAGGGGCCCGCGGGCCCCTTCAATTCATTCCGGAAAGTCGAGCCTTATGCGGCCGCGGCTTCCGTGTCGGTGCCTTCGGCTTCGAGGCGGGCGCGGTCGGCGGCGCCCTTGGCATCCGTGTCGCGATCGACGAACTCGATGACGGCCATCGCGGCATTGTCGCCGTGACGGAAGCCCGCCTTCATGATGCGCAGATAGCCGCCATTGCGGTTGGCGTAGCGCGGAGCGATGGTGTCGAACAGGCGCTTGACGACGCCTTCATTGCCGATCTGCGCGATCACCTGGCGACGGGCGTGCAGGTCGCCGCGCTTGCCGAGCGTCACCAGCTTCTCGACGATCGGACGCAGGTCCTTCGCCTTCGGCAAGGTGGTGACGATCTGTTCGTGCTCGAGCAGCGACACGGCGAGGTTGGCGAACATCGACTTGCGGTGGCTAATGCTTCGGGCGAAGCGACGGCCTTTGAAACCGTGGCGCATGGCTCATTTCCTTCTTCAGTTGTTCAAGAGGCCACGGCCTCTGATGGTTTTCCGCATGACCGTCGGATCGAGCGGCCCACGCCGCCGATCCTTGGAATTCATGCTCAATATTGATCTTCGTAACGCTTGGCGAGGTCTTCGATGTTTTCAGGCGGCCAGTCCGGCACTTCCATGCCGAGGTGCAGGCCCATCGCCGCGAGCACTTCCTTGATCTCGTTCAGCGACTTGCGGCCGAAGTTCGGGGTGCGCAGCATCTCCGCTTCGGTCTTCTGGATGAGATCGCCGATGTAAACGATGTTGTCGTTCTTCAGGCAATTGGCTGAACGAACCGAAAGCTCGAGCTCGTCGACCTTCTTGAGCAGCGCCGGGTTGAAGGCGAGCTCGGTGACGGCTTCGGCGGCGACTTCCTTCTGCGGCTCGTCGAAGTTGACGAACAGGCCAAGCTGGTCTTGTAGGATGCGGGCGGCGAAAGCCACCGCGTCCTCGCCCGAGATCGAACCGTCGGTCTCGATGGTCATGGTCAGCTTGTCATAGTCGAGAACCTGGCCCTCGCGGGTGTTCTCGACCTTGTAGGAGACCTTCTTGACCGGCGAATAGAGGCTGTCGACCGGGATCAGGCCGATGGGCGCGTCCTCGGCGCGGTTGCGCTCGGCCGGCACGTAACCCTTGCCGGTGTCGACGGTGAATTCCATACGGATTTCAGCGCCTTCGTCCAGCGTGCAGATGACGTGGTCGGGGTTGAGGATCTCGACGTCACCAACCGTCTGGATGTCGCCGGCGAGAACCGCACCCGGTCCCTGCTTGCGCACGACCATGCGCTTGGGGCCATCGCCTTCCATGCGGATGGCGATTTCCTTGATGTTCAAGACGATGTCGGTCACATCCTCGCGCACGCCGGCGATGGACGAGAATTCATGCAGAACGCCGTCGATCTGCACGGCGGTCACGGCCGCGCCGCGCAGCGAAGACAGAAGCACGCGGCGCAGCGCGTTGCCCAGCGTGAGGCCAAAGCCGCGCTCGAGCGGCTCTGCCACCAGCGTGGTCAGCGTCTTCTTCTTCGACGAGAACTCGATCTTGTTCGGCTTGATCAGTTCCTGCCAATTTTTCTGGATCATGATGCTTTCCTTCCGTTGACCCGCCACCATCCAATCGTGGCGGGCGACCTGGAATACCGCGGAGGAACGCCCCTGTGAGCGTTCGCGCGGCGTTCGGTAATTTCTTAGACGCGGCGCTTCTTGCGCGGGCGGCAGCCATTGTGCGGGATCGGCGTCACATCACGGATCGAGGTGATGGTGAAGCCGGCCGCCTGCAGGGCGCGCAGCGCCGATTCACGGCCCGAGCCAGGTCCGCAGACCTCGACTTCGAGCATGCGCATGCCGTGTTCCTGGGCCTTCTTGGCGACGTCCTCGGCGGCCATCTGGGCGGCGAACGGGGTCGACTTGCGCGAACCCTTGAAGCCCTGGGCACCGGCCGACGACCAGGCAATCGAATTGCCCTGCGCGTCGGTGATGGTGATCATCGTGTTGTTGAAGGTCGAATTGACGTGGGCAACGCCCGACGAGATATTCTTGCGTTCGCGACGGCGAACACGAGCGGCTTCCTTGGCCATGGTATTCCTTTCAGTTGATCTCTACACCGCCGTAATGCCAGCGGCTCCACCTTTGAAAGCGAGTAGTGAGTAGGGAATAGCGAATAGAGAACCCTACTCGCTAATGGCCACTCGCTATTCGCTCACTTACTTCTTCTTGCCGGCGATCGACTTGGCCGGGCCCTTGCGGGTGCGTGCATTGGTGTGCGTGCGCTGGCCGCGGACCGGCAGCGAGCGACGGTGACGCAGGCCGCGGTAGCAGCCGAGGTCCATGAGACGCTTGATGTTCATCGACACTTCGCGGCGCAGGTCGCCCTCGACCTGGTAGTCGCGGTCGATGGTCTCGCGGATCTGCAAGACTTCCGCGTCGGTCAGCTGGTTGACGCGGCGCTCGGCCGGGATGCCGACCTTGTCGACGATCTCCTGGGCGAACTTCTTGCCAATGCCGTGAATGTACTGAAGCGCGATGACGACGCGCTTGTTGGTCGGAATGTTGACGCCGGCTATACGAGCCATGTTCTTTCCTTCTCCATGTAGGCCGGCCAACCTTCGAAACAAGGCAGGCCCGGCGTTGTCAAAGTTGCCCGCGTCCGGTGGAGGCCGGCCCTTGCGGGAGTTTCCAGTTCAAAGCGACTGCCTTGCCCTTGCGGACAAGCAAAGTTCGCACCTGATAGGAAGACGGGCCGCCATACCGCAGCGGGCCGCTCCCGTCAAGCCTAATCTTTAAATTCCCTTACCGCACCTTGGCGGCCGCCTTGAGCACGGCTTCGATCTCGGCCGTCACCGCGTCGATGCTGGCCATGCCGTCGACCGTCTTGAGCTTGCCCTTGGCGTAATAGTAGCCGGTCAGCGGAGCGGTCTTCTTGTAGTACTCGCGCAGGCGCTCTTCGAACACCGCGGGATTGTCGTCCTTGCGCACCGGCTGGCCGGCGGCCTTGGCGTCCTCGGCACGCTTGACGATGCGGCCGACGAGGGCCCTGTCGTCGACGACCAGCTCGATAACCGTGTCGAGGCCGATGCCACGCTCGGAAAGCATCGATTCAACCGCATCGGCCTGCACCAGCGTGCGCGGGTAGCCGTCGAGGATGAATCCCCTGGCGCAGTCGGCCTGGTCGATCCGTTCGGCAACGATGGCGTTGACAATGGCGTCCGACACCAACTCGCCGGCATCCATCACCGCCTTGGCACGTTTGCCGACTTCGGAACCGGCCTGAACGGCGGCACGCAGCATGTCTCCCGTCGAGAGTTGGGGTATGCCGTGTTTTTCTACCAGTCTTTGTGCTTGTGTCCCCTTGCCCGCCCCTGGCGGCCCAAGCAAAATCAACCTCATCTGGCTTTCTTCCCCCCGCGCAGCTTCGACTTCTTGATCAGGCCTTCATACTGGTGCGCGATCAGGTGGCCCTGAATCTGCGCAACCGTATCGAGCGTGACACTGACCACGATCAGAAGCGATGTGCCACCAAGGTAGAATGGTACGCCAGTCGCCGAGATCAGGAACTCCGGCAGCAGGCACACCAGCACCAGATAGATGGCGCCGACGACGGTGATGCGGGTGAGAACGTAATCGATGTAATCGGCGGTGCGCTCGCCCGGACGATAGCCCGGGATGAAGCCCGAATGCTTCTTGAGCTGATCGGCGGTGTCCTTCGGGTTGAAGACAATCGCTGTGTAGAAGAAGGCGAAGAACACAATCATCGCCGCGTAGAACGCCATGTAGAGCGGCTGGCCGTGGCCGAGCGAGGCCAGGATGGTGCTCGCCCAGGCGGGCATGTTGGTGGTCTGCGAGAAGCCGGCGACGGTGGCCGGCAGCAAGAGCAGCGATGATGCAAAGATCGGCGGGATGACGCCCGACGTGTTGAGCTTCAGCGGCAGATGCGAGGTGTCGCCCTGGAACATGCGGTTGCCGACCTGGCGCTTCGGATATTGGATCAGCAGGCGGCGCTGGGCGCGCTCGAAGAACACGATGAGCGCGATGACGACGATGGCCAGGACGATGATCGCCAGGATCAGGCCGGTCGACAGGGCGCCGGTGCGGCCGAGCTCCAGCGTGCCGGAAATGGCGTGCGGCAGGCCGGCGACGATGCCGGAGAAGATGATCAGCGAAATGCCGTTGCCGATGCCGCGCGCGGTGATCTGCTCGCCGAGCCACATCAGGAACATGGTGCCGCCGACCAGCGTGACGACGGTGGAGATGCGGAAGAACATGCCGGGATCGCTGACGATGCCGTTGCCGTTCTCCAGCCCGACCGAAATGCCATAGGCCTGCACCAACGCCAGAAGCACGGTGCCGTAGCGTGTGTACTGGTTGATGACCTTGCGGCCCTGTTCGCCTTCCTTCTTCAGCGCTTCCAGCGACGGAATGACCGAGGTCATCAGCTGCATGATGATAGAGGCGGAGATATAAGGCATGATGCCGAGCGCGAAGATCGCCATGCGCTGCACGGCGCCGCCGGCAAACATGTTGAACATGCCGAGCACGCCCTTGCTCTGCGAGGAGAAGGCGTGGGCGAAGGCGTCGGGATTGATTCCGGGAAGCGGAATGTAGGTGCCGAGGCGGTAGACGAGCAGCGCGCCAATGGTGAACCAGATGCGTTTCTTCAGGTCCTCCGCCTTGGCGAAGGCCGAGAAATTCAGATTCGAGGCTAGTTGTTCAGCAGCCGAAGCCATGCCTGATTCTCCGCTTGGTAACGCTTGATGGCCCGTGAGGTCAGGCGGTGCGTTTCACCGAAGCTCACGAGATAAGCTTCGGGCTCTTAACATGCAAGCGGCCGCGTTGACGCGGCCGCTTAATTGAGCAGATCAAAGCGCAATCGCGAGCAAAAAGGATCCTCCTCTTGCCGATCGCGCTTCAAATTGCCGTTACTCGGCAGCTGCCTTTTCCGGCAACTTGACCGAGCCGCCGGCCTTTTCGATCTTCTCGATCGCGGCCTTGGAGGCACCGGCGACGTCGAAGGCAAGCTTGGCCTTGAGTTCGCCATCGGACAGCACGCGAACGCCATCCTTGACGCGGCGGATCACGCCGGCAGCGACAAGCGCCTCGGCCGTCACGGTCGCCTTGGCGTCGAGTTTCTTGGCGTCGACGGCCTCCTGGATGCGGGCCAGCGACACGACAACGAAGCTCTTGGCGAAGAGGTTGTTGAAGCCGCGCTTCGGCAGACGCCTGTAGAGCGGCATCTGGCCACCCTCGAAGCCGTTGATGGCGACGCCGGAGCGTGCCTTCTGACCCTTGACGCCGCGACCGGCGGTCTTGCCCGAGCCGGAACCGATGCCGCGGCCGAGACGCTTCTTGGAGTGCGTCGCGCCGTCCTTGTCACGCAGATCGTTGAGTTTCATCTGAGTTCTCCTGCGCTTTGGCTCAGCCCTCGTCCACGACGCGGACGAGATGCTGAACGGCGGCGATCATGCCACGCACGGAAGGCGTATCTTCCAGGGTGCGCTGCTTGTGCATCTTGTTGAGGCCGAGGCCGACCAGCGTCGCGCGCTGTTCCTTCGGACGGCGGATCGGCGAACCGATCTGCTCAACGGTGATGGTCTTGGTTGCCTTCTTGGCCATGGTCAAAATCCCTGGTCAGATCGACTATTCTTCAGCCGCAACGGCGGTGCCGCGACGGGCCTGAAGGGTCGAATACTTGATGCCGCGCGCGGCAGCTACATCCTTGGGATGCATCTGGCTCTTCAGCGCGTCGAAGGTGGCGCGAACCATGTTGTAGGGGTTCGACGAACCCATCGACTTGGCGACCACGTCATGCATGCCGAGCGTCTCGAAGACGGCGCGCATCGGGCCGCCGGCGATGATACCGGTACCCTGCTTGGCGGCGCGCAGCAGAACGCGTCCAGCGCCCCAACGTCCCTCGACGTCGTGATGCAGCGTACGGCCCGAGCGCAGCGGCACGAAAATCATGTCGCGCTTTGCCGATTCGGTTGCCTTGCGGATGGCTTCCGGCACTTCGCGTGCCTTGCCGTGACCGAAGCCGACGCGGCCCTTCTGGTCGCCGACGACGACGAGTGCGGCGAAGCCGAAGCGACGGCCACCCTTGACGACCTTGGCGACGCGATTGATGTGGACCAGCTTGTCCACCATGCCGTCGTCGCGCTCTTCGCGCTCACGCTCGCGGCCGCGGCCGCCTTCCCTACGTTCCTGTGCCATATCCTGTTCCTTGTTCTTTTCCGGAAGCACGGGTTGCTCATTGCCGGCGCCACTTTGGGTCGCCGGCGGCGAAAAATTAGAAGCTCAAGCCGCCTTCCCGGGCAGCCTCAGCCAGGGCCTTGACGCGGCCGTGATAGATGTACGGGCCACGGTCGAAGACGACTTCCTTGACGCCGGCCTTGGTGGCGCGCTCGGCGATCAGCTTGCCGATCGCGGCGGCGGCCGCTGTGTCGGCGCCGGTCTTGAGCGAACCCTTGAGGTCCTTCTCGAGCGTCGAGGCGGCAGCGATGGTGCGTCCCTTGGCGTCGTCGATCACCTGGACATAGATGTTCTTCGAGGTGCGGTGAACCGACAGACGCGGACGCTCGCCGGCGACCTTCCTGATCTGGCGGCGAACGCGCTGCGCACGGCGCTGCGTGGATTCCTTGGTACCCATGATGGTCTTCCTTGCCTTCAAAAAAACGGGGGCCGCCATGTGCGGTAGGCGAAAGCGCCTCCCGCGACCGCTCCCCGCGGCGTTACACTTCTTTGGTTCGGTCCTTTCCGAAAAGTCTGCAACTTTTCGGGGCCAAGCCCACTACTTCTTCTTGCCTTCCTTGCGGACGATCTTCTCGCCAGCGTAGCGGACACCCTTGCCCTTGTAGGGCTCCGGACCGCGATATTCGCGGATCTCGGCGGCGACCTGGCCGACCTGCTGCTTGTCGATGCCGGTCACGGTGATTTCCGTCGGCTTCGGCACAGCGATGGTGACACCGGCCGGCGTCTCATAGACGACGTCGTGGCTGAAGCCAAGAGCCAGCTGCAGGTTCTTGCCCTGCATGGCGGCACGATAGCCGACGCCGGTGATCTCGAGCTTCTTCTCGAAACCGTCCTTGACGCCGTGCAGGATGTTGACGATCTGCGTGCGCGACATGCCCCACTTGGAGCGGGCGGTCTTGGTCTGGTCGCGCGGCTGGACAGCGATCTCGCTGCCTTCCATCTTGACCAGGACTTCGTCGTTCACCACGAACTTCAGCTCGCCCTTGGGGCCCTTCGCCGTCACGGTCTGGCCGTTAACGGTCGCGGTCACGCCCTGCGGCAGCGAAACGGGTTTCTTTCCAATACGAGACATTTTGTTGTCCTCGTCACTTCTCTTGTTTCAGGTCTCTGTCTTCGGAACGATCCGAAGACCGGATTCCAATTTGCGGTCAGCTGCCAGATCAGAAGATCTGGCAGAGGATCTCGCCGCCGACGTTCTGTTCGCGGGCTTCGTGATCGGCCATCACGCCCTTCGGCGTCGAAAGGATGGCGATGCCGAGGCCGTTGGCGACGTGCGGGATCGACTTGGCCGAGACGTAAACGCGGCGGCCCGGCTTCGAGACGCGGGCGATTTCGCGCACGACTGGCGCACCGTCGAAATACTTCAGCTCGATTTCGATTTCGGACTTGCCGTTGTCGAAGTCGGTCTGGCTGTAGTCGCGAATATAGCCTTCAGCCTTCAGCACGTCGAGGACGCGGGTGCGCAGACGCGAGGCCGGCGTCGAGACACTCGACTTCTTACGGCCGTAGGCGTTGCGGATGCGGGTCAGCATATCGCCGAGAGGATCGCTCAATGACATGTTATGTCCTCCTTACCAGCTCGACTTGACCAGGCCCGGGATCTGGCCGTTGTTGCCGAGATCACGAAGCGCGATGCGCGATACTTTGAGCTTGCGATAGTAGGCGCGCGGACGGCCGGTGACTTCGCAGCGGTTGCGGATGCGGATCTTGGCCGAGTTGCGCGGCAGGGCAGCAAGCTTGAGCTGAGCGCGGAAGCGCTCCTCCATCGGCTTGGACTGATCCATGATGATCGCCTTCAGGGCAGCGCGCTTGGGACCGTACTGGTCGGCAAGCTTGCGGCGCCTGTTGTTCTTCTCGACTGAGCTGGTCTTTGCCATTTCAGATTTTTCCTTTTCTCGCTGCCGTTACTGGCGGAAGGGGAAGTTGAAAGCCTTGAGCAATGCCCGGGCTTCGTCGTCCGTCTTCGCAGTCGTACAAACGATGACGTCCATGCCCCAGATCTGATCAACCTTGTCGTAGTTGATCTCCGGGAACACGATGTGCTCCTTGATGCCCATGGCATAATTGCCACGGCCATCGAAGCTCTTGGGGTTCAGTCCGCGGAAGTCGCGGACGCGCGGCAGCGCGATGTTCACGAGGCGGTCGAGGAACTCGTACATACGTTCCTTGCGCAGCGTGACCTTGGCGCCGATCGGCATGTTCTCGCGGACCTTGAAGCCGGCGATCGAATTGCGGGCGCGGGTGACGACGGCCTTCTGGCCGGCGATCAGCGCCAGGTCTTCGGCCGCAACCGAAGGCTTCTTCGAATCGGCGGTCGCTTCGCCGACACCCATGTTCAGCACGATCTTGTCGAGCCGCGGAACCTGCATGTCGTTGTCGTAGCCGAACTGCTCCTGCAGCGCCTTGCGGATGGTCTCGTTATAGACCTGCTTCAGACGCGGCGTGTTGGTGGCGGCCGCCTGCTTGCTTTGAGCCTTAGCCATTGATGACTTCTCCCGAGCGCTTGGCGACGCGCACCTTCTTGCCGTCCTTCTGGAAGATGAAACCGACGCGGGTCGGCTTGCCATCCTTGGGGTCGGCCAGCGCGATGTTCGACAGCTGGATCGGCGCTTCCTTGGTGATGATCCCGCCCTCTTGGGACTGGGTCTGCTTCTGGTGACGACGGATCATGTTGACGCCGCGCACCAGCGCGGTGTCATCCTTCGGCTGAACCGAGAGGACTTCGCCCGAACGGCCCTTGTCCTTGCCGGCAAGCACGACGACCTTGTCGCCTTTTCTAATCTTTTGCATTGGTCCGGCTCCTTACAGCACTTCAGGCGCGAGCGAGATGATCTTCATGTGGTTCTTGGCGCGGAGTTCGCGCGGAACCGGTCCGAAGATACGCGTGCCGATCGGCTCTTTCTTGTTGTCGACGAGAACGGCCGCGTTCTTGTCGAAACGGATCACGCTGCCGTCCGGGCGGCGGATGTCCTTGGCCGTGCGAACCACGACCGCCTTCATCACATCGCCCTTCTTAACGCGGCCGCGCGGAATGGCTTCCTTGATGGACACCACGATGATGTCGCCCACGGAAGCGTATTTCCGCTTCGAGCCGCCCAGCACCTTGATGCACATGACACGACGCGCGCCGGAATTATCCGCCACGTCGAGGTTTGTTTGCATCTGAATCATGACTGGCCGCCTTCTTCTTTTCTAACGGGACGGGCTCAAAGCCCCTCCCCGGTCTGTCCAAAATTCGTTGTTTACGCCCGGGGTCAGGCTTGGTCCGAAGACACGACGATCCAGCGCTTATCCTTGGAAATCGGCTTCGATTCCTGGATGAACACCTGATCGCCAACCTTGTGGGCGTTGTTCTCGTCGTGCGCCTTGTACTTCTTGGTCATGCGCACGGTCTTCTTCATCACGGGATGCGTGAAGCGCCGTTCGACCTTGACGACAACCGTCTTCTCGTTCTTGTCGCTGACGACGGTGCCCTGCAGAATGCGCTTTGGCATGGTTTTCGTCCTTAAGCCTTCTTGGCCGCGGACTTTTCCGCAGCGATGGTCTTGATACGCGCAATGTCCTTACGGACCTGCCTCACGCGCGCGGTCTTCTCGAGCTGGCCGGTGGCCTTCTGGAAGCGCAGGTTGAACTGCTCCTTCTTCAGGCTGGCCAAATCGTCGGTCAGTTGGTCCTGGGTCTTGGTCCGGATGTCTTCGGCTTTCATGATCAGCCCGTCCTTATTCTGCGATGCGCTGTACGAAGCGCGTCCTGACCGAGAGCTTGGCAGCGCCGAGACGCAGCGCCTCACGGGCGGTTTCTTCACTGACGCCGTCGATCTCGAACATGATGCGGCCCGGCTTGACGCGCGCCGCCCAATAGTCGACGGCACCCTTGCCCTTGCCCATGCGGACTTCGGTCGGCTTCGACGTGACCGGCAGATCCGGGAAAATACGGATCCAGACGCGGCCAGCGCGCTTCATTTCGCGAGTGATCGCGCGGCGGGCCGCCTCGATCTCACGCGCGGTGACGCGGTTCGGCTCAAGCGCCTTCAGCCCGAAACCACCGAAATCCAGGTTGGTGCCGCCCTTTGCGGTACCATGGATACGGCCCTTGAACTGCTTGCGGAACTTTGTGCGCTTTGGCTGCAGCATCGTTCTAACTCCAAATTCCTAAATGTCTCAGGCGTTTTCGCGACGACGACCGCGTTCGCGATCACCACCACCGCCATGCGCAGCATCACCCTCGGTCGCGCGACGTTCCGAAGCCATTGGATCGTGCTCGAGGATCTCGCCCTTGAATACCCAGACCTTGACGCCGCAGATGCCGTACGCCGTATTCGCCTCGGCCGTGCCGTAGTCGACATCGGCGCGCAGCGTGTGCAGCGGTACGCGGCCCTCGCGGTACCATTCCATGCGGGCGATTTCGGCGCCGCCCAGACGGCCCGAGCAATTGATGCGGATGCCTTCGGCACCGAGGCGCATCGCCGATTGCACGGCGCGCTTCATGGCGCGGCGGAACGCGATGCGGCGCTCGAGCTGCTGGGCGATCGACTGGGCGACCAGGGTCGCGTCGATTTCCGGCTTGCGCACTTCGACGATGTTGAGGTGCGTCTCGGACTTCGTCATCTCCATCAGCTTCTTGCGAAGCTTCTCGATGTCGGCGCCCTTCTTGCCGATGATCAGACCCGGGCGCGCGGCATGGATGGTGACGCGGCACTTCTTGTGCGGGCGCTCGATCACGACCTTGGAGATCGCGGCCTGCTTGAGTTCCTTCTCAAGATACTTGCGGATCTTGATGTCCTCATGCAGCAGCTTGCCGTACTCGCCGGTGTTCGCGAACCAGCGCGAATCCCAGGTGCGGTTGATGCCGAGGCGAAGACCGATCGGATTGACTTTCTGGCCCATTATGCGGCCTCCCCTTTTTCTTCGACTTCACGAACGACGATCGTGAGGTGCGAGAACGGCTTCTCGATACGGCTGGCGCGACCACGGCCACGAGCGTGGAACCGCTTCATGACGATCGACTTGCCGACATAGGCTTCCGCCACCACCAGCGCATCGACATCGAGGTCGTGGTTGTTTTCCGCGTTGGCGATCGCCGATTCCAGCGTCTTCTTGACCGTGCCGGAAATCCGCTTGGCCGAGAATTCGAGATCGGAAAGCGCTGTCGCGACCTTCTTGCCGCGGATCAGCGCGGCAACGAGGTTCAGCTTCTGCGGGCTGATACGGATCGTGCGCAATACGGCGCGCGCTTCGTTGTCAGCAAGCCTGCGCGGAGCTTTGGCCTTGCCCATGATTATTTCCTCTTCGCCTTCTTATCCGCGCCGTGACCGTAATAGGTCCGCGTCGGAGCGAATTCACCGAACTTATGACCGACCATGTCCTCGTTCACCGAGACGGGAACATGCTTCTGGCCGTTGTAGACACCGAAGGTGAAGCCGACGAACTGCGGCAGGATGGTGGAGCGACGGCTCCACATCTTGATCACCTCATTGCGACCACCTTCACGAACCTTGTCCACCTTCTTGAGAAGGTAGCCGTCGATGAAGGGGCCTTTCCAAATAGAACGAGTCACTTGGCGTTACCTCTTCTTAGCTCTTGCGCTGATGGCGCGAGCGCAGGATGAACTTGTCGGTCGCCTTGTTGGACCGCGTCTTCTTGCCCTTGGTCGGCTTGCCCCACGGGCTGACCGGATGACGGCCACCGGAGGTGCGACCTTCACCACCGCCGTGCGGATGGTCGACCGGGTTCATGGTCACGCCACGATTGTGCGGACGCTTGCCGCGCCAAACCGTGCGGCCGGCCTTGCCGTCGTTGATGTTGCCGTGGTCGGGGTTCGACACGGCACCGACGGTGGCCATGCAGGAGCCGTGAACGACACGCTGCTCGCCCGAGTTGAGGCGCAAGATCGCCATGCCCTGGTCGCGACCGACGAGCTGGGCGTAACCGCCGGCGGAACGGGCGACCTGGCCACCCTTGCCCGGCTTCAGCTCGATGTTGTGGACGATCGTGCCGACAGGCATCGAGGCCAGCGGCATCGCATTGCCCGGCTTCACGTCGACCGCTTCGCCAGCCACGATCTTGTCGCCGGCGGCAAGGCGCTGCGGGGCGATGATGTAGGACAGCTCACCATCGTCGTACTTGATCAGCGCGATGAAGGCGGTGCGGTTCGGATCGTATTCAATGCGCTCGACCGTGCCGACGACGTCGAACTTGCGGCGCTTGAAGTCGATGATGCGGTACGAACGCTTGTGACCACCGCCGATGAAGCGGGCCGTGATGCGGCCGTAATTGTTGCGGCCGCCCGACTTGGTCAGGCCCTCGGTCAGACCCTTGACGGGCTTGCCCTTGTAGAGGCCCGAGCGGTCGACGATGACCAGCTGGCGGGTGCTCGGCGTTACCGGGTTGAATTTTTTCAGTGCCATTGTTGTTGTCCTCGCGGCCTTGCTCAGAGACCCGTCGCGACGTCGATCGACTGGCCGTCGGCCAGCGTCACGATCGCCTTCTTGACGTCGCTCTGGCGGCCGATCGTGCCGCGGAAGCGCTTGATCTTGCCCTTGCGGACAAGCGTGTTCACGGCCATCACCTTGACGCCGAACAGCGCTTCGACGGCGGCCTTGATTTCCGGCTTCGACGCCTTCTTGGCGACGTTGAAGACGACCTGGTTCTGCTCGGAAGCCATGGTCGACTTTTCGGTGATCGCCGGGCTGACGATCACGTCGTAGTGACGAAGGTCGGTCATTTAAAGCGCTCCTCGAGAGCCTCGACGGCGGCCTTGGAAAGGACCAGCGTGCCGCGGCGCAGAATGTCGTAGACGTTGATGCCCTGGATGGGCAGCACGTCGATGTTGGGGATGTTGGTCGCGGCCAGCTTGAAGTTCTGGTCAAGCTCGGCGCCACCAATCACCAAGGCGTTGCTCAGGCCCAGAGTCGCGAAATTCGCGACCAGCGCCTTGGTCTTTGCCTCGGTCAGCTTCAGCTCGTCGATGACGATGATCGACGCGCTCTTGGCCTTGGCCGAGAGAGCATGCTTCAAGCCCAGAGCGCGCACCTTCTTCGGCAGGTCGTGCTCGTGGCTGCGAACGACCGGCCCGTGGGCCTTGCCGCCGCCGCGGAACTGCGGAGCGCGTGCCGAATGGTGGCGGGCGCGGCCCGTACCCTTCTGCTTGTACATCTTGGCGCCGGTGCGCGCGATTTCGGCGCGGCCCTTGGCCTTGTGCGTGCCCTGCTGCTTCTTGGCAAGCTGCCAGCGCACGACGCGCTGCAGGATGTCCTCGCGCGGATCAAGGCCGAAAATCTCCTCGGAGAGTTTCACCTTGCCGGCGTCCTTGCCGCCAAGCGTTGTGATCTTGAGATCCATTATTCCGCTCCCTCTGTGGCCGGAGCCTCGTTCTTAACAGCGGCGCGGATCGCGGCGGGCTTCGGCGCATTGGCCGGCAGTGCCACCTTGGCCGCATCGCGGACCAGGATCCAGGCGCCCTTCGATCCGGGAACCGCTCCGCGGATCAGGATCAGGCCGCGGTCGGCATCGGTCGAGACGATCTCGACATTCTGCGTCGTCACGCGGGTGTCGCCCATGTGGCCGGCCATCTTCTTGCCCTTGAACACCTTGCCGGGGTCCTGGCGCTGGCCGGTCGAACCGTGCGTACGGTGCGAGACCGAGTTACCGTGCGTCGCGCGGCCACCACCCATGTGGTGACGCTTGATGACGCCCTGGAAACCCTTGCCGATCGTCGTGCCCGTCACATCGACCTTCTGGCCGGCGACGAAGTGCTCGACGGTGATCTCGGCGCCGACATCGATCATGTTGTCGGCCGAGACGCGGAACTCGGCAACCTTCGCCTTCGGCTCGACGGAAGCGGTCGCGAAATGGCCGCGCATCGCCTTCGACGTGTTCTTCACCTTGGCGAGGCCAACGCCGAGCTGAACGGCGGTGTAGCCATTCTTCTCCTGCGTGCGCTGCGCCACGACCTGGCAGTTCTCCATCTGGAGAACGGTGACGGGAACATGTTCCCCGGCATCGTTATAGATGCGGGTCATTCCCACCTTCTTTGCAATCACACCTGAACGCATCGGTTCAATTCCTTTAGAGTTCCGGGCCAGGGGCACCGCCCCTTACCACGCTCTCATTCCCTTAGAGCTTGATCTCGACGTCGACGCCGGCGGCCAGATCGAGCTTCATCAAAGCATCGACGGTCTGCGGGGTCGGATCGACGATGTCGAGCAGACGCTTGTGCGTGCGCATCTCGAACTGCTCGCGGCTCTTCTTGTCGACATGGGGCGACCGGTTCACCGTGAACTTTTCGATCCGCGTCGGCAGCGGAATGGGGCCGCGGACGTTTGCGCCGGTGCGCTTGGCCGTCGACACGATTTCCTTCGTCGAGGCGTCGAGCACGCGGTGATCAAACGCCTTCAGGCGGATGCGGATATTCTGTCCGTTCATGCGTCACTTCCTTGTTCTGGCGCGGCGCGGGCAACTTCCGCGCCCGCGACAGATCGGTTTAAGTCCAAATTACTCTTTGATGGTGACGACGATGCCGGCACCGACGGTGCGGCCGCCTTCACGGATGGCGAAGCGCAGCTTCTCTTCCATGGCGATCGGCACGATCAGCTCGACATCGACGGTGATGTTGTCGCCAGGCATGACCATCTCGGTGCCAGCCGGCAGCGACACGATGCCGGTCACGTCCGTCGTGCGGAAGTAGAACTGCGGACGGTAGTTGGTGAAGAACGGCGTGTGACGGCCACCTTCGTCCTTGGTCAGGATGTAGGCTTCGGCCACGAACTTCTTGTGCGGCTTCACCGTGCCGGGCTTGGCCAGAACCTGGCCGCGCTCGACGCCTTCACGGTCAACACCACGCAGCAGCGCGCCGATGTTGTCGCCAGCCTGGCCCTGATCAAGCAGCTTGCGGAACATTTCCACGCCCGTGCAGGTCGTCTTGGTCGTCGGACGGATGCCGATGATCTCCAGCTCCTCGCCGACCTTGACCACGCCGCGCTCGACGCGGCCGGTGACGACCGTGCCGCGGCCCGAGATCGAGAACACGTCTTCGATCGGCATCAGGAACGGCTTGTCGAGCGGACGAACCGGCGTCGGGATGTAGGCGTCGACCTGAGCCATCAGCTCGCGGATCGCGTCCTCGCCGATCGTCTTGTTGGAATCCTCAAGCGCGGCCAGCGCCGAACCCTTGACGATCGGAATGTCGTCGCCGGGGAACTCGTTCTTCGACAGCAGCTCGCGAACCTCGAGCTCGACCAGTTCGAGCAGCTCGGCGTCGTCGACCTGGTCGACCTTGTTCAAGAACACAACGATCGACGGCACGCCGACCTGACGGGCAAGCAGGATGTGCTCGCGGGTCTGCGGCATCGGGCCGTCGGCGGCCGACACGACCAGGATCGCGCCGTCCATCTGCGCGGCGCCGGTGATCATGTTCTTCACATAGTCGGCGTGGCCGGGGCAGTCGACGTGGGCGTAGTGGCGGTTGGCCGTCTCGTATTCGACGTGAGCCGTCGAGATGGTGATGCCGCGTGCCTTCTCTTCCGGAGCCGCATCGATCTGGTCGTAGCGCTTGTACTCGCCAAAATACTTCGTGATCGCCGCCGTCAGCGACGTCTTGCCATGGTCAACGTGACCAATCGTGCCGATGTTCACATGAGGCTTAGTGCGCTCGAATTTACCTTTTGCCATGTGATGTCTCCATTTCCTGCTCGCCCATGCGGGCTTTGAATTGCGTTACCGCGACGGCTCTTTCGAGTTACGCGTACTTTTTCTGGACTTCCTGGGCGACCGCGGTCGGGACCGGCTCGTAGTGGTCGAACTGCATCGTGTAGGCCGCGCGGCCCTGGCTCATCGAGCGCAGGTTGTCGACGTACTTGAACATGTTGGCGAGCGGCACCATCGCGTTGATGACGACGGCCACGCCGCGTGCTTCCTGGCCCTGGATCTGACCCCGGCGGCCGTTCAGGTCGCCGATAACGCTGCCGACATAGTCTTCCGGCGTCACGACTTCGACCTTCATGATCGGCTCGAGCAGTTGCACGCCAAGCTTGGGCGCGGCTTCACGGAAGCAGGCGCGGGAAGCAATTTCGAAGGCCAGGACCGAGGAGTCGACGTCGTGGTAGGCGCCGTCGATCAGCGTCGCCCGGACGCCGATCATCGGGAAGCCCGCGAACGGACCGGCGCCCATGACGCTCTGGATGCCCTTTTCGACACCCGGAATGTATTCCTTCGGCACCGCGCCGCCGACGATCTTGGACTCGAAGACGAACTCTTCGCTCTCCGTGTTCGGCTCGAAGATAACCTTGACACGGGCGAACTGGCCGGTACCGCCGGTCTGCTTCTTGTGCGTGTAGTCCTGCTCGTGCTTGCGGGTGATCGTCTCGCGATAGGCCACCTGCGGAGCGCCGACATTGGCTTCGACCTTGAACTCGCGACGCATGCGGTCGACGATGATGTCGAGGTGCAGTTCGCCCATGCCGGAGATGATGGTCTGGCCGCTTTCCTCGTCGGTCTTGACGCGGAAGGACGGATCCTCGGCAGCCAGGCGGTGAAGGGCGAGGCCCATCTTTTCCTGGTCGTTCTTGGTCTTCGGCTCGATGGCGATCTGGATGACCGGATCGGGGAATTCCATGCGCTCGAGGATCACCGGATGCAGCGGATCGCACAGCGTATCGCCGGTGGTCGTGTCCTTGAGGCCAGCCAGAGCGACGATGTCGCCGGCGAAAGCTTCTTCAACGTCGGCGCGCGAATTCGCATGCATCTGCAGCATGCGGCCGATGCGTTCCTTCTTGCCCTTGACGGTGTTGTCGACCGAGATGCCCTTGGTGAGCTTGCCCGAATAGATGCGGGCAAAGGTCAGCGAACCGACGAACGGGTCGTTCATGATCTTGAAGGCGAGCATCGAGAGCGGCTCGTCATCGACCGCATGACGCTCGATCTCGGCGTCGGTCTTGGCATCGACGCCCTTGATGGCGGGAACGTCGGCCGGCGACGGCAGGTATTCGACAACGGCGTCGAGCAGCGGCTGCACGCCCTTGTTCTTGAAGGCCGAACCGCAGAACATCGGGAAGAACTTGACCGCAATCGTGCCCTTGCGGATCAGCGAACGGATCTCGTCATTCGACGGCATCTTGCCTTCGAGGTAGTTTTCAAGCGCCGTCTCGTCCATTTCGACGGCGGCTTCGATCATCTTTTCGCGGTATTCCACGGCACGAGCCTGAAGGTCGGCCGGGATTTCGACGATGTCCCAGGCGGCGCCCAACGTTTCGTCGCGCCAGACAAGCGCGTTCATCTCGACGAGGTCGACGACACCCTTGAATTCCGTCTCGGCGCCGATCGGCAGCTGCATGACGACAGCCTGCGCACCGAGACGCGAGCCGATCATCTCGACCGAGCGGTAGAAGTCGGCGCCGATCTTGTCCATCTTGTTGCAGAAGATCATGCGCGGCACGCGATACTTGTCGGCCTGGCGCCAAACGGTTTCCGTCTGCGGTTCGACACCGGCATTGGCGTCGAGCAGCGCGATGGCGCCGTCGAGCACGCGCAGCGAACGCTCGACTTCGATGGTGAAGTCGACGTGTCCGGGGGTGTCGATGATGTTGAAGCGGCGCATCTTGCCGTCACGGCCCTTCCAGAAGGTCGTGGTGGCGGCGGACGTGATGGTGATGCCGCGTTCCTGCTCCTGCTCCATCCAGTCCATGGTGGCAGCGCCGTCGTGCACTTCGCCGATCTTGTGCGACTTGCCCGTATAATAGAGGACGCGCTCGGTGGTCGTCGTCTTGCCGGCGTCAATATGCGCCATGATACCGAAATTGCGGTAGTCTTCGATTTTGTATTCGCGGGCCATCGTAGCTGCCTCTCAGTCCTGTTCGCGCTTTACCAGCGGTAGTGCGCGAAAGCGCGGTTGGCTTCAGCCATCTTGTGGGTGTCTTCACGCTTCTTGACGGCCGTGCCGCGGTTGTTGGCCGCATCCATCAGCTCGCCCGAGAGGCGGTCGATCATGGTGGTCTCGTTGCGGTTGCGGGCAGCCGCGATCAGCCAACGGATGGCCAATGCCTGGCGGCGCTCGGAACGCACGTCGACCGGAACCTGGTAGGTGGCGCCGCCGACGCGACGCGAACGCACTTCCACATGCGGCGCGACATTGTCGAGCGCCTGATGGAAGACGGTGACCGGCTCCTGCTTGGTCTTCGACTGGACCTGGTCGAGCGCGCCATAGACGATGGTCTCGGCGACCGACTTCTTGCCGTCATACATGACGGCGTTCATGAACTTGGTAACGATCAGATCACCGAACTTCGGATCCGGGTTGATCTCACGCTTTTCTGCACTGTGACGACGCGACATGGCTTTTGTCTCTCAATCTCGTAGCCCGACGCATTCAAGCAGCGCCAGGGCCGGAAAATCTTACTTCGGACGCTTGGCGCCGTACTTCGAACGGCGCTGCTTGCGGTTCTTCACGCCCTGCGTGTCGAGCACGCCGCGGATGATGTGGTAGCGAACGCCCGGAAGATCCTTGACGCGGCCGCCGCGGATCATGACCACGGAGTGCTCCTGAAGGTTGTGACCTTCGCCGGGGATGTAACCGATCACTTCAAAACCATTGGTCAGGCGGATCTTAGCCACCTTGCGCAGCGCCGAGTTCGGCTTCTTCGGCGTCGTTGTGTAGACGCGCGTGCAGACGCCCCGCTTCTGCGGGTTCTGCTGCATGGCCGGGACCTTGTTGCGCTTCACCGGCGCAATGCGCGGCTTGCGGATCAGCTGGTTGACGGTAGGCATTAAACCCTCTTGTCTCTCAATTCCGTGTCTCGCCCGGTCAGGGCCGCTCAAAGCGTCAATTCCATACGCAAATTCGGGCCGTAAACCGCGCCTCGCGGTCCTGCCCGAACAAAATGCAGAGGAAGCGGAAACCGCTTCATGCGCGCCGGAAATGTCTTTTCGCTCGTAAAACGAACCCTGTTTGAGGCAAACTCCAAAGCGTGTCGCTTCGGAAGGGAGAGCCTCACATCGGTTCTGACTGGGCGGCTTCTACTCGTAAGCCCGCGAACCGTCAACCCCGCAGCGGCAAATATTGCATTGATGCCGGGGCTTGGCAGCCATGCGAAAGGCGCATGTAATTTTCTTTCGCCAATTTGCAAGGACGGGGAAGAAAGTGCCAAGCCTTTAGCAAAGTGAATGGCTTTTGGCTGTCGCACGGCCCCACTTCATGCGAAAAGGCCGCCTGAGCACTCAAAATCCCCTCGCCCGCGCTTTGCCAGGAGGAATCAGCACGTGAACGACAATGAAGAACGCCCGGTCACCATCATCACCGGCCGGGTGTGGAAGCGCAAAGGCGGCAAAGCGGAAGGCGTGCATGTCATGCTGGTCGCTCCCGACGACGATTCGGCGGTGCGCCGCGCCCTCGAATCGCTTGCGGCGGAAGGTTATGCCGAGGCCGAGCTCGACCAGATCGGCGATATGGACGGCGTGCCCGATGACGAGCCGCATCTGTCGGCCTATCAGGGCGCGCTCGAAGGCGAAGTGTCGATCGTCACATTCGACGCGCCGATCTGAGAATCAGGTCAGGACGCGGCCGATGCCGGCCGGACCGCCGCTCCATGAGCACACCTTGCCCGGCTGTCTTTTCGCACCTAGAAAAACCTGTCCTTCCCAACCGGAGCCCTCATGTCCGCGAACAACAATCCCATCAACATAGGCATCGTCGGCGTCGGCAAGATCGTCCGCGACCAGCACCTGCCGGCGCTGGCCAAAGACCAGAACTATCGCCTCATCGCGGCCGCCAGCCGGCATGGCAAGGTCGACGGCATCCCGAACTTTCCGACCATCGAGGCGATGCTCGACGCGGTGCCGGAGCTTGAGGCCGTCTCGCTCTGCATGCCGCCGCAATTCCGCTACGATGCCGCGCGCACCGCGATCGAGGCGAAGAAGCATGTCTTCCTGGAAAAGCCCCCCGGCGCCACGGTCAGCGAGGTCGAGGACCTGAAGGTGCTGGCCGCGAAGAACGGCGTCTCGCTGTTTGCCAGCTGGCATTCGCGCTATGCGCCGGCGGTGGAGGCCGCGCGCGGCTTTCTCACATCGGCCCGGCTCCGCTCGGCGGCGATCGTCTGGAAGGAAGATGTGCGCCGCTGGCATCCGAACCAGGAGTGGATCTGGGCGCCGGGCGGCTTCGGGGTCTTCGATCCCGGCATCAACGCACTGTCGATCGCAACCCACATCCTGCCGGCGATGTTCATCAATTCGGCCGTACTCGACTTTCCTGAGAACCGCGCCGCCCCGGTCGCGGCGCAAGTCACCTTCCGCACCTCGAACGGATTGCCAGTGACGATGGACCTCGACTGGCTGCAGACCGGCCCGCAAAGCTGGGACATCCTGGCCGACACGGATGCGGGCAAGATGGTGCTTTCCGGTGGCGGCGCGAAGCTCGCCATCGACGGCCGTATGGTGCATGAGGAGCCGGAAGCGGAATACCCCATGCTCTACAAACGTTTCGCCGAGATCGTGCGCGCCGGCACCTCGGACGTCGATCTGGCGCCGCTGCAGCATGTCGCCGATGCCTTCATGCTCGGCAAACGCAATGTGGTCGAGGCGTTTTTCGATTGACCTTCAACTGACGATCGCAATGGCAAAGCCGTCATAGCCCTTGGCGCCGACCGTCTGGATGGCGGTGCCATCAAGGCGCTTGTCGCCGCCAATGAATGAGAACGCCGCCCGGGCTCCCACGACATTGGCGTCATGGCCATCCCTGTCGAGCACAGCGCCGTCGCGGATGACGTTGTCGCAGATGATCACCGTCCCGGGCCGCGAAAGCCGCATGGCCCAGGACAGGTAGTTCGGGTTGTTCGGCTTGTCGGCGTCGATGAAGATCAGATCGAACGGCCCGGCATTTTCAGCGCTCAACGCGGCAAGTGATTCCAACGCTGGTCCGACGCGCAGTTCTACCCGTTCCGACACGCCTGCCCGCTCAAAATTCGAGCGCGCGACCCTGGCGTGGTGCGAATCAAGTTCAAGCGTCACGATCTTGCCATCGGCGGGCAGGCCCCGCGCCAGCCAGATGGTCGAATAACCGCCCAGCGTGCCGATTTCGAGCACCGTCCTGGCTCCCTGCATTCGCGCCAGAAGCGAGAGCAGCTTGCCTTGCGCCGGCGAGACGTCGATCGGTGGCAGGCCTTGGTCACGGTTGGTCGCCAGAACGGCATCCATGACGGGATCTGCTTCGAATAGGGAACCAACGATGTAATCGTCGACAGCCGTCCAGGTCTTCCTGCTCATTGCTTTTTCTCCGGTTTGAAATGTGCCGCCAAAACGCAAAAGGGGCCGCTTAGGGTTGCGGAGCGGAAACGCGCGGCGTTTTGCCGACTCCTTTGACCTGCATGCTGCCATGAGTACCAACGGCGACAGGTTTCCGTAAACGAAAAGCCGCCGGGTTGCCCCGACAGCTTCGATCGGCGTCAATGAGCTATCGATTACAATCCGATCCCACGGATCGCTTGGAATCAATCCTTCATCCGGCAACCGGCGCGTTTGACCATATCGGCAACGATCAGCGGCGTTGCCGGCGTCTGCGACCAACTGCCCTGACGAGGTGCGCCCGCCTTGAGGGCGGAACGAACCGATCCCGTATCCAGGCTGAAGGACTTGCTGCAGGAAACGGTGTGTGAGCTGCCGATCGTCTCGACGATCGCGCCGGCGAAACCTCCAATGATTGAAACTGTCATCGCGGCTCCAGCGCTTGATCCCGCTCGCCAGGCAAGGTTGAAACGCATCCGTCTTTTCAGCCTGGTGCTGGCGAGGTGTTTTGTTGCCCTGGCCATACTGCTGACCATCGGCCTGCTGTTCTACTGGCTCACCGTCTCCGCCAGTTCGATCGCGACCGACGCCCAAATCCCTCAGGAATGGCTGAGCGAATTTGGCCTCGGTCGAAGACTGGCCGGGTTCGCGATCTCGTTCGTGCCGCTTGCCTGTCTCGTCACCGCGCTGATGTCCGCCCGGCGATGCTTCAGCGCATTTGCGGCCGGAGACTTCTTCGGTCAGGGCGCCATCGGCAATCTGCGGTATTTTGGCCTTGGCCTGCTGGCGTCAGCCTTGCTGAAACCGGTTTCGGCGGCCGCCTTGTCCGTTCTGCTGAGCTGGGACGCGCCTGCCGGCCAGCACCGGCTGACGC
The DNA here is from genome assembly GCF_053714255.1 of Mesorhizobium sp. 43Arga. Lineage (NCBI taxonomy): Bacteria > Pseudomonadati > Pseudomonadota > Alphaproteobacteria > Hyphomicrobiales > Phyllobacteriaceae > Mesorhizobium > Mesorhizobium sp. 43Arga. The sequence goes on from NZ_JBSKBO010000003.1 coordinate 379,133, forward strand.
TTGGGCTCGACAGCGACACGATCCTGGCCTTGCTGGCGGCGGGCATCATCGCTGTCATCACCTGGGTCATGGCCGAGGCATCCGCGCTCGCCGATGAAAACGCACAGTTCATCTGAGGATCGGTTCATGCCGATAAGGGTCAGGCTCAACGTCGTCCTAGCCGAACGAAACGTGAAGTCGAAGGATCTCGCCGAATTTGTCGGCATCACCGAAGCCAACCTTTCCCTTCTGAAACAGGGAAAGGTCAAAGGCGTTCGGTTCGATACGCTGGAACGCATCTGCGAATACCTCGACTGCGAGCCAGGGGATCTGCTTCGCTTCGAGAAACCGTCTGAATAGAACAAACAAAAAGGCCGCCGAGTTGCCCCGACGGCCCAGTTGCCTGAGATTTCAAAGCGGTCGTTTCCAGGAAACGACCGCTTCATTTTCTTCTGGCGCAATTGCCGACGGAAAACCGTTTCACGCTTTTCCTGGAATTGCTCCGGCCGCCGCGCTTACTGCGCGGCGGTTGTCATATCGGCCAGCATCGGCTCGGCGATTTCCACACCGGAGGCCTTGCGGCGCTCGTCGATGATGAGTTCGTCGCGCGAGGTGGCGATGCGCCGGATCTGGCTCATTGTGCCGCCCGTACCGGCCGGGATCAGCCGGCCGACGATGACGTTTTCCTTCAAGCCCTGCAGCATGTCGGTCTTGCCGGCAACCGCGGCTTCCGTCAGCACCCTGGTCGTCTCCTGGAAGGAGGCGGCCGAGATGAAGGACGGCGTCTGCAGCGAGGCCTTGGTGATGCCGAGCAGCACCGGCTGACCTTCGGCCGGCTTCTTGCCGTCCTCGATCAGGCGTTCGTTGACCTCTTCCAGTTCGATCACGTCGACGTGGTCACCCGGAATGTAGGTCGAGTCGCCCTGCGTGGTGATCTCGACCTTCTGCAGCATCTGGCGAACGATCACCTCGATGTGCTTGTCGTTGATCGACACGCCCTGCAGGCGGTAGACCTCCTGGATCTCGTTGACGAGGTAGGAAGCAAGTGCCTCCACGCCTTTGATCGCCAGGATGTCGTGCGGCGCCGGATTGCCGTCGAGGATGTAGTCGCCCTTCTCGATGACGTCGCCGTCCTGGAGATGGAACGGCTTGCCCTTCGGGATCAGGTATTCGACCGGCTCGAGCGTCGAGTCATGCGGCTCGATGATGATGCGGCGCTTGTTCTTGTAGTCGCGGCCGAAGCGGATCGTGCCATCGATCTCGGCGATGATGGCGTGATCCTTCGGACGACGTGCCTCGAACAGTTCGGCAACACGCGGCAGACCGCCGGTGATGTCCTTGGTCTTGGCGCTTTCCATCGGGATACGCGCCAGCACGTCGCCGGGACGAACCTGCGCACCCGGCTCGACCGAGAGAATGGCCTCGACCGAGAGCAGGAAGCGGGCATCGCCACCCTTCGACAGCTTGCCGACCTTGCCCTTGGCGTCCTGAACGACGATCGCCGGCTTCAGATCGTTGCCGCGCGGCGTCGAACGCCAGTCGATGACCTCACGCTTGGTGATGCCGGTCGACTCGTCGGCCGTTTCCTGGACGGAAATGCCGTCGACCAGATCCTCGAACGCAACCCTGCCCTCGATTTCGGTGAGGATCGGGCGGGTGTAGGGATCCCACTCGGCAATACGCTGGCCGCGCTTCACCTTGTCGCCATCGTCCACGAAGATGCGCGAACCATAGGTGACACGGTGCGTGGCGCGCTCCTTGCCGGCTTCGTCGAGGATCAGCACCGCCATGTTGCGGCCCATGACCATCTGCTGGCCGTCCGAGTTGCGCACCACGTTGCGGTTGCGGATCTCGACCTTGCCCTCATAGGAGGCTTCAAGGAACGAGCTATCCACCACCTGCGCTGTACCGCCCATGTGGAAGGTACGCATGGTGAGCTGGGTGCCCGGCTCGCCGATCGACTGCGCCGCGATGACGCCGACGGCTTCACCCTGGTTGACCGGGGTGCCGCGCGCCAGATCGCGTCCGTAGCAGACCGCGCACACGCCGACCCTGACCTCGCAGGTCAGTGCCGAGCGGATGCGGACCGACTGGACGCCGGCCTTTTCGATCTGCTCCACGTCGCGCTCGTCCATCAGCGTTCCGGCCTTGACCAGCAGGTCGCCGGTCACCGGATGGTTGATGTCGTCGAGCGCGGTGCGGCCCAGCACGCGCTGGCCGACCGAAGCGACGACCTGGCCGGCATCGACGATCGGCTGCATGGTGAGGCCCTTGTCGGTGCCGCAATCCACGGAGTTGACGATGCAGTCCTGCGCCACGTCGACCAGACGGCGGGTGAGGTAGCCCGAGTTCGCCGTCTTCAAGGCGGTGTCGGCCAGACCCTTGCGGGCGCCGTGGGTCGAGTTGAAGTACTCGAGCACGGTCAGGCCTTCCTTGAAGTTCGAGATGATCGGCGTCTCGATGATTTCACCCGAAGGCTTGGCCATCAGGCCGCGCATGCCGGCCAGCTGACGCATCTGGGTGGGCGAGCCACGCGCACCGGAGTGCGACATCATGTAGATCGAGTTCATCGGCTTCTGACGGCCATTGTCCTCGAACTCGACCGCCTTGATGCGGGCCATCATCTCGTCGGCGACCTTTTCCGAGCACTTGGCCCAGGCGTCAACGACCTTGTTGTACTTCTCGCCCTGCGTGATCAGGCCGTCATTGTACTGCTGCTCGTATTCCTTGGCCAAAGCCTCGGTGTCGGAGACCAGCTTGATCTTGGTGTCCGGGATCAGCATGTCGTCCTTGCCGAACGAAATGCCGGCACGGCACGCGTGAGCGAAACCGAGCGCCATGATGCGGTCGCAGAAAATGACCGTCTCCTTCTGACCGCAGTGGCGGTAGACGGTGTCGATCATCTTGGAGATGTTCTTCTTGGTCATCTCCTGGTTGGCGGTCTCGTAGGGTACGTTGACGTTCTTTGGCAGAAGCTCACCGATGATCATGCGGCCAGGTGTGGTGTCGTAGATCTTCGACACGACCTTGCCTTCGGCGTCGACCGTGCGGAAGCGGCCCTTGATCTTGGCGTGCAGGGTCACCGCCTTGGTCTCGAGCGCGTGCTGGAGTTCGCCCATGTCGGCAAACACCATGCCCTCGCCCGGCTCGTTCTGATTGACGATCGAGAGATAGTAGAGACCAAGCACCATGTCCTGCGACGGCACGATGATCGGCGCGCCGGAAGCCGGGTGCAGGATGTTGTTGGTCGACATCATCAGCACGCGGGCTTCAAGCTGCGCTTCCAGGGACAGTGGCACGTGGACCGCCATCTGGTCGCCGTCGAAGTCGGCGTTGAAGGCCGTGCAGACCAGCGGATGCAGCTGGATCGCCTTGCCTTCGATCAGGATCGGCTCGAACGCCTGGATGCCAAGGCGGTGCAGCGTCGGCGCGCGGTTCAACAGAACCGGGTGCTCGCGGATGACCTCGTCGAGAATATCCCAGACTTCCGGACGCTCCTTCTCAACCAGCTTCTTGGCCTGCTTGACGGTCGAGGAGTAACCCTTGGCGTCGAGACGGGCGTAGATGAAGGGCTTGAACAGTTCGAGCGCCATCTTCTTCGGCAGGCCGCACTGGTGCAGCTTGAGCTCCGGACCGGTGACGATGACCGAACGGCCGGAATAGTCGACGCGCTTGCCGAGCAGGTTCTGGCGGAACCGGCCCTGCTTGCCCTTGAGCATGTCGGACAGCGACTTCAGCGGACGCTTGTTGGCGCCGGTGATGACGCGGCCGCGACGACCGTTGTCGAACAGCGCGTCGACGGCTTCCTGCAGCATGCGCTTTTCATTGCGCACGATGATGCCGGGAGCGCGCAGTTCGATCAGCCGCTTCAGACGGTTGTTGCGGTTGATGACGCGGCGATAGAGATCGTTCAGGTCGGACGTCGCGAAACGTCCACCATCCAGTGGAACCAGCGGGCGCAGGTCCGGCGGGATCACCGGGACCACCTTCATGATCATCCATTCCGGACGGTTGCCGGATTCCATGAAGTTCTCGACGACCTTGAGCCGCTTTAGATACTTCTTCTGCTTCAGCTCGGAAGTGGTCGAAGCCAGTTCCGAACGCAGGTCGCCGGCGATCTTCTCCAGATCCATGCCGGCCAGAAGGTCATGAATGGCCTCGGCGCCGATCATGGCGGTGAAAGAATCCTCGCCATACTCGTCGACGGCGATCATGTACTCTTCCTCGCTGAGCAGCTGGTGCTCCTTCAGCGCGGTGAGGCCAGGCTCGGTGACAATGTAGTTCTCGAAGTAAAGGACGCGCTCGATGTCCTTCAGGGTCATGTCGAGCAGCGTGCCGATGCGCGAGGGCAGCGACTTCAGGAACCAGATGTGAGCGACGGGAGCGGCGAGCTCGATATGGCCCATGCGCTCGCGGCGGACGCGCGACAGCGTGACTTCGACGCCGCACTTCTCGCAGATGACGCCCTTGTACTTCATGCGCTTGTACTTGCCGCACAGGCACTCATAGTCCTTGATCGGGCCAAAAATGCGCGCGCAGAACAGACCGTCACGCTCCGGCTTGAAGGTGCGGTAGTTGATGGTCTCCGGCTTCTTGATCTCGCCGAACGACCAGGACAGAATCTTCTCAGGGCTGGCCAGTGAGATCCGGATGGAATCGAACACCTGCGCAGGCGCCTGCGGATTGAAGAGATTCATGACCTCTTGGTTCATGCCGTTCTCCTTTTCGGGGTCCTCGAAAACCCCTTGCATCTAGTCGCGGGCCAAACGCCCGCCGTCTTTGTCGGCCACCGGCCGTCGAATTCCTTTGGCGCGCCGCAACGTCGTGCGGCGCGCTCTAGCCTTTACTCGGCCGCGTCGGGCAGCCGAACCGGGGCGTCGTCGAGCTTGGTGTTCTCCAGCTCGACATTGAGGCCGAGAGACCGCATTTCCTTGACGAGCACGTTGAAGCTCTCGGGAATGCCGGCTTCGAACGTGTCGTCGCCGCGCACGATCGCCTCGTAGACCTTGGTGCGGCCGGCGACGTCGTCCGACTTCACCGTCAGCATTTCCTGCAGCGTATAGGCGGCGCCATAGGCTTCCAGCGCCCAGACCTCCATTTCGCCGAAGCGCTGGCCGCCGAACTGCGCCTTGCCGCCCAGCGGCTGCTGGGTGACGAGCGAGTACGGACCGATCGAACGCGCGTGGATCTTGTCGTCCACCAGGTGGTGAAGCTTGAGCATGTAGATATAGCCCATCGTCACCTTGCGATCGAACGGCTCGCCCGTGCGTCCGTCATAGAGCTGCGACTGACCGCTGGTGTGCAGGCCTGCCTGCTCCAGCATGATGTTGATGTCAGCCTCATGCGCACCGTCGAACACCGGGGTCGCGATCGAGACGCCGCGGCGCATCTGTTCACTGAGGCGAACAATGCTCTCGTCGTCATACTCGCGAACCGGCTCGTTGCGGTCATTGGCCGGCATGAAGCTTTCCAGCGTCTTGCGCAGCGGCTTGATGTCGCCGGCGGCCTTGTAGGTGTCGATCAGCTCGCCGATCTTCTTGCCCATGCCCGCGCAGGCCCAGCCCAGATGCGTTTCCAGGATCTGGCCGACATTCATGCGGCTCGGCACACCCAGCGGGTTGAGCACGATATCGGCATGCGTGCCGTCCTCGAGGAAAGGCATGTCCTCGACCGGAACGATGCGCGACACGACACCCTTGTTGCCGTGACGGCCGGCCATCTTGTCGCCCGGCTGCATCTTGCGCTTCACCGCCACGAAGACCTTGACCATCTTCATGACGCCCGGAGGCATTTCGTCGCCGCGCTGCACCTTCTCGACCTTGTCCATGAAGCGCTGTTCGAGCGCCTTCTTGGAATCGTCGTACTGGCCACGCAGGGCTTCCAGTTCGCTTTGGAGCTTTTCATTCTCCACGGCGAACTGCCACCACTGCGAACGCGGATACTCGTCCAGCGTATCCTTGGACAGCGTCGAGCCCTTCTTGAAGCCCTTCGGTCCAGCGATCGCTTCCTTGCCGACGAGCACGTCGGAAAGACGCGCGTAGACGTTGCGGTCCAGGATGGCCTGCTCGTCGTCACGGTCCTTGGCGAGGCGTTCGATCTCCTCGCGCTCGATCGCCATGGCGCGCTCGTCCTTCTCCACACCGTGGCGATTGAACACGCGCACCTCGACGACGGTGCCGAAAGTGCCCGGAGGCATGCGCATCGAGGTGTCGCGCACGTCGGAAGCCTTTTCACCGAAGATGGCGCGCAGAAGCTTCTCTTCCGGCGTCATCGGGCTCTCACCCTTCGGCGTGATCTTTCCGACCAGGATGTCGCCCGGCTGCACTTCCGCACCGATATAGACAATGCCGGCTTCATCGAGGTTCTTCAGCGCTTCTTCCGAAACGTTCGGAATGTCGCGCGTGATTTCCTCCGGACCAAGCTTGGTATCGCGCGCCATGACCTCGAACTCCTCGATGTGGATCGAGGTGAAGACGTCGTCGGCGACGATGCGCTCGGAGAGCAGGATCGAGTCCTCGTAGTTGTAGCCGTTCCAGGGCATGAACGCGACCAGCACGTTGCGGCCGAGCGCCAGATCACCGAGCTCGGTCGACGGGCCGTCGGCGATGATGTCGCCCTTGTTGACCCGGTCACCCATGCGCACCAGCGGACGCTGGTTGATGCAGGTGTTCTGGTTCGAACGCTGGAACTTCATGAGACGGTAGATGTCGACGCCGGACTTGCCCGGATCGAGATCTTCCGTCGCGCGGATAACGATACGCGTCGCGTCCACCTGGTCGACGATGCCGCCGCGGCGGGCGCCGATGGCGGCGCCTGAGTCACGGGCAACGATCGGCTCCATGCCGGTGCCGACGAACGGCGCCTCGGCGCGCACCAGCGGCACGGCCTGACGCTGCATGTTCGAGCCCATCAGCGCGCGGTTGGCGTCGTCGTTTTCCAGGAACGGGATCAGGGCCGCGGCCACCGACACCATCTGCTTGGGCGACACGTCCATCAGGTCGACGTTTTCGCGCGGCGCCATCATCACTTCGCCGGCACTGCGGCAAATGACGAACTCGTCGACGAAGCCGCCATTCTTGTCGAGCTCGGCGTTGGCCTGCGCGACATGGTGCTTGGCTTCTTCCATCGCCGAGAGATAGACGACGTCATTGGTCAGCTTGCCGTCGACGATCTTGCGGTACGGGCTCTCGATGAAGCCGTACTTGTTGACGCGCGCGAAGGTCGCCAGCGAGTTGATCAGACCGATATTCGGGCCTTCCGGCGTCTCGATCGGGCAGATACGGCCGTAATGCGTCGGGTGCACGTCGCGCACCTCGAAGCCGGCGCGCTCGCGGGTCAGACCGCCCGGTCCAAGCGCCGACAGGCGGCGCTTGTGGGTGATCTCCGACAGCGGGTTGGTCTGGTCCATGAACTGCGACAGCTGCGAGGAACCGAAGAACTCGCGCACGGCGGCGGCCGCCGGCTTGGCGTTGATCAGGTCCTGCGGCATCACCGTGTCGATCTCGATCGAGGACATACGCTCCTTGATCGCGCGCTCCATGCGCAGCAGGCCGACGCGGTACTGGTTCTCCATCAGCTCGCCGACGGAACGCACGCGGCGGTTGCCGAGATTGTCGATGTCGTCGATCTCGCCCTTGCCGTCGCGCAGTTCGACCAGCGTCTTGACCACGGCCAGGATGTCTTCCTTGCGCAGCACGCGCACGGTGTCCTCGGCCTTGAGTTCGAGGCGCATGTTCATCTTGACGCGGCCGACAGCCGACAGGTCATAGCGCTCTGAGTCGAAGAACAGCGAGTTGAACATGGCTTCGGCGGTCTCGAGCGTCGGCGGCTCGCCCGGGCGCATGACGCGATAGATGTCGAACAGCGCGTCCTGGCGGCTCTCGTTCTTGTCGACGTTGAGCGTGTTTCTGATGTAGGCGCCGACATTGACGTGGTCGATGTCGAGAACCTTGATCTCCTGCTCGCCGGTGCCAAGCAGCACCTTCAAGGTCTTCTCGTCGATCTCGTCACCGGCTTCGAGGAAGATCTCACCGGTGGCGTAGTTGACGATGTCCTCGGCCAGGTAGTTGCCGAGCAGATCCTCGTCGGTCGCCTTGATCGCCTTCAGGCCCTTTTCGCCGAGCTGGCGCGCCTGGCGGGCGGTGATCTTCTTGCCGGCCTCGACCACGATCTCGCCCGTATCGGCGTCGACCAGGTCGCCGACGGCCTTGAGGCCGCGGAAACGCTCGACGTTGAACGGAATGCGCCAGTGGTCGCCGGCCCGCACATAGGTGATCTTGTTGTAGAACGTCGACAGGATCTCTTCGCCATCCATGCCGAGCGCCATCAACAGCGACGTCACCGGAATCTTGCGGCGCCGGTCGATGCGGGCGTGCACGACGTCCTTGGAATCGAACTCGATGTCGAGCCACGAGCCGCGATAGGGAATGACACGCGCGGCAAACAGAAGCTTGCCCGACGAGTGCGACTTGCCCTTGTCGTGGTCGAAGAAGACGCCGGGCGAACGGTGCATCTGCGAGACGATGACACGCTCGGTGCCGTTGACGATGAAGGTGCCGTTCAAGGTCATGAGCGGCATGTCGCCCATGTAGACGTCCTGCTCCTTGATGTCCTTGATCGACTTGGCGCCGGTATCCTCGTCGATATCGAACACGATGAGGCGCAGCGTCACCTTCAGCGGCGCGGCATAGGTCAGGTCGCGCTGACGGCATTCGTCAACGTCGAATTTCGGTCCTTCGAACTCGTACTTCACGAACTCCAGCATCGAGGAGCCGGAAAAATCGGAGATCGGGAAGACCGACTTGAAAACAGCCTGCAGTCCCTCGTCCGGACGGCCGCCCTTGGGCTCGTCCACCATCAGGAACTGGTCATAGGATGCCTTCTGAACCTCGATCAGGTTCGGCATCTCCGCAACTTCCGGAATCTTTCCGAAGAACTTGCGTACGCGTCTGCGGCCATTGAAAGTCTGGGTCTGGGCCATCGTCGCTCCTTAGCTCTAAACTCGGGACGGACCTCGCCGCGGTCCGCCTTGCATACCGAGCCGCCTGGGCGGCGGCTCTCTGTCTGTTCTCCGTTCGCCTTTCGGCGGCCGGCTAAAACGGGAGAAAACCCGTTTCCTGAAGGCCGGTTGGGGCCCTCAGGAAAGAGGTTCTCGTACATCTCGCGCTACGCGTCCTCCCTCCAGGCGAAGGGAGTGGCGGGCGGCGCGAGGCCGCCCGCCGCTTTTACGCTTACTTCAGGTCGACCTTGGCGCCGGCTGCTTCCAGCTGGGCCTTGAACTTGTCAGCGTCGGCCTTGGAAACGCCTTCCTTGACCGGCTTCGGAGCCGCTTCGACCAGGTCCTTGGCTTCCTTGAGGCCAAGACCGGTGATGGCGCGGACTTCCTTGATGACGTTGATCTTCTGAGCGCCAGCGTCGGTGAGGACGACGTCGAATTCCGTCTTTTCCTCGGCCGGAGCAGCAGCAGCGGCAGCGCCACCAGCAGCGGCAACCGCCACCGGAGCAGCAGCCGAAACGCCCCACTTTTCTTCCAGAAGCTTCGACAGCTCGGCCGCCTCGAGGACGGTCAGCTTCGAAAGGTCGTCTACGATCTTTGCGAGATCAGCCATTGTTGTATTCCTTCGTTAGGTTCGAACGTGTGTTTTTGATAGCGAGGAACGGCCTCATGCCGCCTCGTCCTTCCGGGCGTAAGCGCCGATGACGCGCGCGACCGAGGCCGCTGGCGCATTGACGATCTGGGCGATCCGGGTTGCCGGCGTGGCGATCATGCCAACCAGCTTGGCGCGCAGCTCATCGAGCGACGGAAGTGTGGCGAGTGCCTTCACACCGTCGGCATTGAGCGAGGTGGTGCCCATTGCGCCGCCGAGAATGACGAGCTTGTCATTTCCCTTGGCGAAATCGGACGCGACCTTCGGCGCCGCAATCGGATCCTCCGAATAAGCAATCAGCGTCTGTCCCTTGAACAGATCGATGATCGATGCGGAGTCCGTGCCCTGAAGAGCGATTTTGGCGAGACGGTTCTTCGCGACTTTAACGGTGCCACCGGCGGCGCGCATTTTCGACCGAAGGTCGTTCATTTGCGCGACGGTGATACCGGCATAGTGGGCCACGACCACTGAACCTGCGTTTCCGAACGCTTCGTTCAGGCCCGTGACGAGTTCGCGTTTTTCCGCTCTGTCCACTGCCTATCTCCAGTTGACCCCAATCCCGTCAATGAGAACATCTCATTTTCGAGGACAGGCGTCGGGTTGCCTTTGCCGGCCGGGCCATCCAGTACCGGATCTCCCGAACGACGCTCGAGGATCCTGCCCCCTTTCGCCACACCGACGGCAAGCCGGCGATGCGCAGACAAAAGGCAAACACGGTTCGAACCTTTCATTGGAGCATTCGCTCCGTTGTCGGGTCTTCACCCGTCTCATGCAGGCCCACATGAATTAAGGCTTTTGGGCCGCCTGCAATCTCGGACAGGATGTCCGGAAGCCTTTCGGCTTCCGGTACCGGGCCCAGGATAAATCCGAGGCCCGGAATTCAGTCACGGAACGGCCTTCCGGCGGCCGATCCAAATGGTCTTAATCAGGACGCTGCGAGCGTCGAGACGTCGAGCTTGAGGCCCGGGCCCATCGTCGAGGTGACCGACACCTTCTTGACGTAGTTGCCCTTGGCGCCAGCCGGCTTTGCCTTGGTCACCGCATCGGCGAAGGCGCGGATGTTCTCTTCCAGCGCCTTGACGTCGAACGAGACCTTGCCGACGCCGGCATGAACGATGCCGGCCTTCTCGACGCGGAACTCGACCGCGCCGCCCTTCGATGCCTTGACGGCGGCGGCGACGTCGGTGGTGACGGTGCCGACCTTCGGGTTCGGCATCATGCCGCGCGGGCCGAGCACCTTGCCGAGACGGCCGACCAGCGGCATCATGTCCGGCGTTGCGATGCAGCGATCGAAATCGATCGTGCCCTTCTGGACGATGTCGACCAGGTCTTCCGCACCGACGATGTCGGCGCCGGCGGCCTTGGCTTCCTCGGCCTTGTCGCCGCGGGCGAACACGGCGACGCGAACCGAGCGGCCGGTGCCGTTCGGCAGGTTGACCACGCCGCGGACCATCTGGTCGGCATGGCGCGGGTCGACGCCGAGGTTCATGGCGACTTCGACGGTCTCGTCGAACTTGACCGAGGAACGGTCCTTGAGCAGCTTCAGCGCTTCACCCAGGGCATAAGCCTTGTTGGGATCGATGCCTTCGCGGGTCTTCGATACACGCTTTGCAATCTTTGCCATGATCTCAGCCCACCACTTCCAGACCCATCGAGCGGGCGGAGCCCTCGACCATGCGCATGGCCGCCTCGACGTCGTTTGCGTTCAGATCCTTCATCTTGGCGGTCGCGATTTCACGCACCTTGTCGCGTGAAACGGTACCAGCCTTGACCTTGCCCGGCTCCTTCGAGCCCGACTTCAGGTTCGCGGCCTTCTTCAGGAAATAGCTCACCGGCGGCGTCTTCATGACGAAGGTGAACGACTTGTCCTGATAGTAGGTGATGACGACCGGAACCGGGGATCCCTTTTCCATTTCCTGGGTCTGCGCGTTGAACGCCTTGCAGAACTCCATGATGTTGATGCCGCGCTGACCAAGCGCCGGGCCGATCGGGGGCGACGGCGTAGCCGAACCCGCGGAGACCTGAAGCTTGAGCTGGCCTGCAATTTTCTTAGCCATCTCTTTTCCTGCCTTTGTCTATGCCGGCCCCCATCGTCAGGGAAACACCGGCGGTTGCAGTCTGGTGGTGCGGTTCGCGCGGCCGGCTAAAGCCACATTCGCCTCCCACCGTTCTCGGCCATGCGTTTCCGCACCGCCTCCCCTGATCGCCAGACCGGCGTCGCCGGCCCAACATCAGGGATTTCGGATCAGCCCTTTTCGACCTGTCCGAATTCCAGATCGACAGGCACGGCGCGCCCGAAGATCGAAACTTCCACCTTGAGCCGCGCCCGCTCCTCGTCCACTTCCTGGACGAAACCGTTGAACGACGCGAAAGGACCGTCCGAAACGCGGATCGCCTCGCCGATCTCGAACGTGACCGAGGGCTTCGGCCGCTCGACGCCTTCCTGCACCTGATTCAGAATGCGCTGCGCTTCCGCCTCGGTGATCGGCACCGGCTTGGAGTCACCGAGAAAGCCGGTGACCTTCGGCGTGTTCTTCACCAGCGAGAACACGGCGTCGGTCAAATTGGCCTTCAGGAGCACATAGCCCGGGAAGAACTTGCGCTCGGCATCGACCTTGCGGCCACGACGGACCTCGACCACCTTCTCGGTCGGCACCACGATCTGCTCGATATCGGCGGACAGGCCCTTCTGCTTGGCCTTGTTCTCGATATCCTCGGCGACCTTCTTTTCAAAGTTCGAATAAGCGTGGACGATGTACCAGCGCGCAGCCATTTTTTTAGACTTCTCCGTAGTCGCCGGACTTAGCGTCCAATGCCCAGAATCTGTTCGATCGCGAGGCCCATCAACTGATCGGCGCTAAAGAAAAAGATCATCGCAATCACAGCGAAGGCCAGAACCATCACCGTCGAGATCATCGTTTCGCGCCGCGACGGCCAAGTCACCTTGGCGGTCTCCGAGCGAACCTGCTGGAGAAAGACGAAAGGATTTGTGGTTTTCGAAGCCATATGCCGCTCTGTCTTCAAGACCCGTTGGCCGGGTCCCCTGGATGATCCCGCTGGCCGGGACGTGCCGCCTGAGCCCAGTCTCGCGCCGAATCAGCGCAATCATTTCGCCCATGCAAATCAGACGCGTAAAGCCGGCTTCCCAGCTCCACGCGTCGCGTGTCTGTTCTGTCTACATAAAACCGATTCTTGATCCACGCAAGTGGCAAGTGTCCGCTTTATGACCAAACGCCGCCTCGGAACCATCCAGTCGTTCCGTCCCGGCTATGGCGCCCTTATGCCCCAATCGGGCTAATATGGCAAGCGTGTCGCCGATTTTCAAAGGGCGGACCGCGGAAATATCGTTTCTGAAGCCATTTTTTGAAATGGCACGGGCAGCAGGGCTCGAACCTACGACCTGCGGTTTTGGAGACCGCCGCTCTACCAACTGAGCTATGCCCGTATCGTGCGCGCCTCGGCGCAGCAGGGGCTTCCTAAAAGCTTCCGCGCTGTCTGTAAAGAGTGGTTTGCACGCAAACGCGCCTTCATCCCCTTTGCCAGAAATCGGGATAGGTGACTACCAGCCCGTCTCCGTCGATCTCGACTTCGAGCCTGAAGCCGCTGGCGCGCGATTCATAGAGATATCGCCTGGCCTCCTCGAGGCATGCGTAGCGCTGCGGGTTGCTGACGGTGAGCGCCGGGAATTCGATAAAGGCAGTGGTGATCTCGGCACTCTGTCCAGTGGCCAGCCGCAAGCCGCCCTTCGGCCTGTTCGCAACCGCTAGGATTTCCCGGTCGGCGGCGTATATGGCCCGCCAGGCACGCCCCAGCCCCAGGCCGGCATCGGTTCTGTTTCCGGATCGCAGGTCTCACCGAGATTGGAGTTCATCTTGGCCAGCCGCGATCCCCATTCGACATAGCCCATGAAGGCCGAGCGGAATTCGGGATCGTCCGGCAAGCCGACCTCGTCGGCGGCATCGGCGAGCAAGTTGATCCAGCGGCGGCGCTGCTCCTCGGTCAAATGCTTGCCCAGATGATGCATGACCATCTCACGGTGGCCGCCGAATTTCTCGCTATAGGTCTTCGGCCCACCAAAGACCTCGCCGATGAAGGCCGCAACATGGGTGGGATGATCCGGCGACATCGCCTTGAACACCGGCCCAACGACCGGGTCCCTTGCCACCTTGCCATAGAAGGTCTGCGTCAGCTGGTTCAGGGCTTCGCTGCCGCCGGCCCATTCGTAGAGTGTGGGAACATCCCGGCTCATTGTCGATCCTCCGCCGGCCCCGGCGCCACCGGCCGCGACGATAGCGGAAAGATCGAAGGCAGCTCAACCTGCCTCGATGGCCAGTTTCCGAAGCCGCGCACTACAGCTTTGCGGGCGCGTCGGCCGCCGCATTGGCGGGCGGCAGGCCGCGGCAGTTGTCGGGCCTGGGAACGGCCTTGCAAATCGTGGCGCCGGTCAGTGCGTCGACCGATTGCGGTCCCGTTGTCAGCCCCGCCTTCAGCATGATGTCCGGTTCGAGCTGGCGCTCGGCCGAGCGCCCCGCGATCGCTTTGAACAGAACGGGACCGATCGCCATCTCCTCGAGATACGCCTTGACCATCTGCTTCTGTCCCATCGGGTAGAGGCTGAGCCGCGCTTCGGGGCCAACAAGCCTTCTCGCGCCGCCGGCAAGCATCAGCGCGCAGGCTGAATCACATTCCACGCCGGTATCGATGCTCAATCCGGCATAAGCGCCCTCCTTGGCCAGGCAATTCCATGCTCCCGGGTCGCAATCGACGAAATCGGTCCGGCCCACGGCGACGTCAAGCTTCCTTTCGCGGATAAGCCGGCCCGCCGCCAGGGCGCCGGACAGGTCACCTCTCCGTGAACTGATCACGACAGGCAGGCGCCGATTGCCAAGCGTGGCGAGCAACTGGCGCAACTTCTGCGGCGTCTGGCCCGTAATCGCGCCGTCCGCCGAAATCCATTCCGGACAGTCGGGATTGCACAGCGGATTGCTGCCGCGAACCACGACAAAGCGCATCTCCGCACCGGCCTTGGCGGTTTCCGGCCCAGCCGGTACGACATCCCTGGGCTTGCCGATCGCAGCGGCCGATGGCGTCGCATCATTTGCAGAGATCGGTATCTCCCGGCAGTTCGCGGCCGGCTGTTGCGGCGCGCACAGGCTCGCGGAGGTCAACAGATCCACGGCATCCCGGCTGGTCACCAACTTCATCGTCAGCATATCGTCGAGCGCGATCTGGCGGATGTCGCTGGCCGGCGTGGCCTTCATCATTTCCAGCACGCCGTCGCCTATCCCCATTTCCCTGAGATAGGCCGAAAGCGTCTTCTCAACCGCCTTGCTCATCTCGTAGGTCTTGTAGCTGCCGGCATTTTTCCGGCTGACCACCTTGGTGTTGATGATCTTCTTCTTGCCGTTCACGATCCGGTAGGTGGTCCGGTAGAGCAGCTTCTCGCGCTTGTAGGTGGTGGTGATCTGGTGGACACCGAGATAGGCGAAATCTCCGACCACGCGGCGGACACCGCCGGAAAACATCAGGGGACAGGCAGAATTGCACATGCCCCCGTCGTCGAAAGCCATGCCGAAATAGTCGGCACCCTTGCCCTTGTTGTCGCTGCAACTCTTCACCTCCGGTTGGCAGCCGGAAAACACCGTCACGCCGACGGCGATATCGAGCTTGGCCTTGCGGATCATCCTGCCAAGTGCGAGTGCGGCATCGACATTGCCGCCGGGCGAGTTGACCACGACAGGCAGTTGCCGTCCCTCGAGCGTTTTGAGCGTGCGTTTGAAGAGCGATGGCGTGTCTGCCGCGATCGTGCCTTCCGCCGATATCCATTCTGGACAATTGGGCTCGCATCCCGGCGCATTGCTGCGCACGACGGCGAAGCGCATCGGTGGGATGTCCAGCTGCTGCTCCTGGGCCCGCGCCGGAAGGACAGGCAGGACCACGGCGACCAACAGCATGAGACGGACCACTACCCGCAACCGCCACCCCTTCCCGCCGAAACAGCGCCCTGGAACCACTCGTTCGCAAAGCTCCCGCAATGCAACCTATACTAGTTGGCGCGATGGCGCTTGCAACAGGGCGGGCGCAGTTCCAGGTCTTGCAGCGTCGGAAACGAAAAAGGGCGGCCCGAGGACCGCCCTTTTCTTGTCGATCCGGCTGATGCCGGTCTCGATTATTCCTTGATGGTGACGACGATGCCGGCACCGACGGTGCGGCCGCCTTCACGGATGGCGAAGCGCAGCTTCTCTTCCATGGCGATCGGCACGATCAGCTCGACATCGACGGTGATGTTGTCGCCAGGCATGACCATCTCGGTGCCAGCCGGCAGCGACACGATGCCAGTCACATCCGTCGTGCGGAAGTAGAACTGCGGACGGTAGTTGGTGAAGAACGGCGTGTGACGGCCACCTTCGTCCTTGGTCAGGATGTAGGCTTCGGCCACGAACTTCTTGTGCGGCTTCACCGTGCCGGGCTTGGCCAGAACCTGGCCGCGCTCGACGCCTTCACGGTCAACACCACGCAGCAGCGCGCCGATGTTGTCGCCAGCCTGGCCCTGATCAAGCAGCTTGCGGAACATTTCCACGCCCGTGCAGGTCGTCTTGGTCGTCGGACGGATGCCGATGATCTCCAGCTCCTCGCCGACCTTGACCACGCCGCGCTCGACGCGGCCGGTGACGACCGTGCCGCGGCCCGAGATCGAGAACACGTCTTCGATCGGCATCAGGAACGGCTTGTCGAGCGGACGAACCGGCGTCGGGATGTAGGCGTCGACCTGAGCCATCAGCTCGCGGATCGCGTCCTCGCCGATCGTCTTGTTGGAATCCTCAAGCGCGGCCAGCGCCGA
This sequence comes from Mesorhizobium sp. 43Arga, assembly GCF_053714255.1. Taxonomy (NCBI): domain Bacteria; kingdom Pseudomonadati; phylum Pseudomonadota; class Alphaproteobacteria; order Hyphomicrobiales; family Phyllobacteriaceae; genus Mesorhizobium; species Mesorhizobium sp. 43Arga. The sequence goes on from NZ_JBSKBO010000003.1 coordinate 395,600, forward strand.
ACCCTTGACGATCGGAATGTCGTCGCCGGGGAACTCGTTCTTCGACAGCAGCTCGCGAACCTCGAGCTCGACCAGTTCGAGCAGCTCGGCGTCGTCGACCTGGTCGACCTTGTTCAAGAACACAACGATCGACGGCACGCCGACCTGACGGGCAAGCAGGATGTGCTCGCGGGTCTGCGGCATCGGGCCGTCGGCGGCCGACACGACCAGGATCGCGCCGTCCATCTGCGCGGCGCCGGTGATCATGTTCTTCACATAGTCGGCGTGGCCGGGGCAGTCGACGTGGGCGTAGTGGCGGTTGGCCGTCTCGTATTCGACGTGAGCCGTCGAGATGGTGATGCCGCGCGCCTTCTCTTCCGGAGCCGCATCGATCTGGTCGTAGCGCTTGTACTCGCCAAAATACTTCGTGATCGCCGCCGTCAGCGACGTCTTGCCATGGTCAACGTGACCAATCGTGCCGATGTTCACATGAGGCTTAGTGCGCTCGAATTTACCTTTTGCCATAGTCTCTTTCCTTGGACGGCCTTGACCTTCAGTTCAGTCGAATGCGGGGCGATTAGCGACAAAGGCCAAAAAACACAAGCGTCTTTTGGCCGGGTGCCGTCTCACTCAGTCCGAACCTGGGATCCGATTGCGGGGATATGGCGCTGATATAGGAAGGCGATGGGGGAAATGGAATGGGCGGCAGGCCGATCGATCGAGGCCTGCATCCGATGTTCTTGCCAGCCAATTCCTGTCTCGATCACGGCCAGTTGATGGCCCATTGCGGCGGCCACCGAGGTCTGATCTCCTGACCGCCATGCAATTCATCCCTGCCTCGATCCGCGGCCCGCTGTTCATGATCGTCTCGACCGGGTCGTATCTGGTCAACGATACGATGATGAAACTCGCGACCGCGGGGCTGCCGTCCTACGAGGTGCTGTTCCTGCGCGGCGTGGCGGCAGCGCTCTGGGGCTTCCCGCTGTTGTTCCTGCTGGGCTACGGCAAACAGATCCCGTTGATCTTCGACGGCCATGTGCTGAGCAGGAACCTGCTCGAGCTGGCGGCGATCCTTTGCTACGTCGTGGCGCTCGCCAATATGCAGATCGCGGATTCCACGGCGCTGGGACAAATCACGCCACTGCTAATGCTGGTCGGTTCCTCGATCCTGTTTGGCGAGCGCATCGGCGGCCAACGCATGGCTCTGATTGGCCTCGGCTTCATCGGCGCGCTGATGGTGGCGCAACCGACGATGCAAGGCATCTCCGTCTACGCCCTGCTGGCGCTCGGCAACGCCGCGCTGTCGGCCGCGCGCGACCTTGCCGGCAGGCGTGTTTCTGCAGAGGTGCCGGGGATGATCGTGGCGATCTCCGCCGTCGTGGTGGTGCTGATCGGCGCTGGTGCGGCGCATCTGGTTGCCGAGCGCTGGGTCATGCCCGAGGCGCGCCATTTGCTGCTGATGGCCGGCGCCGGGTTTTTCCTGATCTTCGGCCATTTCTTCATCTTCATGGCCTATCGCGTCGGGCCGACCAGCGCGGTGGCGCCATTCTATTACTGCTTCACCGTCTGGGCCGTCATTTCGGGCCTGCTGGTGTTCGGCCAGTTCCCCAATGCGCTGGCGGTCTGCGGCATCCTGCTGGTGGTGACCAGCGGGCTGACCATCGTGTCCCTGGACCAGCGTAGACGCCGGCTGACCGTCGTCGCCTAGCATCGGCAGCCAAGCGCCTGTGATGCCATAGGCAAGCCGACGCTGGTCTTGCTCGGCAGAAATTCAAAATTTCAGACGATGCGGCTGGCGCTTATAGCGTCCGCCTTCCGCTGAACTGGTGGTAGCCCCACAGCACAACCACCGCGCCGACCACGGCGACGATCAGGCTGGAGATGTTGAGGCCGGTGACACCCACCCCGAAGAGCTGGCTGCAGATCACGCCGCCGACGATGGCGCCGACAATGCCGAGCACGACATCCATGATCAGGCCTTGGCCGGTCTTGTTGACGATCTTGCTGCCCAGGAAGCCGGCGATGGCGCCGAGAATGATCCAGCTGATGATACCCATTTTTTCCTCTCCATCCCCTGCCGACCCGACATTTTCATATGATTGTCAAAACCTCAAGCCAGCTTGAAATTCCGCCCGGATACGCCATTGTTGACGATGGGCAGGGCTTGGTCGAGATGGAGGATCCACTATGGGACTTTTTGACAACGCCGTTCCCGGCGGCAACATCACCAAACCGCTGATGATCGCGCTCGGCGCCTTGCTGGTCGGAAAAATGCTGAGCGGCAGAAGCGCCGAACAGCCGGATCAGCCTCAAGCGCCCGCGCCTGTCGACCCAACGCCGGTCGGAACCACCGCCAGTGATGGCGGCCTGCTCGGCGGCCTGGGCGGCCTCCTCGACAAGCTCAGGGACGCCGGCCACGGCAATGTCGCCGACTCCTGGGTCGGCACCGGGCAGAACCAGTCGATCAACGCCAATGATCTGGGCGCCGCACTCGGGCCGCAGGTCATCCGCGAGATCGCGCAGCGCACCGGAATGGATGAGGGCGAACTGCTCAAGCAGTTGTCCACGGCCCTGCCCGGCGTCGTCGACAAGCTGACGCCGAACGGCCAGGTGCCGCAGCAACACCAGGTGGCGTCGGCATTCAACAGCTGACGCGGCGCATTTTGATGTCCGGAAGCGCTGCGCGCATGGTCGCGCAGTGTCTGGGTCTGGCCATGTGGCGAAAATCTGGAGCGGGTAGCGGGAATCGAACCCGCATATTCAGCTTGGAAGGCTGCTGCTCTACCACTGAGCTATACCCGCGCCTTGCACTGAAGTATCGGATTCACCCGAAAAGCGCCATGCACTTTTCGGCCCGATGCTCTTGTCGTTTCAGGGCTTCCGGGCCGGCAGTGGTGGAGAGGGTTGGATTCGAACCAACGTAGGCTAAGCCAACGGATTTACAGTCCGTCCCCTTTAACCACTCGGGCACCTCTCCAGTCTGCCGCCGGAGCCATGCAACGAGGCATTCTTGCCGATCCCGGAGCCCGAGTTGGATGTCTTCTCCGAAATCAGCGAAGCGCCTTATGGCGGCAAGGCCAGTGGGTGTCAACCGCGCAGCAAGGGTTTTTCGATGTTGTTCGCCGGCTGCGGCGACGGGCCATATCCTTGGCCACGCGAGACGGCTATAGAAGCCGGCCATGAGCAACAAGACCAACACACCCAAAGACACCCACTACGCCAAGCTGCGCCGCGCGCACCGCGACGAGAAGAGCGGTGGCGCGCCGGCATTCCGGCCGCGCCAGCCCGTGCCGCCCGGCGAGAACGCCGCCGACGGGCTGGTGCGACTTTATGGCCTGCACACGGTGCGAGCAGCACTCGACAATCCGCGCCGCAAGATTAGCAAAATGCTGGTGACCCGCAACGCGGCCGAGCGGCTGGAGATAGCCGATCTGGCCGCCCTGCCCTTCAAGGCGGAGCTGGTCGAACCCAGGGACATCGACAAGATCACCGGGTCCGACGCCGTGCACCAGGGCGTGCTGATCGAGGCGGAGCCGTTGAAACCCAAGCGTCTCGACGCTCTCGGCGACACAAAGCTGGTGCTGGTGCTCGACCAGGTGACCGATCCGCACAATGTCGGCGCCATCCTGCGCTCGGCGGTCGCCTTCGGCGCCGGCGCGCTGATCACCACCGCGCGCCACAGCCCGCAGGAATCGGGCGTGCTGGCGAAATCCGCCTCCGGCGCGCTGGAACATATCGACCAGATCGAGGTGAAGAACCTGGCCGACGCGCTCGGGCAATTGCACGAAGCCGGCTTCCAGACCATCGGGCTCGATTCGGATGGGCCGGCGGAACTCGAAACCAGCTTTGCCGGCGACAGGATCGCGCTGGTGCTCGGCGCCGAAGGCAAGGGCCTGCGCCAGAAGACGCGCGAGACAGTGACGACACTGGCGCGGCTCGACATGCCCGGCGCTATCCGCTCGCTCAACGTGTCGAATGCCGCGGCGGTAAGCCTTTATGCGGCGCAAAGGTGGTTCGCGCACCACAGATCGGCCCGGTGAGTGCCGTTGGATTTCGCCGTCCTCGACGCGAAAGGCTATGTCGACCGATGTGTATCGATGGGCCCCTCCACACATCATGAAATCATATCAATCGCGAGCGACAACGCGTTTGAATTCATACTGCAATTCAAAGATTTCTATGAAGATGCAACCGTTCCGATCGAATCCCTTCCATCATTGACCAAGCAAGTTGCGCAGCTTCAGCGAAATGAAGAAATTTCGGAAGAATCCAAAAGCTTTCTGACAAGCTTGGCCGACCTCATCCGCTACGCGGTCGAAGAAAGTCGACCTATCGAGGCCCTTGCGGACTAGCCGGCAGGCTGAAATGCCAAACGGGTTCCGACGACAGACGCCGGAACCCGTTCTTGTGCAGGACAAGAGGTGGCGGCTTGGGAACGTTGCGCCGCCCTCTCCCGGCCTATGCCGCTTGGCCTTTCACTTCGGTCCCCTCGCCGCCGACCTCGAAATTGGCCATCCGCTCCAGTGCCCTGACCAGCGCCGAGTGATCTTCCTTGGCGCCGCCATTGGCCGCACATGAGTTGAACAGTTGCTGTGTGGTCGAGGTGTTTGGCAACGAGACGCCGAGCGCTTTCGCTCCTTCCAATGCCAGGTTGAGATCCTTCTGGTGCAGTTCGATGCGGAAGCCCGGCGCGAAGGTGCGTTTGACCATGCGCTCGCCATGCACTTCGAGAATGCGCGAGGCCGCCAGCCCGCCCATCAGCGCCTGCCGGACCTCGGCCGGATCGGCGCCGGCTTTCGAAGCAAACACAAGCGCTTCGGCGACGGCTTCAATGGTCAGCGCGACGACGATCTGGTTGGCGACCTTGGTGGTCTGGCCGACACCGTTAGGCCCGACCAGAGTGATGTTCTTGCCCATCGTCTCGAAGACGGGTTTGGCGCGCTCGAAAGCCTTTTCCTCGCCGCCGACCATGATGGTCAGCGATGCCGCCTTGGCGCCGACCTCGCCGCCCGAAACCGGCGCGTCGAGATAGTCGCAGCCCATCTCGTTGATCTTCGCGGCGAAGAGCTTGGTCTCGATCGGCGAGATCGAGCTCATGTCGATGACCAGCTTGCCCCCGGTCAGGCCGGACGCGACCCCATTGTCGCCGAACAGCACATCGGCGACTTGTGGGGTATCAGGCACCATGGTGATGACGATGTTGGCCGCCTTGGCCACAGTGGCATGGCCAGAGACCGTTTTCAGGCCCCTGGCGACGAGATCAGCCGGCGGCTTCGAGCGATGGTCGCTGGCGATGACCTTATAGCCGGCATCGAGCAGATGCCCCGCCATCGGCGCGCCCATGATGCCGAGACCGATGAAACCTATGGTTTCCATTGTTTTTCTCCGTCTGTTGGGCCGCGTTCTGCCACGCCCCCCTTTGTCCTGCCGGACATCTCCCCCTCGAGGGGGAGGTTGGCAGCTTCGACGCCGGCTCTCAGGCCGCCGCGCTGCCCTGCCCGGCCAGGTCCCGAAACCAGCCCAGCCCAGCCTCGGTGCCGGCTTTCGGCTTGTATTCCGCCCCGATCCAGCCGGAATAGCCGATGCGGTCGATGTGGTCGTAGAGGAAGGGAAAATTGATCTCGCCCGTTCCCGGCTCGTGACGGCCGGGATTGTCCGCAAGCTGGATATGCGCGATGCGGCCGAGGTTGGCCTCGATTTTACGGGCGAGATCCCCCTCCATGATCTGCATGTGATAGATATCGTATTGCAGGAACAGGTTCTTCGAGCCGACGCGGTCGATCAGCGCCAGCGCCTGGTCGGAGTGGTTGAGGAAGAAGCCTGGAATGTCGCGGGTGTTGATCGGCTCGATCAAAAGCCGGATGCCGGCCTGCTCCAGCTTTTCCGCCGCGAAGGCGAGATTTTCGGCGAAAACATCCTCGAGCACCTTGCGGTTGACGCCGACGGGCGCGATGCCGGCCAGGCAGTTGACCTGCCGGCAGCCGAGCGCCTGTGCGTAGGTGATCGCCTTGGCGATGCCCTGGCGGAATTCCGGCACGCGGTCCGGCAGCACGGCGATGCCGCGCTCGCCCTTGGCCCAGTCGCCGGCCGGCAGGTTGAACAGCACCTGCGTCAGGCCGTTCTTCTTCAGTTTCGCGGCCACCGCTTCGGGCGCATGGTCGTAGGGTCCGATATATTCGATGCCCTTGAAGCCCGCGCGGGCGGCGGCGTCGAAACGGTCGAGGAAATCATGCTCGCCAAAGAGCATGGACAGATTGGCTGAAAAACGCGGCATTCTTTTTCTCCTAATCGAGCATCACGATCGCGGTTGGTGCGTCTTCCTGATGTTCGGCAAGTTCCTCGAATTCGGTGATCTTGTCGATCTCGGTGCCCATCGAGATGTTGGTGACGCGCTCGAGGATGAACTCGAGCACGACCGGAACCCGGTGCTCCTTCATCAACCTCTGCGCCTGCTTGAAGGCGGCGGCGAATTCCTCCGGCTTGCGCACCCGGACCGCCTTGCAGCCCATCGCTTCGGCGACGGCGACATGGTCGACGCCATAGCCCGCCTCGGGATCGCCCGATCGGTTGATGTTCTCGAAGGCGAGGCTGACCTCATAATCCATCGAGAAGCCGCGCTGCGCCTGGCGGATCAGGCCGAGATAGGCATTGTTCACGACGACGTGGATGTAAGGCAGTCTGTGCTGCGCGCCGACCGCCAGTTCCTCGATCATGAACTGAAAATCATAGTCGCCCGACAGCGCCACGATGGTACGGTCGGGATCGGCGGCGCGAACGCCAAGGGCTGCCGGCAGCGTCCAGCCGAGCGGGCCGGCCTGGCCGCAATTGATCCAGTTGCGCGGCTTGTAGACATGCAGGAACTGCGCGCCGGCGATCTGCGACAGGCCGATCGTGGTGACATAGGTGACGTCGCGCCCGAACGCCTTGTTCATCTCCTCATAGACGCGCTGCGGCTTCAGCGGCACCTGGTCGAAATGCGTCTTGCGCTTCATCGTCTTCTTGCGGGCCTGGCATTCCTTGGCCCAGCCCGACCAGTCACGCAGCTTGCCGGCCGTCTTCCACTCGGTTGCGACATCGAGCAGCATCTTCAGTGCCGCCCCCGCATCGGAGACGACGCCGAGATCCGGCGCGAAGACACGGCCGATCTGCGTGGGCTCGATGTCGACATGGATGAACTTCTTGCCCTTGGTGTAGACGTCGACCGAGCCGGTGTGGCGGTTGGCCCAGCGGTTGCCAATGCCGAAGACGAAATCGGCTTCCAGCATCGTCGCATTGCCATAGCGGTGCGAGGTCTGCAGGCCGCACATGCCGGCCATCAGCCGGTGATCGTCAGGGATCGCGCCCCAGCCCATCAGTGTCGGGATGACCGGCACGCCTGATATTTCCGCGAACTCAATCAGCAGGTCGGATGCATCGGCATTGATGATGCCGCCGCCGGCGACGATCAGCGGCTTCTCGGCCGCGTTGAGCATCGCCAGCGCCTTTTCGGCCTGGGCGCGCGTCATCGCCGGCTTGAACGGCGCCATCGGTTCATAGGCATCGATATCGAACTCGATCTCGGCCAATTGGACGTCGACCGGCAGGTCGATCAGCACCGGGCCGGGCCGCGACGAGCGCATGAGATGAAACGCCTTCTGCAGCGCCATCGGCACGAGATAGGGCTCCATGACGGTGACCGCCCATTTGGCGACCGGTGCGGCGATGGCGGCGATGTCGACGGCCTGGAAATCCTCCTTGTTCAGCCGCGCACGCGGCGCCTGGCCGGTGATGCACAGGATCGGAATGGAATCGGCGGCGGCCGAATAAAGACCGGTGATCATGTCGGTGCCGGCCGGCCCGGACGTGCCGATGCAGAGCCCGATATTGCCCGCCTTGGCGCGGGTGAAGCCTTCTGCCATGTGCGAGGCGCCCTCGACGTGGCGGGCCAGCACGTGGCGGATGGTGCCCCTCGCCTTCAGCGCCGAATAGAGCGGATTGATCGCCGCGCCCGGCACGCCGAAAGCGCAGGAGATGCCTTCCTTTTCGAGAACGAGAACCGCCGCATCGACAGCGCGCATCCTGGCCATTTTCCGGCCCTCCACTTGGGTTGTCATTGTTGGATGGCCGAGAATGTCAGCAAGCCGACTATTTTTCAATTTTTTCAGAATATTTTTTCATTTCTAGAAAACGGCTGGTATTTGCTGATTTTGTTGGATTTTCTGTTTTCCAGGAATTTGCCATTCCGCCTCAGTGAAAAACTTTTTCATTGCATGTTTGGAGAAATCGGCGAAACTGGCGCGATGGAAACCACCGAAAAACGCCAGCGTGGCCGGCCGCGCGCTTTCAACGGGCCTGCCGAAGCCAGTTCGGTGCAGTCGCTCGACCGGGCCTTGCGCATTCTGGCCATTGTCGCCGAGGGCAGCGGCCTGTCGCTGAGCGAGATATCGGCGCAGAGCGGCCTTGCCGCTTCCACCGCCTACCGCATGCTGACGACACTTGAAAACCACGGCATGGTCGAGTTCGACACATCAGACCAGCTGTGGTCGATCGGAGTCGAGACCTACCGCATGGGCGCGGCCTTCCTGCGCCGCCGCAAGCTGGTCGACCGCGCCCGCATCGTCATGCAGGAGCTGATGGAAAAAACCGGCGAGACCGCCAATCTCGGCGTCGCCGAGGATGATTGCGTGGTCTTCGTCAGCCAGGTCGAGACGCATCAGGCGATCCGTGCCTTCTTCCGCCCGGGCACGCGCAGCCCCTTTCATGCCTCCGGCATCGGCAAGGCGGTGCTGGCGCATCTCGAGCCGGAGCGCGTCGGCACCATTCTGCGCAAGGCCGGCCTGCAGCGCTTCACCGACAGGACGCTGTCCGAGATCCCTGCCCTCGCCCACGATCTGGCTGTCATCAAGCAGCGTGGCTGGTCGGTCGACGACGAGGAGCGGCACCCCGGCATGCGCTGCGTGGCGGCCGCCATCTTCAACGAATTCGGCGAGCCGATCGGCGGCGTCTCCGTGTCGGGGCCGACCGTGCGGGTAACGCCGGAGCGGCTTGCCGAGATCGGGCCGATGGTGCGCAGTGCCGCGGCCGAGGTGACCCGGATGATCGGTGGCCTGCAGGCTGGCTGATCGGCCCGTCCCGGGCAGCGCACTCCTGGTCGCAATATCGAAGAAATCGAGCAGTATGGCCGGGCCGAGACCGCAAGTGCCGGCGGCATGGGCTCCGTCTAGTTCAGCTTCTGCTTGTCGGTTCGCTTTGTGGATGCGTGGCGACGACACCTCGACCCGGTGCCGGCGACCAGCGTGTCGATCCGATTCCGTTCTCGCTCGCGCTCGAGGAGATCGTCATCGCCGGCATTCGTCAGCACTTGCCGGATCCTGCTTCGGCCAGGCTCGGAAGGACGCTTGCCGGCGAGCGGACACTGAACGGCCGCAAGGAGATCGTTGTCTGTGGATTCGTCAGCGGCAAGACTGCGTCCGGCAACTCCGGCGGCGACCAAGCCTTCATCGCCAGGATCTACCCGGATTCGGCAGGCACCTTCGAGCTTGTCGCCATGGGCGGCGCTTCGAGGCGTCTCGTCGATAGCACCTGCAGCGCAGCGGGGTTGCCGATTTCCGATTCTGCCTGAACACGTAACTGTAAGTATTTGTGAGAGAACAAAAATGGGGCTCGTTCGAGCCCCATTTCGTTGCTGGAACAATCCTCCTCCTCTCAAAGCCGGCAGTAGTGGCTGTAGCCGTCGCGGCCGATGTAGGTGTCGGAGTCCGGATCGTAGCTCGAGTAGCGATCGAAGCAGCGGCGGACGTGCCAGGAGCCGCCGTCTTCGTCGACATAGACGGTACGCGGCGGCTGCTGGGCAAGCAGGCTGCCGAGGACGAACCCGCCGACGCCGGCGGCGATGCCGATGCCGAGGTCGTGGTGATGCGAATGAGCCGCCGAAGGCTGAACGGTGCCGACCAGCGTGGTCGCGGCGACGGTGGTGGCGATGAGGCCGGAAACGAGTGTGCGCTTGAACATGATGATCTCCTTGCTTCGTTGACCGAGGCGATCCATCCGCCTCTTGATCATCTGTCGCGGCGGCATGGAAAAAGGTTCGAATTTTTTTTCGAGCAGATGGTGATCGCCCAGCTCGACGTGGCCATGTGACGTCAATTTTCAACGATGGGTACCAGCGCATGGCGACATGCGGATGCGAAAAAGGGCGGTCGAAGCCGCCCTTCTCCAATCGCGTCGCCAAGGTGGTTCAGTAGACGATGATGTGATGATGATGGTGGTGGTGATGATGATGATGGTACCACCAGTAGTCCGGATAATCGGGATAATCCGGATAGTCCGAGTACTCCTCGTAATAATCGTGGTGGTGATGATGGTGCATGCCATAGGCCGACGAAGACTGGACCGTGAAGGCCAGAGCGCCGGTGGCAACGAAGATGGCGGTAAGCCCGGAAACGAAACTGCGCTTGAACATGATGATCTCCTGGATCCTTGACCGAGGCGACCATTCGCCTCTGGAGATCAGTCGGCGCGGCCTGTCAAAAGGTTCGAATGGTCGAGGAGATTTTTCAGAAGGTAGGCAGTAGGCAGTAGGCAGTAGTAAAATGGCACATGCAGATACGAACGATGCAATTCCCTATTCCCTATTCCCTATTCCCTATTCCCTACTGCCTACTGCCAATTCCCTCACCCCATCCCCGTGACATGCCGAAGCCAGAACGCCAGCGCGATGAAACCGATGATCGTGGTCACGCCGGTCCAGTCGACATTGGCCTTTTTCACGTCGCTGATGAGCTTCACCAGCAGCATCCAAGCGATGACGACGAGGGGGAGAATGATGACAAGCCTGATCATGCGACACTCCAGTCCGAAGCGATTGCATCTCACCATCATGTAGGAAGCCCGCTCGCGGATTTCAGCATGGGCCCGCGGCGGCGTCATCCACCGCCGGGGTAACCGAAAACGGAGTTTTGTCTTTACTGGCGCACGAAATATGCTACCGGAGCGCCGTGCCCTTGTAGCTCAGCTGGTAGAGCAGCGGTTTTGTAATTCGCTGGATCAATCAGCTAAGGCGTTGGAAAACCGAAATGTTTTCCAAAGCCAGGTTTCAGGGGTATGCGTACGGGTAAATGTGCCGCCTTAGCTCAGATGGTAGAGCAGTAGTTTTGTAAACTATTGGTCGGGGGTTCGAGTCCCTCAGGCGGCACCAATCCCCCACCCTCAAACTGCCGGTTGCTCAGCCGCTCCATTTCTCGTCGCGATAAATTGGAGGTACGTGGACTCCAGAAAGACCCTAAAAGAGTTTGGAATGCGGGCGCGTGGCGCTGCCACCACCATGACGTTCGCCGGCCCGAATGCCATTCGAGTCTTCGGGGGAGTCCGGTAAGAGGCGACGAACTGGGTGACTTTCGCGTGGACCTCGTTCGCGAGCATGGCAAGAAACCAAATCAAATACTTCCCCCGTGTCAAATTCGCCGGCCCATTCGCCTCGCGAAATGTCGCTTCCATCGCCTCTCGCTCAGCGGCATTTGAAGCTTGGGCGCCGACACATTGGCAAAGCCGATCAATACGCGCATCGGCATGTTCGTACCCTTGCCTAACAACGAAGGCGCCGCCGCTGAATGCGACAATGGATGCTAGATCGAGATTGCTCAGATTCGCCTTCACGCCATCCCGGCGCCAAATCGCGATCTGCGCCATCATTGATGCCATCATTTCCTGAAATGCGGCTAATTGGTCGACAAAATGTTGTGACAAGCTCACACGCTCCAACTCTGTCCAGTCGATGACATTGTGAACTTCCTGAAGCAATCGAATGAAAACATCCTTTGTCGCTATCGAATTCTCGATTGAGTAGCCGTCCGATACATAAACGTTCGGGGCGTACACGCAGCCCGGATTCAAAAAATGCACTAAGTCCTGGTCTGCGTAAAAGGCTATTTGCAAGCGGGAAAATCTCTCCCAGTCGAATGCAGCTTCTGCGTCCAGTACCTTCTGCCTGTTGCCAGAAACAAACAATTCGACCGACCAGTCATCCGGCAAAAAGCGTTCTATTACGCTCCGATAGAACGATGGGTCTTCCTTTCCTTCTACAAACCCGTAAACGCTCTTATTGGTAGCGTTATACCGGAGAAGAAATTCATGATAGGCTTCATCTACTTTTTCTAACGCATCTTTATGAACGTCCAACATACTCATTGAATATTGCCCCAGTCCGGACCTTTGATGAATTCCCCAAGTGCATGCGTATTCTTTCGCAACTCGTTATCGTATATAAATGGCGAATGAGTTACGGCAACTAGACCTGCACAAAACGATGCCTTACGAATATCAATCAAAAATCGCCGTTGCCAAGGCACAGAAAGCGACAACTCAGGCTCGTCTATGAGAACAAAATACCTGTTCCTGCCAGATAGATATAAATGACTGAACAGAGAAACAATCTGCTTTTCACCTGAACTTAGGTCAGACAACTCAACTTCGCCCTTCAGGCTTTTCGACTTTATTTTGAACGTAAATTCACCTGTCGAAAAAGTAAAATCCTTGTCTATGATGTATGTAGAGCATAAGTCACAGAAATCAGAGATAGCACTTTCTCTGACCCTCAATTCTCTCTGGAAACGAATCAGCTTAGAGAAATAGTGATAAATTATCTGCTCATGCTCAGATGGGACGTTCGATGTGCTTTTAGCAGATAGGATAACTTCGCGGAGCTTTGCCTTGTTATTTGGGCTTAGAATAGTGTTGTCGATCCGATTGAGAATTTCGTCTATGCTCTCGTCAGATGCCGTTTCGATGTCATGTCGATCAACCGACTTGTAGCTCTGGCTGACCACGTCGCCCAGGTAGCTGAGACTAAGACGGGTTGCGCCAGCCAATTGGAAACTACGTATCTCTTCCAACACACGATTAATTGACTTCTTTACATCGTTCATACCGAATTCGACTAACTCGACATAGTCGCTCGCATCTTCTGGCTGCCGCGCCACATTAACTGCTCGTCTAGGCTCTTCAGGGTCGTATCCCTGGATGATGCTGCTCAATTCCCGCTCTATCCGTCGATAAGTCGGCAAGTACAGGATTTGTGACTGAAGGGCGTTCGAGACGGCCTCTTGAATTCTAATCACCCTTTCCGTTTTCTCGTCTCGCGCCCTGAAGAGCTCCGTTTGTCGTGCATTGTTAGGATAGCCGTAGTGGGCGTTGAAATTGATCAACAATGCCTCAGCTTCAGCGTAGCGGCCCATGTCGATCATTTCCGTTACTCGACGTCGTTGAGTCGTTGGAAGCCGATTCAAAAGCGCCTTGTCGAGCAAGAATGATGTCATTCCTACGACGTCATCATGATCGACGCGATACCGTTCACCATTAATTGTTGCCACTACCGATTTGAAATCGAATTGACCGAGATTCGACCACCTACCGGAAAGAAAATAGAACATGATTCGTAGGAAGGTTGTTTTTCCTGAACCGTTCTCCCCCACCAAAACCAAGGTGTTGTTCGATATCTTAGCGGAAATGGTGCCGTTTGACCCGCGAAGCCCCTTGATCTGAAATTCTGAGAATACGGGGTTATTAGGCATGATATCATTCCTGCTCGCGCTTGATCGCCAAATGCACTGACGCAGACGATACACATTTCCCTCAATCTCGCGCAATGGCTCGCCTTTTAGAGGTGCGGATACGCAGTCGGCGGTGCGCATGAAGCTCTATCAGCCGGATTGGGAACCGGATGCTTATGACGAGCGGATAGGCGGGCGGCCGTTTTTATTACCCGTGCTGTTACCCTGCCTATGCAGATTCTTTAGCGTCGCAGTCGAATCACTGTATTTCTTGCCGTTCATTGTCGGTCTTGTCGCGCCTGCCACCTGTTTGAATGTTTGCTGCTCATGCAGCGATACGATGAATGTGGACGCGCTCGGCCCCTAGACGGTGGCGCAGGCGCGTAAGCGATGTAACGCGTGATCTGGCGTAGTTCAGGGAGGCGTAGACTTGCCTTTCTTTAGGGCCGTCAGGCGTGCCAGAAGCGCGTTATACTGATAGACTGCCTTCAGAAGCTCCTTTGCGAGTTCAATTGCAAGCTCCGACTCTTCCTCTCCAATCTTGTCGTAATCCTTCGCCTCAATGTGGGCAGCATCATTTCCCAGAATCCGCAGTTCGTCCGCTGCGCTCAGCAATTCGGTTGGAATTATCGCCACGGCACTCAACGCGGCGACCCTAGCCTTTAAGTTCGCTCCAAGGGCCTTTTTATCCTCGCACAACTCCTCCAGAGTGCGGCGTACCATGAGTGCGGATGCTCGATAGCAACCGGAAGCGTGGCATTTAACAGCCTCTTCAAGCGATGCCAGAATACGCAGCGGCAAATTGCTGGCGTCGAAATCGATCACCTCTGGTGGGAACGCCAACGACGCTGCACCCGGCGCCTCCCGGGCAACAAACAGCACCGAATGACACTTGGTATTTGGACAGACCCGAATTCCGAACGTTCTATTGGCCAGCGGCGCTTGCCGGCCGTTCGCCTGTCTTTCGAATACAGTGCTTGTCACGTCACTTAGCCGACGTTGCCAAAACTACCGACATGCCTGCAAGCTGGGCAGCGGATATTGATGGGCGATGGAGCAGACTCCCCAAAAACCCCGCAAGTCTTTAGTTCCAAGAGTGCATCCCCCATTCCGACCAAATAATCCTGCACTACCACGCGGCAAGGATTTCAGGAAAGCGGTTCCATGTGCTGCGTGCTGCCGTAGTCGATCCGTCAAAGGTGGTATTCGCCTTCGTCGCGATGTGTGTCGCTTGATCAAGGCGGATGTCCTCCACGTACTTATTAGAGCAAACAGCCCAGCAGCGCGACCATTGCAGTCAAACGAAGTTCGTTCATAAGATACCGCATGACCGGAACTGGGCGGGATCGGGTGACAGCCATGCCGAGTGAACCAACTTCACAAACGCCAGAAGACGCGGCGAAGGATGTGTCTGCCGAGCGTCAGGCCACTTTTGATCGACGATACAGGTTGCTGGAATTGAAAGAGCGTCGAGCCGATCGCAAATTAAAGCGGGAGGAAATATCCGGGGCGCTTGGAAGAGGCTTTGCCTTTACGCCTGCGCAGGCGAGTGTAGCGGCTGCGATTATTGCGCTCGCGAGCGGCGTTGTCGGCGGTCTCATACAGGGCGCGACGTCAAGGGACGTGGAAGGCGAAAAGAGCAAAGGTTCGCTCGCCATCGAGAAGCTCAAGGCCGAAGCTAACATCGAGTTAGAGAAGCAGAAATTTGAAACTACACTAATCTTAAAAGCCACCGAAGCTCCACGAAGAGAGGATCAAATTCGGAACCTGAAATTCTTTCTAAACGCAGGTTTCATCAGTGACCCAGACGGCAAGATTGCAAAGATGGATGAGGCGTCATTCCCGTCCTTGCCCCCGCCGACGACAACCGCGCCGACACCCGGCGATATTTTTAAACACACTAGGCCCAGCGTTGGCTATCTCACTTTCACGTACGTCGACAATGCCGGAGCACAGGCAAAACGGACTAGCACTTGCTTTATCGTAAGCAAAGATGGCTTCGCACTAACGGCGGCACATGCAGTAAGTGCTCCGGATGATGGCAATGCGGGCAGGGCGCAGTTGAGCGTTAGTCTTGGCGACGGACAATCTCGACCGGCAACCATTGTAAAAGTCGACGCAAATATTGATATCGCTTTGCTAAAATTACCAGGAGAAGTTGAATATAACCCATTAAACCTTTCAAAGGGCGAGCGCTCTCCGGGCGACGTCGTAAATCTAATTGGATTTGGGTTTCAGGGGATATTGTCGATGTCCACAGGAAACGTAGCTTCAGTCGACGCGGGTAGTGGCCTAATAGCCATCGACACGCCAATGGCGCCAGGACAATCGGGGGCACCAGTCCTAAATGCTGCCGGTGACGTAATTGGAGTTGTACGTGGGGTAAGAGATGGCAGTACCGGATTGGTGGTGCCAATCAAATTGGTCCAATCCCTGCTGTCTGGCATTGTGGCGAATTGAGATTTCTCTAGCGTTGCCCACGTTCCGAAACAGCGCCAAGCCCCATCGAAGGATGGTGTGCAGGCTGCTGGCGGATTTTATACCCCCGCAGTCACGCCTGCCCTTCAATCCGAAGTCGCACCAGATCGGCCCTTGGATTGGCTGCGAATTATCGTTGCTTCGTTGGGTCTGGCGTCTGTTCGGGTATTTGCTGCTCTGGTTATTGGATCGCCTTCGCATACGCTGCGGCCAACTCGGCAAAGCCTTCGGGATCGGCATCGAGCGCCTTCGCGATGTAATAAAGTTCCTCGCCGTGAGGCGGGCGCTTAAGCTCTGGCGCACAGACAATCTGACCCGCTGCGGTCAACACTTCTCTGAAGTACGCCGATCCGGGGAAGTAGCCGAACATCGCATTACCGAACGCCTTGGTCGATGCGTCCGGCATTGTCGAGCGTAACCAACCGGCAAATGTGGTGATGTCGGCGGCGTCCAAATTGAGCTTGGACGTGTCCGTCCAGTCGTCGCGGTTTGCAACATGAACGTTGGTCTGCGCCGTGGTGGCGTCTAACTCGTCAACAACATGTGTCGCATGTGGGTTGATATGCGCGTCGGCTGCCTTCTGAATTTGGAAAATCTTGTTGTCGACCAGCATCACATAGAGCTTGGCGCTTTCGACAAAGATTAGCTGTGCGGTCATCGTTTTAACTCGATGGCGTTGCGGCTGCGGTCGCCGGGACTGTCAAAGTCGATAGACGGGTTGGCGGTGGCATCATCAACATCGAAGACGATTGCCAATCGTCCGCCATGAAACAGCACGTCGTCGGACAGATTGCCGTGACCGGGCGAATTGAGATTGCGAACGCTTACGATTGCGTTGTCCAATAATTCCGCTTCAACCTTGCCGTTGCGAATATATATAACGCGCATTTCATGTTCCCTGAATTGTGTGGCGAACCACGTTTAGTTGCCTGCTTTTGCACCAACGGGCCACGTCATCTGTTTGCAGGACAAGCATTTCGCTCAACCGGATTGGAAGCGGGAAACCGGCAAAAGACTGGTGATATCTTAATTGTGATAGATCGCCCCAACCCATGATATCGAGAGCGATTTCTTCCGCTATGTATTTGCAGGTTGGCACAGATACGGTCGTCATGGTCATCGCTGCATGAACCTTTGCCATTTTTCATTGGCCTGCTCGTCTGTATCGCCGGCGATGATCAAAGGCATATCGCCGTACAGAATACGCTTGATGTCGCTCCGCAGCCCTTGGCCTATCTCGTCCGTGCTGTTGATCATTGCTTCGTAATCAATGCGCGGTCGATCTTCTCGCCACGCTGCAAACCATTCGCGCTGTTCGGCGTCCAATTTGCCGAACGCGCCGATTTTGTGTTGAACGGCAAGTTTGAGCGCTTCGAGCCGCTGCCGTTCATCGTGCAACGCCATCGCTAAGCAGCTTTTCCAATTCGTCTAGTTTGGCGCGGATTTCGGCAAGTTCGGTCACGTCTTGAAGCGACTTGAGCGCCGTTGCGATTGAGCGTGTTTCGTCGGGCGTCAAATGACCTTCGGCCAATGCAGATGCGATGCCGCTAGGCGACGTGTCGTCCAGTTCGACGCTGCGGCCCTTCGGCAAAATGCGTTCAAGAATGAAGGTGATTGCGTCCCAATCGCCGCGTTCGAGTTTTGATCGAAGCTGCTCAATCGCAACGTCCTTCATCGAGTTGATTGCGGCAATTGCCTCGAATGAAACACGATTTTTAGATCCCGGCTTTCGGCCAGGATTACCCGGCGCGAACCGACCGTTCGGCAATTGCACAACCGTTGATGTACGGGGTTCTGCGGCATCGGCGGTCATGCTAAATCCAAGTTATCTTGCAACCACGCTCATTGAGGAACGCGGCAATTTCGGCCGTGACCGTGAGTGTGGTGTTCCCGTCCCGTTGCGACGGTCGCGGAAAGCCGTGGCGAACGCGCCACTTCTCAATCAAGCGACGATCCGCGTTGAACGTGGCCTGTATCTCGGCTGCGCTCATCGTCGCTTTTGTAGGCAAGGCCACGGTGTGAGAAATGCCGATCATGCTGCGGTTTTGCCCGTTGTGAGCAATTTCCAAGCCTCATCGCGGGTGAGGTCAGTCGCCACCGCCACAACGTCGATGATGGATTGCGCGGTGCTACGAACCGCATCGACCGTTCCGGAGCGTGCGCGAAGCGCGGCCAGCGACTTACGGGACGCATCCATGGCCGCATTTTCATCCGCCCCGAACGCTACGGGGTCATTCGGATCGGGCTGGCGCTGAAAATCAGCCTGTAAGCCAGTCCGGGCGATATGACGTTTGATGGAATACTGATCTTCGATCATCTGCCAAACCGGGTCCGGTGTGTTGGCAAAATATGACCGGCCGGCTTCCATGAGCGCCGCCAGTTCCTCCACCGACGCGCGCTGTGCAAATGCTGCCTGTCCAGCGGTATCCATCGCGTCGAAACGGTCGCGTGTTTGGGCGCGCAACGGAGCGTTGCCGGGATCGACGCCAAGAGCGGTCGCATTCGCCGCAGCTGCCGCACGTCCTTCGGCAATGCCGGCTGAGGTGAAAGCCTGAAACGGCTTTGCCATGATGTCGGCGGCGGCTTTGCGGTTCGCATCGTTGCGCGCTGCCGGCTGATATTTGGCGGCACTGAAGGCGACGTTCTCACCGAACGCCTTTAGCGCGGTGACGACGCCGGTTGCCTGCGAAGCGAGCGGGCTAGTGCTGGCAGACAGGGACGCAGTGACCGCTGCTATGGCGTTCCGGTCGCGGTCCCGGACGGTAAGGATTGATGCGTGGTCCGTGGTGGCGAAAGTGGTTTCCATGATCTGCCTCGATATCTAGCGGTGATTTGCAGTCAACATCCCCGTATATTTCCGGCTTGTCAAGCACATGTCGCCATGTCCCCAAGAAAAATTAGGTATTTGTGAAATTATCACCTTGATGACCATCGCGAAATTACTTTTTGTCGCTTGACCATTGCTTTGACCCCCGTAGCGACGCATCCGCCAACGACCATGGCAAACGACCGCAGCGACGGAGCAGCAAATCAATGAACAGAAGCCAGAGCAGCGATCCGACGATTAATCCGCAACGAATTCAACGCGTTCTGCTATACACAAACGCCTTGAATAGCTGCCGGGTGCACTGGCGGGTAATTTACAGCGATTAGCTGCCGGAATGCGCTGCTAGGCAATTAAGTAATTACAGTAAATTTCCCGGCACCGGCACTTTTCTACAGCTATTGAGACCTATCGCCCCAACCCCGGTACCTTCATCATGGAGCGTTTGAATGGCAACAACGCAGGACCAGATTGCATCCGCAATCGTCGCGATAAAGGACTGCTCGCTGATTGAAATTTGGGAAAAGGAGTTCCACTCGAAATTCCTTGCCGAGACTGATCCGACTGAGAAAATTTGGTCCTATGAAAGCCATCAACATATGTGGCGGGCGGCGCTGCTCTATAGCCTTATCGCGCTCCGCAAGGTCGCGGACTTTGCAGGGGATCACCGCAAGCGAAAAGACGATGTGAAGCTCAAGGATTTTGGGCTCGATTTGGAAAGCGTCACTGGTGAGAGCCAAATCATCGATGAGGCAACGCGTACTATGATAGACAAAGGCATCGCACACCTAACCGATCGGTTGGACCCGGACAACGAAGAATTGGAGCACTTGCGCGGGGTTCTGGAATCAAAATCGACTATGCTTAAGGCGCTCGTAGACAAGCTTTTCGCATTAATGGACGCCAGCAATTAGCGGGCTTGGACGACGCTAAAAGGGACGCCGGACATAGATACCCCTAGATGTGTCACATTTGTCCCTCCCGCGCATGGAACACAGAAGATATTTGGTCCTCCTTGTATAAATATACAATTATGGACACGTCCTTCCCTGTCCGAATGCGCCGTGCGCGGGAGGGACAAATGTGACACATCTAGGGGTATCTAGGTTTAGCGTCCGAACATTTCCCGCATGGCCTCTTTCGCCGCGTCCCGTCTTGCTTTCTCCCGCGCGCCGCGTTCAGCAAATAGCGAATGTACGGCCGGGTTGACGATAAAGACGGGATCGGAGGTGGCGCGCGGTCCCGGCACCTCTGCCACCCAGCTCAACGCGGTCAATTGTTCAAGGATCGGCAGCACGTCCGCCTTGGCAATCTTCCGCATTGCGCCGTCACCGCGCTGGACGTCCCGCACGGTTATCTGCGGGAGCCGATGGGCGATGATGTAGGCGGCAACAGCCTTGAGCCGGTCCGCGTCGTCTGAGAGGCCTAGGACGCCACTGTAGAAGGCCACGGCGTGCGGTAGGAGGAAAATGCGTATGAAGTCGGCTACACGGCCCGCCACCTCCCCTGTGATCGTTTCCGGCAGTGTGACGGCCTGCACATTCTCAATCGCGTGCCAGACCACGCACAGGCGGGCAAACAGGCCGTCCAATTTGCCGATGTGCGAGGCCAGCTTTGGATTGACCAATTCTGCCGCCATGAGCCGCGAGTGGCGTGCTTCCAGCTTTTGCCGGACGGATTGTGCCTCATGATCGAAACGCAGCCCAAGGCCCGGCGCTCGCGTCCCGTGAAGCATCAGGATCGTGAATTCATAGACCGCCTGGACGGGTGGCAACGGCGCGTCATGACCTATCGTTGCCGGACGCAACAGAATCGGGAACAGCCGTTGCAGCAATCCATCGTCGGTTGCGTCGGCGGCAACGCGGCGAATTGCATCGGGTTGAATGCCGCCCAGTAGTGATACCGATAGGTTGGGAAGTAGCGTCACGCCTCGACCGATGCGGTTGATTGCATATTCGCCGCCATTGAAAGCTTGCAACCACACGGCGCGGTCGGTCGCGGCGGCTTTCCCGCCTGCGTATTTTTCCATGCTACCGAACCAACCGGATAGTTCGTCCCGAACGCACAGAACGCCTTCTGTTGATCCGCGCATTACCTCCTGTAAGGCTTCAACGGTTGTGTCCTCGATACGCTTGCGGTTTTGCAGCGGTTCGGGTGTTGCTGCCTTTTCGGCTTTGTCGAGTGCTTCCCATTGCGTTCGCTTCGATTGCCAGTCCCGAACCATTCGGCTGTCGATTTTCGCAAGCGGCGCAACGGCTGCGTTGATGATCGGCGATTTCTTAGTTGAAGGAAGGCCGATCAGTGCAGTCCAAATTCGCGCGCATTCTTTCCAATGGTGATCGTGCTGTTTGACCTGCAATTGCACCTTGTCTGAGAGTGTCGCCGCGCATGTCGTCAGCGCAGCCATTGCCAATCCGGCCGGATCGGCTCCCATGTGAGAGGCCAGGACAGTTGCGAATTGTTCGATGACGGGAGGTAAGAGCCCAATCGGGAGCTGTGGCGGATCAAAGTTGCCCCAAAGATCAACTGGTGTGGCGAATGCAGGAGGCGGCAGCGAATTGTTGAAGGCGCGAGGGAAAAGAGCGCCACAAGGCGACTTCGTGTTGCCCGCTGGCGCGAGCGGTGCTAAAGCGATCATGCATTTATTCCTATTGCCCCAAGTACGGCTTCCACGCCTTGCTTGGGGCTTTTTCTTGCACTTCAAACTATTTAACCGCTGCTCGGCTCAAAATAATTCCGCAATATCAATTGCTTGATATAGAACAGCGGTCCATTTTCTAATTGGGGTAGCTTGTCGGGGAAAAATTAGGCTGCATCGACGCGCCGGCCGGCCGCAAAACGCTCGATTTCGAGACGCGACCAGTAGCGGCGGCGATTGATCGTTCTTGCCGGCTTTGGGAAATCAGGAACGGGCGGAGTCGTCTTCCCTGTGCGGGGATCGGTTTCGCCGTTGAGCCAGCGCCAGAGCGTCATATCGGAAATACCGCCGCAGATGTGGCGCACGGCGGGTGCGGGAATAAGCGTGTCCGTTGCAGACATTGGGATGCCTTCAAAAATCTCTCGGGTTGTCGGCTACCTCAACCGAACGTGCCGCTGGGAGCCCTGTGCTCGAATGGACCAACTGGCGAAATGGGAGCCCTGTGCTCGACCATTTCAGAAACCGGGAGCCCTGTGCTCCACCCCGGCTCTAAGTACGCGGACCGTGAGCTAACGTGGAGCCACGGTCAACCTCGAAGCGCAGCATGAACCAGTTGTTCACAAGAACTTGGAGCCTTGCCGTGGGCGTCAGTTCTTTGCGCAGGAGATAGAGTGAGCAAGTTCCTTACCACAATTGCCACCCCCGGCCTCAATCGAATTCACGATATCTCCCACGATCTCGTCGTGATCTCTTCCGCTCTGACCGCCGCCCTGCCCGTTGGAATTGATCCAGCTTGTGGTTCCTTGGTCGGTAGTCACGGTTGTCTTGGTCCCATCCGGCCGATTGATGATTGTGACATCCTGAGCCAAGACACTCGAAGTGGCGAGGCAAAGAATTCCCGCTGCAAAAGTCAATTTTCGCATCTGAAATCTCCTCTACGAAAAGCTATCATATTTTCTCACGTCGGGCGAGACCGAGCGCTTTAGCGTTCGGAGGAGCGTTGCGGCATTAGTAAAACGTTCTTTCCAATTATTGACGCGAGGCGGCTGGCCCACTTTTCCAAAGCATCGCGCCTTTCGTCTTGGTAATCGTTGCGGTTATAGATTGCGGCAACGCCGCTCACTTTGCCAGTTTTGTGATTTAAGATTGCTTCGGTAACTTCCTGCTTGATTCCAAGCTTTGCGAGTTCGGTTGCGCATGTGCGGCGCAAATCATGCAAATGCCAACCCGGCAACGCGGGTTCGCCGCAATGCTTGTCGAGCGCTTTCTTGCCATTGCTAAAGCCGCTGAACGGCGTCGTTGCGGTCGTGGTGAACACGTATTCTGATGGGGTGCCGTCTGCATCTGTGATGCGTGGTAATGCCTTGATGATCGTTTGCGCCAGCGGTGAGAGCGGCACAACATGGGGACGGGAATTCTTGGTGCGGGAAGCTTCAAGCGTGATCGCGTCCAGATCGTCGGAAAGCTCGCGCCATTTCAATTCGGCAATTTCATCGCGGCGCTGCCCGGTCAACAAGAGCAGCTGCGCCATCGGCCCGAACGGATATCCGCACTTTTCCGAAGCGTTCCAAACGGTCTTGATTTCGTCGGTCGCGAGAACGCGGTCGCGGCTGTTCGGCTTGGCCGGCGCTTCGGCAAGCTCAATGATGTTTCGGCCCATGGCTCGCGCTACAGGCTTCCAACGGAAGAATGCAGACAGCACCGCGAAGGCGTTGCGACGTGCGCCCGGTGTGAGCTTCACCAGAAGCTTTTCAACGTCGCGGTAATCAATCGTGCGAATGTCGGTGACATGCTTCCAATGCGGCTTGATGTTGGTCGCGATGATGCGTTCGTATTCGTCGGCGGTCGATGCCTTTACCGCCCTACCCTTGAAGCCGGTCGCGCGAGCGGTCTTGATGAATTCATCAAACCACGCGCTGACACTCGTCTTGTCGATCTTCTGTTGCCGGGGATCGTTGCCGCGCTTCGCGTCCGCAATCACCTTTTCGGCCGCTGCCCGTGCCTGTGTGACGTTGAGCGCTTGCGTTGGCGAAATGAGGGTTCCAAGGCGGTCGTCGGCGATGCCGATTTCGTCATAGCGTCCGACCGTCACTTTGGACGCCTTCCCGTCGATCTTCGTTCGCACCGCCCATGACAAAGCACCGCTTGGTTGCATCACCAGATAGAGCCCGGCCTGGGCGCTGTCGGGTATCTCTTGCCGCGCTGCCGTTGGCTTCAATGCGGTGATGAAAGCGGCGGCTTTTTTGAATTGGGCGGGGATCGGTCCAAGCATCGGTTTTCGCTCCGGGGTAACGTCAGGGGTAACCACGGGTATGTGATATTACGTTATGACCCGATATGCAAACCGGTGCTCTTTCGGTGTCAACTCATTGATTTTTCGCCATTTATTGGCTTTACGCGGTGGGCTCCGGTACCCTTCGGGGTATGCTGGCACAAAATTTGTAAACCGAAGGTCGGCGGTTCGATCCCGTCCGGGGGCACCAGTCTCGCCGGACAGTTTGGTTTGTCAGTATGAGGCTACCTACTCACACCCCGATCGCCGCCACCAATATCCGGTTCTGCCTTCGTATCGCCGCGCGCAGTTCCGGGATCCTCGCCTCGTCGCGCTTCACGAATTCGATGAACATCATGTTCATGTTGTTGAAGATCAGTTCGCCGAGCGCCGCGCCGTCTATGTCCTGGCGCACCAGGCCGATCTCCTGCAGCCGGGCGATCAGGGCGCGGATCTGTTCGGTGAGTGAGCGGTCGAGCGCGGTGTAGGCCTGGCCGAACGGGCTGTCGGGCAATTGCGTCGAGATCGCCATGGCCTGCCGCCACATCTCCTTGCTGAGATAGTGCAGCGAGTGCTCGATATAGATGCCGATCAGCGTGTCCAGCGCATCGCCGACATTGGCCGGCGGCCTGGCGACGACGCCGCGCCCGGCATTGAGCACTTCGTTGACCTCAAGCGAGACGATGGCGCCGAGGATGTCGCCCTTGTTCTCATAGTAATTGTAGATCGTGCCGATCGACACTTCCGCCTGCGCGGCGATCGCCTCGATCTTGGCGCCCTCATAGCCTGCCTCGCGAAAAAGCGCCGCGGCCGCTTCGATGATGCGCCTGTGCCGATCCGCCTTTTGCCTTGCC
Source organism: Mesorhizobium sp. 43Arga (assembly GCF_053714255.1). Lineage (NCBI taxonomy): Bacteria > Pseudomonadati > Pseudomonadota > Alphaproteobacteria > Hyphomicrobiales > Phyllobacteriaceae > Mesorhizobium > Mesorhizobium sp. 43Arga. Next base: position 420,171 of record NZ_JBSKBO010000003.1, read on the forward strand.
CGCAATCCGCTCATAGCAGCCTCTTGCCACAAAAACAGAATTGACTCAATTTTAGAATTGGTTCAATTTTTTGCAAGAAGCCACAAAGGCAAGGGAGAACACTCGATGTCCGTCAAATCCGGGAATCCGCTTTCCGTCCTGAAGCGCCATCTGCGCGCCGCCTGCGCCGCCACGGCACTGCTGCTTGGCGCAGGCAGCCTTGCCGACGCCGCCGATCTCAACGCGCTGATCTGGTGCGACCATTCCGATCCGGCTTTGCTGCAGCCTTTCGAAGAGGCCAACAACGTCAAGGTCAACGTCAAGGAGTTCGAAGGCACCGGCGCTGGTCTCGCCATCGTCGAGCAATCGCAGCCCGGCGACTGGGACGTGATGGTGATCGATAGCATCGACGTGCCGCGCGGCGTCGAAAAGGGCCTGTTCGAGCCGCTGCCCGAGGACAAGCTACCCGTCGCCGACCTCTTCCCGCAGGTGAAGATGGACGGCTCCACCGTCGTTGGCGGCAAGCGCTACGGCATCACCGAAAAATTCGGCTACAACACGATCGGCTTCAACAAGACCAAGGTCGATCCGGCCGACATGCAATCCCTGGCATCGCTGACCAGCGACAAATACAAAGGCAAGGTGGCCATCTACGACTATTACCTGCCGGTCATCGGCATGGCGGCACTGGCCATCGGCAAGAAGACGGCTGAGCTCACTGAAGCCGACCTTCCCGCTTTGAAGGACGAACTGCTCAAGATGAAGGCCAACGCCAAGCTGGTCGGCGAAGTCACCGCCAGCCAGACGGCGCTGGCCACCGGCGAGGTCGACATACTGGTCGGCGGCGGCGAATGGGTGACGGCGGGGCTGGCCAAGGAGAACCCGGCGCTCGACTTCTCCATCCCCAAGGAGGGCGCGGTGCTGTGGTCGCAGTCGCTGGCCATGTTCAAGGATTCCAGGAACAAGGATCTGGCGCTGAAATTCATCCAGTACATTATGAGCCCAGAAGGCCAGGCGCGCCTTGCGACCTCGTCCTGCTATTGGGGCATGCCCGCCAACACCAAGGCGGCGCTGACCGACGACCAGAAGAAGGTGCTGCGCTTCGACGAGCAGCCAGGCTTCCTCGCCCGCGCGCAAGCCTATCCGGCGCCGAACGCCGATCTCGACAAGAAGATGCAGGACATGTGGACCGAAATGCTGCAGGCGAAGTGAGCTGATACGCTCGTGAGCTCAAATGGGAACAGCAGACATGCCCCGCCCCCGGCGGGCCGCGCCTTGCCCTGGGCGAGCGATACTCTGCCCTGGGCGTTGGTCACGCCGGCGCTCGGCTGGACGCTGCTGTTCTTCGTGCTGCCCTTCATCGCCATGGGGTTTTCGAGCCTGACGGCGCATGAGGGCGGGGGCCTCACGCTTTCCAACTACAGCCAGTTCTTCACCAACCCCTCCTATTGGCGGGCGATGGTGAACTCGCTGGAGGTGACGGCGATCGTCACCGTGGTTTCGGTGCTGCTTGCCTATCCCTTTGCCTGGATCCTCGCCGAACAGGTGCCGGAACGCTGGCAACGCCTGGCGCTGATGCTGGCCGTGCTGCCGTTCTGGACGTCCTATGTCGTGCGCTCCTATTCCTGGCTGCTGGTGCTGGCGCAGAACGGCGTCATCAACCGCGCGCTCACCAGCTCCGGCCTGATCACCGAGCCGCTGCAGCTCGCCAACACGCGGCTGGCCACCATCACCGGCTTCGTGCATTTCTTCGTCATGCTGCTGACGCTGACCATTTTCGCCAACCTCAAGCAGCTCAGCCCGAGCTACCGCAAGGCGGCCGCCGATCTCGGCGCCGGGCCGGTGCGTACCTTCCTGCATGTCATCCTGCCGCTGACCCTGCCGGGCATCATGGTCGGCGCCTTCCTCACCTTCGTGCTGTGCATCGGCGACTACATCACGCCGCAGATTCTCGGCGGCAACAACGAGCTTTTGATGCCGCAGCTGGTGATGATGCAGATCGGCCGGCGTGGCGATTTTCCGCTGGCCTCGGCGCTGTCGATCATCCTGATGGCGGTCGTAACCATCGCCTACCTTGCCTGCGCGCGCTGGCTGAAGATCGAGCGCGCCTGAGATGCGCCAGTTGGTCCGCGTCGCCTCCTGGCTCTACGCGCTTGCCGTCTACGGCTTCATCTTCCTGCCTGTTGTCGTGCTGGTGCTGTTCTCGCTGCAGGCGACCTCCTTCCCCATTCCGCCCTTCACCGGCCCGTCGCTACGCTGGTATGAGGCGGTGCTGTCGGATGTCAGGCTGACCTCGGCGCTGGTCAATTCGCTGCTGGTGGCGTCAATCTCCTCGGCCACCGCCGTCACGCTGGGCTTCCTTTCCGCCTGGGGTTTCGCGCGCTTCGTGCTGCCGGGCTCCGGCCTGCTGCGCGGGCTGATCACCCTTCCGCTGACCGTCAGCTATCTCATCATCGGCATGGGGCTTTTGGTGCTGTTCAACTGGGCCGGCGTGCCGAAATCGCTGCTTGCCGCCGGCATCGGCCATGTCGTGATCAACCTGCCGCTGTGCTTTGCCATCATCTACAGCCAGATGGGCGATCACCAGATCAACATCGAGCGCGCCGCGCGCGACCTCGGCGCGCCGGAATGGAAGGTGCTGCTCTTGATCACCGTGCCAGTCATGGCGCCGGCGATCTTCGCCGGCTTCTTCCTGTCGATGACCTTCTCCTGGGACGAGTTCGTGATCTCCTTCCTGCTGACCCGGTTCGACACCACGCTGCCGGTGGAAATCTGGAACCTGCTGCGCTCCGGCCTCAACCCGAAAACCAACGCCGTCGGGTCGCTGGTCTTCGCCGTTTCCATCGTGCTGGTCGTGCTGTTCGAACTGACATTGCTGCGCCGGAGAAAGACATGACCGCGCCTTTGGTCGATATCCGCGCCGTTTCGCATCGCTTCGGGCAACTGGCCGTGCTGAAGAACGTCTCGCTGCGCATCGAGCCCGGCAGCTACACGATCCTGCTTGGGCCGTCGGGTTCCGGCAAGACGACGCTGTTGTCCATCCTGGGCGGCTTCGTCACGCCCAGTGAAGGCAAGGTGTTCATCCGCGGCGAGGACTGCACCGCGGTGCCGCCAGCCAGACGCCCGACGACGACCGTGTTCCAGGATTATGCGCTGTTCCCGCATATGAGCGTCGGCGGCAATGTCGGCTTCGGGCTGCGCATGCAGGGCGTCGACGGCACGACACGGGCCGCCCGGGCGCGCGAGGCGCTGGCGCTGGTTGGCCTCGCCTCAGCCTTCGACAAGAAGCCGCACCAGCTTTCCGGCGGGCAAAGACAGCGCGTCGCGCTGGCGCGTGCGCTGGTCATCGAGCCGGCGGTGCTTCTGCTCGACGAGCCGCTCGGCGCGCTCGACCTCAAACTGCGCCGGCAGATGCAGGACGAGCTGAAGGCGATCCAGAAGCGCGTCGGCACCGCCTTCATCCACGTCACCCATGACCAGGAAGAAGCGATGGCGCTGGCCGACCATTGCGTGGTGATGAATGACGGCCGCATCGAGGACGAAGGGCCGCCCGAGCGCGTCTATGCCAGGCCGGCGACGCGCTTTTCGGCGACCTTCATGGGCGAAAGCACGATCCTTGCCGGCAAGGTCACGGAAGCCGGAGACAGGACAAGCACCGTCTCGACGCCGGCCGGACCGGTTCTGGTGCGCGGCGCCTTGCCCGCAGGCTCGGCTGTTGCACTGGCAATCCGGCCGGAGCATCTCATGCTCGGCGAGGCCGCCGGCACCGCAAGCCTCGGCATGGCGAAAGTGAGCGATGTCGTCTTCCAGGGCAGTTTCAAACGCGTGCTTGCCGTCTCCGTCGAAGACCCCTCGGCGCAGTTCATCGCCAAGCTGCCGGCGTTCGCCACCGTCCAGCCCGGCGACACGCTTGCCGTTTCGTGCGATACCGACCAGATCATCGTTTTGGCGGACTGAAATGGGATCCCTTCCGGTCATCGGCGCACCAGACTGGTACGAGACCATCCGCATGGCCGAGGGCGTCACGCTGATCCACGAGCCGTGGATCAAGCCGTTCTTCCGCTGCAACATGTGGCATGTGCGCGGCCGCGACCGTGACCTCCTGTTCGACACCGGCCTCGGCCATTTCAGCCTGCGCACACATGTGCCGCTGGTCACGGAGCGCAAGCTGACCTGCGTCGCCAGCCATACGCATTTCGACCATATCGGCTGTCATCACGAATTTCCCGACCGCTGCGTGCACCGGGCCGAAGCAAAAATCCTCGCCGATCCGCGCAACGAATGGACGGTGGCTGACCGCTATGCGACCGACGATATGTTCGATGGATTGCCGCAAGGCTGGGAGTCGTCCCGCTACCGGATTCTGCCGGCCCCGGCCGACCGTCTGCTCGAACATGGCGACATCGTCGATCTCGGGGACCGCGCCTTCGAGGTGATCCACACACCGGGCCATTCACCTGGCGGCATCGCGCTCTACGAAAACAGGACGGGCATCCTGTTATCCGGCGACATCATCTATGACGGCCCGCTGATCGACGACGTCTACCATTCCGATATGTTGGACTATGTCGAGACACTGCTCGCCATGCGCGATCTCGACGTCTCGGTTGTGCATGGCGGCCATTTTCCGAGCTTCGGCAAGGTGCGCTACCGCCAGCTGATCGACGAGTATCTGGCGCAGAAACGCCAGGCCGGCTGCCATCTGCGGCAGAGTCCGTAAAGGGACCGTGCGCTCGCGATTTGGCCGGCTGCGCCTGGCCCAGCAGACCTTCTAAGAAAACGTCGCAGCCTGAATGGCTGCCGTATCGCCACCGAATGTATTTCTCACCCTGACCGACCTGTAGACATAAGCGGCCCAAAGCCCCGTGGTGGCGACGGCTATCACGGCCGATATCAATGTGTCTCCGTCAAGGAGCTGGCTCATCGGGATACTGAGTGTTCTTGATATCCAAACGGTGTCCAGGATGAACAAGATAGGGATAGCAAACCATTGGCATATAAACAGTTTCGGGAAGTGCTGGCTTCGCCTCAGCATCGAAATAAGTACCACGAGTTGAAGCACCAGAAAGGCCAGATTGAGCGCGGTTTCGCCATACACCGCCAAAGGCCCATTAGGCAGTGTGATGAGCCGCTGGTAGTCTTTGACCGATCTGGCCAACTCCAAAAGTGTGCGCAACGGTGACAATGACTGACCTATCGCCAGCAGCATCAGCCAGCCGCCAAATCCCTCGAGGTCTTTCGGAGGTCGGGGGCGTTTGCGTGCCGAGCGAACAGCGAAGAAAACTGGCACGCCAATCAATAGCAGCAGTATTGCCCAATGCCACATTCGCCCGCCCCCCGTCACGCAACCTTGTATTGCGCATATACATCCTAAGATTGTATCATGTTTCGTTTGCAACTCAAGAGGATCGAGCAGCTTCGGCTGAAAATTACGCCGCCGGCCTTCGCCTAGCCAGCCCGTCCCTCACCCCAATTCGAAATGCCGGGGAAATGCCTGATGCAGCAGGAGCAGCATGGTCTTGCGCAGCACATTGGTGTCACGGCTCGACGGGTTCAGATGGTCCCAATACCAAGCGCCATGAACCAGATAGTTCAGGCTCTCCGACAAGGTGTTGATGTCGACGCCGGCATAGCCGCCGCTGCGCGAAATCTCGATCAGCAGTTCGCGCGCTTCGGCGGTGTAGGCGAGATCGCTGGGCAGGCCGATCTCATTGTAGATCTGCATGCTCTTGCGGTCGCTTGAGAACACGACGAAGACCGACACCCATTGCGGATGCTGCCGCGCGAAACGCTGCGCACAATCGACGGCGCCCAGCAGCCTTTCGACCGGCGACAGGCCGGGCGCCCGCACCAGGCTGATCCACAGCGCGTCATACTGATCGCTGAGATACTGAAGCACGGCCCGGAACAGGTTTTCCTTGCTGCGGAAATGAAAGACGACCAGCGCATTGGACGAGCCGACATGTTCGGCGATGCGCTGCATGGTGAGGCTTGCCAGGCCCTCCTCCGCGATGAGCTCGATGGTGGCGTCGATGATGCGCTGCACGCTGGCTTCGCCGCGCACGCGCCGGCGGTCCTTGGGCGGCGCGGCATCGTTTGCCGCACCCTTGGTCCTCACGAGCTTGCGTTTCTCCGGCTTCACGGTTGCCTTGCGTTGCGCCATTTTCGTCAGGCCTTTCGGACCCACGGCGGAACATCCCGCCGCACAGATTGCCTTGCCACATATGCCACGCCGGCTGATCCCGGAATGACTCAGAGCGACGGGCGTGTCCCGGTGCTCCCATACCACTCCCCCCGGACCGTTTCATAGGCCAGTCCGGCCCTGAAGACATCGGCGTCGCTATAGGTGCGGCCGACGATCTGGATGCCTGTCGGCACGCCGCTGGCGGCGTGGCCGGACGGTACGGACAGAACAGGGCAACGGCTCAGCATGTTGAACGGCGTCGTCATCACCCAGCCCAGCGAGGGGTTCACCTGCCTGCCGTTGATCTCGACCATGTCCCTGGTCTGGTCGAACTCCGCCGGCACCGCGGGCAGCGCGTTTGTCGGGCAGATCAGCACATCGTAGGTTTCCAGCAGCGGGCCGAGCGTCTGGTACATTCTGGCCGCCACCTCCAGCGTCGCGACGAAGTCCGTGGCCTTGGACTTTTGCCCGTCCTCGGCAAACCGCCGGGCATAGCTGGTCATGTCGCTGGCATGCTCCGCTAGCAGTTGCGACAGCGATGCGCCGAACAGGTGCTCGAGATAGGCCATCCCGGCGTTGAGCACCCCGTCATCCCAGCCAAGGTCGACTTCCTCGACCGTGGCGCCGAGCGAACGGAACACATCGCAGGCGGCAAGCGTGTTCTTCCGCACGTCGGGGTCGACTTCAAAAGCACCGAGATCCATGGAGAAGGCGATCTTCCAACCCTTGATTGGCTTGTAATCAAGCGGCAGGCGCAATTTGGGACGCAGCGTGGCGATGTCGAGTGGGCTCGGTCCGGCCATGACGTTCTGCAGCAGGATCGCGTCCCGGACGTTTCGCGCCAGCGGCCCGGTGTGGCAATAGAAGTCGAGGTTGAAGGGCGGATCGTCGGGATTGCGGCCGTAAGGCGGCTTGTAGCCGACGAGACCGCAGGCCGAGGCCGGAATGCGGATCGATCCGGCAATGTCCGAGCCGGTGGCGATCGATGATGTTCCGGAGGCGAGCGTTGCCGCCGCACCACCCGACGAACCGCCCGGCGTGAAATCTGGATTCCATGGGTTGCGGGTGACGCCCCACCGCTTCGACCAGGTGTAGCCGGCGCAGCTGAATTCCGGCGTCGCCGTGCGGGCATGCACAATGCCGCCGGCCTTCATGATGCGCTCGTTCATCGTCGAGGTGTGGCCACCTATGCCATCCCTGGACAGCAGCGAGCCATGCGAGGTCGGCTTGCCCTTGATGTAGCTTTCGTCCTTGATGCCAATTGGAAGCCCTTCCAGCGCGCCGGTCCTGGCGCCCCTGGCGTATTTCGCCTCGGCCCTGGCGGCCAGCTTCATCGCCTCTTCGAAATGCGTGAAGGTGAAGCAGTTGATCGACGATTTGGTGGCTTCGGCGCGGCGAATGGTGGCCTGCATCAATTCGACAGGCGAGAGTTTCTTCGCCTTGAACAGCCGCAGCGCCTCATGGGCAGGCATGTAGCAAAGGTCGAGATCGGACATCGGAAATCTCCTGCGATCGCGAGACCGCACCTGGCATGGAGGGTTGCCGGGCCGCGCGTCGCGGCCCGGTGGTTACTGGTTGGGTTCGGCCGGCTGCGCTACTTCTGGAGGTCGGTCCAGATCTTCGTGTAGAGCGCCTGCACATCCGATGGACAGGCAGGCATGAACTGACCCTTGGCGGCAAATTCAGCCGGAACGTCCACTTCCGGCGCCGTCTTCATGTCGTCCGGCATGAAAGCCTCGGAGCCCTTGATGGCGTTGGCGTAGCGGGCGAAAGCCGAGATCATCGCGGCGTTCTTCGGGTCCATGATGAAGTTCTGGAACAGCTTGGCGTTCTCGACATTCTTGGCGTCCTTGAGGACGGCGACATTGTCCATCCAGATCGGAAAGCCTTCCTTGGGATAGCCGTAGACGATTTTGTCGTTCTGCAGCCGCTCGCGCAGCGATATTCCGTTCCAGTTGACGCCGGCGGCAATGTCGCCCCTGCCCAGGCCGTCGACGGCCGCGTAGTCGAGCGAGAGCCATTTCGCCTTCGCCTCGACCAGCTTGTCGTGCACCTTCTTCAGCACCTGCATGTCGTTGGTGCAATATTTGCCGCCCTCATAAGCGATGGCGAGGAACATGATGTCCCCCATTTCGGGCACGACATTGATCTTGCCGACAAGCTCCGGCGGCGGGTCGAGGAAAATCGCCGAGGTGTTCGGATCGCCGGAATAGACCGACTTGTTCACCGAAATGCCTGTCGTACCCCACTGCCACGGAACTGTGTATTTGCGGCCCGGATCGAAGGGAACGTCGACCCAACGCGGATCGACATTCTTGAAATTCTCCATCTTGTTGGGGTCGGTCTCCAGGAGCAGGCCTTCACTGATCCAGACCGGCACGACGCTGGCCGACGGCACGACGATGTCATAGCCGGACGCGCCCTGGCGGACCTTGGCCAATGCGGTGTCGTTGGAATCATAGTCGGTGATGGTGACCTTGACCTTGTAGGTCTCCTCGAACTTCTTGATGAGGTCCGGGCTGGTGTAGTTGCCCCAATTGTAGATGTTGAGTTCGCCATCGGCGCGGGCAACGCCGGTTGCGGCGAGCAGCGACAGCCCGACGGCCGCCGCGGTCAGATTCCAGTTCATGCTAGTGCTCCCATTGTTGGGACCGGCTGCGTCGCCGCCTCGGTCCGTCTCCTGCTGATGAACAAGCCTGGCTCTGCCTTTCGGCCCGTGGCGGGCCAAATGACTGTCAAAATATTCCCCTTTCGTGGCCATTCACCGGCGGATGCCAGCTGGCCAACTTGGTCGTCTGCGTTAGGACTAATTATAACTAACTATACAGTCAATATCTTTTCGCAAGCCCAGCATGAAACTATCGCTTGGGATGGGCCGAGCGTCAGCGGTTTCTACGGCGGGTGGGGTATTCCGGGACCTACAGCGCCCGTTGCGGGCAAGGCATTCCGGTGGCATCGCCGCAGCGCGACGCTGTCGGCAGCGGTCTCATGCTCATGTTTTCCGACTGGCGCACAAGCTCGGCGAAGACCAGCGCGAAGCTACCCAGCATGACAAAGACGATGATCAGGCGTGCTACCGGCAATATGTCGGCCTCGTCTGGTTGGTGCGCGCCCCGAACATCAGATTTTCCGGGATCATGCGCACTAATCAAAAGTGCCGCAGCGTCCTTTGGCATCCCGAAGGATACAGTGTGCTGCGGGCGCCCCCACGCCATTCATGCCGGCTAACATGATCGATCCGCCTTTACGAGACTTTAAGCCTCGCCTTAACCATCACATTCGCGCCTGCCCTGTCATCAAGCGCGATCCGCAGGTTCGCAGGATACCGTTGCGGCGCCCGCAACGGCGCTCTTTGCAGAGCTGCCCACCCCGTGCTACCCCGGCGCGGGCGCGGCCAGACCTGCCGCCGCCAATCGGTCGCGATCGGGGAGCCATGAGCACAGCCGCCAACAGCATCGCCTTCGTCTCGTCCGACACAGCAGACGCCAAGGCGGCGCTGGAAAGTCTGTCGGCGCGCCATGGCCAGTGTTCGGTCGCCGAGGCCGCGGTTGTGGTTGCCCTGGGCGGTGACGGCTTCCTGCTGCAGACCTTGCGTGACACGATGGGAACGGGGAAGAAGGTCTACGGCATGAACCGTGGCACCATCGGGTTCCTGATGAATGAGTACCGTTCGGGAGGGCTCACCGAGCGCATCGCGGCCGCGGTCGCCGAAACCATCCGGCCGCTGGAGATGCTGGCCGTCACCTCGGAAGGCGAAACCGTCTCGGCGCTGGCGATCAACGAGGTTGCGCTGTGGCGCCAATCCTACCAGACTGCCAAGATCCGCATCAGCGTCGATGACCAGATACGGCTCGAGGAACTCAGCTGCGATGGCGTGATGATCGCGACGCCGGCCGGATCCACCGCCTACAATCTTTCCGCGCATGGCCCGATCCTGCCGCTCGACGCGCCGCTTCTGGCACTGACGCCGGTCAGTCCGTTTCGCCCCCGCCGCTGGCGTGGCGCGTTGCTTTCCAACAAGGCGACCGTGCGCTTCGACATTCTGGAGCCGGAAAAGCGGCCGGTGAACGCCGCCGCCGACCACACCGAGGTCAAGGCGGTGACCTCGGTCACGGTGCGGGAGTCGCCGACTGCGACGGCAACCTTGCTGTTCGACCCCAATCACTCCTGGAACGAGCGCATCCTGGCCGAGCAGTTCCGTTACTGAGCCGACACAGAGGCAAGCGGCCGGATTAAGCATCGCGATTAAGGTTACAGCTTCACAATCGTGCCAATCCCGCCCGTTTCTGTTGACAAATCGCGGGCTTGCGCCTAATCGCAATGCCAATCTTGCAAGCGCGTGGCGCTTGCCGCGACGAATAGCGTTGCGCCTCCCCGAACCAGCCAAAGACAACAACACTTGTCCTCAGACACCACGATCGCTCAAGAAGCGTTGACCTTTTCAGACCTCGGCCTGTCGCCGAAGGTGCTTTCCGCAGTTACAGATGCCGGCTACACCCAGCCGACACCGATCCAGGCCGGCGCCATCCCGCACGCCTTGCTCGGCAAGGACGTGCTTGGCATAGCCCAGACCGGCACCGGCAAGACAGCCTCCTTCGTGCTGCCGATGCTGACCCGGCTGGAAAAGGGCCGCGCCCGCGCCCGCATGCCGCGCACGCTGATTCTCGAACCGACGCGCGAGCTTGCCGCCCAGGTCGAAGAAAACTTCGTCAAATACGGCAAGAACCACAAGCTCAACATCGCGCTCCTGATCGGTGGCGTATCGTTCGACGAGCAGGACAAGAAGCTGGAGCGCGGCGCCGACGTGCTGATCGCCACGCCTGGCCGTCTGCTCGACCATCGCGAGCGCGGCAAGCTTTTGCTCAACGGCGTCGAGATCCTCGTCATCGACGAGGCCGACCGGATGCTCGACATGGGCTTCATTCCCGATATCGAGCGCATCTGCGAGATGATCCCGTTCACCCGGCAGACGCTGTTCTTCTCGGCGACCATGCCGCCGGAAATCACCAAGCTGACGGAAAAGTTTCTGCACGCGCCGGTGCGTGTCGAAGTTTCGAAGGCCGCGTCGGCCGCCACCAACATCACCCAGCGGCTGGTCAAATCCGGCTCGAAGCCTTGGGACAAGCGCGAGACTTTGCGCAACCTCATCAAGGCCGAAGACGCGGAGTTGAAGAACGCCATCATCTTCTGCAACCGCAAGGTCGAAGTGTCGGAGCTGTTCCGCTCGTTGCTGAAGTATGATTTCGATGCCGGCGCCCTGCATGGCGACATGGACCAGCGCGCCCGCATGCAGATGCTGGCCAATTTCCGTGACGGCAAGCTTCGCTACCTCGTGGCTTCTGACGTTGCCGCGCGCGGCCTCGACATCCCCGATGTCAGCCACGTCTTCAACTATGACGTGCCGATCCATGCCGAGGACTATGTCCACCGCATCGGCCGCACCGGCCGCGCCGGGCGCTCCGGCAAGTCCTTCACCATCGCGACCAAGTCCGACACCAAATATGTCGACGCCATCGAACGGCTGATCGGCAACAAGATCGAGTGGCATGACGGCGATCTGTCGACCGTGGTCGCCAGCGAAGGCGAGGACGATGCTCCGCGCCGGGGCAAGGGTGCACCGCGTCGCGCCGGCCGCAAGGACGACGATCGCAAGGACAGAGGCGAGCGCAAGAAGGGCGGCGAACGCCGTGCCAGACACAGCGAGGAAGATGCCTCGGCCGCACAGCAAGAACAGCCAGGTGTGGCTGAGACGGCCGTCGCCGATATCGGCGAGCGGCGCGCGCGCAAGGAGGCGATCCGTTCGGAAAACACCGAACGCAAATCCTCCGATCGCAACGAACGGCGCGCACCGGAACGGGGTGACACCAGGCCGCAGCGCGACAACAGCCGCCCGGCCCGCCATCGCCATCAGGAAGACAACGACACCACCGTTGGTTTCGGCGACGACATGCCGGCCTTCATGCGCATCGTCGCCAAGGTCTGACTGCAAGCCTGAAATAGCCGCCAAGTGATCGGCAAACGATCACGGGGCCAATTGGCATGTGTTTCGGATATCATCGCGAAGATCGGCAAGGCCGTTGCCTAACAAGGCAGGCAAGATGTGCGGGAACCTTCCCGCATAGGGCACGAGAAATCGAAGATCTATACCTGCTTGCTGAAAGACATCGCGTGAATAGAGGCTACGTCCGCCCGGAGCATTGATGTAGCGCTGGCCGCCAAGTGCCTGAACGATGGCGATCACGCGGGCTTGCGCACGCAAGGCGGGATCGATGCCGAGGCGGGAACTGCGCACGACATCCGGTCTGAGCTGAAGCACATCGGCCGTCAGCCGAAGACCTTCCTCGAGAAAATCTGTCACGTCACCAAGGGACCCGGTCAGGTGGCCGTTGATCTGCTCCGCCGCTGGCGTCCGCGCCTGGCTTGGCAGGCCGAAGGCAGCCAGCCGCTTGTCCAAGGTGGCTCGGGCATCGTTCTCCCAGCGCAGGTCCTTTATCAGCGCGTCGAAAGGCATCGGCGCAACCGGCAATGTCAGCCAGTGTCCCGGCATCATTTCGCAGCGGTGCACCCTCCCCCGGCGCGCGAACTGGACATCGTCGAAAACAACGAAGATGTCGCTCGCGGCCATCAGGCGGAAATAACCCGCATAGGGGAAGAAGTATGGCTGCATGACAGCAATGGTGAGCTTGCCCGTCACTATGCTTCGCCTTCGCCATAGAAGAGGTGAGGCAGGCCTCGAATGTGCCTCTGGAAGGCTTGCAGAACCGGAGATTCGAATGACTTGTTGCAGAAGGCGTCGAAGTCATCGCGCTTGCACAGGAAGCTGTGACGGTCAAACTGCTCGCGGCGAAGATAATGCAGTACCCTGATATCAGCCGCGTCATGCAGCCCGTACGCCAGCATCTCGTCCGAGTTCGGGCAATTGTACTCCGGCCCAAGCGGCAAAGGATCGGCTCCAACCGTAAGGATCGCCAATGACAGCGCTATCTGGGCAGAAAAGAAAATGGAGGATGTATCCTTCAAATAGTCCAATACGCGCGCCGTCAGCGGGCGGATCAATGGCTGAATCGCGGTGAATGCCATCTTGTTGAAGACGACGAAACCATAGTTGAAATACGCTGGGCAGCCGCCGAACGCTTCATCCGGCGACTCGGAATATCGGAAGTTCAGGGGCGTGTCGCCGAAGCCGAATGCCCCGAGAAGTCGGCGCCACGCGGCGTCATTTTCCGTACCGTCTCTCGAAAATGGCGAGAAATGCGCCGGCAGACCGGCAACGGTCGGCCGCTCGGCGTCGCGCATGCTTTGCAGAAGGCCGTCGATAGGCCGCATCAGGCAGGCATCGGCATCGACAAGGATGATGACATCGCCGCTTGGCGGTTCGACATAACGGTCGAAGCCCGAGGAAAAGCCTCGATCGCTGACAGCGTGAGGCACGGGACGCCACGTCACCGGGTAGGCCGATGACCATCGATTGACTGCACTGATTTCGCCGAAGTCGGCATGCCCCCCGACGGAGACCACAATGGGGGCGGTGGCATAGGCGCCGCCGAGACTGGCCAGCGACAAGGCAGCCAGCTTGACGTTCGAAAAAAACTCCTGTTCGGGCAGGATCGGGATGCGAAATTCGAAAGTCATTCGTGCCTTCTCAGGTCAAATCGCGGGTTGCCCAGCCGATGCCGGCCTCGCCAAACCCGTTGCCGTTGTAGAACATCACGTCGCCGGAAGGGCGCTGCATGATGCAGCAATAGGCCTGCATCGAGCTGTCGAATTCGCCGGCGGCCGGTGGATTGCTGAAGATCACGGGCTCGGCTTCACCGACGGTTCCGGTCCGGGCGTCCATGCGACGGGAAAACAGTCGGTAAGCTTCTTTGCCGCTGGCGCGAAAGTCCCGCCCGCGCCGGCTGTACCACAGGCGCATGCCACCAGCCTCATGAGTGATCCAGGGACGCGTCTGGCTGATACCGTCACCAAGATCGTCGCACAGGACGACGCTCGAGCCCGTTTCCCACAGCATGCCATCTGGTGAAAAACAGGTGCGAAGGACGTAGTCCGGTTCCAGCGTACCCTTGGTCCCGGTCCAGCCGATGCCGCTGGTGTACCACATGCGATAGCCGCCCTCGACGGCACTGACAAAGGGCGTCGAAACGAAATAGGGATCAGCCGGGCCGATGCTGCGGATCGGCCCGGCAAATGCTCTCTCGAAACTCAGCCCATCATCGCTGACAGCGAGCCCGATCGCTGTCTGGGAGCGGACGTCGACACGGGGATAGATACCGGAATAGTAGAGGTGCACGCGCCCGCCAACCACCAGCGCGCAGGATGGCCCCAGCCCGGTGCAATCGAAGCTCCCTGTCGGCCCCCACTCCAGAATGGGATCGAGATGCTCGTCCAACACACACATGCCGTCTTGCGGGTCGAGATCGACGGCCAGAATGGATGACCGGTTGTCGCTGTTGCGTCCCGCGAAATAGATACGCCAAAGCCGGGGCGAAAGCGCGAGGACCGTTGGGGACTGTGCGTGACTGGCCCACCACCCTTGTCCCGCCTTTACCGACACCAGCAATCCCCGCCGGGTCCATTTCCTCTGATGGTCGGGCATCAGCGGAACTTCATCGACTTGATACGGGCGCTGGAATAGGGCTTGGGCAGATCCGAGGGATGACGAACCACACTGTTGGGCGGCACATCGCGCCGGATCATGCATCGGGACTCGATGTAGCTTCCCGCGCCGATCGTGATGCCGTTGTCGACGCCGACCTGGCCGCCGATCAGGCTGCACGTACCGATACGGACGCCGCTCGCTAATCCCACCAGCGACGACACGAAGCAGAAGTCTTCGATGATGGCGTGATGACCCACATGGCTGCCGCTCCAGATGATGATGCCCTCGCCAAGGCGAACAAACGGCTGCAGCGTGCAGTTTTCCAGAATGAAGCAGTTGTCGCCAACCGTCTCCGCCATATTGTGGGTCGAGGGATGGATAAAGCGCGCAAAGCCGTATCCACGCGCCCTGCCCTCCCTGTGTCTATTCCTGCGGAACTCGTTGAGATTCTGGTAGCTGAGCGGACCGAGCAACTTGACGGCATCAGGCGGGAAGCGCTCCTCAAGCCTTTCCCAGGCGACCACGGGAAGGCCGTTGAACTCAGTTTGCGTGAGGAACGCTTCGTCGACAGTGAACCCAACGACACGATCCTCACCGAATCTGTCGAGATAGGCCTTGGCAACTTCGGCGAGTTGCCCTGCCCCAAAAATGACCACGTCCGCCATGCCGCCCCGCGCTCTTGCCTTGTACCCTGGTCCGCTCGTCATCACCGTGGATTGTCCGGCTATGCGGCAGCCTTGTAGACGTAAACAGTATATTCATAGAGTCCGTAGTCGGCGCGGATAAGGTGTTGGCGCGACAATTGACTGACGACGAAGTGGCCAATCCGGTCATAGGGCACGTGAAAGAGGTCGTCGCGTTCCCAGTCGACGTGTTTCGACATCAGGTTGAAGGCGATACCTTTGCGTGCATGAGGGAACACCTTTGCCAGTAACCCGGTCATGGCGTCGAACATTGTCTCGAAGGCAACGCCGCAGCGCTCCGTGAAGACACCGTTCATGATGATGTAGTCGGCCTCGGGCACAGCCGCCCCGTCCTGCATCACGTCCAGGCAATCAAAGGCCACGCCGGGATACTTGCGCCGGCATAGGTCGATGAACCGCGCCGACAGATCGAGCCCCCGGTAGTGCACCTTGCGATCAGTCTGGCGCAGATAGTCGAGGAAATGACCAGCGCCGCAACCGAAGTCGAGCAGGTCGACCGGGTCGCGCTCACGCACCACCTCTGCCATGACGCGATAACGCGTCGCCGCCCCTTCGGCATCGGGCCAGTCGACGCCTTTACATGTGTCTCCGTGTCGCTCGAAACACGCCTCATAGTACGCAACAAGCGCGCTGTACGGATTAATATCAGTCAATTGTAATATCTCATGGAATTGCCGTATACGTTCGACATGGCCCAGTATACCACGCCATCAACCACGTGAAACACAGCCCCCAGTATCTTCGGTCAGATCGGCTCAACACGATGCACAATTCGAACCTCCCTTCGCCGCGCCGCCTTCGGATTTGTCTCATCAATCCGCGTTTCCATCCCTCCATCTGGACCCGCGATGAGGTTCTCGCCATTCTGCCCGGCGGCAAGCGCAGTTGGATCGTGACAGGCTCCTTGCCGGCACTGGCGGCTCTTGCTCCAGAGCATTGCGATGTCGTCCTGGTTGACGAGAACGTCGAGGACATTGATTTCGAGCACCTCGGCGACTTCGACATCGTTGGCGTGACCGGTATGATCGTGCAGCGTGATCGTATGTTCGAAATCCTTGATCGGCTTCGCGATCTTCCGGTTACCGCGGTGGTGGGCGGCCCCTACGTCTCGGTATCGGAATCGGAATTTGTCGATCGTTGTGACGTGCGCTTCATCGGCGAAGCCGAGGAGACATGGCCGCGTTTCCTGACGGCTTTCGCCCTGGGCGAAGCGGTGCATCGGCGTTACGAGCAAGAGGCGAAAACGGACATGGAGACCGTGCCGACGCCGCGATACGACCTGCTGAAATCCGGACGCTACATGGTGGCATCGCTGCAGTTCTCGCGAGGGTGTCCCTTCCTGTGCGAATTCTGCGACATCATAACCATCTTCGGTCGCCGCCCACGCCTCAAGTTGCCCGCGCAAATGATCCTCGAATGCGAGGCGATCGTGAAAGCCGGGTTCAGCACCTGCTTCCTGGTCGACGACAATTTTATCGGCAACAAGGCGAAGGCCAAGGAGTTGCTGCGCGTCCTGATCGATTGGCAGCAGGCAAACAACTATCCGCTGGTCTTCTCCACCGAGGCGAGCATCAATCTGGCCGACGATGAGGAAATGCTCGATCTGATGCGGCTGGCCAATTTCCGCCAGGTCTTTGTCGGGATCGAATCGCCCCGGGCCTCGTCATTGGCGGAAACCAGGAAGGTTCAAAACGTCCGCGGCGACTCCATGATCGAGAAGCTGCAACGCATTCGCGACAAGGGACTGGTGATTCAGGCCGGCTTCATCGTTGGATTCGATGCCGATGACGAAGCGATCTTCGACGAGCAGTTCGCGTTCATCCAGCAAAGCGGCATCGCACCGGTTTCCGTAACGATCCTGTGCCCGATCCCGACGACGCCACTTTACGACCGGCTGAGGACCGAAGGCCGGCTGGATCTCAGTGACCCCCATGTCAGTTTTCATCCCAAGAACATGACGCGCGAAGTCCTCAAGGCCGGCTACGACAAGTTGGTGCGGCGTCTGTATGAGCCGGATGCCTATTTCGATCGCCTGGTGGATGGCTATGCCGGATCGCCGGGCTTTCGTCGGAGCCGGGCCGCCCAGGCGACGTTGGTTGGAAGAAAGCGTTCCGGCATGGGCCGGCTCGCAGAACTGGCCGGGGCTGCTCTGACGGCCGCCCGTCTTCTTCGAACCCTGATTGCCAACCGTCAGGCCATGTCGCTCGGCGGCGCCTATGTCAGGCATTGGCGCCGCAACCGTCGTCTCTGTGGCCGCGAGGCGTTATCCTTCGCCAGCTTCGTGTTTCTTTGCATCGAGCATTGGCATTGTTACGTTATCTCGCAGACCAGCATCTGGTTCCAGATCGGCAGCAGCCGGCCCGAAACCTTGCGGCCATTGCCCGCCAATGAAGATCTTTACCTGCCCAAGATTGCCGACGGCCGAAAAGCTTCATGACGGGAAGATTGTGGGATGCCGATCCCGATCCAGCACCTGATGTCCCGGTCGCGCGCCCGCGCCTGCCAACGGCGGACGATATTCTGCCCTATCTGCGCGAGATCGACGCGAACCGCTGGTACAGCAACAACGGTCCGCTGAATCAGCGCTTCCAGGAAGCCCTCAGGACTCGGATCGCCGTGGGTCATGTCGTGTGCCTGGCAAACGCAACGCTGGGGTTGGCGCTGGCGCTGATGGCGCAGAAACCGGCGAAGGGCAGTCTCTGCATGATGCCGTCCTGGACCTTCGCCGCCAGCGCGCATGCGGTGGTCCTCGCAGGGCTCGTTCCCTGGCTTGTCGACGTCGACCTCGACACCCAGCAATTGTTGCCGGAGGCGGCGATACAGCTCCTCGGCCAGGCTCCTGGCAAGGTCGGCGCCGTCATGCCGGTCATGCCATTCGGCGGCCCGATGGATGCCGCGAACTGGGATCGGTTCAAGAGCGATACCGGTCTTGCCGTGGCAATCGACGCGGCCGCGGCCTTCGACTCATTGACGCCGTCGCGGGTTCCGGCAGTCGTCAGCCTGCATGCCACCAAGGCGCTCGGCGTTGGCGAAGGTTGCTTCATTGCGTCCGATGACGGCGCTCTGATCGACGAAATCGTGAAGGGAGCCAATTTTGGTTTTGCAAATTCGCGCGAGGCGACATCGCCGGCGTTGAATGGCAAGCTCAGTGAGTATAGCACGGCCGTCGGCCTCGCCGCACTGGACGGTTGGGCACCTACACGTGCCGCCTACCAGCGTGTTGCCAGTGGCTATTGCCGCTCGCTTGATTCGACTTCCGGGTTGAACTTGCCGAATGGATTCGGCGAACGCTGGATATCCTCCACCGTCAACGTCGGCCTGCCGTCGGATTCGATGGAAAGGGCGCTCATGGTGCTGACGCGAGCCGGAATTGGTGTCCGTCGATGGTGGGGCGGCGGTCTTCATCGGCACGCAGCCTTCGAACATTTTCCCAGTGTACCACTGCCGGTCACCGAGACGCTTGTTGCGACTCAACTGGGCCTGCCTTGCTGGACAGATCTTCCGGATGAAGCAATCTCGCGCATCTGCTCCATCCTCACCGAGGCGGTGACAGCGGGCTGACGCAAATATCTTGAGTGGCTCGCAACACAGAAACGTCCCCGCGCGCCGGACCGTTTGCGTGTTCAATCCGGTTTTTCTCAGGTGAGCAGCGACAGCTGGATTTCGACGCGACGGTTCTGCTCGCTGCCGGCAGCCGCAGCATCGGAGCCGATCGGCCGCGTCTTACCGCAGCCGGTGACGGCGAAGCGGCGCTGATCGCCCCCGGCCGAACACGTCGAAGGTCGTCTGGCGGAACTTCTTCAGACCAACGCGACGGATTCAGCACTGGACATGCATTGGCCTGGCCGACCGCTACATCGGCCCAGGCATCATCTTGGTTGGCTTCTCCAGCATCGGGAACTCGGCCTTATTGCATTTCACGTTCGGATTCGTCGGACTGAACATGCCGTTCGGATTGTCCCTGAACAGCCAGGCGTGAAGATCATAGTGGACGAACTCCCTCGGGATGAGCGGATAGTGTCCCTCCATCGGACCCATGAATTTCTGGCCAAACAGTGTGGGAGCCTCCTTGGTGTTCGGAGTCAACGGCACCAGCCATTCCACGCCGACCAACTTCAGGCCTTTCTTGGTCGGCTCGTAGATCAGGACGTTGGGCTTCATCGGGTCGAGCTTCTGGCCGACGCTTGGGACATTGACGAAATGAACGCCCATGGCGCCTTTCGGGTAATCCATCGAGCCCGGTATCTTTTCCCCACTGTAAAAGACGCAGCCGACCGTCGACAGATAGAGGTCGCGGACCGCAGCCTTGTAGTCCTCATATTTGGCGAGCGACTTTTTCAAGGCATCGATGTCGGCCTTGTTGGCGTC
Organism: Mesorhizobium sp. 43Arga; assembly: GCF_053714255.1. Lineage (NCBI taxonomy): Bacteria > Pseudomonadati > Pseudomonadota > Alphaproteobacteria > Hyphomicrobiales > Phyllobacteriaceae > Mesorhizobium > Mesorhizobium sp. 43Arga. Next base: position 440,005 of record NZ_JBSKBO010000003.1, read on the forward strand.
CTCGGCCCGAGCCGTGGCGAGCCCCAACCATGCGCCTACAATGCTAGTCAAAGCGAGGACGCCATAGCGCCCGAGGCTGGCTGTTCTTGTCATGCATTCCTCCCAGATATTTCATCTGGCCGTGCAAGACCGAGGCGGGAAAAATGCTTGTTGCGCGGCCAGTTGTACCGCCTCATCCCCTCCGGAACAGCGATGATGCTATTCCTTTCCGTGACCGTAGGGAAGCGGTTATTTAGCAGTTGCTAATTCTCTTGCGCGATAGCTGAAGAGCACCGATGGCCACTCAAACAAAAACGGCCCCGCATTGGGGCCGTTTTCGCATTCGTTGCCGAACAGATCGTCAGGTGAGCGGCGACAACTGGATCTCGACGCGACGGTTCTGCTCGCGGCCGGCGGCCGTCGCATTGGATGCGATCGGCCGCGTCTTGCCGAAGCCGGTGACGGCGAAGCGGCGCTGATCGACACCCTGACCGGACAGATAGTTGGCAACCGCAAGTGCGCGGCGCTGCGACAGATCGAAATTGTGCTGGTCGCCGCCGGTCGAATCGGTATGACCGAAAACATCGACCGTGGTCTGCTTGAACTTCTTCAGCACCAGCGCGACCGAGTTCAGCACCGGGTAGAAGCCTGGCTTCACCGCATCCTGATCGACATTGAAGGTGATGTCCGACGGCATGTTGAGGATGATCTGGTCGCCACTGCGGGTGACGCTGACACCGGTGCCCTCGAGCTGCCGGCGCAGTTCAGCTTCGTTCTGATCCATGGTGGCGCCGATGGCGCCGCCGGCCAGCGCACCGATACCGGCGCCGATCAGCGCGTTGCGGCGGTCATTGCCGCCGGCAAGCAGACCAAGGCCGGCACCTGCCAGAGCACCGAGACCAGCACCTGCGGCCGTGTTGGAAATCTTCTGGTCGCCCGTATACGGATCGGTGGTGGTGCAGGCGCTCACGAGCAAAGCTGTCGCCACGGCGACGAGCACGGTCTTCTTCATAGATGGTCCCTCTCCAAGTCGCGCCTTTTCGACGGCGCCAAATCAGCCCTTCGCGCGACTTGTACCATGAATTGCGGCGAAAAGCGGAACGGGAAAAAGCGCCCGCGACGGCTTTTCCCGGGATCAGTTACCAGAGATTCTTGCCGTCAATGACCACCACTTCCACCTTGTCGAGATTGAAGTCGTCGAACAGCCGCGAGTTGACGCTGATCTTCGGATTGTCGAAATCCGGCTCGCCGGTCGACCAATCCGGCGTCTCGGTGAAGGTGCCGCAGCCGCAATTGGCGCAAAAACCATGTTTCACCGTTTTCGAGCCCCACTCGTAGAAGGAGACGTTTTTCAGTGGCGTGATGAGCTTGAACTGCGACGGGGTATAATAGGCCCAAAGCGAGCCGCGTTTCGAGCAGAACGAGCAGGTGCATTGCGTCACCGTTTCCGGTGCCTCTGAAACCTCGAATGTCGTCGCCTTGCAGTGGCAGCTTCCCTTGATGGCCATCAACATCACCTCTCCATTGTCCGCCGTCCAAGCGGCAGGGCACCATAAAGAAGCGATCCTGACAACTGCCTGTCAGCAGGCTCTACCCCCTGAACAGCAAGCAGCGAACTCAGTAGGACGATGGCGGCACGAACAGGCAGATGGTCTTGCCGGCATCGAGCCCGGCCTCATGCGCGCACCAATGGTATTCGCCATCAGGCGAATCCTTGATGCGCCTATCGCTGTAGGCCAGCACCTCCCCGGTGTCCTTGATGACATAGCCTTCCGGACGCTCGCTGATCGAGGTCTGCGACACCTCGTGGCAGTCGTAATTCGCGCAACAGGCGAACGGATAACTCCAGCCCTGCGGCTTGGCCGCGGTCGGTTTGGCGTCATGCGCCATGGCCGGCACTGACAGAAGCGTGATCACACACGCCGCGCAAAGCGAAGTGACAAGCTGGCCAACCGATGGAACGGCGATGGCCGATCTGGAATTGGCGGTAAACATGGGAACGTTCCTTTCAAACGAGGTTCAAGCGTTTCGCTTGCCCGTTCCCGGAACGTGTCTTCCCAGCGGCCAATCGTCAGCAGATATGCCGCGACCGGCCATAAATGCTTTTGTCTCCTCCTGCCGCAAATGGTGAGCCGAAATGTGAGTCGGCGCAAGAAATTGCTGCGTGGAGGCTGCGCCCTTGCTGGCGGCCCAAGGCCGCAAAACGTGCCCTTCACGACCACGCCAGGTCGTCGTGAGCAATGGGCCCGCCTGGTTCCCACAAAAGTGCGAGCGGGCGCTATGGTCTATTGGCGGACGGTACTAGTCCAGATCCGCCACGGCCTCGCCCGCGCCGCCTTCGATGCGTTGCGACAGCGAGGCTTCCATGAAGTCGTCGAGGTCGCCATCGAGCACGCTCGACGGGCTGGTGCTTTCGACGCCGGTGCGCAGATCCTTGACCAGCTGGTAGGGCTGCAGCACGTAGGAACGGATCTGGTGGCCCCAGCCGATGTCGCTCTTTGAGGCTTCGGTGGCGTTGGCGATGGCCTCACGCTTCTTCAGCTCTTCCTCGTAGAGGCGCGAGCGCAGCATCTCCCAAGCCTTCGCCCGGTTCTTGTGCTGCGATCGCTCCGCCTGGCAGGCGACCGCGATGCCGGTTGCGATATGGGTTATGCGCACGGCCGAATCGGTGGTGTTGACGTGCTGGCCGCCCGAACCCGACGAGCGATAGGTGTCGATGCGCACGTCCGATTCGGAAACATCGATCTCGATCGTGTCGTCGATGACCGGATAGACCCAGACGCTGGCGAAGGAGGTGTGCCGGCGCGCATTGCTGTCATAGGGCGAAATGCGGACCAGGCGGTGGACGCCGGATTCGGTCTTCAGCCAGCCATAGGCATTGTGGCCCTTGATCAGCAGCGTCGCGGACTTGATGCCGGCCTCTTCGCCGTCATGCACCTCCAGCACCTCGACCTTGAAGCGGCGGCGTTCGGCCCAGCGCGTGTACATGCGCAAGAGCATCGAGGCCCAGTCCTGGCTTTCGGTGCCGCCGGCGCCGGCATGAATTTCGAGATAGGTGTCGTTGGCGTCGGCTTCACCTGACAGCAGGGTTTCGACCTGGCGGGCCTTGGCCTCGCCCTGCATCGAGCGGATCGCCGCCTCGGCCTCGGCGATGACGCCCTCGTCGCCCTCTTCCTCGCCGAGCTCGATCAGGCCGATATTGTCTTCCAGCGCCTGGGTCAGGCCCTTGACCGCCGCGATGCCCTCCTCGAGGCCCTGGCGCTCGCGCATCAGCTTCTGGGCTTCCAGCGGTTCGTTCCAGAGGCTGGCGTCCTCGGCCCGCACATTCAGGTATTCAAGCCGCTTTATGGCCTGATCCCAGTCAAAGATGCCTCCTCAGCAGGGTTATCGCCTGCCTGATCTCGTCGACAATATTCTGCGTTTCCGCGCGCATGGCCTGATATTTTGTCCTGTGGCTGAAGTGACACTTCGGTCGGCGCGATACATAGGGACGGCGCCGCCAAGTGTAAAGCGAAATGGGCCGGCCCCCAGGCCAGCCCAGCGATCCGCATCCGGACCCGTCAGTAGAGGCCGCCGCCGCCGTCCTGGATGGCCTGGTTGGCCTGCGGCGAAAGTGCGCCGCCCGACGCGTTGGAGCCGTCGGCGCCCATGCCGATCACCCAATAGCTGTCGGCGGGACCGGTGCCCGGCTTGAAGGCCTCGATGATCGTGCCCGGATCGCCGGACGCGGCACGCATGCCGGTCTTGCGATTGATGGCGATCAGATTCATGCCGTCCGGAACCTTGAAGTCGACATTGGGCGTGCCGTCCAGCGCCACGCGCATGAAATCCTTGAAGATCGGGGCGGCGAGACCGCCACCGGTGGCGCCATGACCAAGGCCGCGCGGCGTGTCGTAGCCCATATAGAGGCCGACCACGAGGTTCGGCGTGAAACCGATGAACCAGGCGTCCTTTTCGTCGTTGGTGGTGCCGGTCTTGCCGGCAATGTGGCGGCCGAGTTCGCCGATGGTGGCGCCCGTGCCGCGCTGGACCACGCCTTCCATCATCGACGTGATCTGATAGGCGGTCATCGGATCGAGCACCTGCTCGGAATTGTCGACCAGTTCCGGCTCCGGCTGGTTCTTCCATTCAGGCGCGTTGCAGCCTTCGCAGCCACGCTCATCCTGCTTGAACACGGTCTTGCCGTAGCGGTCCTGGATGCGGTCGATCAGCGATGGTTTGATCGACTTGCCGCCATTGGCCATGATCGAATAGGCCGAAACCATGCGCATGACGGTGGTCTCGCCGGAGCCCAGCGCCATCGGCAGATACGGCGCCAGATGATCGTAGACACCGAAGCGCTCGGCATATTCGACGACCAGCTTCATGCCCATGTCGTTGGCAAGCCGCACCGTCATCAAATTGCGCGACTTCTCGATGCCGGAACGCAGGGTCGCCGGCCCGGCGACGGTGCCGTCATAGTTCTTGGGCGTCCAGGTCGTGTTGCCGCTCTGGATGGTGATCGGTCCGTCCATGATCACCGAGGCCGGTGTATAGCCATTGTCGAGCGCCGCCGAATAAACGATCGGCTTGAACGAGGAACCCGGCTGGCGCATCGCCTGGGTGGCGCGGTTGAATTCGGACTGCGCATAGGAGAAACCGCCGACCATGGCCAGCACACGGCCGGTGTGCGGATCCATAGCGATCAGGCCGCCTTCCACCTCGGGAACCTGGCGCAGGCTGTAGCTATTGTCGGAGCCTTCGTTCTTCTGCACGAAGATGACGTCGCCGGGCTTGAGCACATCGGCCGGCGACTTGGCCTTGACCGTCTTGCCGTCGACCATATGGCGCATGGCAAAGCCCATGTCGTCCTTGCTGACGGTGCCTTCGACGCGTTCCTTGACGATGTCACCCGATGCCTGGCGTGCTGGCTGCAGGCCTATCGAGAGACCTGATGCCGAAGAGTCGAGCACGACGGCCAGCGACCATTCGGGGACGTCCTCCAGTCCCTTGACATTACCCAGAGGCACGCCCCAGTCGCCCGACACGTCGATCGACTTAACCGGCCCGCGATAGCCGCGCAGCGTATCGTATTTGATCAAGCCGTTCTGCATCGCCCTTCGGGCGATGAGCTGGACTTTCGGATCAAGCGTGGTGCGGACGGACAGGCCGCCTTCGTAGAGCGCGTTCTCGCCGTAGCGGGCAATGATCTGGCGGCGCACCTCTTCGGTGAAGTATTCGCCGGCGAACAGATAGGTGCCGGTACGGCGCGGCGTCACGCCGAGCGGCTCGGCCTTGGCCTTGTTGCCTTCCTCACGCGTGACGTAGCCATTTTCGACCATCTGGTCGATGACCCAGTTGCGGCGCTCGATCGCGCGATCGGCATGCTTGAAAGGATGGTAATTGTTAGGGCCCTTCGGCAGTGAGGCCAGGTAGGCAGCCTCGGCCACGGTCAGTTCGTTCACCGACTTGTCGAAGTAGGTGAGCGCCGCGCCGGCGACACCGTAGGCGCCGAAACCGAAGAAGATTTCGTTGAGGTAGAGCTCGAGGATACGATCCTTGGGATAGGCCTGCTCGATGCGGAAGGCCAGGATCATCTCCTTTATCTTGCGCTCATAGGTCTGGTCCGCGGTCAACAGGAAGTTTTTTGCCACCTGCTGGGTGATCGTCGAGGCGCCAACCTGGCGCCTGCCCGAGCCGAAATTCTGCAGGTTGACGATGATGGCGCGGCCAAGGCCGGTCACGTCGATGCCGGGGTGGTTGTAGAAGTTCTTGTCTTCCGCGGACAGGAAGGCCGCCTTGACTCGATCCGGGATAGCCTGGATCGGCAAATATAGCCGCCGCTCGCGCGCATATTCGGCCATCAGCGAACCGTCCGAGGCGTGAATGCGGGTGGTCACCGGCGGTTCGTATTTGGCCAGCACCTCGTAGTCGGGCAGATCCTTCGACAGATGGCTGATGTAAATGGCAACGCCCGCCGCGACCAGAAGGGCCAGCGTCGTGCCGATGCCGAAGAAATAGCCAATGAGACGAATCATACCCGCTCCAGTCCTTGGTTCGGGAATTTCCTAAACGAAGCCGCCTTCCACGCAAGCTTTCGAGCTGGTCCCAATCCGTATTTGAAAACCCATGTCGCCATCATGTGGACAAAATACGGCAAGGCCTGATTTCGTGACCGCGCGCCGGAAATAAAGGCACCGGGTGTTGTCATCCAGCAACGCCGCCTCTGGTTGCAGGCGCCGCAAGGCATGTCAACCTCCGGTTCCGGCTCCGGCCTTGGCGGACGCGAACAGCGCCACAGCATTGGTGATGCTTTGTGCGGCCTTGCCGCGCCATTCGGCGTCGAGCAGCTGCGCTTCGTCCTTGGCATTCGAGAGATAGCCGAGTTCGACCAGCACGGATGGCACGTCGGGTGCCTTCAGCACCTTGAACCCCGCGGAACGCTGTGGATTGTTGATGAGGCCGACGCTGGTCGACAGCTGGCCGACCAGCGTGTGGGCGAAACTCATCGAAAAGGTGTGCGTCTCGCGGCGGATCAGGTCGATCAGGATATCGGTCACTTCCTTGTTGTCGTCCTTGATGACCATACCGGCGAACTGATCGGAGAGATTTTCGCGGTCGGCGAGCGCCTGCGCCTCGGGATCCGATGCCTTGTCGGAGACGGTGTAGACGGTGGCGCCGCGAATGCCCTTGACGCTGATTGTGTCGGCATGGATCGAAATCAGCAGGTCGGCCTCATGCTGGCGGGCGATGCGCACGCGGTCGTCCAGACGCAGATATTCATCGGTGTCGCGGGTCATGAAGACATCGTATTTACCGATGGCCGCGAGCTTGTCGCGCAGTTCCGTGGCGAAGGCCAGCGTGACGTTCTTCTCGATGGTGCCGTTCAGGCCCTCGGCACCGCCGTCGACCCCGCCATGACCGGGATCGATGACGACGGTGAAGCGGTGGCCCGGATTGGAGACCGGTCCGGTGCCAACCCGCCCGCCCTTGTCGGTCGAAACCGTCGAACCGGTGGTCAGCGCCTGGTTGGCAAGGGCGGCGTCGAACTCCCGTTCGGAGGCGGCCGACATGTCGATGGCAATGCGGTAGCCGGTTCCGTCCTCATTCTTGAGCACATCCAGCTTGTCGACGGCAAACGGTCCCTTGCCGGTCAGGATCAGCCGCGAAACGCCCTCGCCGAGAGCGCCCAGGCGCACGCCCCTGACCAGGCCGCGCGGCTTCAAATCCTTGGCGTCGATGGCCAGCCTGGTATTCGCCAGGTCGATGACCAGACGATTGGGTCCGCGCAGCAGGAACCATTTGATATCAGGTTCGCGATCGAAATCCATGACGATGCGCATCTTCGTGGCATCGCCCGCCATCTTGTAGCCTTTTGCCACAAGCGGCGCGTCGGCGGCATTGGCAACAGAGGAAAACGTCGAGGCAATCGCCACCAGCAGCAGGAAACATAAAGCGCCAAGAATCCGGCCGCCGACACGACATCCCTTGTCTGTGAAGTCCGCCAGTCCCATCTCTCTTCCAGTCGCTCCCGGTTTGGCGCCAGGCGCCCGCGCGTTTCGTCGAAGTGCCGGTTAGGCGGCGAACTCGATTAACGATTGGTATCCAGAGAAGGTTAACCAAGCCTTTTCACGCAAGGTTCGGACCCAGGCTTACGTTACGGAACCGCTTTTTGCCGGCATCGGAAATCGGGGTTGCCTTCCAACCCGCCAAATCATAAAAGCGATAGTGGATCACTGCAATCCTGGAACCGCCCTCCTCCGCAGCTTCCTGCTACAGGGTCAGATGAAAGGCGGCTCCTTTCGCTTCACGCGAAAAGGCTTCAGGTGATTGCGACGAATTTCGCAGGTGTGCTCCCGTGGCGGGGGAATCACCTGCGTGAGGAAAACGGCCGGGTTTGTCCCCGTGCCGGCTCTGTATGAGCAAACAAGCTGGTCCGGTTTCCGGGCTTTGGTTCAAAAGGTACTGCTGGTGACGATGGCTTCAAGCGCAATCATGGAAAGGTCCGCATCAAACCGCGCCAGTATGGCAGCGGGCGGCACCGCCATGACACGCAGGCACCGTCCGGCGGACATTCAATTATCCGGCACCCACTCTCCAGACACACAGCAGCGGGCTTTGCCCAGCCAGCTGTGGCTGACGGCTGCCGGGGGGAAACGAAATAATGCCCAACAAGATGCTGATAGACGCCTCCCACCCGGAGGAAACACGAGTTGTCGTCGTACGCGGTAACCGTATCGAAGAATTCGACTTTGAATCCCAGGACAAGAAGCAGCTCAAAGGAAATATCTACCTCGCCCGCGTAACGCGCGTCGAACCCTCCCTTCAGGCAGCTTTTGTCGAATATGGCGGCAACCGTCACGGTTTTCTCGCCTTCAGTGAAATACACCCCGACTACTACCAGATCCCGGTCGCCGACCGTCAGGCACTGCTGCGCGCCGAAGCGCAGGAGGCCGAGGACGAAGAGGACGAGGATGGTGACGGCGATGACCGTCAGAGCCGCGATCGCGGACGCCGCGGACGCCGGCGCGGCGGCAAGGGCCGCGAGCGCGGTGAACACAAGCGCGATGCCGGCGAGGCAGGCGAAGGCTCCGGCGAGCCAAGCGAAGGCGGCGACAATGGCGACATCGTTGTCGAGGAGATCTCCCACACTTCCGAGATCATCGAACACGCGGCCGATACATCGGAACGTCCAGATCCCTCGGGGCATGCCGATACATCAGGCCATGATGAAGCTTCCGCCGAACAGGAGGAAACCGAAACCCGCGAGGGTGGCCCGACATCGATCGCCGCCGCGGTCGAAGGCGATGTGATCTCCGAACCCGTCTCGCAGACGGAACAGGCTACTGAAGCCACCTCCAGCGACAACGATCGCGGCATGCTGGAGGAAGTCCAGTCCTCGCATCCCGATGATCACGAGGTCGAATCGGTCGGCGCGGAGGATGCGCTGGAAGAGGTGCGCAACCGTCGCAAGCCGGTGCGCCGCCAGTACAAGATCCAGGAAGTGATCAAGCGCCGGCAGATCCTGCTGGTTCAGGTCGTCAAGGAAGAGCGCGGCAACAAGGGCGCCGCACTCACCACCTATCTGTCGCTCGCCGGCCGCTATTCGGTGCTGATGCCGAACACGGCGCGCGGCGGCGGCATTTCGCGCAAGATCACCAGCGCGGTCGACCGCAAGCGCCTGAAGGAGGTCGTTGCCGACCTCGAAGTGCCGCAAGGCATGGGCGTCATTCTGCGCACCGCCGGCGAGAGCCGCACCAAGGCCGAGATCAAGCGCGACTATGAATATCTGATGCGGCTGTGGGAGAATGTGCGCAGTCTCACCTTGCAATCGACGGCCCCTGCCCTGGTCTATGAGGAAGGCAGCCTGATCAAGCGCTCGGTGCGCGACCTTTACAACAAGGATATCGACGAGATCCTCGTCTCCGGCGAGGAAGGCTACCGCGAAGCCAAGGACTTCATGCGCATGCTGATGCCGAGCCACGCCAAGGTGGTTCAGCCGTTCCGCGACACCACGCCGATCTTCGTGCGCAACGGCATCGAGGCGCAGCTCGACCGCATGCTGCAGCCGCAGGTGACGCTGAAGAGCGGCGGCTACATCATCATCAACCAGACCGAGGCGCTGGTCGCCATCGACGTCAATTCTGGCCGCTCCACCAAGGAGCACTCGATCGAGGACACCGCACTCCACACCAATCTGGAAGCGGCCGAAGAGGTTGCCCGTCAGCTCAGGCTTCGCGATCTCGCCGGCCTGATCGTCATCGACTTCATCGACATGGAGGAGAACCGCAACAACCGCTCTGTCGAGAAGCGGCTGAAGGATCACCTCAAGAACGACCGGGCCCGCATCCAGGTCGGCCGCATCTCGCATTTCGGCCTGATGGAGATGTCACGCCAGCGCATCCGCGCCAGCGTGCTGGAATCGACCATGAAGCCGTGTCCGCATTGCGGCGGCACCGGCCATGTCAGGTCCGATTCGTCGGTCGCGCTGATGGTGGTGCGGGCGATCGAGGAATTCCTGCTCAAGGATTCGCGCAGCCACATCACCGTGCGCACCCCGGCGGCAACCGCGCTCTACGTGCTCAACCACAAGCGCGGCACGCTGGTGGAACTGGAAAGCCGCTTCGGTCTGACCATCACCATCGAGGCCGACGACACGGTTGGCGCGCAGCACTACGCAATCTTCCGCGGCGCGCTGGCCGAGAAGCCCGAGGGCTTCGTCGAGGCGCGCAGCCTGCCCGCCTATATCGAGCCGGAAGAGCCCGAGGACGAGATTGCCGTCGTCGAGGAAGACGATGAGGTTGTGGTCCAGGCCGAGCAGCCACGCCAGCAGCCGCAGCAGAACCAGCAGCCGCGGCCTGCCGGCAGCGAAGATGGCGAAGGCCGAGACCGCAAGCGTCGCAAGCGCCGCAGACGGCGCGGCGGCAGGGATCGCGACCGCGAGCATGGCGCCCCGGCGGATGGCTCTTCCATCTCGGCTCCGACCGGCGACTTCGCCGGCGCGGCAGACGCGACAGGCGATGACGACGGCGAACAGGACGACGCCGCCCCAATCGCTGCCAGCGCGTCCGACGAGGCGGTGCAGGCCGCGGATGACAGCCAGGGCAAGAAGCGCCGGCGCGGCAAGCGCGGCGGCAAGCGCAACCGTCGTGAAGACGGCGAAGGCGAGACCGAAGCAGGCGCCGGCGAGGCGACCGAGGCTTCCGAAGCCGATGCTTCCGAAAGCGAGCCTGCCTCGATCGAACCGGTGGCTGTTGCCGCGGTGACGGAAGAGCCGGTGGCTGCGGCGAGCGAACAGGTGCCAAGCACCGAGAAGCCCAAGAAGCCGCGGCGCGCAGCCAAGCCGAAGAAGGCAGCCGCCGAAGCCGTCGCCGAAACCCCTGTTGTCGAAGCGGCCGCCGAAGCGCCGGTGGCGGCTGCTGAAGAGACGGTGGTTGCACCCGTTGCGGAAGAGCCCTCCAAGGCCCGTCCGTCCAGGCGCAAGCCGGCGGCCATCGATGCGCCCGTCGTGCCGGTGGTGTCGTCGACCGTCGCCGATGAGCCGGAAGCTAAGACCGAAGAAAAGCCGAAGCGCGCCGGCTGGTGGCAGCGGAAGGGCTTTTTCTAAGCCTTTCAACTGGATGATGTGACTTTTTAATAAGAAATCCCGCGCCGATCGAAAGACGGCGCGGGATTTTTCACGTCCGGCAGGCAGCAAGAACTAAGGTGCGAAGATCGACCAGTTCATCATCCTGGCCAGCTTCTCCAGCGCGATCGAACCCAGCTTGGAATTGCCGTTGGCGTTGAGCCCGGGCGACCACACCGCAAGCGACGCCACACCCGGCACGATGCCCAATATGCCGCCACCGACGCCGCTTTTTCCCGGAATGCCAACGCGGAAGGCGAAATCGCCGGAGCCATCATAGTGACCGCAAGTCAGCATCATGGCGCCGATGCGCCGCGCCCGCTCCGCCGACACCACGGAGTGGCCTGTCGCCGGGTTCTTGCCGCCATTGGCGAGGAAGCGGCCGGCCATCGCCAGTTGCCGGCAGCTCATGGCGATGGCGCAATGGTGGAAGTAGACGCCCAGCGCCAGTTCCGGCGCATGATGAAGATTGCCGAAGGATTTCATGTAGTTGGCGAGCGCGAAGTTGCGATAACCGGTGGCACGCTCGGAGGCCGCGACCTCACGGTCGATGATAATGGTCTCGTCGTCGGCGAGAAACTGGATGAAACGCAGGATCTCGCCGATCGCCTCGCGCGGCTGATGGCCGGCAAGCAGGATGTCGGAAATAACGATGGCGCCGGCATTGATGAACGGATTGCGCGGAATGCCGTTCTCATGCTCGAGCTGGACGATCGAGTTGAATGGGTTTCCCGAAGGCTCGCGCCCGACCCGCTTCCACAGCGCGTCGCCGACATTGCCGAGCGCCAGCGTCAAGGTGAACACCTTGGAGATGCTCTGGATCGAAAAAGCCTGGTCGGCATCGCCCGCCACAAGCACGCGGCCGTCATTGGTGACGGCGGCAATGCCGAATTTCCTTGGATCGACCTTGCCCAATTGGGGAATGTAGGTGGCGACATCGCCGCGATCGGTGCGCTCGGCCATTTCGGCGGCGACTTCGGCCAATGCCTGATCAAGTTTAGGGGCCTGTTCGAGTTCCGGCATGGCGCTACCTCAACCAGCGTTCGATGCGCGCCATCGCCTCGACCATGTCGTCATGGCTGCCGGCGTAGGAAAACCGCATCGTGCGATGCCCCGCCTGGGTGTCGAAGTCGCGGCCGGGCGTCGCCGCGACATGCGCCTCGGCCAGAATCTTGCGCGCGAAGGCCATGCTGTCATTGCTGTGGCGGGTGACATCGCAAAACGCATAGAAGGCGCCGTCCATGGGCGCGGCCAGCGGAAAGCCGAGTTCCGGCAGGCGTTTCATCAGCAGTTGGCGGTTCCAGGCATAGCGGCCCTTGACCGCCTCCAGCTCTTCGGTGGCGGCAAAGGCCTCGATCGCGGCGATCTGCGACAGTTCCGGCGGTGAAATGTAGAGGCTCTGGGCGATGCGCTCGACGGGCCGCACCAGCTCTTGCGGCAACACCATCCAGCCGACGCGCCAACCGGTCATGCAGTAATATTTCGAGAAGGAATTGATCACCGTGACACTGTTGCCGAAGGCAAGCGCGGTGGTGTCAGGCGCACCATAGGCCAACCGGTGGTAGATTTCGTCGGAAATGACGGCGATGCCCAGTGTCTCCGCCGTGTCGACCAGCGCCGACAGTTCGTCGGCCGGTATGACGGCACCGGTCGGATTGGCCGGACTTGCAAACAGAACCCCCTTCAGCGGCTTCTCGCGATGCGCTGCCTCAAGATGACCGGCATGCAGATAGGCAGCCTCGCCAAGTTCGATCTCGACCACATCGATGCCGAGCGCCGCCATGATGTTGCGATAGGCAGGGTAGCCGGGTGCCGCGATGGCAACGCGATCGCCCGGATCGAACATCGCCAGGAAGGCGAGATTGAAGGCCGCGGACGATCCGGTGGTCACCGCGATCCGGGCCGACTCGACTTCGAGCCGATAGTGATCCGCGTAATGCGCGGCGATCGCCTTGCGCAGGCCAGCCAGCCCCAGCGTGTCGGTGTAGCCGATGCGACCGTCCTGCAAGGCCCTGGCCGCGGCGGCGCGAACCCGTGCGGGCGCCGGATCGGACGGCTGGCCGACCGCCATGGAGATCACCGGCACGCCCTGGGCCTTCAGCCGGTTTGCTTCGGCCAGCACATCCATGGCGTGGAATGGCTCGACATTGCCACGACGCGAGAGCGAAACGACCATTTTATCCCTATCTCGACGGTTGGGTGCGCCACGCCCCCGAATACATGCGCCGCACAAATGCCCGATTGATGTGAGGATCACAAGTTGAGGAAGTTTCCGGTGCCGACTTTTCATCTTTCGCCCGCTCGTCTACCAGTGAACACGTCATGTTGAGCCGACCCAGATCGACGATTGCCAGGATCGCGCGTGTTTTCACGACGCTTTCGCTTGGCCTTGCCGTTGCCGTGGCAAGTTCAGTCATCGCCTTCGCCCAGAGCGTTCCGGTGGTCCGCGATGCCGAGATCGAGGCTTTGGTGCGGGACTATGCGCGGCCGATCTTCAAGGCAGCCGGGCTGGCGAATGACGGCATCGACATCGTGCTGGTCAATGATTCCAGCTTCAACGCTTTTGTCACCGGGCGACGGCTGTTCATTAACACCGGCGCGCTGATGATGGCTGAAACGCCCAACGAGATCATCGGCGTCATCGCGCACGAGGCCGGCCATATCGCCGGCGGCCACCAGCAGAAACTGCGTGACCAGCTCGAGCGCGCCAAGACGATGGCCATCATTGCGACCTTGCTTGGCGCGGGCGCGATCGTCGCTGGCGCGACCACCAACAGCCGCGGCCTTGCCGGCGCCGGCATGGGCGTGGCCGCCGGCGGCGGCGAGATGGCACAGCGCAGCATCCTCGCCTACCAGCGCACCGAAGAGATAACGGCCGACCGCTCCGCCATCACCTATCTCAACGCCACCGGCCAGTCCGGCATGGGCATGCTGAAGACGTTCCGCCGCTTCCAGACCGCGCTGTCGCTGTCGGGTGCGCAAGTCGATCCCTATCGGATCAGCCATCCGATGCCGCAGGAACGCATCGCCAATCTCGAAGTGCTGGTGAAACAGAGCCCCAATGTCGACAAGCTCGACCCGCCGGTGCTGCAGCAGCGCCACGACATGATGCGGGTAAAGATCGCCGTCTACATGGAAGGCCAGGCCGCCGCCGCGCGGTTGATGCAAAAGATGAGAGGCAGCCTCGCCGGGCAGTATGGCGACGCCCAATCGACCTACCTCTACGGCGACATCACCGGCGCGCTTGCCAAGACCAATGCCCTGGTCAAGGCGCAGCCCAAGAATGCTTATTTCCAGGAGTTGCGCGGCGACATCCTGATGAAGGCGAACAAGCCCAAGGACGCGGCGGAAGCCTACGCCAAGGCGGTCAGCCTCGATCCGGCGCGGTCCGGCTTGCTGCCTGTCTCGCTCGGCCAGGCGCTGATGGCGGTCGGCACACCTGACTCGCTGAAGAACGCCGTCGTGCAGATCAACAATGGCCTTGGACGCGACAAGGAAAATTCCGAAGGCTATCGCTACCTGGCGCAGGCTTATGGCGAATTGGGTGACATACCGGGCGCCGAGCTTGCCACGGCGGAAGGTCATTTCTATTCCGGTAACTACAAGGATGCGAAGATCTTCGCCATGCGGGCGCAGCAGCAGATGAAGCGCGGCGAGCCGCGCTGGATACGCGCTCAGGACATCATAAACTACAAATCGTCAAACAAGATCTAGTGAACCTTCCGGTCACGCACTGCGACACAGCCGGACCAGGAAACAGGCAAAGGGAACGAGAACGATGAAAAAGGCACTGCTGCTGGGCACCACGGGGGTCGCTGTAGTCCTTGCCATGCTGGCTTTCGGTTTCGTGGCCGGCAGCCCACAGATGGCCAAGGCCGGTACGGCGCAGCCTGTCCAAACGGCCGCCGATACAAAGATCGACCGTGCCGAGGTCGAAGGGATCATCCGTGACTATCTCCTGAAGAACCCTGAGGTGCTGCTCGAAGTGCAAGACGCGCTCGAGGCCAAGCAGAAGGAAGAGCAGCGCATCGCCTCGCTCGGCGTCATCAAGGGCGCCAAGGACCAGATCTTCAACTCCGCCTTCGACGGCGTCGTCGGCAATCCGAACGGCAAGGTGACGATCGTCGAGTTCTACGACTACAATTGCGGCTTCTGCAAACGCGCCATCGAGGACATGCGGGCGCTGACCAAATCCGATCCGGATCTGCGCTTCGTGCTCAAGGAGTTCCCGATCCTCGGCCCGGATTCGCAGAAAGCGAGCGTCGTTTCGATGGCGTTCCACCTGATGATGCCGGAAAAGTACGGCGAGTTCCACAATGCGCTGCTCGGCGGCCAGGGACGCGCAACCGAGGCGGCCGCGATCAAGGTCGCGCTTTCGCTGGGCGCCGACGAGGCGACGCTGCGCGAGAAGATGAAGGATGCTTCGATCCCCGAGGCCTTCTCCAAGACCTACGACCTTGCCAACAAGCTGGCGATCACCGGAACGCCGTCCTACGTCGTCGGCAACGAGGTCGTGTTCGGGGCTCTCGGGCAGGACGTGTTGGCGGAAAAGATCAAGGCGGCGAAAGCCGCGCTTTGATCAGCCCGCGGTTTTCTTCACGGGCGCATTTCGGCCTGTTGTGGACAGTGAAAGAACGCACTTGCGCTCTTTTCGCGGACGACTATGCCCGGTATAGAGGCCCAGCGCGCCGGTTTGATACCGGCGCCGGAAAAGGTCGGGTTTTTTGAAAACGGTTTTCGTCCTGAACGGTCCCAATCTCAACGCGCTCGGCAAGCGCGAGCCGGGCATCTATGGCGGCAAGACGCTTGCCGCGATCGCCGACGACTGCAAGCAGGCCGGCGCGTCGCTCGGGCTCGAAATCGATTTCCGCCAGTCGAACCACGAGGGTGACCTTGTCGACTGGATCCAGGAAGCCGGCGACAAGGCTGCCGGCATCGTGATCAATCCAGGCGCTTACAGCCACACCTCGATCGCGATCCACGACGCCATCCGTTCGGTCGCACCGCTGCCGGTCGCCGAAGTTCACCTTTCCAACATCCATGCGCGGGAATCATTCCGCCACGTCTCCATGGTCGCGCCGGTCGCCGTCGGCATGATCTGTGGCTTTGGGCCGCTCGGCTACACGCTGGCGCTACAGGCGCTGGCCGCACGCCTATGACCGGCCAACAAACAGAAGGCTCGAAAATGTCGATAAAGAAGACCGGTGTTGACCAGCAACTGATCCGCGATCTGGCGGGCATACTGAACGACACCAACCTGACCGAGATCGAGGTTGAGCTGGGCGACCTGAAGGTGCGCGTGTCGCGGCAGGCCCCTGCCGTCCATGCTATCGCTGCACCCCAGCCCAGCTATGCGCCGGCAGCAGCCCAACCCGCGGTCGCGGCCGCTCCGGCCACGGTCGACGTGTCGAAGAACGCGGTAGCCTCGCCAATGGTCGGCACTGCCTATCTGGCGCCGTCACCCGATGCCAAGCCGTTCATCGAGGTCGGCCAGAAGGTCAAGGAAGGCCAGACGCTGCTGATCATCGAGGCGATGAAGACGATGAACCAGATCCCCTCGCCGCGCGCCGGCACGGTGACGGCGATCCTGTTCGAGGACGCGACGCCGGTCGAATACGGCATGCCGCTCGTCGTGATCGAGTAGAGCGGGTCGGATGTTCCAGAAGATCCTCATCGCCAATCGCGGCGAAATCGCGCTTCGGGTGCTGCGCGCCTGCAAGGAACTCGGCATCCAGACGGTGGTGGTGCATTCGACCGCCGACGCCGACGCCATGCATGTGCGGCTTGCCGACGAGAGCGTCTGCATTGGTCCGCCGCCATCGCGCGACAGCTATCTCAACATCCATCAGATCGTCGCGGCCTGCGAGATCACCGGCGCGGACGCGGTGCATCCTGGCTACGGCTTCCTGTCGGAGAACGCCAAGTTCGCCGACATACTGGCCGCGCACAACATCACCTTCATCGGCCCGACCGGCGACCATATCCGCGTCATGGGCGACAAGATCGAGGCCAAGCGCGCCGCCAAGCGCCTCGGCATCCCGGTGGTGCCAGGTTCCGACGGCGCGGTGACCGAAGAGAAGGAAGCCAAGCGCATTGCCGCCGAAATCGGCTATCCGGTGATCATCAAGGCCTCGGCCGGCGGCGGCGGACGCGGCATGAAGGTCGCGCACACCGAGGCCGACCTCGAGGTCGCCCTGCAGACGGCGCGCTCGGAAGCAGGCGCCGCTTTCGGCGACGACGCCGTCTACATCGAGAAGTATCTGCAGAAGCCGCGCCATATCGAAGTGCAGGTGTTCGGCGACGGCTTTGGCCGCGGCGTGCATTTCGGCGAGCGCGACTGTTCGCTGCAACGGCGCCACCAGAAAGTCTGGGAAGAGGCCAATTCGCCTGCGCTCAACGCCGAGGAACGGTCCCGCATCGGCGGCATCTGCGCCAAGGCCATTGCCGATCTCGGCTACTCCGGCGCCGGCACGATCGAGTTCCTCTACGAGAATGGCGAGTTCTATTTCATCGAGATGAACACGCGCCTCCAGGTCGAGCATCCGGTGACGGAAGCAATCACCGGCATCGATCTCGTGCACGAGCAGATCCGCGTCGCTTCCGGCGGAGGGCTTTCCGTCAAGCAGGAAGACATCAAGTTCAATGGCCACGCCATCGAATGCCGTATCAATGCCGAGGATCCGCGCACCTTCACCCCCTCGCCCGGCACGATCACGCATTTCCACACGCCAGGCGGTCTCGGCATCCGCGTCGATTCCGGCGTCTATTCCGGCTACAAGATCCCGCCCTACTACGACAGCCTGATCGGCAAGCTGATCGTGCATGGGCGCAACCGCGTCGAATGCATGATGCGGCTGCGCCGGGCGCTGGATGAATTCGTCGTCGACGGCATCAAGACGACCTTGCCGCTGTTTCGCGATCTGGTCGGCAATGCCGACATCGCCAATGGCGACTATGACATCCACTGGCTGGAAAAATACCTGGCCAAGGAAGAGTAGCCCGGGGACGCGATGACCCGCCCTTACGCGCCCGGCTATCGCATCCCCACCGACCTTCTGCTCAAGGCCTACGCTTCGGGCGTCTTCCCGATGGCCGAAAGCGCCAGCGACCCAGAAGTGTTCTGGGTGCGGCCGGAGACGCGCGGCATCATCCCGCTCGACGGGTTCCACACGCCCAAAAGCCTGAGGAAGGCGATCCGCAAAAGTCCGTTCGACATCCGTTTCGACTTCGATTTCGAAGCGACGATCGACGGCTGCGCCGAAAAGCGCGAGGAGCGGCGCTCCACCTGGATCAACGCGCCAATCCGCGAGGCCTATGTGCAGTTGCACCGCATGGGCCACTGCCATTCGGTCGAGGCCTGGCGCGAGGACCAGTTGGTCGGCGGCCTCTATGGCGTGTCGCTTGGACGGGTGTTCTTCGGTGAAAGCATGTTCTCCAAGGAGACGGATGCGTCGAAGATCTGCCTCGTGCATCTTGTCGAACGCTTGAAAGCACGCGGCTTCGCGCTGCTCGATACGCAATTCACCACCGAGCATCTCAAGCGCTTCGGCGCGGTCGATGTTCCGCGCGGCAAGTATGAGAAGATGCTGGCCGAGGCACTGAAGGGCGAAGCGATCTTTTTTCCGTAGGATCGGGCCTACTTCCCGGCCGCTACCTCGATCGGCGTCTGCGAGTGGAACATCATCTTCCAACCGTTGACGCGATGGACATAGCCGGTGCTAACCAAGGCAGCATAGGGCTCGCCGTTCTCGCGTGTCGCATGGGCCTCGTAGGTCAGCATGACGATGTCGCTGCCAGGCTCGATTATCCCCTTGAGCTCGATATCGAGATCGCGCCAGCGGTTGGGTTTGGTGGCGGTCTTGGCCAAGTCAGCATTGTCCATCGCCTTCGCCATTCGCGGAAAGGCCACCAGGCATTCCGTGTCGGCGTTGGCCGCGTAGTATGCGGCATCGCCGGTCCAGAACCCTTTTTCGAGTTCCAGCAGTTCTTTCTTGTTGGCCATGATTCGCTTGCTGTCCGACATCGAAATATCCTCCGGGCGCGTCGATGCGCGGTCGTCTGTGGTCCAACGCTTGGTGGCCACGACGGTTCCCAGCGATCAGTTGGCGTCTGACGTATCCGGTTGCGCGGGATCGGACTGTTCCGCATCCGGGCTGGCCGCAGGCTTGGGGGCCGCTGGTTTGGTCGCGGCCGGCTTCGAAGCGTCAGCCTTGGTGGCGTCGGCCTTGGTGGCATCTGGTGCCGGCACATCGGACTTCTGTTTGCATTCCTTCAGCCAGATGTCATAGACGGCATGCTCGACAGCGTTGAGGCCCGGGCTTTCGGCGAACATCCAGCCGGTGAAGATGCGGCGGATCTTGCGGTCGAGCGTGATCTCGTCGACCTCGACGAAGGAATCGGTCTTCGGCTCCTCGTTCTGCGGCCGGGAATAACAGACGCGCGGCGTCACCTGCAAAGCCCCGAACTGCACCGTCTCATCGATGTAGACATCGAAGGTGATGATGCGGCCGGTGATCTTGTCGATGCCGGCGAACTCGGCAACCGGGTTGGTGACGCGATCCGATCCCGCGGGCGCGGCCGGTGCGGGAGCGGCCGGGGCAGCCGGTGCGGGCGACGCCGCAAAGGCCGCGGTGCTGACGGCGAGGCCGGCGGCTAGCGTCAGACCGCCTGTCGATATCCGATTGAAAAAGCTCATATAGGGGTACCGGTGGTTCGCGCCCGGGTGATTCCGTCGATCGCCAAGGCTAGTCGCCGTTTTCTGATCAGCAAGCAGCTAAACACCAATTGTGGCGATAAAGGACCGGCCCGCACTTTGTGCCGTAGAAGCCGGAGCCGTTAGGACCCGGGCGTCCAGGCGTCGTAGTCACCCGTAACCTGCGGGCGATGCTGATTGGTCAGCACCGAGCCCTTCGGGCGGTAGGCCGCCGGCGTACCGGTTAGATTGGGTTGATGCGGCTTCTGCCAGTCGCGCGCCTTGTAGTCCTCGCTGGCCGGAGCGAGATCGACGCGGTGGTGGATCCAGCCATGCCAGCCGGGCGGTATGGCCGAAGCTTCCGAATAATTGCGGTAGATGACCCAGCGTCGCGTGCGGCCTTCCGAATCGATGCCGCCTTCGTAGTAGACATTGCCGACCTCGTCCTGGCCGACCCTCTTGCCGTACCGCCAGGTGTGAAGGCGTGTTCCCAGCGTCTGGCTGTTCCACCAAGTGAAAAACTGCGTCAGGAAAGTCTTCATTTCAGAGCCCTTTGCGCTGGCGGCGCCTGTTTCCTGCTTATGGCGTCAGGGCTTCGGGAAGGCAAGGGTTTTGCCGCGGGGAGCGCGCAAATGGCGCGCCGAGGTGCCGACACATGCCTGTGATCCGCAGAGGCAACAGGATGCGCGCTTGCCAAGCCTTTGCGCTCTTTCTAAAGGTCAGCGCGCCCGTGCGGATATCCAACCCGGCCATGGGCCGAGGGAGGTGACGATTGGCCACGAAACTGCCGACCACCGACATTCGCATCGGCGCGGAGCTGATTCGCCGTCGCAAGGGAGGCGTCCCGTTGGTCTGCCTGACCGCCTACACCTATCCCGTCGCCCGCCTGCTCGATCCGCATGTCGACCTGCTCCTGGTCGGCGACAGTGTCGCCATGGTCCTGCATGGCCATGCGACGACGCTCGGCGCCTCGCTGGAGATGATGATCGCGCATGGGCAAGCCGTGATGCGCGGCGCGGCCAGGGCGTGCGTTGTCGTCGACATGCCGGCTGGCAGCTACGAGGATTCGGCGGAGCACGCCGTGGCCTGCGCGCAGCGCATCGTTGACGAGACCGGCTGCCAGGCGGTGAAACTCGAAGGCGGCGTCGACATGGCCGCGCAGATCGCGGCAATCGTGGCCGCCGGCATTCCGGTCATGGGCCATATCGGCCTGCTGCCCCAATCGGTGAAGAAGGACGGCGGCTACAAGATTAAGGGCCGCACGGACGAGACTGTCGCGGCGCTGATGGCCGATGCCTTCGCGGTCGAAAAAGCCGGCGCGTTCTCCGTGGTCATCGAAGGCACGATCGAGGCGGTGGCCTCCGACATCACTCACCGCATCGGCATCCCGACCATCGGCATCGGCGCCAGCGGCGATTGCGATGGCCAGATCCTGGTCATCGACGACATGGTCGGGCTGACCGTCGACCGCGTGCCGAAATTCGTCAAGGAATATGCCGATTTGCGCCGCGTGATCGCGAACGCCGCCGAGCGCTACGCAGCGGAGGTGCGAGACCGGACTTTCCCCGGTGCTGCCCATGTCTTTTCAAATTCAAAGGTGGCCTTTTCGGGCACAGATGGCGGGGATGAGACATGAGCCGGCCTGACGTCGTCGACAACGTCGCCGCAGTTCGCGCGCGGGTCAGTGACTGGCGGCGCGACGGCCTGCGCGTTGCCATGGTGCCAACCATGGGCGCGCTGCATGAGGGGCATCTCTCCCTGATCAGGATCGCCAGGGAAAAAGCCGAGCGCTGCGTGGTGTCGATCTTCGTCAACCCGACGCAGTTCGCGCCGAGTGAGGATCTCGACAAGTACCCACGCCAGCTTGCCCGCGACCTCGACCTGCTGGCGACGGTCAAGGCCGATCTCGCGTTCACGCCGACGGTCGGCGCGATGTATCCCGCCGGCTTTGCCACTAGGATCTCGGTAGGCGGCCCGTCCGCCGGGCTCGAATCGGACTTTCGCCCCACTTTCTTCGAGGGCGTCGCCACCGTGGTGACCAAGCTTTTTCTGCAGGCGACGCCCGACTATGCGGTCTTTGGCGAGAAGGATTACCAGCAGCTTTGCGTCGTCAGACAGCTCTGCCGTGACCTTGACCTGCCTGTCGAGATCATCGGCGCCCCGACCATACGCGATGCGCATGGCCTCGCAATGTCGTCACGCAACGCCTATCTCGGCGAGGCTGAACTCGCTGTCGCCCGCCAGCTCAACGTGATCCTGCACAAGGCAGCTGCCGCACTGGCGGCTGGCGCTCACCGAGATGACACAACCGGGGAAGCCAGCCGCGCGCTCATCGCCGCCGGCTTCCACAAGATCGACTATGTCGAGGCCCGCGAAAGCCTCACGCTTGCGCCCTGGCGCCGCGACCGCGCGGGGCGCCTGCTTGCGGCGGCCTGGCTTGGCAAGACGCGGCTGATCGACAATGTGGACGTTCCCGCTGCCTGAGCGGATCGGGCTACGCCAGGTTTTGTGCCCTGGCGCGTCACCCATCCGAGATTTCCGGTACGCGCCTACTCCTCTGTCGGCATATGCAGATACATCGACTGGATGCCGACGCGGCCTGGGCCGGTGAAGCGGTTGACGATGAAATTCATATTGGCGCCGAAGAAGCCGCTCGACAGGCGGTCGATCTTGGTTTCCATCCTGACGGAGGCATCCTTGAACAGCCAGCCGCCCGGCTCGATGTCGATGGTCTCGCCGGTGGCAAGCGTCTTTTCGAAGACATTGCCGTAGCCGTGCAGCCAGACGATGCCATCGCCGCCATCGCCGCGAAAACGGTCGATGAAGAAGCCGCTTTGGCCGAACAGCATCGTCGCCAGGCCGCGCACACGCTCGAACGTGTACTCGACATTGCCGGTGGCGGCGAGAAACTGGTGTTCGCGCACTTGGATCTCCTCGCCGCGCCTGAGATGGATCGGCACGATGTGGCCGGGTCCATCGCGGCTGAAGGCGATGATGCCTGCTCCCGACGCCTCGGTAACGAAGATCTGCATGCCGGCCATCATGCGCTTCAGCGCGCCTTTCAGTGATTTCAGGCCGATGGTGATGGTGGAGTTCTTCCACAACAGGATATGGTGCTCGAAATAGACGGGCATTTGCGTCACATCGACCGACAGCACGGGCACCAACTCGCCCGCTATGTGGTAGGTGACGCCGCCAAAGGTTTCGTCCGACACCTGCGTCGGCATCAGTTCCGGCAAGCTTGGCATGGTTTCCCCCCAGCGCTACCCAGCGTGCCGGTCCATTCCGGCTTCCGCGCGGTCAGCACCGGCAGCTTTGGTGCGGGGGCCCCGGGCCGTCAAACGAAAACGGACGCATGCAGCGCCGCTCGCGCGAAGGTGATCAAGAGAGGCTCACTTCGAAGGAATCAGTCCGCAAGAGGCCTGATGTAGACAAATGTCGGTTCGCCGGAGGCACCCGCGTGCTCGCCGGTATCGCCGGATCGCACGAAGCCGTTCGCTTCGTAGAAGGCGACGGCGCGGGCGTTTTGCGCCTCCACTTCCAGGCGGATGGCGCGGGCTTCCGGAAAACTCTCGATGATCTCGTCCAGCAACATGCCGCCGATGCCCCTGCCCTGCAGGGCTGGAAGCACGTAGAGCTGTTTCAGAACAACTTCTTCTCCGCCACCAATGCCCTCCGCAAAGGCCACGCCCCCAATGCGCTTGCCGTCATCGGCGACGAGGAACTCGCTGGTCGGTTTGGTCAGCCGCGCCTTCAACGAGGCGATCGAGTGCCACGCATCGGTGATTTCGGTGACCTTTGCAACGCCATAGGTCGCGTGCCAGGTTTCAATCAACAGTGCGCGGATGGCAACGAGATCGCGTTCGCCTGCGGTGCGGACGAACATGGCCTTACTCGATGCCGAGCTTGGCCTTGACGAGGTCGTTGACCGCCTGCGGGTTGGCCTTGCCGCCCGTCGCCTTCATCACCTGGCCGACGAACCAGCCGGCCATGGTCGGCTTGGCGCGCGCCTGTTCGACCTTGTCGGGATTGGCCGCGATCACTTCGTCGACCGCCTTCTCGATGGCGCCGGTGTCGGTGACCTGCTTCATGCCACGGCTTTCGACCAGCGCACGCGGATCGCCGCCTTCGTTCCAGACGATCTCGAACAGGTCCTTGGCGATCTTGCCGGAGATGGTGCCGTCCTTGATCAGGTCAATGATCGCGCCAAGTTGATCAGGCGAAACGGGAGCATTTTCAATGTCCTTGCCGACCTTGTTCAACTGGCCGAGCAGATCGTTGATGACCCAGTTGGCGGCGAGCTTGCCGTCGCGGCCGGCGGCCACCTTCTCGAAATAGTCGGCGATCGACTTTTCCGACACCAGGATCGAAGCGTCGTAGGTCGAGAGACCCAGCGAGGTGATCAGCCGCGCCTTCTTGTCGTCGGGCAATTCCGGCAGCCCTTTGGCCAAAGCATCGACATAGGCCTGGTCAAATTCCAGCGGCAGAAGATCGGGATCGGGGAAATAGCGGTAGTCGTGCGCTTCTTCCTTCGAGCGC
Organism: Mesorhizobium sp. 43Arga; assembly: GCF_053714255.1. Taxonomy (NCBI): domain Bacteria; kingdom Pseudomonadati; phylum Pseudomonadota; class Alphaproteobacteria; order Hyphomicrobiales; family Phyllobacteriaceae; genus Mesorhizobium; species Mesorhizobium sp. 43Arga. The sequence continues at coordinate 464,319 of NZ_JBSKBO010000003.1, forward strand.
ATGGAGCGCGTCTCGCCCTTGACGGCATCATACAGCCGCGTTTCCTGATCGATCTTGCCGCCGTCCTCCAGGATGGCGATCTGGCGGCGCGCCTCATAGTCGATGGCCTGGCCGATGAAGCGGATCGAGTTCATGTTCTTGATCTCGCAGCGCGTGCCGAACTCGCCACCGGGCCGGCGTACCGAGACGTTGACGTCGGCGCGCAGCGAGCCTTCATCCATGTTGCCGTCGCAGGTGCCGAGATAGCGCATGATGGTGCGCAGCTTGGTGACATAGGCCTTGGCCTCATCGCCGGAACGCAGGTCAGGCTTGGAGACGATTTCCATGAGCGCCACCCCGGAACGGTTGAGGTCGACATAGGACATGGTCGGATGCTGGTCGTGCATCGACTTGCCGGCATCCTGTTCCAAATGCAGGCGCTCGATGCCGACCTCGATGTCCTCAAACTCGCCCTGCCGGTCCGGTCCGACCGAAACGATCACCGTGCCCTCCCCGACGATCGGCTGCTTGAACTGCGAAATCTGGTAGCCCTGCGGCAGGTCTGGATAAAAGTAGTTCTTCCGGTCGAAAACCGACTTTTGGTTGATCTGCGCCTTCAACCCGAGACCCGTGCGGATCGCCTGTTTCACGCATTCCTCGTTGATGACAGGCAGCATGCCCGGCATTGCCGCATCGACCAGGCTGACATTGGCGTTGGGGGCCGCGCCGAAGGCAGTCGAGGCGCCGGAAAACAGTTTTGCTTCCGAGATGACCTGCGCGTGCACTTCGAGACCGATGATGATTTCCCAATCGCCTGTGGCGCCGGGGATCAGGCGTTTTGCGTCGGGCGTTCGGGTATCGATGAGGGTCATGGCCTGCCGTCAAATTCGGGATGGATGCTGAATGTCACTACACATTCAGAAGGTACAAATCGTACCCGCTTCGCTAGTGCAAACCGCCAAAAGAGACAAGCGCAAAGCCGCTGGCTGGCCTTTTCAACCGCTTTCGCCTATAGGACGCCCATCCCAATGGAGAGTGGATGTCCACTTACGCTCAGTCCCGGTAAGGCCCTGACCTCCTAGCGAGGCAGGGCAGGAAGACCTGAAACCCCGTGCCGCGAAGCATCGCGGCGGCGGCTTTTTTCGTTTTCCAGGGAATTTCTCCACATGGATATTTCGCGTACTGAACAGCGCATCCTGCACCTGCTTGCGCAGGGCGGACGCATTGAAATCGAAAAGAACCAGAAGAAACGGATCGCCTCCGTCAAATGCCTGACCCGCGACGGATGGCACTATCCGGGCGTCGATCTCGACCTGTTTCGAAAGCTGAAACGCAAGAAGGCTGTTTCGTCGTCGGGCGGCGGTCCCTACCGCATCACCAGGCGCGGCCTCGAACTCGTCCGCTCCGAACTCGACAACCGATAGACTACGGTTCCGCCGGATGAGTTTTCGGCCGGCGGTTCCCTTCGCCGCTCAGGCGGTTGCGATATAGGCCCTGATCTCGTCGGCCTCGCGCTCGACATCCTCGATGCGGCGCTTGACCACGTCGCCGATGGAGACGATGCCATCGAGCAGGCCGTCCTTTTCCACCGGCAGATGGCGGAAACGGCCCCTGGTCATGATCTCCATCACCTCGTTGACGGTGTGGTTCTCGTTGCAGATCTTCACTTTCGGCGTCATTGCCGAACGCACGGCGATATCGAGCGCGGCGGCACCTTCCTTGGCAACAACCCGCACGATATCGCGTTCCGACAGGATGCCGACAATCTTGTGATCGCCATTGGTGATGACCAGCGCGCCGATCTTGTGTTCGGCCAGGATGCGGATGGCTTCGCTGAGCTTTTCGTTCGGCCCGAGCGTCAACACGTCGTGGCCCTTTTTTTCCAGAATTGCCTTAACCGTCATGGCGTCCTCCTCTGCTTCGCGTGCCGGTTCCTGCCCAGACCGGCTTTCACGTAAGAGTGAACATCGTGCGCCGTGATCGGTTGCATTTCAAGTGCGGCGGTCGGTGGTCTCCCATTCGGGCGGCTGCCATCGCCGATCGAACCAGCGCAGGCCGAAAAAGCCGGCAACGAAGCCGCCAATATGCGCCTCCCAGGCGATCTGCCCATCTACTCCAGGCGAAAAGCCGAGCAGGCCGGTGGCGAGATTGATGATCATCCACACGGCAAGAAAAATCACGACACCGCGCGAACGCAAGACAATCGCGATCGGCAGCACAGGGCCGGCGAAGGCCGCCTTGCCGGCCGAGCGATCGGTGCGGAAACCGAAACGCGCCGCAGCACCCATCATGCCTGATATGGCGCCCGAGGCGCCCACCAGCGGTGCCTCGCCATATGGGTGCATGGCCCAGAAGAGCGCCACGGAAGCCAGTCCGGTAACGGCGAAGAACAGAGCGAACCGGAGCCCGCCGAGCCGATTGGCCAGTGGCGAACCAAAGGCGGCGAGCCACACCATATTGATGGCGATATGGGCAAACCCGCCATGCATGAAGGCGTAGGTGAAGGGGCGTGTGAGCAGGAACCAGTCGAAGCCGTATTGCCCGGTGTAGAGGACGGGAATGAAGGCGCCATCGTAGAGCAGTGTCATCTGCTGCGCATCGTTCAGCACATATTGCTGCAGCAGGAAGACGGCCGCGCAAATGCCGATCACCGCCAGCACGATCGGCGGCAGGTTGAACACCGGTTCGCGCGCAGGCGGCGGTATGCTTTCGGCCGGTTCGGCCTCGGTTGGATTTTGCGGTTCGCTCATCTGCAATCGCACTCGGTGCTGTTCGATCTGGCGAGCATCTAGATCACGGCCAGTGGAACCGCAAACGGCGAATCGCCCCAGTGCGAATCAACCAGTACGAATCAAAAAGAAGCCGTCCAAGGTTTCCCTTGAACGGCCGGTCGAGCCCCCTGCTCCCCTAAAACTCTTGACTGAAGTGCTGCCGATCGTCGCGAAACGACCGCTTCTGGAGTGGTTTTGGTGTGCCACAGGGCCTGCTCGGGGGCAACGTAAACCAGTTGTTAACCTTAACGGCCCCGACCCGTGAACAAGTGTTAACGACGCTGGCACGCTTCCTGCTCCGCAACGCATGTAGGTCATCGGAGGGCGCCCTTCTGTTCACCGATGGGACATCAGACGACAGAATGCGCGGAGCAGCATACCATGAACCAAAACGGATCGATCACGCTGTTCCATTATTGGAACCGCCTGCGTGACGGACGCCCCGCTCCGAAGCGTTCGGACGTCGAGCCGGCCGATATCAAGTCGCTTTTGGCCGACACGTTCATCCTGGAAAAGGACACACGCGGGCAACCCGTCTTCCGCCTGGCCGGCACTCGGCTCTGCGCCTGTTATGGCCGCGAACTCAAGGGGTTCTCCTTCCCGTCGCTGTGGCGCGAGAAGGATCAGCGTCTGGTCTCACGGCTGATTCATGGGGTTTTCGACCAGAAGTCGGTGGTGCTGATCAATTTCGAGGGTTTCAGCCGCAACGGCCGCTCCAACAAGTTCGAATTGCTTGCCTTGCCGCTCGACGGCGGCATCGAAAACCCGCGCTGCCTCGGTGTGATCAGCGCCGCCGAGAAGCCGTTCTGGCTGGGTGCCGACCCGATCACGGACGCAATGATCGATTCGATCCGTGTCATCGATCCGGAAAAAGAGCTGCTCAACAACCGTCCGGCGATCGACGTTCCCTCGCTCGTTCCAGCCGAACTCGAGGCGCCCGAAACTTTCTCGGCGCTTGGCCGGGCACGCCGCATCCGCCATCTCGTCGTCTTCGACGGCGGGCGCGACGAATAGTTGATGATCGCATAGTCTCGCAGGCTCGTTTTTCCCCTTTGTTAACCGCTTTGTTGTACTTCTGTGATGAAGTCCCTCGCATCGACGCGCGGGAACGCCAAACGGGGTGTAGGCAGTCATGAGGTCAGCGGCGGTCGACTACGCGCCGTCCCAAGCTGAAAGGCGTAACTTTCAGCGCGTCCGGGTCAAGATATACGGGCGATTCATGCTGGAAGACCGCACCGAGCATCCTTGCCAGGTTGTCGACATGTCGCCCGGCAATGTCGCGTTCCGCACCGATCGCATCGGCATGCCCGGTGAAAAGGTGATCGCCTATATCGACCATATTGGCCGCATCGAAGGCGTCGTCACGCGCACGCTGCAGGACGGCTTCGCCATGACGGTGATCGCGTCCGACCGCAAGAAGGACAAGCTGGCGGCGCAGTTGACCTGGCTTGCCAACAAGCACGAACTCGACCTGCCGGAAGACCGCCGCCACGAGCGCGTCGCGCCGCGCAACCCGACCAGCGTGCTGCAGCTCACCGATGGCCGCCAATACCAGTGCCGGATCATCGACCTGTCGCTGTCCGGCGCCGCGATCGAGATCGACGTCAAGCCGGCGATCGGCGTCCAAGTCATGCTCGGCACCATGCGCGGGCAGATCGTTCGTCATTTCGAGGATGGCGTCGCCATCGAATTCGCCGTCATCCAGCGCCCCGAAACGCTCGATTCCGAATTCAACACGCCGCGCGCCTGAACCGGGTCGTACGAGACACCCAATCGAACCTGCCCCACGTGGCCGTTTTTTTGTTTTCGGGCGACAGCAATTTGTCTCTTTGCAAGCAGCCGGGCTCGCTTCCGACAGGCAGAGGCCGCGTTCGAGGCGCCGGGCACAAGGCATCGAGCTCCGATGCCAGCCCGGGCAATCCGAACAATTCAATACTCAAATGATTCAAATTTTATATTTATTCTATTGGCGTTTTACTTAAAGTCTGCTTCGCGCCTTTGCGTCAAATAAATCCAGCTGTGGCAATGTCTCCTTCGAACGGGGAGACTAAAAATGAAAAAAACGAGGGGCGGGCTGTTGCTGTTGGCAATGGCGATGCAGCTTTCCGCTTGGGGATCAGCATATGCCGCGGGACCGGCCTATATGCACACTGGCGGCCGTACCACGCAGCCTGTCGGCCATTATGAATTCTGCCAGCGCATCCCTGGCGAGTGCAACGAGAAGACGCCCAGGGGCGCGCCGGTCGACCTGAGCCGCAAGCTCTGGGCGACGATCGTCAGCATCAACAATTCGGTCAACACCCGCGTCAAGCCGCGCACCGACATGGAAAACTACGGTGTCGAGGAGTACTGGGCCTATCCCGACAATGGCTATGGCGATTGCGAGGACTATGCGCTGGAAAAGCGCCGCGAACTGATGGACGCGGGCGTGCCGGCGGGCGATCTCCTGATGACGGTTGCCCGCCAGCCGAATGGCGACGGCCACGCCGTGCTCACCGTGCGCACAAGCCTTGGCGAGTTCATCCTCGACAATCTGGAGACCAAGGTGCTGTCCTGGACGGACACCGACTACACCTATCTCAAGCGTCAATCGACGGAGAATTCCGGCGTTTGGGTGACGATCAATGACGGCCGCTCCGACGCGGTCGCCAGCGTCCGCTAGGGCGCCAATGCATGTCGCCCAAAAGGGCAGTGGTTTGCGACATGCATAAAACAGAGGTTAAGCGCGTCGCATCGGCGCGACGCGCTTAAGCAGAAACCCGGTCGAGTCCCCACCCTCCCCGTCCCCAACGACCGGGTCAAAGGAGCCGGCCCCGTCCCCGGGCCGGCTCCGCCATTTCCGGCGGAGGCTCGAAACCCAATCGGGGTTGGGGAGGTGCATCCGACCATGCAGCGCCTCCTTTGCACGGGGCAGCGGATCGGGGCATCATGGGCCGTTGGTTTCATCCTCTGGATCACGGCGATGTTGGAGATCCCGGAAGATCGATGCGAGCGCCATCGTCTGTTCAAGCAGATCGACGACGCCTTCAAGGCCGGTGACTTCGATGGCCTCGGCAAAGCCCTGGGCGGTTCGCCCTATTGGTTCGACGAGCATATGCCGTTCGAACTCGGCCTCGGACATCCGCTGGAATATGCGATCTATTGGAGTTCCGTCGGCTTCATCTCGACGTTGCTGGATGCAGGCTCGGATCCGAATTATCAGGATCACGGCGGGTTTCCGGCCATCATTGCCGCGCTGTCCACCGACCGGGCCGACAGGCTGGAAATCGTCCAGATGTTGATCGAGGCTGGCGCCGATCCCGACATGCGGGGCGTGAACGACTGGACGCCGCTTCACTATTCGGTGGTTATCCGTAGCGCCGAAGCGATCCGCCTGTTTTTGGCGGCTGGCGCCGAACCGACGCTCGCAACCCGCATCGATGACTACAGGACACCCATCGAGGAAGCGGACATTGCCGGTTTTGAAGCCGGTGCTTCATTGCTGCGCAATGCGATGGCCAGGCGCGGCCCTGACAAACAATGAGCGGCCTCGAACCCGCAGACAACACGGATCGACCAAAACTGTCTCAGACCTTCTTCAGCCCCGCCTTGAAGCGCTTGCCGTTGGCGACGTAATGCGCGGCCGAGCCGCGCAGCCTGGCGACGGCCGCGTCATCCAGCACCCTGATCGCCTTGGCCGGTGAACCGACGATCAGCGAATTGTCCGGAAACTCCTTGCCTTCGGTGACCAGCGCACCGGCGCCGACCAGCGAATTCCTGCCGATCCTGGCGCCGTTCAGCACGATGGCGCCCATGCCGATCAGGCTGTTGTCGCCGATCGTGCAGCCATGCAGCATGGCACGGTGGCCAATCGTGCAGCCTTCGCCGATGGTCAGCGGAAAGCCGGGATCGGTATGCATGACCGTGTGTTCCTGCACGTTGGTGTCGGCGCCGATAGTGATCGGCTCATTGTCGCCGCGAATGACGACGCCGAACCAGAAACCGGCATTGCGGCCGACGCTGATATCGCCGATCAGCGTCGCATCGGGCGCGATCCAGTTTGTGTCAGCATCCGCGAAGCTGGGCTCTCGTCCATCGATCGCATAAAGCGGCATTGTCGGCCTCCGAATCGTCTCAGATGCCGGACCCTAGGGGACGGATCGTCCAAGAGGCAATGGTAAGCACGACGATGCCCAGCGCCAGGGACCAGGCAATCGCCGTGCAGCCGCATGACAGGAGCGCCATCGTCGAAATGCGCTTCTCGCGGCGGGCATCGAGGGCATCGTTGACCAGCATGAACGGCCCGGCACCGGCTGTGGCCGCCAGCGAACGCAGCACATGCGTGGACGACACATAGGGCTCTGCGAAGGCGACCTTGCGGCCCGACACCAGTTCCATCGTCGAGCCTGTCAGCCCGCACACCGTCAGCCCGACGACAAAAGCAAACAGGAAGAGTTCCATCTGAGCCATCTTAACCTTCCATTTACCATGAAATCGCACAGTTGTTTCAGGAAGGCTGCAAGAGCCGTGCCGCGCGATGTGTGCCGCCGAGGGACACGAGACGGGCGGTTGGGATGAGGACCGAGATGAAGCAGGCAGCGATCGCCGACGGCGCTGAACTCACCGTGGTCGATTCCACGCTGATGAAGCGGGTGTTCTATGCCTTCGCCGCACTTGCCTTGCTGTCGGTGGCGATCAGCCTTGGCGGCAAATGGTTCGGCCATGCCATCGCCATGGCCGGATATACCGACGACACGACGGTTCGCCGGGTGGTGATCGGCAACAATGTGATTTCCGTGCCCGCCAATTTCATCCGTTTCGAGCAGGCCCGGCGTGACGGCATCGCTTCGCGTCTCGACCTTTACCTGCGCTATCCCCAGATGGACGGTTACAGCGAGGCGGCGCGCGACGATTTCAATCACTCGGAAGCCAAAAGAAGCATCATCTTCCTGTCCTTCGAACAGCAGATGATGTCGCGCGACATGAGCGGCCGGTTCGCGCCGATCTACAGCGCGCTGATCGTCCAGCCCGGTATTCCTGGACCGGGCGGCACGACCGTCTACGGCTTCAACGAGAAATCAGGCTATCTGAATGAGGTTCTGGTGGTCGGCAAGCGCGGGGGAAAGGACCCTTTCGTTGCCCGCTGCCTGAGCGGGCCGAGTGTCGGTCAATCGCTGGCGCCGTGCGAACGGGACATCCATGTCGGCGACGATCTCAGCCTCACCTACCGCTTTCCCAACGAATTCCTTGGCGACTGGCAGGCGCTCGACGCGGCAATGACGGCTGAGGCCGAACGAATGCTGAAGAGCGGACATTGAGAGACGATGGCAGGCCGCGCCTGGCGCAGCCTGCCATTTGATACGGGCTCAGCCCAGATCGATGTCGAGGATCGCCATCGAGAAATTATAGTCGCCGTCGTCCTCATCCTTGAAGACGATGCCGAGGAACTCGTCACCGACATAGACTTCGGCGGAATCTTCCTTGCGCGGCCGTGCCTTGACCTCAAGCTTGGGGTTCTGGAAGACGCGCTTGAAATAGGCGTCCAGCTTTCTGATTTCGTCCGGCTTCAACAGTCTTCTCCGATCATCGGGCTTGCTGGTTTGAAGGGCGCTTCTGGCACGTCGACAATGGCGATGTAAAGGCAAGCCGGCCGTATTGCACCGGAAGCGGCAGCGCCGCCGGGCAAAATCGCCATCGCGCCGGACGGCGCGCCGGCGCGGAAATCAGATATCGAAGCTGACCACCTGGTCCATCGACTGCGACGGCAGGAGCTGGTCCATCTGGCGCGAAGGCTGGTCGCAGCCGGTCTCCCCGACCACGCGGGCCGGCACGCCGGCCACCGTCTTGTTGTGCGGCACGGGGGACAGCACCACCGATCCGGCGGCGACCTTGGAGCAATGGCCGATCTCGATATTGCCGAGGATCTTGGCGCCGGCGCCGATCAGCACGCCACGGCGGATCTTGGGATGGCGGTCGCCGCCGGCCTTGCCGGTGCCGCCCAGCGTCACGCCGTGCAGGATCGACACATCGTCCTCGATGACCGCGGTCTCACCGACGACGAGGCCGGTGGCGTGATCGATGAAGATACCCTTGCCGATGCGCGCGGCCGGATTGATGTCGGTCTGGAAGACCGAGGACGAGCGGCTCTGCAGATAGAGCGCGAAATCCTTGCGGCCCTGGTTCCACAGCCAATGCGCCAGCCTGTGGGTCTGGATGGCGTGAAAGCCCTTGAAATAGAGCACCGGCATGATGAAACGGTCGCAAGCCGGGTCGCGGTCGTAATAGGCCTGGATGTCGACACGCACGGTCGTCGGCCATTCCTTGTCGTCAGCCAGCATGGTCTTGAAGGTCTGGCGGATGAGATCGGAGCCGATATCCTGATGGGCGAGCCGCTCGGCGATCCGGTGGATGACCGCCTCTTCCAGGCTCTCCTGGTTGAGGATCGTCGAATAGAGGAAGGCGGCAAGCAAGGGGTCGCGGTTGACCGCGTCCATCGCTTCGTCGCGGATCGAACGCCAGATCGGATCGACCGGCTGCAACGCGCTATGGCGGGAAATGCTGATGCTGTTCATCGACGTCTCGTCCTGCGTCCTGCTGGCTTGCCTGTTGTCCGGCCGCACATATAGGCCAGATCATAGCATGATTGAACTCAATTTTCCTTAGTGCTGTGTCAAATGGATTTGGTTCTCAGGAATTCAAGCAGCCATGGAAAACGAACCCTTGATCGCCGAGCTGCCGGGGCCGGGCCTTCCGCACCCAGCGCCGGAACGATCTGATGGCGGGCTCAAGGCCTGCGCGGCGCCGATGACGCCGCGCTGCGATAGACCTCGGCTCAGGTCGGCAGCGTCGTGCCGGCCTGTTCGGCCACCATGTATTCGGCATACCAGTCGGGCCAGTTCACGTCATATTGTCCGCCGGTCCGTTTCTCGTGTTCGCCATGTGCCGCCGCCGCACGCCGCAGCGCGGCGGCAAGCTCGCCCGACGACGTGAATATCGTGTCGCTGGCATCCACGCGTCCAGGCAGTCGCTGGGTGATTTCCTGCAGTATGAAGCTGTTGCCGTCCGGATCGGCGAACGTGACATAGGATGAATAGCTGCGCCCTTCCGGATGCCGGCCGCTGATCGCCGGCTGCCCAGGCCCCGCGCGGTGGAACACCTCGCTCGCCTCGACGCTGCGCGCCACCAGTTCGGCATGCGCGGCCTCGATATCGGACACCACGAGATACAGTCCCTTCGCCGAGCCTGGCGCGGCCGATGTCAGGCCCTTGCCGAAATGGATCGAGCACGGCGAACCCGGGGGCGTGAACTGCACCACCCGAAACGCATCGCCGACGACGAAGTCCGCGTCGAGCCGCCAACCCAGGCCGCTGTAAAAACGCTTGGACCGATCGGCATCCGCAACGGCGATGATGACGGCCTCCAGCTTCATGTCGATCATCCCCGGTCTGGAGTTCTCGCTGCCGGGCGTATTGGTCATGTCAGCCTCCTGGGTTGGATACTCCGGGAATGGCAACATTCCCCAGAGCTCCGGCCTATGCAAGGTTTCGAAGTGACTGGCTCGAACAGGCTGAGATCGATTAACTGGACGGATGACGAAAATGAAAGACCAGCCCTTGATCGACGAACCACTGAAGCAGGAACTCGCGGCGCTCTACCGGGCCCAAAGCCGTCACTATCACAACCTTGCCCATATCGAGGCGATGCTGGCGCTGGCCAGCGATTATCGGGCGCTGCTCGGTGATCCCCAGGCTGTCCAAGCGGCGATCTGGTTCCACGACGCCATCTATGACAGCAAGGCCAAGGACAATGAAGCCAGAAGTGCCGCGCTTGCCGAGAAAAAACTCGCGGGCCGCACCGACGCGCGGCGCCTGGACCGTATCGGCGCGATGATCCTCGCCACCGCCACCCACCAGTTGCCCCGGTTCGACGATGCGAAGGCCACGCGCGACGCCAGCCTCTTCCTCGACATGGATCTGTCGATCCTGGGTGCCGCGCCGGATGTGTTCGACGCCTATGAACGCGCGGTCCGCCGCGAATATGACTGGGTAGAGGAGCCAATGTGGCGTGCCGGGCGAGGTGCCGTGCTGAAGGATTTCCTTTCCCGCCCGCGCATCTTCCACACCGAGGAATTTCGCCAGCGTTTCGAGCCGCAGGCCAGGCTGAACATGGCGCGCTCGATGGAGTCGCTCGCTACCGGCTAGCGGCGATCAGGTAAAGGCCCCTATGGTCGACGCCATTGCCGCGAGGATGTCCAGCCCGGCCGCCACCGACAGCCCGTTGAGAACGATCCCCAGCAGGCCAAGGACGCGATTGTCGTTCGAACGCGCCAGCGCCGGGCATGGCGGCCGGGCTTCTTCCGCATTGTGCCACTGTTGCCCCCCGGCAGACCGCTCAAAGCGGATATTCAGAATAAAACTCCAGCACGCGTTGCTTGAAGGTCTTGTCCCCAACCGCCAACATATGGTCCCTGCCCTCGATGTGGAAAGCCCTGGCGTTCGGCATCAGGGCGGCGAGTTCGTCGGGCGAGCCGCCAATGTCGTCCGTGGTGCCGACCGCGACCAACGTGGGCTGGGCGATGCGGGCAATGTCATCCTCGCTCAGCAACTCCCGCGATGTGGCGATGCAGGCGGCAAGCGCTCGGCGATCGCTGCGGGTCTGGTCGGCGAAGGCGCGGAAAGAGCGGCCGCGCGGATGGGTGGTGGCAGTTGGATCGTCGGCAAGCAGGGCCGCGGCGATCGGGTCCCAATCGCCGACGCCATCGATCATGCCGATGCCGAGGCCGCCAAAGACCAGCGTCGACACCTTGTCCGGATCGGACAGAGCCAGAAACGCCGCGATGCGAGCGCCCATCGAATAGCCCATGACATGGGCCCGCCCGATACCGAGATGGTCGAGCAAGGCGGCGGCATCCGAGGCCATTTTCGCTGGCGTATAGTCGGCCTCGTCATAGCTCTTGGATGACGAGCCATGGCCGCGATTGTCGAAGGCGATGGCCCGATAGCCGGCATCGTTGAACGTCTTGAACCAGCCGGGCGACACCCAGTTGACGTAGTGGCTCGAGGCGAAGCCGTGGATCATGAGCACAGGATCGCCCTCGCCCGACACCGGTTGGCGGTCGAGGAAGGCAAGATCGAAGCCGTCATGAGAGAAGAACTGCATCGGCTGCTCCACCTCGCGTTCAGCCGCCGCCGTTGGGTGCGTCGCCATTGTCCGGCGGTGGCATGCCGGGCCCGGATACGGTGCCGATTGCCGGGTGGCGCAACAGGTCGCCATACCCGATGCCGTATTTGGCGGCGGTGCCGGCCTTGAGCTCGAGCACGAAGCGCACGGGCACGCCGGGCGAAATGATGGCTTGGGATTGCGGCTCGCCATGCTTGACGGCGCGGATCTTGCCGTCCTGGCCGACAAAGATCAGGTCAAGCGGCATCGGCGTGTTCTGCATCCAGAAACTGACCTGCTGCTGCATCTCGAAAACGAACAGCATGCCATGATCGTCCGCCATGTCCTGGCGAAACATCAGACCGGCCTCGCGCTGCGCATCGGTGTCGGCGATTTCGATGGAAAAAGTGCGATTCCCGTCTTTCGTCACCACGACCAGTGGCGCCGGGTCGACCGGAAGGATCATCGCCCGGCTGTCGGCCGAGGTCGGCCGTTCTGAGTAGAAGAAAGCACCTGCGGCGACGATCACCGCAGCAATGGCGCAAAGCACGCCCGCCGTCAGCCAGTTCCTGCGAGTCATCCAAGATCCTCGGCCGAAATCGTCCTAGTGCGAAACCGGCAAGGTGCCCATATCGGGGTGAATTTCGGCGGCCATAAGGCCTTTATCACCGCGGCCGAAACGGACGAGCACGACCTGCCCCGGCCGAAGCTCGGTGATGCCATAGCGGCGCAAGGTCTCCATATGGACGAAAATGTCCTCGGTGCCTTCGCCACGCGTCAGGAAGCCGAAGCCCTTGGTGCGGTTGAACCACTTGACCAAAGCGCGTTCGAGCCCGCTCTCCGGCGTCACCGCGACATGGGTTCGCTGTTCCTGCATTTCCGCGGGATGGACGGCGGTAGTGACATCCATGGAAAGCACGCGAAAGGCCTGCAGCCCGCGATCGCCCTGCTTGACAAGGCAAACCACGCGCGCGCCCTCCAGGGCAGTCTGGAAACCGTCCCGTCGAAGGCATGTCACATGGAGGAGGATATCGCCCGAGACACCGTCATCGGGTAGGATGAACCCATAACCCTTGGCCACATCGAACCACTTGATGGCGCCGGCAATTTCGGTCAGGTCGGCGGCATCGCCGCCTTCGTCGCGCCTCAAGGCGTCGCCAAGGGTTCCGGCCCGCCCCGTCAAAGAGGCCTTTTCCCCCATAAGAATGCCCCCTTTTTTCAAGAACACCGCAACTGATTCTTGACACCAGATTAACACCGCGGCTTCCGGTGTGTGCAAGACCTTCCCTGCCTTTTTTCACGGTTCATTGCGGGAATACCGGATTTGTTCTTTGCCGGCATCGCCGGCCGGGGGAGATTGCCCTTTCGCCGGGCCGACCCTATGTTGCGCCGCACCCCAACAGATCGAGGAAAACTCATGCGCTATCTGCACACCATGGTCCGCGTCGCCGATGTCGATGCCTCGCTCGATTTCTACTGCAACAAGCTCGGGCTGAAGGAGGTCCGCCGCTACGAAAACGAGCAGGGCCGCTTCACGCTGATCTTCCTCGCCGCCTCCGAAGACGAGCAGAGCGGCATCAACGACAAGGCGCCGCTGATCGAACTCACGTACAACTGGGATCCGGAAGACTACAAGGGCGGCCGCAATTTCGGCCACCTCGCCTATGAGGTCGATGACATCTACGCCACCTGCCAGCATCTGATGGACAACGGCGTCACCATCAACCGGCCGCCGCGCGACGGCAACATGGCCTTCATCAGGTCGCCGGACGGCATCTCCATCGAGCTTCTGCAGAAGGGCCCGGCGAAAGCCAAGGCCGAACCCTGGGCTTCGATGGCCAACACCGGAAGCTGGTAGGCGTCGGCCCGACACCGGGCGGAAGTTGCCCGGCCGCCTTTGGCGTCTTTCACCAAGGCACCTATCTACCCGAACACAGCGCCAGCCTGGCAAGTCTGGCGCCATGTCAAGCAATGGGCGCCTGCCCTTCCGGAGAGTTCACTCATGCCGACCAGCCGTGCCGACGTCGCCACCGAACATGCCAGCCGCTATCTGCAGCAATTGTGCAAGCATTGGGCGCACAAATTTCCCGTCGTATTCGATCCCACCCATGGCACGATCGATCTGTCGCTCGGCCGCACCGTCATGGATGCGGACGCGGCAGCATTGCACATCGTGGTATCAACCGACGAAGCGGGATCGCTCGAGCGCCTGGAAAGTGTCGTCGCCGACCACATCAAGCGCTTTGCCTTCCGCGAGGAACTGACCTTCGACTGGAAGCCGGCAGCGACGTAACCAGCCTAGTTCGTACCGACCTGACCGGCCATCTCCAGCAGCGCCAGCACCGAGCGCCAGTTGCGCGCGGTGCCCGGCACCTTCAGGACGCGCGGAATGAGGTTGGCGAAGACTGACTTGCCGAGCCCGTCTGGCGCGCTGAGATAGAGCACGTCTCGCTTGACCTCGAAGCGCTCGGGACCGGTGCACTTTTCAGCCAGCCGCGCCACCTCGTCGGCGGTCGGCTCACGCTCCAGCGCATAGGCGTGGAGCTTGGTGTGGTCGGCGGCCGCTTCCGGATAGGGATTTTCGCTCACCAGCCGTTCGAACCAGGCGAGATCGCGCACCATGATGCGCGAATGAAAACCCCATTTCTTCTCGAAGGCCGCTTCGATCTGTCTGGTCAGCGGGGTGGCGTCGCCCTTCCCGGCCCGGAACACGACATTGCCGCTCTGCACATAGGTGGCGACATCGGAAAAGCCGAGATCCTCGAAGAAGGAGCGTAGTTCCGCCATTTTGACGATGCGGTTGCCGCCGACGTTGATGCCGGAAAACAGGGCGATGAAGACCTTTGCGCTCATATGATGAAGCCCGCCAATGTCTCGTTGTCGGTGATGTCCTGATACTGGACGCCCTCGGCCTCGAAGTTTGCCTTGAGCAGGTCGAAATTGCGACGGTCCTTGGTTTCGATGCCGATCAGCACGGAGCCGAAATTGCGCGCCGATTTCTTGAGATACTCGAAGCGCGCAATATCGTCGTCCGGACCCAGCATTTCGAGGAAATCGCGTAGCGCGCCCGGCCGCTGCGGGAAGCGGATGATGAAGTATTTCTTCAGGCCTTCGAAGCGCAGCGCCCGTTCCTTGACATCCGGCAGCCGCTCGAAATCGAAATTGCCGCCTGAGACCACGGCGACAATGGTCTTGCCGCGGATCTCCTTCCTGGAAAAATCCTTCAACGCATCGATGGCCAATGCGCCGGCCGGCTCGAGCACGACACCTTCGACATTGAGCATCTCGATCATGGTCGCGCAGAGCCGGTTCTCCGGGATCAGCCGCACCGTGTCGGCGGCGAACTCCTTGAGATACCGCAAGGGTTCGCGGCCGATCTCTGCCACCGCCGCGCCGTCGACGAAGTTGTCGACCCTGGCGAGCTTCAGCCGTTTTCCCGCCGCGAGGCTGTCATGCAGGCTTGGCGCGCCTGCCGGCTGGCAGAAGACGAAACGCGCCTCCCGCCCTTGGTCGGCGAAATAATGCGTCACGCCGGCGGCGAGCCCGCCACCGCCGACCGGCAGCATGACGATGTCGGGCATACGCGCACCCGGCATCTGGCCCGCGATCTCATAGGCGACCGTCGCCTGCCCCTCGATGATGTCCTTGTGGTCGAAGGGCGGCACCATGTGGGCGCCCGAGCTTTCGGTGAATTCGAAGGCGGCGCGATAGCAGTCGTCGAAAAAGTCGCCGACCAGCCTGATCTCGACGAAATCGCCGCCGAACAGCCTGGTCTTGTCGATCTTCTGCTGCGGCGTCGTCACCGGCATGAACACCACGCCCTTTTTGCCGAAATGGCGGCAGACGAAGGCAAAACCCTGGGCATGGTTGCCGGCCGAAGCGCAGACGAACAGCTCTGCCTGGTTACCCTCGCCGAGCGCCTTGCGGAAGAAGTTGAAGGCACCACGGATCTTGTAGGAGCGCACCGGCGACAGGTCCTCGCGCTTCAGCAGCACCCGCGCGCCGGTCTTCTTTGACAGGTAGTCGTTTTCCTGCAGCGGCGTTTCCGGAAAGATCTGGCGGATCGCCGCCGCAGCGGTGGCGACACGGGAGGAAAAACTGTTCATCGGAAAGCCGCCTTGTACCGCATGTCCGCGCGGACCCCAGTCATCAACCTGGCCGCACAACGTCTGTTTATCGCACGCTGATGTCTCACAGCCGATCCTGCCTAATTGCATATCCGGCCCCGCAACGCCATTGGCCGACCGTTCACAGCTCTCTTCAACCGAAATTCATGGACTATTTTCAATCCCCTGGACAAGTTTTCTCATATTTCTGCTTCGGCTGATCAACAAATCGAGGCGAACCGCGCCTTGATGGCCGCTGCTCGGCGTTCGCCTCGATCTGGGGAGGCTGCCCTTTCCGACATCCGGCCATTTTGGCTTTCGCGCAACAGTATGATGGCCTTAACCAGGCGCCGACGACATTTCGGCTGGACATGACTTAGTTCTGCCGCACTCTCGCTGTCCGGGAGGTGTCGCGCGGGTAGATGGGCCTTTTGGCCGGAGTGGAAATTTCAGACGTGCCTGTGAAGAAGATCGTTACTGTTTGTCTCGCTTTGCTCGTCGCCGGCTGCGCCGGCCCGCAAACGCAGGAATTGCTTGGCAGCGCCATCGTCGCCGCGCCGGTGACAGATATCGCCGGCAACCACTCGATCTTCATCGCCACGACGCGCAAGAAATCCGACGATCCCAACAAGGTTTTCGACGGCGAGCGCTCGGCCACTCTGAACTATGCCCGCGTCAACGTCACCGTTCCGGGGCTCCACACGACCGGCCAGATCGAACGGCGCTCGCGGGGCAAGTCGGATGATCCGGCCAAATATTTCATGGCTTCCGAGGTTGTCGGCTACGACACGCAGCCGAAATTCTCCAGCGCGCTGAACGCCGACATCGCGGCGCGCGGCGGCCGCGTCATGGTCTTCGTGCACGGCTACAACACCGGTTTCGACGACGCGGTCTACCGCCTGACCCAGATCGTCCATGATTCCGGCTATCCCGGCACACCAATGCTGTTTTCCTGGGCATCGGGCGCCAAGACCACCGACTATGTCTATGACAAGGAAAGTGCCAGCGCCGCACGCGACCAGCTCGAAGTGACATTGCGCATGCTGCAGCAGTCCGGCGCGCGTCGCATCGACATTGTCGCGCATTCGATGGGAACCTGGGTGACCATGGAAACGCTGCGCCAGATGGCCATCAGCGGCGACCGTGACCTCGGCGGCAAGCTCGGCGACGTGGTGCTGGCGTCGCCCGACATCGATGTCGACGTGTTCAAGAGCCAGATGCGCCGCTACGGCAAGCCCGACAAGCCGTTCATCCTGCTGTTGTCCGACGACGACCGCGCGCTGAGGCTTTCCGGCCTGATCGCCGGTTCGCGGCCGCGTGTCGGCGATTACAAGGATGCCGCCGATCTTGCCTCCTATGGCGTGACGGTGGTCGATCTCTCCGAGGTCAAAGGCAGCGACAGCTTCAACCATACGAAATTCGCCGACAATCCGGTCCTGGTGAAGATGATCGGCCAGCGGCTGCGCGAGGACGACGGCTTTGCCAGCGACCGGGACGTGACCGACCGCATCAGCCTGCTCGGGCAGTAGATGCAGCGCCGCGGATTTCGCCGTGCCTGTTCACCATTCAAGAGGTATCGGCCCACTTTGAACTGGACCGCGCCGGTCTCTGGCTCTATCGGAATAGCGGTGACGTCATGACGTCCCCCTTTGCGGGAGCCGGCCCTTGAGCTTGCGCTTGAACAGTATCGTCCTCGCGTTGGCGCTCGCCATTGCCGGCTGCGCCGGCCAGAACACGCACGATCTGCTCAACAAGACGACGGTCTCGGTACCAGCTTCCGACATCGCGGCCACGCACGAAATTTTCGTCGCCACCACCCGCCAGCAGGCGACCAAGGATCCGCGGCAGGTCTTTAACGGCGATCGCTCGTTGAGCACCAGCTACGCCCGCGTCGACGTCACCGTGCCGAAGGTCCACCAGGTCGGCGCCATCGAGCGGGCCAAGGGCTCGGCCAACTCGAACCCGGCCAAGCATTTCACCGCCACCAATGTCGTCCACTATGGCGATGCCCCGCAATTCGCCAAGGCGGTCGGCGCCGACATCGCGATGCGCGGCGACCGCGCGCTGGTGTTCGTGCACGGCTTCAATAACGGCTTCGACGACGGTGTCTACCGGCTGACGCAGATCGCCCATGATACGAAATATCCAGGCACGCCGGTGCTGTTCTCCTGGGCGTCCAGCGCCAGGACGACGGGCTATATCTACGACAAGGACAGCGCCAACGCCGCCCGTGACGATCTCGAGGCAACGCTCAGAATGCTCGCCAAGACGCGGGTCAAGAGTATCGACATCATCGCCCATTCGATGGGAACCTGGCTGACCATGGAGGCGCTTCGCCAGCTCGCCATCACCGGCGACCGCGATCTCGGCGGCAAGCTCGGCTATGTCGTCCTGGCTTCGCCCGACATCGATGTCGACGTGTTCAAAAAGCAGATGATACGTTACGGCAAGCCGGACAAGCCGTTTGCCGTGCTGCTGTCCGGCGATGACCGGGCGCTCAAATTGTCTTCGTTTATCTCCGGCGACAAGCCGCGTGTCGGCGACTATGGCAATGCGGCCGATCTCGCCAGCTATGGCGTCTCCGTGGTCGACCTGACCAAGGCCAAGGGCGGCGACGGTGGCCTCAACCACGCGAAATTCGCCGACAATCCGATCCTGGTGCAGTTGCTCGGCAACCGGCTGCGTACCCCTGCCGGCCTGGCCTCGGATGAACCCAATCCGGCACAGCTCAACAATCTCGGCCAGGGCCTCGGCAAGGCCGTCGGATCGGTCGCCGAGGTCGTCATCACCACGCCGTTCAAGGTGCTGACCATCGTCACCGGCGGGTGAGCTAGTCGCCGGCGACGGCTCTGGTCTAGACGAACAGGTCGACCTTCTGGAACGTCGTCACGTCGATCAGCCCGACGTCGGAAATCCTCAGCTCCGGAATAACCACCAGCGCCAGCAGCGAGTGCTGCATGTAGGCGTTGTTCAGGGAACACCCCATCTTGCGCATGGCTTCGGTCAGTTTCTCGGCCTTGGCGGCGACGATCTCGGCGCGCTCGTCCGACATCAGGCCGGCGATCGGCATTTCGACCAGCGCCAGTTCCTTGCCCTTTGAGAACAGCACGACGCCGCCGCCGACCTCGCCCAGCCGGTTGACCGCCAGCGCCATGTCCTGCTTGTTGGTGCCGACGCAGATGATGTGGTGGGCGTCATGCGCCACGCTCGAGGCCATGGCGCAATCGCCCATATAGCCGAAGCCGGAGACGAAAGCGTTGGTGACGCCGCCCGTGCCCCTGTGGCGCTCGACCAGCGCGATCTGGCAGACGTCGTTGCGGCGGTCCATCGCGACCAACCCGTCCTCGACCGGCAGATCGGCCTCCAGCGCCCGCGTCGGCGCCTGGTTCTCGATGACGCCGATGACGCGCACCCGCACCTCGTTGGCGCCCTTGGGAGCCGTGATGTCGAAATCGCCAGCCCTGAGTTTCTTGCCCAACTTGACGGTGTTCTTCGCCGTCTTCGGATAGTCATAGGCGGGAATGTCGATGTCGAGCTTGCCGCCCTTGGCCAGCCGGACGCCGCGCGCATACACCTCATCGATGGTCATCGCGGCGAGGTCGGAGACAATCAGCAGGTCGGCCAGCCGTCCCGGCGTGATCGACCCGATTTCGCGTTCCAGCCTGAAATGCTGGGCGGTGTTGATCGTCGCCATCTGGATCGCCGTCACCGGCTTCAGCCCCTGTTGGATGGCGTGGCGCACCACCCGGTCCATGTGGCCTTCATGCACCAGCGTGCCGGAATGGGTGTCGTCGGTGCACAGGATGAAGTTGCGCGGATCGATGCCGCCTTCGGTCACCGCCTTGATCTGCGAAGCCACGTCGTACCAGGCCGAACCCAGCCGCAGCATCGCCTTCATGCCCTGGCGGACACGGGCGATGGCGTCCTCGGCGCGCGTGCCTTCGTGATCGTCCTCGGGTCCGCCGGCGACATAGCCGTGGAACGGCAGGCCAAGGTCGCGCGAGGCGTAGTGGCCACCGACCGTCTTGCCTGCACGAACCGTCGCGGCGATCTCGCCAGACATGACAGGATCGTTGGCGGCGACGCCAGGGAAATTCATCACTTCGCCGAGCCCGATGATGTTTTCCCAGGTCATGGCCTCGGCAACATCGGCGACCGTCAGTTCGGCGCCGGCGTGTTCCAGCCCAGGCGCCGACGGCACGCAGGACGGCATCTGCACATGCACGTTGATGGGCATCGCCACCGCCTCGTCATGCATCAGCCGCACACCCGGCAGGCCCAATACATTGGCGATCTCATGCGGATCGATGAACATCGACGTGGTGCCATGCGGGATGACGGCGCGGCAGAACTCGGTCACCGTCACCATGCCGCTCTCGACATGCATGTGTGCGTCACAGAGGCCTGGCACCAGATAGCGCCCGCCGGCGTCGACCACCTTGGTGCCCTGACCGATGGCGTGGCTGGCATTCGGCCCGCAATAGGCAAAGCGGCCGCCGGCAATGGCGATGTCGGTGCCGGCGATGATCTCGCCGGAGTGAACGTTTACCCAGCGGCCGTTGCGGATGACGAGATCGGCGGGCTTGCGGCCCATGGCGACGTCGACCAGATGCGTTGCCATCTCGATCCAGGGTTTTGGTTTCGTCGCATGCGCCGCCGGCTTCTTTGCCATGAAGGGACTCCTGTTTGCGCGACTGTGCCAAGCCTGCCTGGTTTTGACCAGCACCAAACAGCGGACAGGTCTGCCCGGCCCTCACAAAGGCTGTTCAGCCTTGACCTCGACCGTGACTTTCGCGCCTCCCGCCGAAATCCGTTCCGCGAGGCGCTGCAGTTCGCCCGGGGCGAAGGTGCCGCTGAGCATCACCTCGCCGCCGAGGATGGGCTCGACCAGACGCGGCGACGCCACCACGGCACCGTCGACGCTGAGATCGATCACCTTGCCGACATTCGCCGTGGTGAAGTCGGCGAACGCCTTTGCGCTGTCCGGGGTCATCTTGAGGTTGAGCGCCCTCTGTCCGGGCGCCTGATCGGATACGACCGCGGCCTTGGCGATCGCGAGCGTCAATGGCTTGGCCATGGCGAGACCGCAGGCGAACAGTGTGATGGCTATTCCAGCGATGAGACGAGCCAGGCCGTTCATCAGGATTTTTCCCCGCAAGACGACCATTTTGCACGCTGACATCGCCCAGGCAATGCCAGCAGTCCTCGGCTCCAGCCGACGCTTCTGCGAGCAGCACATGGCTGCAACCAGAAACAGGATTCCGTATGGTCGCAAATCGGTCTACGTTGGCCGTCAAGATTTTTTCCGACTCTTCGTATGGGGAGTTCGAATGTATCGCCTTGTCGTCGCAAGTGCCGGTCTCCTCGCCGTCCTGTCGATGCCGGCTTTCGCAGCCGACCCGACGGTCGACGTGCCGATGACCGCGCCCGGCTTCGACTGGACCGGATATTACGCCGGCCTGCAGGCGGGCTATGGCTGGGGCCAGTCCGACATCTCAGGAACGGAAGGTGGGCCGTTTTCCGTGTCGCCTGATATAAACGGCGGTTTCGTCGGCGGGCATATCGCCGGGCTGTGGCAGTTCGACCAGGCGGTGATCGGCGCCGAGGCCGACCTCAACTATTCCTCGGTCAACGGCACGGGCGAAGCGGAACCCGGAAACAATTTCGGCACCGACATCAAATGGTTCGGATCGGTCAACGCCAAGGCCGGATATGCGATGGATCGTGTGCTGGTCTACGGCACAGGCGGCGTTGCCTTTGCCGGGATCGAAACCTCGCAATCGGCGGGCTCCGCTTTCTCCGAGACACGCACGAATGTCGGCTGGACCCTGGGCGCCGGCGTCGACTATGCGCTGACCGACAAGTTCGTCGTCGGCGCCCAGTATCGCTATTACGATTTCGGCTCCGAGCACTATGACGGGTCCAGCGATTTCGTCGGCCGCGACCAGGATACCAAGCTCAACACCGTCGGCATCAATCTCAGCTACAAGTTCTGAGCCTCGCCGACATCGATCGCCCAGCGACAGGCATGACCTAGTCAGCAATGTTGATGAGAGGGGTGGCCGGCGCCCCCAGTGGGCGGGGGAATGGGTTGGGCCTGGTAGACGCCGGCCTCGGCGGATCAAGTCCGCCGTGCAAACACCCTATCCCCTGAGCACGCCGCGCTAAATTCCGCGATCACACCAGTATCGCCCCGCCCCCTCCTCTGGGGTGCGTGTTCAGGCAGCTCAAGAACACGACTTGACGGCCTGTGTCTGGCATCTGAAAAGGGCTGGCCTGCGGACGTGGCGGAATTGGTAGACGCAAGGGACTTAAAATCCCTCGATCTCTGATCGTACGGGTTCGATTCCCGTCGTCCGCACCAGATTGAAATCAAAGCAGAGTTTGGCTGACTGGCATGGGCGGCTACCCCATGAAAAGGTTTGGCAGGATGGCCGCAAGGCAACCGTATCGAGAACGGCCATCCCATTCGATTTTTAGCAAAAGTGAAACAAAGGATGCATTTCCGCGTTGAAGTTCTTGAAAACGAGGGAGGTTTGAGCATGGATCCGGCAACTGCGGCAGTGATGGTTTTGCTCCAGTGCAGCCCGGTTGAGGGTTCTGTCTGCAAACCTGTCGATATGCAGCCGACCATGTATGCGTCGCTCGACTTATGCATGGCTTCGCTTAGGGATAGGCTGGCAAGCGCTCCGAACGGCGAAACCGTTGGTCGGTGTCGCCTCGTTGATGCGACCGTCACAGACGGCTTGCCGGTCGGCTATACAAGGGTTTTTGTGACGCACGGACGCGGCGCCGACGCCGTCACCAGCAGCTACGTCGTACAGCACCAGCCCTAGCCGCCTCGCTGCCCCAAAGTGGCGTTCTTGCCTGTTTGCTAAATGCGCGTAGTGGCATGCTCTTGACCGCCCGAAGGCAGCACCGGCGACCGCTGATCGGCGCTTCGCTCGTGGTCCGGCCCAGAGCCCATTTCAATGATTCCGACCAGCGCGCGAACAAACTCAACCATGTCGTTCGCCGTGATGGCTGCCTGGTCGGGATCTTGCCCAATGTGCTCGGCGGCCGCGCAACAGGACAGGCGGATGCGATCGTAGTGAGAATCCCTTTCATCCTCCGGCAACATCGCCAATTTCATGGCTCGGCGATGAATCAGCCGGAGCAATTGTTCGAGAGCAGTTCCGACACTCATGCGTTTTGCTCCGCATTGGTCAAGCGTTCCGGCGCTCCAGGGCGCGTGTCGGAACGTCGATGGGAGATATTTCCATCCCTGTGCCAAGGTTGCATTATAGCCATTAATATATTGTTTATTGCTAATATACGAGTCCTTGAAGCGTCTTGGGCTCCATGAGATCGTCGGATCGCAGGCGGCATGTCTTTTGTTGCCGACGACGTCGCTACAGTCGCATCAGCCGGCAATTCCATCACCATTATGCCCGCGATAGTGCGGTAAGGAGCCGAAGCAGCGGTTCTCACGCCGCCTTTCGGGCGAGCCAACAGGCCTGCGCATTCGCAATGCTATTTCGGAAGGGGCAATGACGATAACGATAGATACAAACGCCAGCTGGCGCGACATCGCGCGCGTTAGCGAAGGCGAATCCCTGGCGCTTAGCCAGGCAGCGTGGGAGAGGATCGCCTTTGCGCACCAGATCGTAGCGGCCATCGTCGAAAAAGGCATCCGCGCCTATGGCGTCAATACCGGGGTCGGCGCCTTGGCAAGCAAGGTCGTGGCGCCTGCCCTGCAAAAGAAACTGTCGCGCAATATCATTCGCAGTCACGCCTGCGGCGTTGGTGACCTCGTGCCGAGACGCGGCGTGCGCGCCATCATTGCCGCTCAAGTGGCGAATTTCGCGCATGGCCGTTCGGGCGTGAGCCCAGCGATTGTCCGTAATTTGCTCACCTTCATCGAGCGCGACTGCGTCCCCGACGTGCCGTCCCGGGGATCGGCCGGGTATTTGACACACAACGCGCATGTAGCACTGGTCTTGATCGGCGAAGGCAGCGCAAGCGTGGCAGGCCGTTCGATGAACGGGCTCGAGGCCCTGGCTGAAATGGGCCTGGAACCCTTGGAGCTTGGCGCCAAGGAAGGCTTGAGCCTCGTCAACGGCACGGCGTGCGCGACCGGCCTGACAAGCATCGCCGTGCTGCGCGCGGAGCGTTTGTTGAGATGGGCTGACGCGGCGGCCGCTTTGACGCTTGAAGCGGCAGGCGTGCAAATGCCGGCTTTTGGCGAACAAATCCTGGCGATGAGGCCCTCACCCGGCATTCAGGACGTGGGCAGATCGCTGCGTGGCTGGCTCCGCGGCAGCGAACTTGTCGCTCTGGCCCATGGCAGTCGCACGCAGGACGCACTCAGTCTTCGCGCCGTACCGCATGTTCATGGCGCCGCCCGGGAAGTGCTGGACCGGTCCGCCGAGCTGGTCGACCGCGAACTGGCTGCCGTCACCGACAATCCCGCGGTATTCGGGTCCTTGAACGATCCGCAGGTTGTTTCAGAGGCGCATGCGGTGGCGCCCGCCCTCGGGCAAGCCGCCGACGGCCTGACCATCGCTTTGGCCCAGGTCGCCGGAATGAGCGAGCGCCGCATCGATCGTCTGGTCAATCCGCTTGTCAACAATTTGCCGGCCTTCCTTGCCGATGAGGATGGAGCCAATTCCGGCTTCATGATCGCCCAATACACGGCCACGTCGCTCAGCAACGTCAATCGGCGTCTGGCCGCCCCGGCGGCGACCGACGGCGGCGTCACATCCGGCCTGCAAGAGGATTTCCTGGCCCATCCAACCGTCGCGGCCAACAAGCTGCTGGCGGTGATCGACAACGCCGAATACATCCTGGCGATCGAACTCATGGCAGCCGCGCAGGCACATGATTTTCTTGCCGAGCGCGGTGCACGTGCGCCTGGCACCGACACCATCTACCAAAGGGTCCGGGAAAAAATCGCGCACTATTCCGACGATCGGCCTCTGTCCCGGGATATGGAAACCTTGCGCAACTTCATCCGTGAAATGGACGTGCCGGCCTGTCCGCAGCCCACTGTGTGAGGCTTGCTCGCTGCGCCTCGCGGTCTCAAGCCTTCATCGGGTACAATTTCAAATGCTGGATCAGGATAATCGTCTTGGCATCGACGATGCGACCGTCGGCGATGCCGGCCAGCGCTTCGTCGAGCGGCATTTCCAGAACCTCGATGTCCTCGCCCTCCTCCGGCGCGCCGCCGCCGGCCGAAATGCGGTCGGCGGGGGAATAGCGCGCAATAAAGAACCACAACCGCTCGGTGACGCTGCCCGGGCTCATATACGGCGAAAACAGCCGCTCAATATCCTTCAACCGGTAGCCGAGCTCTTCCTCCGCTTCCTTGCGGATGGCGGTTTCCGGATCGTTTTCGTCGAGCAGCCCGGCACAGGCCTCGATCAGCGGTTCGCGGTGGCCGGTGACGTAGGCAGGATAGCGGAACTGGCGCACCAAAAGCACCGTCGAACGCTGGGGGTCGTAAGGCAAAATCACCGCGCCATCGCCGCGATCATAGGTCTGGCGGATTTGCGTCTCCCACTGCCCGTCGCGCCGGCGATAGTCGAGCACGGTCTTTTTCAGCACCGCCCAGTCGTCGGAAAGAACCTCTTCCGAACGGATACGAATACGATCTTCCATTGGATACCTCGGTATTTTGCCACCGGGCGCAGGCGTAGCCGCGAACCGACGCCGGCGCAATTGGGGCAGCGATTGGTCCAGCAGGCGTTTCACCCTCTCGTGTGTGGTATGCAGGATATCCGTCGCCTAGATAACGCGTTCCCTCTCCCCGGAGCCCTCTTCATGACTGCATCGCTTTTCCAGCCGATCACCCTCGACGGCCTCGCGGCCGGGCTGGGGAGGAGATCATGTCATTCAGGGCATTCTTGCCGGCTGCGATGCTTGTGACTGTCGCAGGGTTTTGGCTCGTCGCTTCGACGCCGAGCGTCGCGCAATATTGCGAGGGGACGGTACACGGCCTGTCGGGCCGCTACAATCTGGCGACCGGCAGTGGCTTTCTCGCCGTGCGGACGCGGCCTAACTCGTCATCGCGCATGATCGGCCAGCTGTTCAATGGCGATCACGTCGAGATTTTCGACCGCCGCGGCAACTGGTATCAGGTCGAAATCGGCGGCTCGACCGGCTGGGCGAATGCACGCTGGCTGCGCAACGATTGCGGCTACTGACGCCGATGCATGTCACCCAAAAGCGCGTCGCAAAACGCGACGCGACTTTTGGGCGCAGGTTCCGGGCCACTTTTGCAACCAAATTGGCTGCTTTGCGTTGCGGCCATGATGGACAACAAACCTTTTGAAACGCCGGTTGTGGTCGAACTCGGCCATGTCGGCAAATATCGCCATATCCGCAGCACCCAGGAAGCAGCGGAGTGTCTGATGACAGTCTGGCCGCTCAATCGCGGCCCGCGTCATCGTGATGCCCTCGACACTTGCCTCAAAGTGCTGGAAGGTTATCGTTCGACAGCGGAAGCGCGACGGGCATTGATCGAGGCCGCCAGGGAATCGGAAGTGCTGGTGCCCGACGACAAGCTATCCGACGACCGGCTGCATTGAGCAGGCGGACCTTTCAACCGGAGGTTTTTATGGCGAAGCTGACTTACAAGATCGTCGAGCATGACGGCGGCTGGGCCTACAAGGTCGGCACGACCTTCTCGGAGACATTTCCCACCCATCAGGATGCATTGCGCGCCGCCGAGATCGCCTCGGCCGAGCAGCAGGTGGCAGGCGCGACGGACGGCATCCAGTATGAGGATGCCGACGGCAAATGGCACGAGGAACTGGCCGATGGCCGCGACCGGCCGCAGACAGAAGTGTCCGAGTAGACTTTCCGAAGAAGAGAACTTGCCAGCAGACTGAGGCAGGGCGCCGGCCGAGGACGTCATGAGAGACGGCGTCCCACGGTCGACGGCTGCCCGGCGGCTGAACTATTTGCCGCAATACTGGTCGTTCACGTTGCCCTGGGCATTCGCATCAGGCCCCGCTGTGCTATAGGCACACGGGCCGGCCGGGCCTGAATTGCCAAGACTGTCCAGCCCAGAGCGGTCGCCATTGATGCTTCCGGTCGTGTTCTGGTCGACGCCTGAGGACTCTTCGTTGCCAAACGGCCACCAGTTGTGACGGTTGGAATATGTGCTGTCGGATGATTGCGCCATCGCCGATGTGGCGAGACCGATCGTCAGAACCGACGCCGCAAGAAATTTCCTGTACATTGCATTACTCCGTGTCTTGGTCGCCTTGGGTGCGACACGGGATAAACCCGGCAGTCAGCCGGCTGGTTCATTGAAATTGTCGTGAGGCTGCGGTGATGGGAACGCACGGGCGGCAATCCGCTCGATGAAGCCAATCACTCGCTTCGGCTCGACGAATTGCGGCATATGGCCGACGCCGTCGACGGGTTCGAAATCGAGCCCTGCGATCTTACCTTGCATCGGCTCGCCATGGATGCGGATGTCGATGACGCGGTCGGCGGTTCCGAAGAGGATGCCGGCAGGCATGACAATCTCGCTATAGCGCTGTTCGATGCGGCCGAGATCCTGATCGGCGGCCACGACATCGGCCGATGTCGCCTGGAAGTGGACTGGCCGCAGCCCGAGCCAGCCGCCGCCGTCGACCATGTAGTCCACGGGAAAGACCTGCGGCGCGAAGATGAATTCCATTGTCGGCCGCGCGTAGCGCAGGCTCAGGGGTATCGCCACGGTATAGGCCATGATCCAACGCTGCAGGCGTGAGGGGATATAGAGCAGGTCAAATCTCTGCCGCGCCCTGGTTTCCAGATGCGTCAGCGGCGCCAGCAAGGCGATGCCTGAAATTGCCTCGGGATGTTCCACGGCCAGGGTCAATGTGAGGGCACCACCCAGCGAATGGCCTACCACCAGTGGCCTTTCCAGCTCCAATTTTTCGATGAAGCGGCGCACCAGCGCCGCCTGTTCCGGCAAGCGGCCAGTGGCACCGTTCGCACGCGTCGAATAGCCCGATCCCGGGCGATCGAGCGCGATCAGCCGATAACCCGTGCCGAAATGTCCGAACAGCGTGTGCCGGAAGTGGTGGAGTTGCGCACCAAGCCCATGCAGGAAGACGATCGGCCGCCCCTCGCCCTCATCGACATAGTGGATGTTGTTGCCGTCGATCTCGACGAATTTTCCCACCGGCGGCACCAATCTTTGCGCCTTCGCCGCGATCCACAGCGTCGCCAGCACCAGGCAGGCGATCCCCAGGACCGCCAGCAGGAACAGCAGGGCCAACAGCCATGACAGGATCGATATCGGCATTGTTCACCCGAGCCAGAACCCTTTTGAGCTTACCCGCATCCGGTCTTGCTGCAACCTCGCATCGAAACGGACGCGTCCAGGCATGGATTGTTCAGCAGCTAGGCGGCATTGCCGACAGCCACGCGCCGCGCTATCTCAGGCGACCCGTCCTGCCGGAGCCCTCCATGACCGAAATCGTTACCGCCGCCATGCTTGTCATTGGCGATGAGATTCTCTCCGGCCGCACCAAGGACAAGAACATCGGCCACCTCGCCGACATCATGACGGCCGTCGGCATCGACCTGAAAGAAGTGCGCATCGTTCCCGACGAAGAGGACGAGATCGTCGCCGCCGTGAATGCCGTGCGCGCACGCTACACCTATGTGTTCACCACCGGCGGCATCGGCCCGACCCATGACGACATAACAGCCGATTCGATTGCCAAGGCGTTCGGCGTGCCCTGCGAATACGACGCCAAGGCCTATGCGCTGCTGGAGGCAAGCTATGCGGCGCGCGGCATCGAATACACCGAGGCCCGCAAGCGCATGGCGCGGATGCCACGCGGCGCTGACCTTATAGACAATCCGGTGTCCGTGGCGCCCGGCTTTCGCATCGGCAACGTCCACGTCATGGCCGGCGTGCCCTCGATCTTCCAGGCCATGCTCGACAATGTCGTGCCGACGTTGAAGACGGGCACGAAGATGCTGTCGGCGGCGGTGCACTGCCCGTTCGGCGAAGGTCTTGTCGGCGGGCCGCTGGGTGAGATCCAGAAAGTGCATCCGGACACGATCATCGGCTCCTATCCAAAGTATGGCGACGGCAAGTTCTGGACCGAGCTGGTCGTTCGCGCCCGCAGCCAGGAAGCGCTTGACGCCGCGCGCGCCGATGTCGAGGCAATGGTGGCTGGTTTCGCCGCCAAGGCGGGCTGAGCCGGTTCAGGCCGGAACAAAGCATGGCGCGCCGGCGTTGCTTTCACGCGAGTTCAAACACTCGCCAGATTGAGGGATCACCATGCGCTTCAAGACCATCGTCGCCATTCTGCAGAACGAGCAGGACGCCGAGCGCGTGCTCGACTGCGCCATTCCGCTAGCCAACCGCTTCCAGAGCCACCTGATCGGTATCCATGCCGAGGCGCTTCCGGTGCCTTACACGTCGGCGACCGGCTTTCCCGATACCGAGTTCCTGCAGGTCTCTGCCGACATGAACCGGGAGCGGGCCGACAAGCTGCAGGCTGTCTTTCTCCGGCGCATCGAGGATTCCGGCCTCTCTTTCGAGTGGCGCAGCCTGGAGAGTTTCTCCGGCGACAGCGCGCTGACCGGCATTTCAAGTGTGCGCGCCGCCGATATTATCATTGCCGCCCAGCGCGAAACCGGCGGCGACCCGAGCGCCGATGTCGACACGCTGGTCTATGACGCCGGCCGGCCGGTGCTGGTGGTGCCGAGCGCAGGCCCGTTGGTCACCACGTTCAAACGTGTGCTGCTTGCCTGGAACGGCAGCAAGGAGGCCGCCCGCGCCGCCTTCGACGCCCTGCCCTTCATCATCGAGGCCGAGAAGACCGACATATTGGTCATCGATCCGCCCGATACGTTCGACGAAAGCCCGGAAGCCGCCGGCGCCGAAATCGCGTCGGCGCTGTCGCGCCACGGCGCCACCGTCAGCGTCTCCGTGCAGAAATCGGGCGGCACCTCGGTCGACGACATGATCCAGAACCGGGTCGAAGAGAGCGGCGCCGATCTCCTGGTGCTCGGCGCCTACAGCCACTCCTGGCTGCGCCAGCTGCTGTTCGGCGGCGTGACGCGCACGGTGCTGCGCACGGCACAGGTGGCGGCTTTCCTGTCGCGATAAGTCCACAGCCATCGCTGCCGGCCGCCCTTGCCAAGGCCAAGGTTTTCCAGTTAATTCCGCGCGCATTCCCCTGTTTTTGTGCACGCGGTCCTCGCGTGCTGCGGAGTGCGCGAAAGATGTCCCTTCCCGAAAAAGCCTTCCCGGTCTCCTGGGACCAGTTCCATCGCGACGCCCGTGCGCTTTCCTGGCGGCTTTCCGGCGCCAACAAGGGTCAATGGAAGGCGATCGTCTGCATCACGCGTGGCGGGCTGGTTCCGGCGGCGATCATTGCGCGCGAACTCGGCATCCGCATCATCGAGACGGTTTGCGTTGCCTCCTACCACGACTACACCAGCCAGGGGCAGTTGCAGGTGCTGAAGGAGATTACGCCCGCGCTGCTCGCCGACGACGGTTCCGGCGTGCTGATCATCGACGACCTGACCGACACCGGCAAAACAGCCGGCATCGTGCGCGCGATGATGCCCAAGGCGCATTTCGCCACCGTCTATGCCAAGCCTAAAGGCCGGCCGTTGGTCGACACTTTCGTCACCGAGGTCAGCCAGGACACCTGGATTTATTTTCCCTGGGACATGGGCTTCACCTATCAGAAGCCGATCGCCGACGATCACGCCGGTTGATTCGCAACACGCTGCTTTTTTCAATTAAGCCGTCGCCGACGACAATATTTGCTTCCACGGACGGGTCCACGGGGCAAGATATCCTGTGAAATCGACGTTTGCTGGCGGGAATCGGCCAGCCTGACCAAAGTTTTTACTTTTATTGGTCACAATTGACCGTAAAATTCCTGAGGCGGCAAATGATTCTGGAGGCTGGGGCTAGCTTCTCCGATGTTGACGAGGCCAACGACGCATAACCATCTGGCTGAAAGGGTCCGGCGACTCTTCGGCAACTCGCCATGTCGTCTGCAGGTTGCCGCCCTGCCCTGGCGCGATACCGGCAACGGCGTCGAGATCATGCTGATCACCAGCCGTGATACTGGTCGCTGGGTGTTGCCGAAGGGCTGGCCGGAGGCCAGGGAGCCGCTGTGCGAGGCGGCGGCCCGCGAGGCTGGCGAGGAAGCCGGATTGCGCGGAAGCATCTCGCATCTTGAAGCCGGCCGTTACTTCTACGCCAAGGTGCTGGCCTCCGGCGAAGAAGTGCCTTGCGAGGTGCTGGTGTTTCCGCTGCATGTCGACAAGATCGCCGACCGCTGGAAGGAAAAGCACTCGCGCGCCCGCAAATGGGTCAATTCCAGCGAAGCTGTGCGCATGGTCAATGAACCCGACCTTTGCCAGATCATCGCCTATTTCTGCGCCGACCCGCACAGATTTTCCTAGGTGACCTCCGCTTTCTCCAGGGCAAATTCACAACCCTGTGATGTGTCGAGCATGAATGGTTTGCTAATCCTTCGTCGCTAAGAATCGACCAATCTGGCGTTTGATCGATGGCGAATCCTGTAGACCCACTTCAGCAACATACCTGCGAGCCCGAGCGCGAGCACCGCCCACGCGTGCTCAAGGGTGGAAGCGTCATCACCGGGATTCAAAACTCGGAAATCGCCGTTATGCTGCGCAACCAGCATGCGGGCGGCGCCGAATTGAAAATACCGCTCGAGGCGCGAGTGCCCGATCGTTTCCTGCTTTATGTGCCGCTCGACGGCGTCGCCTATCGCTGCGAGGTCCGCTGGCGCCGCAACGACCGTGTCGGCGTGCAATTCACCGGCACCGAGCCGAAGCCGAAGCTGCATTACGGCTGATATCCGGCATATCGGCCCGTCAGGTTTCGCGGCCGACCAGATTTTGCCCCCCGGCGGAGGCCTCCTGGTGGTCAAAGACCGCAGATCCGCCGCTCGAAACGGCAATCGCGGCGGCGCATTTCTATCCCCGTTATCCACATGTGTGACACACAAGATGTTGGGGTCACAAAAGCTACGCAAACGAATCCTTGACGGCGCAAAACGAGTCGCCTTTTATAGGCCATGCGCTCCTGTTGAGAGTGCGACCGGAAAGTTCTGAGCCCGGTCTTTTTCCCGGATTATGTGCGTTTTTGCCCGCATTTCCGCCTGTTTACGAGGCCGGCGGAAGCGTTGGGGTTGTGGGGTGGTGGGGCGACGAAAGGGAGAATTGTCGGACTGGAATAAATTGTCTGTTAATACTATATTTAGTGTTTGCAGGTAGGTTCGACGCTAGATAGTGTGAATTTCCCTCGAGTGAGGGAATCGAAAAAATCAGATTTGAGGGACCCGCGGAGTTCCCCGGCGCGTTGTGACAGAGGCTTCATGGGAAGCCCAGGCAGGAAGTGCTGGCGGAGATCGCGGAATGGAGAGCCGGCCGTTTTCGAACGCCGGCAGACGGCGGACATGCGCGTTTCGCGTCAGGGGGAGCAATCCCTGGGCAAAAGCGCTATATATAGACAAAAGGACCGGACCAATGCGCATCGAGCGTCGCTTCACCAAGCAAGGGCAATCGGCTTATGCGGAGATCGAATTCCGCAAGGCGCTTTCCGAGATCAAGAATCCGGATGGCTCGGTGGTGTTCCGTCTCGACAACATCGATGTGCCGGCGCAGTTCTCCCAGGTCGCCGCCGACATCCTGGCGCAGAAATATTTCCGCAAGGCCGGCGTCCCCGCACGGCTGAAGAAGGTCGAGGAGAACGACGTCCCCTCCTTCCTGTGGCGCTCCGTCGCCGATGAGGCCGAACTTGCCAAGTTGCCGGAAGCCGAACGCTATGGTTCCGAGATCGACGCCCGCCAGGTCTTCGACCGGCTGGCCGGCACCTGGACGTACTGGGGCTGGAAGGGCGGCTACTTCAAGTCGGAGGAAGACGCGCGCGCTTTCCGCGACGAGCTTGCCTACATGCTGGCCACCCAGCGCGTCGCGCCGAACTCGCCGCAATGGTTCAACACCGGCCTGCACTGGGCCTACGGCATTGACGGTCCGAGCCAGGGCCATTTCTATGTCGACCCCTTCACCGGCAAGCTGACCAAGTCGAAGTCCTCCTACGAGCATCCGCAGCCGCATGCCTGCTTCATCCAGGGCGTGCAGGACGACCTCGTCAACGAGGGCGGCATCATGGATCTGTGGGTGCGCGAGGCGCGCCTGTTCAAATACGGCTCGGGCACCGGCTCGAACTTCTCACTGCTGCGCGGCGAAGGCGAAAAGCTGTCGGGCGGCGGCCGTTCGTCCGGCCTGATGAGCTTCCTCAAGATCGGCGACCGGGCCGCCGGCGCCATCAAGTCGGGCGGCACGACGCGCCGCGCCGCGAAAATGGTCATCGTCGACGCCGACCACCCTGATATCGAGGAATTCATCGACTGGAAGGTCAATGAAGAGCAGAAGGTCGCCTCGCTGGTGACCGGCTCCAAGATCGTCAAGAAGCATCTCGAAGCCATCATGAAGGCCTGCGTCAACTGCGAGGGCCATGACGACGATTGCTTCGATCCGGCCATCAACACGGCGCTGAAGCGCGAGATCAAGGCGGCCAAGAAGTCGGCCGTGCCGGAGAACTACATCTACCGCGTCATCCAGTTCGCCAAGCAGGGCTACACCTCGATGTCGTTCAAGACCTACGACACCGACTGGGATTCGGATGCCTACCTGACCGTTTCGGGCCAAAACTCCAACAATTCGGTGTCGCTTAAGGATAATTTCCTGCGCGCCGTCGAGGACGATGCCGACTGGCACCTGACCGCCCGCAAGGACGGCAAGGTGCTGAAGACGCTGAAGGCCAGGGATCTCTGGGAAAAGATCGGCTACGCCGCCTGGGCGTCGGCCGATCCGGGCCTGCATTTCAACACGACGATGAACGACTGGCACACCTGCGCTTCGGCCGGTGCGATCCGGGCCTCCAACCCGTGCTCGGAATACATGTTCCTGGACGACACGGCCTGCAACCTCGCCTCGATCAACCTTTTGCCCTACCGCAATGCCGACGGCACGATCGATATCGCTGCCTACGAGCACACGGTGCGGCTGTGGACCATCGTGCTTGAAGTCTCGGTCATGATGGCGCAGTTCCCGTCGAAGGAGATCGCCAAGCTCTCCTACGACTACCGCACGCTCGGCCTTGGCTACGCCAACATTGGCGGCCTGCTGATGACCTCGGGCATTCCCTATGATTCCGACGAGGGCCGCGCCATCTGCGCCGCGCTCACCGCTGTTATGACCGGCGTCGCCTACGCCACCTCGGCGGAAATGGCCTCCGAACTCGGCGCCTTCCCGGATTATGACCGCAACGCCCAGAACATGCTGCGCGTCATGCGCAACCATCGCCGCGCCGCCTATGGCGACAAGGACGGCTATGAGAAGCTCGCCGTCAATCCGGTGCCGCTGGTCGCCTCCGACCTCAAGCAGCAGGCGCTTGCCGAGCATGCGAAAGCCGCCTGGGACCGCGCCATCGAACTTGGCGAGGAGCACGGCTACCGCAATGCGCAGGCGACCGTAATCGCGCCGACCGGTACGATCGGCCTGGTCATGGATTGCGACACCACCGGCATCGAGCCCGATTTCGCGCTGGTGAAATTCAAGAAGCTCGCCGGCGGCGGCTACTTCAAGATCATCAACCGCGCAGTGCCGGAAGCGTTGCGCACGCTCGGCTATTCCGAGAGCCAGATCGCCGAGATCGAGGCCTATGCGGTCGGCCACGGCAATCTCAACCAGGCGCCCGGCATCAACCCCGGCTCGCTCAAGGCCAAGGGTTTCAGCGATGACAAGATCGCCGCACTCAATGCGGCGCTGAAGTCGGCCTTCGACATCAAGTTCGTATTCAACCAGTGGACGCTCGGCGCCGACTGGGTGAAGGAAACCTTCGGCTTCACCGACGAGCAGCTCAACGACTTCTCGTTCGAGATGCTGCCGGCGCTGGGCTTCTCCAGGAAGGACATCGAGGCCGCCAACATCCATGTCTGCGGTGCCATGACGCTGGAAGGCGCGCCCTTCCTCAAGGCCGAACACCTCGCCGTGTTCGACTGCGCCAGCCCCTGCGGCAAGATCGGCAAGCGCTCGCTTTCGATCAACAGCCACATCCAGATGATGGCCGCCGCGCAGCCCTTCATCTCGGGCGCCATCTCCAAGACCATCAACATGCCCAACGATGCGACAGTGGAGGACGCCAAGGGCGCCTACATGCTGTCGTGGAAGCTGGCGCTGAAGGCCAACGCGCTCTACCGCGACGGCTCGAAGCTGTCGCAGCCGCTCAATGCCTCGCTGCTCGCCGACGGCGAGGAGGATGAGGACGAAGCCGTCGAGCAGCTGATCCAGGCCCCGGCCGCGGCGCGCGCGGCGCAGATCACCGAGCGGATCGTCGAGCGCATCATCGAACGTGTCTCGCGCGAGCAGGAAAAGCTGCCCGGCCGCCGCAAGGGTTATACGCAGAAGGCCAAGATCGGTGGCAACACCATCTTCCTGCGCACCGGCGAATATGATGATGGCCGCCTCGGCGAGATCTTCATCGACATGAACAAGGAAGGCGCCACGCTGCGTGGCCTTCTCAACAACTTCGCCATCGCGATTTCGCTCGGCCTGCAATACGGCGTGCCGCTCGACGAATATGTGCACGCCTTCACCTTCACCAAGTTCGAGCCGGCCGGCATGGTCATCGGCAACGACGCCATCAAGAGCGCGACGTCGATCCTCGACTACGTGTTCCGCGAACTCGCCATCTCCTATCTCGGCCGCAACGACCTCGCCCATGTCGACCAGTCGGACTTTTCCAACACCGCGCTCGGCCGCGGCATCAGCGAAGGCAAGACCGACGCCGTCTCCAAGGGCCTGACCCGCGGTTCGCCGGTGAAGCTGGTGTCGAGGGCAATCGGCAACGAGCCGAAGGGCTTTGCCGGCGCCGGCATCCCTGCCCGCTCGGCGCCGACCGCCTTCTCCGGCTCCAACGTGCTGGCCCTGAAGCCGGCCAGCGACGAGGCGATCGCCTACAAGCGCGACTATGAGGAGCGGGCCAAGGAATTGGCCGAGGACATCGCCTTCGAGGAGGCGGCGGGCTCCGCTTCGGAGACTTCGGACGCCACGGCGGCACTGTTCACCGATGCGGCAGCGAACGAAGCCGCCGAAGCCAAGAAACTCGCCGCCGACCGCCGCGCCAAGTCACTGCTGCAAGGCTACACCGGCAATTCCTGCTCCGAGTGCCAGAATTTCACGATGGTGCGGAACGGGACCTGTGAGAAGTGCGACACGTGCGGCGCCACGAGCGGGTGCAGTTGAGGCCTGATGCCACCTCGGCTCACGGTTCGCGAGGTTATTCGCTTGCTGGAGGCCGACGGCTGGTATCTGGTTGCAACCAAGGGCAGCCATCGCCAATATAAGCACAAAATCAAAGCCGGCCGCGTCACCGTGGCCGGCAAGCCGTCTGAAGAGGTTGCGCCAGGCACACTGAACAGCATCCTTAAGCAGTCCGGTTTGAAGGAGTGACTATATGCGCTACGCGGTCGTGATCGAAAAAGCAGGAAACAATTTCTCCGCTTATGTGCCGGACTTACCGGGCTGCATTGCGACTGGTGCGACCGTGCCAGAAGTGGAAGTCGAAATTCGCGACGCAATACGCTTCCACATTGAGGGTCTGCGCGCAGATGGGCTGGACGTGCCAAAAGGCGTCAGCCTCGCAGAGTACGTAGAGGCATAGGGTAGGCAACCGCGCTCAGGAACTCGGCGCTTACCCCGCGGGCAACACTCGCAGCGTCTGCTCGTCGAACAACGGCTCGTCCTGGCCAGCGCGCACGAATAGCAGCTTCCGCCGCCGGCGAGGCGTCGCCGCTCACCCATCTCCATGTCGCTTTCCGGGTGAAGAACAAGGCGGAGGTCGAGGCCTTCTATCGCGCGGCACTTGAGGCGGGCGCCGAGGACAATGGTGCGCCCGGGCCGCGTCCGAATTACGCGGAGAATTATTACGCCTGCTTCGTGCTCGATCCAGATGGCTATAATATCGAGGCGATGATCAACGAGGGGTGACGCGCCCTTTCCTTCTCTCCTTGTGGGAGAAGGTGGATCGGCGGGATAGCGCCGAGACGGTTTAGGGGTGTTCCAGCGAAGTGAGGCGTTGGTGTTCTCTGGAACACCCCTCATCCTAGGGGCCCCACAAGGGGTGAAGGGAAAAGGTCCCTTCAAGCCGCCTTCACAGCCAGGAAGGTGTTCCATTCCTCGCTGTTGCGGCCGATGTTGAAATCGTCCCTGAGAAGCACCAGGCCGGCGGCTTCAAGACGGGCCGCGAAGTCGTCCCTGCGCCACAAAACAGTGTGATAGTTGCTGTCCGTCTCGCCGTCGCCATTGCGCATCGATACGAGGAAGGCACCGCCTGGCCGCAGCGACTGCGCTACCTTGGCAAGCACCTGGTCGGTCTGGTCGCGCGGCACATGGATCAGGACGGCGAGCGCGAGGACAGCGTCATAGGGGCCGCCGAGATCGTCGGTGAGGAGATCGAGAAGCTCACCATGCTTGCCGCGCGCGGCCTGCAGTTCGAGAAAGCGCTTCGTCGCGTCGGTGCGGCGGACCTTGACGCCCAGGGCCTCCAGAAAGTCCGCGTCGTAGCCCGCTCCGGACCCGACTTCCAGAATCCGGCCTGACGTGCCGGCAATCGCCACAAGCCGCTTCAGCGATGCCTGCTCTCTTTCGTTGGGGACATGCCGCACGATGGCATCGTAGCGATCCGCATAGTCCTCATAGGCGCTGATCGTTTGACGGCTCCTCGCCAGAGCCTGCGACAACAAATCCATCTTGCCCTCCCTTGCATCCATGTGAGCCAAAAAAAGCTTCTTCAGCGAATGGTGCCGGGAGGCACGTGGCCGTCAAGGACACCGATGTCGCGCAGGAAATGATCCGACAGCGAACGCTGGTCAAGCAGGCCGCGCCGGCTGGGCCTGAACGGCGCGGTGAAGAGATCGAGCACCGGGCGACGAAGCGTGTTGTAGAGGGTCATTGCCGTGGTCCTTTCGGGTTCGGGTTGATGACCAGATCATGCCTGTTCGCGGTCTTGGATTCCAATCGAACGTCGCGTACTATGCATCAGGAGGATTGATGCGTCATGAGTTGGGAGCTACCGCCCTTAGGGGCCATCCGAGTGTTTGAAGCCGCCGCACGGCTGGGCAGTTTCACCAAGGCGGCAGAAGAACTCGGCATGACCCAGTCGGCGGCCAGCTATCAGATCAAGGTGCTGGAAGAACGCGCCGGAACGCCGCTTTTCATAAGAAAAACGAGGCAGATCGCCTTGACCGAGGCCGGACAGCAGCTGGCGCCGCATGCATCCGGCGCGTTCTCGGCGCTGGCGGATGCCTGGGTCGCCACCAAGGGTGGAGCGACCGGCGTGCTGTCTGTCACGACCATGGAAACCTTCGCGACGAACTGGCTGGCCGTGTGGCTTGGAACATTCCAGCTGATGCATCCCGATCTTGCCGTGAAGGTCAATACATCGCCCCGGCTGGTCGATTTCACACGCGAGGACATGGATATCGGCATCCGGACCGGCACCGGAAATTGGCCCGGCCTGACGGCGCACTATTTGTTCAAGGCCGACTACACGCCCATGCTCAGTCCAAAACTGGCCGAGAGCGTGGGTGGCATCCGCCGCCCCGAGGACCTCTACAAGGTGCCGCTGTGCTGTGCCGACGATCCCTGGTGGAAAATCTGGTTCGAGGCAGCCGGGGTACCCTTCGAGCCCGATCGCGTCATTGCGGGCCCGATGCTGGGTTCGCAGGCCTACGACGCCATGGCGGCTTTGACCGATCGGGGCGCGGCCATCCTTACCCGCAATATCTACAGCGCCCTGCTGGCGAACGGCCAGTTGATACAGCCCTTCGAGGTCCTCGGATCCGACGGCGACGGCTATTGGCTGGTGCACCTGGAAAGCCGCCGCAACGTGCCGAAGATCAAGGTGTTCCGCGACTGGGTGCTGGCCCAGACCGCCGAGATTCGGGCGCAAGAAGAGCGCCGGGCGGAACCGGTGGGATTGGCGGCCCGTTAGCAGCCGCAGCGTTGCAAATGCCGTCGACACGATGACGTGATGGATGGGTAATTTGACGAGCGATGCGATCCGATGGAGAAATTCTCAGCGAGGATAGCCGGAAGGTGGCCATGAGTGACGAAACCGACGACGACACCGACATCGTCAACCAGCTCGCCTATGTCAGAGCCGATCCAACTCAGCACGACACGTTGACACTTCTCACCATGATCGACGCCGCGATTGCCGAGATCATGGCGTTGAGGAGACAGCTGCGGCTGAGCGAGGACAAGAATGCCGGAAGCGACCAGCTCCAATAGGCGGCAGAACCCGAGCGAAGGGCGATGCGAGCCCTAGTCCGCGTCGGCCATCATCTGACGGCCGCCGCCACCGGCCCAGGCGCGCCATTGCCGCTCGTCGCCATGGAAGACGTTGAGGTCGATGCGGCCGGTCACGCCGTGCGACAGGCCGGATCCGGAATACTGCCAGAACAGCCATTTGCGGCCGGGATAGACCTTTGACGGGTGCCGTGCCACCGCGCGCAGCCAGAACGGGTAGTCGAGAAAAGCGCCCTGGAGGTTGTCGCGATAGAAATCCGGGGATGTGTAGATGATCGGACGCTGACCGTAATGCCGTTCAAGCTTGTCCATGAACACCTGCATCTTCTCCAGCACTTTTTCCCTTGATGGGCGCCGCTGGCAGCTGGAATCGCCGTTCCATTCGACGTCGATGACCGGCGGCAGCGCACCATCGACCTTCGGCACGTTGCGGATGAACCAGTCGGCCTGCTCGCCGGCGGTGCGGCACCAGTAGAAGAAATGATAGGCGCCGCGCTTGAGCCCGGCGGCATCGGCATTGCGCCAGTTCCTGTTGAACATCGGATCGAGATGGTCGCCGCCATCGGTCGCCTTGATATAGGCGAAGTTGGCGCCCTGGGCGCGCAGCTTTTCCCAGTTCACGTCGCCTTGCCAGCGCGACACGTCGACCCCGTGCACGGCAAGGTGGCGGGGCGATGAGCGGCCGAAATTGATCGGCTTGGCATCGCGAAAGCCATAGCGCGTGACCGGCCCCGCAAGCATCAACGGTGCGGCGCGCGACAAGAGTTTCGGTGGCGAGACCAGGGCCGCGGGCTCAACGGGCGGATCGACATTGTCCGGCAATTCAGGCGCCGAAAGCGCCACGGTTTCTTCCTCGGCCAGTCCAAAGGGCCGGTCAGGACCGTCCTCGGGCGCGGCCTCGGCCGGCTTGCGCGCATTGCTGGCCTTGCTCACCGGAACCGATGCGATCGGTGCGCTTGGCCGCACCACCGAGCTGGTGGTTTCATTCGACGGCTTCTGCATGTCGAGGGCGTCCATGCCCGATGTCGACGAGCAGCCGGCGAGGCACAGCGATGCGATCACGAAACTGATGGCGCCTGGTAACCGCATCTGGACCTGTACTCAAAACACAACAGACCGAAGGCAACGGCCGACGGACAACCGGGCCAGTTATGAACGAGAAATTACCAATAAAGTTTGAATCAAGTTTTTTACCATGACTGTGACCCGTTTCAGACATTCGCCGTCGACGCCGCCGGCCCAGCCTTGACAGTGCCATGATGTGGCTGTTGAGACGGAAGGCGGCGTCTGCCGCAGGCATTCCCACGATTTCTAGAAAAGGCACCCGATGACTGCGTTGCAGCGGCTTCTCCTAGTCCCCCTGCTCGCGGCCCTCTCCTGCGGCGGTGCGCTGCTGGCCGAGGCCGCGCATGCCAGCGCGCTGATCGTCGTTCCCCCCGGCAATCGCTCCGAAACGCAGCCACCAATCCCGGATGCCTCGGCGACGCGAACCCGCGCCTTCAAGACCAGCTACGCGGAAAAATACAAGAAGATCGTCGCGCTGCTGAAACGCGAGAAGAAGTTGGTGGCGCATATCAAGCAGGTCGCGGCGGCTTACGATATCGACCCTATCCATATTGTCGGCGCACTGGTCGGCGAACACACCTACAATGTGACGGCTGTCGGCTCGGTCCAGACCTACTATGTGAAGGCGTTGTCCTATTCCGGTCTCGACTTTGCCTTCCGCTACAAGGGCGTGCCGGTGCAGAGCTTTGTCCAGCGGCCGGAATTCGCAGGCTGCGCCGAGGCGAAAGACAGTGCCTCCCTGTGGAGCTGCCGCGATAGGGTCTGGGTCGACCATTTCCGCGGCAAGACGGTCGACGGCGTCACCTACGACGCCCAGACCTTCCAACAGGCCTTCTTCCAGCCCTTCTTCGCCGGCCAGACATTCGGCCTCGGCCAGATCAGCCCGCTGACCGCGCTCGAGGTGACCGATCTGGTCAACAAGGTCAGCGGCTACGACAAGCTCACGCCGGACCATCCGCGGGCGATCTATCGCGATGTCATGGATCCCGACCGCAGCATAGTCTACATCGCCGCGATCGTGCGCGACGCCATCGACGCCTACAAGGAACAGGGCTTCGACATCTCGGACAATCCAGGCATCACGGCCACGCTCTACAATGTCGGCCAGCCCCGGCAGCGGGCGGCCGACCTGCGCGCGGCGCTCGCCGGCGGCAAGGGTCGCAAGCTGCCGGTCGAGAACTATTACGGCTGGCTCGTCAACGACAAGCTCGACGAACTCAGAAGCCTGCTCGATAGCGGCAGCTGAGAAACGCTTTCAACAGGAGCTTGCGTGCAGGCGTTCATCAACCAGAGCGTTTGTTTCATCGAGAACCATCAGGCGTGGGCCGGCCTCGTGGTCGGGCTGCTGGCCTTCGGCGAGTCGCTCGTGCTGGTCGGCATCCTCTTGCCCGGCACCACGGTGCTCATCATCGTCGGCGGCCTGGTCGGGGCCGGCATCGTCCAGCCTTTGCCGGTGCTTCTGGCCGCGATGATCGGGGCGGCGCTCGGCGATACCATCTCCTACTTCCTCGGCAAATGGTTGGGGCGCAGTGTCGTCCACAAATGGCCGCTCAATCGCTACCGCCGCGAGGTCGCCAGGGCGCGGCTGTTCTTTCACCGCTATGGTTTCGCAGCGGTTTTCGTCGGCCGTTTCTTCGGCCCGGTCCGCGCCACCGTGCCGCTGGTCGCCGGCATGATGGGCATGCACCGGCGCCGCTTCCAGATCGCCAACATCCTGTCGGCGATCATCTGGGCTCCGGTCGTGCTGTCGCCGGGTTGGCTGGTGGCCAAGGGCGCCGGCAGCATCCCCGAACTCGATGTGACCAGCCTGTTCGGGCTGGCGGCAATCGGCGTCGCCCTGATCATCATGGCGGTGATCGCGCTCAAGCTTCGGCGTAAGCGAACCGTCCGCGCCTAGCCGCGCTTCCTGAACACGCCGATCATCGGCCCCAGATTCCAGTAGTCGTCGTTGCGACCGATGGCAGGCGCGAACAGGCTCGATATCGTGCCATCGAGAAACAGCGCATTGTCGCAGCCGAGCGCATCGCGGAACAACCGGGCGAATGCATGGAAGTTCACCGTGCCGTTCGAAATGGCAAAGACCGCGACACCATCCTTGCGTACCCCGACGCCGTCGCGGGTCTTGCGCGAGGTGCCGTCGGACTGGAATTTCGGATGAAGCTGGCCGTCGATCACCAGCATCGGCCCGGACTGCGTTGCATAGTCGGTGGACGGCCGCTTCCTGACGAAGTCCCTAGTCTCCTGGACCGCGGCCTTGCCACCGCTGATGGAGAAGATACCATTCGGCTGCAGCGAAAAATTGCCGCTTCCCGATCCCGTCTTCACGCTGGCCTTTTCCTGGCCACGCTCGACATAAAGGCCAACCGGCCTCAGGTCGGGATGATACATGCCGGCATTGATGGCAAACAGCATGGTGCGGCCGGCCGCGCGCTGGGCCGCGTCGAGATTGTGGAGCGATTGGAAAGGCTTGCCGGCCGGATCCTTCCAAAACAGTTCGATCGAATACAGCTTCGGATCGACCTCGCAAATGAGATAGCTGGTCGCCTCGAAGGCAAAGTCGCGGCACGGCGGCAGCGACACGAACCATTGGCTGAATGCCATCGTGCTGGCGACGGCCTGCGGCAGCGCGGCTTTGACAAGGCCCA
The DNA here is from genome assembly GCF_053714255.1 of Mesorhizobium sp. 43Arga. NCBI lineage: Bacteria > Pseudomonadati > Pseudomonadota > Alphaproteobacteria > Hyphomicrobiales > Phyllobacteriaceae > Mesorhizobium > Mesorhizobium sp. 43Arga. The sequence goes on from NZ_JBSKBO010000003.1 coordinate 507,387, forward strand.
GCAGCAGGGGCGCCGAGTTCAGAAATGTCAGAAAGTCCATGCGCCTGCGGATGCCAGCTTCGATCAGCTGTGGTGGTTATCACCACTTGCTGGCACCATGGAAGACCGGCACGAAAGGATCGGTTCGAGGTTCATGCCGGGCGCGGGGGAGCCGACCCGGCTATTTGACGGCGCTGACCAGCTGTTCGTCACCACCCAGAATGGAGACCCAGTGCCCGGTGTTGTCGCTCGCCTGCCGCTTCAGGTAGCGATAGCTCGTCTGGTTCCAGAAGCGGACCTTGTCGGTCAGATTGTCGAGGATGAAGTCGCCCTTGTCGGTGCGCACCGTCAGCACGGCGTGACCCTCGCCATCAGGCTTGCGAACCACCGTCATCAAAAGATTGGCTATGGCAATGCCCATGCCGTTGAGCTCACGCCGCTTTTCCAGCGCGTAATCCTCGCAGTCGCCAAACCCATTGTCCGGATAGGCCCACCATTCGTCCTTGCCGTAATTGTCCATGTCGCTCATCGGCTTGACGCGCGTGTTGACAGAGAGATTCACGGCCGAGATATCGTGCAGCAGCTTGCTGGTCAGATGTTCCGGTACGCTGTCGGGCGAGCGGATCGAGCATTCGGCGACATGGATCTTGCAAAAATCATAGTGGCCGATCGGCTGGGAGGTCGAGCCGCCGACAACCATCGAAGCAGGCGCGGCATAGACCGAACCCGTCACCGAACAGAGAACGGCCACCGCAACCGCCAGCCCCTTCGCCTTTCGGCGCCAACCCATCGAGGATGCCATCCGGCCCCACCCACCTGTTTTGTTAACAGAATGTTAAGGGCGGTTACATTCCGAAGTCAATCAACCCTGGCGATCACATCTCCGAGGGAGCGACTCATGCACTCAACTGATGCCGGCACGCAACACTGGGCTGTCAAGCCAGCCATCCCATCGCCAGGCCGAGCAGCAGGACGGCGCCGAGCAGGCCGCGATAGATGACGAAAGGCCAGGCGGAGAAGCGTTCCAGCACCCGCATCAGACCCCAGATGGCAAAGAAGGCGGAGATCGAGGCGACGATCAACCCGGTGGCAAGAACCGACCAGCCATGGGCGTCGAGGTGAACCTTGTGCAATTCCCACAGCTCCTTGAGACCGGCAAGCGCGATCGCCGGCAGCCCGAGCAGGAACGAGAAGCGCGCCGCCTCGGCCCGCTTGAAGCCGAGCCCCAGCGCCGCCGTCAGGGTCGAGCCCGAGCGCGAGACGCCGGGGATAAGCGCGCCGATCTGGGCAACGCCGACAAGCAGCGCGTCGGCGAGCGACGCTTCGCCAATGGTGCGCCTGTGCCGGGCGAAAATCTCGGCCAGTGCCAGCAGGATCGCCATGGCGATACAGGACCAGCCGATCACGGTCAGGCTGCGCAGCGGCGAATTGCAGGCATTGAGAACGCCCGATAGCGCGACGCCGGCAATGACGATCGGGATCGTCGCCAGCACGATCCAGGACGCCAGCCGGAAATGCCGGTCGGAAAAATCGCGCCGCGTGAGCGCGTCGAGCGAGCCGAACAGGAGATCCCTGACATCGCCCCAGAAATAGCTGATTACGGCGGCAAGGGCGGCAAGCTGCATGGCGGCGGAGAAGGCGGAGCCCGGGTCCTGCCAGCCGAGTACCGCCGGCACGATGCGCATATGGGCGGTCGAGGAAATCGGCAACAATTCGGTGATGCCTTGCACCAGGCCGAGAAAGGCGACCTTGGCAAATCCCAGGCCGACAAAGCCCGTATCCACGCCCTGGGTGCAGATGTCAGCCATGTCGAGCCTTTCCGTCGGAGAATCTTGAAGAGCGGTCCGCGCGAGCAATAGACTCGCGATGCGCGGAATCCTATTTACGGATTTGTAAGGCGCCGCTTGACAAGCCGCCCGTTCATATTATTCTCCGCTAATCTTACACTGTAAGTTAAATGACGGAGGAGAGCCATGCTGACCGCCCTGTCAGAATTACAGCCCCTGCCCGAACCGCACTTGCCAGCCATCGCGATCGACGATGTCTCGCGCGACCTCAGCCGTATTATCGAGCGCGCCGAGGTGAACGCCTGGCTCGACCTCTATGCCGCAGCACCGGCCGATTTCGCCGCACGACAAGGCCTTTCGATAGCGGGAGAAGGCGACCTCGCCTGGACGACCTGCACGACGATCCCGTTCGTCCACTTCAACTGCGTGAAGAATTTCGGCGTCGACAGCCCGGCCTCCGAAAGCCAGCTCGACGCGCTGCTGGCGCACTACCGCGCCGCCGGCATTTCGCGGCCCTGGTTCTATGTCAATCCACACGCCGAACCATTACGCCTCAGATGCTGGCTCGAGGCGCGCGGCCTGCAGCGCCAGGGCGGCTGGGAGCGGATTTATCGCGAGGCCGAACCGCTCGCGTCCGAGCCGCTCTTTGCGGTTGACGGGGTTTCAGTCGAACGCGTGACGAGGGCAGCATCGGCAAGCGAGTGGGCCGGCTTTATCGACAAAAGCTACCGGCTGCCCACCTCACCCTGGCTGCTGGCTCTGGTCGGCCGACAGGGCTGGCATCACTATATGGCCAAACGGGATGGAGCAGTGGCCGCGGTGCGCTCGCTGTTCATCGGCGCCGACGGCGCGGCCTGGAGCGGCATCGACGCGCCGGTGCCGGGCATCATGGCGCCGAGCTTCGATCTCGACGCGGTGCTTGGAGAAGCGCTGGTGCGCGACGGGATTGCGGCCGGCGCCAAACTGTTCGTCGCCGACATCGAGGCGCCGCACGAGGAACGCGACGGCCCGGCCTATCGCAACTATGCGCGCCTCGGCTTCAGGATTGCCTATTTCCGCAGCCATTACAGCTATTTGCAGCCTAGCTCAAACTGACCGCGCCTAGCTGCGCAGCCATTGCTGGAAACAACTTCTGGCCACAATATGGGCCGGCGGAACGACCGGCTGATCGGCGTGTACGTCATCGGGCGCCCGGCTGCGGGCCTGCTCAAGCAGCATTCGTACCTGTTCTGGGCGCACACGGTCGCGCTCCATGACAAGCAGGACCATCGGATCGCTCAAAAGCTCGTCCAGGGTGCTGATGCTGTCGTTCATCCGTCGTCTCCTCGATGCCGGCCCGCGCAGCATAGATAGGAAGACAATGATGGCCCGCCAATGACGTTTTGCCGGCTATCGCGTGATGTTTTGGATCAATTTTTGGTCATGGTCCCGCCTTCCCTTTTCCCCTTGCGGGAGAAGGAAGACCTAGCCTGGCAGCGGAGCGCCTTCATATTGCGGCAGGCCGTCATCGAGCACCACCCAGGGCTGTTTCGAGGCGGTGAAAATATGCATCTGTGGCCTGAAGAAAGAGGGATCGTCGAGCGAGCCGGTGGTGATACCGATGATGCCGGCGGAGTCGCGCCGCGAAAACATCGTCGTGCCGCAGCTCGGGCAAAAACCGCGCTTGAGATCGGGCGAGGTGTTCACGGTCGCTAGCGGCCCTTCGATGGTCACATCATCGATGCGAAACAGCACGCGGGCATTGAAGGCGGCGCCGATCGCCTTCTGGCAAAGCCGGCAATGGCAGATGCGTTCGTTGATAGGCGCCGCGTCGGTGCTGTAGCGCACCGCTCCGCACAGGCACCCGCCCTGATGTTTGGCCATCACCGTGATCCATGATGAGAGTATGCGATCGAGGTAAATGGCGGGACGGATTGGGTCAATTGAAAAGCTTTGATACTGTTTCATCGATTACCGTGATGAGGGGACCGTGACGCAAGACATCGAAACCATCGGCATTGCGGATCTGTTCGGGCCGCCCTCGCCTCGCCGCGACCGCACCGACGCCCGCATCATGGCCGCGGCCTCGGGCATCGGCTTCATGGCGGTTCGAAATTTTCCAGGAGACGCCTGGCTGACGCCGGAACGCCGAGCGCAATTGCTGCGCATCTTCGCCCTTCCCGAAACCGAGAAGCAGAAATTGCTGCGCTGGAATTTCGACCGCACCAGGAAGAATGTCTATCGCGGCTGGTTTCCGCTGCAGCCGGCAGCCGTTTCCTACAAGGAAGGCATCGACATGGGGCCGGATATCGCCGATGCAGCCGGCGTTTCGGACTCGGACGATCCGCTGTGCGAGCCGACGCCCTTGCCGGCCGAGGACGCCCTGCCCGGCTGGCATATGGCGGCAGCCGATTATTATCGGGCAATTGAGAGGGTCGGCAACGCGCTGATGCGGTCGATCGCGCGCGGGCTTGGCCTGCCGGAAACGATCTTCGATCCCTATTTCGAGCATGGCATCTCGACGCTGCGCTTGATCCGCTACCCCCTGCGCGATGCCAATGCCGGTATCGACTTCAGCGGGCCTGACTTCTCGGTGATCCACAAGGGGGAAACTCGCACCATCATCGGCCGCGAGCATGCCGATTCCGGTTTCGTCACCTTGCTGGCGCAGGACGGTGTCGAAGGCTTGCAGGCCAAAAACCTCGCCGGCGAATGGATCGACGTGCCGCCCGCCGACGGCACGCTGGCGGTCAATTTCGGCCAGTTGCTGGAGCGCTGGACCGGCGGGCGGGTGCGGGCGACGCGGCATCGGGTGATCGCACCGAAGACAGCGCGGTTTTCGATCCCGTTTTTCTATGAGCCGCGTGTCAACGCCGAGATCGCGCCGCTGCCGCTGAGCGGCGCAGAGCTTTTCGAACCGTTTCTATACGGTGACTATCTCTGGGAGTCGGCGACGAATTTCGTCGAGATGAGCGGCATCAAGCATCTCAGGCAGCCGCGTCGGGCAAAAGCTTCCTAAACAATCCGCCGGCCGTCCCTCTCGAGACAGCCGGCGGAGATGGCATTCCGTCATTCCGTTTCGCTGACCACCTCGTCCCAGCTCTTCACATTGGTCTGGCCATTGAGGAACGGCAGTGCGGCGGCCGTCAGTTCAGGGGCGAAGAAGACGTCGTAATGGGTGCGGTTGGGCAGGATCGCCAAGCGGTTCTGCGACAAGTTCTCACGCATCCAGCCGGCGTCCTTCAGCCCGCCGCCGAGCATCTGGTAGAACTTGATTTCGTGCTCGGGCTTGTACATGTCGCTGTCGCCATAGGCCAGCATGACCGGCATCTTCAGCTTGGGAACATCGGCCGAGAAGTCATAGTCCTGACGCATCAAAATGCCGAGCGCGTCGAGCAGTTTCGGAAAGTCCTCCGGGTGCGGCGCCACCGCGACGTAGGATTTGTACATCGGCGTGTCCTTCATGAATTCGGCCGCCGCCGCGCCCACCTGCGCCTGCTGCGGGCGCATCTCGTCATAGAAGCCGTTGGCGGCATAGCCGGTCGAAACCAGCACAAGCCGGCGCACGGTCTCGGGATGCTGGACCGCCATGCGGAAGGCGACGCCGCCGCCCAGCGAATAGCCCATGACGTCGACTTTGTCATAGCCGAGCGCCTTGGCGATATCGGCCATGTCGTCGCCGATCGCCTCCAGGCGGAACGGCCGGTCGCCCAGCGCGGTGCGGCCATGTCCCTGCAGGTCGACGCCGATCACGGTGCGGTTTTCGGCGAGCTTGGGCAGGATCGGCGCGAACATGTCGATGGAGCCGAGACCGCCATGCAAGAGAAGCAGCGGTTCGCCCTTGCCGTAGACTGCGTAGTAGTAATTCAGGCCGTTGACCGGCAGCAGGCCGGACTTTTCGGGTTTCGGCAGTTTCGTTTCGATGGTCATGGCAGGTTTTGCCTCCTCGGCATTTGTGGTGCTCGGACAGCTGAGAAGCGCTGCGACCGAAGCAAGAATGGCGAAAAGCAGGGTCTTGGACATGTCGTTTTCCTCCGTCCTGCCGATTCAAAGCGTCTTGGCGAGGTCTTCGAGCTGGTCGGTGCACTGGCCCCAGCCCAGGTGAAAACCCATCGCCTCGTGTCGTTCGCGGTCGGCAACACTCCAGTGGCGGACGCGCGCGATATAGCGGGTCCGGCCCTCGCCTTCGTCCTCAAAGGTCAGCACACCGGTCATGAACGGCTTTTCCGAAGGCTCCCATGCCTGAGTGTAGGCATCGGTGAAGATGATCTTCGTGCCCGGAACGACTTCCAGGAACACCCCGGGGTTCGGAAATTCATTGCCGTCGGGGCCGGCCATGACGACAAGGCTCGAACCGCCCGTGCGCACATCCATTTCGGCGCGCGGCGTCGTCCAAGGTTTCGGGGCGAACCACTGCGTCAAAAGCCTGGTGTCGGTCCAGCAGCGATAGACGTTCTCGCGCCGCGCATCGATGATGCGCGCGACAACCAGTTCGCGGTCATTGGCGGGGGCGATGTCGAGCTTGGTGGTCAAGGTGGTCTCCTCGGTTTGATCTAGCTTCCGTCCCAAGGACGAGCCGACAGAACGCAACCCGACAAGGTCAGTGAAAAATTGCCGGCAGGCTTTCAATGCTGCGAGGACGAAGGAGGTGTCAGTGGCGCTTGGCTTGCACCAGATAGGCGTCGATCTCGGTCTCGCCGAGCCACCTGGCCGCTTCCAGCCGGTGCAGACCTTCAACAAGGATATGGCGCTTGCCGTCGTGGCGGACCTGGATCGGCGTCTTCATGCCGTTCTCCAGAATATCTTCTGCAAGATGGCGGACGGTCTCGGGGTGCAATGTCTTCTTGCGCGCCGTCGGCACGTAGATCTCGTCGACCTTGACCTTTTGCACTCTCAGCATACTGGCTCCCCAGGCGGAACATACCGCCTCGCCTGAAATAGTCGCTTTGCCGGATGCGGCCAAGGGCGGCTAAGCAATTGCTGGCCCGATCGTTTCCATTTGACGCTTGGCCGGCAGATGGCCGAAATGGCGGCCTTCGATCCTTTCCGGTGTTCATGACCCATCTGCCGACCGAATTCCCCGATTTCGGACTGACGCCCGAGCAGCGCCGCGAGGCGGTGCGCGGCCATTACTATGAGTGGCCAGGCATGGATGGCGAGCGCGGCGAAATCTGGTGCTACTCGGATCGCTTTTCCTATCGCGCCGGCGAGATGGTGACGCTGCATGTCAGTTCGACAGCGCCGACATTCGGCATGACGATTACTCGCGACGGCGGCAGCGAGACAAAAATGTTCGAGAAATCGGGTATTGCATCGCGCTGGCAGGAAAGCCCGGACCAATGCTCGGCCGAGGGCTGCGGCTGGGAAGCGTCCTTCGAATTTCGCGTCGGCAGCGACTGGCCGTCCGGCGCCTACCGGGTAACGCTGACCGCTGATGGCCGTGACGGCAACCCAATTCGCAGCCACCATCTCTTCATCGTCTCTCCCCAACCCGGCAAGAAGCCAGGCCGTGTGCTGCAGGTGGCGGCGACGGGCACCTGGCTTGCCTATAACACCTGGGGCGGCTCCAACCATTATCAGGGCATCACCGGGCCGGACCGCAATCAGTACTCGCCTGTTGTGTCCACGCAGCGCCCCTGGTGCCGCGGTTTCGTCGTGCTGCCAAAAGATGCGCCGCGCGTGCCAATCGAGGTGGCCGTGCCACCCAAGACGGTGCCACGCTACCCCCATATGGAATGGGCGCTGGCCACCGGTCATTCAAAGAAATACGCCTCGTCCGGCTGGGCGAGCTACGACAGCCACTTCTTCCGCTTCGCCGAGCGGGCCGGCTATGCCATCGACCTCGCCAGCCAGCACGATCTGCATGTCTCGCCCGACATTTTCGACGGCTATGACTGCGCCGTCTTCGTCGGCCATGACGAATACTGGACCTGGGAAATGCGCGACGCGGTCGACAATTATGTCGAGCGCGGCGGCCATGCCGCGCGTTTCGCCGGCAATTTCATGTGGCAGACCAGGCTGGAGGACGAAGGCCGCCGGCAGGTCTGCTACAAATACCGCGCCCGGGCCGAAGACCCGGCCTATCGCGGCGGCGACGTCACTCGTGCCACCAATTCCTGGGAAGCACCGGAAATCGGCCGGCCGGGTTCAGCAACCTTCGGGCTCAACGCGACGCGCGGCGTCTATGCCGGCTGGGGCGGCTGCGCGCCGCGCGGCGTACGTGGTTTTCCGGTCTACCGGCCGGAACACTGGGCCTTTGCTGGAACCGGCATCTATTACGGCGACCTGCTCGGCGCCGACAGCCATGTCTATGGCTACGAAGTCGACGGGCTCGACTTCGAGATCCGCGGCGGCCTGCCCTACCCCGCCGAGACCAGCGGAGCGCCGGATGGCTTGCAGGTTCTTGCCGTCGGCATGGCCAGCCAGGTCGAAGAAAGCGCCGACATTCCGATCGAGGACCAGTTTCTGACCGACGAGGATGGCCGCTTCACCGCCGAGACTTTGTTCGGCGAGGCGAGCGACGCCAATTTGGAAAAAGTCAAACGCGGCAATGGCATGATCGTCAATTTCCCACGCGGCAGGGGCGAGGTGTTCCATGCCGGGAGCTGCGAGTGGGTGGCCGGCCTGCTAAGGCAAGACCCGATGGTCGAACGCGTCACCCGCAATGTCCTTGATCGTTACCTTGGAAAGTCCTGACATGTCGAAAGTCCAGCCTTCCGCTCCAGACGCAGAAGCCCGCCACCAGTCGCATTTGTTCTATCTGTCCAGCCTGCGCCGGCCGCTGATCGATCGCGCCGAGGGTATCTATATGTGGACGCGGGACGGCCGCCGCTTTATCGACGGTTCGAGCGGCCCGATGGTCGCCAATATCGGCCATTCCAACCACAACGTGCTCGATGCCATGAAGCGGCAGATGGACCGCGCCACCTTTGCCTATCGCCTGCATTTCGAGAACGAGCCGGCGGAGGAACTCGCGCGTGAGCTTGCCGGCAAACTGCCGGAAGGCATGGACCGCATCTTCTTCGTCTCGGGCGGCTCGGAAGCGACCGAATCCTGCATCAAGCTGGCCCGGCAATGGGCGGTTGCCACCGGCCAGGCCAGCCGCTGGAAGGTGATCACGCGCTTCCCCTCCTATCATGGCGGCACGCTGGGTTCGCTCTCGATCACCGGCGACGACGCTCTGGCCGAAACCTTCGAGCCGATGATGCGGGTGATGCCCACCGTGCCGGCGCCTACTGGCTGGCGCGACCGCGACAATCTTTCGATGGAGCAGCGCGGCATCCGCTATGCCGACATGCTGGAGGACAAAATCCTCGCGGAAGGACCGGAAAGTGTCGTCGCCTTCATCATGGAGCCGATCGGAGGTGCCGCTACCGCGGCGCTTGTTGCGCCGGACAGCTACTATGCGCGTATCCGCGAAATCTGCGACCGCTACGGTATCCTGCTCATCCACGACGAAGTGATGAGCGGCGCCGGCCGCACCGGCAAATTCCTCGGCGGCGACCACTGGAACTGCAAGCCCGACATTGTCGCGCTGTCGAAGGGGCTGGGTTCGGGCTACGCCCCGCTCGGCGCACTGGCCGCACCAATGCGGCTGGTGCAGCCGCTGCTTGCTTCCGGCGGCTTCCAGCATGGCCATACCTATGCCGGCAATCCGCTGGCATGCGCCGCAGGCCTTGCCGTGCTTGGCGAGATGGACCGGCTCAACCTGATCGCCAATGCCGCCGCCATGGGCGACGTGCTGATGGACGGGCTGAAGGGGCTGGCGAAACGCTTTCCCTTCATCGCAGACGTGCGCGGCAAGGGCCTGCTGACCGGCGCCGAGATGGTCGCCGATCCCGAGACACTGCGGCCGATCGACCAGAACAAGAAAGCCACGCAGCGTCTGCTCGACCTCGCCTATGAGCGCGGGCTGATCATCTATGGCCGCCGGGTCAAGGGCGGCGTCGACGGCGACAATTTCATGGTCGCCCCGCCGATGATCGTCACCGCTGAACAGGTCGGCGAGATCATTTCCATCATCGGCGACTCGCTGGAGGTTCTGGCATCGGAGCTCGACCTGCCAGTCGAAGGCCGGAGGTAAAGAATGGCGCCGCGAAAAGTCATCATCACCTGCGCCGTCACCGGCTCGGTGCACACGCCATCGATGTCACCCCATCTGCCGGTGACGCCGGACCAGATCGCGGCGGATGCCATCGCAGCCGCCGAGGCCGGCGCGTCGATCCTGCATCTGCACGCCCGCGACCCCAAAGACGGTCGGCCGACCGCCGATCCGAACGTGTTCATGCAGTTCCTGCCACGCATCAAGCAGGCGACCGATGCGGTGATCAACATCACCACCGGCGGTTCGTCGCTGATGACCTTGGACCAGCGGCTGGCTGCCCCGTTGCGGGCCGAGCCCGAAATGTGCTCGCTCAACATGGGTTCGATGAATTTCGCGCTGTTTCCGATGCTCGACAAACCAAGGGAATGGCAGCATGAGTGGGAGCCGAAGTTGCTCGAGGCCACGCGCGACACCATTTTCAAGAACACCTTCGCCGACATGGAAGGCGTGCTTGAGCGGCTGGGCAAGGGTTGCGGCACGCGCTTCGAATTCGAATGCTACGACGTCGGCCATCTCTATTCGCTGGCGCATTTCCGCGACCGCGGCCTGGTGTCAGGGCCGCTGTTCATCCAGTTCGTGCTCGGCATTCTGGGCGGCATCGGCGCCGATCCGGACAATCTCGTCCACATGAAGCGCATCGCCGACAAATTGTTCGGCGACAGCTACCAGTTCTCCGTTCTGGCCGCCGGCCGCCAGCAGATGCCGCTGATTGCCATGGCCGCGGCGATGGGCGGCAATGTCCGTGTCGGGCTGGAAGACAGTCTCTATGACGGCCGCCAGCTGGCGAAATCCAACGCCGATCAGGTGCGGCGCATCCGGGGCATTCTAGACGGCCTGTCGCTGGAGGTCGCCACGCCGCCCGAGGCGCGCGAGATGTTGGCGCTGAAGGGCGGCGACCGGGTGGCTTTCTAGAAGCGAGGAAGGAGCTGATATGGAAAGGGTTCTCGTCTCCGCCTGCCTGCTCGGCAGCCATGTCCGCTACAACGGCTCCTATCGCCTAAACGGTCATCCCGTACTGACACGCTGGCAGGCGGAAGGACGGGTCGTGCAAATCTGTCCGGAGGTCGCCGCAGGCTTTTCCACGCCGCGTCCTGCAGCGGAAATTCACGGTACAGCCGACGCTGTGCTCCACGGCAAGGGGCGAGTGGTCGAGCAGACGGGGAGAGATGTGACCGCACTTTATCTCGACGCCGGGCAGCTCGCGCTCGAACTCGCCCAAGAAACAGGATGCCGCTATGCCGTTCTTACCGACGGCAGTCCGTCCTGCGGCAGCAGCTTCGTCTATGACGGCAGTTTTTCAGGCAAGCGCCTAGCCGGTCGCGGCACGACCGCCGCTCTATTGGAAGCCAATGGCATTCGCGTCTTTTCGGAAGACAGTATCGGCGACCTTGATGCTCTCCTGAATAGGCCCGGTTCAGTCGAAACTACGGCCTGATCCATGGCAGGCAAGATCCAGACCGTGACTAGCGATATCGTCATCCGCCCCGGACGAATCGAAGACGCCGAAACCATTCACGCCGCGCTTCTCAAACTCGGCACCCATATCGGCGCGCATCAGGAGATCACCTCCACACCCGATGATCTCCGCCGCTACGGATTCGGCGACAAGCCGGCCTTCTCCACCCTGATCGCCGAAGTCGACGGCGAATTCGCCGGTCTTTGCCTGTATTTCCCGATCTTTTCGACCTGGATGGGGCGGCCCGGCGTCTATGTGCAGGACCTCTATGTCGAGGACCGGTTCCGTGGCCGCAAGATCGGCGAGCAGCTGTTGCGGCGCGTGGCCGCGGAATGCCGGAAGGACGGCGGCGTTTATCTCAGGCTGTCGGTCGACACCGACAATGAGGGCGCCAAGGCTTTCTACGAGAGGCTGGGCATTGCCTGGTCGAGTTACGAACAGACGCAGAAAATCATCGGCGAGGCCTTTTTTGCCTTCGCCGACGCGCGAGAGGAGCAGGAATGAAGGCCTTTTACGCCGAAGAGCAGAAGCGCCACGACCCAAAGGCGTTTCTTTCCAGTGGTGCGGCGCAGCCTAACCCGGAAAAGCCCGAGCGCGTCGAGAGATTGTTAGCCGGCGTAAAATCTGCCGGCTGCACGATCGAGCGGCCGCGCAATCACGGTCATGGCCCTGTCTCCGCAGTGCATACGCCCGAATATCTCGACTTCCTCGAACATATTTTCGAGCGCTGGCAGCGCATCGAGGGCGCTTCGGCGGAAGTGATCCCCAACATCCATCCGATCGCGCGCAACGGCTCCTATCCGGCCTCGGCGGTCGGCCAGGCCGGTTATCATATGGCCGACACAGCCTGCCCGATCTCAGGCGAAACCTGGCAGAGCGCGCTGTGGAGCGCCTGGAGTGCGGTCGAGGCGGCGGAAACAGTGATGGCTGGCGCGCAGGCTGCCTATGCGCTGTGCCGTCCGCCTGGCCACCATGCCTTTGCCGATGTCGCCGGTGGCTTCTGTTTCATAAACAATTCGGCGGTTGCGGCGCAGGTGCTGCGCAAGCAGGCGGCGCGGGTGGCGATCCTCGACGTCGACCTGCACCACGGCAACGGCACGCAAGGCATCTTCTATGCCAGACCCGATGTGCTAACGGTCTCGCTGCATGCCGATCCGGTGCGGTTCTACCCGTTCTTCTGGGGTCATGCCGACGAGCGTGGCGAAGGCCCCGGCCTCGGCTATAATTTCAACTTGCCCTTGCCGCGCAAATCCGCCGACGCGGCGTTTCTGGAAGCGCTTGGCGTTGCGTTCCAGCGCATCCGCGCCTTTTCACCGGATGCGCTGGTGGTGGCACTCGGTCTCGACGCCTTCGAAGGCGATCCGTTCGGCGGGCTTTCGGTGACGACGTCCGGCTTCTCCCGCATTGGTGAGGCGATTGGCAAACTCGGCCTGCCGAGCGTCATCGTCCAGGAAGGCGGCTATCTCTGCGACGCACTCGGCGACAATCTCACCGCCTTCCTCACCGGGTTCGGCGGCAAGGTGCGGTGACGGTTTCTCCTGGCGTCAGGAGCGCAGCTGCCTGAGCATGGCGATGACCCGGTGCACGCTCTCCAGCGTCTCATCGATTTCGGCCGCCGTGTTGTAATGGGCGATGCCGATGCGCACGACACCCTGCTCGGCTGGAATGCCGAGCTGGTGGACGATCTCCCAGGCGTAGTTGTGGCCGGACCACAGGAAGATGTTTTCGGCATTCATCTGCCGCACGATCGTCTCCGGTACGATGCCGTCGACCGTGAAGGAGACCGTCGGCACCCGATCGGTTAGCCGCTCGCGATCGGTGATGCCATGGATGGTCAGGCCTGGAATGTCGGACAGGCCATCGATCAGCCTTTGCGCCAGCGGGTTCTCATAGGCGATGGAGACTTCGAACGCCTTGGAGATCTTCTGCCTGCGCGAACCACCCTCGCCCGCTGCCGCACCCAGCCCGGCAAAATAGTCGACCGCCGCCGTGAGGCCGGCCATCAGCTCGATCTGCGGCGTGCCGAGCTCGAACCGCTCCGGCAGGCCATTGGACGAACAGCGGCATTTGTAGGGGTTCAGGCCATCAATGATTTCGCGCCGCCCCCACAAAATGCCCATATGCGGACCGAAGAATTTGTAAGCCGAGCAGATCAGGAAATCGCAGCCGAGCTCCTGCACGTCGATCAGGCCATGCGGCGCGAACTGCACGGCGTCGACATAGACCAGGGCGCCGGCCCGTTTTGCGATGGCGGTCAGGGCTTTGACCCGGTTGATCGAACCGGTCAGGTTCGAGGCATAATTCAACGCGACCAGCCGTGTCCTGTCGGACAACAGCCCGGTCAGCGTCGCCTCCTCGACCTGCCAGCTCTTTTCATCGAATGGCAGCCAGCGCACCACGAGGCCCAAATCCTCGGCCAGTTGCAGCCAGGGCGACACATTGCCCTCGTGGTCCATGCGGGTGAGGACGAGCTCGTCGCCGGGCTTCAGCGCGCGGCCGAGTGTGCGCGACATGTGATAGGTCAGCGTCGTCATATTGGCGCCGATGATGATTTCCTCAGGGGTCGCCGCGCCGAGGAAGTCGGCCATCGCCTGATGCGCCTCGTCGACGACGGATTGAGCGGCGATCGTCGTTTCGAAATAACCGCCGAGATTGGCGTTGGTGGTGAGCAGGCAGCGCGACACCGCATCGGCGACGGCCTGCGGCACCTGCGTGCCGGCGGGGTTGTCGAGATAGATGCGACGGCGGCCCTTGTCGGCCAGGGAAAGCGCTGGAAATTGTCCACGCACGGCCTCGATCGAAAAATCCGCCATTGTCTCCACCCCTTTGTTATTCCATGATAATCCATCTCCGCCGATCAGGGACAGGGATTGCCGACCCGCTGGTGGATCGCGTCCACCGCCTTCTGCATCTCCTCGGTCCAGACAACATCCACCGAAGACAACGCCATTTCGAGCTGCGGAATGGTCGTTGCACCGATGATGTTGGAGGTAACGAACGGCCTGCTCGACACATAGGCATTGGCAAACAGCGCCGGTTCTAGGCCAAAGGAGCGCGCCAGTTCATTGTATTCGAGCAGCGCTTCCGCTGCATTCGGCGTCTCGTAGCGCTGGCCGCGATTGAACAGCTGCGTGCGCGAGCCCTCCGGCCGGGCGCCATGGTCGTATTTGCCGGTCAGATAGCCCTGAGCCAGCGGCGAGTAAGGCAGCAACGACACCTGTTCGCGCTCGCAGACCTCGGCAAGGTTCACCTCGAAGGTGCGGTTGACGAGATTGTAGGCGTTCTGGATCGACGCAACGCGCGGTCCGACGCCTTTGTCGGCCTCGGCGAGAAACCGCATGACGCCCCAGGAACTTTCGTTCGACAGGCCGAAATGACGGATCTTTCCCACCTTCACCAGTTCGTCGAAGACGGCAAGCGTCTCGGCGATCGGCGTTTCGTTGGCCGGTGCGCCATCGGCATCGGCACGCCGCGCTACGGCGCCGATGCGCGTCGGGTTGGCACCCCAGGGGATATCCCGTTCCGGCCAGTGGATCTGGTAGAGGTCGAGATAGTCTGTGCCGAGCTTGGCCAGGGATTTGTCAACGGCGTCAAATATATCGGCGCGTACCAATTGCGACGGCCTGTCGCCGCGAAACCAGCTGTTGGCGGTGCGGCCGACGACCTTGGAGGCAAGGATCACCTGGTCGCGATTGCCCTTGGCCTTCATCCAGCTGCCGATGATCTTTTCCGTCCGTCCCTGCGTCTCCGCCTTGGGTGGGATCGGGTAGAGTTCGGCGGTGTCGATGAAATTGACGCCGCGCAAAAAAGCCAGGTCCATCTGAGCGTGGCCTTCGGCCTCGGTGTTCTGCTGGCCCCAGGTCATGGTGCCCAGGCAGATCTGGGTAACAAGAAGATCGGTCCGACCAAGACGGCGCTTGTGCATGGAATTCTGCTCCGGAGGGAAAGTCTGTGCGGGAGGGAGGCTGCATGTATAGGGAAAGCTGCGGCGCTCTCCAACCCTCACGAGGCCGACTTTTGCGTGAACCAGCGATGTTCAGCTAGCGGCGGGCGCCGGCCACGGCGCGGCGCTTGGCCTCGTCGATCAGCATGTTGGCCACTTGCATGCGGATCATGGCGCGCTGACGCAGATGCGGGGCGACGCGATCGGGATGGTTGGTGAAAGCAAAGCTGCGGCGCATACGGCCGAAATCGGCGGCGCTCTTGGGCTGGTTCAATCCCAGTTCGGCCGCGATCGATTCCGGATCGATCGGCGGCAGTTTTTCCTCGGGCTTTGGGTCCTCGGTAGCCAGCGCCAGCTTGGCGTGTTCGAGCAAGGCGGCGAATTCGCTCGCGAGGTCAGCACCGGCCTCGCGATACTCGGCGGCCGACACCTTGATGCGGCCGGAATGGAGTTCGTCGGCGACCGACAGATAATCGAACGGAATGGACGGACGCGCGCCGGCCTCGTCGCTCTCGATAGCGTCGCCCTTGTCGGAGGCGACGAAGAGGTCGTCGAGCAGCGAAGCGAAATCGCGCTTGGCGCTGGTAGCGATGTCAGCCTCCCCCTTGCTGTCAGGTTCCAGACCATAGACCCGGCTCGTTAAAAATACATACCACCGATCTTAATGAATTTAGCCATTCGAGGATCGCGACCGGTCCCTCAAAACAAAAAGCCGGACTGCATTTTCATGCAGTCCGGAAATTCGCCAGGAGTGGCGAAGAAAACTGGCCATGAGCCAGCGTCGAAGCTTACGGTTTGTGCGGCGCGGAAGTTTCAGTGGGTTGCAAAAAATTTTAGGAAACTTATCCGGACATAGCAGGCATGCAAATGCTGCACTGCACAATTGTCACGATTCACCTATATTAGCGGCCGTGGAGGACCAACCAGGAGCCTGATCATGGGTTTCTTCACGGAAATGTTCGCCCGGCCGCGCCCGCAGGAACATCTGCGATACCGCGCGGCGCTCGCGCTGCTTCACTCGATGAGCAATGCCGACCGCGCCGATATCGGCATCAAGCCCGCCGATTTTCCGCGCGTCGCCCGCGAAATGTCCATTCGCTAGATGTGTCTCGCGAGATGTCCCGGACGGATTCGGGACATCTCAGAATGCCTGCGCCTTAACGCGATCCCAGGAATGTCGCCTTGCCAAGCGGCACGCCATTGTGGCGAAGGATGTCGTAAGCGGTGGTGAGGTGGAAGTAGAAATTGGGCATGGCCACGTGCAGCAGATACTGCATGCCGGCCAACGTCGTTTCGCGCCCGCCGAGTTTCAGTTCGATGACCTTGTCGTCGGAGCCGTCGATATCCGCTGCGGAGAACGTCGCCAGAAGCGCGAGCGTCTTGGCGATCCGCGCCTCGAGTTCGGCAAAGCTTGCCTCATTGTCCTCATATTTCGGCACCTCTCGGCCGGCCAGCCGCGACGGCGCGCCCTTGGCGTGGTCGGTGGCGATCTGCACCTGCCGGGTCAAGGCGAACATGTCGGGCGCAAGCCGCGCGGTCAAAAACACCTGTGGGTCGATCTTGCGCTCAAGCGCATTCTGTTCGGCAGCCGCCAGCACATTGGAAAGTGCTTTCAGCCTGGCTGAAAACACTGGCACGGATGCCTCATACATCGATATCGTCACGTCAGATCTCCTGTCCGGTCGGAACGCCGGCGCAGCGACGTAGCGCCTGCGCGCACGATTCTTCAAGCGCCGTGGGGTCCGCGTCACCACGCCGCCGCAATCGCCGTGGTAGAATTTCCGTTATCGAGCGGAGATTCCCGATGAGACGCGTCCTTCTCGCAGCGACTGCCCTTTTCTCCCTTGCCATATCAGGCCAAGCGGCGCTAGCCGCCGACGATGCGCCCGAAGCACCCTATGTAGACGACCGCTCGAGCGCCGAGGCGGTCATTCGCTCGCTCTACAGCGCCATCAACCGGCACGAATTCGCCCGCGCCTGGGGATATTATGGCGATACGAAGCCGGCTAAAGATTTTGAAAGTTTCGTCAAGGGTTATGACGGCACCAACAAGGTGGAGGTCACGACCGGAGCTATTTCGGACGACGGAGCCGCCGGCAGCATCTTCTACAACGTCCCGGTCGCCATCCGTGCCACGGACAAGAGCGGCGGCGAAAAGGTCTTTGCCGGCTGCTACACACTGCGCCAGGTCAATGCACAGGCCCAGGCCGCCCCACCTTTCGATCCGATCCATATCGAAAAAGGCGCGTTGAAACCCTCAACGGCGGATTTCGAGGAGGCGCTGCCGCCGAGCTGCGGCGACGGCCCGCCGCCGCCGAAGAAGGATACGGCACTCGAGCAGGTCAAGAAAGCCTTCCAGGCGACCTATGGCGACCAGTGCGACAAGCAGTTCCTGGGCGGCGAGCCGGAGGTCTTTTCGATCAAATACAAGGAAAAGGATGCGCAACCCGGCGATCCTGACAAGGAAACACGGCTGTTCCATTTCTCCTGTTCGGCCGCGGCCTACAATGAGAGTTCGGTCTACTACATGACCGACGAATTGTCGGCCGTGAAGCAATTGCAGTTCGCCGAACCGGAGACCGATATCCGCTACGAGAACAACAACAGTGACGGCAAACTGTTAAGTGTGACGGTGATCGGCTTCCACACCACGGGATGGGCCACCAATTCCAACTATGACCCGAACGCCCATACGATAACCACTTTCAACAAATGGCGCGGCGTCGGCGATGCCTCCGATTCGGGAACCTATCTGTTCCGTAACGGCGATTTCTCGCTGGTCCAGTATGACGTCGATGCCTCCTATGACGGCGAGGAGAACCCACAGACGGTCGTCGACTACAACACCGCGCCCTGAGCGCTGAGTGGCTGCCAGGCAGCGCCGGTCAGGGCGCCTTCGACAGCATCCAGTTCAGCGTGCCGCGCCAGTCGACCATGCGGATCGGCGTGCCATGCGTGCCGGTCTCGAAGCGGACGAAGCGGGTCGGATAGGGATAGGCCTTCGACCCGGCGATGATGGAGCGGAAGAAGGCTTCCTGGTTCGCCACGGGAAAGACCACGTCATGGCTGCCCTGGCCAAAGAAGACCGGGACATGACGCCTGAAGGCGGGACTAGCGAGAAAACTCTCGTCCCACAAAGACCCGAGCAGCAGCAGCCCGTTGATGCGCCGGCCGGTGTCGTTGCGGGCGGCAAGCTTCCAGCACAGCGCGCCGCCCATCGAGCCGCAGGCGACAAAGATCTTCGCGCCCGGCGACTGTTCGGCGTAGTGATTGATCAAGGCCGCGACCTGCGCGGCGCCATTGTCGCCGAAATCGGGGAAATCCGGCGAGAGATAGAGCCCGCCATTGCCGGCCATCAGGTTCTTGATGCGGTTGAAATTGCCGCCGAAAGTGAAATCGTCGACGCCCTGCTTGCGGCTGCCGCCCTGCCCGTGCAGGTAAAGCACAATGATGCCGGCTCCTTCCGTCTTGCCGACGGCGATATGCCGGACATCGCCGGCATCGGTCTTCAGCATCAGATCTTGCTGCACCTTGCGCACACTGACGTCGGTGTACTGCGGATGCACGCGCTTTTCCGGCACTTCGTCGCGCTGGTTGATGTCGCGCATCTCGCTATAGTCGATGACTGTGTAAGCGCCGCCGTCGCCGGTCGACAACGTCGCCGGATAGGCGAAGAGATCGTCCTTGAAGGGTTTCAGTTCGAGCGCATCGGCCTGGGCGGCAGAAAACAGAAAAAACAGCGAAATCAGAAAGGCATGGAGCGTGACCGCCCCCCTCTGGCCTGCCGGCCAGGCCGGCAGGCCAGAGGGGGGCGGTAGAGGCGCAAAGGTGGACGGAAGAAAAGCCATCCTCAAGGCATGTTAATTCAGTTCGGGTTTGTCAATCCTGCAACACGCCGCCGGCGCCTTCGAGCGCCTCCCGGGTGTCGACATCGACAGAGGCGCCCTCGCCGATCTCGACATCGATGACATCGAGCCCCTCGGCCTCGACCAGATGGCGTGCGCCGGTATCGCCTTCGAGATGGGCGATGGCCGGGAACAGAGCGCGCGGCAGGAGCACCGGGTTGCCGCGCTTACCCTGATGCGAGGCGCGGACCACCGAATTGCCTCCGGCCTTGCTGAAGGCATCGATCAGCCGGTCGAGATCGCCTGACACAACGCCAGGCATGTCTCCCAGAACGATCATCACGCCGGCGGTGTCTTCTGGCAGATAGGCAATGCCGGCCTTCAGCGAGGTCGACAGGCCATCGGCAAAATCGGGATTGTCGGCGAAAGTGACGTCGAGGCCAGACAAAGCCGCGCGTACGCGCTCGCGCTGATGGCCGGTGACGACGATCGTGCCCGATGCCTTCGAGGCGAGCGCGCGCTCGGCGGTGCGGCGCACCAGCGGCTTGCCGTCGAAGAGCGCCATGAGCTTATTTGGGCCGCCCATGCGGCTCGACCGGCCAGCCGCCAGAAGCACGATTGCCACCTTGAGCCGGCTCTTGGCCGGCAGCGGTTCGCGCGGCTGCGGCCGCGTCGGGATTTCCATCAGCAGCCCACCGACCCCCATGCTGGCAATATCCTTCGCGGTGACGTCGAGGCCGGCAACCAGCCGGTCGAGCACCCAGTCGAAGCCGTTTTCCTTAGGGCTGCGGGCGCAGCCGGGCGCGCCGATAATGCGCTTGCCGCCGAGTGTTCCGAGCACCAGCAGGTTGCCGGGATCGACCGGCATGCCGGCGCGGACAACTGTTCCGCCGGCCCTCTCGATCGCTGCCGGCACCACATCGGCGAAGTCGCTCATCGCCGAGGCGCCGAAGATCACCACCAGGTCATTGTCGCGCGCCAGCAAGGCGGCGGCCTGCGCCACGGGCGCGATCTCATGCGGCGTGCGGCGCTCCGCCATCAACCTGCCGCCGGAGCGCGCCAGCCGCGCTTCGGTGACGCGCAGCGTCTTGTCAAGCACACTGGGCTTGATGCCCGGCAGGACCGTCTGGATGACGCCAACGCGCACCGGCAGATAGGCGTTGACGGCAAATATCTCGCCGCCGGCGCAGATTTTCACAACAATGTCGACCAAGGTGGAGGCGACCGCGAAGGGGATGATCTTCACCGTTGCCACCATCTGACCCTTTTCGACCGGCGCATGCTGCGCCAGCGTGGCAAGGGTGATGGCGGGATCGACGGCGTTTATGGCGTCGATCATCGCAGCATCGACCGTGAAGATGCCTGATGCCTTGGCATGGAGATTGACTCGGCCGGTGGCGGCCGGTCTCGCCTCTATGCCGCTGAACCTCATGCTCTCGGCAATTCTTTGCGCCGCCGCGTCCTCGCCAAGATCATCCGAGGAAAGCACGGCCGCGACGACCTGCACGATGCCTGCCCGCTTGAGTACTGAGATGTCTTCGGCACTCAGCCTTTGCGCCTTGCGGAAGCGCTTTTCGCCGGCCGTGGTGGCATGCGCCAGCACCGCGCCTTCGGCGGTTTCAATGGGGATGGGACCGAACTTCACGCCGCTGCGCCCGCAGAGCGCCGCGCGTCCACTTGGACGCGCAAAGGACGCTCTGCTGCTTTGAGCCTACGCATCGTGCTTCTCCAAAATCGATTCCGATCTTTGGGCCGATGCGGAGGCATCGAGGCCGCGCGAGCGAAAGGCGTAGATGGTCTGCGCGAGAACCGCGACAGCGATCTCGGCGGGGCTGGCGGCACCGATATCGAGCCCGATCGGCGCGTGAATGCGGGCGATCTGGTCGGCAGCAGCGCCCAGCGCCAGCAGGCGCTCGACGCGCTTGGCGTGCGTTTTGCGGCTGCCGAGCGCGCCGACATAGAAGCAGTTGGCGTCGAGTGCGGCCTTCAGCGCGAAATCGTCGATCTTCGGGTCATGGGTGACGGCGGCAAGTGCGGTGTAGCTGTCGAGCGGCTGGCGCTTCAGCACATCTTCCGGCCACTCGGCATGCAGAACGACATCGGGAAACCGGTCCGGCGTGGCAAAGGCGGTGCGCGGATCGATGATCTCCAGGGGATAGCCGGCAATCCGGGCCATTGGTGCGAGCGCCTGGCTGATATGGACGGCGCCGATCACCACCAGGCGCGGCTGCGGCAGATGCGCGTTGAGAAAGAAGGTCCGCCCTTCCGCCTCGACGGAACCGGAATTTCCTGACCGAAACGCCCTGGCGATAGCGGCTCCAAGGTCGCCGGCGACCTGGTCGCCCTCGCGTACGATGCGGTCGCGGCCATCACCGAGATCGGTGACGAGGATCGCCGCGCGGCGGGCGCGGCGCTCGGCATTCAAGGTTTTCAGGGCGTATGGATCCATCTGAGATCAGCCCAACCGCTCGACATACACCTTGATACGGCCGCCGCAGGACAGGCCGACCTGCCAGGCGGTTTCGTCGGCAACGCCGAATTCGAGCATTTTGGCCTTCCCAGAGTCGATGACGTCGATCGCCTCGCTCACCACCGCACCCTCGACGCAACCGCCCGAGACCGAGCCATGGAAATTGCCGTCCGCATCGATGACCAGATGGCTGCCGATAGGCCTCGGCGCCGAACCCCAGGTCTCGACCACGGTGGCAACGGCGACATCCTTGCCATCCTTCATCCAACCTTCCGCGATGATCAGCGGATCGCGGGCCTCATCGAGATAAAGACTGTCGTTCATCGTTGCTTCTCTCACGGTCTGTTTTCCAGGGCCAGGAAAACATATGGCTACGCGGCGTGCCTCGCGCCAGCTTCCATCCATCGGCGCGGATCGACGGACTGTGCCGACTTCTTGTCCAGCGACGCGCAAAGGTCGGCGAGCGCATCGAGATTGTGCACCGAGCGGAATTCATCGACGTGCGGCAGCATCGCCTTGACGCCGCGGGCGCGTGCCTGAAAACCGTCGAAACGCAGCAACGGATTGAGCCAGATCAGCCGCCGGCAGGATTTGTGCAGCCGCTCCATCTCCTGCGAAAGGCCGACGACATCGTCGCGCTCCAGCCCGTCGGTGATCAGAAGCACGACCGCGCCCTGCCCCAGCACGCGTCGCGACCAGATCAGGTTGAACTCGGCCAGTGTGTCGCCAATACGCGTGCCGCCGGACCAGTCCTTCACCGCCGCCGAACAATCGGCAAGGGCAGCATCGGGTTCGCGGTGGCGCATCTGCCGGGTCAGATTGGTCAGCCGCGTGCCGAAGACGAAAGTGTGGACGCGCCGGCGTTTTTCCGTCAGCGCATGCAGGAAATGCAGGAAGATGCGCGTGTACTGGCTCATCGAACCGGAAATGTCGGCCAGCACCACCAGCGGTGGGTGGACTTCGCGGGCCGAGCGGAATTTCGGCAGGATCAATTTACCGCCGGTGCGCGCGGCCGAGCGCATCATGGCACGGGGGTCGATACGACGGCCATGCGCATCGGCTTTGAAGCGCCGGGTCCGCACCATGTCGAAAGGCAATCGCAGCTCGGCGATCGCTTTCTTGGCGTCCGCCATTTCGGCTGCATTCATCTGGGCAAAGTCCTTGCCCCGCAACACCTCGTTGCCGGAAAAGGTGAAGCGGGCATCGACCTCGATCTCAGGGACTTCCTGAGGCGGCTGGTTCTTCTGATGACCTTCGAACATCGCCTGGCTGACGCGGGTTTCGGCAGCGCGTGGCTTCTGCTTCTCCTTGGCGTCGGGCGCCACCGGCGAAAACATCGCCAGCAATTTCTCGATCAGTTCGCGCGATTTCCAGAACAGCCGGAAGGCCTCGTCGAAGACGGGGTGATCCTCGTGCCTGGACACCAGCACCGCGTGCAGCGTCCAGTAGAAATCGTCGCGCGAGCCGATGCCTGCGGCCAGCACCGCCTCGATGGCATCCTTGACCGAGGCCGGCCCGACCCGCATGCCCGCCTTGCGCAAGGTGCGGGCGAAATAGACGATGTTGTCGGCGATGCGCCCGTCCGCCGTCGCCTCATTGGGGTCGGCCTCTTTGGGGGAAGCACCCGGCGCCTTCATCGCGCTACTCCGCCGCCGCGAGCTCGGCCTTGACCTCGTCGAGGATGCGCCGGCCCTCGCCCGTACCGATGCGGGCAATGTCATCCTGATATTTCAACAGCACGCCGATCGTGTCGGAAACGGTCTCCGGGTCGAGCGCCACCTTGTCGAGTTCGGTCAGCGCGCCGGCCCAGTCTATGGTCTCGGCGACGCCCGGCACCTTGAACAATTCAATCTGGCGCAGCTTCTGGATGAAGGAGACCACCTCCGCCGAAAGCCGCTGATTGGCTCGCGGCACCTTGCGGCGCACGATCTCCAATTCGCGCTCGGCATTGGGATAATCGACCCAGTGATACAGGCACCGCCGCTTCAACGCGTCGTGGATCTCGCGGGTGCGGTTGGTGGTGATAATGACGATCGGTGGCTCTTGCGCCTTGATGGTGCCGAGTTCGGGCACCGTCACCTGGTAATCGGAGAGGATTTCGAGCAGGAAGGCTTCGAAAGCTTCGTCGGTTCGGTCGAGTTCGTCGATCAGGAAGACCGGGGCCGCCCCGGTCTTGCCGGTCAGCGCATCGAGCACCGGGCGGCGGATCAGGTATTTTTCCGAGAAGACGTTGCGCTCCATGGCGGAGCGGTCGACCTTGCCGGCCGCCTCCTCCATGCGGATCTCGATCATCTGCGCGGCGTAATTCCACTCGTAGACGGCAGACGAAACGTCGAGGCCTTCATAGCACTGCAAGCGGATCAGCCGGCGGCCAAGCGCCTGCGCCAACACCTTGGCGATCTCGGTCTTGCCGACGCCGGCCTCACCCTCGAGGAACAATGGCCGGTTCATGCGCAACGACAGGAACAGCACCGTCGCGAGCGACCGGTCCGCCACATAATCCGCGCCGGTCAGGAGATCGAGCGTCTCGTCGATCGTCCGCGGTACGGGGCGCGGTTTCAGTGCGGTCATTCTTTCTCCGTGAACGCCGCCCCGCTGTCCAGGACATGGTAGCCGCGGGCGTGGTAGATCAGCGGCCGCAAATTATCGCCCATGCGAAGCCCTGTCACCTTGCCAAAAAGCACACGATGCGTGGCCAGATCCTTGGTGTCGATCAACTCGCAGTCGAACACGGCGAGCGCGCCCTTCAGCGTCGGCGCGCCGGTGGAAATCACATCCCATTCGCCGAGCGCGAAACGCTCCTCGACCGGCAGGCCGGTGATGCCGGAAAAGCCGACCGACAGCGGTTCCTGGTGCGAAGCCAGCGTGTTCAGGGCAAACCGGCCGTTTTTCACGAACAGCTCATTATTGGCATTTTCGCGATTGAGACAGACCAGGATGGTCGGCGGCGTGTCCGACACCGAACAGGCAGCGATCACCGTCGTGCCGCGCTTGCCGGCGGGCCCGTCGGTGGTGACCACATGGACGTGGCCGGCAAAATGGCTCATCGCGTCGCGATAGGCCTGCGGTCCAATGTCATTCTTCTTCAGCACCGGGAATTGTCCATAGCCAGAACCCTACCGCTATATATGGCCAGACATGACATGCCACAAGCGAAGTGCTTGGCCCATATCCCCAAATTCGCGTGTTGCACCAAGGCCGGGCAGCCTTTAGGTCTTGGCGGGAATTGGTGCCTGCGCTGTTATAGCGGGCTTGGGAGGAACTCTTCGGCAGGATGCGACCCGGGGCAACGATATCGGCCGCGCTGGCTTGGCTGTTCCTGGCCGGCGGCGCCAGCGCCCAGACGCTGACGATCGGTGTTGTTGCTCCGTTGTCGGGACCGTCGGCCATCCTCGGCAAGCAGATCGAGGCCGGTGCCGGGCTCGCGGCGCAAGCAAACGGAGTCGAACTCAAGACCGAAGATGATGCCTGCACGGCCGATGGCGGTGCAGCCGCAGCCCGGGCTTTTGCCGCGGCCAAGGTCAGCGTCGTGGTCGGCTTCCTCTGCACTGAAGCCATCGAGGCGGCGATGCCGATCCTCAAGGACGCCAATATCCCGGTCATCACCGTCGGCGTGCGCACCGAAAGCCTCACCGACCGCCGCGCCAAGACCGGCTGGCCGGTCTATCGCCTAGGGCCGCGCGGCGACGATGAACGCAACGCCGTCGCCTCCACCCTCACCCACCTGTGGCAGAAGGAGCTGTTCGCCATCATCGACGACGGCACCATCTACGGCCGCGAGATGGCGGAGACATTTCGCGCCGCGGCCGAGCAAGCAGCGCTGAAGCCGGTGTTCGTCGACACGTTCCGGCCGCAACTCGACAACCAGATAGGGATGATCGGGCGACTGAAGAAGGCCGGCGCCACGCATGTCTTTGCCGGCGGCGACGGTGACGACATCGCCATTATGGGCCGCGACGCAGCGCAGCTTCAGGCCGGCATCGTTTTTGCCGGCGGCGAAAACCTGCGCACGCCGCCCGCAGACGTGCCCTATGCGACGGGAACCCTGATGATCGCGCCGCCCGAATGGGCCGATGTCGCCGACGCAAAAGTGATGGAAAGCTTCTCCGCGCAGAAAATCGTGCCGGACGGCTATACGCTGCCGGCCTATGCGGCGGTGGAGATCGCCAAGGCAGCGTCGGCCTTGTCCCCGGACAAGCCGATGACCGAGGCGCTGAGCGGGCACGATTTCACCACGGCGATCGGTCCGGTCCGCTTCGACGCCAAGGGCGACCTCAGCCAGAGCCCCTACCGCGTCTTCCGCTTCGACGGCACGCGCTTCGTGCCTTTGGAAAGCAATTGATGTTCCGCACCGGTCCGCGCAATCTGATCACCGACGTTGCCGGCCTGCGCGTCGGCAATGCTTCCAACGCCCGGCTGAAATCCGGCGTGACGACTATCCTTTGCGACGAACCGGCGGTGGCCGGTGTCCAGATCCTGGGCGGCGCGCCGGGCACGCGCGAGACGGATCTGCTCGAACCGCACAATTCGGTCGAGGCTATCCACGCCGTGGTGCTGTCGGGCGGCTCGGCTTTCGGCCTCGACGCTGCGTCCGGCGTGCAGGCGGCGCTGCGCGAGCGCGGCATCGGCTTCGAGGTGGGCGGCTTTCGCGTGCCGATCGTGCCGGCGGCTATCCTGTTCGACCTGCGCAATGGCGGGAACAAGGACTGGGGTCGTTATCCCCCATATCGCGACCTCGGCTATGAGGCTGCGCAATCCGCCGGCACAGATTTCCAGCTCGGCACGGTCGGTGCCGGCACCGGTGCCTTGACCGCCGGGCTCAAGGGCGGGCTGGGCTCCGCTTCGACGCTGCTGGACACCGGCGTTACCATCGGTGCGCTGGCAGCCGTCAATCCGACCGGATCGGTGACCGTCGGCCGCACCCGCCATTTCTGGGCAGCGCCCTTCGAAATCGGCGGCGAATTCGGCGGGCTCGGCTATCCGTCGCCCATGCCTGCCGATGCCAGGAGCATCTTGCTGAAATACCGCGACAGGCAGGCAGGCGGGCAGATGGAAACCGGCGGCAACACCACCATCGCCGTCATTGCCACGGATGCGGTTCTCACCACGGCCGCGGCGAAACGCCTGGCAATGTCGGCGCATGACGGCTTCGTGCGCGCCATCTGGCCGACGCACACGCCGGCCGACGGCGACCTGGTGTTCGCACTGGCGACGGGCAAGAGCGGCATCCGGCTCGAAGCCGATGCGGCAATCGACCTCTATGCCACTGCCGGCGCCACCATGGCGCGCGCCATCAGCCGCGGCGTGTTTGCCGCAACGCCAGCCGACAACGACCTGTTTCCCGTCTGGTCGTCGCGTTCGGGCTGAATCTGACGATCAGACCGGATCGGATTTTTCTTCCTCGAATGTTACGGCGACATCGGAATTCGCCGACAGCCACACCTTCTTGCCATCGACCTCGGCAACCAGGGCCAGAGGAATGAAGTGGTGATGACCCTTGTGAGCGCCTTCGCCGCTGTCGGCCTTGGTCAGCTTGATGCGCTGGCCGTCGACCTTGTCGACAGTGCCGATATGCACGCCATCTGCGCCGACGACTTCCATATGCTCACGAATCTTGCTGGTGTCGGTCATGGTGGTTCTCCATTGGGATTGCCGACAATAACAAATGACGAGCCGATTGGATGCATCGGGTTTTGTCCCGCACGATGTTTCGATTCGGCCGTGCTAGGGATTGCAACGATCACGGCTACCGGAGTGAAAAAAGATGCGAATGCTTCTCCTGTTTGCCGTTCCCCTGGCCGCGCAGCTTGGCGCCCCGATCGCCGCCCGGGCTGGCGATGCCGCCGAGCTTGAAATCCTTGGCTTCAGCAAGGACGGCGGCGTGTTCGCCTTCGAGGAATACGGCGTCCAGGACGGGTCGGGCTTCCCCTATGCCAACCGCTATTACATCGACACCAGCACCGACAGCTTTCTCAAGGGCACGCCGATCAAGGTCCGGCTCGACGACGAGAACGCCAAGCTGGATGCGGCGCGCCTTCAGGCCCGGCAAAAGGGCGAAGCCATCGTCAGTCAGGCCGAGTTGAGCGCCAACCGCGGCATCACCGCCGGCTTCAACCCGGTGACCGAGCTTTCGGCCGATCCGCACCGGATGGCGGTCAATCCACGACCGATCTTCTCTCCGGTCGACCAACCGCTCGAGTTCCGGCTGGACGAGATCGGCATGAACAACACCGAAGGCTGCGACAGTCAGGGCGAGATCAATGGCTTCCGGCTGCTGCGCATCGAAGCGCAGGATGGCGGAGCCACCAAATTGCTGCATGAGGACAAGTCTATCCCCAAAAGCCGCGGCTGCCCGAACGGCTACCGCATCGGCGCGGTCCAGACATTCTCCATGGATAGCCTCAGCGCCTATGCGGTGCTGATCGCGGTGCGCCAATATGGCTTCGAGGGATCGGACTTCCGCTGGATCGCCGTGACCGGCCGCCTGTGACACCGCACGCATCCATACTTAGCCGCAATTGGAACGTCGTCCGCCGCGCCTTGCCAGGGTGGCGTGCGGCGCTTTTCGGCTCGCTCTCGTGGGCCGTGACCATGGGCGCCAGTGCGCTCATCAACCTGTTGCTGGATGATTGGATGACGCCGGAGAAAATCCGCACCGTGTCGCTGCTGTTTGCGGGCGGAGGCGCGCCAGCCTTTCCGGTTGGCCTGTTCGCGGCACGGCTGGTCTCGCTCGGAAGGAGCCGGGAGGTTGCCTTCGCGGCGGCAATGGTGTGCCTTGCCGCCGCGACGATCGGGCTGACCGACGGGCTTTATGCCCTGCAATACCGGTCCTACTATGCCGAATGGCATGCACCCGTCTTCACCCTCACCTGGGGGTTTCAGCTCGCCTTCACGATGGCGGTAGCGTCCTACCAGTTCGTTGTGCTGGGCATCCGGCTCTATTTTCCGCTTGGCTTCATCGCCTTGTTTGCCGCCAGCCTCTGGTTTGCGCAGCAGCGGCGTTGAGCATTTCGTCCGCCTCTGTTAGGACGCGGGCTACCCAGAGTGGTTCAGCGTTTGGTGGAACCGCCGACCCGCTCTAACTCCTTCTTTTTCGCAATTCCCGTGGGAAAACCACTGCACACTTTTCCTGGAATTGCTCTAGACACATCAGGACTGACCGATGATCCCTCGCTATTCCCGGCCGGAAATGGTCGCCATCTGGTCGCCCGAAACCCGGTTTCGCATCTGGTTCGAGATCGAAGCCCATGCCTGCGATGCGCTGGCCGAACTCGGCGTCATCCCGAAGGAAGCGGCCAAAACCATCTGGGAAAAGGGCAGTGCTGCGAAATTCGACGTCGAGAAGATCGACGAGATCGAGCGCGTCACCAAGCACGACGTCATCGCCTTCCTCACCCATCTCGCCGAATTCGTCGGCCCGGACGCGCGTTTCATCCACCAGGGCATGACCTCTTCGGACGTCCTGGACACCTGCTTTGCCGTCCAGCTTACCCGCGCCAGCGACATCCTGCTCGCCGACATTGACGGCCTGCTTGCGGCGCTCAAGCGCCGCGCTTTCGAGCACAAGGACACCGTCACCATCGGCCGCAGCCACGGCATCCATGCCGAGCCGACAACTTTCGGTATCAAGCTGGCGCAGGCCTATGCCGAATTCTCGCGCTGCCGCGAGCGGCTGGTGCACGCGCGGGAGGACATCGCCACCTGCGCCATTTCCGGTGCGGTCGGCACCTTCGCCAACATCGAACCCTATGTCGAGGAGCATGTCGCGGCAAAGCTCGGGCTGAAGCCGGAACCGGTGTCGACCCAGGTGATCCCGCGCGACCGTCACGCCATGTTCTTTGCCACGCTCGGCGTCATCGCCTCGTCGATAGAGCGGCTGGCGACCGAGATACGGCACCTGCAGCGCACAGAGGTGCTAGAGGCGGAAGAGTATTTTTCGCCGGGCCAGAAAGGCTCGTCGGCAATGCCGCACAAGCGCAATCCGGTGCTGACGGAAAACCTCACCGGCCTTGCCCGCATGGTGCGCTCGATGGCGCTGCCGGCGATGGAGGACGTAGCGCTCTGGCACGAGCGCGACATCTCGCACTCCTCCGTCGAGCGCATGATCGGGCCGGACGCCACGGTGACGCTGGATTTCGCGCTGTCACGCCTGACCGGCGTCGTCGACAAGCTTGTCGTCTATCCCGAGAACATGCTGAAGAACATGAACAAGTTCCGCGGCCTGGTGCATTCGCAGCGGGTGATGCTGGCGCTGACGCAGGCCGGCCTGTCGCGCGAGGACTCCTACCGGCTGGTGCAGCGCAACGCCATGAAGGTGTGGGAGCAAGGCGCTGATTTTCTTGAGGAACTTTTGGCCGACAAGGAAGTCACCGCCGCGCTCCCCGAGGCGGAAATTCGCGAGAAATTCGACCTGGGCTACCACACCAAGCATGTCGACACGATCTTCAGGCGGGTGTTTGGGGAGGCTTAATCTCCCTTTTCCCCGTTTACGGGAGAAAGAGGCTGTGCCGACGCCGATCACGCCTTTCCAGGCACAGTCCTGATCACCGTGCCCCAGGGATCCTTACGGGTCGTTTCCCCGGTCACCTTGTCCGAACGCATCTCGACCCAGGCGAGGCCCGAGCGCGACGGGTCGCGACGGCCGGCGCCGGCGCTCTGCCAGGCATTGGCGCCGATGTGATGATGGTAATGGCCTGACGACAGGAACACCGCTTGGCCGCCATATTTGGCCACCGTGTCGAAGCCGAATTCCTGGTTCCACCAGGCTTCCGCTTCTTCCGGCCTGCCGACGCGCAGATGAACATGGCCAACAATGCTGTTTTCCGGCGCGCCTTGCCAGCCGGCGTCACCAGCCGGCACTTCGCCGACGACCGCGGGAATATTCAGCCGCTCGGTCGCCATGGCGATCTTGTCGCCATTCCACTTCCAGTCCTGTGGACGGCGGTCGGCATAGATTTCGATGCCGTTGCCTTCGGGGTCGGTCAGGTAGAGCGCCTCGCTGACCAGATGGTCGGATGCGCCCTCGATGGCGATCTTGTCCGATATGGCATGGTTGATCCAGCGGCCGAGATCGGCACGGCTGGGCAGCAGGAAAGCCGTGTGGAACAGGCCAGCGCTGCGCGGATCGTCCGGCTTGGCGGAAGAATCCGGCTCAAGGACCAGCAACGGACGGCTGCCGGCGCCTAGCGTTATCGCGCCGTCGGCACGGCTCAATTCCTGCAAGCCGACGACCCTGCGGTAATAGGCGGCAAGGCTTTCGGCGTCGCGCGCCTTCAGCCCGACGCGGGCAACGCTCACCGGCGTGGTGGCGGCAAATGGCAATTCGCTCATCATTGTCTCCGTTGCGGCAACGCTTGATGAAGCTCCCAATGCCAGGAGCCCGGCGCCGCCGATCATTGTACGTCGTGTCAGGCCCAAAATCCCGGCCCTTCACGGCTCTTTCTCTGCTGATGACAGATCGTCGATTGCAATCGTTCACACAAGACGACGAAAAGCGAACATGGTGTTCACCATCATGACCAGAAGCTTGGCCATCGACGACGGTTGCATGAGGCAATCGCGCTCGCTATCTCAGCGCCATGAAAGTCAAAGACGCAGATATCCTGATCGTTCCGGGCTACACCAATTCCGGACCCGAGCATTGGCAAACCCGCTGGCAATCGAAACTGTCGACGGCGCGGCGCGTCGAGCAGGCTGAATGGTCGAAGCCGGTGCGCGAGGACTGGACGGCGAGCGTGGCCAAAGCGGTCAACGAGGCCGAGAGGCCGGTGGTCATCGTCGCGCATTCGCTGGGGGTGGCTGCGGCCGTGCAGGCCATCCCGCAATTCGTCAAGCCGGTCGCCGGCGCCTTCTTCGTGGCGCCGCCCGATGTCGCCAACCCCGGGATCAAGCCGAAGCACCTGATGACCTTCGGCCCCTATCCGCGTCAGCCGCTGCCTTTTCCGTCGATCGTGATCGCTAGCCGCAATGACCCGTTCTGCCCCTTCGATGTCGCCGAGGACATAGCCGGCGCCTGGGGCTCGCTGTTCATCGATGCCGGCGAGGCCGGCCATCTCAACCAGGATTCGGGCTTCGGCCCCTGGCCCGAAGGCTCGATGACCTTCGCCAAGTTCCTGACGGATCTGTGATTCAGACCCAAAGTCGGCGTAGGGAGTCCATGAAGAAACCGCCGAGCTCCAATAAACAATAATTTAAGGCGGCTCGCGATACTTCTTTACGCGCGGCGAACTCCGCTCGCCGTGCCTATGCGATATTGCTCAACGACAGTTCTTCACGCTCCAACGAAGGTAAGCGCTTGCGCAAGGACGCTTCACTCGAATTCTTGAGGGGTGCCGCAGCGCTGGTCGTTTTGAATGGGCATATTTTGCGTGCTTTTGCCCCGTCGGCGGCGGGCGGAGACGGAGACAACGCCGCGCAATCCCTCAAGACAAGTCTGGCTTTCATCGCCTTCAATGGCGGCTCTGCCGTCTACTTGTTTTTCGTCCTCTCTTCCTATGTGCTTGTGAAGCGCTATTTCCAGTCCCGCGAGGCGCAAGATCTGCTGCTGGGTGCGATAAAGCGTTTGCCTCGTCTGGCCGGACCAGTGCTTGCCACGGTTCTGGCATCCTGTGTCATCTTCAAGCTCGATCTGTATTTCTTCCAGGATGCGGCTGGTATCACCCAGTCCGAGTGGCTGAGCAGATTCGGCAACGCCTCAAAGTTGCTCTCGCGGGACACAGCGAGTTTCGCCGATGCGTTCCAGCAAGGGGCCTGGCGGACGTTCATCTACGGCGACAAATATTATGACAGCAGCCTGTGGACCATGACGGTCGAGTTCTGGGGGAGCATGTTGACCTTCGCCCTCGCCCCGATCGTCTTTTTCCTCCTGGGCCGCTGGACGCTGCTTTCCTGGTTCTGCATAGCAACAGGCGTGTTCCTGGCGCTGCAAGTCAGCTTCTTCTTCTGTGCCTTTCCGGCCAGCCTCATGCTCTATCCGCTTCTCGCCATGGGTTTGCGCCCGAATCGCTGGGTAAGAGGCGCCATGGTGATCGTTTCCCTTGCGCTACTGGGCTATGCGGGGAGTGCTGTCGGCATATACCGGCCCTTTGGGCTGCTTGAGACCGCGGTTTCCGATGATGTCGGCCTGAGGCAAGCCTGCGTGGCCATCCCAGCAAGCATCCTGCTTGTCTACACTATGCTAAGTGTTGACGAGCCCCCAGCACGGCTCTCGGGCAAGGCGGCACGGTTCCTGGGCGACCTGTCCTTTCCCCTCTACCTCGTGCATGTACCCGTTATCTGCTCGCTGGGGTCATGGGTCCTGTTGGTCAGCGGTTCCACCGCACTCGGTGCCGCCGCCGCCATACTGGGTTCGATCCTCGCGGCGTTGCCGCTGATGATCTTCAACAACTGGTGGGTCCAGCTGCTCGGCGCCCTGTTCAACAGGTTCAGGCGCGGCAGCCCTATCGCCGCGCCGGCTGCAGCAAGCGCCTGACCGACGACGCCGTGACGGCAGTTCGTCCGGTTTGGATTCAGGCTCCGATCGAGTCCTGTATGCTCTTCAGGAGGGTCTTTGCCCCCAACGAAATCAGCGCATGCTCGGACCCGGTGGCGAGCAGGCGATAGCCCATCGAGACGACACGACCGGCAATTGCCGGTTCGACGACATAGATCGCGGCATGTTTTCCGGCCTTGCGGGTGCGCTCGGCCACCGACGCCACCGTCTCCATCATGCTCTCCAGCGTCGAGCTGACCGTGGCGCCATTGGTCCAGGCAATCGAGAAATCCGACGGCCCAAGGAAGATGCCGTCAATGCCCGGCGTGTCGAGAATGCCGTCGAGCGCGTCGAGCGCGGCGCGTGTCTCGACCATGGCAAAGGCCATGGTGCGCTGATTGGTGTCGCGCAGCCATTCGGCATAGTCGCCCTTGCCGTGGCGCGGAAAGGCATAGGTGGGGCCCCACGACCGCTCGCCGAGCGGTGGATATTTCATCGCCGCGGCGAACAGTCTTGCATCGGCCACCGAATTCACCATCGGCGCGATCACCGCCTCGGCGCCGAAATCGAGCGCCCGGCTTGCCATGTCGAAACGTCCAACCGGGATGCGCACCAGCGCCGGCTTGTTTGCAGCAAGCACCGGCAAGAGGCCGCGCAGCACGCTGTCCTCATGATGACCGCCATGCTGCATGTCGAGCGTGATGGCATCGAAGCCCTGTTTTGCGAGAATCTCGACGGTCAGGGCGTCCGGCACTCCTGACCAGGCGGTGACCAGCGTTTCATCGGCGGCAAGGCGGGACTTCAGGGACATCTAATCTGTTTCCTCGTTAACGTCAGCAGTTCAGCCGGAAACCATGCCAAAGGCAAAGAAAAACCGCCCGGCCTAGCCGGGCGGTCGATTGGTCCAGTCATTCTCTTCTGCTGCAGGGTTCGTCGCAAAACCGGGACGCTCTTGCGAACCTGCGTCGGCCCAGATCAGGTGTTCTTGATCTGCTCGATCGCCTGCGCCATCAGTTCGTCCATGGTGCGGCGGATCTGATGGTCCGACTGGTCGACGCCGGCAGCATCGAAATCCTTGCGGATCTTGCGGAACACATCGTGATCGCCGGCTTCCTCGATGTCGGAAACAACCACTTCCTTGGCATAGGCATCGGCGTCGGCACCCGACTTTCCGAGCTTTTCGGCGGCCCACAGGCCAAGTGCCTTGTTGCGGCGCGCCGACGCCTTGAACCGAAGTTCTTCGTCGAATGCAAATTTGCGCTCGAAGCCTTCTTCGCGATCTTTCATGCTGCTCATGGCGTCCCTCCGGGTCAAATCCGATTCGTTGGCAAGTGATATGTGTGTTGCCAAAGCACAAACCAAAAGGTCGCGAGCCGGTCAATACGCTTCGTCATATGCTGCGCTGCGGCATTTCAGTCCCGAAAGCGGTTGATTGGACGGATTTGCCGATTGAGCAAACGGTGTGATTGGGATAGACCCGGCATTGAACCCAACCGTCGCCGCACTAATATAGGCAGACGGACAGGAACTGGTCGCTTGCCGCCTGCCCGCAAATCCAGAGAAAAAATCAGATGAAAAATCGCCGCCGCATTTATGAAGGCAAGGCCAAGATCCTCTATGAGGGACCGGAGCCGGGTACGCTCATCCAGTTCTTCAAGGATGACGCGACCGCTTTCAACAAGAAGAAACACGAGGTCGTCGACGGCAAAGGCGTGCTCAACAACCGCATTTCCGAGCATATCTTCAACCACTTGAACCGCATGGGCATCCCGACCCACTTCATCCGCCGGCTCAACATGCGTGAGCAGCTGATCAAGGAAGTCGAGATCATTCCGCTCGAAGTGGTGGTGCGCAATGTCGCCGCCGGCTCGCTGTCCAAGCGCCTCGGCATCGAGGAAGGCACCGTCCTGCCGCGCTCGATCATCGAGTTTTATTACAAGGCCGACGCGCTCGACGATCCGATGGTGTCGGAAGAACACATCACCGCCTTCGGCTGGGCAAGCCCGCAGGAGATCGACGACGTGATGGCGCTCGCCATCCGCGTCAACGACTTCCTCTCCGGCCTGTTCATGGGCGTCGGCATCCAGCTCGTCGACTTCAAGATCGAGTGCGGCCGCCTGTTCGAGGGCGACATGATGCGCATCGTCGTCGCCGACGAGATTTCGCCGGACTCCTGCCGCCTGTGGGACGTAGCGACGCAGGACAAGCTCGACAAGGACCGTTTCCGCCGCGACATGGGCGGCCTCGTCGAGGCCTACCAGGAAGTCGCCCGCCGCCTCGGCATCATGAACGAGAACGAGCCGCCGCGCCCGACCGGTCCAGTGCTTGTCGCCTCGACCGACGGCCTCAAAGGCAAGCCGCACTGATAGCGGCCTACAACTCAATATTCGAACAGGAGCATGTCCAGCGTGATCAAGGCCCGCATTACCGTCACCCTCAAGAACGGCGTTCTCGACCCGCAAGGCAAGGCGATCGAACACGCTTTGTCCGGCCTGGGCTTCGGCGGCGTCGGCGCGGTGCGGCAGGGCAAGGTGTTTGACGTCGAACTGACGGAAAGCGACAAGGCCAAGGCCGAGGCCGATCTGAAAGCCATGTGCGACAAGCTGCTGGCGAATACGGTGATTGAGAACTATAGTGTGGCCATAACCTGAGGTTGTGTCGGGGGCACTATGCCGGAAGTCACGATGAGCCGATGTTCGAGCTTCTGAAGCGCGTTCACCACGAGATTGCTGAGCTTCGTCAGGATGTTTCTGAAACGAAACGAGAATTGAATGTGATGCGGGGTCACATGGTGGCGACGCAAAGCGATATCCATAACATCTACGGAATTCTCGCCCGTCAGGATGATCGGCTCGAACGTATTGACCGCCGTCTCGACCTGCGCGAACTTCCCGAAGCTCAGAGGCCTTTCGAACCAAAATGAAATCCGCCGTCGTCCTCCTGCCTGGCCTCAACCGCGACCGCGACATGATCGCGGCGCTGACCAAGATTTCGGGAAAACCACCGGTTACCGTCTGGCAGACCGACACTGAAATCCCCGATGTCGACCTGATCGCCATCCCCGGCGGCTTCTCTTTCGGCGACTATCTGCGCTGCGGCGCGATCGCCGCGCGCATGCCGGTGATGCGGGCGGTCGCCGAAAAGGCCGCCAAGGGTGTTACCGTCATCGGCGTCTGCAACGGTTTTCAGATCCTGGTCGAGGCCGGCCTGCTGCCGGGGGCGCTCATGCGCAACACCTCGCTGAAGTTCGTCTGCCGGCAGATCAAGCTCGAGATCACCAACGCCAACACCATGTTCACCCGCCGCTACCAGCCGGGCCAGATCATCCGCTCGCCCGTGGCGCATCATGACGGCAATTATTTCGCTGACGCCGAAACCCTTACCCGCCTCGAAGGCGAAGGCCAGGTGGTGTTTCGCTACGCCGAGGGGACCAACCCCAACGGCTCGATCAACGACATTGCCGGCATCATCAACGAACAGGGCAATGTGCTTGGCCTGATGCCGCATCCGGAAAACCTGATCGAGGCCGCACATGGCGGCAGCGACGGCCGTGCGCTGTTCGAAGGCGCGCTCGGTATCGCCGCTTGACGAACTCAGCTGCGAACGCGGTTAAATTCATAGGGACATCACGTCCACTGCTCTGGGGAGAGAGACGGTCATGAAACTCTATTCGCGGCCGTTGTCGCCCTATTCGTCGATCGTGCGGGCGCTGGCCTATATCAAGGACGTGCCGCTCAAGATCATCGCGCCGCCGCCGGGTTTTCCGATCCCCGAAGAATTTCGCGCCATCTCGCCGATGAACCGGATTCCGGTGCTGATCACCGGCTCGGGCGAAACCATCGTCGAATCGGTGGTCATCGCTGAATATCTCGAGGAACGGTTTCCGAAGCCGGCGCTGCTGCCGCCGGACTCCAGGGATCGCGCGCTGGTGCGCATGTTCGCCCGCATCACCGACCTCGACGTGCTGACGCCGACAATGAAACTTTTCGAGCTGCATTTCGTGCCGAAGCGCAACAATGCCGAAATCGACGCTCAATTCGCCCGCCTGCATCACGGGCTGGCGGGGATCGAGGCGCGTATGGCGCAAGGCCCCTTCGCGCTGGGCGACGACATCAGCTTTGCCGACGCCTGGCTGACGCCGACGCGGTTCATCTTCAACAATTTCCGCGCCATGACGGGCCACCACAACCTGCTCGACGCCTATCCCAAATTCGATGCCTATGAGCAGATCGCCTCGCAGCATCCGGCCTTGTCGCGGGTGTGGGGCGAGATGACCGACGGCCTGAAGATCTTTCTGTCCGAACTCGAGATGGGTGCCGCTTGATCAAGAGCAAGACGATCGTTCTCGTCGCAGCCGCGGGCTTTGCCCTGGCGTCATGCCAATCGACCCCGAAGAGCACGCCTGCGCCCTCAGGCAAAAGCGCGGCGCTGCTGGCCATGGAACAGGTGGCGATCGCTGCCCACAAATGCTGGATCGCCAGCAAGGATCCGGCCTTCAAGCAATATCAGATGGCCAATGAGCTGAACTCGTTCAGCGGCACGCCGCGTTTCCTTCTGGTGCCGGTCAAGCATTATGGCGGCAAGCCGCTGCTGGTCGTGCAGGCGCAAGGCAATTCGAGCCGCGTCGACGTGTTCGGACCGCTGATGAACGACCCGCTCGGCGCGCGCATCGGCTCGGACATTGCCCGCTGGCAGGCCGGCAATCCGGCCTGCGCGGCGACCGCCTGAGCATGGGCCGCTTCCTGCAGATCGCGGGCCTGGCCATCGGCCTGGCCGGCCTCGTCCTGCAGTTCTGCATCACCGTTCCGGCATCGATGGAGGTAGGCCGCAGCCTGCTCGGTTCGATCGTCTTCTACTTCAGCTTCTTCACCATCCTGACTAATATTGGCGCCGTGCTGGTGTACACATCCCTGCTGTCATCCAGCGGCTATGCCTGGCTGCCGGCTTTCGCCGGGCCGCGGATGCGTGCGGGTGTTGCGGTTTCGATCACCCTCGTCTTCATCGTCTATGCCACGGTTCTGGCACGTCTCTGGCAGCCGCAAGGCCTGTTCCTGCTTTGCGACGTGCTGCTGCACTATGTGACGCCGGCGCTGTTCGTGCTGTGGTGGCTGGCAGCAGGGGCAGACGGCAGAACGAGGTGGAACGACATTTCCTGGTGGGTGCTCTACCCCATCGCCTATCTTGTCTACGCGCTGGTGCGGGCACCGATCGCGGGCGAGGTGCCCTACCCCTTCCTCGATGTCGCCAAGGACGGTGCCGCCAGCATCGCCATTGCGGCTTTGGCCATCACAGCGCTGTTCCTGATGATCTCCATCGTTGCCGTTTTTATCGATCGCGGCATCGGCCATCGCGGGGCTAAACGGGTCCGTTAAGACTGGCCCTTATTCCCAAAAGCGCCTGATGCCCTCGCGGTGAGCATCGCAGCGGGAGATGCCGATATCCTTGAGCTGATCGTCGGTCATCTCCAGCAATGCCAGCCGACCGCGCCGGCGCTCCAGCAAATGGTTGATCCATCGTGCCAGCGACCTGACCATGCGCACCAGGCGGCCGACAAAGCCTCGCTGGCCGGACGGGCGCAGCGCCTCGCCTGGAAACGTGGCTCTGGGATGACGGATTGTCGCGATTGTATCCATTTTCTTTCTACCAAGGCTCTCAATTGCACCCATTTTGGTGCGCGATTGATATGTATTGACTCATATTCCGGTGCAATATAGAAAATTGTCACCATGACAAATTGGCTTCCAGATCTGACCGGCGGCGCCGGACCGCTCTACCAACGCCTTGCGGACTCCGTTGAAGCGGGCATCGACCAGGGCGTGATCGGCGCCGGGACAAAACTGCCACCGCAGCGTGACCTCGCCTATGACATCGGCACCACGGTCGGCACGGTCGGCCGCGCCTACCAGTTGCTGCGCGAGCGCGGGCTGGTGAGCGGCGAAGTCGGGCGTGGAACCTTTGTGCTTGGCCGGCGCGCCGACGGCGTGAAACCGGAGGCGCCCGACGTCGGCGTGGAAGGCACGTGCTACGTCGATGCCCCTCAGGACAAGCTGCGTTTCGACAGCACGGCGGCACCCGATGTCGGCCAGGGCACTGATGTCGCCGATGTGCTGTCGCGCACAGCGCAGGATCATCCCCACGAAATCTCGAGCTATACGCGCGATTTTCCTTTCCGCTGGTACGAAGCCGGCGCCCGCTGGCTCGCCCGAAACTCGTTCCGCCCGGCCGCCGACAGCATCGTTCCGACGCTCGGCACCCATGCCGCGGTGATGGCGGCGATCGCCGCACTCACCACGCCCGGCGACTATGTCGCCTTCGAACACCTCACCTATTCGCAGATCTCCCGCAGCGCCGGGCTGATCGGCCGGCGCACCGCTCTGGTGGCCTCGGACGACGAAGGCCTCGATCCGGCCGATTTCGAGCGCGTCTGCGCGCAAAAGCACCCGAGGATGATCTTCCTGATGCCGACGGCGCAGAATCCGACCCTGACGACACTCTCCGCCGGGCGCCGCGAGGCGATCGCGCGTGTCGCTCGCGAATACAACGTCATCCTGATCGAGGACGATCTTTACGGCCACCTGACCGACGATCCGACACCGCTGCTGGCCGAATATGCGCCAGAGAGAACCATCGTCGCCGGCGGCCTGTCGAAATCGGTCGCCGCCGGAATCCGCGGCGGTTGGCTTTCTTGCCCGCCCGCCTATCGCCACCGGATCCGTGTCGCCCACAAGATGATGACCGGCGGCATGCCCTTCCTGCTGGCGGAGGTGAATACAAGGCTGGTGCTTTCCGGTCAGGGCAGCGATATCCGCAAGCGCTGCATCGCCGAAATCAGCGCCCGCATCGCGATCGTGCGCGAGACCCTGGCTGGCTTCGCGCTCAAGTCACACGACAAGGTGCCCTTTGTCTGGCTGACGTTGCCCGACCCATGGCTTTCCGGCACCTTCAAGAATGCCTGTCTCGAACATGGCGTGCTGATCGACGACGAGGACGAGTTCAAGGCAGGCCGATCCGAACAGGTCTTTCATGGCGTGCGCTTCGGCACCTCGCAACCCAGACAGCGCAGCGATGTCGCCAACGGCGTCGCCGTCATCCGTCGCCTCCTCGACGAAGGCCGCGCCGGCTATGACAGCTTCTCCTGAGGAAACTGAACTGGGGTCAGCCCTCGGCCTTGAAGTTTCTGGCTTCCTCCTTGGCCTTGTCCTTGCCGTGCTTTTCGGCCAGTTCCTTGGCCTGTCCGGGCGAAACGTCGGTGGTTTCCGCGATATGAAGGGCCTCCTTGTCCGAGAGGCGATTGTCTTTCTTATCTTGCTTGGTAGCCATGGTCCTGATCTCCTGAAGGGTTGGAACCCAACGGCCGGGAATGCCATAGCGTTCCCATTCGGCTTTGCATTCCTCCCGGTGACCCCGCCGGTCGCCGTTGGCCCGACGGGCGCCTGAAGGCCCCCGGTGCGGGCTTACCCCGGTCATCACCTTGTTGCTTTCTGTCTTTTTTCGCTCTTCGACGGGTGTATCGGCCGCAAAGCTTGCGATAAGAGGGGACTCAAAATCCCCGCTCCCATGGACATAAATCGCCGCCCATGACCATTTCCAATTCCGTGCCGATCACCCCAGAGCTCATTGCCGCGCATGGGCTGAAGCCTGACGAATATCAGCGCATTCTCGAACTCGTCGGGCGCGAACCGAGCTTTACCGAGCTCGGCATCTTCTCGGCGATGTGGAACGAGCACTGCTCCTACAAATCCTCGAAGAAGTGGCTGCGCACGCTGCCCA
Source organism: Mesorhizobium sp. 43Arga (assembly GCF_053714255.1). NCBI lineage: Bacteria > Pseudomonadati > Pseudomonadota > Alphaproteobacteria > Hyphomicrobiales > Phyllobacteriaceae > Mesorhizobium > Mesorhizobium sp. 43Arga. The sequence goes on from NZ_JBSKBO010000003.1 coordinate 548,190, forward strand.
CCACCGGGCCACAGGTCATCCAGGGACCGGGCGAGAATGCCGGCGTGGTCGACATTGGTGACGGCGACTGCGTCGTCTTCAAGATGGAAAGCCACAACCACCCCTCTTTCATCGAGCCTTACCAGGGTGCGGCGACCGGCGTCGGCGGCATTTTGCGCGACGTCTTCACCATGGGCGCGCGGCCGATCGCGGCGATGAATGCACTGCGCTTCGGCGCGCCCGACCACCCCAAGACCAGGCATCTCGTCGCCGGCGTGGTTTCGGGCGTCGGCGGCTACGGCAATTCCTTCGGCGTGCCGACAGTCGGTGGCGAGGTCAATTTCGACGCCCGCTACAACGGCAACATCCTGGTCAACGCTTTTGCCGCGGGCCTCGCCAAGTCCAATGCCATCTTCCTGTCGGAAGCCAAGGGTGTCGGCCTGCCGGTTGTCTATCTTGGCGCCAAGACCGGCCGCGACGGCGTCGGCGGCGCCACCATGGCGTCGGCCGAGTTCGACGACAAGATCGACGAGAAGCGCCCGACCGTGCAGGTCGGCGACCCCTTCACCGAAAAGTGCCTGCTCGAAGCCTGCCTCGAACTGATGGCCTCGGGCGCCGTCATCGCCATCCAGGACATGGGCGCGGCCGGCCTCACCTGTTCGGCGGTCGAGATGGGCGCCAAGGGCGACCTCGGCATCGAGCTCGATCTCGACAAGGTGCCGGTGCGCGAGGAGCGCATGAGTGCCTATGAGATGATGCTGTCGGAAAGCCAGGAACGCATGCTGATGGTGCTGCGCCCAGAGAAGGAAAAGGAAGCCGAGGCGATCTTCCACAAATGGGGCCTCGACTTCGCCATTGTCGGCAAGACCACCGACGATCTGCGTTTTCGCGTGCTGCATCAGGGCGATCAGGTCGCCGATCTGCCGATCAAGGATCTCGGCGACAAGGCGCCGGAATATGACCGCCCCTGGATCGAGCCGAAGAAGCCGGCTCCGCTTGCCGCCAACGACATTCCGCAGGCCGATGTTGCCGACGCGCTGCTGAAACTGCTCGGCGGACCGGACCTGTCGTCGCGCCGCTGGGTCTGGGAGCAGTACGACACGCTGATCCAGGGAAATTCGCTGCAGCTTCCCGGCGGCGATGCCGGCGTGGTGCGGGTGGAAGGCCATGCGACCAAGGCGCTCGCCTTCTCCTCCGATGTGACGCCGCGCTATTGCGAAGCCGACCCCTATGAAGGCGGCAAGCAGGCCGTGGCCGAATGCTGGCGCAACCTGACCGCCACCGGCGCGCTACCGCTGGCGGCGACCGACAACCTCAATTTCGGCAACCCGGAGCGGCCCGAGATCATGGGCCAACTGGTCGGCGCGGTGAAGGGCATTGGCGACGCCTGCCGCGCGCTCGGCTTCCCGATCGTGTCGGGCAATGTCTCGCTCTACAACGAGACCAACGGTCAGGGCATCCTGCCGACACCGACCATTGGCGGCGTCGGCCTGATATCAGATTGGTCGAAGATGGTGCGCACCGGCTTTGCGGCCGAGGGCCAGATGATCCTGCTGGTCGGCGCTCCCGCCTCCTGGGGCACGCATCTTGGCCAGTCCGTCTATTTCAGGGACATCCATGGCCGCACCGACGGTCCGCCGCCGCCGGTTGACCTCGCGCATGAGAAGCGCGTCGGCGACCATGTCCGCTCGCTGATAGCCTCCGGCATCGTCACATCAGCCCATGACGTTTCCGATGGCGGCGTCGCCGTGGCGCTGGCCGAAATGGCGATGGCGTCAGGCATCGGCGCGACCGTTCCCGGCCTGGTCGGCACCGATCCGATCCCGGTCTGGTTCGGCGAGGATCAAGGACGCTATCTGCTGACGCTGTCGATCGACCCGCATGGCGAGGGATGGGATGCCATCCGCAAGCAGCAGGGCGAACTCGGCATTTTCGCGCCGTGGATCGGCTCGACCGGCGGCGATGCGCTGAAGCTCGGCGATGCCAGGGCGATTCCGGTCAGCGACCTGAAGGCGGCCCATGAAGGCTGGTTCCCCCGCTTCATGGACCAGGCCAGTTGAGCACACTGGCTGCCCGGGCGCTGCTTGCAGTCGTTTTCTGGCCGTCGCTGTTCTTCTTCTGGTTCCTCGGGCCGTTCGTCTTTTTCCTGCTGTCGACGACCTCGAGCGAGGTTTGCCCTAGGCTGGAAACGCGTTCCGAATTCCTTGACGCCGCCAATGGCGCGCTGCCGATGCTGATGCTGCAGAACCTCATCTATGCGGTTCCAATTGTCTGCCTGGTGCTCTGGAGCCGGCTTCTGCCCGAGCCGGCAAGGGCAAACCGGGTCGTCACCTGCATCAAGCTTTTCGCCGTCGCGGCCGTCCTGGGCGCCCTGTGGGAATATGGTTCTTCGCTTGTCTGCGATGGCTACGGCCAGCCGTTCTTCTCGCCCGTCTGGCAGATGACCAGCTACCTGCCGATCGCCAATCTTGCGGTCAACATCCCCCTCTATGTTCTGGTTTTCAACCTCGGCCGGGCCTTCTCGATGCGCGACGACGACCCCGCTTCCGATGCGGACCATCCCGACGGGAATGCGTCCTAGGCGACAATCGCGTAGGTGCTGGACGGAACCGCTTCAATCGCGGCCGGAAAGGCTTTAGGTTTACCCCGACTCTCATCACACGGGCGGCCACGTTGCCGCCCGCCCGAAACAGGAATTGTGCAATGGCAATGGATGCCCACGACATCGAAAAACTGATCAAGGACGGCATTCCGGATGCCAAGGTCACGATCCGCGACCTCGCCGGCGACGGCGACCACTATGCGGCTGAAGTCGTCGCCGAGAGCTTTCGGGGAAAGAGCCGCGTCCAGCAGCACCAGATGGTCTATGACGCGCTGAAGGGTAATATGGGCGGCGTGCTGCACGCACTGGCGCTGCAGACCAGCGTTCCCGATTGAGGCCGTTCCGGCCAGCACCCGCTTGGCCCAAGCCCGCCCATCCTTTGCGCCATTTCGGCCATGGCGTGGCTAATGTCTTGTTTCGGGCAACCTATGGGTTTATTTGAAAGACATGCTTCGAGCCTGACTCCCACAGGCGTGAAAGGATATTCCATGAGCGGTATCAACGACTACATCGACAATGAAGTGAAGGGCAACGACGTCGTCCTTTTCATGAAGGGCACGCCCGGTTTTCCGCAGTGCGGTTTTTCTGGCCAGGTCGTCCAGATCCTCGACTATATCGGCGCCGACTACAAAGGCGTGAATGTCCTGGATTCAGCTGAACTGCGCCAGGGCATCAAGGACTATTCCAACTGGCCGACGATCCCGCAGCTCTATGTCAAGGGCGAATTCGTCGGCGGCTGCGACATTGTCCGCGAGATGTTCCAGGCCGGCGAGTTGCAGACCTTCCTGGTCGAAAAGGGCGTCAGCGTCAAAGGCGCCGCCTGATTTCGGTTCTGGGCATGCCGTCGCGACTGCACTGAGCACCGGGGCGGCCCCACCTCGGCAGTTTTTTACGTCCCGATATCGGGACCAGGACGAGCCAATGCGCCGGCCCGCCGGCGCATTTTTGCTTGAGAAGATCGGACTTGCCGTGGATCAGCAATCAACAGCGCCGCAATCGGCAAGCAAACTGCCTATTCCGCGCTGGGAGTTCATTGCGCTGTGCGCGGCGCTGATGGCGCTGAATTCGCTGGCCATCGACATCATGCTGCCGGCGCTGCAGCAGATCGGGGCCTCGCTCGGCGTCGAGAACGAAAACCACCGGCAATATGTGGTCACGGCCTACATTCTGGGTTTTGGTGGCGGCCAGCTGTTCTTCGGGCCGATCTCCGACAGATTCGGCCGCCGCTCGCCGCTCGTCGCCGGGCTGATCATCTATGTGGCGGCGGCCGCCGCCGCAGCCATCGCGCCAAGCTTTGAAACGCTGCTGATATGCCGCGCCGTGCAAGGCATCGGCGCGGCCGCCACGCGCGTCATCGCGGTCTCGATCGTCCGCGATACGTTCGAAGGCCGGCGCATGGCGGAGGTGATGTCGCTGATCTTCATGGTGTTCATGGCGATACCGGTCATTGCGCCGGGTATCGGCCAGTTCATCATGCTGTTCGCGACATGGCACTACATCTTCGTCACCATGGCCGTCGGCGCGCTGATCGTGTCGGCGTGGTCGCTGCTGCGCCTGCCTGAAACGCTGCGTCCCGAATATCGCCGGCAACTGACGGTTTCCTCGGTCCTCGGCGGATTCCGCATCGTGCTCACCAATCGCATCGCGCTCTGCTACGCCTTTGCCAGCACCTTCATCTTCGCCGCCATGTTCGGCTTCATCGCCTCGGCGCAGCAGATCTATGTCGACATCTTCAACGTCGGCGAGATGTTCCCGGTCATCTTCGCCGGGGTCGCCGGCGTGCTCGCCTTCTCCAATTTTCTCAACTCGCGCCTTGTCGGCCGCATCGGCATGCGCCGGCTGTCGCAAAGCGCGCTGCTTTTGTTTCTGGTCATCAGCATGGCCTGGCTGGTCGTCTCGCTGGAAATCAAGATGCCGCTCTGGCTGTTCATCACCTTCTTTGCCGGCGCCATGCTTCCCTTCGGCGCGCTTGGCGCCAATTTCAACGCATTGGCCATGGAGCCGCTCTGCCAGTTGGCCGGTACGGCGTCTTCCATCCTGGGTTTCATGCAGACGTTTCTCGGCGGCATTCTCGGCACGCTGATCGGCCAGGCTTTCAACGGCACGGTGACGCCGCTTGCCGCTGGCTTCTGCAGTGTCTCGGTCGCTGCGCTGTTGATGATCCTCGTCGCCGAGCGCGGCAAGATGTTCCAGCCGCACAACCCACCCATTTCAGGGCATATCACCGACCTGCATTAAGATGTGTTCAGACCTGCATCAGGATGCACCTTCAACCGCCGCCGTGAAGCGGGGCGCAAGCAGGCGCCCGGCGATTGCTCCGCCCATGCTGGCCGAAAAAGGCAATGGCAGCGCCTCGTCGAGTGCCTTGAGAATGGATGCCACGAAGGCCCGGCTGAGTTGCGGATCGGTTCCCAGATCCGAATAAGTGGCGCGAGGCTTGCCGATTAGTGTACCGTTGCGGCGAAGCGAGAACTGCAGCGTCAGGGACATGCCCGCGGTTCCGACCGGCGGCTTCCAACAGGCATAGATAGCCTCCGACATCTCCTTGAGGGTGTCGACGGGATCGGTGCTGTGGCAGGGGCGCTGTTGCGCGATTGCCGCGTTCGCGTTTGCAAACAAGATTGTGGCAAAAGCCGCCGCAAAAATTGCAAACCGAGATTTCATTCGAGAGAGCCCTCGCGAAAGCACCAACTCTTCGGCCGCACAAAACCGGCCGTCAAGCGCCGGCCTCGGGAAGTGATCCTACCCAGCCCATAGTTCGCGGCGCAACTCCTGCCAGCTTTCGCGATCGGGGGCGACCAGCAGTCCGCCGCCGACATGCGACGGCAGATAGGCTGTGCCGTCGAAACGCGCGGCATGGCCGCCGGCCTCGGCATGGATCAGCACACCGGCGAGATGGTCCCAGGGCATCAGCTTGTTGTAGACGACGAAATGGCCATGGCCGCTCGCCAGTAAACGATATTCGTGGGCGGCACAGCGGTAGTTGAACTGCGACAGCGTCTTGGTCTGGTTGCAGGCCAGCCGCGTGCGGTCGGGCTCGGCCATGTACTGCCAGGAAACAGCGCCGGTCATCTGCGAGATCGGCGCGTTCGCAGCAACCCGCACGGTCTCCAGCGTGCCATACGCATGGCGGATATGACTGCCGGCGCCCTTGGCCCCGATCAGCCAGTCCTTGCCGACGGGATCATGGATGATGCCGGCGACCGTCTCGCCCTTGACCACGACGCCAAGCATGACGCCGAACAGCGGCACGCCGGAGGCGAAATTGAAGGTGCCGTCGACGGGGTCGATGACGAAGGCCAGATCGGCGTCGCCCAAGCCATTGAGCAGCGCCGGATCGTCGGAACAGGCTTCCTCGCCGACAACCATGGCCGAGGGATAACGCTGGCGCAACCTGGCTGTTAGCAGCCGCTCGGCGTTGACATCCGCTTCCGTCACCAGATCGGCGGCCGATGTCTTCTGCCTGATATCGCCGTCGCCCAGCCGGCGAAAGCGGGGCATGATTTCGGTGTCGGCGGCCTCGGCCAGCAGGCCGGCCAGCCAGTCGATCGCGTTGTCGTCAAATGTCATCTGAAGCGTCTTGTCCTGTGATGAGGGTCTGGTTCAGGGCGACGAAATCGAACAGTTTCCTGTCGAGCAGATGCGACGGCCTGGTGTTGGAAAGGGCGCGGATCATGGTGTCCTTGCGGCCGGGCATGCGCTTTTCGATGTCTTCCAGCATCGCCTTCATGGCGTTGCGCTGGAGACCTTCCTGGCTGCCGCAGAGGTCGCAAGGGATGATCGGAAACCGCATCGCCGCGGCGAATTTCTCGAGGTCGATTTCGGCGCAGTAGCTCAGCGGCCGCAGCACCATGACGTCGCCCTCGTCGTTGAGCAGCTTTGGCGGCATGGCGGCGAGACGACCGCCATGGAACAGATTCATGAAGAAGGTTTCGAGAATGTCCTCGCGGTGATGGCCGAGAACCAGCGCCGAGCACCCCTCCTCGCGCGCGATGCGGTAGAGATGGCCGCGCCGCAGCCGCGAACAGAGTGAGCAATAGGTGCTGCCTTGCGGCAGCTTGTCGGTGACCACCGAATAGGTGTCCTGATACTCGATGCGGTGGGCGATGCCGTTGGCATTTAGATAATCGGGCAGGATGTGCTTGGGAAAGTTCGGCTGGCCCTGATCGAGATTACAGGCCAGCAATTCGACCGGCAGCAGCCCGCGCCATTTGAGGTCGAGCAGCAAGGCAAGCAGGCCGTAGGAATCCTTACCGCCCGACAGCGCGATCAGCCAGCGCTGGCCCGGCTCCACCATCGAGAAGTCCTCGATCGCCTGGCGGGTCAGCCGCAGCAGCCGCTTGCGCAATTTGTTGAACTCGACCGAGGACGGCACATCGGCGAACAGCGGATGGGAGCCGCCTTCGGCGACCGGTTCAAGCGTCTCGATGTCTGGCAGCATGTTCATGGCGCGGCGGCCCCGGATGTAACGTCCGCACGGATTAGCGCATCGGCCGGAAAATCGAAACGGCAAAGCGAGATGCGCCAAACAAAAAGGCCGCCTCGAGGGCGGCCTTTTCGGTATCGCGGAAAAGCGTTCGCTTAGCGCGAATAGAATTCGACGACCAGGTTCGGCTCCATCTGCACGGCGAACGGAACGTCCGCCAGGCCGGGAATGCGCGAGAAGGTCGCGACCATCTTGTTGTGATCGGCTTCGATGTAGTCCGGCACGTCGCGCTCGGCGAGGCCGACCGATTCCAGGACGATGACCAGCTGCTTCGACTTTTCGCGCACTTCGATGACGTCGCCCGGCTTGCAGCGGTACGAGCCGATGTTGACGCGCTTGCCGTTGACGTTGACATGGCCGTGGTTGACGAACTGACGAGCCGCGAAAATGGTCGGCACGAACTTGGCGCGGTAGACGACCGCGTCGAGACGCGATTCGAGCAGGCCGATCAGGTTCTCCGAGGTGTCGCCCTTGCGGCGGTCGGCCTCTTCATACACCTTGCGGAACTGCTTTTCCGAAACGTCGCCATAGTGACCCTTCAGCTTCTGCTTGGCGCGCAGCTGCAGGCCGAAATCGGAAAGCTTGCCCTTGCGGCGCTGGCCGTGCTGGCCGGGGCCGTATTCACGCTTGTTGACCGGGGACTTCGGGCGGCCCCAGATATTTTCGCCGAGACGGCGGTCGATCTTGTATTTCGCGGATTCGCGCTTGCTCATCGCATTCCCTTTTCAAAACAACACACCCGGCACCTCATGGTCCGGGTGAAGGAAACGCGCCCTCCTCTGGCCTCCGTTTTCGAGACCTGACAGGGTTTTCCCACGCAACGCGGCGGAAAACCCACGGGACACGTCAGTTCAAACAAGACCAGAAACCAAGGCAACCGGTCTTGCACATACAAAACAAACACCGGACATCGCTGCCCGGCGTTGGCGGCTGGTTAAACCGAGATTTAACCGGTGTCAAGCTTGTCAGTGGCGCGGCGCAACGCAAGCCTATAGCGTTCGCGATGTTGATGCGATGCCGGATGTGGCGGGAGGTTAGCGCCAACGGTACCGGGAAGGGATCTGGAGCTTGAGGAGTCCAATTAGCATGAAGAAGTTCTTCCTTACCTTGGCAGGCGCCGCGGTGCTGGCAGGTTCGATGGCGGTGGCGCCCGAACCGGCGATGGCGCGCCATTGGCACGGTCACAGACAAGTCTGCCGCATCATCGTCAAGAAGAGAGTGATGTGGCGGCACGGCCATCGCAGGGTGATCGTCGAGCGGATACGGCGCTGTCATCGCTGGTAAGGCAAAACAATTGCCCGAAGATTTTGCTTGAAGAAACAAGGCCCGCAGTTCCGCTGCGGGCCTTGTTTCTTGGGCTGGCGTCGCGCGAACGACTCTCAGTCTTTCGACTTCTTTTCCGGCAGCCCCTTGCGCTTGGTCTCGGCGAATTCCTCGAGCTGCTTTTCGCTCATGGATTCGTACATTCCTTTGGAAGCGCCTTTGAGTTCGCTCTTTTTCGTCTCGCCGCGCTTGGCGGAGAGTGCGGCGCCGGCGGCTTTTTGCTGGGCTTTCGAGGTGGCTGGCATGGCGGTTTCTCCTTGCTGTCCAGGAGAAACGCCGCGCTTCGGCGGCGGTTCCAGCGCCAGTGAGCCAGTTCCTCGGCCGGCTGCGCCAACCCATCAGGCGGCCGGCCTTGGCGATTCGTCGGCAGCCTTCCCGTCTCCGGAGCCCTGGTGTAGGACGGCTGAATGAAGTCTTTGACAGACCCCTCACAAGCTCTCTCCAACGGCCTGGCGAAAATCCGCACTGAATTCCACGTGCCGGATGGATTTCCGGTAGACGTAATGGCCGCGGCCGAGGCGGCGGCCAGACGTGTGCCGAACCAGCATGCAGATCGAACCGCGATGCCCTTCGTCACGCTCGATCCGGCTGCCTCCACCGATCTTGACCAGGCGTTCTCGATCGAGGCGAGCGGTGGCGATCTTCTGCTGCATTATGCCATTGCCGACGTGGCCTGGTTCGTCGAGGACGGCGACGCGCTGGATCGGGAGGCCTGGGCGCGGGGCGAGACGCTGTACCTGCCGGACGGCAAGGCCGGGCTCTACCCGCCGGCAATTGCCGAGGGCGCGGCGAGCCTGCTGCCGGATGGACAACGTCCAGCCGTTATCTTCACCGTTCGGGTCGCCGAGGACGGTGCGACGAAACTGGACGGCGCTGAGCGGGCAATCATTCAAAGCCGCGCGAAGCTCGCCTATGACAGCGTGAAGGCCTCCGACGTGCCGGCCGGCTTCGCCGAATTGGCGCGGCGCATGGCGGCAAACGAAGAGCGTCGCGGTGCTTCCCGCGTCGACCCACCCGAGCAGGAGGTGGAAGGGCTTGCCGATGGCAGTTTCCGGCTTTCGTTCAGACCGATATTGCAATCCGAACAGGACAACGCCGCGCTCTCGCTGGCCGCCAACATGGCGGTCGCCGACGCCATGCTGGCGCACAAGACCGGGCTGTTCCGGGTGATGTCTGGGCCGGACGCTTCCAAGGTGCAGAGACTGCGCAACGCCGCACAGGCGCTCGGTCTGTCCTGGCCGGCCTCAACCAGCCTGCGCGACTACCAGCGCACACTCGATCCGGCTGATCCGAAACAGGCGGCGTTGATGCTGGAAATCCGCCGCGCAGGCAATGGCGCGTCCTACCAGCCCTACCAGGAAGGTGTCGTTCCCTGGCATGAGGCGATGGCTGCGACCTATGCCCATGCAACCGCGCCACTCAGGCGCCTGGCCGACCGCTATGTCGTGCGCTGCGCGCTGGCTATCGCCAATGGCCAGCCCGTACCGCAGGTCGTCACCGATGCATTCGCCGGACTGCCGAAGGTGATGGGACGCGCGAATGCCCGCGCTTCGCAGATCAACCATGCGGCCATCGACCTTGCCGAGGCGGTCATGCTCAGCGGACGCGAAGGGGAAATGTTCAAAGCCGTCGTCACCGACTTCGTCGACCATGGCGTGCGCGTTCAGCTTGCCGACATGCCTGTCGTTGCCACCGTAAAGGCCTCCGGTCTCAGACAAGGTGACGGTGTGACGCTAAAGCTGGCCTCAGCCGATCCGGATCAACGCAGCATCGTCTTCGAACCTGTTTGAGCGGCAGCCGTTCCGTCGCTTGGGTCTTGATCTTATGCATGTCGTTTTCCCAAAACCGAGGTCACTTTTGGGCGACATGCATTAGCTCACGGACAGTCCAAAGCCCTGCATCAGCCGGCCGACGGCGAAATCCGCCTTGCCTGACGTGAAGATGGCGATGTCGGGCTCGCCCTGCGGCAGCGCTCCGTCGACGGGCGGCAGCAGCGAAAGCGCTCGCCGGGCGATCGCTTCGGCCGGATCGATCCAGTCAACCGGCCAGGGCGCGGTCTTGCGCATGCGGTTGACCAGAAACGGGTAGTGGGTGCAGGCCAGCACGACAATGTCGGTCCTGAACCCCTCATGTTCCATGAAACAGGGCGCGATCTCGGCGCGCACGGCTTCCTCGTCGACAAAACCCTCGCGCATATAGACTTCGGCAAGACCCGCCAGCCTGTCGCTGCCAACCAGGCGGACATGGCATTTCTGCGCCCATTTGCTGATCAGGTCGCGCGTATATTGCCGCTTCACCGTGCCCGGCGTCGCCAATACCGAGACCAGGCCGGAGCGCGTGCGCTCCGCCGCCGGCTTGACCGCCGGCACGGTGCCGACGAAGGGATGGCCCGGAAATCTCTCGCGCAGCGCATCGATCACCAGCGTCGAGGCGGTGTTGCAGGCGATGACGGAAATCGCCGGCGCAAACCGGTCCAGCAATTTGGCGAAGAGATCGAGTATATGGGTGCGCAGCGCCGGTTCTTCCCAAGCGCCGAAGGGAAAGGCCGCATCGTCCGCGACATAGACGAAGCGCCGGTCCGGCATCAGCACGCGCGCCTCGCGCAACACGGTCAATCCGCCGACGCCGGAATCGAACATCAGGATCGGCTGGTCAGTCATTGTCAGTTCCCTTGCCGCCCAGCGGCGGCGTGTCCTCATCGTCACCGGCAGGCTTGCGCACCTGGCGATCGGGCTCTGCCTTGCCGGCCCGCGCGGCGGCCGGAAGCCGCCTTGGATCATCGCCCGGCGAGCCGTCGCCGCGCGGCATTGCCGGCGAGAACCTGTCCAACGAGGAAATGATGCCGCGCAGCACCTTGAGCTCCGGCTCGGCAAAGCCGGCGCGCGTCAGCACGGCGCGCAGATTGTCGACCATCTTGGGCTTCTTCGGCGCCGGCCGGAAATAGCCGCGCGCTTCCAATGCGCCTTCGAGATATGCGAAAAGGCCGTGCAATTCTTCCTTGCTGGCCGGCTTCATCTGCGGCCCGGTGAAATTGGTCTTGGTCTCGTCCTCGAGGCCGGATTTCATCCACTCATAGGACATCAGCAGGGCCGCCTGAGCGATGTTGAGCGAGGAAAAATCAGGGTCGACGGGAAAGGTGACGATCTCGTCGGCAAGTCCGACCTCGTCATTGTAGAGACCGAAGCGCTCGCGGCCGAACAGGATGCCTGTGCGCTGCCCCATGCCATGACGGGCACGCAGCACCCTGCCCGCCTCCACGGGGCCGCGCACCGCCTTGAAGCCATCGCGCTGCCTGGCGGTGGTGGCGAAAACGAAATTGAGGTCGGCAAGCGCTGAGGCCAGATCGTCGAACACCGTCACGGCATCGATGACATGATCGGCACGGCTGGCGGCGGCGCGCGCCTTCTCGCTCGGCCAGCCGTCACGCGGATTGACCAGACGCAGTTCCGACAAACCGAAATTGGCCATGGCGCGGGCGACCATACCGATGTTCTCGCCGAGCTGCGGCTCGACGAGGATGATCGCCGGACCGGCGGCGTGCTGAAAGTCGGTTCCTGACATGGGGTTCCAGATGGCTGCGTTGCGACGTCTCGGCGCCTCCTGCCATATCGATACGGTTTTTTGAAGGGTTGTCCCAGCATCGCCGGCAAATAGGACACCGCCGCCCGCTGGCTGGCTGGCTGCATGCGAACCGCAGTAGCCGCACTGGTGCACCGCTCGCACACGGGCCGCCGCTAGAAACAGATGATCAGTCCGGCGCCTGGGGTTTCCGGATCCGGAGATTATCCGCACCACGGACGCCCTTTTATTTTGCAACCGTGCGTCGCATCGCTAGAAAAGCAAATTAGAAAGGTATAATGTCTGCGTTGCTTGGGGTTCAAACTGTATTGGCTAACGGTAGTTTGGCGGCGGATCGCGTCCTATATCCGTGCAATATGTGTATGCCCCAGCACGTTGCAGGTTCACCGGTCGGCAGGGTTGCCGGCCAATTTTTTGGAGGGGCAAATGAAGACGATACGGTTCTTCTTTTCATTCGCAATATTGATTCTGGCGTCGGGCTTCCTGATTGCGCCAGCTTCCGCGCAAGCAACAAGGACATGGGTTTCCGGTGTTGGCGACGACGCCAATCCCTGCAGCCGGACGGCGCCTTGCAAGACGTTTGCCGGCGCGATTTCCAAGACCGCGGTAGGCGGAGAGATCAACGTACTCGATCCAGGCGGTTTTGGCGGCGTTACGATTACAAAGTCCATCACGATTCGATCCGATCATATCGAAGCGGGCGTACTCGTCTCAGGGACCAACGCGATTATTGTCAATGCTGGAGCCACCGGCAAAGTGGTGTTGGAGGGGCTCGACATTGAAGGCCTCGGCACAGGCCTCAATGGCGTGAACATCCTCAGCGGCCAGCTCGTCTACATCATTCGATGCGACATCCGACACTTCACGCAAAATGGTGTCAATGCCGCCAGCAGCACAGCGGGAGCGAGGGTTATTATCCAAAACTCTACGGTAAATACGAACGGCGGCGGCGTGAACGTGAAGGGAAACGGTGTTGGAAATGCGGTGGCTATAATCGACACTATGGTCGACGGGAACACGAATTTTGCGGCGCAAGCCGACGGAGCTGGCAACGTAGTTTCCGTCACCAATAGCTCTCTCACTGGCAGCTCAACGGCGTTGAGTCTGCTCAATACGGCGACTGCAACGTCCTTCGGGCCGAGCAATCGTGTGACAGGCGCCGGTGCATTTACGACCACGACACCGTTCAAGTAGCGTATATTCATCCGAGCGTGGCGCTTGCTTGCAAACGCCGAACCTCGCATAAGACGCTGGCCTAGGTGTTGGCGATGAATGAGAAGTCCGCGAACCGAATCATTCGCGGACTTCGTCAGTTTTTTTGTGATGGCCGTTTTGCAAAAGACAATCTGGACGTGCTGGTTTCAGGGACGAGATCAAGCGCCGGAAGTTGTTCGAAAGTGCATCGAGAGTTGGGAGACCAAGAACCCCCAGTGGGACGTCCGCTGCCTCGACGCTGGTTCTATTGAGCGCTACGTCAACCTTGGAAAACATGTCGACCTATCAAGCCAAACAATCACAGCGGCATCGCTTTCCGACATTTTGCGTTTGTTGTTGCTCCACGAGTATGGCGGCGTTTGGGTCGATGCGACGACTTACTGCAATACGCCTTTGGATGAGTGGCTGCCGTTGGCCAACAGCAGCGGATTCTTTGCCTTTTCGAAGCCAGCCGAGGATCGCGAACTCGCGAGCTGGTTTCTAGCGGCCCATGTCGGAAGTGCACTGCTGGATAAATGGGTAGCACGCGCAATTGCCTACTGGCACGGCCGGGAAAGCACACGCGACTACTTCTGGCTTCATCATCTATTTGGTGAACTTTGCGCCACTGACCCGGATGCAAATCGGCTTTGGCAGAAAACCCCACGGATTAGTGCTGACGGCCCCCATTCGATTCAGAACGTAGGTATGTACAAGGAATACGACCTTCACAAAGAGGAGGTCGACTGGACGGCGCCCGTTTTTAAGCTGACCTACCGAGTTGAAGCGGACAAGCTTGGCGACACCACGCTCGTTGGGCGGCTTTTGGGTCTAACAGGAGAACCTTCGGCGGTACCGGATTTGCCGGTACCATCAGGAAATCAAGCCAGCCGAAAATTTGGCACTCTGAGCGTTGCGACCGAAAATCTTGGTGACCATATCCAGATACTTGCCGGAGAGGCGTTGATGCGCCGAGCGGGATTCGAACCCTCCTTTTTTGTCGACCGGGACAACGGCATCGCCCATCCGCCACCTACACCTCCCAATGAGCGCGCAGGCATTCTGCTGAACGGTTGGTTCAAAACAAATCCAGCAGAATGGCCCCCGCACCAATCATACGACCCGATCTATCTCGGATTTCACATACGCCTTTTTCAGTCACCTAGCCTTGTCGCGCCTGCTGCTATTGAACATTACGGCGAGCATGGTCCGATTGGTTGTCGGGACGCCTACACCCTGGCGCTTCTTAGGAGCCACGGGGTCGACGCCTTTCTGAGTCATTGTCTAACCCTTACCTTTCCACGCCGAACGTATGACCCGGAGAACCAAGCCGAAGTGTTTGTCGTTTCACGCGACAAAAGGATCCTTGACTACCTCCCTGATTCTCTCGGCGCTTATGAATTTATAAGCCACTACTCTGGAGAGCATGATTTTTCGCGCAACAAAGCGGCCGCAGAGGATCTTCTCGAAAAATACCAGAAGCGCGCAAAGCTAATCGTTACAACCCTGCTTCATTGCGCCTTACCCGCCATCGCCATGGGTATACCCGTTGTTGTATTTTATCCTCTGAACGACAAGTTTGGCCAGCGGTCCGATCGGGAACGTTTATCGTCACTTGCAACCATGGTCCGAATTCACGAGCTGAATAAAGTGTCTTTGGTGGACTGGAGTGGAACTACCCTTGACGTAGGTTCCTTGAAACTGACGCTCATCGATCAATTTTTCTCGATTGCAAAGCGCTGGGGTTCGGTCGCCCCTCCTCATATTGAGGGAATTGCACCTTCATCAGCCTTGCCTCCGATCCTCGACAACGATCCCTATGGATATTTGGACGACCCAGAGCGCCTGGAGCGGCTGGCAAAGACAGGGTCACCGGATCGCGAGAGGTGGGGGGCGCCATCCAGCTACAAAGCAGGTTGGTCGATGCACGGAGAGATCGCTGCTCGCTTCATTCCTGACGGCGCCCGCATTCTTGAAATCGGAACGGGAACGGGCGCTTTTCGGCGGATGGTCATGGATCGTTGCCGTTATTCTGGGGCCGATCTTAACCCGCTCGACCAACAAACGCTTACTTTGAATCTTGAGAATGACCCAATTCCCCCTGGCGATTGGGATGCAATCGTTCTTCTTGGGGTTATCGAATATCTTCATGATCCTCTTCAAGCGCTCACAAAAGTATCTGCCGCCGCTCGGATGGTCATCCTTTCCTACTGCGTCCCCCGGGACGTCGAAGATCCTGCGGTACGTCGCGCACGAGGTTGGGTGAACGAACTAACAGAACGAAATTTGACAAGCCATTTGGCTGTTTCGAAGCTTTCGCTGAAAGTCATCGAACCCGTCAATTCCAGCGATGACTTTGATGAAAAACTTTTTGTTTTTGAGCGAGCGCCATTCCAAGAAGTAGGATTAGGCACCCCAAGAAGTAGGCTTAGGCACCTCATAGACCATGTGCGCAATTATTTCGCCAAGCATTCAAAGATCGCCTGATTAGAGCGATACTTGACCTCGGCGAAAGCTGCGCTGACGAAAATTCGCGCCTTTAGGGGGCGACCCCAGATTGTCGTGTCGCCGGCTTTGCTGCGCAAGTCGCAGCGCATAGGCGGCCTGGTAAGCCTGCCGACCGTCACCGGGCTTTCTGATGTGCGTCCGCCGGATGCTGCGAGCCTCATGCCGTTTTCTGGAAACGTCAGTTCGTCACATGTTCCCGTC
The DNA here is from genome assembly GCF_053714255.1 of Mesorhizobium sp. 43Arga. Taxonomy (NCBI): domain Bacteria; kingdom Pseudomonadati; phylum Pseudomonadota; class Alphaproteobacteria; order Hyphomicrobiales; family Phyllobacteriaceae; genus Mesorhizobium; species Mesorhizobium sp. 43Arga. Next base: position 564,062 of record NZ_JBSKBO010000003.1, read on the forward strand.
GCCGTCGATCTTGACGATGCTGGTCACGACGACCACTACGGGATGTATTTGCACATCCGACAGCCAGTGCTATAGGGGGGCGAATCCCTCTCCCCTCTTGCGGCACTGGCCGCCCTACCCGTTCAAACGAGGCATTCTTTCCATGGCGAAGATCAAGGTGGCGAACCCGGTCGTCGAACTCGACGGCGACGAGATGACCCGCATCATCTGGCAGTTCATCAAGGACAAGCTGATCCACCCTTATCTCGACCTGAAGCTCGAATATTACGACCTCGGCATCGAGCATCGTGACGCCACCAACGACCAGGTGACGATCGATTCGGCCAACGCCATCAAGAAATACGGCGTCGGTGTGAAATGCGCGACAATCACCCCCGACGAACAGCGCGTCGAGGAGTTCAAGCTTAAGAAGATGTGGAAGTCGCCGAACGGCACCATTCGCAACATCCTCGGCGGCACCATTTTCCGCGAGCCGATCATCATGAAGAACGTGCCGCGCCTGGTGCCCGGCTGGACCAAGCCGATCATCGTCGGTCGCCACGCCTTCGGCGACCAGTACCGCGCCACCGATTTCCGCTTCCCCGGCAAGGGCAAGCTGACGATCAAATTCGTCGGCGAGGACGGCCAGGTGATCGAACATGACGTGTTCGACGCGCCCGGCGCCGGCGTCGCCATGGCCATGTACAATCTCGACGAGTCGATCCGCGAATTCGCCCGCGCCTCGCTGAATTACGGCCTGCTGCGCAACTATCCGGTCTACCTGTCGACCAAGAACACCATCCTCAAGGCCTATGACGGCCGCTTCAAGGATATTTTCCAGGAAGTCTACGAGGCTGAATTCGAGGCCGAGTTCAAGTCGAAGAAGCTGTGGTACGAGCACCGCCTGATCGACGACATGGTGGCTTCCAGCCTGAAATGGTCGGGCGGCTATGTCTGGGCCTGCAAGAACTATGACGGCGACGTGCAGTCCGACACGGTGGCGCAGGGTTTTGGCTCGCTCGGCCTGATGACCTCGGTGCTGATGACGCCAGACGGCAAGACGGTGGAAGCCGAAGCCGCGCACGGCACCGTCACCCGCCATTACCGCCAGCACCAGAAGGGCGAGGAAACCTCGACCAACTCGATCGCCTCGATCTTCGCCTGGACGCGTGGGCTGGCCCACCGCGCCAAGCTCGACGACAATGCCGAGTTGAAGCGCTTTGCCGAGACGCTGGAAAAAGTCTGCATCCAGACCGTCGAGAGCGGCTTCATGACCAAGGACCTGTCGCTCTTGATCGGTCCCGATCAACCCTGGCTCTCGACCACCGGCTTCCTCGACAAGATCGACGAGAATTTGCAGAAGGCCATGGCCTGACAGGTAAACGATATGGCCAGGCCGGTCGTCTACGGGGCGGACTACAGCGTCTATGTGCGCATCGTCCGCCTCGTGCTGGCGGAAAAGGGCATCGGCTACGAACTCGTGCCGGTCGATGTCTTTGCCGCCGAGGGCACTCCCGCCTGGTATTTCGAACATCACCCGTTCGGCCGCATCCCGGCCTTCGAGCATGACGGTTTCCGGCTGTTCGAGACAAACGCGATCGCGCGCTACGTGGACGAGGCTTTCGACGGTCCGGCGCTGCAGCCTGCCGATGCGCGCGGCCGCGCCAGGATGGGCCAGATGACAGGCATGCTCGACGCCTATGGCTACCGCGCCATGGTCTGGGACGTTGCCGTCGAGCGTCTGGAAAAGGCCGAGCCGGACGAGGCCCTGATCGCAAGCGGGCTGAGCCAGGCGGAGACCGTGCTGAAAGTTCTGACCTCACTGAAGGCAGATGGACCTTGGCTGCTCGGTGATCAGCTGACGCTGGCCGACCTCCACGCCGCGCCAATCATTGCCTATTTCCTGAAGGTCATCGAGGGCCAGAAGCTGCTGGCTCGGTTTGCGAATATTCGGGACTGGTATGCTCGGGTTGTCGAACGCCCGAGCTTCGCGCGCACCGAAAAGGTTGGCTAATCGAGGGAACTCGCTCGGCGGTAGCGCCGCCCCTCATTGCCCTGCCGGGCATTTCTCCCCGTAAACGGGGAGAAAGAGGCTGGCCGCCTCATCTGCGGCCATACTTCACCGCTGACAATTGGCGAAAGCTCCGCGATGACAGTCCCTTCTCCCCGTTTACGGCAGGGGAATCGCATATGACGATTTTGCGCTTGAAGTTGATTTGAGAAGGGATTCTTTGGGAAGGCAGTCCACTGAGGAGTGACTGCCATTTCCAGCCTTGAGAGCTA
>NZ_JBSKBO010000004.1:0-529557 GCF_053714255.1 Mesorhizobium sp. 43Arga
CAGGCCATATTCGGTGGCATTGGCACGCTCGATCACCTCGTCCTCGTCGTCGAACGGCGTCACCGCGGCGACCGGCCCAAAAGTCTCCTCGCGCATGATCAGCGCCGCGTCGGGAACATCGGTCAGCAGCGTCGGCTGGTAGAACAGCGGTCCGGCCTGATGCCGCTTGCCGCCGGCGAGGCAGCGCGAGCCACGGGCGATGGCGTCGGCGACCTGCTCCTCGACTTTCTGGACGGCGCGCTCATGCATCAGCGGTCCGATGTCAGTCATGTCGTCAAGGCCATTGCCGGTCCTCAGCGCCTCGATCCGCCTCGCGAGGGAAGCGCAGAAGCGATCGTAGAGCGGCCGCTGGACGTAGATGCGGTTGGCGGCGAGGCAATCCTGGCCTGACGTGGCGAATTTGGCGTCGATGGCGATGTTCACCGCTTTGTCGAGATCCGCGTCGGCAAAGACGATCAGCGGTGCGTGGCCGCCAAGCTCCATCACCAACCGCTTCATCGTCGGCGCACTCTGCGCGGCAATCAGCCTGCCGATCTCGGTCGAGCCGGTAAAACTCATGGCGCGGACGCGTGCGTCCTCGCACATGCGCCCAACGATCGTCGCGGCCTTGCCGGTGACGATGTTGAAGACACCCGCCGGCAGCCCGGCGCGCTTGCCAAGCTCGGCCAGCGCCAACGCCGACAGCGGCGTTTCCGAGGACGGATGCGCGACGATGGTGCAGCCGGCGGCAAGGGCCGCGGCCGCCTTGCGGGTCAGCATGGCCGAGGGGAAATTCCATGGCGTGACGATGCCGACGACGCCGAGCGGCTCGCGTCGCACCATCATTTCCGCATTCGCCAGATGGCAGGTGACGCTCTCGGCGTTGAGGCGCTTGGCTTCCTCCGCATACCATTCGACGAAAGAGGCGGCATAGTCGATCTCGCCGCGCGATTCCGGCAAGGGCTTGCCCTGTTCCAGGGTCATCAGCAAAGCGAGGTCGTCTTTCGCGGCGATGATCAGCTCGAACCATTTTCGCAGGATTCTTGACCGCTCTTGCGGCAGCAGCGAGCGCCAGGCCGGGAAAGTCCGCGCGGCAGCATCGATCGCCTTTGTCGTCTGGCGCGCGTCGAGTGCGGCGACGAAAGCGACGGTGGTGCCTGTCGCGGGATCGGCGACTTCGAAACTTTCCGCCGCCTCGCTCGCCGTCCAGTGGCCGTCGACATAGGCGAGTTCGCGCATCAGACGGCGGTCGGCGAGGCGGTCAAGCGCCTCATGGCGATGCGTACGGGCAAAATGCGCGGACATGGTCGAAGCCTCCCCGGTTCGGTCTGATCCGGGGAGACTATCCATCTTGGGCGGACAGAGAGGCTGTTTGGGTGTCCTGCAGTAGAGATATTGTCTCTATTGTGCCGCCTCTGCAGACGATTTCTCCGGCATTACGGCGACGCGGGCAGCAACTCGGCGATGGGAAGTGCGACCTCTTCCTTCACCGTCTTGGTGACGATGTAGGTGAAGTAGCGGTCGATGCCGATCTCGCGTTCGAGCAAGCCGTCGACCAGCCGCTGGTAGGCGTCGATGTCACGCGCCATCACCTTCAGCACATAGTCGACGCCGCCGCCCACCGACCAGCAGGCGACGATCTCGGGGATATCGCGGATGACGCGCTCGAAGCGGTCGAAATCGGCCTGGCGGTGGCTGGCCAGCGTCACTTCCATCAGCACGGTGGCCACCGGCGCCACGACGCGCATGGCGATCCTCGCGTGATAACCCGAGACGATGCCGGCCTTCTCCAGCTTGCGCAGGCGCATCCAGCATGGGGTCGGCGACAGTCCCACCTGCTCGGCCAGCGCCAGCTTGGTGATGCGCCCGTCGCGCTGGATGGCGTCGAGGATTTTGAGGTCGATGGCGTCGAGTTTCGCAGCAGTCATCAGGGCCCACTTTTTCGTCCACAGTACCATGATGGCGCATTATTTCGATTGTCAATTGCACTGATTTCGATCTCTAATAAGTCATGACATTGTGGCAACCCGATCCCGCGCTCATAAGGCGGCCAGCCTATCAATCGCTGGCCGACCAGTTCGCGCGCGCCATCCATGACGGGCGCCTTGCCAATGGCGCGCGGCTGCCGACACACCGCCGGCTGGCCGCCGACCTCAAGCTGTCGGTACAGACGGTCAGCCGCGCCTATGAGGAATTGATCCGGCGCGGCCTGATCTCGGGCGAGATCGGCCGCGGCAGCTTCGTCCAGACGCAGCGCCGCGAGCCGGAGCCGCCCTATCTGCCCGAGCGCCTCGGCGAGGTCATCGACCTCTCCATCCTGAAGCCGGTCTGCGAACCGATGCATCTGGAGCGGCTGAAACAGGCGCTGGGCTGGCTCGCCGAAAACCTGCCGTCGAGTTCGGCGCTGTCCTTCCGGCCCAACATGGTGTTTCCGCGCCATCGTGCGGTGGCGGTCGAATGGCTGAAATTGTGCGGACTCGACATTTCGGCACAGAACATCAGCCTGACCAATGGTGCCACCGCCGGCATGACGGTGGCGCTGATGAGCGTGGCGCCGCCTGGCTCGACAGTCGCCACCGAGGCGATCGGCCACCACACGCTAGTGCCGCTGGCGCGCTATCTCGGCTTCAACCTCCAAGGCCTGCCGATCGACGGCAATGGCCTGATTCCGGAGGCGCTGGACGAGGCCTGCCGGCTTTCCGACATCCGCGCGGTGTTCGTACAGCCCTCGGTGATCAACCCCACGGCAACCCTTATGGATGCACGGCGGCGCGAAGAAATCGCCGCGGTTGCGCGCAAGCACGATATCGCCATCATCGAGAACGACGTGCTGGGGCCGCTGGTCGAGGACCGGCCGCCGCCGGTCGCCGCCTTTGCCCCGGAGCGCACGCTCTACGTCACCTCCTTCACCAAGATCACCGTGCCCGGCCTGCGCATCGGCTATCTCGCTGCACCCGACCGCTATGTCGCCGCCGTCGCCAACCGGCACCTGGTCTCCAACTGGATGGCAACGCCGCTGGTGGCCGAGATCGCCACCAAATGGGTGACCGACGGCACCGCGATGGAACTCGTGCGCTGGCAGCGCGCCGCATTGCGGCGGCGGCAGGATATCGCCGCCGAAGCATTGGCCGGGATCGACTATCGTGCCCGGCGCGACGGACTGCATATCTGGCTGCAACTGCCCGACGACCGCGCCGAGGAGGGTTTTGTCGCCCAGGCCCGGCTGCAGGGCGTGGCGATCGCGCCGGGCACATCCTTCCGCATTTCCGACGCGCCCTGGCATCCGGCGGTGCGCATCTCGCTGGGCTCGACCACCGAAGGGGAACTGCGCGCCGGCCTCGGCGTTGTCACCAAGCTCTTGCTTGGCGATCCGGAACATCTGCTGTTGGCAATCTAGCGAGTGCGCCGCTCTCCTCGGCACCGATTGCTCAACAATTGTGCGGAATGGGAAATATTGTCATGATATTATTTTCCCGATTGACATGATTTGGCGCGTTCCGCATCGTTAAGGGCACAGGCTTCTCCAGCACGGGGAAATTCATTTGTCCGCACCCATTATCAAGGTCGACGCCATTTCGAAGAGCTTCGGTGCCTTCAAGGTGCTGGACGGCCTGTCGATGCAGGTCATGCCGCGTGAGAAGCTGGCGCTGATCGGTCCGTCCGGCTCGGGCAAGACGACGATCCTGCGCATCCTGATGACGCTGGAGCGCATCGATGGCGGCCACATCCAGATCGAGGGCGAGCAGCTCTACCACATGGAACGCAATGGCCAGCTGCTGCCCGCCGACGAGCGCCATCTGGCCAGGATGCGTCAGAAGATCGGCATGGTGTTCCAGCTGTTCAACCTGTTTCCGCACAAGAGCGTCATCGACAATGTGACGCTGGCGCCGATACTAACCAAGGGCACGCCACGCCCTGCCGCCGAGAAGCGGGCGATGGAACTGCTCGACATGGTCGGCATGGCCGACAAGGCCAAGGCGATGCCGGCGCAGCTGTCGGGTGGTCAGAAGCAGCGCGTGGCGATCGCCAGGGCGCTCGCTCTGCAGCCCAAGATCATGCTGTTCGACGAGGTGACGTCGGCGCTCGACCCGGAACTGGTCGAGGAGGTGCTCAACGTCTTGTGGCGGCTCTGCGCCGAGACCGACATGACCATGCTGCTGGTCACCCATGAGATGGGTTTTGCCCACGACTTCGCCGACCGGGTGCTGTTCTTCGATCGCGGCAAGATCGTTGAGGAAGGCAAGCCCGACGAGATTTTTCGCCATCCCAAGCAGGAACGCACGCAAGGCTTCCTGAAGAAGATCATCGCGGCCGGACATCGCGTCTGACCGCTTTGCGGGGCGGCAGATCGCCCCAGACAAACCAAGGCAAGAAGCCAAAACCAAGACAAGAAACAAGGAGTTGGGAACAATGAAGAAACTTGGCATTCTGGCCGGCGTCGCCGGCGTTGCACTGACGGCGGTGCTGGCCGGCGCGATCCCGGGCTCGGCCGACGACAGCAAGCTCGAACAGTTGAAGGGACAGGGCTTTGCCCGTGTCGCCATCGCCAATGAGCCGCCCTATACGGCGGTCGCCGCGGACGGCAAGGTCTCGGGTGCCGCGCCGGACGTGGCGCGCGAGATCTTCAAGCGGCTGGGCGTCGCCGACATCGTCGCCTCGATCTCGGAATATGGCGCCATGATCCCCGGCCTGAAGGCCGGCCGTTTCGATGTCGTCACCGCCGGCCTGTTCATGAAGCCCGAACGTTGTGCTGCGGTCGCCTATTCCGAGCCGGTGTTGTGCGATGCCGAGTCGATGCTGGTGAAGAAGGGCAATCCGAAAGGCTTCAAGGGGTACGAGGACGTCGCCAAGGATACATCAGCCACGATCGGCGCGCCCGGCGGCGGCACCGAGGAGAAGCTGGCGCTCAACGCCGGTGTGCCGCGCGAACGCGTCATCGTCGTGCCGGACGGCCAGAGCGGCCTGAAGATGGTGCAGGACGGCCGCATCGACGCCTATTCGCTGCCGGTTCTGTCGATCAACGATCTGATGAAAAAGGCCAATGATCCGAACCTCGAAGTCATCGCGCCGGTGCAGGGCGCCCCGGTTTATTGCGACGGCGCCGCCTTCAAGAAGGGCGACGAGGCGCTGCGCGATGCCTTCGACGTCGAACTGGCCAAGATGAAGAAGTCGGGCGAGTTCGCCAAGATTATCGAGCCCTACGGTTTCTCGGCCGCCGCCGCCATGTCGACGACGCGCGACAAGCTCTGCTCGGCGAAGTGATTTTTCTTCTCCCCCGTTCAACGGGGAGAAGGTGTCACGAAGTGACGGATGAGGGGCGGCGCCATACCTTCATAAGTTCGCGCTGCCCCTTATCTGCCTGCCCGTCCTACGCAGCAGCTGCGCTGCAGCTACGGAGGGTAGTAGACCGGCATCTTGTCCCCGTTCCACGGGGAGAAGGGACCAAGATCAAACGTTGGAACCTAGATGACCCAGTGGTCCGGCTATCTCGGCCTGATATTGCAGGGAGCGCTTGTCACCATCGAGCTGACGCTGATGGGGTCGGTGCTTGCTCTGATCATGGCCTTTCTTGCCGGGATGGGGCGGCTGTCGCGCTTCTTCGCGTTGAGGGCGCTCGCCACCGCCTATATCGAATTCTTCCGCGGCACCTCGATCTTCGTGCAGCTCTTCTTCGCCTATTTCGTGCTGCCGCTGATGGGCCTCGAACTGACCCCGTTGCAAGCCGGCGTGCTGGCGCTGGGATTGAACGTCGGCGCCTATGCCGCCGAAGTGGTGCGCGGCGCCGTGCAGTCGATCGGCCGCGAACAGCATGAGGCCTGCATCGCGCTCAATCTCGGCCGCTGGCAAGGCCTGCGCCATGTCATCCTGCCTCAGGCCTTTCTGGTGATGCTGCCGACCTTCGGCAACAATGCCATCGAGCTGCTCAAGGCCACCTCCGTGGTCTCGCTGATCTCGCTCGCCGACCTCACCTTCCAGGCGCAGGTGGTGCGCGCCCAGACCGGCAACACGATGGTGCCATTCGCCACCATCCTGGTCATCTATTTCATCCTGGCGTTGCTCATTTCGTGGGGCGTCCGCTCGCCGGAACGCCGCATGGCGCGCGGCCTTGATGGAGTGCGCGTCTGATGGAATGGGACTGGGATTTCGTATGGCAGATCATGCCGACGCTGATCCAGGGGGTGAAGGTCACTATCCTGGCGACGCTGCTCGGCTCGGTGCTGGCGGCGATCGTCGGACTGGGCATTGCGCTGGCGCGCCGCTCGCCCAATAAGGCCGTGTCACGCACCGTCGGCTGGGCGGCCGAATTCATCCGTGGCACGCCGCTTCTGGTGCAGCTCTATTTCATCTTCTACGTGCTGCCCGACATCGGCATCTTGCTGCCGCCGCTGGTCGCTGGTGTCATCGGGCTCGGCCTGCATTACGGCACCTACACGGCTGAGGTCTACCGCGCCGGCATCGACAATGTACCGCGTGGCCAGTGGGAGGCCGCCAAGGCCTGCAATCTCAACGCCAGGCAGACCTGGACCCACATCATCATTCCGCAAGCCATCCCACCAATGATCCCGGCGCTGGCCAACTATTTCATCGCCATGTTCAAGGAAACGCCGCTGCTGTCGGCGATCACCGTGCTGGAATTGATGAACCAGGCCAAAAGCGTCGCCAACACTTACTATCGTTACATCGAGCCGATCACACTGGTCGGCGCCTTTTTCCTCGCCATCAGCCTTTGTTCGGTCGTGCTGCTACGCTGGCTGGAACGCCGTTATGGCAAGATCGAGAGATAGCCGATGAAACCTTTGCCCGAGATCAAGGTCTATCCGAAACGGCCCTCGCTCGATGACCGTCCGCTCGACAAGCGCGTCGGCCTGATCATCCTCGCCACCGACCACACGACCGAACCGGATTTCCGCTGCATGGTGGCGAGCGAGCGCATCGGCGTCTATGCCGCGCGCATCCCCTATGCCAATCCGACGACGCCGGAAAATCTGCGCAAGATGCAGCCGGCGCTGACGGCGGGTGCTGCCTTGATCCTGCCCGACGAGAGGCTCGACGCCATTTGCTACTCCTGCACGTCGGCCTCGGTGGTGATCGGCGATGCCGAGATCGAGGCGGCGATCCAGGCGGCCAAATCAAGCGTTCCGGTGGTCACTCCGCCAATGGCCGGGGTGCGCGGGCTGACTGCCTTCGGCGTGCGCCGGATCAGCATTCTGACCCCTTACACGGTCGAAACCTCCAGGCCGATGGCGGCCTATTTCGCCGCGCGTGGTTTCGAGATCGCCAGCTTCACCTGTCTCGGTTTCGAAGACGACCGCGAGATGGCGCGCATCCCGCCGGCAGCCCTTGTCGATCTCGCGCGGCAAGTGACCCACCCACAGGCCGACGCCTTGTTTGTGTCCTGCACGGCGCTACGCGGCGCGCTTGCGGTCACCGGCATGGAAGAGGCGATCGGCCGTCCTGTGGTGACCAGCAACCAGGCGACAGCCTGGAACTGCTTGCGGCTGTGTGGCGATGAGACGCCGCGCCCTGAGTTCGGGCAACTGATGACGCTTCCTCTGCCGCGCGATTGATGACCATGGCGACCGTCTCCCTTAACGATATCCGCGCCGCTCGTGCCCGCATTGCCGGCAAAGTCGAGTGCACGCCGATCGCAACATCCTCGAGCCTTTCGGAACGTCTCGGTGGTGTGCCCATCCATCTCAAGCTCGAGCATCGCCAGGCCACCGGCAGCTTCAAGCTCCGCGGCGCCTCGAATGCCGTCGCCTCGCTCAGCGCGGAGGAAAGGGCGCGCGGTGTCATCGCGGCCTCGACCGGCAATCATGGCCGGGCGCTGGCGCATGCGGCGAAGCTCGAAGGCATGCGCGCGGTGATCTGCATGTCGCGGCTGGTGCCCCAGAACAAGCTGGACGAAATCAGCCGGCTCGGCGCCGAGGTCCGCATCGTCGGCAACAGCCAGGACGATGCCCAGCAGGAAGTCGAACGGTTGGTGGCTGAGGAGGGGCTGGTCATGTTGCCGCCTTTCGACCATCCCGCCATCGTCGCCGGGCAAGGCACGCTCGGGCTGGAGATGATCGAGCAGGTTCCTGATGCCAGTCTCGTGCTGGTGCAGCTTTCAGGCGGTGGCCTGGTCTCCGGCGTTGCCGCAGCCGTGAAGGGCGTCAGTCCGGGCATAAAAGTGATCGGGGTTTCGATGGCGCGTGGTGCCGCGATGAAGGCGAGCCTCGATGCCGGCCGGCCTGTCCTGGTGGAAGAACTGCCGACGCTGGCGGATTCGCTTGGTGGTGGTATCGGCCTCCACAACAGGCTGACCTTCGCCATGTGCCGCGACCTGCTCGACGATGTCATCCTGCTCAGCGAGGACGAGATCGCTGCAGGCATCCGCCATGCCTATGCGCAGGAGCGTGAGATCGTCGAGGGCGCCGGCGCCATCGGCATCGCCGCGCTGCTCGCCGGCAAGGTCAAGGCGAAAGGGCCGGTGGTCGTACTTCTTTCCGGCCGCAACATCGACATGAACGCGCATCGCAGGATCGTCTGCGGCGCGGCAATCGGGGAGCGCGCCGCATGAGCCGTATGATGATTCTGACCGAAGCCGAGCTGCGCAAGATCGTGACGCTCGATCTCGATGCCGTCGCTTGCGTCGAGAACGCTTTCCGTTCGCTGGCGACGTTGCCGGTGGCGATGCCGCCGATCCTGCGCCTCGACATCCCGGAGCATCGCGGCGAGGTCGACGTGAAGTCCGCTTATGTGCCCGGTATCGACGGCTTCGCCGTCAAGATCAGCTCTGGCTTCTTCGACAATCCAAAACTCGGTCTGCCGAGCGGTGGCGGCATGATGGTGCTGCTTTCGGCAAAGACCGGTGTGGTCGAGGCGCTGCTGCTGGACAATGGCTACCTGACCGATGTCCGCACCGCCGCTGCCGGCGCGGTCGCGGCGAAGCATCTGTCACGCGAGGACTCCACCGTGGCGGCGATCTTCGGCGCCGGCTTGCAGGCAGGTCTGCAGTTGGAAGCACTGCGCCTTGTCAGGCCGATCGCGGAAGCCCGCATCTGGGCGCGCGACGCCGCCAAGGCCGAAGCCACTGCTGCTCGCTTGCGTGAAAGACTGGGCATTACCGTGCGCGCCGAGCCCGATGCAGCAGATGCCGTTGCCGGCGCCGACATCATCGTCACCACCACGCCGTCGGCCGAGCCGCTAATCAAGGCCGGCTTCGTCGCCGCCGGCCAGCACATCACCGCCATGGGCTCGGACGCTGAACACAAGAACGAGATCGCGCCCGCGATCCTGCGCATGGCCGACCTCTATGTCGCCGACAGCGCGCGCCAGACGCGGCGTCTGGGCGAACTGCATCATGCCATCTCGGCAGGGGTCATGGCCGCCGAGGAAGAGGTGACCGAACTCGGCCAGATCATCGCGGGCGAACGACACGGAAGACGCTCGGCCAGCGATATAACCATCGCGGACCTGACCGGCACCGGCGTGCAGGACACGGCGATCGCCACGCTCGCCCGCGACCGCGCGCGGGCGGCCAATGCCGGAACCATTTTTGAGAGCTGATGCTCGCCGCAAAGCATGATCCGGAAAAGCGGGAACCGGTTTTCCGATCAGATCATGCTCAAGCAAAAATTCCTGGAGCCGGTTCAACAAAGTTGAAACGGGCTCCAGGGCCAAACAAACGAGGAACAAGAACAATGCAACCGAACCTGAAATTCTCGCGCGGCGAATTTGCGGATCGCCTCGCCAAGACGCGGAAAGCCATGGAGGCCAGGGGCGTCGACCTCCTCGTTGTCAGCGACCCCTCCAACATGGCCTGGCTGACCGGTTATGACGGCTGGTCCTTCTATGTGCACCAGGCGGTCATCGTGCCGCCATCGGGCGAGCCCGTCTGGTATGGCCGCGGTCAGGACGCCAACGGCGCCAAGCGCACCGCCTATCTCGCGCATGACAACATCGTCGGCTACGCCGACCACTATGTGCAGTCGACCGAACGCCACCCGATGGATTTCTTGTCCAGCATGCTTTCCGATCGCGGTTGGGGCAAGCTCACCATCGGCGTCGAGATGGATAATTACTGGTTCTCGGCCGCCGCCTTCGCCTCGCTGCAGAAGCATCTGCCCAATGCCCGCTTCGTCGACGCCACGGCCCTGGTAAACTGGCAGCGTGCGGTGAAGAGCCCGACCGAGATAGACTATATGCGCAAGGCCGCCCGCATCGTCGAAGCCATGCACCAGCGCATCTTCGACAAGATCGAGATCGGCATGCGCAAATGCGATCTCGTCGCCGAGATCTATGATGCCGGCACGCGCGGCGTCGACGGTATCGGCGGCGACTACCCGGCGATCGTGCCGCTGCTGCCGTCCGGCGTCGACGCCTCGGCGCCGCATCTGACCTGGGACGACCAGCCGATGAAGCGGGGCGAGGGTACCTTCTTCGAAATAGCCGGCTGCTACAACAGGTACCACTGCCCGCTGTCGCGCACCGTCTTCCTCGGCAAGCCAACGCAGGAATTCCTCGATGCCGAGAAGGCGACACTGGAAGGCATGGAGGCAGGGCTTGCCGCCGCAAAGCCTGGCAACGCTTGCGAGGACATCGCGAATGCCTTCTTCGCCGTCTTGAAGAAATACGGCATCGTCAAGGACAACCGCACAGGCTACTCGATCGGTCTCTCCTATCCGCCGGATTGGGGCGAGCGCACGATGAGCCTGCGTCCCGGCGATCGCACCGAACTCAAGCCCGGCATGACCTTCCATTTCATGACCGGCCTCTGGCTGGAAACGATGGGGCTGGAGATCACCGAGTCCATCCTGATTACCGAAACCGGTGTAGAGCGCCTGGCCAATGTGCCGCGCAAACTGGTGGTGAAGAATTGAGCCCGATGTCCAGCCTCCGCCCATCACCGATCGCGCCGACCGTCGATTTCGACCGCGACGGCGTCCAGCATGGTTTTCTGCGCTTGCCCTACAGCCGCGACGACTCGGCCTGGGGTTCGGTGATGATCCCGATCTGTGTCATCCGCAACTGCAAGGGGCCGACGGCGCTGCTGTCCGGCGGCAATCATGGCGACGAGTATGAAGGCCCGCTGGCGCTCTACGACCTTGCCCGCACGCTCGACCCCAGCCAAGTCAGCGGCACGGTGATCATCGTGCCGGCGATGAATTATCCAGCCTTCCGCGCCGGCACGCGGACCTCGCCGATCGACAAGGGCAACATGAACCGCAGCTTCCCCGGCCGGCCGGACGGCACGGTAACGGAAAAGATCGCTGACTACTTCCAGCGTGAATTGCTGCCTCGCGCCGACATTGTCTTCGACTGCCACTCCGGTGGAAAGACACTGGACTTCGTGCCGTTCTGTGCGGCCCACACTCTGCCCGACAAGGCGTTGGAGCAGAAAGCCTTCGATGCGGTGGCGGCATTTTCGGCGCCGTTCTCGATGCGCATGATCGAGATCGACTCGGTCGGCATGTACGACACGGCGGCGGAGGAGATGGGCAAGGTCTTCGTCAGCACCGAGCTTGGCGGCGGCGGCACCTCGCGCGCTCAAACGGTGCGGATTGCACGGCGTGGCATACTCAATGTGCTTCGTCATGCGGGCATCGTCGCTGGTGCGGTCGAGAAGGGCGGAACTCAATGGTTGGACATGCCGTCGGGCGATTGCTTCTCCTTCGCCGAGGAGGACGGCATGATCGAAACCATGGTCGATCTCGGCGAGCCCATCGAGAACGGCGCGGTGCTGGCACGAGTCCATTCGGTTGGCCGCACCGGCATTGCCCCGCAGGAGATCCGGGCAAAGATGTCAGGCATGCTGGCGGCGCGGCATTTTCCCGGACTGGTCAAGGCTGGTGACTGCGCGGCGGTGGTTGCCGTCGAGGTCGATTGAGGGAAGGCGGCTGCGTCCCGGCACCTGCCGCGCGGTTTCCGGCGGTTGCGGCCGGCCGCGCCGGATTTTCTCCATCTGATGGAAGTGTAAATTAACGAGACGCAGACAAACTGGGCATTGGCAAGCGGACCCTCGCACTGCTGCCATCGTTGCGGGCATTGGACCGCGCGACATGGCGATGATCGTTGAACGCCCGGGCGCCTGGTCTGAATCATGAGATCTTCGACTGGAGAACACTATCCGGCGCTGGACCATGTTCGTGGCCTTGCGGCCTTCCTGGTCTTCAGCTGGCATTTCCTCCACCAGTCTCCCGAGGGACCGGTGCCCTATGGTTTCATACCCGCTGTGCCCATCTTCAGCCTGCTGGATGAGGGGTTCACCGGCGTTTCATTGTTCATGACGCTCTCCGGCTACCTGTTCGCAAAGCTGCTTGACGGGAAACAGGTCAGCTATCTGCCCTTCTTCGCCAACCGGGCGCTGAGGCTGCTTCCGCTCCTGCTGGCCGTGATAGCCATCGAGGCTTGCCGCGTATCCATGGCGGGCCAGCCCCTGGGCGGCTATTTCACCGACGTCGGGAAGGGGGTGATCTTTCCCACCCTCCCGAACGGCGGCTGGTCGATAACCGTGGAAGCCCACTTCTACATCCTGCTGCCGTTCCTGCTGATGGCGTCCAGACGCTTCCTGTTCGCCCCTTTGCTATTCATCGCGGCAGCCATTCTGCTGAGGTGGGCGCTTTACGTGCAACTCGGCGAGGTACAGTCGGCGGCGGCGTGGACCATCATTGGCCATGCCGATCAGTTCCTGGCCGGCATCCTAGCCTTCCATCTCCGCGCCCATGCGAAGGACCGGCACTGGCTCGCGCTGACCGTCCTGCTGGCCTTTTCGGGGTTCTTCTGGTGGTTCGATGCCGCCGGGGGATTTTACCAGCTAGCGCGCTATCCCTCGCCGCACTGGATATGGATCATCCTGCCGACGGTGGAGGCGGCGGCCTATTCGTTTGGGATCGCCTACTATGACACCAGCTTTCCAAGGCAGCGAACAGGCCTGCCGTTCAAGATCCTGGAGAAGGCTGGCGCCTACAGCTATTCGATCTATCTCCTGCACCTGTTCTTCGTCATGCAGTTGGCGTCGTTCATAAACCTGAACATCATGGGCATAAGCAATTTCTACATTGCCTGCCTCTGGTCCTTGCTGTGCTTTCTGGCGACGATCCCGATCGGCTATCTCAGCTACACCTGCATCGAAGCGCCGTTTCTGCGCCTGCGTATGCGATATGCGGGGCCGGCTGTTGCTGATCCGGTCCTGTTCAAGGATCGGCCGGCCACGGCAGCATAGGCGCCGCGCCTCGGCCGGGCAGCGCCCTGCAGAAATATCTGACAGAGATCACATCGGCCCGGGCTTCTCGCCATCAACGTTGGCTAGCCTGCAGCGGGTTTGGTGCGGTTCGTACGCGACGATACTCATATCCAATTTGGCGGTTTTCCACTACGCTGGAGTCCGCGTGTCAGGGGAGCATCGATTGCGTGAATTTGCGGAAGGCCTGATCGAGAGGCCGCAGTGAGCGTTCTGCGCCGGCTCCTTCGCAAAGGAAGCGACACGCTCGTCAATGCGATAGAGGGCGGCGGCCTGTCGCGAAAATCATAGTCGGGATGGTCCTGCTGCTCGGGATGGAGCGCATCACCGCACGCGCCACCGGTTCCTGGCAGACGCTGCCTCAGGCCGGCTTGCGTTCGACGATGTAGATGTGGTCAGCGGCCAGCACGACTTCGCCGCGCTGGTTGATCACCTCGCAGCGCTCGATTACCCGTCCCGAGCCCGGCCGCTTGGGATCGTCTTCTTTGGCCGTGACGGTGGTGCGCGTGCGGATCGTGTCGCCGATGAACACCGGCTTGATGAAGCGCAGCCGATCATAGCCATAGGAGAAGGCGACGGGGTTGACGATGCTCGCCGTCAGCCCGATACCGACCGAGAACACCAGTGTGCCATGCGCGATGCGCTGGCCGAATGGCGTCGTCTTCATGTACTGGGCGTCCATATGGTGCGGGAAGAAATCCCCGGTGTGGCCGGCATGGACGACGAAGTCGGTCTCGGTGATGGTGCGGCCGCTGGTCAGCCGCGAAGAGCCGATCTCATAGTCTTCGAAATAGGTGGTCTGTTCCATCAGGGTCTTTCCGCGATTGGCGTGGCCGGCGCCGCGCTCGATCTATAGCCGGCTTCCACCAGCGCCATGGTGCTCCAGGCGTCCTCTGCCGAGCTGACCAGTTCGTCGTCTTCTCCTGATGCAAAGCGCTGCACATTGGCCATGCGCCCGACGAAGGCGTCGGGGAACCATTCGCCGGCAAGCGGTACCGCGATCCAGCCCGTTCCGCCCTTCGGATGGATTTCCAGAATGTCCGGTTCGCCCCGGGGATAATCGAGGTTGAGACCGAGCTTGAGATAGGCCGCACCCTCCGTACCGCAGATGCGGAACTCGCAGGCCTGGTGGCGGCGACCGAATTTGTGGTCATGGTTGATCGACAGCGCGCAGCGTACCGCGTCGCCATAGTCGAGAATGGCGCTGGTGCGCGTCTGCGCCACCTTGTGGTTGGGATGGCCAAGGGTCTTGGCGTGAACGCCTTTGGGATCGCCGAGCAATTGCCGGATCAGGTCGAGATAATGGATCGAGTGCATGGCAATCTCGACGCGCGGCGCCTTGAGCAGGAACTCCCACAACTCCCACGGCGTCGCCAGCGCCAGCCAGGCATCGAAGTCGACGACCTCGCCGAGCCAGCCCCTGGCGATGGCATCCTTGAGCGCCAGCATCATTGGCGCGAAACGCAGCTGGAAGTTTACGGCCGCCTTGAGGTTGTTGGCGCGGCAGATTTCGAGGATTTCGGTGGCCTCGCCGAGATAATTGCCCATCGGCTTCTGGATCAACGCGACCGCACCGTCCGACAGGGCTTTCAGGATCTCGGCGTGCCGTCCCGGCGGGGTCGCCAGATCGAAGATCGCATCCTGGACGGATGCGGCTTCGTCGACCGAACGGAACGCCGTCACGCCCCATTTGTCGGCCAGGGTTTTCGCCTTGGCCTGGTCCGGATCATAGAGGCCGGCAATCGGAAAGCCGGCTTTGCGATAGGCGGGAAAATGCGCGTCGCCGACGATCGATCCGGCACCGAAAGTGACGATCGGGCGAGGCTTCGAGGGTTTTGGCCACGACTGGACGAGTAAGGCAGGGTCGAAACCGCCTTCAGTCATAGTGGAAGACCTCGTCCATGCTGGCCCACCATTCGCCCTCCTTGCGGGTCGTGAGCGGCTCCTGGCATGGTATGCAGACCGCCCACCATTCCTGCGTCTTCGGGTCGGCGGCCATCTTGGCCATGTCGGCCGCATAGTCGGTACCGTGATATTCGAAATAGGAAAACAGCAGGTTCTCCGGTCGCTTCAGATAGATCGAATAATTCTTGATGTTGCAGGCCGAGATCATGGTCAGCACGTCGGGCCAGACGGCGGCATGCAGGCGGACATACTCCTCGACCTTTTTCGGCTTCAACCCCAGCACCATGCCCATCCGCTGCATATCCGTTTCTCTCCTATCTGGTGATCGCCGTGGTGAATTCGGCGATGCTCATGGCCTTGACCGCGTCCCAATCCCAGTCGATGCCGATGCCGGATTCGTCGGGCGCCAGCGCATGCCCATCCTCGATGCGCATATGCTTGCCGGTCAGCTGGTCGAGTTGCGGAATGTACTCGACATACCTGCCGTTCTGAACCGCGCAGGTCAAGCTGACATGCAGCTCCATCAGGAAATGCGGGCAGACCGGAATGTCGAAGGCCTCCGCCGCATGGGCGATCTTGAGCCATGGCGTGATGCCGCCGATGCGGCCGACATCGACCTGCACGATCGAGCAGGCGCCTTTCTGCATGTATTCGCGGAAATGGCGCATCGAATAGAGCGACTCGCCAATGGCGATCGGCGTCGGCGTCGAGTTGGACAACCTGATATGGCCGTCAATATCGTCGGCCGGCAGCGGCTCCTCGATCCAGGCGAGGTCGAGTTCGCGCAACCGCGCCGCGCGCCGGATCGCCTCGTCGACGGAAAACCCCTGGTTGGCATCGGTCATGATCTCGTAGCCGTCGCCCACCGCCTTGCGCACCGCCGACAGGCGGGCGAGATCCTCCGATCCGTGCGGCCTGCCGATCTTTACTTTCGAGCCGCGAAATCCTTTCGCCTTGGCTGCCAGTGCGTCGTCGACAAGTGCAGCGGTCTCGATGTGCAGCCAGCCGCCTTCGGTCGTGTAGAGCGGGCAGCGGTCCTTGGCGCCGCCGGCCAGTTTCCACAGCGGCAGCTTCTGCTTCTTTGCCCTGAGATCCCAGAGCGCAGTGTCGATCGCCGCAATGGCGATCGCGGTGATGGCGCCGATGGTGGTCGCATGGGTGGCGAATTCGAGATCGTGCCAGATCGCCTCGATCATGTCGGGGTCGCGGCCGACCAGGCGTGGCGCCAGATGGTCGGACAAGAGCCGCATCACCGAGGAGCCGCCGGTGCCGATCGTGTAGCTGTAGCCGGTGCCGACAGCGCCGTCGGAATCGGTAATCGTGACGATGGGCGTTTCCTGGCTGACGAAACTCTGGATGGCATCCGTGCGCTTGACCTTGGGCACAAGGTCCACCATCCGCAGTTCGACTTTCTCAATTCTAGCCATCGTTCAGCTCCGCAATGTCTTTCCGGTCTCGGCGGCGAACAGATGCGCTTGCGACAGGTCGAGGCTCATCGTGACCCGCTCGCCGGACCGCAACGGGCGCGGGTTCAGCATGCGCGAAACCCAGTCCGCGCCGTTGAACTCGACGAACACCAGCGTCTCGCTGCCGAGTGGCTCGGTGACGGTGATCGACAGTTCGATCTGATGGACTTCGGCCGCGCCGCCGGAGCTGATGCCATGGCCGGTCGGATAGATGTCGTCGGGCCGCAGACCGAACACGACCTTGTCCCCGGTCGCGACATTGGCCTTGAATTGGGCGGGCAGCGGCAGTTTTTCGCCGCTGGCGAAGACCAGTTGGCCGTCATCGATCGTCGCCTCATGCAAATTCATCGGCGGCGAACCGATAAAGCCGGCGACGAAGCGTGTCGCCGGGCGGCGGAACACCTCGTCGGGCGTGCCGACCTGTTCGATATGGCCGTCGCGCATGATGACGATGCGATCGGCCAGCGTCATCGCCTCGACCTGGTCGTGGGTGACGTAGATCACCGTCGACTGCACCTTGGCATGCAGCTTCTTGATTTCGGTGCGCATCTGCGTGCGAAGCTTGGCGTCGAGATTGGAGAGCGGCTCGTCGAACAGGAACACGTCGGGGTCGCGCACGATCGCGCGGCCCATGGCGACGCGCTGGCGCTGGCCGCCCGACAGTTGCGACGGGCGGCGGTCGAGCAGCATGTCGAGGCCGAGAATGGCCGAGGCCTCGGCGACGCGGCGATCCATGTCCTCTTTGGCCGCACCGGCGATCTTCAGCGAGAAGCCGAGATTCTCACGCACCGTCATGTGCGGATAGAGCGCATAGGACTGGAAAACCATCGAGATGTTGCGCGAGCGCGGCGGCAGGTCGTTGACGACACGCCCGCCAATCTCGATCGAGCCGGCGCTGATTTCTTCGAGCCCGGCGATCATGCGCAAAGTCGTCGACTTGCCGCAGCCCGACGGGCCGACCAGTGCGATGAATTCGCGGTCGGTGATATCGAGATCGATGCCATGCACGATCCCGATATTGCCGTAGCGCTTGGTCAGCTTTTTGAGGGAAACCGTTGCCATGGGATCAGCCTTTCACCGCGCCGGAGGTCAAGCCGCCGACAAGGTGTTTCTGGACGATGTAGGTGAGGGTGAGTGCCGGAATGATCATCACCACGGCCAGCGCGCACATGCCGCGCCAGTCGATGGTGAACTCGGCCGTATAGTCGAGCAGGCCGACCGGCAGCGTCTTGGCGCTGACCGAGCGCGTCAGTTGCGAAGCCAGCGCGAACTCGTTCCAGCAGGTCAGGAAGGCGAAGATCGCAGCCGACGCAATGCCCGGACCGGCGAGCGGGAACTCGACCTGCCAGAAAGCCTGCCAGCGCGTGCAGCCATCGATCTGTGCTGCTTCCGCGAGGTCTTTCGGCACCTGGCGGAAGAAGCCGTCGATCAGCCAGATGGTGAACGGCACGTTGAGCGCGACATAGGCCAGGATCAGCCCGAAATGCGTGTCGATGATGCCGAGCCGTACATAGAGGAAGAAGAGCGGCAGCGACAGCGCGATGCCCGGCACGGTGCGCGTCAACATCAGGCCGAGGAAGACGCTGGATTTGCCGCGGAAACGGTAGCGCGCGAAGGCATAGCCGCCGGCCATGCCGATGGCGACCGCAATGATCGTCGAAGTCACCGAGATGATCAGCGAGTTGCGGAAATATTCGATGACTGGGATGCCGCCTTTGCCGATGCCTGAGAACATCGCGACATAGGCGTCGAACGAGATCTCCTGAGGAATCCACACTGGTGGCTTGGCCATGATCTCGACCGTCGGCCGCAGCGACGACAGCACGATCCAGAGGCCGGGCATGCAGATGGTCAGCATCGCCAGGAACAGGCCGATGCGATGGACGATGCCCAGCAGCCGGCGCTTGAGCCGGGCGGAAGAATTCTCGTCCATCACCACTCCGCACCGATCTGCGTGCGCGCCGCGGCGAGCTTGTTGAAGAAATAGACGGTGAAGGCGATCGACAGCAGGATCGAGAAATAGGCCATGGCGTTGGCCATGCCCATGCGCCCGTCGCTATAGGCGGTGCGCGCCACCAGCGTCCACAACAGCTCGGTGCGGCCCGCCGGTCCGCCATCGGTCATGATCTTGACGATGTCATAGGCGCGCGCGACGTCGAGCGAACGGATGGTCATGGCGATATAGGCGAAAGGCATGACGAACGGCCACGTCACATAGCGGAAGGTTTGCCACGGCGTGCAGCCGTCGACACGCGCGGCCTCGATCGGCTCCTTGGGCATGGCGAGCAGGCCGGCGAGAATCAGGATGGCGAAGATCGCGGTCGACGACCAGATCTCGGCTATCGAAATGGCGATGAAGGCGAGGTGGCCTTCGATCAGCCACGGAATGGCGTCCTGCGTAATGCCGAGCGACTGCAGGGCGTTGTTCACCAGGCCGATATTGTCGTTGAACATGAACTTGAACTGGAAGCCGACGAGGATCGGCGAGAACATCATCGGAAACATCATCAGCGTGCGCAGGATGCGCTGGCCGCGCGTTGCCTTCTCGACCAGCATGGCGAGCCCCAGCCCAAGCAGCATTTCGAGATTGAGCGCGATGGTCAGCAACAGCACAGTGCGCCCGAACGCCCACCAGAAATCGGTGTTGGCCAGGATCGACAGATAGTTCCGGAAGCCGACGAAGACGAAGAATGTTTCGGGCTTGGTCAGGCGGAACGGTGTGAAGCTGGAATAGAGCGACAGAAGCAGCGGCACGACGACGACCGCCGCCAGCACGATGAAGGCCGGAAGCAGCAGCAGGAATGGCGCCGATGGCTTGAAGCCCTTCATCAGAATCCTGTTGGGTTTTGCGTTGCGTGGGCGGGGCGGCGAAAGGCGATATGCATCGCGGAGCTTCCGACGAGACGCGATCGCCTCCCCCATTCATGAATGGGGGAGGCGGCCTTGGGAGAAGGTTCTAGAGCTTGCCGGCATCCTGGAGGATCTGCGTCGCCTTGGCGGCGGCTTCATCCAATGCCTGCTTGGCGGTCTTGTCGCCCAGGATGGCCGCCTGCAGTTCGGGATAGACGGCGTTCGAGATTTCGATCCATTCAGGCGTCTGCGGCACGGCGAAGGCGTGCTTGGCTTCTTCCTGGAAGGCGGAGAGAACCTCCTTCTTGTAGGGATCGTTCTCGGCCTGCTTCAGATCCCAGTCCCAGACCGCTGTGCGGGTTGGCAGCGGGCCTGCGGCGGCTTCCAGCTTCTGGCTGTCCTCATTGGTCAGCCACCACACCAGCGAGGCCGCGGCCTGCTTGTTCGGGCAGCTTTCCGTGACCGAGAAACCGTGGAAGCCGGACCAGCCGGTGCGCTTGCCGGAAGACCCCTTCGGCGCGACTTTCACGCCGACATTGCCCGCCACCTTCGACGACTTCGGATCGTTGAAGAAGCCGGCCCAGCCCGGCCAGTCCAGATTGATGGCCACGGTGCCCGAGGCAAAGCCCTGGCCGAGATCGTCCCAGAGATAGTTGGTGGTTCCGGCCGGCACCGCCTTGGCCTTGTAGAGATTGACGAACCAGTCGAGCGCCCGGATGCCGGCCTCGGAATTGAAGACCGGCTTGCCGTCCTTGTCGAGATACTCGCCGCCTTCGGCGACCACCATTTCGTAGAAGCGGCCGTTGATCGCCTCTTCCTTGCCGGCGAACTGCGTGCCGTAGAAATTGGGTGGGTTGGCGAAGAACTCGGCCTGGTCGGTAACTTCCTTCCAGCTGTCCGGTGGCACCAGGTCATAGCCGTATTTGGCCTTGAATTTGGTCTTGTTGTCGGCGTTCTCGTAGAGGCTCTTCTGGTAGTAGAGCGCCGACACGTCGAACTGCGCCCGTGGCAGCATCTCCAGCTTGCCGTCGATGGTGGCCGCCTTGATCGTCGACGGCACGAAGGCGTCGATCTCTTCCTTGGGCAGCAATTTGCCGAGGTCGGTGTAGAGGCCAGTATATTGTGGTGCGAAGGACGAATGGTTCCAGCCGACGCACCAGTTGGTGCTGCCGGAGGCGATGTCGGACTTCAACTCCTTGTCGATGTCGAAGCCATTCTTCTTGGTCAGGATGTTGACCTTGGCGCCGGTGGCCTTCTCCCATTCGGGAATGCGCTCATAGAGCTTTTCATATTGCTGGCCGCCGATCAGTTTCACGTCGACGGTGACGCCTTCGAACTTGCCGGGCAGGTCGCCGGCAAGGGCAGTGCCTGCACCGAATGCAAGCACCAATGCGCCGGCGGAGACGCCGGAAAGCAGTCTGTTCATTGGTTTCCTCCCTGGGTGCGCCGCGGCGCGATCGCGACTTATCCGCGTGACAAGAAATGCGACATTCATATACAAACAAAACATTCATACGTACGTCAAGGCGAAATTTGTTTCCGTCAGCCGCATTCCTGCGTATATGAAGGACAGAATTCACTGGAGAAATGCCTCATGGACGACAGCGAAGACGAGCGCTACCGCGCGCCGGCGCTCGACAAGGGGCTCGACATCCTGGAACTGCTGGCCGGCGTCGACGGCGGCCTGACCCAGGCCGAAATCGCCAAGAAACTCGACCGCAGCCCGAACGAATTCTACCGCATGCTCGACCGGCTGGTGCGGCGCGGCTATGTCACAAGGCTTGACGGCGACCGCTATTCGCTGACGCTGAAACTGTTTGGCCTGGCGCAATTGCACGCTCCGGTGCGGCGGCTGGTTTCCTACGCCACGCCGCTGATGCGCGAACTGGCCGAGACCTCGCAGCAGGCCAACCAACTCGTTGTTTTTGATCGTGGTTCCGCCGTCGTCATCGCCCAGCAGGAGGCGCCGAACTACTGGGGCATCTCGATCCGGGTGGGCTCCCACATCAGCCTGTTCGACACCGGTTCGGGCCACGTACTGCTCGCTTTCCGCTCGCAGGAGGAGCGGCAGATGATGATCTCCGAACACGCCCGCAGCACCGACAAGACGGCGCAGTCGACCGAGTTCTTCACCCGGCTCGACCAGATCCGCGACCGTGGCTACGAAATGATGGCCTCGATGCAGACCGCTGGCGTCTTCAACCTCTCGGCGCCGGTGCGCAGTTCCGACGGCAAGGCCATCGCCGCCCTGTCCATTCCCTACATCACCGTGGTCAACGCACCGTCGGCGCCCGATATCACCAGGACGATCGAGCTGTTGCTGGCGACCTGCGAGAAGCTGTCGCACCTGGCCGGGTCGGCTGTAGGGTCGGCAGCATAAATTCTTATTTGAATGAAGGATTCCTCCGTGAGATGATTTAAAAACCAATTTGGGAGGAACTCCAGTGATCATCGACACCCATCTGCATCTCATCGATCGCTCGGCCTTGCGCTATCCCTGGCTTGCCGGCGTGCCGCAGCTCAACCGCGATTTCTCCTATGAGGAATATGCCGCCGAGGCGCAGCGTGTCGGCATCGAGCGCGTGCTGCACATGGAGGTCGATGTCGATCCCGCTGACATCGAAGCCGAGACGGCGCGTGTCGAAGGATTGTCACGGCAGGCCGGCAGCATGCTGGTAGGGGCGATCGCGTCCTGCAGGCCGGAAGACACGGATTTCCCGACCTATCTCGAAAGGCAGCGGGCAAATCCTTTCGTCAGGGGTTTCCGCCGCGTGCTCCATGTCGTCCCGGACGATGTGTCGGAAGGCGCGGTGTTTCGCGACAACATCAAGCGACTTGGCGGCACTGGCCTGACCTTCGATTTGGTCGTGCTGCCGCACCAGATCCCCAAGGCGATCGCGCTGGCCGACCTGGCGCCCGACGTCCAGTTCGTTCTCGACCATTGCGGCGTCCCCGACATCAAGGGCGGAGCCGAGCATCCCTGGCGCGAGCATATCAGCGAGATCGCGCGGCGTCCGAACGTCATGGCCAAGATCTCCGGCGTCGTTGCCTATGCCGATGCCGGCAGCTGGACGGTCGGGACGCTGCGGCCCTATGTCGAGCACACCATCGCCGCGTTCGGCTGGGACCGCGTCGTCTGGGGCAGCGACTGGCCGGTCTGCACGCTTGGTGGCGGCCTCTCGACCTGGGTGGCGGCGACCCACGCGCTGCTTTCCGGCTGCAGCATCGCGGAACGCGAGCGGCTCCTATCCGCGAATGCCCGCAAGCTCTGGCGGTTGGAATAGCTGGATTTGCCTCGGCGCCTCGCCGGGGCGTAGCCCAGAGGTTCCGTTCGGTTTTGTTCAGGCTCCTCTGCCGGCAGCGCCGGACACCTGCGCGGGGACACTCTCCCGGAACAGGCTGACGAGATCGGCAACGACCTGGGCGGCCCTGTGCCCGGAAGTCATGCCGGAAAGGATGCGGTCGGACGCTGCCTGCTGGAACGCCATGTAGCCGTCATGGCGCGGCCGCACCCATGCACCCTCCAGCGTCGCCCGTGTTTCGCGATAGAAATTGCCGGTCGCGGCATTCACGGTGTGGTCTTCCCAGGCGGCAGCATGGCCTGGTTGGCCACCGGCAGCGGCATAGGCGCCGCGCTGCACGTCGCCGCTGGCGACCCAGTAGGCAAAATCGGTCGCGGCCTCCTTCGCCTTGGAAAAGGCTGACACCGCTATGCCGGTGCCGCCGAGCGCCGAACCGACAGGGCCGTTGGCGCCAACGACCGGGATGTCGGTAAAGGCCAGCCGGCGCGCGCGAAACCCCGACATCGCATAGGAAACGTAGCCATAGATCAGCGGTGCGGACACGATCTGGGAACCGGCCGCTGCCATGCGTTCGGAAACCGCGATCGGATCCATCTCCAAACAGGCCGGTTCGACCAGCGCGGCGATCTCGCGCATCATCTCGAAGACTTCGCTGCCGGCCTCGCTGTCGATGAGATCGCGGGACGGATCGGTCGCGCAAGCGTGCCCGAGATTGCCGGCCAGCGTGTAGAACGCCATCAGCACATGCGGCGGCCGCAGCGGCAAAAGCACGCGGCCTTGCCGGGCGAGATCGAGCACCTCGCTCCAGCGCGCCGGCGGTGCGTCGAGCGCGTCCGGCCGCCATGCCTGGACTTGGCTGGCCGCATCGATCGGGAAGGCCCATTGCCGCCCTTGCCAGTTGTAGCTCGGATAGGACTGGCCGACGCTCCCCGATGCAAGGGCTGCGCGCTCGGCCTCGCGGCCGGCGACATCCAGCGGTGCGAGGCAGCGTTCCGCCGTGATCTGGCCGACATGCGGGTGGTCGATGACGATGAGGTCGTAGGCGCGCGCCAGTTCCTCGACCGGGAAGGATTCGAAATCCTGCAGCGAGCGCTTGTCCCAGTCGATGGCGACGCCGGTCTTCTGCTGCCAGAGCGAAGAGCAGGCGACCATCGGATCGTAGCCGCGCGGATGGCTCCAGGTCATGCCCTTGAGCGTGGTCACAGGCCGAACTCCTCGCGGATCGCGGCACTGTGCTCGCCGATGCGTGGTGCCGCGCGATCGACCTTGGCCCTGACACCATCGACCCTTAGCGGCGAACTGGTGGTGAGGATCGAAACATCGTCCTCGCGCGTCACCGTCTGCAGCATGTCGAGCGACTGGAAGCCTTCGCTGGCCAGCATTTCCGGCCAGGTCAGCACCTTGGCGCACCAGATGTCGGCGGGCTCGAGAATGGCGAGCCATTCGTCGATGGTTTTGCTGGCGATCCGCTGCGCGATGATCGCCTTGATGTCGTCGCGCGCGGTGAACCACGAGGCCGGCCTGTCGCGATAAGGCGCCAGCTCTTCGAGCGACAGCAGGTCGGCAAGCTTTGGGATGGGTGTCATGGCAACTGCGAGATAGCCGTCCTTGGCCGGGTAGACCCCGTATGGCGCCGAGAGATAGGCATGTGCGCTGCGGAAATTGGAGCGGCGCGGCAGACGCCGGCCGTCATTGAGATGCGTCGTCAACACCTCGAACTGGAAGTCGACCAGCGCTTCCAGGAGGCTGGTTTCGATGTGGCTGCCCTGGCCGGTGATGCCGCGCCGCACCAGCGCAGCCAGAATGCCTTGCGCGCAGGCCGCGCCCGCCAGCATGTCGCCGATGGCCAACCCGAACGGCACCGGCCCCTGGTCCTCGTCGCCATTCAGCCACATCACGCCGGAGCGCGATTGCGCCAGCAGATCCTGGCCCGGCCGCTTGACCCATGGGCCGTCCTCGCCATAGCCGCTGATCGATGCGTAGACGAGCCTTGGGTTGATCTTGCGGACGGCCTCATAGTCGAGGCCCAGGCGCTCGATGACCCCAGGCCGGAAATTCTGGATCAGCACGTCGGCCTTGGCCAGAAGCCCGCGCAGCGCCTCGAGATCCGCCTCGTTCTTGAGGTCGATGGCAAAGCTTTCCTTGGCGCGGTTGATGGCGTGGAAGATGGTGGAATCGCCGCCGATCTCGGTGTCGCTGAGGTAGAGTCGGCGCGACAGATCGCCGCCATCGGGACGCTCGATCTTGATGACGCGGGCGCCGAGATCGAGCAGCCGCAATGAGCAGTAAGGCCCGGACAGGAACTGGCTCATGTCGACGACGGTGAGACCGGCAAGCGGCAATTCGGCCAAAGCCGGCATTTTCATTTCTCCGTCTTGCCGACGAAATCGGCCGGGTTGCGGTACTTCACCGTCTGCAGATGCTCGCAATAGAGGACGAGCTCGCCTTCGCCCTTGAACACTTCGTAGCTGGCACGGATCAGTCCCATCTCCTTGTAGCGCGGTGTCCTGTCGAGGTTGGAGCGGATCGAATAGATCGTGTCGCCAATGAAGACGGGCTTTATGAAACGGAGCTTGTCGTAGCCATAGGAAAAGGCGTTGACGCAGTTGGTGGCGACCAGCCCCAGTCCCGCCGAAAAGACGAAGGCGCCGGCGATCAGCCGCTTGCCGAAAATGCCTTCGCTCTCGGCGAACATCTGGTCCTGCACATAAGGATGGATGTCGAGCACCAGCGTGTTGAAAAGGTGGCTGTCCCCTTCCGCCATCGTGCGCCGCAACGAACGGATCTTCTGGCCGACCGGCCAGTCCTCGTAGAACCAGTTCTCGGCGTTCCACACCGGCAGCGCGGCGTGCGCCTCAGGCATGTTTTTGGGGTAGGTCGAAGCGACGCCGACGGTGGGGGCGAAGTCGTTCATGGCTGGCTCCGCCGGCTGTGGAGGAGGTTCCACGCAACCATTTCAACACGCGTCAAGGCGCCTGACTGCATGACGTCTCCTCCCGTCAATCTTCTTTTGTAAATAGTATTTTCACATATGGGGTTTCGTTGCAAGCGAATACAGGCGAAATTTCGGCCAATCTCGCACGCTCAGGCGCAGGCGGGACAGGCGTGATAATCATGAGCAAGGATTGTCTGGGGTTTGTCGGCAGCCTGAACCGGGAGGCGCCTTACTTCAGCGCATCGGGCGCGCCGTCGAGATCGGCGCGCCGATGTGGGTCAGGATCGTGCGCTGAGGCGCCCGCGACGCCGTTACAACGGTCGGGCTCAGGCCTGTTGTATGGCCGAGAGCTTCCAGTTCGAGCCATTCTGACGGGTGAATGTCCACAGTTCGGTTGTCTCTGTCGGATGGTCTTCGTCGCCCTCGACCACCTTGCCGCTGGCCCGTTCGCGCATCACGTCGCGGGACTCGTAGCGTAGCGCGGCCGTTGCGTAGTCATGGTCATCCTCGCGCCAGCTTTCGGCGATATCGGCCTGCAGCAAGGTGATGTCGGAGACCTCGTTCCTGAGACCTTTCTGGGCATTGTCGGCCAGCTCTTCTGAGAGATAGGACACCATCTCGGGCGTTGTCGCCCGGCGCAGGGCGGCATGGTCTTCGCGCCCGAACGCTTCCTGGACGTCTGTCAGCAACTGCTGAAATGCATCGAGGTCAGTTTGTGCCAGCCGGATCTCTTCGGAATCGGCGGCCGGAGAGCCTCCGCCCGAACCGCCGCCAAAGCCGGGGATCGTGAATGAGCCCGCCGTCTGCTGCTGTACTGCAGCGCGGTTTTCAAATCGCGATGCCTGGGCGTTGCCGGCACCAGCGAGCGCCGGGGCGGGGCTTTGCGCCGACTGGGAGCGGAAGAAGCGGATGGCCAGCATGATCGCGCCCCCGATGAGCAGGGCCTGAAGCAGGAAGCCGAACATGCCGGCCAGGCCGCCGAAGCCTTGGCCCAGGAGCAGGCCGATCAGGCCGCCGATCAGTAGCCCGCGCATCATCGTTCCGCCGAAGCCGCTCATGAAGCCGGGCCTCTGCGGGCCGGCCTGCGGTTGCCGGGCGGCAGAGTTCACACCGGTGTTGGGTGTCATCGAACGCTCGACCGGAGCGATCGGCGTCGGCGCGGTCCTGGTCGGCGGCGCCGACTGGAACGTTCGCGTGCCGCGACTGCCGAAGCTGCCGCCGCGCCGAGCCTCGGCATGATCGATCGCGACCATGGAGAATGTGAGGAACAGTCCGGCAAACAGGGTTACAAATCGGCTGGTGCGAGACATCATCGGGGTGGACCTTTATCGATGTGGCTTCTGGAAAAATTTTCAGCAGGCGCCGGACGTCAATCGAACAATTCTTCGAAGAAGGATTTCTTCCGCTTGGGATAGCGGTGGCCCTGCGAGCGCGAATAATCGTCATCGCGGGCATGTTGCGGCTGGGAGAAGGCGGCCGGCTGTGGCTGCGGCGCGGGCGATGCCTCCCTGCCGGAACGCTCGATGATCTTGTCGAGTTCGCCTCGATCAAGCCAGACGCCACGGCACTGCGGACAATAGTCGATCTCGATACCCTGGCGTTCGCTCATCACGAGCGCGACGCGGCAGGAGGGGCAAACCAGACCAAGGAGGGAAGATGTCATGCGGGGCTCCAAACCGAAAGGATTGAGCCCGCTTGACCGAAAGGCTGGAAACGGGCCCGTTAAAGCGGTCCGACATCACAATCACCAGAAGCGATCGTCAGAGGGGCCCGGCCCGCATCAGACAGTTAGGAATGCGGAGCCAGGCCTTCAAGGGCGGTAATGCAGGCAAGAATGATTTGTTCGTCGTTGCTCAGATCGTCACGATGATCTTGCCGAACTGCTCGTTCGATTCGAGATAGCGATGCGCCTCGACGATCTGGTTGAAGGCAAAGCTCCGGTCGATGATCGGCCTCAGCGTGCCGGTTTCCAGGCCTTCGAGGATGAACGCCTTGGCGATCTCCAGCTTCTCCGGGGCGCCGGTGATCTCGTGGACGAGATAACCACGCAGCGTCAGCGTCTTGCTCAACACGGCAGCCAACGGGAACGGCGTCGGCTCGCCGCTCAGCCCGCCATATTCGATGAGAATGCCGCCCTTTGACATTGCCGCCGTCAGCGGCTCGAAGATTGGACCGCCAATTGCATCGAGCACGACGCGCACGCCTCGCGGTCCGGTGATTGCGTTCAGCCGTGCGGTGAGATCCTCCTCCGCCAGGACGACAACATGCGCCGCTCCGGCATCGAGTAGGGCCTGTTTCTTGGCCGAGGTCCGCGTCACCGCGATCGCTGTCGCGCCAATTTTGTTGGCGATCTGGATCGCGGCAAGCCCGACGCTGCTTGAGGCCGCGGTGATGACGACAGCATCTCCACTGCTCAGTCTGGCGATGTCGGTCAGGGCGCCATAGGCGGTGAGATATTGCATCCAGACAGCCGCCGCTGTCTGCCAGTCGAGCGACGATGGGTGCTTGACGATGAGCCCGGCGGGATAGGTGACCAGCTCGCCGTAAGCCGGCCAGCGCACCATCGATTGCGGCGGGATGACGCTGACAGCGTCGCCCGGGACGAAATCCTTCACGCCTTCGCCTACTGTTTCGACAACGCCCGCCGCCTCGAGACCAAGTCCGGAGGGCAGGGGCGGAGTCTCGATATAGCTGCCCGCGCGCAGCAGCGCCTCAGCGCGATTGAGGCCGAGCGCCTTGACGCGGATTTGCACCTCGCCCGGACCCGGTGGAGGAAGTTCGATATCCTCGATGCGCAGGACTTCGGGATCGCCATGCCGGTGGAAGCGGACAACACGTGCCATTCGGGTTACTCCAAATTATCTGAGCCGAATGAGCTATGCAGCCAAAGAGTTCATCGATAAATGGACGTAAGGATAAAGCAGTAGAAACCAGAGGTTTCGAATATGGATAGGCTCGAGAGCATGGCCGTGTTCGTCAAGGCGGTCGACCTTGGCTCGTTCGCGGCTGCTGCGGTGGCGCTCGACCTGTCTGGGCCGATGGTGGGCAAGCATGTCCGCTTTCTCGAAGATCGGCTGGGGGTTCGTCTCATCAACCGCACCACGCGCCGCCAGAGCCTGACTGATTTCGGCCGCGCCTATTACGAACGCTGCCGCATCGTACTGGCCGAGGCGGAAGCCGCCGATGCGCTCGCCGCCGACCAGTTTTCGGAACCGCGCGGCAGACTGCGCGTCACCATGCCGGCGCATTTCGGCCGCCACTGCGTCACCCCCGTGCTGCTGAAGCTGGCGCGGCACTATCCGATGCTGGAACTCGACCTGTCACTCAGCGACCGCTTCGCCGATCTCGCGGAGGACGGCTTTGACCTTGCCATCCGCACCGGCGACCTTGAGGACAAGGCCGGCGTGATCGCGCGCCGCGTTGCACGCCAGGGCATGGTTGTCTGTGCCGCGCCCTCCTATCTCAGACTTCACGGTGAGCCGCGGCGGATCGAAGACCTCGCCGACCATCAGGCAATCGTCTATCGCCGGCTCGGCCAGGTCGTTCAACCCTGGCTGTTTGCGCGTGAAGGGCAATCCGCACAGGAGATCATCCCCAGTGGCCGGCTGCGGCTCGACGATCTCGATGCCATCGCCGACGCAGCGGTCGACGGTATGGGCCTGGCGTGGCTACCTTATTGGCTGGTTCGCGAACGCATCAAGGCCGGCGCGCTGGTGGCGCTGTTGCCGGACCAGCCGCGCTATCCCTACGACTGCCACGCGCTCTGGCTGCAGACGCCGCATCTGCCGCTCAAGGTTAGGCTCGCCGTCGATGCGCTGACGGCCGCTTTGCCGAAACTGATGGGGTGATCGCCAACAGAGCAGGCTTGCGCTCTTTGAGGCGCCGCTTTCCAATGCCATATGGAGGCGGACTGTGCGCATTGCAGGAGAGGCGGTTCATGACCAAAGGTTCGGATATGTTCGTGGCGGCCCTCGAGAATGAAGGGGTCGACCGGATTTTCGGCATTCCGGGAGAGGAGAATCTCGACATCGTCGAATCGATCCACCGCTCGTCGATCCAGTTGATCCTGACCCGCCACGAGCAGGCGGCCGCCTTCATGGCCGCCACCTATGGCAGGCTCACCGGCAAAGCAGGCGTGTGCATCACCACGCTAGGCCCCGGCGCGCTCAATCTGACGACCGGCGCGGCCTATGCGCTGCTCGGCGCGATGCCGATGATCATGATCACTGGTCAGAAAGGCATATTGTCGTCGCGGCAGGCGCGCTTCCAGATCGTCGACATCGTCGCGGCGATGAAGCCGCTGACCAAGCTGTCGCGCCAGATCGTCTCGCCGAAGATGATCCCCTCGCTGGTGCGCGAGGCCTTCCGCGTTGCCCAGGAAGAGCGACCCGGTCCGGTGCATCTGGAACTGCCCGAAGACATTGCGGCGGCGAAATGCGAGCCGGTGGCGCTGGTGCCGACGCATCCGGTCGAACTGCCGCTGGCCAGCGCGGACGCGCTCGATCGCGCCGCCCGCATGATCATGGAGGCCAAGCGTCCACTGCTCATGTTCGGCGCGGCGGCGTCGCGGCCGCGTGTCACCCCCGATGTCGCCCAATTCGTGCTGCGCACGCAGATACCCTATTTCACCACGCAGATGGGCAAGGGCACTGTGCCCGGCGGCACTGAACTCTATATGGGGACGGCGGCCCTGTCGGAGCGCGACTATGTGCACGAGGCGATCGAACAGGCCGATCTGATCATCACCATCGGCCACGACACGGTGGAGAAACCGCCCTTCATCATGGGCGCCAACGGGCCGAAGGTCATCCATGTCGGCTACCACTCGGCCGATGTCGAGCAGGTCTATTTCCCGCAGGCCGAGATCGTCGGCGACCTCGGTCCATCGCTGGCGCTGCTGGCTGACCGCATCGAGGGCAAGATCCCCAACGCGCAGGCCTTGCTGCCGCTCAGGGAAGGCATTTTGAGCCGCATCGCGGCGCGCGCCACCGAAGACCGCTTCACGCCGCAGCGCATCGTGCATGACGTGCGCGCCATCATGCCTGCGGATGGGATCCTCGCCCTCGACAACGGCATGTACAAGATCTGGTTCGCCCGCAACTACCGCACGCGCATGGCAAACACGCTGCTGCTCGACAATGCGCTGGCCACGATGGGCGCCGGCCTGCCATCCGCGATGATGGCGTCACTGCTCTATCCCCGGCGCCGTGTCATGGCCATTTGCGGCGATGGCGGCTTCATGATGAACAGCCAGGAACTGGAGACCGCCGTCAGGCTGAAGCTCAACCTCGTCATCCTGCTGCTGGAAGACCATGCCTATGGCATGATCCGCTGGAAGCAAGCGGTCGACGATTTCCCGGATTTCGGCATGACCTTCGGCAATCCCGATTTCGTCAAATACGCCGAGGCCTATGGCGCCAAGGGAACCAGGGTTGCAGAGATCGCCGATTTGCGGCCGGCGCTGGAACAGGCCTTCACCGGCGGCGGCGTGCATCTCGTCGTCGTGCCCATCGACTATTCCGAAAACACCAGGGTGCTCGTCGACGAATTGCGCGAGCGGCTGCCGGCGCCGCGGACGCCCTGACGGCACCTGGCTGGGGCGGGTTGCGAAAGCGGTCTCAGGCGCCGGGCACCCATTCCGTTTCGATCAACGGGATTTGCGGGGCGGCATCGCGCGGCAGGGTTCCCTTGACCCGCGGATCGTCGGTGATTTCGAAACCGGCCGCATAGGGCTGGAACCCGCAAGCCCGGTAGAAACCGATGACGCTGTGATGATCGAAGCTGCTGGTGTGCAGCCAGATGCGGCCGGGGCCGAGGCGCCATGCCTGGTCGAGCGCGCCGGCCATCAATCGTTTGCCGAGGCCACGGCCGGTCAAGCCGGGGAGCAGGCCGAAATAGGTGATCTCGACTTCGTTGTCGTCGGCCACGCGGAACTCGACCATGCCGACATGGCCGCCGCTGTCGTCATGGCCGTAATAGAGGTGCTGGCGCGGATCGGCGAGGTGCACTGATATTTCGGCATCCGACATCTCGGCGGCGCGGTCCCACAGCCAGGGAGCGCCGATCTCGAGGAAGATCGCGCGGTAGGCGGCGCTGTCGGGCTTGCTGATCCGGGTCATCGCCAAAGGTTGGGCGAGACCCGGTGCCGGGGCACGCGCTTCCATCCATGTCACCGCATTGACGATCTTGCCGGCCGGCACGCGCCGGTAGCCGGCCGACAGGTCGGTGACTTCATCCGGCAATGCGCCTTCGGTGACCAGCATCTGTCCTCGATCTCTGCCAAAGCAGTCTCACCGGCATTCAGTAAGCTGATGCCAACTCTGCGCCCGCCTGCCAAGAGCTTCCCGGGTTGGGCCATGGTTTTGGCCCGACCTGTCTCTTTGCCTTTCCAGGATATGGCATATGAGATATGATACACCATTCATTAGAAAGCGGAATATCATGCTTAAGCGAATTGCGGACGAAGCCATTTTGCACGCGGTCGATGACGGCTTCGCGCGGCAAGTCGCGTTCCTGGCGGACCTCGTGCGCTTTCCTTCCCAGCGCGGCGAGGAGCACACCGCGCAATCCTTCATGGCGGCCGCCTACGAGGCCGGTGGCTATACGGTTGACATGTGGCGCGTCGATGTCGACGCAATCCGCGACCTTCCGGGGTTTTCACCGGTTGCGGTTTCCTATGACGATGCCTTCAACGTCGTCGCCACCCACACACCGAGAAACGCCACCGGCCGCTCGCTGATCCTCAACGGCCATATCGACGTGGTGCCGACGGGGCCGCTCGACCGCTGGGTGCGCGATCCCTATGACCCGGCGATCGAGGACGGCTGGATGCATGGCCGCGGCGCCGGCGACATGAAGGCCGGCCTGTCGGCCTGTCTCTATGCGCTCGCCGCCTTGCGCAGCCTCGGCTATCAGCCGGCCGCGAATGTCTACCTCCAGTCGGTGGTCGAGGAGGAATGCACCGGCAATGGCGCGCTGGCCTGCCTGCAACGCGGCTACCGCGCCGACGCCGCCTTCATTCCCGAACCCTTGGAACCGCGCTTGATGCGCGCGCAGGTCGGGCCAATCTGGTTCAGGGTCGAGGTCGACGGCGATCCGCAGCATGCGTCGGGCGCTTTCTCGGCCGGCGCCAATGCCATCGAAAAGGCCTTTCTCATCATCCAGGCGCTGAAGCGGCTCGAAATCGTCTGGAATGCGCGCAAGGTCGATGACCCGCATTTTTGCGATCATCCGCACCCGATCCGCTTCAATCTCGGCAAGATCGAGGGCGGCGAGTGGACATCGAGTGTTCCGGCGCGCTGCGTCTTCGAGATGCGGGTCGCCACCTATCCCGGCCAGAAACTCGAAGACGCCAGGGCCGAACTCGAAGCCTGCATCGCCGATGCGGCCCGTGCCGATCCCTTCCTCGCCAATCGTCCGCCCAAGATGAGCTATATCGGCTTCATGGCCGAGGGTTATGTTTTGGAGGGCGCGGACGAGATAGAAGCCGTGCTGCGCCGCAGCCATACCGCCGTCTGGGGCGAGCCGCTGACGGAACACGTTACCTCGGCGACGACGGATGCCCGCTTCTTCGGCCTCTATGCCGACACGCCGGCGATCGTCTACGGCCCGATCTGCCGCATGCCGCATGGCTATGACGAGGCCGTCGATCTCGACTCGGTGCGCAAGGTCACCCAGACCATCGCGCTGTTCATCGCCGACTGGTGCGGCCTCGAGCCGATCGATCCAGAGGTGAACTCATGAATGCGCCCGTGCCTGACGCCTTTGGCGAAACGCTCGCCGAGGACGCGCCCGATGTCTCGACCGCCGACGCGCTCGCCATTTTGCGCCGGCACTACGGCCTCACCGGCAGCGCGCGTCCGCTGCCGGGCGAACGTGACCACAATTTCCACATCCAGACCGAAGGCGAGGGCGAGTTCGTCCTGAAAGTTTCCCATCCGGCGGAGGAGGCCGGCTTCACCGATTTCCAGAACAAGGCGCTCGACCACATCCTGGCGGTCGACCCGACCTTGCCGGTCCCTTCGGTGCGCAAGAGCCTTGGGGGCGAAGCGCAGTTCATCGTCAGCGTCGATGGGTCGGCGCCGCGCATCATCCGGCTGGTCACCTACCTGCCCGGCCAACTGCTGTCGCGCTCGCCCACATCGGCGGCGCAGGATCGCAATCTCGGCATTTTCCTTGCCCGGCTCGGCCGGGCGCTGCGCGGCTTCTTCCACCCGGCCGCCGGCAGCGACCTGCTCTGGGACATACGCAAGGTCGCCAAGACGCGGCCGATGCTGGCGCATATCGCCGATGCCGGCCACCGCGCCATGGTCGAGCGCGTCATCGATGCCTTCGAGGAGCATGCAGCGCCGGTCATTCCGAGCCTGCGCGCCCAGATCGTCCACAACGACATGAACTCCTACAATGTGGTGATGGACGCGTCGCGGCCGGAGGTGGTCAGCGGCATTCTCGATTTCGGCGACATGATCCATTCGCCGCTGATCTGCGACCTCGCCATCGGCGCCGTCTACCGCTGGCCGGCTGAAGGTCATCCGCTGGCGCCGGCAGCCCGCTTCGTCGCCGGCTACCAGTCGGTGCTGCCGTTGGAGAGCGAAGAGATCGGCATCCTTTTCGATCTGATCCGCGCTCGCCTCGCGCTCATCGCCAACATCGCCAGCTGGCAGGCGGAACGGTTCCCGGCCAAGCGCGACTATGTGCTGCGCCTCATCGCCGAAGTCTGGACTTCGCTCGAACGGCTCGATGGGCTGTCGTCCGCTGACGCCCGCCGTTATTTCCTTGACCATTCCAATCCGGAGTAGATGCCCGTGTCCCAGTCTTCGCCATATCCTGCAAATGCCGGTTCGACGGCATCCGAGCAGGCCCTGCTCGAACGCCGCGCCAGGCTGCTCGGGCCGACCTATCGCGCCTTCTACCGCAACCCGATTCATCTGGTGCGCGGCAGCGGCGTCTGGCTCTACGATGCGACAGGCCGCAAATTCCTCGACGCCTACAACAATGTCGCCTCGGTCGGGCACTGCCATCCGCGCGTTGTTGAGGCACTGTCGGGACAGGCCGCAACGCTCAACACCCATACCCGCTACTTGAGCGAGATCATCCTCGACTATGCGGAAAAACTGCTCGGCACGGTTCCCTCCCAACTCGGCCATGCCATGTTCACCTGCACCGGCAGCGAGGCCAACGACCTCGCCATCCGCATCGCCCAGCATTCGAGCGGCGGCACCGGCGTCATCATCACCGATTTCGCCTATCACGGCGCCACGATCGCCACCGCGCAGCTGTCGCCGGCGGCGGTCGGCGCGAAGGGCGTGCCGGCGCACCACCGGACCGTGGCGGCGCCGGACACGTTCCGCGACCACGGTCGCGCCGCTGATGATTTCGCCAAGAATGTCGCCGCCGCCATCGAGGACATGCGCGCTCAAAACATCCGCCCGGCGGCGCTGCTGCTCGACTCGGCCTTTTCCAGCGACGGCATTTTCTTCCCCAATGCGGCTGTCATGCGCGAGGCGGCGGATCACGTCAGGAAGGCCGGCGGCATCGTCATCGCCGATGAGGTCCAGTCCGGCTTCGGCCGCCTTGGCCAGGGCATGTGGGGTTTTGCCAATTACGGCATCGAGCCCGACATCGTCACCATGGGCAAGCCGATCGGTGACGGGCATCCGATGGGTGCTGTGCTCGTGCGGCCGCCGCTTGTCTCGTCCTTCGGCTCCAACACCGGTTATTTCAACACCTTCGGCGGCAATCCGGTCGCTGCCGCCGTCGGCATCGCGGTGCTGGACGTGATCGAAGGCGAGGGGCTGATCGAGAACGCGCACAATGTCGGCGCCTACACGGCTGACCTGCTGCGCGCGCTGCAGGGCCGTCACGGCATGGTCGGCGACGTCAGGCACAACGGCCTCTATTTCGGCGTCGAACTGACGGCCGACGGCGACGAGGCGCTGGCCGCCAGCAAGACATCTTCCGTCGTCGAAGCCATGCGCGAGGATGGTGTGCTGATCTCGTCCTGCGGTCCGCGCGGCAATGTGCTGAAGATCAGGCCGCCGCTGCCCTTTGCCAGGGATAATGCCGAGCAACTGGCCGAGACGCTCGATCGCGCTTTGTCGAACTGGTGATCGGAACGCATGCTGAAGCTCGAACATCAGACCCTCAACGACCGCGCCTATCGCGCGCTCAAGCAGGAATTGATTTCAGGCGGCTTCAGCCCGGGCCAGACCCTGGTCATCCGTAAGCTTGCCGAAACCTTCGGCATCTCGACGACTCCGATCCGCGAGGCGCTGCAAAGGCTGGTCGCCGAGCGGCTGCTCGAGATGCAGAACAACCGCTCGATCATCGTGCCGTTGCTGTCGGCCCCCGCCTTCGAGGAACTCACCCATATCCGTATTGCCGTCGAGGGGTTGGCGGGTGAGATGGCCGCCACGCGGATGAGCGAAAGCGGGCTGGTCGAAATTCAGGCGACGCTCGCCGGTATGCAGCGCGCGATCGAGGCTGGCGACGCCAGCGTATATCTCGCTCTGAACGAGGCCTTTCACTTTGCCATCTACCAACATGCCGGCGCGCCGATCCTTTTGAACATGATCCGCGACCTCTGGGGTCGGGTGGGTCCTTATCTCAAGCTGCTGATGCAAGTCGATCGCTACATTCCGCAGTCGAACGACGCGCATCGCAGTATTGTTGTTGCATTGGAGCAGCGCAATGGTCCCGCTGTCCGCGTCTCCATCGAGCAGGACATCGCCGTGGCGGCCGCGGTTCTCTCCGAAAATCTTCGCATGACAGCCTGACCGGACGGCGGCTGGGCCGGCCTACGCTGTCTCGTCCAGCCGGTCGCGCAGTATGCTCCAGCCGAGCAGCACATTGGGCGCGTGCCGCAGCAGCGCATGGAAGGGGATCGGCGCCGGCGGCGCGAATGGCAGCGGCAAATCACGCGCCTCGGTTCCGGCGGCCCAATCGGCCAGAACCTTGCCCATCGCCGTCGTCATGGCGATGCCGCGCCCGTTGCAGGCGCGGCCGGCGATCAGCCCCGGCCCCAGATCCAGGAGGTGCGGCAGGAAATCCGGTTCGACCGCGGCCATTCCCGACCAGCCATAGGCAAGCGGTGGCAGGTCTCGCAAGTCGAGACGCTTGGCCAGCCGCCGCCAGATTGTCTGCGGTACACGTGTGTCGGCGCCGGCGCTCAGAATATGCATGCCGCCGCTGATCAGCCGGTTGTCGGCATCGAAGCGGAAGGTGAAGAGATTGCGCCTGGTGTCGCCGACGCCGTGCCCGCCAGGAAGCAACCGCGCCCGCACTTCGCGGGGCAAAGGCTCGGTCGCGACCTGGAAAATCTTCAGCGGAAAATAGCTTCGTTGCAGCAGCGGATTGAGCGACCCGCCATAGGCGTTGGTGGCGATCAGCACCTTGCCGGCACGCACCGAACCCGATGGCGTTTTCAGCGACCAGCCATCGGCCACGCGATCGACCGAGGTAACCGGCGTGCGCTCGAAGATCTTGGCGCCAGCCCTCTCCGCCGCAACGGCCAGTCCGTTCGCATAGGCGACCGGATTGAGCACGCCACCCGAGCGGTCCATCCACCCGCCGACATAGCCGCGTGCACCGGTCAGCGCCTCGACGTCTTGTCGATCCAATGTGACCGCAGGCCGGTCGCGCTGTGCCCATTGCCCGGCGCGCGATTTGACCTTCTCGAACGCGGCAGGCGAATGCGCCGGCTGGATCCATCCGTTCTGCACGGCGTCGCAGTCGATGCCGTGTCGCCTGATCAGGCCAAAGACCAGGTCTGAACTGCCGGCGGCAAAGTCGATCAGGCGTTCGCCGCGCTCGGAACCGAGATGCGCAACGATGCTGTCGGGATCCATCTTGGCGAAGTTCGGCACGACGAAACCGGCATTCCTCCCGGTCGCGCCCCAGGCGATGATTTCGGCCTCGAGGACGGCGACCGAGATGCCTTTTTCGGCGGCGTGCAGCGCGGTCGACAGGCCGGAAAACCCACCGCCGACGATGGCCAGATCGACATCCAGCCCGCCTTGCTGCGCCGGCCGTTCCCGGCGGCTGCGGCTGACGGCGTGCCAGAGCGAAGCGCCGTGCGTCTCGCATCGAACCAGGGCATTCATGAACCGGAGCCGCTTTTGCCGGCAGCCACCTTCGCCCGCTTGTCCAGGCGCGGGCGAAGCGGCCTGTCGCCGAACAGCCCGTTCGGCCGCATCAGCAAGATGACGCAGAGCATCACGCCGATGGCGACGATCTGCAGCGAGGCCGCACGCGCCTGCTGCTCGGGCGCAAACAGCACACTGGCGAATGTGCCCGACCCCGCCCATATCCCCCAGACCAGGATGCTGCCGATGACGGCGCCGAGATTGCTGCCCGAGCCGCCGACGATCAGCATCACCCAGACCTGGAAGGTCAGGATCGGCAAATAATTGTCCGGCGCGATGAAGCCGGTGAAATGTGCCTGCAACGCGCCGGCAAGGGCCATGATCGCGCCGCCGACGGCAAAGGCCTGGACGCGGTAGAAACGCGCGCTCTTGCCGAGCGAGATCGCCGCCCGCTCATCCTCGCGCAGCGCCTTCAGCACGCGTCCCCAAGGGCTGCGCGTCAGATGCTCCAACGCGAGGCAGGCGACGAGGGTGACCGCCGCGACGACGGCAAGGTTGGACAGGTTGAACAGCAGCGGCGTCTCGGCGAGGCTGCCGAAGGGACGCGGGATGAAACCGATGCCGAACGGCCCGCCGGTCAGCTTCTGCGCATTGAGCGCGACCAGTTGCACGACGACGGCGACGCCGAAGGTGGTGATCGCCAGATAGTCGGACCTCAGCCGCAGCGTCGCCATGCCGGTCAGGGCAGCGGCAACGCCGCCGACGACCATCGCACCAAGCCAGCCGGCAAGGATCGGCAGGCCGAAGCCACCCAGCCGCGCGGCATCGTCCGGCGTGGTCAGCAAGGCCGAGGTATAGGCGCCGATGGCGACGAAGCCGGCGAGGCCGACATTGAACAGGCCGGTCAGCCCCCACTGCAGATTGAGACCCAGCGTGACCAGCGAAAAGATCAGCGCGGTGGTCAGGAAGAAGGCACCATAACCGATGAGATCGATCATCTTTCCCGAACTCCGAAAAGGCCGATCGGCCGCACGAACAACACAGCCATCAGGATGATGAAGGAGACGGCGGCGCGCCATTCGGCGCCGATCAGCTGCACGGCGCCGGCTTCGGCCAGCCCGATGATCAAGCCGCCGAGCACCGCGCCCGGAATGCTACCGATGCCGCCGAGGATGGCGGCGGCGAACATCGGCAGCAGCATGTCGAAGCCCATGAACGGACGGATCTGCACCAGAATGCCGATCATCACGCCGGCGACGCAGGCAAGTGCACCGCCGATGATCCAGGTGACACGCACGACGCTGGCGACATCGATGCCGACGATGCGGGCCAGCGCCGCGTTCTGGCTGAGCGCCTGCATGGCGCGGCCGGTCTGCGTGCGCGTCATCAACTGATGCACGCCGAGCACCAGCACAGCGGTCAGCAGCAGAAGTGCGATCTGATCGGGCGTAATGCGGATGCCGAAGCCGACCGGCATGGCAATCTGGATCGCCCGGCTGAAATAGGTCGGCCGCGAGGTGAAGGTGAATTCGAGCAGGCTTCTGAGCGCCATCGAGGCGCCGAAGCTCGCCATCACCACGATGATTGCCTGACCCTGCGAGCGCAGCCGCGAGAACAGCACTCTGTCGAGCAGCAACGCCAGCAAGGCGGTGAAGGCCATGCCGACGACCAGGGCAACCAGGAGCGGCCAGCCGAAGGACAGCGGCGCGATGGGTGCCACCTTGCCGAAGGTGGCGCCAATGGCACTGACGACGGCCAAAGTCGCATAGGTGCCCCAGGCCATGAAGTCGCCATGAGCGAAATTCGAGAAGCGCAGGATCGAATAGGTCAGCGTCACGCCAATGGCGCCAAGACCGATCATCGAACCCGTCAGTAACCCGTCGACGACAAATTGCAGGCTCATGCCACGCCTCCCTTGCTGGTGCGAGACGGGCGCTGGCCGAGATAGAGTTCGGCGACCACAGGATCGTTCCACAGTTCGGAAGCGGCGCCCTCGTGCCGGTCCTTGCCTTCGACCAGCACATAGGCGCGGTCGCCGATGGCCAGCGCAGCCTTGGCGTTCTGCTCGACCAGCAGGATGGTGACGCCGGACTTGCGGATGCCGGCCAGCATCTCGAACACCATCGACACGAATTTCGGCGACAGGCCGGCCGACGGCTCATCCAGCACCAGCACCTTGGGATGGACGATCAGCGCGCGGGCGACAGCAAGCATTTGTCGCTGTCCGCCCGACAGATTGCCGGCGGCGGTGCGCCGCTGGCGCACGAGATCCGGGAAGGCGGCATACATCTCGTCGATACGCGCAGGGATTTCACGTCGCTCGAGGATGCCGCAGGCGACTTTCAGATTGTCCTCGACCGACATCAGCGGAAAGATGTTCTCGGTCTGCGGCACGAAGGCCAGGCCAAGCCGCACCATAGTGTGGGCGGGTGCTGTCGTGATGTCCTTGCCGTCCAGGAGCACGGTGCCGCCGGTGATCGGGACGAGGCCGGCGATCGCTTTTATGAAGCTCGATTTGCCGGCGCCGTTGGGGCCAAGGACGACGACGATCTCGCCTTTTCTGACGGTGATCGACGCACCGCGCACGATCGGCACACCGGGCTCGTAGCCGGCTTCGAGATCGCGGACATCGAGCACGGTTTCGCTCATGCCGTGCCTCCGAGATAGGCCTCGATGACGCGCGGGTCGCGGGCGACTTCTTCCGCAGTGCCTTCGCTGAGCAATTGCCCGCTCGCCATGACCAGAACGCGGTGACAGAGCCGCGTCACCATGTCGATATTGTGCTCGATCAGCAGGAAGGTGATGCCGCGCGCGTTGATGTCGCGGATGCGGTCGATGATGACTTCGAGCAGCGTCGCGTTGACGCCGGCTGCCGGCTCGTCGAGCAGGATGATCGCCGGGTCGGCCATCATGACGCGAGCAAGCTCGAGCAGCTTGCGCTGGCCGCCGGACAGCACACGCGCCGGCTCATGCGCGAGACGGGTGAGGGTCACCAGCTCCAAAAGGTCGAGCGCCTTTGCCCTGGCCGCCTTTTCCTGTGCCGCTACCCGCCTTGGCGTGACGAAATTGGCGAGCAGTTTCTCGCCGGCCTGGTCCTGTGCCGCCAGCATGATGTTTTCGATCAGCGTCAGATTGGGCAGCGGGCGCGGGATCTGGAAGGTACGGCCAAGGCCACGACCGATGCGCAGATGCGCGGCTTCGCCGGAGACGCGCGCGCCATTGATAAGGATGTCACCGCTGGAAGGCAAAATACTGCCGGCCAGCAGGTCGAACATGGTCGTCTTGCCGGCGCCGTTCGGTCCGATCAG
Source organism: Mesorhizobium sp. 43Arga (assembly GCF_053714255.1). NCBI lineage: Bacteria > Pseudomonadati > Pseudomonadota > Alphaproteobacteria > Hyphomicrobiales > Phyllobacteriaceae > Mesorhizobium > Mesorhizobium sp. 43Arga. The sequence goes on from NZ_JBSKBO010000004.1 coordinate 41,054, forward strand.
GCCGAGGATTTCGCCCGCTTTGACGTCAAACGAGACATCGTTGACGGCGACAAGGCCGCCGAACCGCCTGACGACATTTCTCGCCGTCAGAACCGGCGCACGGGTCTCCTTCCCCTGCCGTTCGGTTGCCTCGCTCATCAGACCCTCTGGCCGAAGACGATCACCGCCGTCTCCTGATTTTTGATTTGTGATCACACTTGCTTTGATCACGCTATTCGGCTTTAATTTCATCCGCAAGCCGAAAACGGGGCAAAAGCCGGGAATGCAGAAGGCTGCCATCGAGCGAACCAACGAAACAATCGCAGCCCAGCTTACGCCGGTCGGCCGCGAGACCGTGCAGGATCGCGTCTATTCCGAATTGCGCCGCGCCTTGATCGGCGGCCTTTTCGAACCAAATCAGGTGCTGACCATCCGCGGCCTTGCCGATGCGCTGGTCACTTCGACCATGCCGGTGCGCGAAGCGCTCGGCCGGCTGATCACGGAAAAGGCGCTGGAGGCGCTGCCCAACCGCTCGGTGCGCGTGCCGCCGATCACGCTGGACCGTATCGACGACCTTCTGCGCGCCCGTTCGCTCATCGAAGGCGAAGCGATCGCGCTTGCCGCCACGCGCATGAACCCGCGCCAGATCGCCTCGATTGAAGCCATGCTCGGCGAGTGGGACGAGATGCGGGCCCTGAAGCACAAGAAGGATATCGACCGCGAAGCGACGCTCAACCAGCGCTTCCATTTCGAGATCTACCGCTGCTGCGGCTCGGCCGTGCTGATCCCGATGATCGAAAGCCTGTGGCTGCAATCGGGGCCTTGCATCCGCGTTGCCATCTACGCCTTTTCCGACGCCGGCGAGGTCGACACCGCGCACTATCACCGCCGCATCGTCGCGGCGCTCGCAAAGCAGGATGCGCAAGCGGCGCGCGAGGCGCTGGTGGCCGATATCAGCCGGCCCTTTGCCTTCCTGCGCGACAAGCTTCAATCCGCCGCCGCGAAAGACCAGACATGAACAAGCCGGCTATCAGGATCACCGAACCGCGCTCGAAGCTTTCCGTGACAGCGCTGCTGCTGCCCGAAAAGGCGCCGGAAAACGCGGCTTTCCTTTTGGCGTATCTCGCCGCCCCACGTGTGGTCCCCGGCATCCATGCCATGTGGACGGGACCTGAGATTTCTTGTCCGGTTCCATCAACCGATCTCGAAGGCCAGTCCTTCGCCAAGCCATTGCCGGCGGAGAACGCGACGCTGACGCCGCAGCTCGGCGACATTGTGCTGTCCTACGTGCCGCCGCGCATGTGGGGCGGCAACCCCAATGCCATTTTCGACATCGGCCTGTTCTACGGGCAGGGCGCGCGGCTTCTGTTCCCGATCGGCTGGCTGGCCGGCAGCGTGGTGGCGCAGGTGCTGCCGCAGGAGCGTGAGCAGTTCGCTGCCGCCTGCGGTGTCATCCGCCGCAACGGCGCCTGCGACGTCACCTTCAGCCTGGTGGAGGCCTGACATGGCCGACGACAGTTTCGAGCTCTTCGACCTTCGCGTCGAGGCAGTCATCCCCGAGGGCAAACCGATCTATTGCGGCGCCAAGGCGGGTGATTTTTTCGAACTCAAGGGCGAGATGCTGTCCCTGCCGGCGGGGCAGGGCTTTTCGATCTATTCACTCGCCGCCGTCCTGCCACTGCTGGCGGCAAAGCAGCGGCCGACCGACGCCAATGACTGGATGACATCGGACGCCGAGATCGCCTGTCCCGATCCCAATTGCGCCAGCCGGCTCAGAATCGTCAGGACCGGCAAACGGCGGTTCAGCCATGCGCAGACTACGGCCGTGCCGCTGCCGAAGGAGAATGACAAGGGATGACCGCAAAGACTTTCGAACTCGGCCCCGGCTACACCATTTCGCGCGTCATTCGCGGCGGCTGGCAGCTTGCCGGCGGCCATGGCGCCATCGACCGCAGCCAGGCGGTGGCCGATCTGATCGCTACTTTCGATGCCGGCATCTGGACCTATGATTGCGCCGATATCTACACCGGCGTCGAGGAACTGATCGGCGCAGCGCGCCTGCGCCTGGCCAGCGAGCGCGGCCTCGACGTTGCCGCGAAAATGAAAGTGCACACCAAGCTGGTGCCCGACCTTGAACGGCTGGCAACGATCAGCCGCGACTACATCAGGGGCATCGTCGAGCAGTCGCTGCGCAGGCTGAAGACCGAACGGCTCGATCTCGTCCAGTTTCATTGGTGGGACTATGACCAGCCTCGCTATGTCGAAGCAATGGGTTGGCTCGATGAGCTTAGGCGCGAGGGCAAGGTGCGCAATCTCGGCACCACCAATTTCGACACGCCGCGGCTCGCCGAAATCCTCGCCGCCGGCATTCCGCTGGTCAGCCAGCAACTGCAATATTCGGTGCTTGATCAGCGGCCGGCACACAGCCTCGCCGAGCTTGCCGCGAAAAACGGCGTCAGCTTCCTCTGCTATGGTTCAGTGGCCGGCGGCTTCCTCAGCGACAGATGGCTTGGGGTTGCCGAACCCACCACGCCCCTCGAGAACCGTTCGCTGGTCAAATACAAGCTGATCATCGATGATTTCGGCGGCTGGGACCTGTTCCAGCAGCTGCTCCGGGCATTGAAGGCCGTTGGCGACCGCCACGGCGTCGACATCGCCACCATCGCCAGCGCCTGGGTGCTGAAGCAGCCGCGAGTCGCCGCCGTCATCGTCGGCGCCCGTAACCAGGCCCATGCGCTCGCCAATGCTGGCATTATGGATGTCGCGCTCGACGCCGATGACCGGGCGAAGATCGCGGCCGTGATCGCGCAAAGCCAAGGTCCCCTGGGTGACGTCTACACACTGGAGCGCGACCGCCATGGCCGCCACGGCTCGATCATGCACTACAATTTGAACGCAGGCCGCACATGAACGCCAGCAGCCCCACGCTATTTTCCCAGGCCAGCGCCGAGGTCGTCGGCCTGCATCGCTTCTTCGTCGACTGGTTCGTCGCCGCGCGCGCCGACACGGTGAATTTCTCGCGCTTCGAAGGCGTCATGGGCGAAGGCTTGACCATGATCGCACCGAGCGGCCAGATCCTCGATCGTGACGCTGTGATCGATCATGTCCGCTCCAGCCGCGCCACATGCGACGACGGGTTTGCCATTTCGATTGAGGACATCCGGCCCGGTTGGCAAACCGAGGACTCCATCGTCGTCCTTTACGTCGAGGCGCAGTTGCGCGGCGGTAAGCGAAGCCGCCGTCAGTCGAGCGCTGTCTTCACCACCAGTTCATCGGCGCCGAACGGCGTCGAATGGCGACACCTGCATGAAACCTGGCTGCAGGTGCCGGAACGCTGAACAGGCTCCAGAGATCAATTTAGGGTCGAGTAACGAAAGGGGAACAACAATGAGAAAGACGATACTCCAACTCACCACCGCGCTTGCTCTCGTCACGCTGGCGGGCGCCGCGCAGGCCGCCGACTGCAAGATCACCGTCGGGCTTGTCATGGAACTGACCGGTCCGGCCGGCGAATACGGCCAGGCCGGCGCCAAGTCGGTCGAAATGGCTTTTCGCGACATCAACGAAGCCGGCGGCGTGCGCGGCTGCGATCTGGTGACCGATACGCGCGACAGCCAGAGCCAGGGCAACATCGCCGTCGACGCCGCGACCCAGCTGGTGCAGGTCAAGAAGGTGCCGGTCATCATCGGCGGCATCATTTCGTCGGTGTCGATCCCGATCCTGACCTCTGTCACAGCACCTGCCAAGATCGTCCAGGTCTCGCCGGCATCCTCCTCGCCCACGCTGACCGCGCTCGGCCGCGACGGCAAGACCAACGGCATCTTCTTCCGCACCATCACGTCCGATGCGCTGCAAGGTGTGGCCGCCGCCAAATACGCCATCGACAAGGGCTTCAAGAAACTGTCGATCATCCACGTCAACAATGATTTCGGCGTCAACATGGTGGCCGAATTCTCGCGCGCCTACAAAGCGCTCGGCGGCACCATCGTCTCCGACACGCCGTACAACGAGAAGCAGTCGAGCTATGCCTCGGAGGTGACTGCGGCGATGGCGGGCGAGCCGGACGGCCTCTATCTGGTCAGCACCCCGGTTGACGGCGCGACCGTTGCCCGCACCTGGATTTCGCAAGGCGGCGTGCAGAAATTCCTGCTCAATGACGGGATGAACAGCCCTGACTTCATCGAGTCCGTCGGCGCCGACTATCTGAAGGACGCCTATGGCACGTCGTCGGGAACCAGCCCGACCGCATCGACCGAGTATTTCACCAAGAACTACAAGGCATTCTCCGGTATCGAACCCTCCAATCCGGCGGCCGACCGTTCCTATGATGCCGGCGCCATTGTCGGGCTGGCCATCGCCATTGCCGGCTCCGAGGATCCGGCCAAGATCAAGGACGCCATGTACAAGGCGGTCGATCCGGCCGGCACGCCGATCTTTGCCGGCAAGGAGGAATTCGCCAAGGCGCTCGGCCTGATCAAGGATGGCAAGCCGATCCGCTACGAAGGCGTCATCGGCCCGGTCGCCTTCGACAAATTTGGCGACATCACCGGCCCGTTCCGGCTGTGGAAGATCATCGATGGCAAGGTGACCACCGACGGCGAAATGACCACCGACGACGTCAACGCGCTGCAGGCCAAGCTTCAGTAAGCAGACGCAGTGGCGCCGGCATTAATCGCGTCTTGCCGTGATTGATGCCGGTGTCGCCCGGGGCAGGCGATATCACTTGCGCGACAAGCTATCCCGAATAGGATCGGCTGGCTGCAATTGAAGGATGGCGAGCGTGTCGGACGGAAATACTCATCGGCCCATCCGGTCGCTGGACGCAGACGACGCGCTTCGCCAAGCAGGCGCCTGAGCCGATGTCGCCCGAAACGCAACGACTGTTGTCCGCCCTTGGCGATCGGCTGGGCGCGGGCGGCGTGCTTGCCGGCGCTGATGTCGACCAGCGCTATCGCGACGATCCCGACGGCAAACTTGGAGCTTTGCCCGAAGTTGTGCTGCGTCCGCGCGATACTATTGGTGTCGCGGCCGCACTCGCCGGGTGCAACGCTCTTAGCCAGCCGGTCGTCATCCAGGGCGGACGCACCGGGCTGGCTGGCGGCACACGGGTCCAGCCTGGCGAGATCGTGCTGTCGCTGGAACGCATGAGCGGCCTCGCCATGCCGGACGCCCAAGCCGCCAGTATCGTCGCCGAAGCCGGCGCGACGCTGCAAGCGGTGCAGGAGGCGGCCGACGGTTCCGGGTTGATGTTCGGCGTCGATATCGGCGCGCGCGGCTCGGCCACGGTCGGCGGCAACATCGCCACTAACGCCGGCGGCATCCGAGTGCTGCGCTACGGCATGTACCGCGCGCAGGTGCTGGGGCTGGAGGCCGTGCTTGCCGACGGCAGTGTGCTGACATCGCTGAAAGGCCTGCCCAAGGACAATTCCGGCTACGACCTCGGCCAGATCTTCATCGGCGCGGAAGGGACGCTTGGCGTCGTCACACGCGCCGCGCTGAGGCTGCATCCGAAGCCGGCCTCCGAAGTGAACGCCTTCTGTGCGCTCGCTTCGCTCGATGCGGCGATCGCCCTGCTCGGGCTGCTGCGGCAAAAGCTTGGTCCGTTATTGTCCGCCTATGAGGTCAACTTCGCGCCACTCTATGACGTGATGGCTGCCAGCATGGCTATGCCGGCGCCGTTGCCGGCGGGTTCACCCGTCTATGTGCTGGCCGAAATCCAGGGCAGCGAGCCCGAGCGCGACAGCGAGCGCTTCGCCGAAGTCCTGATGCAGGCGGTCGAGGATGGCGTGGTCGACGATGTCGTCGTCTCGCAGTCGCCGCGCGACTTCCGGGCGCTGTGGGACGTGCGGGAAGACGCCAATCGCGTGCTGTTTTCGATCAAAGGCCTGATCGGTGTCGACATCAGCATTCCCTTGGCGCGGATGGGCGCGTTCCTGCAAGAAGCTGAGACCGCGATCCACGCCTTTGACCCCGGTGCCGACATTTATGTCTTCGGCCATCTCGGCGATGGCAATCTGCACTACCAGGTGCGCACCACCGATCCGGCGGCGGCGTACGGCATCGTCTATAGCGGCGTGGCGGCGGCGGGAGGTGGCGTTTCGGCCGAACATGGCATTGGCCTCGACAAGAAACAGTGGCTGCATCTGGTGCGCAGCGACGCCGAAATCGCCACGATGCGGCGGCTGAAGACTGCGCTCGACCCGAAGAACATTCTCAATCCCGGGCGCGTCTTCGACCTCGACGCAACGGCTTTCCCCCGCTGACGGGTGTTCGATAATTCAGCTCCGTTCCGCCGCCATCTGCCTGGGGATCAGGAAACGGGCGGCGAGCACGCAGAGCAGCACGGTGAACATCAGGATCAAGGCGACCAGCGCATTGATGTCGGGCGAGAAGCCAAGCCGCATCATCGCCCACAGCCGGACCGGCAGCGTGCTTTGCGTGCCGGTGACCAGGATGGTGATCATCGTCTCGTCGAACGACAGCGCGAAGGCCAGGATGGCGCCGCCAACCATGGCGCTCGACAGGTTAGGCAGGATGATGCGCCAGAAAGTCTGCCAGCCGGTGGCGCCGAGATCGTAGGACGCTTCGACCAGCGTGCGGCTCATCGACTGCAGCCGCATCAGCACGGTGCGATAGACGATCGCCAGCACGAAGACCGTATGGCCGATGACGACCGTCAGCAGCGAACGCTCGAGGCCGATCTCGCGAAAGAAGATCAGCAGCGCCAGGCCGCTGATGATTGGCGGCATCAGGAACGGCAGGAAGATGATGAATTGCAAGACCGAGCGCCCCGAGCGGCGGCCGTGATAATAGAGCGCCAGCAGCGTTCCGCTGACCACCGACAGCACGACGGTGCACAGGCCGACGATCAGCGTGGTGCGCAAGGCGGCCAGGATATCGTGGTTCCCGGCCAGAGCCCGATAGGTCGAGAGGGTCGGTGACGACCAGTCGACATCGCCGTGCGAGATGGTGAAGAACGACGACACGATCGGCACGAAGAGCGGGCTGTAGAGCAGCACCGCGACCAGCGTTGTGATCGCCGCCAGGAAGATGGTGGAGGGGCGGGGCAGGGCGTTCATACCGACGTCCCCCGGCTGCGCCCGAACCGTTCGCCGATGAGGATGGCACAGATCACCACGATCGCCAGCGCTACCGACAGTGCGGCGCCGAACGGCCAATTGTAGGCCGTGCCGAACTGGCTGTAGAGGATGCGGCCGAAGGTGAAGCCGCTGATCCCACCGACCATCTGCGGCGTCAGGAAATCGCCGATCGCCAGCACGAAGACGAAGCTCGCCGCCGAGGCGACGCCGGGCAGGCTGAGCGGCAAGGTGATGCGCAGGAACGTCTGCAAGCCGCTCGCGCCAAGATCGTCGGAGGCACGCAGCAAGGTCTGCGGGATACGCTCCAGCGACAGGAAGATCGGCAGGATGGCAAAGGGGATCAAAAGCAGGCTCAGCGTCAACAGGATGGCGTTCATGTTGAACACGAAAAGCGTCGACGGCTGCTGCAATATGCCGAGTGCCACCAGCGCCTTGTTGAGGAAGCCGTTGAGGCCGAGGATGCTGCGGATCGCGTAGATCTTGATGACGTAGCTCATCAGCAGCGGCACCAGAAGCAGCATCAGCAAGGCATAACGCCACCGCCCTCTCAGCGTCGTCAGGAAATAGGCGGCGGGATAGGCGAGCAGGATGCAGATGACGGCCACCGACACGCACAGCACAATGGTGTTCCAGAACACCGGCAGGAAGATCGGATCGGTAAAGAACCGGACATAGTTGGCGAGCGTCGGCGCGTAGACGATCGTGCCCTGGTCGACGCTGAAGAAACTGTAGACCAGGAAGATCGCCAGCGGCACCAGGACGAAGATCACCGGCAGTGCGAAAGCCAGCACCGTCACCAGCAGCGACAAGCGCCTTTCCGCGGGATGTATCGAGCCGGCCGCGCTCATGCCAGCACCAGATGGCCTTCATGCGGCGCAAACGAAAGCGAAACCGTCTCCCCGGATTTCAGCGTGCTGCCGTCGATCCGGCTTGGGGTTCGCAGCCTCAGGCGTTGTGCCGCATTATCCGCACCCGCCGCGATCGTGGCGACGGTCGACGAGCCGGCAAAGGCCAGATCGGCGATGATGCCGGAAAAGCGGTTGTCGCCGTCCGTGGCTTCCGCGAGATGTAAGGCCTCGGGCCGGAACGCCGCGAAGGCGTTCGCGCCGTCTGGCGCGGCCTTCAAATGCGGCTGGTCGCTGATCGAGCAGATCAGCCGCCCAAGGGCGGTCTCGATCGGCCGCTGCTCGCCCTGGACGGGGCCGCCGAGCTTTCCGGCCACCAGATTGTTCTCGCCGAAGAAGCGCGCGACGAACTCGCAATTCGGCCTGTAGTAAAGCTCGTGCGGCGTGCCGAGCTGGCGGATATGACCGGCCTGCATGACGCAGATCCGGTCGGCCATGCCGATCGCTTCTTCCTGGTCATGGGTGACGAACAGGAAGGTGGTCTTGATCTCGCGCTGGATGGATTTCAGGAACTCCTGCATCTGCCGGCGCAGTTCGAGGTCGAGCGCGGCGAGCGGCTCGTCGAGCAGGATCAGGCGCGGCTGGCAGATCAGCGCCCGGGCGAGCGCGACGCGCTGGCGCTGGCCGCCGGAAAGCTGTGCTGGAAAACGGTCGGCGAAGCGCCCGAGCTGCACCAGGTCGAGGGCTTCCGCGACACGGCGCGCGATCTCCTTGCGCTGGATATGGCGCACCGAAAGCCCATAGCCGACATTGCCGGAAACGGTCATATGAGGGAACAGCGCATAGTCCTGGAACACGGTGTTGAACGGCCGCTTGTTGATCGGCATGTGGCTGATGTCCTGGCCGTCGAGGCGGATTTCGCCCGCGGTCAGCGGCTCCAGCCCGCCGATCAGCCGCAAGACCGTGGTCTTGCCCGAGCCTGACGGTCCAAGGACGGTCAGGAACTCGCCATCCCGGATAGAGAGGTCGATGTCGTGCAGAACGGGAACCGTGCCGTAGGATTTCGAGACGGACCGCAGCGTCAGCAGGTCGGTGTTCTGGTTCATAAACTATTCTCGCATACGCTGCGGCGGTCCGGAACGTCCGGACCGCCGGGTCCTTCTGGGTCGGGCTGCGGAAAGGATCAGGGCGTCGCCTTGATCTCGTTCCACATGTCCGACCGCTTGAGCGGATCTTCGACATTGTTGAGCCAGACCAGCTTGTCGTTGCTGCCGGCGCTGCTCGACTCGACCACTGTGTTGCCGAAACCGGTACGCTCGGAAAGCTCGCCGCTGACCTTCTTCGTCAGCATGAAGTCGATCCACTTCTCGGCCGCTGCATTGTCGCGCACGCCCTTGGAAATCACCCAATTGTCGAGCCAGGCCAGGGCGCCCTCACTCGGATTGATGTACGCGACATGGGCGCCGATCTTCTGCAGCGCCTTGACCTGCTGCTGGCCATAATTGGCCCAGATCAGGGCAACGTCATTGTTCTGGTAGATCTGCTGCGCCTCGTCGGCGGTGGTGTAGAAGCTCAGCACATTGCGCTTGAGTTCGACCAGCTTGGCCTTGACCGCCGCCATCTGCTCGGCGTCGAGGTTGAACGGATCCTTGTAGCCGAGCGTCAGCGCGGTGAACGAGAAATTGTGCTCGCCATTGTCGTATGCCAGGACCTTGCCCTTGTAGGCCGGATCCCACAGCACCGACATCGAGGTCGGCGCCGGCTTGACCTTGTCGGTGTCGTAGATCAGCCCGATGGAGTCGAAGCAGAACGGAATGCCGTAGACCTTACCGTCCTTGGTGTCGCCGCTGACCTGCGACAGATCCCGGAAGCGCGGCAGCACCTCCTTCTGGTTCGGCAGCTTCGTGGTGTCGATCGGCGATACCAGATCGGCCTTGATGTAGCGCTGCAACTGGGCGGTGTTGACGGCGAAGACGTCGAAATCCTGGCCTTCGCTGCCCTTGATCTTGGCCCAGATCTCGTCATCACTGCCGATGAAGACGACGTCGACGCCGATGCCGGTTGCCGCGGTGAAATCCTTGACCCAGTCGGGGTCGGCATAGCCGTCCCACGCAAGCACCCGAAGGTTCGCGGCCAGCGCCGCCGATGTCATCAGGCCGATGCCGAGCCCGATTGTCGCTAGTCTTAGAAACGCTCTCTTCAGTCCCATTTTTAATCTCCCATTGTCGTTCTGATGGACCGTAATTTCCGGGACTGCGCCGTCACAGCTGGGTGACGGTGACCAGTCCCTCGTCCGGCACCGACTCCATCCGGTTGCGCAGCGGCTTGCCGAACGCCTGTGCCTGGATTTCATACTCGTCGCCGGAAGCCGTCTTGATGCCGGAGGCGTAGCTCATCACCGCCGCGCCGAAGAAATAGGCGTGGAGGTCGCCCGCCCTTCGGTGCATCGGGTAGCGGAAATGGAAGTGTTCGAGATTGGCGATCGAGTGCGACATGTGCGCTTCGCCCGATAGGAACTCCTGCTCCCAGATGACTGCGCCATCGCGCAGGATGCGGGAATGACCGCGAACTTCTTCGGGTAGATCTCCGACCAAAAGCTCCGGACCGATCGAGCAGGAGCGCAGCTTGGAGTGAGCAAGGTAGAGATAGTTCTCGCCCTCCGTCACGTGGTCGGAATATTCGTTTCCGAGCGCATAGCCGATGCGATAGGGATGGCCGTCCGGCCCATTGAAATAAAGCCCGACGATCTCGGCTTCCTCTGCGCCGGCTTTTGCGAATGCCGGCATCGGCAGCGGCGCGCCGGGCGGCACAACGCAGGTGCCGACGCCTTTGAAGAACCACTCAGGCTGGATGCCGATCTTGCCAGCGCCAGGCTTGCCGCCCTCCAGCCCCATGCGGAAGATTTTCAAGGAATCGGATTCCTCGGCACCGTCGCCATGGGTCAGAACATGCATCTGATTGCGCGCGGCGGCACTTCCGGTATGGGTCAGGCCGGTTCCGGTAACCAGGAAGCGCGCAGGCTCCGGATGGTCGACGGGTGCCAGGACGCGGCCATCGCTCAGCAACTGGTCATAGCCGATCTGCTCGGCCGTCGTGCGCTCTTCGACGTGCGTCGCAATGGACCCGCCACGCGCGATCGCGGCTTCCGCCAACTCCAGCACGGTGCTCGTCCCCTTGAGCGGGTGCAGATGGTCGCCATCCTCGGACACGCGACCGACCCGCCTGCTGCCATCCGGCATTCTGTACTGAACAAGACGCATGAAATACCCTTCTTCCCTTGCAGCCGTATGGGTCACACCCAGCCCGCATCGACGATGAACTGCTGGCTCGTACACATCAGGCTGTCGTCGGCGGCGAGGAACAGCGCCATGCGCGCGATATCGCCGGGCTGCAGCCGGTCGGGCAGGCACTGCCTTTCCGCGATCTGGCGTTCACCGTCGGCATCGAGCCACAGGCGCATCTGGCGCTCGGTCATCACCCAGCCCGGCACCATGCAGTTGACTCGGATGCGCTCGGGGCCGAGTTCGCGGGCCAGCGCCCGCGTCATGCCGTAGACGGCGGCTTTCGCGGTGACATAGGCCGGACAATCGGGATCGCCGACCATCCAGGTGATGGAGCCGAAATTGATGATCGAGCCACCACCCTGTGCGCCCATCTGCGGACGCACCGCCTGCGCGGCGAAGAACTGGTGGCGCAGATTGACCGCCATGCGGTCGTCCCAATAGGCCACCGTCACATCCTTGGTCTGATGGCGGTCATCGTTGCCGGCATTGTTGCACAGCGCCTGGATCGGGCCATTGTGCTGCATGGCCCGCGCGGTTGCCGCCTGCAGCTGCTCGACGTTGCGTAGGTCGCAGGGAATGAACAATGGCGGAGCATGTCCTTCGGCGGCGATCGCCTCGACCAGGTGCCTGGAAGGCTCCTCGGCCAGATCGACGAAGGCGACGCGGCTGCCTTGCGCGCAGAAATGGCGCACCAGGCTTTCGCCGATGCCGCTGCCGCCGCCGGTTATGAAGACGCTGCGGCCCTTGAGGCTCGGGTAGGTCGCGTAGCTGCCGATCTGATCCGTCATCGCGCGCCTCTCTAGTGGGAATGCCGGGGGATGCCGGCATCGCGCCGGCCGACGAGAAAGTCGAAATCGCAGCCCTTGTCGGCCTGCAGCACGCGCTCGACATAGAGGCTCTGATAGCCGCCTTCGGGCGGCGCCGGCGGCTTCCAGTCGCGGCGGCGGATCGCCAGCTCCTCATCAGACACCAAAAGCTCCAACCGGCGGCCGGCAACGTCGAGTTCGATGAGATCGCCGTCACGCACCAGGGCCAGCGCGCCACCGGCCGCGGCCTCCGGCGCGACATGCAGCACCACCGTGCCGTAGGCCGTGCCGCTCATGCGCGCATCCGAGATGCGCACCATGTCGGAGACGCCCTGCTTCAGCAGCTTCGCCGGCAGCGGCATGTTGCCGACCTCGGCCATGCCGGGATAGCCGCGCGGCCCGCAATTCTTCAGCACCATCACCGAGGAGGCGTCGATATCCAGGTCGGGATCGTCGATGCGGGCGTAGTAATGCTCGATGTTCTCGAAGACGACAGCCTTGCCGCGATGCTGCATCAGTGCGGGCGTCGCCGCCGACGGCTTTATGACGGCGCCATTGGGCGCCAGATTGCCGCGCAGGATCGAGATGCCCCCTTGCTCGGTCAGCGGCTCGCTCAGCGGCCGTATGACCTCGCGGTTGTAGTTGGGCGCGCCGTCGATCAACTCGCCGATCGTTTTGTCGCTGACGGTCATGACGTCGCGATGAAGAAGCCCCACTTCGTCAAGCGACGCCATGACCGCAGCCAGCCCCCCGGCATAGTAGAAATCTTCCATCAGGTACCGGCCCGACGGCATCAGGTCGACAATGGTTGGAACGTCGCGGCCAAGGCGGTCCCAGTCCTCGAGGCTAAGATCGACATCGACCCGGTTGGCGATGGCGATCAGATGCAGCACCGCATTGGTCGAACCGCCGATCGCGCCATTGACGCGAATGGCGTTCTCGAACGCCTGCCTGGTGAGAATGTCCGAAATTTTCACGTCCCTGCGGACCAGATCGACGATCTGGCGTCCTGCCATCTGGGCGAGCACGCCACGGCGCGAATCCACCGCCGGGATTGCGGCGTTGTCCGGCATGCCGATCCCCAGCGCTTCCACCATGCTGGCCATGGTCGAGGCCGTGCCCATGGTCATGCAACTGCCGGCCGACCGGCTCTGGCCCTGTTCCGCGGCGAGGAAGTCGGCGACCGGCATGCGGCCGGCCTTTACTTCCTCGGCGAATTTCCAGACATGGGTACCCGAGCCGATATCTTGCCCGCGGAACTTGCCGTTGAGCATCGGCCCGCCGGAAACGGTGATGGTCGGCAAATTGCACGAGGCGGCGCCCATCAACAGCGCCGGCGTGGTCTTGTCGCAGCCCACCAGCAGGATGACGCCGTCGACGGGATTGCCGCGGATGGATTCCTCGACATCCATGCTGACCAGGTTGCGAAACAGCATGGCGGTGGGGCGCATGTTGCTTTCGCCGAGCGACATGACAGGGAATTCGAGCGGCAGGCCGCCGGCCTCGTAGACGCCGCGCTTGACGTGATCGGCCAGCGCCCGCAGATGCGCATTGCACGGCGTCAGCTCCGACCATGTGTTGCAGATGCCGATCACCGGGCGGCCGTCGAAAGCGTCGGCGGGGATGCCCTGGTTCTTCATCCAGCTGCGGTGCATGAAGGCGTTCTTGCCTTCACCGCCGAACCAGGCTTCGGACCGTAGTTTGCGGTTGGTCTCGGTCACGATTGCTGGCCCCGGTCGGTGCGGCGTTTGTTGCGGTTCTCGACGCTGCGGCGTACGTCGTCCTCGGCATTGTCGATGAGCACCAGCAATGCCTTCTGCGCGCCGGCGGCGTCGCCGGCGGCGATCTTCTCAGCCACCTCGCGATGCAGCGGCAGGGAGTGGCGCTGGCCTTCCGGATTGTCGTTGGAAAGACGAAAGCTCATCACCAGCGCGGTTTCGACCAGCGCCGCCAGCGAGCCGATCAGCTCATTGCCGGTCATGCGCAGGATCGTCTGGTGGAACACCAGATCAGGCTTGGCGAAGCGATCGCCATCGTCGCTCACCGCTTCCATCTCGGCCAGTGCCGCATGGATCTCGGCAATCTGTCCAGGCGTGGCCCGCTGGGCGGCAAGTGCTGCCGACATGGGCTCGATGGCGCGACGCAGTTCGAACAGCGCCCGCACATCGTCGGCGCTGACGCCGCCGGCGTAACGCCACGACAGCACGTCCGGATCGAGAAAATTCCAGTCGGAGCGTGGGCGCACGCGTGTGCCGGTCTTAGGCCGCGATTCAACCAGCCCCTTGCCGGCCAGAACCTTGATCGCCTCGCGCAGCACCGTGCGGCTGACCCCCAGCATCTCGCTGGAATCGTCGGCATTGGGCAGCGCCTCGCCGGGCAGGAAGTCACCCTGCACGATGCGCAGGCCGATCTGCTCGACGACGGTCGCGTGCAGCGCGGTGGAGCCGCTGGAAACCGCAACGGCAATCCGTGACGTCCGTGCCATGCTAAAAGATTTCTTATTCTTCATACTATTCATATGATATGTCTTATAGCCATGGCGATTGGAGTCAAGGGACAGGGGAGCGCCGATGACAAAGAATTTTGCTGCCATTGCAGCGCAGCACACGGAACCGGTCTCGATCACCGACGGCATCGCGACAGTCGACATTGCTCCGGCAGCCGGCGGTGCGCTGGCGTCCTATCGATGGTGGCAAGATGGCGCCGTTGTGGATTGGCTGCGCCCGGCCGATCCGGCCGCGATCAGCAGCCGCGATGCCGGCGCCATGGCCTGCTTCCCCCTCATTCCCTATTCCAACCGCATAAGGGGCGGCCGGTTCGAGTTCGCGGGACGCACCATCCGGCTTCCGACGACTGCCGACGATCCACATCATGAGCATGGTCATGGCTGGCGTCGGCCTTGGGTGGTCGTGAGACACGAAGCCAGCACGATCGTTCTACGCTACCGCCACGCCGCCGATTCCTGGCCGTGGAGCTATGAGGCCGAGCAAGAGATCACGCTGGCTGACGGCCGGCTTTGCGTGACCATTGCCGTGCGCAACCTGTCGGAGGCGCCCATGCCGGTTGGCTTCGGCCTCCATCCCTATTTCCTGTCGACGCCGTGGACGCATGTCCAGGCGCCGGTGTCCGGCATGTGGGAGACGGACACGGAGGTCCTGCCCGTCCGGCATGTCCTGCCGCCGGTAGGAGCCGACCCGTCGATCGGTTTCGACGTATCGGAAGTGGACTTCGACACGGTTTTCACCGGATGGGCGCGCCGTGCCCGGATCACCTGGCCCGAACACGGACGACGGCTGGACATCGAGGCCGAGGCGCCGCTCGATTTCCTTGTCCTCTACACGCCGCCGGGCGAGCCGTTCTTTTGCGCCGAGCCGGTCAGCAACATCACGGATGCCTTCAACCGCACCGGCGGCCGCATCGACACTGGCTGCATCGTACTGGCGCCCGGCCTGATGCGATCCGCCAGCGTTCGCTTCACGCCGTCCCTGGCCGTTTGACCTTCATTGTCAACCGCGAGACGAGGCCGGCTCAGAACGGATAACGCTGGCCGGGATCCTCGATCGTCACCCAGCGCAGATCGGTGAACTCGGCGATCGAGGCCTTGCCGCCGAAGCGGCCATAGCCCGAGCCCTTGATGCCGCCGAACGGCATCTGGGCCTCGTCGCCAACGGTCGGGCCGTTGATGTGGCAAATGCCGGCTTCGATGCGTGCGGCGACCGCCATGGCGCGCTTGATGTCGCGGCTGAACACGGCTGACGACAGGCCGTATTCCGTGTCGTTGGCGACACGCACCGCCTCGTCCTCGCCCTTCACCCGGATCACCGGCTTGACCGGCCCGAAGGACTCTTCGGCATAGACGCGCATCGCCGGCGTGACATGGTCGAGCAGCGTTGCCTCGACAACCGTGCCCGTGCGTTTGCCGCCGGCCACCAACTTGGCGCCCTTGGCGACGGCGTCGGCGACAAGCTCCTCCATCTTGTCGGCCGCCTGGCTGCTGATCAGCGAGCCCAGCACGACATGGCCGCCCGGATCGCCGGCCGGCAGGCTCGAAGCGCGGGCGGCCAGCTTGGAAACGAATTCGTCGGCGATCCTCTCATCGACGATCAGCCGCTCGGTCGACATGCAGATCTGGCCTTGATGCATGAAGGCGCCGAAGGTCGCCGCATTGACCGCCGCGTCGATGTCGGCATCGTCCAGCACCAGCAGCGGCGCCTTGCCACCGAGTTCGAGCAGCGCCGGCTTCAGATGCCGGCCGGCGAGCTCGGCGATGATGCGGCCGACCTTGGTCGACCCGGTGAAGTTGACGCGCCTGACCGAGGGATGCGCGACCAGCGTCCCGACAATCGCAGCGGCATCCCTGGGATCGTTGGTGACGACATTGATGACGCCCTTGGGCAGGCCGGCATCGACCAGAACCTGGCCGATCAGCCGATGCGTGCCCGGGCACATTTCGGAGGCCTTCAGCACGACGGTGTTGCCGCAGGCGATA
The DNA here is from genome assembly GCF_053714255.1 of Mesorhizobium sp. 43Arga. Taxonomy (NCBI): domain Bacteria; kingdom Pseudomonadati; phylum Pseudomonadota; class Alphaproteobacteria; order Hyphomicrobiales; family Phyllobacteriaceae; genus Mesorhizobium; species Mesorhizobium sp. 43Arga. The sequence continues at coordinate 57,557 of NZ_JBSKBO010000004.1, forward strand.
GGCATGGCGATGGCGCGGGTGCCGAGAATGACCGGCGCGTTCCACGGCGCGATGCCGAGACACACGCCGGCCGGCTGACGGATCGCCATGGCCAGCGTCCCAGGCTTGTCGGAAGGGATGATCTCGCCCGAAATCTGCGTCGTCATCGCCGCTGCCTCGCGCAGCATGTTTGCCGCCAGCATGACGTTGAAGCCAGCCCAGGGGCCGGTGGCCCCCGTCTCTTCCATCATCAATTTCGTGAATTCGCCGACCTTGGAGGCCATCACGTCAGCCGCCCTGGACAGCAAGGCGCGGCGCTCGCCAGGCCCGATCTTCGACCAGGTCGCAAAGGCGGCTGCGGCGGCGTCGACTGCGGCATTGGCATCGGCAACACTGGCCGCCGCGGCGCGCGTCGCCAGGTTGCCGGTGAACGGGTCCATGCGCTCGTAGGCGGCCGCGCCGGACGCATCCCTTTTGTCGCCGTCGATCAGAAGTCCGATATCCATGATTGTCTCCCTCGCTCCATCAGGAGCGCCTCATTGGTTTTAGAAGCCGAGCACTTCGGCGTTGATAGATGCTTCGAGGCCGCCGTCGACCGGCACGTTGGCGCCGTTGACCCAGCGCGCGCCGTCCGAGCACAGGAACAGCACGACAGGCGCTATATCGCCCGATGTGCCGGCTCGTCCGACCCTGGCAATGTCGCTGTCGACGCGGGCATCGCCAAGCACGGTGCGGAATTGTTTCAGGATCGGCGTCTCGACCGGTCCCGGGCTCACCGCATTGACGCGGATGCCCCGGCGTTTGAACAGATCCTGGTGCGCCGCGCGAAGGGTCCATAGCAGGAGCAGCTCCTTCGAGACCGGGTAGCCTTCTTCGTTCTTGACCGCGTGGTCGGCGACCACCTTGGCGACATCCGGGAAACCCTCGATGCCGACCATCGAGGCCGCTCGGTTGAGATTGGCGCGCCAGCCATAGCCGGCGATCGACGCGACATTGACGATGGCGCCGCCTTCGCGAAGTCTTGGCGCGAGGCCTTCCGAAAGCGCCCGCAGCCCGAAGAAGTTGACGGCCAGCGTCGACACCGCGCCGGTGTTGCCGGAGAGGCCGGCGACATTGCACAGCGCATCGATGCGCTGCGGCAGTCGCGCGACCAGCTCGTCGACGCTGGCCTTCGACGAGATGTCGGCCTTGACGAAACTGCCCGCCGCTGCCGCCGGCTCACGGACATCGACGCCGATCACGTCCGCGCCAAGCTGGCCGGCGAGTTCCGCCGTGCGCGCACCGATGCCGGAAGCGACGCCGGTGATAAGGATCGTCTTGCCGAAAAGCATGGTCATGCCTTCTCCTGATCAAGTGAGGTTCGCTCCGGCGAGGGGGCGGTGCTGTCATCGCCCGGAGTATTGCCCGGAAGCCTGACGCGGTAGCCGACCGGCAGCAGGCGCAGGCCAAAGCGTTCCTCGATCGTTCCCCACAGGCCGCGTGGCAGGAAAAGCGAGAACAGAACCGCGGTGGCGCCGAGGCCGACGAGGTACCAGACGCCGGTGCCGCCGAACCAGGTCTCGATGAGGAAGAACACCAGCGCGCCGAGAATGGCGCCCTCGAACGTTCCGATGCCGCCGACCAGCACCATGAAGATCATGTAGGCGGTCCACTGGACGTTGAAGTAGGTTTTCGGCTGGAATGTGATGGAGGTCGCCAGCCACAGCGCCCCGGCAACGCCGATACCGAAAGCGGCAAGCACGAACAAAAGCCGCTTGGTGCCGGTGACGCGCACACCGACCGAGGCTGCTGCATCCTCATTGTCGCGGATGGCGCGGATGGCTGCCCCCGTGCTGCCGCGCAACAGGCCGAACAGGATGGCGAGCAGGGCGGTCATCAAGCCCAGCGCCAGCCAGTAGATCATCACCCGCCTGGTGCCGGCATCGTAGACGTTGAGCGAGATCAGCGAGGTGCCGGTTTCGCCTTGCACCAGCCGGTCCAGATTGACGAGGAGATGCGTCAGCGCCGCGATCACCCACATGCCGATGGCGAACTCGCCGTTCCTCAGTCGCAGCATGAACAGCGACAGCGGCCAGGAGACAAGGCCGACAACGATCGCCGAAACGAAAAGCGAGGCGAAAGGGTTGAGGCCGGCATCGGCCAGCCGGATGGCGAAATAGGCGCCGAGCCCGAAAAACACCTGCTGGCCGACGGAAACCAAGCCGCCGAAGCCGGCCAGAGCGTTCCACATCGCCGCCAGGATCACATAGATGAACAGTGCCGTCATGCGGTCGACCGCGCCCGCCGAGAGGAACTGCGGAGCGATGGCGAGCAGCGCGATGATGATGGCGACCGCGATCGCCGCGATCCGCGACGTCGCCGTGCCGCGCTCGATGACCGGCGAGGACGAAACCGCGCTCATGACGCGCTCCGGGAAGGCAGGCGCAGCAGGCTGCGCAGGCCAAGGCCGGACGTTGACAGCCGCACGAACAGCACGACGAGGAACACCGCATGGCCGCCGATCAGAAAGCCTTGCGGATGCACCTGCGCGCCGAGTGTCTGCGCAAGCGCCAGCACGATGCCGCCGACCAGCGTTCCCCACAGCGACCCGGCGCCGCCGATCACAGCGGCTTCGAAAGCAAACAGCAATTGCGGCGCGCCGGCATAGGGATCGAAGGTGGCGCGCATGCCCAGGAACGCGCCGGCAAGGCCGACCGTGACCATCGCTATCGCCGCCGCAATGGCATTGGCGCGACGCGCATCGACCCCGACCAGGCCGGCCGTATCAGGGTCTTCCGACGTGGCGCGGATCGAACGGCCAAGCCGGGTGCGAGTGAGGAACAGCTGCAGCCCGCCCAGCAGGACCACCGCGGTGGCGAACATGATCACGGCGAGCTTGCCGACATAGACGCTGCCTGGCCACTCCCAGGAATCATAGGACAGGCTGCCGATATAGGGCGCCAGTGAGCGGGTGTCGGCGCCGAACTGCTCGAACAGCATGTTGTCGATGACGATGGCCAGTCCGAACGTTGTCAGGATCGGCAACAGCGCACCGCCGCGTGCGCTGCGCTCGAGCAGGAAGCGCTGCAGTGCCCAGCCAATCGCCGCCATCAGCGGCAGCACGATGAGCAGGCCGACAAAGGGCGAGACATGGTACCGCGAGGCGAGCCACCACAGCGCAAAGGCCGCGAACACGGCGAGGCTGCCATGTGCGAGGTTGATGATACGCATCACCGAGAACATGAAGGACAGGCCGCAGGCGATCAGCGCGTAATAGCCGCCGAGCAGGATGCCCTGGATGATCTGGTTGCTCATGCCGGAACGCTCCCGGGGCTTTTCCGGTGCAGGCCGAAATAGGCTTTCGTCACATCGTCGCGCGACACCGCCTTGCTCGGCCCTTCGAGCGCGATCCGCCCTTCGAGCATGCAGATGACCCTGTCGGAGACCGACAGCGCGCGGTTGAGGTCCTGCTCGACCAGGATGATGGTCGTGCCGGAAGCGATCAGCCCCTGAAGGGCAGCATAGACACGGTCGACGATCAGCGGCGACAGGCCAAGCGAAACCTCGTCGAGCAAAAGCACTTCGGGATTGCTCATCAGTGCCCGGCCGATCGCCGTCGCCTGTTGCTCGCCGCCTGAGAGATGGCCGGTCTTGGCATGCCGGCGCGGCTTCAAGTTGGGAAACATCTCCAGTACTTTGTCGACGCTCCAGTCGCCCGGCCGGCCGGCGGTCCGGCCGAGCAAAAGGTTCTCCTCGACCGTCATCTGCACGAACAGCTTTCGCCCTTCCGGCACCAGCGCAATGCCCATCCCGACGCGCCGATGCGATGGCACGCTGGTGAGATCGGCGCCGTCCAGCAGCAGGCGCCCGGCCGCCGGCTGGTGCGCGCCGGCGATTGCCCTAAGCAGTGTCGTCTTGCCGGCGCCATTGGCGCCGACCAGCGCAAGCGTCTCGCCGCGCTGGACAGTGAAGCTCACGCCGCGCACCGCCTGCAAGAGGCCGTGGCGGACAACCAGGTTCTCGACCGACAGCAGGCTCATTTCGGGCCTCCGCCGAGATAGGCGCGAACGACCTCCGGATCGGCCATAACGGCTTGCGGCTCACCGTCGGCGATGATTTTTCCCGCATCCATGCAGATCAGCCTTTCGGCCACTTGCAGCAGGATGTGGACGATGTGCTCGATCCAGACGATGCCGATCTTGCGGCGGCGCAGTTCCTTGATCGTATCGACAAGCTCGCCGGCTTCGCCGTCGGTCAGGCCGCCGCCGATCTCGTCCAGCAGCAGCAGTGTCGGCCTTGCCGCCAGCGCGCGCGCCAGTTCCAGCCGCTTGCGGTCGAGCAGTCCGAGCGTCTCGGCGCGGCGGTTGGCAACACCCAGCATGCCGCACAGCTTCAGCGAGCCGAGCGCCTCCTCATAGGCCTCGTCGCGGCCGAGGCCGGCCCCATGCGAGGCGGCTACGAAGACATTCTCGAAAGTGGTCATGCCGCTGAATGGTTTGGGCACCTGGTGCGTGCGCACCAGCCCGAGCCGGCAGCGCTGCGTTGCCGGCAGGGATGTCACGTCATCGCCTTTGAAGCTGACCGTGCCCGCACTTGGCGGGAAGGCGCCTGCAAGCACACTGAGCAGCGTCGTCTTGCCGGCGCCGTTCGGGCCGACAATGCCAACCGCCTCGTCGACGTCCATGGTGAAGTCGACCGCATCCAGCACCACAAGCGCGCCGAAGCGCTTGTGGATGCCGGCGGCGGTGAGAACAGCCTGTTGTTGCGGATGGGTCACCACCTCCTCAGCGGTCCATCAGCCGTTGTAAGGCTGGAGCTTGGCTTCGACCGGCACCTTCGGATCGGTGGCGTTTTCGGTCACCACATAGTCGAGTGGGAATTTGCTGCCTTCCTTGGCGGCCACCCACTGCGTGCCGATGATCGGGCCGGGCGAGACATTGGCGACAGGGCCGCTGGTGAAATCGACCTTGCCGATCATCGTCTCGGTCTTGAGCGTGCTCAGCGCCTTGGCCACCGCCGCCTTGTCCTTGGCGTTGGTGCTTGCCTTCAGCGCTTCGAAGCCGGCGTCGAGCAGCGACATCGAGGCGCCGAGCTGCTGCGTCCACTGCTTGCCGCTCGCCTCCTCATAACCGTCGGCCAGCTCAGTGCCCGAGACACCGGTTAGCGGCGACTTGTAGGGGAAGGCCTTATGCCAGTAGGCGGCGCTCGAAATCTTCATGCCGAGGTCACCGAGCGCCTCGACGTCGGACGGGAACAGGCCGGTCTTGGCGACCTGGGCGATCTTGATCTGCTTGATCAGCCCCTGCTGTGCCGCCTGGCGCCAGAAGGCTGCAAAGTCTGGCGGGATCGGGAAGGAGTTGAAGATCTCGACGCCCTCCTGCTTGAACAGCGCGATCTGCGAGGAATAGTCGGTGGTGCCGGTCTCGTAGGCACCGGGATCGACGATGGTGAAACCTTGCTTGGCCAAGAGCGGCGCCAGATTGGCGCGGATGGCGTTGCCGTCGGCATCGTTGGGATACATGACTCCGACCTTCTTGTTGGTCTCGATCAGGTTCCATTGCGAGATGTATGTCTTGAAGAACTCGCCGACGCCGAAGCCGAAATGATAGGTCCATTTGAACGGCGAGGGCGCGCCCGGCTTGGCGCCGCGGCCGAAATACCAGGCCTCCCACGGCATGACGGTCGACAGGCAGGGCACCCCCGCGGCCTCGCAGGCATCGGCGACCGGGTTGATCACCTCGGGCGTCGACACCGCCAGCATCAGGTCGATGGCCTGGTTGTTGATCAGGTCCTTGGCGAGCTGGCCGGCGCGGGAGGGATCCGACTGTGTGTCCTGGTCGAGGATTTCGACGCTGTATTTCTTGCCGCCGATCTCGAGGCCGCTGGCCAACGCCTTGCGGGCAAGGTCGAGCACATAACCGTCGGTCTGGCCGAAGCCGGCCAACGGCCCGGTGCGCGGGCTGACGAAGCCGACCTTGAGCGTTTCGCCTGCCTGGGCGAAAGCGCTCTTGCCGCCGAGCGCGAGCGCAGCGCCGCCGGCAATCGAGGTGGCAATGAACTGGCGTCGCGACACGCCACGAATACTGGATCTGCTACCGTTAGCGTAGGTCATGCATTCCTCCCTAGTGCTCCTCCATCGGCACAGTGCACCAGCGTTTTGGTTCGGTAAAATGATATTTTGCGGTGTTTCATTAACCTTGGGGTTAGGGGATTTCCGAAGAACGCAGGGATCGGTCCGAATGGTCCGACGCCTCACTTGCCCGGCATTGCCGCCTCGCGAATGGTCTGCAACAGGATGGTGAAGGCCGGCGATGGCGCCGTATCGGTGCGCATCGTCAGCCCGACCGGTCCCTTGGTTTCCTCGGTGTCGACCGGCAAGGCGACGAAGGCGCCGCTGGCGACCTCGTTGGCGACCACGCCGGCCGAAATGATCCACACCGCATTGCTTTGCCGCATGAAGGAGCGGCCAAACGAATCCGAGACGGTTTCGATCTCGGTCGCCGGCGCGGTCATGCCATTGGTGATGAACAGGCGATCGACAAAGGGGCGGATGACGGATTCCCGGGTTGGCATCAGCACCGGGAATTCATCGAGCCGCGCGAAGATATCCGCCCCCGGTTCCAGCAGCGGATGTCCGGACCGCACCACGAACAGCACCTGTTCGGAATAGAGATGCTCGAAGAAGAAGCCGGTCATGTTTTCGGGCGCCGCCAGCCGTCCCACGACGAGATCGAGCGCGCCGGTGCGCAATTGCTCGAGCAGCACGGCGTTCTCGCCGGTGACGATCTTGATCGCCGCGCCGGTATTTTCCCCGAGGAACAGGCTCATGGCCTTGGGCATGACCTTGGCCGATACGGTCGGCAGCGCGCCGATGCGGATCGGATGACGGTTGATGGCGCCATCCTGGCGAACGGAATCGACGCCGCGCTTCAACGCCGTGATCGCCGAACCGGCATGGTTGAGGAAGATCTCGCCAAGCCTTGTGACCCGGATGCCGCGCCCGTCACGCTCGACAACGGCGACACCGAGCGCCTCTTCCAGCTCGCGCAACGTCTTGGTCACCGCCGGCGCGCTGACATGCAGGAAGTCGGCGGCGCGGGCCACGCTGCCTTGCCGCGCGACTTCCAGGAATGCCTGCAGATGACGAAAGCGGATTCGGCTCTCAGCCATGGATTTGATAACCCCTGAGTTAATGGAATGGCGCAAAATATCATTTTACCGAACCAAATGCCTTGTGCAATGTGGAGATGGAGGATCGGAATCGTGTCATTCGTCACCATCGGCGGCATCACGCTGCACCATCGCCACCTCAAGGCGACCGGCAATGCGCGCGCGATGATATTCATCAATTCGCTGGGCACCGACTTCCGCATCTGGGACGATGTTGTCGCCGCACTTGATGGCGAAATGTCCTTGCTGGTCTATGACAAGCGCGGCCACGGGCTGTCCGACATCGGCGACATCAGCTCGATCGACGATCATGTCGACGATCTCTCGGGGCTCATCGATCATTTCGGTTTGGAGAAGATCGTGCTGTGCGGCCTGTCGGTCGGCGGCATGATCGCGCAAGGGCTCTACGCCAGGCGGCCGCAGATCGTCGAAGCCATGATCTTGTGCGACACGGCCCACAAGATCGGTACCGACGAGAGCTGGAGCACACGTATCGCGGTCGTCGAGCGCAAGGGCATCCAGGCTATTGCCGATGGCATCCTCAAAGTGTGGTTCACTCCCGCCTTCCACACCGCGCGGGTGGCCGAGCTGGACGGCTATTGGAACATGATGACCCGGCAGGCTGTCGCCGGTTACGTTGGGACTTGCGCAGCCATACGCGCCGCGGATTTCACCGACGCATCGCGCCGCATCGCGGTGCCGACGCTCTGCATCGTTGGTGACCAGGATGGGTCGACGCCGCCCGATCTCGTCCGCTCGCTGGCCGCTCTGATCCCCGGTTCGCGTTTCGAGATCATCCGCGACGCCGGACATATTCCCTGCGTCGAACAGCCTGAAGCGCTCACCGCGCTGATCCGCGATTTTGTCGCATCGCTTGCCCCTGGAGCAGAAAACCATGGATGAAGTCCCCGGCAACGCAGCCAGATATCGCACTGGCCTCGTGGTGCGGCGCGCGGTGCTCGGCGACCGGCATGTCGATCGCGCCGAGGTCGCCGCCACCGATTTCGACCAGCCCTTCCAGGAACTGATCACCGAGGCTGCCTGGGGAACGGTGTGGGCAAGGCCGGGTCTCAGCAAGCGCGAGCGCTCGATCGTCACACTGGCGCTGCTGGCCGCCCTCGGCCATGATGAGGAGGTCGCCCTGCATGTGCGCGCCACCGCCAACACCGGTGCGACGCGCGACGATATCTGCGAGGCGTTCCTGCATGTCGCCATCTATGCCGGCGTGCCGGCCGCCAACCGTGCCTTTAGAATAGCCAAGGACGTGTTTTCGGAGATGGACGGAGCCGACAATGCCCGCTGAGTCCGGCTCGAACCGGAAGCCCGAGACCGGCGCCTTCTTCCAGCGCGACCGGACATGGCATCCTCCGGCACTGACGCCGGGCTATAAGAGTTCGGTGCTGCGCTCGCCGCAAAAGGCGCTTTTGTCCTTCGACAACACGCTGTCGGAAATAGCCGGACCGGTCTTCGGCCACGCCATCCTGGGTGAACTCGACAACGACCTGATCCATAATTTCGCCAGGCCGGGCGAGAGCGCCATCGGCGAGCGCATCATCGTCCATGGGCGTGTGCTCGACGAACGCGGCGTTGGCGTTCCCGGCGTGCTCATCGAATTCTGGCAGGCCAATGCCGGTGGCCGCTACCGCCACAAGAAGGACGGCTATCTGGCGCCGCTCGATCCGAATTTCGGCGGCTGCGGCCGCGCCATCACAGGCGAGGATGGCGGCTATGCCTTCCGCACCGTCAAGCCCGGGCCTTACCCGTGGCCCAACGGTCCCAATGACTGGCGTCCGGCGCACATCCATTTCTCGGTTTTCGGCCATGGCTTCGCGCAGCGGCTGATCACGCAGATGTATTTCCAGGGTGACCCGCTGATCTGGAAGTGCCCGATCGTGCGCGGCATCGCCGACAAGGCGGCAATCGAGGCGCTGACGGCCATCCTCGACACGCAGGCGACCATTCCGATGGATGCGCTCGCCTACAAGTTCGACATCGTGCTGCGCGGCCGCCGCTCGTCGCCGTTCGAAAACCGACTGGAGGGCAATTGATGCGCCAATCGCTCGACCGCCTCAGGGAAAGCCCCTCGCAGACCGCGGGCCCCTACGTCCATATCGGGCTGACGCCGAACTTCTGCGGCATCAGTGGCGTCTATGCGAGCGATCTCGGCGCGACCATGGTCAACGACAAGACCAGTGGCGAGCGCATCGGTCTCAAAATTAGGGTGCTCGACGGCACCGGCACGCCGCTTAAGGACGCCCTGATCGAGATCTGGCAGGCGGACGCGGACGGGCTCTACAATTCGCCGGCCGAATTGCGCGGCGCGGCCGATCCGAACTTCTTCGGCTGGGGCCGCTGCCCGACCGACATGGACACGGGCGTCTGTGCATTCGAGACGATCAAGCCGGGCCGCGTGCCGTTCCGGGATGGAAGGCTGATGGCGCCGCACATCACGCTGTGGATCGTCGCGCGCGGCATCAATCTCGGCCTGCACACGCGGCTCTATTTTTCCGACGAGGAAAAGGCCAATGCGCAGGATCCGATCCTGGCGCGCATCGAGCATCGCGTCCGCGTGCCGACTTTGATCGCCGAGCGCCAGGGCGGCACCTACGTCTTCGACATCCATCTCCAGGGGGAGAAGGAAACGGTCTTCTTCGACAGCTGATGGTCAGGAAGAACAGGACATGACCGTATCGCCCTTCGACCATCCGCTGCTCTCGGCTCTCCTAGGCGACGAGGAAGCATCGAGGCATTTTTCCGTCGAGGCGGAAATCGAGGCGGCGCTGGCGTTCGAGGGCGCGCTGGCGGAAGCCGAGGCTGCGAACGGGATCATCACCAAAGACGCGGCAGCGGCGATCAGCGCGACGCTCAGCTCGTTTCGGCCGGACACCGCTTTGCTGCGGACCGCTGTCGCCAAGGACGGCGTCATGGTGCCGGAACTGGTGCGCCAGATCACGGCTGCGGTCGGCGAACCGCATGGCGGCAAGGTGCATTTCGGTGCGACCAGCCACGACGTCATCGACACGAGCCTGGTGCTTCGGCTGAAAGCGATCGTCGAGCACCTCGGCCTGCTGCTGACCGAAACCGTCTTGCGCCTCACCTCGCTCGACGAGCGCTTTGGCGGCAGGGCGCTGACCGGCATGACGCGCATGCAGCCAGCGATCCCGATCAGAGTGGCGGATCGCGTGACAGCCTGGCGGGCGCCGCTGCAGCGGCATCAGGAAAGACTGCCGGAACAGTCCGGACGTCTGCTGGTGGTGCAATTCGGCGGTGCCGCCGGCACGCTGGAAAAGCTCGGCGACAAGAGGCCGGCGGTGCGCGCCGCGCTTGCCGCAAAACTCGGTCTTGCAGATGCGCCGCAATGGCAGAGCCAGCGCGACGCGCTCGCCGATTTTGCCGGCTGGCTGTCGCTGCTGACCGGCAGTCTCGGCAAGTTCGGCCAGGACATCGCGCTGATGGCCCAGGGCGGAACCGACATCGCGCTTTCCGGAGGTGGCGGCTCGTCGGCCATGCCGCACAAGCAGAACCCGGTAAAGGCCGAAGCGCTGGTGGCGCTCGCCCGCTTCAACGCCACGCAGCTTTCCGGCATGCATCAGGCGCTGGTGCATGAGCAGGAGCGCTCGGGCGCGGCATGGACGCTGGAATGGCTGCTGCTGCCGCAGATGGCGGTCGCCGCTGCCGCGTCGCTGCGCCTTGCCGCCGAGCTGGCCGGGCAGATCGAAAGCCTCGGTCACTGATGCGCACGCAGGTCGCCATTATCGGCTCGGGACCCTCCGGCCTGCTGCTTGGCCAGCTTCTGGCCGGCATCGGCGTCGAGACCATCATTCTGGAACGATCGAGCCGCGAGCATGTGCTTGGCCGTGTGCGGGCAGGGGTGCTCGAACAGGGCACCGTCGAGTTGCTGGAAGAGGCTGGTGTTGCCGCAAGGCTGCATGCCGAAGGCTTGCCGCATTCCGGCATTTCGCTGGCTTTCGACGGGCGCCTGCACCGCATCGATCTCGCGGCGCTCACCAGCGGCAAGCATGTCACCGTCTATGGCCAGACCGAAGTGACGCATGATTTGATGGACAAGCGCGAGGCGGCTCGCCTCGTCACCGTCTATGATGCCGCTAATGTCGCGCTGCATGATTTCGATGGCGCTGCGCCGTTCGTTACCTACGACGACAAGGATGGCGTCTCTCACCGGATCGATTGCGACTTCATCGCCGGCTGCGACGGCTATCACGGCGTCAGCCGCAAATCGGTGCCGGAGCGCGCGCTGAAAACCTTCGAGCGGCAATATCCGTTCGGCTGGCTCGGCGTGCTGGCCGAAGTGCCGCCGGCCGATCACGAACTGGTCTATGCCAATCACGAGCGGGGCTTTGCATTGTGCTCGATGCGTTCGACGCATCGCAGCCGCTACTATGTGCAGTGCCCGCAGGACGACCGCGTCGAGGCCTGGTCCGACGACCGCTTCTGGGACGAATTGCGCCGCCGCTTGCCCGAACAGACCGCGGCGAGCGTCACCACCGGGCCATCCTTCGAAAAGTCGATCGCGCCGCTGCGCTCCTTCGTTGCCGAGCCGATGCGCTTCGGCCGGCTGTTCCTGGTTGGCGACGCCGCCCACATCGTGCCGCCCACCGGTGCCAAGGGTCTCAACCTCGCCGCCAGCGATGTGCGCTATCTCTTCGCCGGTCTGCGCGAGTTCTACGTTGGAAAGTCCCAAGCTGGCATTGAGGCCTATTCGCAAAAAGCGCTGGCGCGGGTGTGGAAGGCGGTGCGCTTTTCCTGGTGGATGACGACCATGATGCACCGCTTTCCCGACACAGGCGACTTCGGCCAGCGCATCCAGGAAGCCGAGCTCGACTATCTCGTACACTCGCAGGCGGCGTCGACCGCGCTCGCCGAGAACTATGTCGGTCTGCCCTGGTGAAGGCTCTTTCGTTGACGCAATTCCCAAGGGAAAACGCTATGCGTTTTTCCCGGGAAAACCGCTCCACACTTTTCCTGGAACTGCTTTATCCCTTGATTGCCGAGCCGACGATGGAATCGACGAAGAAGCGCTGCAGCAGGACGAACAGGATGAGCGGCGGCAGCACGGCGAGCGTCGCGCCAGCCATCACCAGCCCGGTGTTGACCGCGCCCCTGTTATAGCTGAGCAGGCGGCTGAGGCTGATCACGATTGGGTAGGCGTCGGCATTGCCTTGCAGTACGGTCAGCGGCCAGAGATAGCTGTTCCAGTGGTAGACGAAGGCGAACAAAGCCAGGGCTGCGATCGCCGGCGCGACGCTGGGCGCCACGATCTTGAACAGGATCAGCAACTCCGAGGCGCCGTCCATGCGCGCCGCATCGATAAGGTCCTCGGGCACGCCTGCGATGAACTGGCGCATCAGGAAGATGCCGAAGGCATTGGCGAGGTTGGGCACGATGATGCCCGCCAGGCTGGCATTGAGGCCGATCGAACCGACGAGGCGATAGAGCGGGATCAACGTCACGATCGGCGGCAGGAACATGGTGGCGATCAGCAGCGAAAACAGCAGCGATTTGGCGGGAAAGTGGTATTTGGCGAACGCATAGCCGGCCATCATGCTGGTGATCAGGATGCCGGCGGTGGTGATCGAGGCGATGACCAGGGAATTCCACATCGAGCGGCCGACATTGACCACGCCGGAAACCTTCTCATAGGCATCAAGGCTCGGTGTGTGCGGTATCCACACCGGCGGCACCTGCATGCTCTCGGCCGGGGTTTTCAGGCTCGACAGCACCATCCATACCAGTGGGAAGGCCGAGGCGACGGCGACCAGCAGCATCAGCGTCGCCAGCAGCGCCTTGCGGCCGGACGGGCGCTTGCGCGGCAGCCGGCTCGACGATCCCCGGCTCATTCCTGATCCTTCCGGTTGGCGAGAGCAAACAGCGCGCAGACCACGACGATCAGCGACAGCATCAGCATGACGGCCATGGCCGAACCCAGCCCGCCTTGCGCGCGTTCGATGCCGACGCGGCGGATATGGTAGGTGAGCACATTGGTCGAGCCGACCGGTCCACCTTGCGTGATCAGCGCCACCGGCTCGAACACCTGCACGGCATTGATGATGGCGATGACGGCGCTGAACAAAAGCGTGCGCCGCATCAGCGGCAGTGTGATGAAGCGGAACTGCTCGAAGCGGTTGACGCCGTCGAGCTTCGCCGCCTCGTAAAGGCTGCCCGGGATCTGTGTGAGGCCGGCGATTGCCAGCACGGTGAAGTAGCCGACCTGCTGCCAGACATTGAGGAAGACGATCGAGACCAGCGCCGAGCGCGGCGATGACAGAAAGGGCTGCGGGCCGATGCCGACCAGGCCGAGCATCTGGTTGAGCGGTCCTTCGCTCGGCGAATAAAGCTTCGACCAGACCAGCGCCACCGCGATCATCGGCACCATGTAGGTGGAGAAGAGCACCGTGCGCAGCCCCGTGCCGCCGGCGACGTCATGCTGGTAGACCATCAGGCCGAAGACCACCGACAGCGGCAGGATGAGGATGACGGACAGCGCGGTGTAGATGGCGGTATTGGTGAGTGCGCCTATGAAGTCACGCCCGACCGACGAGGCCCCAAAGATCTCGCGGAAATTGTCGAGGCCGACGAAGCTGGCGCTGGAAAACGGCGTCTGCGTCGACCAGTCCTGGAAGGACAGCCAGACGGTGAGCAGCATCGGCAACAGGATGAAGATGCCGATCAGCGTCACGGCGGGCGCGAGCATGATGCCCGCCGAGGCACGGTACCTCTGGATCATTATTTGGCGGCGCGCTCCAGGATCAAGGTGGCGTCGGCCTGCGCCGTCGCCTGCGCATCCTTGGCCGAGACCTGGCCATACTGCAACGCCTCGAGCGTCTGCTGCAGGGATTCCGAGAATTCCTGTCCGCCCGGCACGACCGGGAACGGTTTGGCATCGGTAAGCACGCTGACATAGCCGGAGAGGAATTCCGAGCCGAGCTTGTCCTTGTGTGCGTCGATATCGGACAGGCGCGAGGGCAGGATGCCCATCGACATCAAGATATCCGACATGGCCGAGGCGCCGTTCTTGCCGGACTTCGGATTGTTGAGCCAGGCGAGGAATTCCCAAGCTGCCTTTTGCTCGGCAGCCCCCGCATTGGCGTTGACCACGGTCATCCAGGAATAGGAGATTGAATGTGGCTTGTCGCCGCTCGGACCGACCGGGACGGGTGCCGTGGCGATGTTCGCGAATTTATCGCCCATGCCGGTCTTCAGCGCGCTTTCCCACCAATTGGCCATGATGATCATGCCGGTCTTGCCGGAGACGAAATTGTCGAGGAACGGACCCGTGGTGTTGGCGTCCGCCGTCGCCATGGCCGGCACGCTTGCGCCCGACTTGATCAGGTCCTCATAGAGCTGGAAGGTCTGCGCAGCCTGCGGGCTGTCCAGCGCCGGCTTGCCGTCCTTGACCAGATCGCCGCCATTGGAAACGAGCAACGAGGCGAAGGGATGGACGACCCCTGCGGCCCAGCTATTGATCATGCCGAAACCCTGCTGCCCGGTCTGCTTGTTGGTCAGTTTCCTGGCCGCATCCTTGAATTCGTCCCAGGTCTTGGGCGGGGCGGCGATGCCGGCCTGCTTGAACAGCGCCTTGTTGTAGTTCAGCGCATAGACGTCGATCTCGTTGGGAATGCCGTAGAGCTTGCCGCCGACTGAGGCGGCGCTGGTGATGCCCGCTGGCCACGAGGCCTTGACCTCGCTGGCCACAGGATCAGGGGCGGGCGCGACCAGCTTGTCGCGGGCGAGTTCCGGCAGCCACAGATCGTAGATGCCTCCGATCGTCGGCCCGTCCGCGCCGCCGCCTTGCGAGCGCAGCGTGGTCAGGAGATCGCCGAAGGGAACGGCACGCACTGTGACGCTCACATCCGGATTGGCCTTCGCATAGTCCTTGGCCGCCGCTTCCAGCAGCGCGACCGTCTCCGGCGACCAGTGCGTCAAATAGGAGATGTTGACCGATTGCGACCAGGCGGTGGCGGGCAGGATGGCCAGGCCCGCGGCCAGCACCAGTTTCGAAGTCCAGGCAAACGACATTCCTCATCCTCCCTATCGATCACGATGACGTTATGACAAGTTCAGGCGATGGCGCAAGAGCCTGTTGGCGAAAAAGCTTCGTATTGAACGGTTTCAGATTTCTCAGCCATACCGGGTACGACGATTTTATCATTTAGAAGCAATATATTGATGGCATTTAACCGCCAGTTGCTCCCTGTTGGAGCCATTCCGGGGGTGCGTCAGACCTCTTGCGAATGCTGCTATGTCGTTATAATGACTTGGTCGAGCAAATGACTCTCTCGCGGCATCGAAGCACTGCGGGACGCCAAGGACAGAAAACTAATGGGAGACTGCCAATGAGCATGCTTTCACTTCACCGGCGCGCCGCCCTTGGCCTGATCGGCGGCCTTGCCGCCGCCTGCGCCGGCGTCTTCATCGCCCTGCCGGCGAGGGCCGACAGCACGGTGACGCTGTGGAGCTGGCGCACCGAGGACGAGGCCGCGATGCGTCGTATCTTCGACGCCTTCGAGGCCAAGAACCCCGGCATCAAGGTCGACATCCAGTTCACGCCGGATGCCGATTACCAGAACCGGCTGAGCACGGCACTGCGCGGCGGCCGTGGGCCTGATATCGCCCAGCTCAAGGCCTATGGCGAATTGCAGCCCTTCGTCGACGCCGGCTATCTCGACGCTCTCGACGACAGTGTCCCCGAATTGAAGAACATGGCGGCCGCCGCGCTGGGCGGCGCGCGCGGTCGCACCGACGGCAAGCTCTATGGCGTGCCCTATTCGGTGCCGATGATGGGCGTCTTCTACAACCAGGATATTTTCGCAGCCCAGGGCATCGAGATCCCCAAGACCTACAAGGATTTCGTCGCCGCTTGCGAGAAGCTGAAGGCAGCAGGCATCACGCCGATCGCCACCGGCGGTGCCAACGGCTCGGCCTGGGAGCTGGAGATTGGCGTCGGCGTCATCGGCCCGACCGTCTACGGCCCGGGCTTCTACGACGAGATGATGACCGGCAAGGCGACCTTCGAGGATTCGCGCTATGTCGCGGCGCTGAAGCGCTTCGCCGATTTGAAACCGTATTTCCCCGATGGCTTCGCCGGCATCGACTACACCACCGCAACCCAACAGTTCATTGGCGGCAAGGCGGCGATGTTCCTGGGCGGCTCGTTCGAGAACGGCAGCTTCAAGGCGCAGAACCCGAAGCTGAAATTCTCGATCTTCCCGTTCCCGGCCGATGATGCCGGAGCAAAACTCTACACCTCTGCCTTCTCCGACGGCTCCTACGGCCAGGTCTCCGAAAGCGCCAACAAGGAAGCCGCGACCAAGGTGCTGGGCTTCATGGCCTCCGCCGAGTTCGCGCAGATGTTCGCCGATGAACTCGGCTGGCCGCCGGCCCGCGCCGATGTCACGGTGAAGGATCCGGTGCTGGCCGAGATGATGGCGATGTCGAAGAACTCGACGCCTTATCTGACCCTGGTCGGCTTCCGCTGGCAGTCGCCGACGGCGTCGTCGGTGCTGCAGTCGGAGATCATCGACATGGTCGAAGGCAACATCGCGCCGGAGAAACTGGCGGCCGACATGCAGGCCGCCGTCGCCACCTGGTTCAAGCCAAAACAGTAAGGAGCCGGGCCGGCCGCGTCCCGGCCGGCCTCTCGTCCGGATCAGCACAGCGCATGACCGCCCTTCGCCGAACAAGTAGCTTGAAGCGCACGCAGCAGCGCATGGCCATGCTGTTCATCCTGCCGGCGCTGGCGGTCTATGCCCTTTTCGTCCTCTATCCCCTGGCGATGTCGCTGTGGGGCAGCTTCTTCATTTGGAAGGGGCTGCGCATGGTCGAATTCGCCGGCCTGTCGAATTTCTCGCGGCTGTTTGTTTTCCCCAGCGGCGCGCGGCTCTATGGCGCGCTCTGGCACAACACCGCCTGGTTCTTCGGCATCATGGTCTTCCAGAACGGCATCGGGCTTTTGTTTGCCTGGCTGCTCTTCCTGCGCGACAAGGGTGTCGCCTTCTTCCAGTCGGTGTTCTTTTTCCCGGCGGTGCTGAGCCCGGTCATTGTCGGTGCCCTGTGGCGGCTGCTGTTGGCACCGGGGGGCGTCGTCGAATGGGCACTCAATGGGCTTGGCCTGCACCAGGGCAGCCTTACCGTGCTCGGCAACAGCCACAGCGCGCTTGGCATGCTGATTGCCGTCGACGCGTGGAACTGGATGGGCCTGCCGGTGCTAATCTACACGGCGGGTCTGCGGCAAATCTCCGGCCAGATCTTCGAGGCGGCGAAGCTAGACGGCGCCGGCAATGCGCGCATGCTGTTTTCGATCGCGCTGCCGCTGCTGATGCCGGCGCTGGGCACGCTGACGACCTTGTCGTTCATCAACACCTTCAACCAGTTCGACATCGTCTATGTGATGCAAGGCGTGCAGGGCAATCCGAGCTATTCGACCGACACGCTGGTGACCTATTTCTACAGGCTGGCCTTCGGCGCCGAGGGGGCTGTCGGCATCACCGATATCGGTCTCGCTTTGGCCCTAGGCACCATGCTTTTCCTGATCCTCAGCCTCGGCACGCTGATGATGCTGCGCTTCTTCGACCGCCGCACGGTGCAGCTATGAGCGCGCTGGCGATTTCACGCGGACCGGTCCTCTCGCGGCAACTGGCGCGACTGCCCGGCTGGACGGTGCTCGCCGTGTGGACGGCGGCCGTGCTGTTGCCGCTCTACATTCTCCTCATCTCCTGCTTCAAGACCACGGCCGAGATCTACGACAACCGGCTTGGCCTGCCGCGGAGCTGGGCTTTCGACAATTTCGTCAACGCCTGGACGCGCGCCGATCTCGGCCATAATTTCATCAACAGCCTGATCGTCACCGGCGGTGCGGTGGTGCTCACCATCGTCGTCTCGGCGATGGCCGCCTATCCGCTGAGCCGCTATCGGCTCGGCTGGAACGCTGTCATGCTCGGCCTGTTCCTATCCGGCATCATGCTGCCGATCAGATTGGCCTCGGTCGAGCTGTTCACGCTGATGCGCAATCTCGGCCTTCTGGATTCGCCGTCCGGGTTGATCCTCGTTTATTCGGCGATCCGCATTCCCTTCGCTGTCTTCATCTTCGCCAATTTCATGCGCGTCTTACCCTCCGAGCTCGACGAGGCGGCGCGCATGGACGGCGCCGGCGAGGTCCGTATCCTGTTTCAGATCATCCTGCCGATGGTGAGGCCGGCGGTGTCGATCGTCGCCATCTTCACGGCGATCGCCGTGTGGAACGATTTCTTCTTCCCGCTGATCTTCATCTTCGACGACCGCTACAAGACCGTGCCGCTGGCCATCAGCGTCTTCGTCGGCCAGTTCCGCACCGATTGGGGTCTGGTGTTCGCTTCGCTGGCGATCTCCATGGCGCCCATCCTGATCATGTATTGTCTGCTGGCGCGCCAGATTCGCGAGGGCGTCGGCGCCGGGGGAGGCATGAAATGATCGAGGACAGGATCTACGCTGCGCACTCCATCCTGGTGATCGGCGCGCATGCCTTCGATGCCGAGGTGATCGCCGGGCCGCTGGCGGCTGCCGCCGTCAAGCGCGGGGCCGCGGTAACCTTCCTGCATCTGACCATGGGCGAACAGGGTCACCCCTGCCTCATCCCACAGCACTATTGCGCGCAGAAGGAAGAGGAAGCGGGTAGGGCAGCCGCGCGGCTCGGCGTTACATCGCGCAGTCTTGGACTGCGCGATGCCTTCCTGGCGTCCAACGACGAGACGGCGCTGGAAGTGTGCGACGTCATTCGCGAGCTGAGGCCCGAGATCGTCATCACCCATTGGCACGGCAGCTGGCACAAGGACCATCGCGCCGCCGCGCATCTCACCCAAACCGGCATCTTCTTCGCCGCCCTGCCGACGATTGCCAGCGATCATGCCGCGCACACGCCGCAATTGCTGCTGTTCGGCGAGAACTGGGAGGACGATGACGGTTTCCGCCCCGAGCATCTCGTCGATGTCAGCGACGGCTTCGAGGACTGGACCGGGGCGGTCAAGGAATACGAGCTGGCGCGGGGCCTGAGCAGCTTTCCCTATGTCGACTATTACAGCGCGCTCTACCGGCTGCGTGGCTGCCTGCGCGGCACGCGCCATGCCCAGGCTTTCGCGGCGGCGTCGCATTCCTGGAATGCCGGCAGCGGCCTGTTCTCGCCACGGTTCGGCAAAGGGTCGGGCCGATGATGCGGGTTCTGGCCATCGACCTCGGCGGCACCAATCTGCGCGCCGCCATCTCGACCGGCGACATCGGCGCATTGAAGGTGCTGAGCCGGGAGCCGGCGCCGGCAAGCCTCGATGCTCTTGTCGCTCGCACTAACGCGCTGTGCGCGGAAGCCGGCCCGGTCGAGGCGCTTGGCATCGCCGTGCCGGGGCTGGTCGAGGGCTCGGCCTGCCGCTGGATTCCCAACCTGCCATTCCTAGACGGCGTCGACCTCCAGGCGCTGTTTCCGGACCTGCGCATCGCGCTCGGCAATGACGCGCAGATCGCACTGCTGGCGGAAGCCGTCGAAGGCAGCGCGAAAGGCCTGTCGGATGCGATCCTGCTGGCGATCGGCACCGGCATCGGTTCGGCTGTCTTGGCCAATGGCCGCATCGTTGCCGGCGCGCATGGTGGCGCCTGTTCGTTCGGCTGGGCATGCGCCGACATCAACGACCATGGCGCGGAGCGCAGCGGCTGGCTGGAGCGCGTCGCATCCGGCCGGGCGCTCGATGCGCTTGCCGGTCAGATCGGGCTTGCAGACGGCCGGCAGCTGATCGCCGCTGCCCGCGCCGGCGAACTGGCCGCGCAGACCTTGCTTGAAGTGCCGGCGCGCCAGATCGGCACGGCGCTTGCCGGCGCGGTGGCGCTGCTCGATCCGCACGCGGTGCTGATTTCAGGCGGGCTGGCCGAGGCGCTGGACGTGATGCGCCAGCCGCTGCTCGCCGCGCTGCACCGTCAGGTGCCCTCGCATTTACGCGGCATCGAGATTCAGGCCGGCCGGTTCGGCCCGGACGCGGGACTTCTCGGCGCGGCGCTGGCCGGCCGTGTGGGGAAAGGGTGGAGGCAGGTGCGATGAGCGAAGCGAGCTTTCAGCAGCCGGACCGCAGAAGGCCGGAGCCACTCTGGTATCAGGTCGAGGAAGCGATCCGCGCCATCGTCAAGAGCGGCGAATGGGCAACGGGCGACCAGATTCCGGCCGAAGACAGGTTGTGCGCGCTGTTCGGCGTGAGCCGCATCACACTGCGCCACGCTCTGCGTAATCTTGAGGAGGCCGGACTGCTGCGCCGCGAACATGGCCGCGGCACCTTCGTGCGCTCGACGACGCTTGTCGCCGGCACCCGCGAGCTGACCAGCTTCACCCAGGAGATGGGCAATATGGGCGTGGTCGCCGGCTCGCGCCTGCTCGATTGCAGCCTCACCACCGCCAATGCAGCCGCAGCCGGCGCGCTGGAGATCGAGGAGGGTGATCCGGTGGTGCGCATCCGGCGGCTGAGACTGGGCAACAATGAGCCGATCGGCATCCAGACGGCGCAGTTGTCGGCTGTGCGCGTGCCGGGCTTCCTCGACGCCGGCCTGCTGCAGGGCTCGCTCTACGAGGCGCTGGAGCGCCATTACGGCATAGTGCCAGTGGCCGCACGGGAGAATTATCGCGTCGGCGCCGTCGGCGCGGCAGATGCCGAACTGCTCGATCTCCCGGCCGGCAGCCCCGCTTTCGTCGTCGAGCGTATTACCACCGACGAGCGCGGCCCATTCGAATTCACCGTCTCGATCATGCGGGGCGACCGCTACGAGATCCGTTCGACGCTGCGCGCCGGCCGCGTCCCGTCAGCCCCCAGAAGCTGATCCTTTCCAAGCCGACACATAACAGGAGTACCCAAGTGTCCGATCTCTACATCCACCGTCTCACTGCTCTTATCGACCAGGCGGCGAAAGCCAATGAAGAGGCCTTCGGCCAGGCCGCCAGCCGCTTTGCCGACTCGCTTGAAGGCGGCGGGCTGGTCCATCTTTACGGCTCGGGCCATTCGGTGCTGCCGGTGCAGGAGGTGTTCCCGCGCTATGGCAGCTACGTCGGCTTCAACCCGCTGACCGACCCTCGTGTCATGTGGCACAACGTGCTCGGCGCCGGCGGCGTGCGCGAGCTTTTGTGGCTGGAGCGGACGGAAAAATACGCCGAGAAATTCCTCGACCACCAGCCGCTCAACAAGGGCGATTCGATCATTATCTTCGGCCATAGCGGCCGCAACTCCTCCGGCATCGACACCGCGCTCTATGCCAAAAAACGCGGCATCTTCGTCGTCGCGGTGACCAGCAAGAACAATCTCGACAAGCCGGCGACGCACTCCTCCGGCAAGCGGCTGGCGGATGCCGCCGATCTCGTCATCGACACCTGCTCGCCGATCGAGGACGCCATCGTGCCGGTCGAAGGCTGGAGCCGTCCTGTGTCGGGCTCGTCGACGGTGCTCGCCATGATCTTGGCGCATGAACTGATCGCGCGCACCGCCGAGCAGCTCGCCAAGCGCGGCATCGAACTGCCGGTCTTCGCCTCGCCGACGATCGCAGGCGTGACGCTGCACGATACCGACGTCATCTACGGCGTCTACCGCGAACGCATGCTGGAAGCGCAGAAGAAGCATCTGCCGACCTTCCAGGCGACGATGCGCGGCGAGTGATATTGGGGATCGGGAGGTGCCACTGCGCCTCCCGCTTCCGATCCTGGTCCTGCTGCCGTGACCGGCGGATCAGCCGGTTGCGCTGGCATAGATGTCGAGGACCTCTGTCACGCCAGCGATCAGCAACTCCCCGGCTTTTGGCGCCACGGACCCGTTGGCCACCGCGCCGTCGAGGCGGCCGAGATACTGGCTGATGAGGGGCAGGGGGATGTCGCGGTCGCCGAGCGCCTTCATCAGCGAGTCGGTGGCCTGCTGGGCTGCCGGCGCCGGCCAATAGTAGCGGATGCGGTCGCTGTAGGAGAAATGGCGTTCGATGCGCTGTTCGGATTCAGATCCTTGATAGTAATTCTTCCAATTGCCCGGCGCCGCCAGCATGACGCGCTCCATCGCCGCCGGCAGGCCTTCGCGCGCCGGGTCGGGAACCAGAATGTCGGCGATATGGCTCAGGCCATAAAATGCCTCGCGCAGCGCGAAGGTCAGCCACGGCCCGACCTTAAGGATGGCGAAGCCGTCATCGACCAACGCGGTCAGAGCCGAGACCGGTTGGTAGTCGGTCGAATGCGCCTCGAAGACGAATTGCGGCAGATCCCGCAACGTGCCGGCCAAAGCACGGGCGCGTTCAGGTCTATAGGTGATCACCTCGGCATTGCCGAATTCGACACCCGGCTGCACGACGATACCGAGCGCCCTCGAAAAGGCCTGGTCGAGGCCTCGCTGGCTGAAGGCATGGCGGTGGATCCGCACCGTCTCTCGTGCCGCCTCGGACGTCGTCACCGCCAGATGGTCCATCGCTTCCAGGGCGCCGCCCGGCACCGGCACTTCGGTGCCGATGACATAGACAGGCTTGGGGCCGCCCGTTCGTTCGGTCGCGGCCTCCGCCACCTCCGCCAGTTTGGCGGCGCGCGCGGCGATGGTCGCATCGGGCGGTGCGGCGCCTTCGCCCGCGCAGCCCATGCTGGCATCGAGATGGATCTTGGTGAAGCCGGCTTCGGCATAGGCGTCGACCATGCGCGAAGCCTTGGCCATCGCCTCGGGCGCCGGCAGGTGCTTCCACGGATTGGGGCCGAGATGGTCGCCGCCGAGCACCAGCCTGTCGAGGGAAAAGCCGATCTTGCCGGCGATCGTCTCGACGAAGCGGCGGAAATCCGGTGGCGTCATGCCGGTGTAGCCGCCTTCATGGTTCACCTGGTTGCAGGTGGCCTCGATCAGCACGTCGGCATCGCGGGCCTTGCCATGGCGCAGCGCCGCTTCGATGACCAGCGGATGGGCCGAGCAGATCGAGGCGATGCCGAAGCGTTCGCCGGCCGCACGGCGCGCCGCGATGGCCGCCAGCCTGTCCGTCGCCTGGCTCATGCCAGCGCTCCGGCCCTGGCGGTCGCGAGGAAGGCCTCGACCATGGCAAGCGAGGCGATGCCCTCCATTGGTCCCTTCCTGGTCACCGCCAGCGCGCCGCAGCCATTGGCGATACGCAGCGCTTTTTCGGATGCGTCTCCGCGCAGCCAGAGGGAGACGAAGGCCGCGGCAAAGCAGTCGCCGGCGCCGGTCGGGTCGATTTCCTCGACGACAAAGCCAGGTGACGCGGTGCGTCCCGTCTTGTCGTAATGAGCGGCGCCTTGCGCGCCTTTCTTGACGACCACGACGGAGATGCCGCGGTCCAGCATTTCGCGCGCCGCGCTCTCTTCGTCGGTCGCCTTGGCGAAGATGAACAGTTCCGGTCCGCTCGGCAGGAAAACGTCGGTCTTCGACAGCACGAAATGCAGTGCGTCGCGCAGGCCTGGAAGATCGAGCATCTCCTTGCGGATGTTGGGGTCGAAGGAAACCGTGCCACCGCGCGCCTTGACCGCTTCGATCCCGGCTCGCGCGACCTCGATCACGTCCGGCGAGAACAGCGAGGTGCCCATGACGTGAAAATGGTCGGCACCGGCGAGCAGCGCGCGCGCCTCGGCGCCGATCTCGATCAGGCCGGCCGCACTGTGCTTGATGTTGTAGACGAAGTGCCGGCTGCCATCGGTTTCATAGGTCACGAAAGCCGTGCCCGTGGCGGCACCACGATGGACCTTGATGGCCGAGATGTCGGCCCCATCGGCGCGCAGGCGCTCGATGTTCAAATGACCGAAATCGTCATCGCCAACAGCCGCGATCAGGCCAGCCGGCTGGCCGAGCCGCGCCGCCTGATCGATGAAGATCGCCGGCGCGCCGGATGGAAACGGGCCGACCAGCGGGCCGGGGGCAAGGAAACTCTGGCCGATCCGCTCGGCCATGATCTCGACCAGGATCTCGCCGGCGCAAACCAGTTTCTTCATGTCCTCACCATTGCCGGATGGTTGGCGGCCGGTTGCCGAGCGCCTTTCTTCATGTCCGTGCGGGTTCAAAACCTAAGTCGCAGCTTTTGGAGCGTCAATAAATAATTTGACGCGCGCAACTCTTTTGCGTTGTACTGGAAACGCTGAAATTTGACTGAACAAATTCGGTCAAGCAATGCTGCCTCGCGGCAACGGCCGCAAGACTGATTCTGGCCGGGAAGATTGGCGGAGCGGGCAAAAGGGGCTGGACATATCGATGGCGAAGAAGACCCACCGCACGATGGATGATTTCGCCAGGGCGTCAGGCGTGTCGCGGCCGACCCTGTCGAAGTATTTCGACGATCCGGCCAGCGTGAAGCCGGCGACGCGGGCGCGCATCGAGGCGGCACTGCGATCCTCGGACTATCAGCCAAACGTTTTCGCGCGCAATCTCAACCGCAAGCGCACCCGCAATGTCGGCATCGTCGTGCCGGCGCTCACCGATCCGTTCTATGCCGAAATGGTCAGCCGCATTGAGTTGCGCTGCCGCGACGAAGGTTTCTGGCCGATCGTCATCTCCTCGCACGGCTCACCGAAACTGGAGGCGGAATCGGTCAGGACGCTGATGTCGCTGAAGGTTGCCGGCGCCATCGTCGCGCCGCTGGGGTTGGTTTCCGAGCCCGGTGTCTTCGAGCGGATGAGCGAGGACATACCGATCGTCTATTTCGACACCTATATCGAGGGCGACACGCCTTTCGTCGGCAACGACAACCGCCAGAGCACGTCGACCATCGTCGACTATCTCTGCCGGTCCGGCGAACCGCCGGTCTATGTCGACATTCCGCACGTCAATCACAATTCCGGCGAGCGCCTGCAGAGCTATATCGACGCGATGAGGGCCGCCGGCCTGGAACCCGTCGTGCTCAAGGCGGCGGGCGACTACAGCTGGGATTTTGAGCGCATCGGCCATGAATGGATGGACAGGACGATCGAGACAGGCGGCTTGCCGGCGCGCACGCTGCTGTGCGCCAATGACCGTCTTGCTTTCGGCGTCATGGCGGCGGCCTTCTCGCGCGGGCTGAAGATCGGCCGCCGGGCCGATTGCGATTTCCGTGTCGCCGCCCATGACGACCATCCGCTGAGCCGCTACACCTGTCCGGCGCTGACCACCATGGCGCAGAATTTCGCCGCCATGGCCGGCCGCAGCGTCGAGATCCTGCTGGCCTTGCTGGATGAGGCAGATGCACCCGGCCAGGGTCTGGCGCGCAACGTCAAGCTCGGCGCGACGCTGGTGATGCGTCAGTCGGCCTGAGCACGCGTTTGTAATTGCAGCCAGGCCGCCGCCTCGCTCACCGCTTGCCGCGCCGCCAGTATATGGCGGCCCATCGAGACGAAGCCGTGGATTTGACCCGGCCAGGGCCGCAGCACCAGCGGCACGCCTGCGACCCGCAGACGCTCGGCATAGGCCGTGCCCTCATCGGCAAGAATGTCATGGCCGGCGATCACGACGAATGCAGGTGCCGCGCCGGCAAGGCTTGATGCCAGCAGCGGCGAGACGCGCCAGTCCGTGATGTCGTCCGGCGTCCGCACATAGTGGTCGCGGAACCAGGCCATGGTGGCGGCTGTGAGCCCGAAGCCGTCTGAGAAACGCCTGTAGCTGTCCGCCGTCTGGCGTGCATCGGTGTTGGGATAGATCAGGATCTGAGCGGCAAGCCGGGGTACCAGCCCGTCACGGGCGAGCAACGCCAGAACGGCGGCAAGGTTGCCGCCGGCGCTGTCGCCGGCGACGCTGATGCGGTCCAGGTCGATGCCCAGTCCTTCGGCGTTCTCCGCGATGAAGCGGAGCGCTGCCGAGCAATCCTCGATCCCGGCGGGAAACTTGTGCTCCGGCGCCAGCCGGTAATCGGGGCAGACCACGACGGCGTTGCCCAGATTGGCCAGCCAGCGGCAGATTTCGTCATGCGAGGAGAGATTGCCGACGACCCAGCCCCCGCCATGCAGATAGAGCACGGCGCGCGCCCCGGCCCGCGGTGCGCCGATGCCGCGATGGATGCGGATCGTGACCGGGCCGTTCGGCCCGTCTATCTCTTGTTGCAAGGTCGCCGCCGCCGGCTCGTGTTCGCCCTGCTGTGTCGGGAACGAAACCTCATAGGCAGCCCGAGCCGCCGCCACGCTGCCATTTTCGAAAGGCTTGCCGCCGGCCGCACGGCCGATTTCAAGGGCGCGCAAGGCATCGGGGTCGAGCGTCATCGCCATCTCCATAATGGCCGCGCTTAGGCCAGCAAACCGCTTGCCTCGTCCTCGGTCAACAGCGCCGGCTGGACGACATCGCCGGTGATGGCGACGGAACTTTTCGTTTCGCCGGAATGCAGGATTGCCTCCATGATCTCCAGCACGTGCAGCGCCAGATTGCCGGAGGCGCGGGGCGTCGCGCCTGTCCTCAGCGAACGCACCAGATCGGCGACGCCAAGCATGCGATAATTGGCACGATCAGGCGCCACATACGGCCAGTTGCGGGCACCATAGAACTCGCCTTCGCTGGCGAAATCCTTCCACCCCGCGCCGCGTTCGGACAGCGAGACGGTGCCGCCAAAGGTGTCGGGATCGGGCAGGCGCAGCGAGCCCTCCGTGCCATGCAGTTCAATCGGATGGTTGGAATGCTTGAAGACGTCCCATGACGCGCCGAACGTAACGGTGGCGCCCGAGCGGAATTCGAGCAGGGACAGCACGTTGGTCGGCGTCCCGACCTTGAATGTCGTGTTCTTGAACGGCCCTTCGGCAGTGATCAGACGTTCCTCCTGGCCGCGTGTCGCCATCGCCATGACGCGCGCGACCGGGCCGAGCAGATTGACCAGCATGGTCAGATAGTAAGGCCCCATGTCGAAGACCGGGCCGCCACCCGGCTGATAGTAGAATTGCGGGTTGGGATGCCAGTGCTCCATGCCGCGCCCCATCATGAAGGCGGTGCCGGTGACGGGGCGGCCGATTGCGCCCTCATCCATCAGACGGCGCGCGCGGCGTCCAGCGGCGCCGAGGAAGGTATCAGGCGCCGAGCCGAGCAGCACGCCGCGCTTGGCCGCCTCCTCCACAAGACGACGGCCGTCGCTGGCCGACGTCGCCAGCGGCTTTTCGGTGAAGACGTGCTTTCCCGCCGAAAGGGCTGACAACGAAATGTCGAAATGCGCGGCGGGAATGGTCAGGTTGAGGACGAGATCGATCTCGGGGTCGGAAAGCAGCGCATCGACGCCAAGCGCCTGGATGCCATATTCCTTGGCCCGCAACGCCGCCATGTCGGCAGAGATGTCGGCGCAGGCGCGCAGCTCGATTCCACCGAAGAGGGCGGCATTGCGCAGGTAGGTCATCGAGATGTTGCCACACCCGATGGCGCCAATTGCGAGCTTCGCCTTTGATCTTGCCTGCATTTCTGGTCGGTCCTCCCAATAGGGTCATGCTCTGCTGGATCCGCTGCGCCGGCAATGGATCATACCGGAAAAGCGCTATACAACATTTTAAATATTGACGCGCGTAAAATTTTTATAGACCATGCGGAAACGCTGGCGCAGCATCGGGAGGGCTGCCAGCCCTGGGAGGAGAAAATGACAGACATGAAAAAACGGCCGACCGCCGATGCGAATCCCGTGGGGCACGCGCGCATTGGATATTTCCGTCGCTGCCAGGGACCGCGATCGGGTCAGGCGTAGATCACCGTGGCCCCGATCCTATCAAGCTGGCTGCGTATCGGGCCGGACAGGCCATCGTCAGTGATCACAACGTCGACGCTCGACAGCGAAAATGCCTTAGAGGTCCCGCTGACGCCCCATTTGCTCGAATCCGCAAGGAGGACAACGCGCCGGGCCATGCGCACGAGGTTTCGCTTCGTTCGCGCCATGTCTTCGTTCACGTCGACCACATCCAGTGACGAGTCAATCGCATGCGCTCCAACAAAGACCTGATGCGCCACCAGGCCGCCGAGCGCCGTGTCGGCATCGGTGATCAGCGTGCTCACCGTGTCTGGATAGACCCGGCCACCGATCATGTGAACGTCGAGCCCGGGCCGATGCATCAGATGCTGCACGATATTCATTGCCGTGGCCGCGACCACGACATTGCTGAGCGGCGGTAGCAGCATGGCAACCTGCATCAATGTCGAGCCACCGTCGAAGATGACCGATTGGTTGTCCTCGAACAGCCCTACCGCAGCCCGGGCGATGCGCTTCTTTGCGTCGAGGTTCGTTTGCATCCGCCGGGCGAACGCGGCCGTGGTCGAATCCGTGGTCCGGGTCACCGCCCCTCCACGGGTCTTGGTCAGCAGTCCCTTGCGGTCCAGTATCTCGAGGTCGGAGCGCACCGTGACTTCGGATACGCCAAAATCGTCTGACAGGTCCTTGATGCGAACCTGTCCGCTGCGTTGCACTTCACCCAGGATCGATTGGCGTCTCTGCTCCGACAACATTGCCCTGTCCTTGCCTTCATGCGCCAAGCGATCGCCCTGGCCTCGGTTCACTCTACCAAAATTACGCGAATTCGAAAGCTTTCGAAAGATTGCATTTATTCTTTCTTTCGCAAACACTGCATCCTGGATTTTGAAATCAATCGATTGGAGAGTTTTGGAATCATGAGCCTCGGAACCAAGGTGCGCCTGGCGCGCCTCTTCTCACATCCATCGGGGAATCTTTTTGGCGGCGCGGTCGACCACTTCGTCGGCTATGGCGACGTGCGCAAAGGCGGTCTTGCCGATCTGCCGAGCGCGCTTGCACGCGTCATGGTGGGCAAACCCGACTACGTCAGCATCCAGCCTGGCACCGCGCGCCATCTGTGGCCGCAATACGCCGGCAAGGCTTCCCTGGTGATCCAGGCCGGCTGCTTTACCCCTGACGATCGCATCAGTGAACTGATTGCAACGCCCGAGGATGCGGTGCGCGCTGGCGCCGATGCGTTGGCCGTGGCCATTCCGGTGCGCGGCGCGACCGAGGGCAAATATATTCGCTGGCTAACCGATTCGGTGAATGCGGCGGCCCGCTATGGCATGCCGGTGGTGGCGCATATCTACCCTCGCGATTTCACCGACGGGCCAAAAATCGTCTTCACCCCCGACGAGATCGCCTATGCGGCGCGCATCGGCTACGAGTCCGGCGTCGACGTGATCAAGATCGGCTACACGGGCGATTTCGAGTCGTTCCAAGAGACCGTGCGAACCTGCCCGGTACCGGTTGTGATAGCGGGTGGGCCGAAGACCGATACGCTGCTCGGCGCGCTTCAGCAGACGTCGGACGCCATTCGTGCCGGCGCGCGCGGTGCCGTGGTGGGCCGTAATCTCTGGGGGCATGGCGATCCTCAGAAGGCAGCGCTTGCCTTTCGGGGCGTCATCCATGACGGCCTTTCGGCGCAAGACGCCTTGGCGAAAGCGGGGGCCTGAGCGATGCCCATCGTCCCCTCAATCCTCGGCTTCGGTGCTATTGCGATCGACGACATCGTCTATGTCGATCAACCGTTGTCAGCAGGCAAGGGGAAGGTTCGGCGATGTGCCCGGGCTTTCGGGGGAAATGTCGCGACGGCCCTTGCCGCCGTCGCACGGCTCGGCGGAAGCGCCGGGTTCGTCGGATGGCTGGGCAATGCCGCGGACGACGCCGTGCTGTGCGATCTCATTGAGAGCGGTGTTGAAACCGCATTCGCGCCGCGCCACGCCGACGCGCGCCCGGTGCGCTCACGCATCACGGTCGGCTCGGACGGAGAGCGGTTCATCGCCTATGACGACGACGCGATGCTGGGCACCACGCCGGATTTCTCAGACGAGGTCCTCGGCCGAGCGACCGTCCTGATCGTCGACAGTTACGCGATCCGGTCGATGGATGTCGTGGCTCGGGCTCGCGATCTCGGCCTTGCGATCCTCGGCGATATCGAATGGAGCGGCGGCCCAGCCACCGAGAGGCTGATCGCGCTCTGCGACCACCTCATTCTTCCCCTCGGCTTTGCACGGACCGCTACGGGCTGCCGATTGCCCGCAGAGATGCTCGATGCATTGTGGTCGCCGTCGCGATCCGCCGTGGTTCTGACCGATGGCGGCAGGGGCGTGTACTATCGCGGGCGTGAAGAGACACGGCTCTGGCACCTGCCACCGCACCGGGTCGCCGTCGTCGACTCGACCGGCGCCGGTGACTGCTTTCACGGCGCCTATGCCCATGCATTGACGCGCGGCGCCGGCACCGCAGGCCGGGTGGCATTCGCTGCCGCGGCGGCGGCCCTTTCGATAACGGGGCGTGGCGGGCGCGAGGCGCTTCCGACGAATGACCAGGTCATGGAACTGCTGGCGTCGGCGAGTGCGCCGTCGGCAGTCGAACTGAAATATGTGCAATTCGATACCGGAACATAGTCTGCAACTATCCGATGAAGTATTTCACGAGCGAAATGGGCCAAGGAGAATAACAACAATCAGTGGCTTATACTTGTGGAGGGAGGAACATGGCAGAAGTCATTCTTGAGAATATCTGCAAGACATACGGGAACAATTTTCGTGCAATCGACCAATTGAACCTGTCTGTCGAGGACGGAGAATTTTTGATTCTCGTCGGGCCGTCCGGCTGCGGCAAATCCACCGCGTTGCGAATGATCGCGGGACTGGAGGACATCACAAGCGGCAGCCTTCGGATCGGCGGTACCGACGTCGTCGACATGCCCCCCAAGGATCGCGACATTGCGATGGTCTTCCAGAGCTATGCACTTTACCCGCATATGACGGTGTTCGAAAACATCGCCTTTTCGATGCGGCTGGCAGGCAAGCCGAAGGCCGAGCGCAAGAAGCGCGTGGACGAGATCGCCAAGACCCTCCAACTGACGTCGCTGCTGGACAGCAAACCTGCCAACCTTTCCGGCGGACAGCGTCAACGCGTTGCCATGGGCCGCGCCATGGTGCGCGAGCCGGCCGCCTTTCTGATGGACGAACCCCTTTCCAATCTGGACGCGAAACTGCGCGTGCAAATGCGCGCCGAAATCACCAGCCTTCAAAAGCAGCTCGGCGTCACCACCATATACGTGACCCACGACCAGACCGAAGCCATGACGATGGGGGACAGGGTCGCGGTGTTGAAAGGTGGCGTGCTGCAGCAGGTCGATACGCCCAAGAGGCTCTATGAATCACCGGTGAACGCCTTCGTCGCCGGCTTCATAGGCTCTCCTTCGATGAACCTTTTCGAAGCGACCCTGACCGGCGACGAGCTTATGGCCGGCACCTTCACCATCCGGCTGCAGGATGCGGCCTTCCTGCGCAGACCGGGTTTGAGATCATATATGGGGCGCAAGGTCGTGTTCGGGATCCGACCGGAGCATCTCTATGACAGCAGCCTCGAATCCGGCCGCAAATATCAGACGATACCGGCAAAGGTGACCTCGATCGAAGAACTCGGATCCGAACACATCGTCCATCTCAACATCGACGCGGTCCGGGTGGACTCCGGCGACCCTGACGCGGTGCAGGATTTCGGCCTGGCGTCGAATGCGGTGGCGAAATTCGAACCGGTCAGCACAGTCCGCTCCGGCTCGGAAATCAGGTTGGCCGTGGATGACGCCAAGCTGCATTTCTTCGATCCCGAGACGCATCTGGCGATCTGAATATCCGCGACGAGACCCGCGGGCGAGGGTGAGGCGCCTGCATAGGAAGGCTTTCGAATAACCAGACGATCGGCCGCATTGTGCGGTCGATCCTAAAGAAGGAGGAGAAAATGACATTTCGTATAAAACCCGCGATGCTGAAAATAGCCGCGGCCGCATGGTTGCTTGGCGCAACCGGCGCCATGGCGGCGGACACGACGCTGGAATTCACCCAATGGTGGGAGCCCGAATTGCCGGCTGGCTCGCTCAGGGCAATCATGGATGACTTCGAGGCCGCAAACCCCGGAATCAAGGTGACGCTGGTCAGCGGCCCCTACGCGACCACGCGAGACCAGATCTCGGTTGGTGCTGCAACTGGAACGCTCAGCGACGTCGTCGGTCTCGACGGTGCCTGGGTGAACAATCTGAATGCGCAGAACGCACTCGCCGACATGAACCCGATGATGGATGCGAGCAAGTTCGACAAAGCCCAAGTCGCCGACATCATCAAGGTGGACGGTAAGGCGGTGATGTTTCCCGTGGCTTCCTTCGTCTATCCGGTCTTCGTGAATTTGGACCTCGCCGCCCAGGCAGGCGTGACCAAGCTGCCGTCGACCCGTGCGGAGTTTCTCGACGCCGCCAAGAAGATGACGCACGCCGACAAAAACCAATATGGCTGGGTGCTGCCCCTGTCGCTGCAAACGCCATCCGGCGTCCAGAATGACATGATGTCGTGGGTTTGGGCTTCGGGTCAGTCGATGATGGCGAACGGCAAGCCAGGCCTTGAGGGCAAACCGGTGGTGGATATGCTCACCTTCGTCAAATCACTCAACGACGCCGGCACAATCTCGCCCGGCATCGCCACCAAGACCGAGCAGGAAAAGGTCGAGGAATTCGTCAACGACCGCGTCGGGATGATGATCGACTCGCTCGCGCATGTAAACCTCATCCGCAAGCGCAATCCCAAGCTGAACTTCGACCTCATCCCGGTCCCGGTCGTGGAAAACTATACCGGCAAGCGCGGCCTTCCCTATGCCTCCTGGGGCATCGGCATCTCTGCTGTTTCGAAACATCAGGAAGAGGCCTGGAAACTCGTCCAATATCTGATGAGCGAAAAGGTGAACGCCAAGCTGGTGTCGCTTGCAAACGCCTTCCCGGGCAACGTCAACGCCAAGCCCGATTTCGTGACCTCGGACAAGGCTTTCGGCAAGGCTTTTGAAATCTTCAAGACCGGTTATCTCGCCAACGAGTTCACGGGCCTGCCGGTCGCTGAGGACCTGATGACCCAGTTCGACGTGCAAGCCCAGAAGATGCTCGCCGGCGAGCAGTCTCCGGAACAAGCCGCAGCCGCCGCTCAGAAGGGCTGGTTGGCGAAATTCTGATCGGCCTGCCTGCTGTCTTCGATCGGGTGGCCTGATTTCGGCCACCCGGCAATAACGGATCGGCAATTTGAGATGGACCTATTTCCGAAGCTTACCTTCTCTTGAAGGCGTATCCCAAGGTTGGCACATGACCCGGCAAAAGCGCTCCCGCCACAAGCTGAAACGAGCGGTCGCACCCTACCTCTATCTGTCGCCCTCGCTGCTCATAATCGGGCTTCTGATGCTGCTGCCAATGGTGACGGTGATTGCCTATTCGTTCCAGAACAGCGCGGTGCTGCGTCGTGACCCATCCTTTGCCGGACTGAAACACTACCAGGCGATCTTCGACGACCCGGTGTTCTGGGCTTCGCTTTGGCATACGCTCTACTTCACATGCATGAGTGTCATTTTTCACATGACCATCGGCATGGTCTTCGCGCTGATGCTGAACAGCGACCGCATCAATCCGACGCTGCGCAATATTCTGCGCGTGCTCTACATACTGCCCTGGCTTTTCACCGCGGTGATTATCGCCGTGATCTGGCGCCTCCTGCTCGACCCGAACGGTGTCGTGAATAGCATTCTCATGCAAATCGGCATCATCGGTTCCAAGGTCGAATGGTTTTCCTCGCCTGAGACCGCGCTGCACGCCGTCACCTTCGCCAATATCTGGGCGGGCTATCCGCTCTTCATGGTCAGCCTGCTCGCGGGTTTGCAGGGCATTCCCAAGGATTTCTACGAGGCCGCCGATATCGATGGGGCGAAAGCCTACCAGAAGCTGATCTTCATCACTATCCCGCAGCTGATGCCGATCATCATCAGCATCTCGCTGCTCGACTTCATCTGGACCATGCAGGTCTTCCCGTTAATCTGGATAACGACGGGTGGTGGCCCGATCTACTCGACCGAGGTCCTCAGCACCTACACGTACAAGCTGGCGTTTTCGAGTTACAACCTGTCGCAGGCTTCGGCGAGCGCCGTGGTCATCTTGTTGATCTCTCTCGGCCTGACGCTGTTCTATATCCGCTATCAAAAGGCTCGGTAGTCACCATGAGGAAAAGGCATACGCCAAAAGACAGGCTGGTCACCGTCTCGCTCCATGTAGCACTTGTAGCGGGGCTCTTTTTCGCGGCATTCCCGATCTACTGGATGCTGAGCAGTTCGTTTAAATCGAATACCGAAATTTTTGCCCTGCCACCAACCATCCTGCCAAAGGCCTTCACGCTGGAAGCATATGCAGCCATCCTCGGCGACCCGGTAAAGCTGCGCTTCTTCTTCAACAGCTATTTCGTAGCGGGAGCGGTGACCGTGCTGACGGTGCTCATCGCCTTGCTGGCGGCCTATGGGTTCAGTCGCTTCAACTTCCGCGGCAAGGGCAGTCTGAACACACTCATCATCAGCACGCAGACGATTCCGCCGATCACACTTTTGATCCCCTTCTTCGGGCTTGTTGTCTCATACGGTATCTTCGATACCTATGTCGCACTGATCCTGACGTACCTGGTGTTTACACTGCCGTACGCGATCCTGCTGATGACGGGATATCTGAACACCTTGCCCCGCGATCTAGATGAAGCCGTGGCTGTCGATGGCGGCACCAGTTGGACAGCGCTTTGGCGGGTGATCGTCCCGATTTCACTGCCTGGCATCGTGGCGACGTCGGTCTACACCTTCCTGTTGTGCTGGAACGAATTTCTCTTTGCGCTGACGCTGACGAAGTCAACGACCATGCGGACCGTCCCGATCGGCATCCAGCTGTTGATGGGGCAGCACGCCTTCGAATGGAACCAGATGATGGCGATGAGCGTGCTCGGCTCGCTACCGCTCTTGCTGATCTACCTCGTTGCCCAGAGGTACTTCCTCGCCGGCATGACGGCGGGCTCGGTCAAATAGGATGTCCTTCCCACGGCGACGCAGCGCGGCATCAAGTAATAAGCGGTATCAAGGATTGAAATGATGAACGTGAAAGACCTCAAAGTCGGCTGCCAGACCTTTACGTGGGAAATGCTCGGCGACCGTTTTGCCGGCGGCCCCGACGATCTGTTGAAGGCCATCGCCGATGGCGGCTATGCCGGCATCGAGATCACCGGCACGATGATCGGCCGCTACGCTGACCGACCGTCGGAGTTCGCCGCCGCGCTGAAGTCGTCCGGCCTGACGCTGGTCTCCTTTGCCTTCGGCTCGAACAGCGGCTTTACGCTGAAGGAGGAGATCGGCGCCGACCTCGAGGCGGCGCAGCGCTGGATCGATTTTGCTTCCGCCTTTCCCGGCGCGCTGGTGTCGATGGGGTCGGCAACCGTGGTCTCCGACGGGCCGCGCGACGACAAGTTCGCCATCGCCGCGGAGGTTTACAACAGAGCCGGCGAGCTCGGCCGCAGGGCTGGTGTCCAGGTGGCGGTGCATCCGAGTTCGCACCACAATACGCTGCTGTTCGACCGCGCCGACTACGACAGGATCTTTGCTTTGCTCGATCCCGATCTGGTCGGCTGGGTGCCGGACACCGGCCACATATTGCGCGGCCACAAGGACATGGCCGATACGTTGCGCACCTATCGTGACCGCATCCGCTATATCCATTTGAAGGACGTCGACGCCAAGGGCACCTGGGCGATGCTCGGCCAAGGTGTCTGCGACACCCCGGCGGTCATCGAGATCGCAAACACGGCGCCGCGCTTCAATGGCTGGCTGGTGCTCGAAGAGGAATCCGAAACGGCCGCCGCCGATCCCGCCGGTGCGGTCAAGACCAACCGCCAGACGATGCGCAGCTACGGCGCCTGAAGAACGAGACGATGATCAAGAAACACGACAGACGCCTGAGAGTCGGTGTGCTCGGCTGCGGCCCGATCGCGCAGTTCGCGCATCTGGAATCCTGCGCCAAGGCCGGCAATGCCGACCTCTACGCCATCTGCGACGCGGCTCCCGATCTGCTCGCCCGCATGGGCGCCACCTACGAGCCGCAAAAAATGTATGCCGACTATGACGCCATGCTCGCCGATCCCGAGCTGGAGGCAGTGATCGTCGCGACGTCGGACGCCTATCACGTGCCGATGTCGATCAAGGCGCTCGACGCCGGCAAGCATGTTCTCTGCGAAAAACCGATCGGCACTTCGGTGGAGGAGGGCGAGGCGCTGGTGGCGGCGGTGAAGCGTTCGGGCAAGATGCTGCAGGTCGGGCACATGAAGCGCTTCGATCCGGCGCTGGAGGCGGCGCGCGACTTCGTCCGCGACGAGATGGGCGAGGTGCTGGCGCTGAAGGCCTGGTATTGCGATTCCACCCACCGCTACACCAACACCGATGCCGTGCAGCCGCTGCCCGTCACCAGCAGGCTGGCCAGGAAACCTTCGGGCAATCCGAAGGCGGATCTCAGGCAATATTTCATGCTGGCGCATGGCTCGCATCTCGTCGACACGGCGCGCTTCCTCTGCGGCGAGATCACTGCCGTGCGGGCCCGTCTCAACGAGCGTTTCGGCGCCTATTGCTGGTTCGTCGAGACCGAATTCGCCAATGGCGCGCTCGGCCATCTCGACCTCACCGTCGCCGTACGCATGGACTGGCATGAAGGCTTCCAGCTTTATGGCGAGAACGGTTCCGTTATCGCGAAAACCTTCAACCCCTGGTACTTCCGCGCCAGCGAGGTCGATATCTTTCATGAGAAGGATGCGACCTCGCGCAAGCCGCTCGGCGCCGACGGCCATTTCTTCCGCCGCCAACTCGAAGGTCTTGCCGATACAGTGCTGAGCGGTGCGCCGATGCGCGGCGCCAATGTCGAGGATGGCGTCGCCTCGATCCGCGCCATGGTGGCGATTGCCCGCTCTGTTGTATCAGGCGAGCGGGTCGAACTCGCCTCGGTTTCGGGTGCGGTCTGATGCGCCTCGGCATCTTCGCCAAGACTTTTCCGGGCACTGATCCTGCCGCCGTGCTGCCCGCGGTGAAGCAGGCCGGATACGAGACGACGCAATTCAATCTCGCCTGCGCCGGCCTGCCGTCCATGCCGGATACCGTCCCGGCGGATGCCATCGCTTCCATCCGCGCTGCCGCGCAATCATCGGGGGTTTCGCTCGCTGCATTGTCAGGCACCTACAACATGGCGCATCCCGACAGGGCGGTGCGCGACGATGGCCTGCGGCGTCTTGGCGTTGTCATCGAGACGGCGGCATCCCTCGGCATCCCGCTGGTCACTCTCTGCACCGGCTCGCGCAATATCGCCGATCAATGGGCCTATCATCCCGAAAATGCGACGCCTTCCGCATGGTTCGACATGGCCGCCGAGATGGGCAAGGCGCTGGTGCTGGCCGAGGATGCCGGCATCGATCTCGGCATCGAGCCCGAGCAGGCCAACATCGTCACCTCGGCCAGGGACGCGACGCGCCTGATCGCCGACATGCGCTCGAAGCGACTGAAAATCGTGCTCGATCCGGCCAACCTGTTCGAGCACGCGACGCCCGACGAAGCGCGCGCTATCGTCGCCGCCGCGATCGGTGAGGCCGCCGGCCACATCGCCATGGCGCATGCCAAGGACCGGCATGGTGACGGCCGCTTCGCCACGGCGGGGCAAGGCATCGTTGACTTCGCCGATTTCGTCGCACGGCTGAAGGCCGTGGGTTTCGACGGCGGGCTCGTCACTCACGGACTGTCCGCTGATGAGGCGCCTGAAGTCGCCGCCTTCCTGCGGGGGCTGCTCTGATGGGCGCCACGCCGACGAATTTGCTGCGCGACGATGCCGCGCTTCGTGTCTTCGACACGGGGCAGAGCGGGCTATCGGTCG
Source organism: Mesorhizobium sp. 43Arga (assembly GCF_053714255.1). Taxonomy (NCBI): domain Bacteria; kingdom Pseudomonadati; phylum Pseudomonadota; class Alphaproteobacteria; order Hyphomicrobiales; family Phyllobacteriaceae; genus Mesorhizobium; species Mesorhizobium sp. 43Arga. The sequence goes on from NZ_JBSKBO010000004.1 coordinate 95,346, forward strand.
TTTTCCAGCATGGTCTCGGAGGTGATGCCGCCCAGGTGGCGCAGAATTTTCCTGACCAACCATCATACCGCCGGCTGACCGTCGAATGCCGCGCGCAGGGCGCCTCCAGTGCCGGCAGCAGGCGTCCGTTCTCGATCGCCATGTTCGCCGACGATGTGCTGGCCGCCGCCGATGCGGCCGGGATTGACCGCTTCGTCGCCGGCGGCATCTCGATGGGCGCGGCGATCGGGCTTCACCTCGTGAGCCGACACCCGGACCGTGTGCTTGGCTTGGTGCTGGTGCGCCCTGCCTGGGCCTTTGATGCGGCTCCCGAAAACATGCGCCCTTACACGGAAGTGGCGGAGCTCATCCGCCGGCTTCCGCTGGCTGAGGCGCGAGACGCCTTCGCGTCCGCCGCGACATCGGCCCGCTTCCGCAGTGAAGCGCCGGACAATCTGGCCTCGCTGCTCGGCTTCTTCGCGCGTGAGAATGCGGCCGTCTTTGCCGAGGTGATGCAAGCGATCGCCAATGATGGGCCTGGCGTGACGCGGGCGGCAGCCGCCGGCCTCGCAGTCCCCACGCTGGTCATCGGTAGTGGCACCGATCTCGTCCATCCCCTTGCGACCGCCCGCGAACTTGCCGAGACCATCCCCAATGCGGCCTTCGGCGAGGTGACGCCGAAAGCCGCCGACAAGGATCGCCATTTCGCCGAAATCCGCGCCGCCATAGGCGGCTTTCTAGACAGACATTTCAACAATCAGGACCAAACATGACTTCAAAGCCCCTGTCAGGCCCGGCGGCAATCGCCGCATTGCCGCGCGATCGCTTGATCGCTGAATTCTCGCTCTGGTCGGCCAATCTCGCCAATTTCGAGAGCGACCTCAGGCGCATCGAACCCCATGTCGATCTGCATCACATCGACGTGGCGGACGGCCATTTTGCACCGTCCTTCCTGTTCTTTCCCGATCTTGTCGCCCGTATCGCCGGGCTGACGGCCAAGCCCATCCACGTCCATCTGATGGTCGATGCGGGAATCGTCGAAACGCAGACGCGCCAGTTCATCGAGGCCGGCGCCGACATGATCAGCGTCCACGCCGAGAACGGCGAGGCGGGATTGCGCGCCGTGCGGCTGGCGCGCGAACTCGGCGCCGAAACGGGCGTCGTGTTGCGGCTCGAGACGCCGGTCGAGGCAGTGAAGCCCTTCGTCTCCGAGGTCGCCTTCGTCACGCTGCTGGGAACCGCGATCGGCGTGAAGGGCCAGAGCCTGTCGGAAAAGGCATGCGACAGGCTGGGCGCCGCCCGCGCCATCCTGCGGGAGGCCGGCCGCGAGGACGCCGTCGTGCTTGCCGCTGATGGCGGCATCCGCCACGAGACCGTGCCGTTGCTGCGTGCCGCCGGTGCGGAGACCGTGGTTCTCGGTTCGCTCGCCTTCGGCGACAAGGATCTCGCCGGCCGCATCGGCTGGCTGCATGGGCTGAAGGTCGCGGCATGAGCACAGAAGCCGCCCTCGCGATCGATCTTGGTGGCACCGAGCTTCGTGCCGCGCTGGTCGATCGTGACGGCAAGATCCTGGCCTTCGCCGCCGTGCCGACGCAGGCGCAGGCGGGACCCGACGTGGTGATCGGCCAGATCGAGGCGCTGGCCGCGACCGTGCATGCCGAGGCGCCGGGCCTCGCCATTATTGGCGTCGGCGTCGGCGCGCCGGGGCCGCTCGACCCGCTGGCCGGCATCGCCGTCGGGCCGCCGACGCTCGCCGGCTGGCAGGATGTTCCGCTGGCCGATATCCTCGAGCGCCGGCTCGGCCTGCCGGTGCGGCTGGAAAATGACGCCAACGCGGCCGCACTCGGGGAATGGCGTTTCGGTGCCGGCCATGGCGCGCGCTCGCTGGTCTTCGTCACCGTCTCGACCGGCATTGGTGGTGGTGTCGTTGCCGACGGGCGCATCTTGCACGGCCGCCGTGGGCTGGCTGCCGAGATCGGCCATATGACCATCACCAACGAGGGCGAGCGCTGCGTGTGCGGCGTCGTCGGCTGCTTCGAGGCCATCGCCTCGGGCACGGCACTTGGCCGGCGCGCCAACGCGGCGACATCAGCCTTTGACGGCTCGACGCTGCGCCGCCTATCGGCCAATGCTGAGGTCACCGGCCGCCACGTGGTCGAGGCGGCGCGGCTGCAAGACGACCTCGCTTTGGCCTTGCTCGAGGAGGAGGCACGCTGGCTGGGCATCGGCTTCACCAATTTGCTGCATCTCTATTCGCCCGACGTGCTGGTCGTCGGCGGCGGCATCGCCAATGGCCTCGACCTGATGCATCCGGTCATCGAGGCGACCATCCGCCAGCGCGCCATGCGCGCCTATCGCGACGTGCCGGTCATCCAGGCCCAGCTCGGCCGCCACGCCGGGCTGGTCGGCGCCGCCAGCCTTGTCCTGTTCGATGATGGCAGCCTGGCGGCCCGCATGCCTGTCGGTCCAAGCACGTTTCCGGACTTCAATGGCTGACACGTCAACGCAACAAAATGGCCGGAGGCGCGATGCCTCCGGCCATTTGGTGTGCGACCGCGCGAATTACTCGGCGGGAACGATATCCGCCGGCAGGCTGTCGTCGGCCGCGCCGGCCAGGGCTCTCGCCAGCTTTGCCTGGTCGAGTTCGCCTTCCCAACGCGCGACGACCAGCGTGGCGACGGCATTGCCGATGAAGTTGGTCAGCGCCCGGCATTCCGACATGAAGCGGTCGACGCCGAGGATAAGCGCCATGCCGGCGACCGGCACCGAAGGCACCACCGAAAGCGTCGCGGCGAGCGTGATGAAGCCGGCTCCGGTGATACCGGCGGCACCCTTGGACGAGAGCATCGCCACCAGCAGCAGCAGGATCTGGTCGCCCATCGACAGATGGATGTTCGTCGCCTGCGCGATGAACAGCGCCGCAAGCGTCATGTAGATGTTGGTGCCGTCGAGGTTGAAGGAATAGCCGGTGGGGATGACCAGGCCAACCACCGAGCGCTTGGCGCCGGCCTTCTCCATCTTCTCCATCAGCGAGGGTAGGGCGGCTTCCGACGACGAGGTGCCCAGCACCAAGAGCAGCTCTTCCTTGATGTAGCGCAGCAGCGACAGGATGGAGAAGCCGTTGTAGCGGCAGACCGCGCCCAGCACGACGAACACGAAAAGCAGAGACGTCGCGTAGAACGTGCCGACCAGCATGGCCAGGTTGATGACCGAGCCGATGCCGTATTTGCCGATGGTGAAGGCCATGGCGCCGAACGCACCGATGGGGGCGGCCTTCATCAACACGCTGACCAGCTTGAACATCGGCGCCATAAGCGCCTGCAGGAAGTTGAGCACCGGCGCGCCCTTGTCGCCGACCAGCGCCAGCGCGATGCCGAACAGCACCGAGAAGAACAGCACCTGCAAGATGTCGCCATCGGCGAAGGCGCCGACGATCGTGCCGGGGATGATGTTCATCAGGAAGCCGGTGACCGACTGGTCATGCGCCTTGGCGGCATAGGTGTTGACGGTCGAGGCATCGAGCGTGGTCGGGTCGATGTTGAAGCCGGCGCCGGGCTGCACGACATTGGCGACGATGAGGCCGATGATCAGCGCCAGCGTCGAGAAGGTGAGGAAGTAGAGCATCGCCTTGCCGGCGACGCGGCCGACCTTCTGCAGGTCGCTCATGCCGGCAATGCCGGTCGCCACCGTCAGGAAGATCACCGGGGCGATGATCATCTTGACCAGCTTGATGAAGGCGTCGCCAAGCGGCTTCATGCTCTCGCCGATCGACGGATAATAATGGCCGAGCAGGATGCCGACGGTGATCGCCACCAGCACCTGCACGTAGAGTTGGGCATAGAGGGGCTTGCGCTGCGCGGCAGCCGCGCCCGATTGGTCTGCGATGTGCATCGAACTCTCCCTGGCCGGATGGACGGAACCCGCCCTGCGTGACTTCTCCCATCGCGGCGTTCCGGTCGCCCGCCGCTGGCAAGGAGTTTTGCAAGCGCTGTGCCAGATCGTGGGAAGCCCGAAATCCAGGGATTCCGGGCGTCCTTCGGTGGAGGCGTGTGCGGATTTCCGCACAGGAGGCGTTTGCCTGGGCGGAATTTCGCATTAGAGTGACGGCAAGGCCGCGAGAAAAAGGAGAGAGCAGACGTCGCAAGCAAGCACGGATAGGCGCGCCGCGGCCGGTGGCGACTTGCTCCGCGAGGCGGTGGCGCGGCTGCGCGATGGCCGCTGGCTTGTTGTTGTCATTGCTCTTGCGATACTGGCGGGCGCAATCGCGATCGCTGGGCGCATCGCCATCGGCCAGGCGACCAATGACCTGCGCGATGGCGCGCTCGCCGCCCTGCCGCTGGCGGCGGGAACCCTGACCGGCGAAATCGAAAAGCAGCGCCTGGTTCCCTTGGTATTGGCCCGCGATGATGCTGTGCGCGGGGCGCTGCGCCGGGCCGGAAAGATGCAGGAAGCGGCCCTCAACGACAAGCTCAAGGCGATCGCCGGCGATGCCTCGGCGTCCGCCATCTACGTCATCGACACGGCGGGCATCGCGATATCGGCCAGCAATGCCGGCGAGCCGACGAGCTTTGTCGGCATCGACTATAATTTCCGCCACTATTTCAACGAGGCCATGGCGAAGGGCGCGGCCAGCCAATACGGCCTTGGCACGATCAGCGGCCGGCCGGGACTCTATCTTTCGAGCCGTGTCGATGACAACGGCACGCCGCTGGGCGTAGCGGTGCTGAAGGTCGAGCTTGACGGTGTCGAGGCCAATTGGCGCTCCAGCGGGTTTCTCGTTTTCGTCACCGACGAACGCGGCGTCGTGCTGGCCACCAGCCAGCCCGAATGGCGGTTTCATGCGCTGGCGCCGCTTTCCGCCCAAGATGCCGCCGCTGCCCGTGAGCAGCTTCAGCTGACCGATCCCGCCTTCGAACCACTGCCAATACGGCGCGGTGCCGGTGACGGCCTGGCGACCATCGACGGCCCCGGCAAGCCGCGCCAGTTTGTCGAGGTGGTGCAGGACCTGTCCGGCGCGGTCCCCGGCTGGCGCCTTTGGCTGCTGACACCGGCGGATGCCGCTCTCTCGTCCGCCGCCAACACGGCGCGGCTGACGACGCTGCTCGGGCTGCTGCTGACCGGCCTGCTTGCCTACGTGTTCACGAGGCGCCGCCGCACACGCCGTCTGCGGCAGGAGGCGCTGGCGCGCATGAATGCCGAGCTGGAAAGCCGGGTCAGCACACGCACGGCCGAGCTGACGCGCTCCAACGCCGCGCTCGCCGGCGAGATCGCCGAGCGTGAAAATGCGGAGGCCAAGGTCCGCCGGCTGCGCGACGATCTTGCCCAGGCCAACAGGCTCTCCATCCTTGGCCAGATCGCTGCCGGCGTGGCGCACGAGATCAACCAGCCGGTCGCCGCGATCCGCACCTATGCCGAGAATGCCGGCCGCTTTCTCGAAAGCGGCAAGACCGAACCGGCGAGCGGCAATCTGACCTCGATCGTCTCGATGACCGAACGCATCGGCGCCATCACCAATACGCTGCGCACCTTCGCGCGCCGGCCCGGTGTCGCCGCGTCGCCACTGCCGGTGCGCGAGGCGATCGACGGCGCGCTGTCGCTGCTCTCCGGCCGCATTCGCGATTCCGGTGTCACCATCGTCAAGCCGCAAGGCAACCCATCACCGATTGTGATGGCAAGCCGCATCCGGCTGGAGCAGATCCTCGTCAACCTCTTGCAGAACGCGCTCGACGCCATGAAGGACCAGCCCGATCCCCGCATCGACATTGACCTCGCCGAGCGCGACGACCGAGTGCTGATTTCGGTGCGCGACAACGGTCCCGGCCTCGGGCCGGAAGCGGCCGGCAATCTGTTCATGCCGTTCCAGACCACCAAGGAGAAAGGGCTCGGCCTCGGGCTGGTGATCTCGCAGGAGATCGCCCAGGAATTGGGCGGCACGCTGCGGCTCGATTCCGACAGCGCCAAGGGCGCATCCTTCACCATCGATTTGAGGCGAATTGAATGAATGAGGGATCAGGGCGGGTGGCGCTCGTCGAGGACGATGCGGACCTACTTCATGCCACTACGCAATTGCTCGAGCTCGCCGGTTTCACCGTGGTTGCGCTTGAGGCCGCCGAGGCCGCACTTGCCGTCGTCGACAGGGACTTCGATGGCGTGGTCGTCAGCGACATCCGCATGCCGGGCATGAACGGCCTGCAGCTGTTCGACCGCATCAAGGCGATCGACCCGGACATACCGGTGATCCTCGTCACCGGGCATGGCGATGTCGATCTTGCTGTCGCCGCACTCAAGGACGGTGTCTACGATTTCATTCCAAAGCCCTACGCCGGAGACCGCCTTGTCGAGGCGCTGAGACGGGCCTCAGAGAAGCGGGGGCTGGTGATGGAGAACCGGCGGCTGCGCCAAGCCGCCGCACTAGCTGCCGACGGCCTGCCGCTGATCGGCGAGGCGCCCGCCATCCGGCGGCTGCGCGAAACCTTGCGCCAGATCGCCGATATGGATGTCGACGTGCTGGTGGAAGGGGAGACAGGAACCGGCAAGGAAGTGGTGGCCGACCTCTTGCACCGCTGGGGCCGGCGGCGTTCCAAGCCCTTCGTGGCGCTGAATTGCGGCGCGCTGCCCGAGACCGTCATCGAAAGCGAGCTGTTCGGCCACGAGGCCGGTGCGTTCACCGGCGCGCAGCGACGGCGGATCGGCCGCGTCGAACATTCCAGCGGCGGCACGTTGTTCCTCGACGAGATCGAATCCATGCCGCCGGCCCTGCAGGTCAAGCTGCTGCGGGTGCTGGAGACGCGCAGCCTCACGCCGCTTGGCTCGAACGAGACGCGGCGCCTCGATCTGAGGGTCGTGGCGGCGACCAAGGTCGATCTCGGCCGGCCTGACCAGCGCGGCGATTTCCGCGAGGACCTCTATTTCCGCCTCAACGTGGTGACGCTGCGCATCCCGCCTCTGCGCGAGCGGCGCGGCGACATCCCGATGCTGTTCGGGCATTTCCTCGGCAAGGCGGCCGAACGGTTCGGCCGGCCGGTCGCCAAGGTCAACGCCGCAGTCAGCGATCATCTCCAGTCGCATGTCTGGCCGGGCAATGTGCGAGAACTCGCCCATTTCGCCGATCGCGTCACGCTTGGTCTTGGGCCTGACGACGAGACGAAAGCGGTTTCCCCGCAATCGGCGGAGCCAGCGGCCCCGTTGCCCGAACGCGTGGGCCACTACGAGGCGCGGCTCATCCGCGATGCGCTGCGCGAGCATGGCGGCGATGTGCGCGGCGCCATCGACGCGCTCGGCGTGCCGCGCAAGACGTTTTACGACAAGCTCAAGCGCTATGGCATTGCCGCATCCGAATTCCGCAATGGCGGCGATCCGCACCCTGTTCGGGTACAGACATAGAAATTGCCCGAGAGCCTTACGCCCGCAACCCTTCATTCCAGCCAGCCGAGCTTTCCGGAAAGAGCCATGAACACGACAGTCGAAACAACGGCAAACCCCTTGCCGGAAGACCTTGCCTTTCTCGCCGAACGGCTGACGTCGTTCAATGACGGCGATGTCGGCGCGTCCGAAAGAAAGGCGCTCGCTGTGTTCGTGCGCGACGAGACTGGCGCGGTCGTCGCCGGCATTTCGGGTTACACCGCCTGGGGCTGGCTCTACGTGCAATGGCTGTGGGTCGATGAAAGGCTGCGCGGCCAGCAAATGGCCGGCAAAATGCTGGACGCGGCCGAACAGGAAGCCGTGGCGCGCGGCTGCAACAACGCCTGGATCGACACCTTCAATCCAAACGCCGCCAAGGTCTACCAGCGCCAGGGCTATCAGCCGTTCGGAACGCTGGCCGATTTCCCGGTCGGCCGCAGCCGCATCTTCCTGCAGAAGAAGCTGGTTTAGCCGGCAAGCTTTCCGCCGCGCATCGGCTGCGGCGCGCCGGTGGTGCTAGGAAAACTGATCGGCAGGCCGCGCAGCACGCGCACCGCCAGGAAGGCAAAACACTCGGCCTCCACCGCATCGCCGCTCCAGCCGAGCCTTTCGGCCTGCACCACCTCGACGCCGGCGCGGCTGGCGAGCATGGCCATCATCGTCGGGTTGTGCCGGCCGCCGCCGCTGACCACCAATTTCCTAGGCCGGATGGGCAACAGGTCGAGCGCCTTGCCGACGGCGCCGGCGGTGAAAGCAGTGAGCAGGGCCGCGCCATCCTCGATATTGAGGCCGTCGGCCATGGCCGCGCCGAAATCGAAACGGTCGAGCGATTTGGGGTAGGGCTTGGTGAGATAAGGATGCTGCAACAGCATGGCGAGCCTTGCCTCGTCGACGGTTCCCGCGCGGCCAAGCGCGCCGTCGCGATCCATGTCGCCGAGCCCCCTCGACTTGATGAAATCATTGAGCGGCGCATTGGCGGGGCCGGTGTCGAAGGCAACGACATTGTCGGCCCCATCCCACCAGGTGATGTTGGCGACGCCGCCGAGATTGAGCACGGCCACCTCGCCGCTGGCGCCGGCGCTGCGCATCAGCGCGGTATGATAGGCGGCGGCCAGGGGCGCGCCTTGCCCGCCGGCGCGCATGTCGGCCGAGCGGAAATCATAGGCGACCTTGGTGCCCAACAGGGCATGCATCAGCTCGCCGTCACCCAGTTGTCGGGTCTGGCCGAGCCGTCCGACCTGCGGCGCGCGATGCAGCACCGTCTGGCCGTGAAAGCCGACGACGCCGATATCGGCCATCGTCATGCCATAGCCCTCGACCAATTCCCTGACCGCGGCCGACTGGGCACGCGTCAGCGCTTCCTCGGCCGTGCGGAAGATCGCCGGTTCCGGCCCGACAAAATTCCAGGCCCGCGCCGCCGTCAGCGTCTCTTCCAGCAGCGAGCGGATCGACGGGGGATAGGGCATCAGCCGGTAGGTGCCGAAATCGTCGATGCTCTCGCCATCGGTCTTGATCAGCGCCACGTCGATGTTGCCGTCAAGCACCGTGCCGGTCATCAGGCCGACGGCCCAGATTGGTTCCATCATCTAGCTCCCAAAGTCCGTTGACGAGATCGCCGACCGTCTGCCGCAGCGAGATGATTCCGCTGTCGAAATGACGTGTCGGATGGATCCGGTTGGTGAGCAAGGTCCACGCCTTGCCGCTGTCGAAATCTATCCACAGTCCGGTGCCGGTAAAGCCGGTGTGGCCGATCGCTCCCGGGTTGCACAACTTCCCGCCCGACCAGCCTTCATAGGGGCGCTCCCATCCATGGGTGCGGGTGGCGGATAAGGGTGTGCGCATCAGCGCGATCGACCGTTCGCTGGCACCGCTGCCGTCCAGCAGCCCTTGCGCGAAATCCAGCACCGAAGCGATTGTCCCGAACAGGCCGGCGTGACCGGCGCCTTGCAGCGCCGAGCAATTGTCGTCGTGCACCTCGCCGGACAGCACGCGATGACGCCAGGTGCAGTCCTCTGTCGCCGCGGCGGCATCCGGCTCGGTTGACCAGCCAAATCCAGTGCCGGGATCCATGTCGCGGATGGTCTTGCCCGACAGCCGCTCGAGGGCAAAGCCGAGCAGGATGAAATTGATGTCGGAATAGACGGGTTCACGGGCGCGCCATTCGCGCTGCAGGATAAAGGCACGCAGCAGGTCGGGATCGCGTCCGTAAGTGTAGATCGGCTCGACGGCCGGAAACGGCGTCTGGTGGCCGAGGCACTGGCGAAACGTCACCTTCCGCTCCCAGGCCTGTTGATCGTACTGGCGAAGGTCGGGCAGAACCGAGATCAGTGGCGCGTCGAGATCGATGACGCCGTCTTCCGCCAGCGCCAGTATGCGCGGAGTGGTGAAGATGACCTTGGTTAGTGATGCCAGGTCGAACCAGGTTTCGACGGTCATTGGACGCTGCTCGGGCACGAGTTGCGCCGAGCCGATTGCCCTGACGATGCGGCGGCCATTGCTGTCGACAATGCCGAGCACGCCGCCGGGAATGCGCTTGGTGGACACCGCTGTTGCGAGTGGTTGGAAAGCGCGGTCGAACAACTGGACGAGGTCGCTCAATGTCGACCTCCATTGGAGAGGCCGAGATCCTTCGCGCCCCCCTCTGTCCTGCCGGCTCCGGCCCTTCGCTGTCGCTCCGGGCGTTCGTCGTTCGGAAAGCCAAGCAATTGGCTTTCCGTCCGCTGCGCGGACCACTTCTCACCCCCCACGAAAGCCACGGCGACATCCGATCTCCCCCCATGTGGGGGAGATGCCCGGCAGGGCAGAGGGGGGCGCTGTCCCGCCAAGTCCGGAAATGTCTTGAGGACTGAAGTCACGCCTCAACCCTCGCTCGATGGTCCGGCCCGAACTGCTCCCATTGCGCCGGAGCCGGCTCGAACCCCTGCGGGCGCACGAGCGAGGGAACCTGGCGTGTGTCGATCTCGAAATGCTCGCGCCGCCGGTCGATGGTCGGAACCGCCGCGATCAGTTTCTTCGTATAGGAGTGCTTCGGTTTCGACAGCACCGAGGCCGCATCGCCGATCTCGACGATCTGGCCGGCATAGATGACGGCGATCCGGTGCGCGATCCGCTCGACCACCGCCATGTCGTGCGAGATGAAGAGATAAGCCAGCCCGAATTCGCGCTGCAGTTCGACCAGCAGCTCCAGCACCTTGGCCTGCACCGAGACGTCCAGCGCCGACACGGCCTCATCGAGAACGACCACGGACGGGTTGAGCATCAGCGCACGGGCGATGCACAGCCTTTGCCGCTGGCCGCCGGAGAATTCATGCGGATAGCGCTGCAGGCTATTCCTAGGCAAGCCGACGCGTTCCAGCAGGCTCGCCATCCTGGCGCGTGTTTCTGCATTCACCCGGCCGCCGTTTGCGATCACCGGCTCGGCCAGGATGCTCTCGATGGTCAGCCTCGGATTGAGCGAGGCATAGGGATTCTGGAACACCATCTGCACAGGCTTGGCACTGCGCTCGGCCGAAGCCTTTCGAGCGCCGACCGAGAAGCTGCCGCGCGTCGAGCGCACCAGACCGAGCACCGCCTTGGCGGTGGTCGATTTGCCCGAACCGCTTTCGCCGACGATGGCCAGCGTCTCGCCTGGCATCAGGTCGAAATCGACGCCGTCGACGGCGTGCACCGCGCCGGTGGCGCGGCTGAAGAAATTGCTCTTGAGGGGAAACCGCACCACCAGTCCGTCGACCTTCAAGGCCGGCTTTGTGTTTTCACCCTTGTCGCGCTGGCCGTCCGCGCGGGTCGCGCTTCCCCTGGCGAAATGCGGCACGTCCTGCAGCAGATGCTGGGTGTAGGGGTGCCGTGCCCTGTCGAGGATCTGGTTCAGCTCGCCTTGCTCCACGGCCTGCCCGTTCTGCATCACCATCACCTTGTCGGCGATGCCGGCAACCAGGCCGATATCGTGGGTGATGAAGATGACAGACATGCCGGTCTCGCGCTTCAACTCGGCCAGCAGCGCCATGATCTGCGCCTGCACGGTGACGTCGAGCGCGGTGGTCGGCTCGTCGGCGATCAGCAGGCGCGGATTGCAGGCGAGCGCGATGGCGATCATCACCCTTTGCAGCATGCCGCCCGACAGCTGGTTGGGCGTGTATTTCAGCCGTCGCGCGGCATCGGGAATGCGCACGCGGTCGAGCGCATCCTTGGCTGCGGCCATGGCCTGCCTGCCGGTCAGGCCGCGATGCAGCCGAAACGATTCCTCGATCTGCGTGCCGATGGTCAGCACCGGATTGAGCGAGGTCATCGGCTCCTGGAAGATCATGCCGATCTCGGCGCCGCGAATGCCGGTCAGTTGTGGTTCGATAGCAGTTATCAGGTCGAAGATGCCGCCATCGGCTCGCTTCAGCTTCATCGCGCCGCCGGTGATGCGGCCGCCGCCGAAATCGATCAGCCGGTTGATCGACAGGGCGGTGACGGATTTGCCGGAGCCGCTTTCGCCGACGATAGCCAGTGTTTCGCCGTCGGCGAGGTCGAAGCTGACGCCACGCACCACCTCGTTGGCGTGCGGATTGCGGCCGAAGCCGACGCGCAGATCGCGAACAGACAGCAGCGGGCTCATGCCGTCGCCCTCCGCATCCTGGGGTCGAGGATATCGCGCAAGGCGTCACCCAGAAGGTTGAAACCGAGGATGCTGATCATGATGGTCAGGCCTGGAAAGATCATCAGCCAGGGCGCGGTCTCCATCAGATTGCGGCTGTCGCTCAGCATCAGCCCGAGCGAGGCGGCGGGCGGCTGTGTGCCGAGCCCAAGGAAGCTCAAACCTGCTTCCGTCAGCAGCGCCCAGGCCAGGGCCAGCGTCACCTGCACGGTCAGCGGCGCTACCAGGTTGAGCAGCAGATGACGCGTGACGATGTAACTCGAGCTGCTGCCGAAGGTGCGCGCGGCGTCGACGAATTCGCGTGCCTTCAGCGAAAGGGCAGGGCCGCGCACCACGCGCGTGAAGATCGGCGTATAGACGATGCCGATCGCCACCACGCTGGTCCATGTGCCTGGCCCGGCGACGGTGACAATGAGCAATGCCAGAAGGATCGCCGGGAAAGCCAAAAGCACATCCATGATGCGCATCACCACGCCATCCCAGCGGCGTCCGAGCCAGGCCGCCGCCAGCCCCAGCACGGTGCCGGCCAGGGTCGCGAAGGCTACCGAGAAGAAGGCGACGGTGAAGGATTGGCCGATGCCGGCCATCAGCCGGCTGGCCACGTCGCGGCCGAACAAGTCGGTGCCCATCCAGTAGGCGCCATTGGGTGCGTGCAGCCGGTCGACGCGGAACTGCGTGATCGGATTGTGGGGCGTCAGCCCGAACAGGCCAAGGATGGCGATCAGCAAATAGACGACGACGATGATACCGCCGATGCGGCCGCTGCCATGGCCGAAGATGGCGCGCAGGATGCGCATCAGGCCTCTCCCAGCCGGATGCGCGGATCGAGCCCGACATAGGCAAGGTCGACCAGGAGATTGACGATCATGAAGTTGAAGGCGATGAACAGCACGGCTCCTTGAACCAGCGCGTAGTCGCGCTGCAGGATGGCGTCGAGCACCATGCGTCCGAGGCCGGGCAAGGCATAGATCTGCTCGACGATGACGGCGCCGCCCAGGAGATAGCCGAATTCGATGCCGCTCAGCGTCACCACCGGGATCAGCGCATTGGGCAAGGCATGGCGCCAGATGACGCTGCGCGCCGACGCGCCCTTGCTGCGCGCGGTGCGCACATAGTCGTCGCTCAGCACGTCGAGCATCGCCGAACGCGATATGCGTGTGATCGACGCGGCGAAGGCGAAGCCGAGCGTGATGGCGGGCAGGATCATCTGGCCGAGATTGCGCAAGGGATCCTGCCAGAGCGGCGCGAATTCGCCCATCGCCGGCAGCACGCCGAAGCCGGCCGACAGCGTGTAGATGATCAAGAGGCCAAGCACGAAGCTCGGCGTCGACTGGCCGATCATGGCGACGATGCGCACCCCGAGATCCGACGGTTTTTCATTGTGCGTGGCGGCATAGATGCCAGCCGGCATGCCGACGGCAAGCGCGATGATCATCGACAGCAGGGCCAGCTCCAGCGTTAGCGGGAAGCGTTCGAGGATGACGTCGAGCACCGGCCGTCCATAGGTGACCGAGATGCCGAAATTGCCCTGCAGGATACCGCCGATCCAACGCAAGTACTGGACGAACCAGGGCTGGTCGATGCCGAAATAGGCGGCGAGCGAATCCCGCTGTGCCGGCGTCAGCAGGCCGGCCTCGGTGCCCAGCATCGCTGTGATCGAATCGCCCGGCACCATCCGGATCGCGACGAAGACCAGGATGGACACGCCAAGCAGGACGAGAGGAAACGTCGCCAGTCGTCGCATCAGATAGTTCACGCGAAGAAGTCCTCTCGTCTAGAGCATGATGCCGAAAAGTGTGAAGCGGTTTTCGGACGACATCATGCTCTATCTTTTGATCTAGAGGAGGATTCAGATTTCAGGTCGATTCGACCTGAAATCATCCGACTCTAGGGCCTGACCGGGCTACTGCTGGATGGTAACCTTGCTCAGGCTGAACAGCGTGCCGGTCGGCGTCGGCACGAAGCCGGCGATGTTCTTCTGCTGGGCCGTGTAGCTGTAGGAGGTGTAGAGCCAGATCCACGGCGACATCTCGGCGAGGTGCTTCTCGAATTCGGCGAAGATCGCCTTGCGTTTGGCCGGGTCGGTCTCGGCGCGGCCCTGCTGCATCTGGCTGTCCAGCGTGTCGTCGATGTAGTTGGCCACCTTCTGCAGATTGCCTGCCTTGGTCCAGTAGCGGTTATACATGGTGTAGGGGTCGGCGCGGCCGCCATTGAGCGCGATCGCCATGTCGAAATCGCCCTTCAGCCAGGCGTCGACATAGACGTTGAGCTCCATCATCTTGATGTCGAGCTTGACGCCGATTTCGGCGAGCTGCGACTGGATGACCTGGGCTTCCGCCGCCGCCGTCGGCGGCTCGCCGGTGGCGCCGATCACGGTCGCCGAAAAGCCGTCGGCAAAGCCGGCTTCTGCCATCAGCTTCTTGGCCTTCTCGACATCGCGCTTATAGCAGAACAGCTGGGTCGGATCGGTGGCGAGCGCCGGGATGGTCAGCGGTCCGGTGACCTTACCTTCGCCGAGCGAAGCGGTGTCCAGCACCTCCTGGCGGTCGATGGCGCAGGAGATCGCCTGGCGCACCTTGAGCTCGGTCATCGGCTTGCGCGACGGGTTGAGCTGTAGCACGTGGTAGGCGAGCACCGGCACGCGGTTCAGCTGCAGGCTGGCCTCCTTCGGCACCAGTGTGGCGACCAGCGGGTCGTTGAGCAGGGCGAAATCGATCTGCTTGGTGCGCATGGCCGCCAGGATCGCCGCTTCGTCGGGCAGCACGCTGATCTCGATGCCGTCGACGCCGGTGGCGCCGCCGGCCCAATCCTTGTTGGCGCTGAGCACCTCCTTGGCGTTGGGGTCCCATTTGTCGAGCTTGAACGGACCTGAACCAACCGCCTTGGTGCCGATGGAGCCGGCCTTGATTTCGGCCGCCGGGACGATCGCCGCGTTGACATCGCTCATCGCCGTCAGAATCGGCACGTCGGGCTGCGACAAATGGAACACGACGGTTGCCGCATCGGGCGTGTCGATGCTGGCGATCGACAGGAAATTGGCGCGAGCGGCCGCGCCCGTCTTCTCGTCGAGGATGCGCTCGAACGAGGCCTTGACGTCGGCCGAGGTGACGGCCGTGCCGTCCTGGAATTTCGCCTTGGGATCGAGCTTGAAGGTCAGTTCCTTGCCATCTTTCGAAAATTCCCACGTGGTGGCGATGGCAGGGATGATCTGCAGGCTGGCATCGACCCGCACCAGCGGCTCATAGATCAGTTCCAGGAGCCGCAGCGACGAAAAGGCCGTCTGCTTGTGCGGGTCAAGTCCGGTGGCGTCCTGCGACCAGGCCATGTGCAGCGTTGCGGCCTGTGTTGAAACCACAGCCACGCCGAGCATCGCGGCAACCGTAATGCCCGACAGGAGTGTTCTTGTGAGATGCCTTGTCATTTTCGTCTCCCATTATGATTTGAACTTGATGCCTTGCAGTTCTAAGGACCGCTTCCAAGACACACATGCTTTGGAGTATCGGCCCAGTCTATGCGGCTTCACGCCGTCTTGTCCCGTGCGGCTTCATGCCGTCCTGTCGCTGATTGCCTTTCGCAGGAAGCCTCCGGCTCTGCCGAGCGCCGCGCGCGCCGCCGCGACATCGAAGCCGGTGATCGCCACGAGGATCGCCAGCTTCACATCATTGCCGGTCTGGGCGAGCACCTGTTTGGCACGTTGCGCCGTGCAACCGGTGGTCTGCATGACGATCCTGATGGCTCTCGCGACCAGCTTCTTGTTGGACGGGTTGAGGTCCACCATCAGATTCTCGTAGCTCTTGCCGATGCGGATCATCGACGCCGTGGTCAGCATGTTGAGCACCAGCTTCTGCGCCGTTCCCGACTTCAGCCGGGTCGAGCCGGTGAGTACCTCGGGCCCGACGACCGGCGAGATCGCGATGTCGGCGATGCCCGCGATGGTCGAGGCAGGATTGCAGGACAGGGCAACCGTGGTGGCGCCGACCTGCCTGGCATAGTTCAGTCCGCCGATGACGTAAGGCGTGCGCCCACTGACCGCGATGCCCACCACGACGTCGTCCGGTGTGAGCCCGATCTCCTGCAATGCCTTGGCGCCCATTTTCGGGTCATCCTCAGCACCTTCCGTCGACCGCACCAAAGCGTCCGGGCCGCCGGCGATCAGGCCGACTACCATGTCCTCTGGCACGCCGAAGGTGGGCGGGCATTCCGAAGCATCGAGAACGCCGAGCCGGCCGCTGGTGCCGGCGCCGATATAGATCAGCCGCGCGCCTTTCTGGAAGGCAAGCACGATGCGGTCGACGGCGGCGGCGATTTCCGGCAGCACCTTCTCGACTGCAGCCGGGACAATCCTGTCCTCGTCATTGATCTTGCGCAGCACGTCGATGGTCGGCAGCAGGTCGATGTCCATCGTTCGCGGGTTGCGGCCTTCGGAAACCAGCAGGTCCAGCTCAGACATCAACCCGTGCTCGGTCATTCCAGTGCTTTCAAAAATTCTGCTGCCGCGCATGGCTCAACGGACGCCAGGGCGTGCGGACCTCGGGTCCGTCATCGCAGTTTTTCTTTGTTAACTTTTTAGAATTGGATATTCGTATCGTCAACAGGAGATTGGAATATTTTATTCCTATCGATATTAAGCCCGCCTTAGGCAGGGCGATCTCTTGGCAAGGATGATTGCGCCGGACACGGCGTCGCCATCAGCAGGCTTCAGGCGGCGCCGGACATCGGGCGAAAGCCAGGGTTCGAGAGGGCTGGCGAGGCCGCCCAGCAAGGTCACGCGCGGCGCGCCTTTTTCGAACAGCACCCGCACCAGCGTGTCGATTTGCTCGGCGGCACTTTGCACGATGCGTCGTCCTGCCGGATCGCCCTGGTCGGCATGGCGCATCACCATTGGCGCCAGCGCGGCGTAGTCCGTGGCGCTGGCGCGGTCCATCCAGGCGACGGCTGCCATCGGGTCGCCTTCGAAGCGCTGCATCACCTCCGCCAGCAGCGCCGTCCGCTCGTGCCGTCCGTCATGGCCGCGCAACGCCAGCTGTACCGCCTTCAGGCCAAGATCGGCGCCGCTGCCTTCATCGGAGATCGGAAAGCCGTAGCCGCCGACGCGCAGGTCGCGCCCTTCGACGAAGCCGAGACCGATCGAGCCGGTGCCGGCAATGACGATGGCGCCGTCCTGACCGGAATGCGCGCCCAGGCAGGCGCCGACGCCGTCGCTGACGAAATCGATGCTGGCAAAGGAGTGCGCGATCGCCCGCAACGCTTCCAGCGCGCCCTTCCGGCCGATACCGGCAAGCCCGATGCCTGCGTGGATCCGGGCGATCTCGGTCGGTCCAAAGCCAGCCTCCTCGGTCGCCGCGCCAAAAGCTTTGGCAATGGAGGCCCAGGCCGCGTCGATGCCGAGCCGCGTCGTCGCCGGGCCGGACAGGCCTTGTCCCAGCACGTTGCCTTCCACATCTTCGATACGGGCCCGGCAGCCGGTGCCGCCGCCGTCGACGCCGAGAAAATAGTCCGGGCCGCTCATGTGCTCAGCCGCTCGATATCGGCGCCGCAAAGGCGCAGCTTGCGGTCCAACTGCTCGTAGCCACGATCGAGATGATAGACGCGGTTGATGATCGTCTCGCCTTCGCTGACCAGCGCGGCCAGCACCAGCGACACCGAAGCGCGCAAATCGGTGGCCATCACCTGCGCGCCGTGCAGCCTCTCGCCACCGCGCACCAGCGCCATCGTGCCTTGCAGCTTGATGTTGGCGCCAAGCCGCATCAGTTCTGGCACGTGCATGAAGCGGTTCTCGAAGATGGTTTCGCGCAGCAGCGATGCACCCTCGGCACAGCACATCAGTGCCATGAACTGCGCCTGCAGGTCGGTCGGAAAGCCCGGATAGGGTTCCGTCGTGAGATCGGCGGCCTTGAGCGGCCGGTCGCGCGACACGATGAGCCCGCGATCGCCGGGCCAGACGCTGACGCCGGTGGCTTCCAGCAATTGCACCACCGAGGCCATGTGCTCGAGCCGGGCATGCGTCAGCTCAAGCTGGCCGCCGGTGATGGCCGCGGCGATGGCGTAGGTGCCGGCCTCGATGCGGTCCGGAATGATGTCGTGCCTGGCCGTGTGCCAGCCGGTGTCGCCGGCGATCAGGATGCGATGCGTGCCGGCGCCCTCGATGCGCGCGCCCATGGCATTGAGGCAAGCGGCGAGATCGGCCACTTCCGGCTCGCGCGCCGCGTTGAGGATCTCGGTTTCGCCTTTAGCCGTGGTCGCCGCCATCATGGCGGTTTCCGTTGCCCCGACGGACGGCGAACTGAGCACGATGCGCGTCCCGGCCAGCCCGTTCGGCGCCGAGGCGACGATCAGGCCGTTCTCGATGGCGATCTTGGCGCCGAGTGCTGCGAGGGCGGAGACATGCATATCGACAGGCCGCGCGCCGATCGCGCAGCCGCCGGGCAGCGAAACCCGGGCATGGCCGAACCGGGCGAGCAAAGGCGCGAGCACCAGCACCGTCGCGCGCATTTTGCGCACCGTGTCATATGACGTTTCCTTCGAAACGGCGGCACTCGTATCGATCGTCGCGGCATGGGCCGATCGCGTCACGTCGGCGCCGTGAAGCCGCACCACGCCCAGCATGTTCTCGACGTCGGTTACGTCTGGCAAATTGGTCAGTTCGAGCGGGTAGGGGCTGAGCAGGGCGGCCGCGATCTGTGGCAAGGCGGCGTTCTTGGCGCCGGAAATGGTGACCGCGCCTTCCAATCTTTGTCCGCCGACGATCCGCAATCTGTCCATGGCTGAAC
This sequence comes from Mesorhizobium sp. 43Arga, assembly GCF_053714255.1. Lineage (NCBI taxonomy): Bacteria > Pseudomonadati > Pseudomonadota > Alphaproteobacteria > Hyphomicrobiales > Phyllobacteriaceae > Mesorhizobium > Mesorhizobium sp. 43Arga. Next base: position 114,135 of record NZ_JBSKBO010000004.1, read on the forward strand.
CCTTTTGTGCCGAAAGCGCGGGCCGCGATCCGGCCTCTCCGGGAAAGCCATTCGATTCCCGAAGCTGGCCGGTTCGAGAATTAATTCTGCGTTCTTGGCTGTCAATCGAAATTGGAATATTTTATTCCTCCGAGCACCGAAGCGCTCCAGAGGGTTCATGTCCGTTCTCAAGAAGATCCATGCGAAGCTCGACGGCATGGCGCCCGGCGATCGCGAGATCGGCCAGTACATCGTCGACAATCCCGACCAGATGCTGCGCCTGTCGACGGCAGCGCTTGCGGCCCAGATCGGCCGCAGCCAGTCGAGCGTCGTCAAGTTCAGCCAAAAACTCGGCTATGCCAGCTATCAGGAGCTGAAACTCGCCGTCAGCGAGGCCAAGGCGCAGGATTGGCAGGTGCCGGCCGGCGTCATCCATGGTTCGATCGAGGTCGGCGACACCTATCCGGTCATCCTGAAGAAACTGATCGGCAGCAAGCTGCTGTCGATGCAGCAGACCGTCGCCGCCAACACCGAGCGGATCATCGGCCGCACGCTGGAACTGCTGGATGGCGCGCGCCGCATCCATCTGGTCGGCGTCGGGGCCTCCTCGCTGGTGGCACGCGATTTCTCCTACAAGCTGATGAAGCTCGGCCGCAACGTGCTGCATGACAGCGACAGCCACATCCAGATGGCCAATGCCGCGACGCTGGGGCCCGGCGACGTGCTGTTCGCGCTCTCCTATTCCGGCGCCAGCATCGAAACCTTGCGCATCGCCGAACTCGCCGCCAAGCGCGGCACCATGGTGATCGCCGTCACCGGCCCACACGACAATCCGCTGAGCCGGGTCGCCGACATCCGCCTCTACACCATCGCCGATGAGGAGCGTGCGCGCTCCTCATCCATCACCGCGCGCGATGCGCAGCTGACCCTGACCGATCTGTTGTTCATCCTTTTGCTGCAGAAGCAGCCGGACGCCAACGACTATGTCCACAACAGCGAAGCGGCGGTATCGGTGCTGAAGGCCGAGCGATCCTCGTAGCTAGTTTGGCCGCCACGCAAGCACGATAGCTGGCGCCACGGCGGCGACGGCAAAAACGGCTATGATTGCCACGAGACGGAGGCGTTGCGCTGATCTCTTGCGACGAGGCGGGGATGCTGGTGCATAAGCACTGTAAATGCGCCGACCATCTTCCTCGAAGCTGTCACTATTCGGATAAACCTTCTTGGGTTTCTGTCGCGGTTTAAGTATCCCCATCAGCTGCATAATAGGAACTTGTTTGTCCGGGTCTAGCGTCCAGCGTCTAAACGCTTTCGAGATAGGTCTCGATCTCGAAATCGCTGACGTTGAGAGCAAACGTATTCAACTCCTGGCGTTTGCAGGCGACGAAGGAGTCGCGCAGGATCGCCGGGAAAATCTCCGCCACATGCGTGCCGCTTTCGAAGGTGGCGATGGCGGAGGCCCAGTCCGGCGGCAGCTTGGCGGGTGCCGCGCCTTGTCCGTCGCTCCCGGTCGGCTCGCCAGGCGACAGCTGCCTTTCGATGCCGATCAGTGCCGCGCCCAGTATGGCGGCAAGCACCAGATAGGGATTGGCGTCCGCTCCCGACACGCGATGCTCTATGCGGCGCGCCCCGGTCGGGCCGCCGGGAATGCGGATCGCGACCATGCGGTTCTCGTAACCCCAAGCGACCGCGGTCGGCGCATAGGAGCGTGGGCGAAGCCTGCGGTAGGAATTGAAGTGCGGCGCGAACACCAGCGTGCTCTCGGCCATCGCCGCCAGCAACCCGCCGACCGCATGGCGCATGGTTTCCGAGCCCTGGTCGGTGCGGTCGTCGAACACATTGCGGCCTTCGGTGTCGACCAGGCTGAAATGGACGTGAAAGCCGTTGCCGGCCCGGTCGCCATAGGGCTTGGCCATGAAGCAAGCAGCAAAGCCGTGCTTGCGGGCAATGCCCTTCACGGTGCGCTTGAACAGCACCGCGTCGTCGGCCGCCCGCAGCGCGTCGGCGACATGGTTCAGATTGATCTCGAACTGGCCGACGCCGTTTTCGGCAATCGCCGTGTCGACGGGAATGCCTTGCGCCCTGCAGGCTTCGTAGACGTCATGGATGAAGGCCTCGAAATCGTCGATCTCGTCGATCGACAGCGCCGCGTCGGAATCGAGGCGCCGCCCGGTGACCGGTGATACCGGCCCGACCGGCCGCTGCGACTGCGGATCGACCAGATAGAATTCGAGTTCCGTCGCTGCGACCGGGGTCAGGCCGAGCGCCTTGTAGCGGTCGAGGATGCGGGCCAGCGCCCGCCGGGGATCGCCGAGATAGGGCGCGCCGCTTTCGTCGGCGAGCCAGAGCGGAACGAGCGCGGTCGGATGCGCCGTCCAGTCCACAGGCAGGATGCCGCGTCCCGTCCATTGGCAGAGGCCATCGGCATCGCCGGTCGAGAAAACCAGACTGTTGCCTTCGATGTCCTCGCCCCAGATGTCGAGCCCGATCAGCGAATAGGGCATGCGCAGCTTGCCTTCCAGCGCCTTACGGGCCTGCTCCACGGGTATGCGTTTTCCTCGCATGACGCCGTTGAGGTCGCACACCGCCGCCCTCAGGCTCTGTATGTCGCTTCTGCTTTCAAGCCAGCTCAGAACGTCCGCAATTGCATCGCTCAATTTTAAAACCTCTGGTTTTCGAACGTGCACAAGCCCTGCCGGCTGCGCTATCCCTGGTAAAAAATGCTTGCGAGTTTTCGGAAAGCCTATCCGGCCACTGCCGGATATTTTTCCCTATTTTTTCAAGTCACTAGCTGGGATGTCGGGAGGCATTTCAAAACCAATTGCGCGATCTGCGATCGCAACATAGAGGCTAGAAGGCAGAAAGCCAAGAGGCATTCGGCAGGCACGATCGGCCTTTGGGTCGAGCGGCTATCACCCTCCAACCTAGCCTTTGGCCCCCGGAAATCTGGCCTGGCGCAGGATGTGCGCCGCGCCTTCGTCGATGTCGCGAACGATGGCCGCTCGAGCACGCGCCGCGTCCTGCGCCTCGATCGCGGCGACGACTTCCTCGTGATAGTCGATGTCGAGGATGGAGGAGAGATCGTCCTCGAACCCCATGGCGAGGTTTCGGAGGAAGGGGCCGATCTGCATCCACACGGTCTCGATCAGGAAGATCATCTGCTCGTTGCCGCAATGGCGATAGATCGAGAATTTGAAAGCGTAATTCTTCCTGAGATAGTCGTCGATATCGCCCTCGCGAGCCGCCAGGGTCAATTCGCTGCTGTGGCGCCGGATAGCCCGCAGATTGTTGCCGTTGATGCGCCTTGTCGCGAGCTCGGTCGCCTCGCCTTCCAGGATCGTGCGCACGGCAGTCAATTGCGAAAACCGTTCGGCCGAAATGACAGGCACCTCGACGCTGCCGTTCGGCATCGGGCTCAGCGCCCGCAGCGCCTGCAGCCGCATGAAGGCGCTGCGCACTGGCATGTCGCTGGTGCCGAGTTCCTTGGCAAGCTTGCGCGACGTCAGCTTCTGGCCCGGCGTGAACTGGCCGGACATCAGCGCCCGCACAAGCTCCAGATAGACTTTCTCATGCAGGGGCACGCTGTCGACGGCGGTCAACCCGAATTGTGTTCTGTCGGCCATTGGCGGGGCGCTACTTCGTTCTGTAATCTGGCCTGACGACGGCAGCTGCGGATGATCCTGATTGGGCCGAGCAAGGCGGGCGCCGAAGTCAGCGATATATCGGCGCATGATAGACGCCTCGATCGTTACGCGGCAAGCCGTCAGTGATGCGGCGAGGGGCAGGTCGCGCGGTACGAAGCCGGCGCACGCGGCATCCGCGCAGCGGTTTGCAATATCGCGATCACAAATCTTGACCTTGCGCGCACTTGCACGTCCGGCCGCTCTCTGGCTTTTTGGGACACCCATCCGAACGGACTGATTCGCGTCATGCCGCTCGATTGCAACGTCTTGCGGACAGTCTGCTCATGGGTCGTGAAGCGCGCGAATTTGACGAAGGAGAAGCAGGCATGGCCGAGTTCAAGAAGCCGGAAATCTCCGAGATGAGGCCCAAGATCACCGTTATCGGTGTCGGCGGTGGCGGCGGCAACGCCATCAACAACATGATCGCGGAGCAGCTTCAGGGAACCGAATTCATCGCCGCCAACACCGATGCCCAGGCGTTGACCATGTCGAAGGCGACGCGGTTGATCCAGCTTGGCGCGCATGTCACCGAAGGCCTTGGCGCCGGCTCGCTGCCCGAGATCGGCCGCGCCGCGGCCGAGGAATCGCTCGACGAGATCATGGACCATCTGGCCGGCACGCATATGTGTTTCGTCACCGCCGGCATGGGCGGCGGCACCGGAACCGGCGCTGCCCCGGTCATTGCGCAGGCGGCGCGCAAGGCCGGCATCCTGACGGTCGGCGTCGTCACCAAGCCCTTCACCTTCGAGGGTCGGCGCCGCATGCAGATGGCCGAGGAAGGCATCGAGCGGCTGCGCGAAGCCGCCGACACGGTGATCGTCATCCCGAACCAGAACCTGTTCCGCATCGCCGATGCCAAGACCACCTTCGCCGACGCCTTCGTCATTGCCGACCGGGTGCTTTATTCCGGCGTCAGCTGCATCACCGATCTCATCGTCAAGGAAGGTCTGATCAATCTCGACTTTGCCGACGTCAAATCGGTCATGCGCGGCATGGGCCGCGCCATGATGGGAACCGGCGAGGCGTCGGGCGAAAGCCGGGCGATGAAGGCGGCGGAAGCCGCGATCGCCAACCCACTGCTCGACGAAGTATCGATGAAGGGCGCCAAGGGTGTTCTGGTCTCGATATCGGGCGGCCGCGACATGACCCTGTTCGAGGTCGACGAGGCCGCCACCCGCATCCGCGAGGAGGTCTACGAGGACGCCGACATCATCGTCGGCGCCATCTTCGACAAGAGCATGGAAGGCCGTTTCAGGGTCTCTGTGGTGGCGACCGGCCTCGACCGAGCGCTCGGCGTGGGCGACGCCGATGCTGGCATCGCGCATGACCACTCCATGCCGTCCGCCGCACGGATCTTGCAGTAGAGCTTTTCCTTCGGATTGACGGAGCCTCGGGCAGGCGACCTGCGGAGTAACGCAGGCGCACCGCACTCGCTTGCGCTCCTGCTCGGACAAAGCGGCTATCTCTGATCGAGATTTAAAACGTTTGCATTTTGGCAAAAGGCAATTACAAACGTTTCAAACTCGCCTGAGGGAGGATCGATGACCAGCCGCGTCATCACGCTGAAGGAGCTAGCCGCAAGCCTCGACCTGTCGATAACGACGGTTTCGCGCGCACTTGCCGGCCATGAGCAGATCGCGCTGAGGACCCGCGAGCGCGTCGCGCAGGCGGCGCGCCAGGCCGGCTATGTGCCCAACACCGCGGCGCGCACGCTTGTCTCGGGCCGCAGTGGCTTCGTCGGGCTCGTCCTGCCGATACGCGGCCCCAATCTCGTCGATTCCTTCCTCGGCGAATTCGTCACCGGGCTCGGCGAAGGGCTGGTCTCGCATGGCGCCGACCTCATTTTGGCCACCGCCGCACTTGGCCATTCCGAGCTGTCCGTGCTGCGCCACGTCGTTGAATCCGGGCGCGCCGACGGTGTCGTCGTAACCCGTATCGCCGAGACCGACGAACGCCTTGCCTATCTGCGCGAGCGTGGCTTCCCGTTCGTCGCTCACGGCCGGCTGCTCGACAGTGACTTTGGCTACAACTGGCTCGACACCGACGGCGCGCACGCCTTCGGTGAAGCCTTCGACATGCTCTATGATCTCGGCCACCGCCATTTCGGCCTGGTGACGATCTCGGAGGCGATGACCTTTCGGCATCTCAGGCAGGATGGCCTTGCCGCGGCCATCGCCCGGCGGGGCGATCCCTCGGTACGGCTCGACGTGGTCACGGCGCCGCGCTTCGACCAGGAGGCGCGCATCGAGGCCGTCAACCGGATGCTGCGAGCCCCCAACAGGCCGACGGCCATCGTCGCTCTGTTCGACGAACTGGCGCTGACCGTGATGGAGGAGGCTGCCCGCGCTGGTCTCCGCGTACCGCGCGACCTCTCCGTGATCGGCTTCGACAACATCACCGCGTCGGCCTACGCGCCACCGGGCCTCACCACTTTCGATGCCTCGATCCGCCACTGCGCGCGCGAGATCGCCGACATGCTGCTGACAATCATCGCCGAGAAACCCGCCACACCGCTGACGCGACTGATCCGGCCGACGCTGGTTGCGCGGGCAAGCCATGGACCCGCACCGCAGACAAGAAGCTGACGCCGCCTGACGGCGCATATCCAGGGAGGAAGACCATGATGAGAGCATTGAAGATATTGGCAGGCACGGCGCTAGCGCTGTCGGTCGTCGCCGGTGGCGCGCAAGCCCAGCAGGTACTGTTCTGGTCGACGCAGGCGCGGCCGGTCGAAGAGACGCAGAAGATGCGCGACGAGGTGCTCAAGGGCTTCGAGGGCGCGGTCGACTATCAGGTTGCCGAGGACGGTCCCTGGCTCACCCGCCTGCAGGCGGAATTGCAGGCCGGCTCCGGCACGATCGGCCTGCTTGGCGGCCTGCACGGCGATTTCTCCACCGTCGGCGCCAACCTTGTCGACCTGTCGGCTGTCGACGTCGGCGGGGTCAAGGTCAACGAGGCCTACAGGAAGCTCGGCATGCTCGGCACCGGCGAGCAGAAATACATGCCCTGGATGCAGGCCACCTATCTGATGGCCGCCAACAAGCAGGCGCTGCAATATCTGCCGGCGGGCACCGATCTCAACACCATCACCTATGACCAGCTGATCGAATGGTCGAAGAATATCGCCGAGAAGACCGGTTCGCCGAAATTCGGTTTTCCGGCCGGCCCGAAGGGGCTGAAGCATCGCTTCTTCGAAGGCTTTCTCTATCCGTCCTTCACCGGTTCGATGGTCACGAAATTCCGTTCAGCGCAAGCCGAGACGGCATGGAACAAGTTCAAGGAATTGTGGCAGTACACCAACCCCAATTCGACCAATTACGCCTTCATGCAGGAGCCGCTGCTTTCGGGCGAAGTCTGGGTGGCGTTCGACCATGTCGCGCGTCTCGCCGACGCCTTCAACAAGAAGCCGGACGACTTCGTCGCCTTCCCGGCGCCGGCAGGCCCCGCCGGTCGTGGCTTCATGCCTGTCGTGGCCGGCGTCGCCATTCCGAAGACCTCGCCGGACCAGGAGAAGGCCAAGGCGCTGGTCGCCTATATGCTGAAGCCGGAAACCCAGATCGCCACGCTGAAGGCGACCAATTTCTTCCCCGTCGTCGACGTCAAGCTGCCCGACGACATGCCGGCCTCGGTGAAGGCGTTCGGCCCGGCCATCGCCACCATGACCGGTGCTCCCGATGCACTGCCGGCGCTGTTGCCGATGGGGCTCGGCGACCTCGGCGGCAAGTTCAACCAGGTCTACACCGACTCCTTCGAGCGCATCGTGCTCGGCGGCGAAGATGTCCACGGCGTGCTCGGTGAAGAAGCGACGGCGCTCAAGGCGATCATCGACCAGGCGAAGGCGCCGTGCTGGGCGCCTGACAAGCCGTCCGCCGGCGCTTGCCCGGTCGATTAAAATCCTCCCGAGGGGGCGCCCGGAGCACTCCGGGCGCCCAGACTGCAGCACTCGACCGCAGCACGCAAAGGACACCACCATGCACGGCAAGGCTCTGCCCTATCTGCTGCTGATGCCGGCGACGCTGTTCCTCTGCATCTTCTTCCTCTACCCGTTCGCGCTGGTCGCTTTCGAGGCGGTGACCCGCGACGGTGCCTTCACCCTCGACAATTTCCGCACCATGGCCGGCAGCTGGAAATTCCCGGTCACGATCCGCAACACGCTGCTGCTTGCCGCGATCGTCGTGCCGATCCAGCTCACCATGGCGTTGCTGATGGCAAGCGTTGTGTCGCGGCTGGAGACCGGGCGCAGTGCCGCACTTTACGTCTTCGCCATTCCGCTCGGCATTTCCGACCTCGCCGCCGGCCTGATCTGGCTCGCCATCTTCGATCAGTCCGGCTTCCTCAACACGCTGCTTTCCAGCCTCGGCGTCGTCGACAGGCCGGTCATGTTCCTCGGCTACCAGAACAAGCTGACCATCTTCATCGCAGTGGCGCTGGCCGAGATCTGGCGGGCCACGGCAATCATGATGGTCATCCTTGTTGCCGGCATGGGGCTGATCCCCAAGGAGTATTACGAGGCGGCCGAGGTGTTCGGGGCAAACCCGTGGCAGCGCTTCCGGCGTATCACACTGCCATTGCTGCGCCCCAGCCTGCAGACGGCGATCATCCTGCGCGTCATCCTCGCCTTCGAGGTCTTCGCCGTGGTCGCCGCACTCGGCGGCACCAATCTGCCGGTGCTGATGGGCGAGACCTACAATTGGCAATTCACGCTGCAGGACCGCAACGTCGCCGCCGCCTCGGCGCTGCTCATCCTCGCCATCTCGATCGGCTTCACATTGTTTTTCCTCAGGGTGCTGCGTGTTCCCAAGGAGGCGCGGATATGAGCGCCATCACCGAAGCGCCGGTCGCCGCGATCGGCGACGCACGCAAGGCCGGCGACTGGCTGCTGATCGCCACCGCCATCCTGCTTTGCGTCTGGGTGCTGCTGCCGATCTATCTCTTGATCGTCAACGCGCTGTCGTCGCCCGACCAGGTGACGGCTTTCCCCAAACGCTTCTTCCCGTCCTTCGATCTCGGCAGTCTTTCGTTCTTCATCAATTTCGCCGGCGTCGCCCGGGCGCTGTGGAATTCGGTGCTCGTCGCCACGCTGACCATGATCCTGGCCATCGGCTTCGGCGCGCCGGCCGGCTACGCGCTGTCGCGCTTCGACTTTCCGGGCAAGGGAACCTTCCGCTTCCTGGTGCTGATGACCCGTGCCTTTCCGCTGCCGCTTCTGGCGCTGCCGCTGGCAGTGATGTTCATCCGCACCGGCCTCGACGACACCGCCATCGGGCTGGCGCTGGTGCACACGACGCTGGCGCTGCCCTTTGCCGTGCTGATCACCTTCTCGCTCTTCTCGGGCATTCCCGTCGAGCTCGAGGAGGCGGCCTGGACGCTCGGCTGCACGCGCTGGCAGGCCTTCCGCAAGGTAATCCTGCCGCTGGCGCTGCCCGGCATAGCCGCCTCGGCGGTGTTTGCCTTCACCATCTCCTGGAACGAGGTGTTCGCCGCTGCCGTGCTCACCATCGAAAACCGCACGCTGACCGCCTTCCTGCTGCAGAGCCTTGGTGAATCGCCGCTCTATCTCAAATTCGCCGGCGGCGCGGCGCTGGTCGTGCCGGCGCTGATCTTCATCTTCGCCGTCCGCAAATATCTTTTCGCCATGTGGGGGATCGCCAACCGATGACGCGCTACACGGAGACGGCCCATGGCTGAAATCGCAATCAAGGGCGTGGCCAAGCGCTTCGGCGGCTTCACCGCGCTGCATCAGGTCGACGTCACAATAGCAGACCAGGAATTCATGGTGCTGCTCGGCGCCTCGGGCTGCGGCAAGACCACGCTGCTTCGGATCGTAGCCGGGCTGGAACGCCCGAGCCAGGGCGAGGTGTGGATCGGCGGCCGCCGTGTCGACCATCTGCCGCCGCGTGAGCGCGGCATCGCCATGGTGTTCCAAAACTATGCCGTCTTCCCGCATCTGACCGTGTTCGAGAACATCGCCTTCGGCCTGCGCATGAGGAAATTGTCGCAGCAGGAGGTCGAGCGCCGCGTCAACCGCACCGCCGAGCTCATGCATATCGAGCAGCTTTTGAAGCGCTATTCTGGCCAGCTGTCCGGCGGCCAGCGCCAGCGTGTCGCCGTCGCCCGCGCGCTCGCCATGGAGCCCGACGTCATCCTGATGGACGAGCCGCTGTCGAACCTCGATGCGCTGCTGCGGCTGGAAATGCGCGCCGAACTCAAGGGCGTGCTGGCGGCGTCGAAGACCACCACCATCTACGTCACCCACGATCAGGTCGAGGCGATGAGCCTTGCCGACCGCATTGCCGTCATGCATCAGGGTCGCATCGTCCAGGCGGCCTCGCCGGTCGAGGTTTACCGCAACCCGGCCGCGCGTTTCGTCGGCTCCTTCATCGGCAATCCGCCGATGAATTTTATCCCGGCGACCAAGGCCGCGAACGGCAGCTGGACCGTTGCCGGACTGACGCTGCCGGGTCCCAGATCAGACAAGCCAAGAATAGAATTCGCCATCCGCCCGGAAGACGTCGATGCCGGCGGCGAGGGCTTGCACGCCACGGTGCGCGTCATCGAGCCGCTCGGGCCGCACACGCTGGTCACCTGCGATGTCGATGGCGGCCTGTTCCGCGCCATCCTGGACTCCAACGCCAGCGTCCAGGTCGGCGATCACCTGCGCCTGGCACCCAAACTCGACCGCATCCGCTGGTTCGATCCTGAAACCACCAATGCCCTTTGACGCCGAAAGCCCTGAAACGCCCATGACTGCTTCTGCCACCAGTGACATCATCGCCCGCGCCGTCGAGGTGCTCAGGGAAAACGACCAGGGCGCCTACACCATTCCGACAAAAGGCCTGTATCCCTTCCAATGGAACTGGGATTCCTGCCTGACCGCGCTCGGCCTTGCCCACTACGACGAGGCGCGCGCCTGGACCGAAATCGAGACCTTGTTCGCGCATCAATGGCCGGACGGCATGGTGCCGCATATCGTCTTCCATGTCTGGAACGACGGCTATTTTCCCGGCCCTGAGGTCTGGCGGACCAGCCGTCCGACGGCCACCTCCGGCATCACCCAGCCGGCCGTCGCCGGCTTTGCCGCGCGCCGGCTGTTCGACCGGGCGAACGACAAGAAACTGGCTGCGGAGCGAGCCCGCGCTTTGCTGCCGAAAATCGACGCCTGGCACCGCTGGTTCTATGAGAACCGCGATCCCAAGGGCGAGGGGCTGGTCGCCATCATCCATCCCTGGGAGTCCGGCCGCGACAATTCCATCGACTGGGACGATGCCTTCGAGCGTGTGCCGACCGAGGGCGTCGAGCCCTACACCCGCCGCGACACCCTGCACGCCGACCCGGCGCACCGTCCGACACGGGAACAGTATGACCGCTACATCTGGCTGGTGCAGCACTTTCGCGGGCTCGGCTGGGACAATGCCAGGCTGCATGACGCCTCGCCCTTCCAGGTCGTCGATCCCGGCTTCAACGCCATCCTGATCCGCGCCGCGGCCGATCTTGCCGATCTCGCCGAGGAACTGGGCGAAACCGAAATTGCCGCCGCCAACCGCGCCCGCGCGCAAAAGGGTCTGGCTGCCATGGAGCGGCTGTGGAGCGATGCGCATGGCCAGTATCTCTGCCTCGACCGCCTCACCGGCGAGTTGATCGACAGCGCGTCGGTCGGCGGCATCCTGCCGGCCTTCGCGGCCATCCCCAAGCCTCGTGCCGTCGCGATCGCCGCGACCGTCGAGCGGCTCGCCGGCAAGGCACGCTATGTCGTGCCGTCGCATGATCCCGGCGATCCGCGCTTCGACGCCAAGCGTTACTGGCGCGGTCCGGTCTGGCTGGTGGTCAACTACATGATATCAGACGGGCTCGCCGCCGCCGGCCACGATAAGGTCGCGCAACGCATCACCCAGTCCAGCCTTGATTTGATCCGGGAAAGCGGTTTTGCCGAGTATTACGACCCGCTCACCGGCGAGCCGCTCGGCGGCGGCCGCTTCACCTGGACGGCCGCCATGGTGATCGAGTTCCTGCGCCAGGCATAAGCGCCCTTTTCCACGTCCGCAGCCATCGCAACTCCTGACCGGGCTGCGAATGCGGCCGGCTACCGCGTCGCTGCCAACCACAACTGTCATTTGGACGGCCAGGAGCCGTTTTGAACCTCCGTGCATGATCGGGGAAGGCTGGCGCTTGACTCCGATCGCTCGTTGTGAAAAATTTTGCAGCAATTGATAAAAATATCATAGGGTGGAAATGGTAGGGTTCGGCAATGGCCTCCTGCGCGACGACGAAACCAGCATGGCGACGCGTGCCGCGTGGCTTCACTATGCCGGTGGCCTGACCCAGTCCGAGGTCGCCAAGCGGCTGGGGTTGACCAGCCTCAAGGCCCACCGCCTCATCACCAAGGCCAACCAGGAAGGGTTGGTGAAGGTCTACATCGACGGCGAAGTGTCGGAATGCGTCGAGCTCGAGGACGAACTGTCCCGCCGCTATGGCCTCGATTATTGCGAGGTGGTTCCGGATTTCGATTCCGAGGATCTGCCGCTCAAGGCGCTCGGCATTGCCGGCGCGCAGTTCCTCAAGCGCGAGATCGAGCGCGGCGAGGAGGCGCTGATCGGTGTCGGCCATGGCCGCACGCTTGCCGCTTGCGTGGAATATCTGCCGCGCACCTCGACCGACAAGATCCGCTTTGTCTCGCTGCTGGGCGGCCTGACGCGCAAATTCTCGGCCAACCCACACGATGTCATTCACCGCCTGGCCGAACGAACCGGCGCCGAAGCCTATGTCATGCCGGTGCCGATGTTCGCCAACACGGCCGAGGACCGCACCGTGCTGCTCGGGCAGAAGGGCATCAGCGAGGTCTTCGATCTCGCGCGATCCGCTGACCTCCTGTTCGCCGGAATTGGCACCGCCGAACGCGAGGCGTCGCTGGTCGCCACGGGCATGATCGAAAAGGGCGAGATGGAGGAGATCCGCCGCAATGGCGGCGTTGGCGAATTGCTCGGCCATTTCTTCGACGAGGCCGGCAAGGCCGTGGCGACGACCGTTTCCGACCGGGCGCTGGCGCTGACACGTGAGGATATCAGCAGCCGCCGGATCGTTGCCGTCGCCGGCGGCAAGATCAAGGTTCGCGCCATCAAGTCGGTGCTCGAAGGCCGCTATCTCAAGGGCCTGATAACAGACGAGCGGACGGCGCGATCGCTCGTGGAAGAGACGCCGGTCGGGTAGCCGGTATCAGTTTCAGTTGAAACTACCCTGTGGAGGAGAAGACGAAATGCATGAGAAAGAGAAAGACCTCATTGACGCCTTCCTGCGCGGACAAGTCGACCGTCGCGGGCTGATCAAGGGCCTGGGTGCCATGGGCCTTGCCGCCGGCACAGCCGGCACGCTGCTCAATCTGGGGCAGACCCGCGCGCTGGCCGCGGATTTCGACTGGCAGGCGCATAAGGGCAAGACCATCAAGCTCCTGCTCAACAAGCATCCCTATGCCGATGCGATGATCGCCGATCTCGAGAACTTCAAGAAGCTGACCGGCATGAACGTCGTCTATGACGTATTCCCGGAAGACGTCTATTTCGACAAGGTCACGGCAGCGCTTTCGGCAAGCTCGCCCGAATACGACGCCTTCATGACCGGTGCCTACATGACCTGGACCTATGGCCCTGCCGGCTGGATTACCGATCTCAACGAATGGATCAAGGATCCGGCCAAGACCAACCCGAACTATGCCTGGGACGACTTCCTGCCCGGCGTCAAGAATTCCTGTGCCTGGAATGGCAAGCCGGGCGGCGCGCTGGGTTCGGATGATGCCAAGCAGTGGTGCATTCCGTGGGGCTTCGAACAGAACAACATCACCTACAACAAGGCGATGTTCGACAAGGCCAGCGTCACCATTCCCGGCAACATGGATGAGATGGTCGCCGCGGCGGCCAAGCTCACCAAGGATGTCGGTGGCGGCGTCTACGGCATCGGCGTGCGTGGCTCGCGCTCCTGGGCGACGATCCATCCGGGCTTCCTGTCGGCCTACGCCAATTTTGACCAGAAGGACCTCGACGTTTCGGCAGACGGCAAATTGTCGGCCGCGATGAACACCGCCCAGTCCAAGGCTTTCCACAAGCAGTGGGTTCAGATGATCCAGGAGAGCGGTCCCAAGGACTGGTCGACCTACACCTGGTATCAGGTCGGCACCGATCTCGGCGCCGGCGCTTCGGCGATGATCTTCGACGCCGATATCCTTGGTTACTTCATGAATGGCGGCGACAACAAGATGGCCGGCAAGCTCGCCTTCGCAAGCTTCAAGGCCAACCCGACAGCCAAGGCGGCGACACCCAACATCTGGATCTGGTCGCTGGCAATGTCCAATTTCTCGAAGGACAAGGACGCCACCTGGTATTTCATGCAATGGGCCTCCGGTCCGGAGCATGGGCTGTTCGGCGCGACCAAGATGGACTTCGTCAATCCGGTCCGCCAGTCGGTCTGGAAGGACGAGATGTTCCGCGAGAAGCTGAACAAGAGTTATCCCGGCTATGTCGAGATGTTCGACGCCTCGGCGCCCGGCGCCTCGATCAAGTTCACGGCGCAACCGCTGTTCTTCGACCTCACCACCGAATGGGCGGCGACGCTGCAGAAGATGGTGGCCAAGCAGGTGCCGGTCGACGAAGGCCTCGACAAGCTCGCCGAAAGCATCAACGGCCAGCTCAAGGAAGCCGGCCTCGGTTAACTCGCAACGGGGGCCGGCCTGCCTGGCGGGCCGGCCCCCGTCATACCTTTTCAAGCTTGCGATGCGGTGCCGGAAGGTGACCGCTATTTCGCCCGACCGGTCGCCTTGCTCCCTTGGGCGACCGGCAGGGCGAAGCGACAGCAACAACGGAGCAGTTCGATGACCGCGGTGGTATCGCAAAGGCCCAAGCCATCCGGCTTCAGGATCAGCAAGAAGGTGCTGCCCTATGTGCTCAGCCTGCCGGCCTTGCTTGTCTGCATCGGCATCCTGATCCCGTTCCTGACCTCGGTCGTCTATTCCTTCCAGCGCTACCGGCTGAGCCAGCCCTGGGCGCGGCAGTTCAACTGGGGCGACAACTACATCTCCTTCTTCACCGATCCGAAATTCTGGAACACGCTGAAGGTGTCGCTGCTCTATGCCGGCACCACCGTCGTGCTGGAACTGCTTCTCGGCCTCGCCATCGCCCTCCTGCTGCAGAAGCGCTCGACGCTGAACAATTTCATCTCGATCATGCTGTTGATGCCGCTGATGACGGCGCCGGCGCTCGCCGCACTGATGTGGAAGCTGATGACCAATCCCGGCTTCGGCGTCTTGAGCTATCTCGCCAGCCTTATCGGGCTGCAGGATTTCCGCTGGGCGTCGTCGCCGTCGACAGCGCTGTTCACCGTCGTGCTCGTCGACATCTGGGTCTACACGCCCTTCATCATGATCCTGCTGCTTGCCGGCCTGCGCAGCCTGCCGACCCAGCCCTTCGAAGCCGCCGCGCTCGATGGCGTGCCCCGAAGCTTCGTCTTTTTCCGCATCACCTTGCCGATGCTGACGCCCTACATCCTGACGGCGACTTTGTTTCGCCTGCTCGATTCCATCCAGCAGTTCGACATCATCTATGCGATGACCCAAGGTGGGCCGGGCGACACGCTGACCGTCTTCCAGGTCGAGGCCTATCTCAACTTCTTCCAGTCGACCAATGTCGGCCGCTCGGCGGCGCTGATGATCATCCTGTGGGCGATCACCTATTTCCTCTCCAACATCTTCATCAAGAACTGGCTCAGGCTGCGCGAACGCGCCCGTGGCCAGGCATAGGAGGCCGGGATGGAACACACCTCGCTTCTCGAGCGCATCCTGCGCGGCGTTGCCCTGACGCTGGTCGTGATCTTCTTCATGTTCCCGATCGTCTGGATCTTCATGATGTCATTCCAGACCAACGAGACGATCCTGCGCATTCCGCCGCAACTGATCTTCGAGCCGACGCTTGCCAACTACACGGCGCTGATCACCGGCAAGCTGATGACCGCCGCCGGCACGCTCGACATCGCCTTCATGCGCAACCTCTGGAATTCGGTATTCCTGTCGGTGACCTCGGTGGCGGTCTCGCTGCTGCTCGGCGTGCCGGCCGCCTACGCCTTCGCGCGCCACAAGTTCCGCGGCTCCGAGGACATCGCCTTCACGCTGCTGTCGTTCAAGTTCGCGCCGGCGCTGTTGGTGCTGTTGCCGCTCACCCTCTATTTCCAGAAGCTCGGGCTCGCCAACACCTATGTCGGCCTGATCTGGGTCTACCAACTGATCTGCCTGCCGCTGATCCTGTGGATCGTGCGCGGCTATTTCGAGGATATCCCGGCCGACATCGAATATGCCTACCGCATCGGTGGCCATTCCTGGTTCGCCACTTTCCGCAAGATCGCGCTGCCGCTCGCCGGTCCCGGCATCGCCGCCGCCGGCCTGCTCGCCTTCATCTTCGCCTGGAACAATTTCGTCTTCGCCCTGGTGCTGGCCTCGGCCGACAAGCAGCCGGTGACGGTCGGCGCGCTCGCCTTCATCACCTCATCGGGCATCCAGTACGGCCAGATCTCGGCGGCCATCGTGCTCTCGATCACGCCGACGCTGGCGCTCGCCCTCTATGCGCAGCGCTATCTCGTCGAAGGCCTCTCGCTCGGCGCGGTGAAAGGATAGACATGGCCAGCCTCGAACTCAAAAACATCGTCAAGCGTTACAAGAGCCAGACCGTCCTCGACAATCTGTCGCTGACGGTTGCCGATGGCGAGACGCTGGTGCTGTTCGGCCCGTCCGGCGCCGGTAAGACGGTGCTGCTCAGGCTGGTTGCCGGCGTCATCGATCCGGATGAGGGCAAGATCCTCATCGGCGGCGACGACATGACCGATGTCGACGCGGAATTCCGTGGCGTCGGCATGGCGTTCCAGAACTTCGCGTTGTTTCCGCATATGAGCGCCTTCGACAACATCGCGACACCCTTGGAGGCCAAGCGGTCGTCGCAGGGCGCGATCAAGGCTGGTGTCGAGAGCGTCGCCAAGCTGTTGAAGATCGCCCATGTGCTCTCGCACAAGCCGCGCGCGCTCTCTAATGGCCAGAAGCAGCGCACCGCGCTTGCCCGCGCTTTGGTCGGCTCGCCGCCGCTTCTGCTGCTCGATGACCCCTTGCGCAATGTCGACGCCAAGCTGCGCTTCGAGATGCGGCTAGAATTGCCGCGCCTGCTTGCCGATCGCGGCGCCACCGTCGTCTACGTCACCCAGGACTACAAGGAAGCCATGGCGCTCGGCGATCGCATCGCGGTCATGTCGCAAGGCGTCATCAGGCAGCTCGGCACGCCCGAGCAGATCTATCGGGAGCCTGCCAATATCGAGATCGCGCGGCTGTTCGGTGATCCCACCATCAACCTGCTCGACGTCAAGCCCGCGCGGGATACCAGGGGCATCTATGTCGGCTTGTCCAACGTCCAAGTCCATCTGGCCGGCGCTTACGACGCCGCGGTCGGCCGCGATTGCGTGATCGGTCTGCGGCCGGAAGCACTGAGTTTCGTCGAGGAGGGCATCCCGGGTGCCATTCCGGTGACGGTCGAGGCCGAGACGCCGCTCAACGAAAAGACCGTCACGCTTGTGCGCACCTTGCGTGGCCGCGAGATCCTGGTCTCGCGCCCAGCTGGAACGCCGGGCCGCAGCGAGGGCAAGGCCCATATCGCCGTCGACGGCAAGAGCGCCTTGCTGTTCGATCATGCCAGCGGCGACCGCATTGGTTCAAAGAACGTCGTCACCTTGCGCAATGGAGAAGCGGCATGAGCCAGAGCACGCTCACCATATCGGCTGTCGACAAGTTTTACGGCCCGATCGATCGCGGCGTTCACGCGGTCAAGAACCTGACGATGGAAATCGGCAAGGGCGAGATCGTCGCCCTGCTTGGCTCTTCCGGCTGTGGCAAGACCTCGACGCTGCGCATGATTGCCGGTTTCGAGGAGGTGTCGCGCGGCGCCATTTCGGTCGGTGGCCGTCAGGTGCACACCTTGCCGCCGGTCAAGCGCAATGTGGCGATGGCCTTCGAAGGCTATTCACTCTATCCGCCGCTGACCGTGCGCGAGAACATGGCCTTCGCGCTCAAGGCTGCCCGGCTGCCGAAAAGCGAGGTCGACGCCAAGGTCGCGAGCATCGCCAAATTGCTCGAGATCGAGGACATATTGGAGCGCTATCCGAGTTCCATTTCCGGCGGCCAGCAGCAGCGCGCCAGCCTTGGCCGGGCGCTGATCCGCGAGGCCGACCTGCATCTGCTCGACGAGCCGATGGGGCAGCTCGAACCGCAGTTGCGCGCCGTGCTGCGCGGCCGCATCAAGCACTTCATCAAGGAGCGCGGCCTGACCGCGATCCTGGTCACCCACGACCAGACCGAAGCCAATGCGCTCGCCGACCGCATCGCGGTGATGGAAGGCGGCGTGCTGCAGCAGTTCGACACGCCGGATCGGATCAAGGAACGTCCGGCGAACCTGTTCACCGGCACCTTTGTCGGCGAGCCGCCGATGAACGTCTTCGAGGCCTATGTCGCAACCGCCGCCGGCCGCATCAATCTCAAACTGCCCGACGGCCTGTCGCTCGAATACGACAAGGACGCCTTCAGCGCTCCGGTTCGTGACCAATTGCTCTGTCGCGAGCGGGTGGTGATCGGCATCAGGCCCTACGCGGTCCGACGCTCGAAGGAGGGTGTTCCCGCCAGGGTTTCGGCCAACCAATGGCTCGGCGACCAGACGCATATCGCCGCCGACTTCGCCGGCGGCTCGCTGGTGCTGGTCGAGCATGACCGCACCCGCCTCGACCTTGGCGCGCCGATCAATGTCAGCATCGATCCGAAGAACCTGCATGTCTTCGACCAGGCGAGCGGCATGGCGATTTCGCACGGCATGGAGCTTGCCTGATGAGCGACATATTGATCGGCATCGATGCCGGCACGTCCGTCATCAAGTCCATCGCCTTCGACATTTCGGGCCGGCAGATTGCCGCCGCCGCGTTGCCCAACCGCTATGAAACGCTGCCGGGCGGCGGCGCCGAACAGGATCTGGCGCGCACATGGAGCGATGCCGCCACGACCTTGCGCCAGCTCGCCGACAAAGTGCCCAATCTCGCCAGCCGGACGGTGGCGATCGCGGTGACCGGGCAAGGCGACGGCACCTGGCTGATCGACGCCAAGGGCGAGCCGGTCGCCAAGGGCTGGCTCTGGCTCGACGCGCGCGCCGCGGCCGTCGTCGAGGAAATCCGCGCGCGACCTGAAGATCGGCTCCGCTTCGAAAAGACCGGCAGCGGGCTCGCGGCCTGCCAGCAGGGTTCGCAATTCGTCTTCATGAAGCGCACCATGCCCGAAATGCTCGGCAAGGCAGCAACCGCGTTCCATTGCAAGGACTGGCTCTATTTCAAGCTGACCGGAGAACGCGCCACCGATCCGTCGGAGGGTACCTTCACCTTCGGCGATTTCCACACCCGCGACTATAGCGACGATGTGCTCGAAGTGCTCGGCGTCGCCGATCTCAGGCATCTGCTGCCGCCGATCGTCGACGGCACCCGGCACAGCACCGCTCTGTCGCAGGCAGCCGCCGAGGCCACAGGCATGCTGGCCGGCACGCCGGTGGTGCTCGGCTATGTCGACGTCGTCTGCACTGCACTCGGCGCTGGCCTGCTCGACCGCCAGCGCAAGCCCGGCTGCTCGATCATCGGCTCCACCGGCATGCATATGCGGCTGGCCGAAACCCCTGACGACGTGCAACTGAACGAAGCGGCGACCGGATATACGATGGCGATGCCGGCGCCCGGCGTGTTTGCGCAGATGCAGTCCAACATGGCGGCGACGCTCAACATCGACTGGGTGCTTGGGCTCGCCTCCGGCATTCTCGCCTCGCAAGGCATTTCGCGCAGCAATGGCGAGATGATCGCGCTGGTCGATGCCTGGATCGCAGCCGCGCGGCCCGCATCGCTGCTCTATCAGCCCTACGTGTCGGAAGCCGGTGAGCGGGGGCCGTTCGTCGACGCCAACGCCAGGGCAGGGTTCGTCGGCATTTCCTCGCGGCATGGTTATCCCGACCTCGTCCGCGCCGTCTTCGAGGGCTTGGCCTTCGCGGCGCGCGACTGCTACGCCGCCATGGGGCCGCTGCCGCACGAAGTCCGCCTCACCGGCGGCGCCGCCAGAAGCCCGGCGCTGCGCAAGATCCTGGGGGCGGCGCTGGGCGCCGACATTCGCACCAGCGCGCGCGAGGAGGCGGGCGCGGCTGGAGCTGCGATGATCGCCGCAGTCTGCGTCGGTCTGTACCCGTCCATGGACGCGTGCGTCGGTGAATGGGTTACGCCGCTGCTTGGCGAGGCCGAGCCGAGCGATCGAAACCTTGCCGCGATCTACGACGAGATGACCCCGTCCTACATGTTGGCACACCAGGCGCTGCGGCCGGTCTGGCGCGCAATGGCGGCATCGCAGGCAAATTGAGAAGTCGAGTATGCGTAAGAGAATAGCGATCATTGGCGACAACTTCATGCTTCCGCAGGTTTTTCGCGCCGAAATCGAGAAGGTCGCGCGTGGCGACCTCGATATCAGGACATTGCAGACGGCCTGGCCCGACGAGCCGATGGAGTTCGGCAATCCGGCGCTCGGCCTCGACAAGGTGAAGGAGTATTTCGGCCATCCCGACGAGGTCGTCGATTTCATCGGCGATGCCGAAATCCTCGTCACCCAGCTGGCGCCCCTGTCGGAGGCCATGATGCGGCGCTTGCCGGCGCTTAAGATGGTCGCGGTTTCGCGCGGCGGCCCGATCAACATCGACATGGCTGCCGCCAGGGCGCATGGCATCACGGTGGTCAACGTCCCGGGCCGCAACGCGACGGCCGTGGCCGAGTTTACCCTCGGGGCCATCCTGGCCGAGACGCGGCTGATCCGGGTCGGCCACGAGGCCTTGCGCAAGGGCGAATGGCGCGGCGACCTCTACCGCGCCGACCGCACCGGCCGCGAACTCAGCGAAATGACCGTCGGCGTCGTCGGCTATGGCAATATCGGCACCAAGGTCGTGCGCCTGCTGCGCGCCTTCGGCTGCCATGTGCTGGTCAGCGATCCCTATGTGCAGTTGAGCGCCGAAGACCGCAATGCCGGCGTCGAACTCGTCGCGCTGGACGATCTCCTTGCCCGTTCCGATGTGGTGACGCTGCATTCCCGCGTGACCGAGGAGACGCGCGGCCTGATCGGTAAGGACACGATCGCGCGGATGAAACCTGGCGTGATTTTCGTCAACACCGCGCGCGGGCCGCTGGTTGACTATGACGCGCTCTACGAGGCGTTGGTTTCAGGCCAGATCGCCAGCGCCATGCTGGAGACCTTCGCGGTCGAGCCGGTGCCGTCGGACTGGCCCTTGCTGCAACTGCCTAACGTGACGCTGACGCCGCACATCGCCGGCGCCTCGGTGCGTACCGTCACCTATGCCGCCGAACAGGCTGCCGAAGAGGTGCGCCGCTACCTGGCCGGCCTGCCTCCGGTCAATCCGTGCTGAGGCAGTGGCCATGACGCATCAAATCGACATCGAGGCCACGGCAACATGAACGGCGGCCCTGAAATCGTCGACCTCTTCGTCATCGGCGGCGGCGTCAATGGCGCGGGCATTGCGCGCGACGCCGCGGGGCGCGGCCTTTCCGTCATCCTGTGCGAAAAGGACGATCTAGCCGAAGGCACCAGTTCGCGCTCGGGCAAGCTCGTCCATGGCGGCTTGCGCTACCTCGAATATTACGAGTTCCGCCTGGTGCGCGAGGCGCTGATCGAGCGTGAGGTGCTGTTGGAATCGGCGCCGCATATCATCTGGCCAATGCGCTTCGTGCTGCCGCACAGCCCTGACGACCGGCCGGCCTGGCTGGTGCGGCTCGGCCTGTTCCTCTACGACCATCTCGGCGGCCGCAAGCGGCTGCCGGCGACCCGCACGCTCAATTTGCGCACCGCGCCCGAGGGCGCGCCGATCAAGGATGCCTTCCGGCGCGGCTTTGAATATTCCGACTGCTGGGTCGACGATGCCCGCCTCGTCGTCATCAACGCGCTCGACGCCGCCGAGCGCGGCGCCAGGGTTTTCACCCGCACCGCCTGCACCGCCGCCCGCCGCGAGAACGGCCTGTGGGTCGTCGAGATGCAGGACGGCAGGACGGGCATCAGAACGGTGGTTCGGGCGCGTGCGCTGATCAATGCCGCCGGCCCCTGGGTCAACGACATCGTCAACCGCGTTGCCGGCCAGAACTCCAGGCGCAATGTGCGGCTGGTCAAGGGCAGCCACATCGTCGTGCCGAAATTCTGGGAGGGGCGGCAGGCCTATCTCATCCAGAACAGCGACAAGCGCGTGATCTTCATCAACCCCTATCAGAACGATCTCGCTCTCATCGGCACCACCGACATCCCCTATGACGGCCGGCCCGAGGACGTGGCGGCGGATGAGAGCGAGATCGATTACCTGATCAAGGTGGTCAACCGCTACTTCAAGCGCGGCCTTGCGCGCGGCGATGTCGTCTATTCCTTCTCCGGCGTCCGGCCGCTCTATGACGACAATGCCGACAACCCAAGCGCTGTGACCCGCGACTATATTTTCGAGCTCGACGCGCCGGACGCGCAGGCGCCGCTGCTCTCCGTCTTCGGCGGCAAGATCACCACCTTCCGAAAACTGGCCGAGCATGCGCTGGACAGGATCGCTCCGTTCTTTCCCAAAATGGGCAAGCCCTGGACCGCGAAGGCGCATCTGCCCGGCGGCGACATTGCCAATGCCGATTTCGAACAGTTTCTCGGCGACCTCGGAGGCGAATATCCCTGGATGCCGGCATCGTTGCTGAAGCACTATGGCCGGCTCTACGGAACAAGGACGCGGGCCTTGGTTGGCGCGGCGCGTTCGCTCGATGAACTCGGACGCTGCTTCGGCAAGGATTTCTTCGAGCGCGAGGCCAACTACCTTTTCGACCGGGAATGGGCCGTGACATCGGCTGATATTCTCGAGCGGCGCACCAAGCACGGCCTGCATCTGTCGGCCGAAGAGAGGGCGGCCTTCGAGCATTGGTGCGCGAACCGGCTGGCGAGGGCAGGCTGATGGTCCATCCCGTCGATACCGCCGCCATCGAATTCCGCATGCTGCGCTCCTTGTCGGCCAGTATCGGCGCGGAGCCGCTGCTGGTCCAGGGCGCCGGCGGCAACACGTCCATCAAGCAGGCCGGCGTGCTGTGGATAAAGGCATCGGGCACCTGGCTGAAGAACGCGCGCGACGATGAGATCATGGTGCCCGTCGCGCTGGCGCCGTTGCTCGATGCCGTGGCGCATCGCAGCCCGGCGGCGGAGACGGCCGGGCAGTTCACGCTGGCGGACCTCAACCCTCGCCAACTGCGGCCCTCCATCGAGACGACGGTGCACGCGCTGCTGCCGCAGAAGGTCGTCATCCACGTCCATTGTGTCGAGACGATTTCGATCGCCGTGCAGGCCAATGCCGAAGCCTTGTTGGAGGAGCGCCTGCGCGGCCTCGACTGGGCCTTCGTGCCCTATCGCCGGCCAGGCCTGCCGCTGGCGCAGGCGATCGCCGAGCGGCTGAAACCCGCGACCAACGTGCTCGTGCTTGGTAATCACGGCCTGGTGGTCGCCGCCGATACGGTTGCCGCGGCGGCCTTGCTGCTGCAGCGGGTGACCGGGCTGCTCGCACGGCAGCCACGCCCGGCTCCGCCGCCCGATCTCGATGCGCTGCTGAGGCTTGCCGCCGGCAGCGACTACCGGCTGCCGGCCTCGGCCGCCGCCCATGCCGTCGCGACCGATCTTGCCAGTTGCCGCATCGCCGCCTCCGGCAGCCTCTACCCGGATCATGTGATCTTCCTCGGTGTCGGCTCGGTGATCGCTGGCCCCGGTGAGAACGCGGCGGCGGTCGTTGCCCGCACTGCTGCCGCGCCGACATCCATCCTCTTTCCCGGCAAGGGTGTGCTGATGCGCCGGGATGCCAATGCCGGCGCCGAAGCGATGGCGCGCTGCCTGGCCGACGTCGTGGCGCGCGTCGATGACGCGACGCGTGTCAACTATCTCAGCCCGAAGGAGAATGCGGAACTGCTGAACTGGGACGCCGAAAAATACCGCCAGCAACTCAACCGCGAGGGGGCGACGCTGCAATGACGGCATTCCGTCCCACTGTCGTGCCCTGCTTCGGGGAGGGATAGCGACGTTGGCCTTCACGCTTTCCCTCAACACCAATCCGCTGGTCAACCGCTTTGCCGATCCGGACGACCTGATCGACGCCATCGCCTATGGCATCGGCATCCGGGATGTGCAGCTCACGCATGAATTCGTCAATCCGGGCTGGCCGGCGGCGACAATCGTCAAATTCATCCGTCTGTTTCGCGGCGCGCTCGCACGCACCGGTGTGCGTGTCACGTCCGGCATGACCGGCCCTTACGGCCGGCTCAATCATTTCGGCCATCCCGACACCGATGTGCGCCGCTACTATGTCGACTGGTTCAAGACCTTTGCCGACATCTCGGCCGAGCTTGGCGCCGACGGCATGGGCACGCAATTCGCCATCTTCACCCATCGCGACTTTGACGATTCCGAGCGCCGCGCGCGGTTGTTCGACATCGCGTTGGACTGCTGGCGCGAGGTGGCCGAGCACGCCAGGGCGGCCGGGCTGACCTACCTGTTTTGGGAGCCGATGTCGGTTGGCCGCGAGTTCGGCCACACCATCGAGAATTGCCGGCAACTGCAAGGCGCCATCGACGCCGCAGGCATGGCCATTCCACTGGAGATGATGGTCGACATCGACCATGGCGACGTCACATCAAGCAATCCGGCCGATATCGATCCCTATGCCTGGGCCGAGGCCTTTCCCAGGAAATCGCCGATCATCCACGTCAAGCAATCGTCGATGAACAAGGGTGGCCATTGGCCGTTCACGTCGGCCTACAACAGGGATGGCCGCATCACGCCTGAAAAGTTGCTGGACACGGTGCGGCGCGGCGGCGGCACCGACAACGAGATCTGCCTCGAACTGTCGTTCCGTGAGCGCGAGCCGGTCGACCACCAGGTGGTCGCGATGATCCGCGAGTCGGTCGACTACTGGGCGCCGTTCATCGAGACGGGCAGGGCCGATCTCCTGCCAAAGGCTGAATAGAAACGGGCAGGAGCCGATGCGGCTCCTGCCCGTTGAATTCAGCAGATTAGCCGCTGGAGTTCAGCCGAATTTCGGGTTTAGGCTGCCAGATTTGTAGCGCTTGGCCATCTCCGAGACCGGCAACGGCTTGATCTTCGGTGCGTTGCCGGCGGTGCCGAACTGCTCGAAGCGCTCCTTGCAGAGCTTGCGCATCGCCGCCATTGCCGGCGTCAGATATTTGCGCGGGTCGAACTCGCTGGGGTTCTCGGTCAGCACCTTGCGGATCGCACCGGTCAGCGCCATGCGGTTGTCGGTATCGATGTTGATCTTGCGCACGCCGTGCTTGATGCCGCGCTGGATTTCTTCCACCGGCACGCCCCAGGTCGGCTTCATCTGGCCGCCATATTTGTTGATGATCTCCTGCAATTCCTCCGGCACCGAGGACGAACCGTGCATGACCAGATGCATGTTCGGCAGGCGGCGATGGATCTCCTCGATGACGTTCATCGCCAGTACCGCGCCGTCCGGTTTGCGCGAGAATTTGTAGGCACCATGGCTGGTGCCCATGGCGACCGCCAGCGCGTCGACATGGGTGTCCTTGACGAACTCCACCGCCTGTTCCGGATCGGTCAAGAGCTGGTCGTGGCTGATCGCGCCTTCGACGCCGTGGCCGTCTTCCTGCTCGCCGCCGCCGCTCTCCAGCGACCCCAGCACGCCGATCTCGCCTTCGACAGACACGCCGCCCCAATGCGCCATGTCGACGACGCGCTTCGTGATGCCGGAATTATAGGCGTAGTCGGCCGGCGACTTGCCGTCTTCCTTGAGCGAGCCGTCCATCATCACCGAGGTGAAGCCGTACTGGATCGCGGTGACGCAGGTGGCTTCGTTGTTGCCGTGGTCGAGATGCATGCAGACCGGGATGTCGGGGTGGATTTCGACAAGCGCGTCGATCAGCTTGGCCAGCACCACGTCATTGGCATAGGCACGCGCACCGCGGCTTGCCTGCAGGATGACAGGCGATTTGGTCTCTTCGGCCGCCTCCATGATGGCGAGGCCCTGTTCCATGTTGTTCATGTTGAAGGCCGGCACGCCATAGCCGTATTCGGCGGCGTGATCGAGCAATTGTCTCAGTGTGATGCGAGCCAACGAATAGTCTCCCGTATCTGGTTTCAAACCTGGTGGTTGCGGACTGTCCGCGCATCGTCCAGCCCACCGATGCTTCTGGCCGGATTTCCGAGCAACCGCAACCGTCACCGGCTGTCACGGCAGCAATTCTTGTTACAGCGCCGCGATCAGGGCAAGCGGAATATCCCAAGGATTTATCTCATTATCACAAAATATTTGATACTTTTGCGACGGAAACTGTTATATCTGGCGCTCGATTAAGGAGCCACGCGTTGGCGGTCAGCGGCGATGAAAAGCGACGTCAGACGGCAAGGCATTATGGAGTTTCTGATGGACGCCGGTCAGGCCGGCGTCGACGATCTCGCCTTGCGCTTTGGCGTCTCGAAGATGACCGTGCACCGCGACCTCGACGAACTCGAGGAAAGCGGTTTCCTGCGCAAGGTGCGCGGTGGCGCCTCGATCCAGCCGAGCAGCCTGTTCGAAAGCGATTTCCGCTACCGGCAGAAGCAGGCGACCGAGGAAAAGCAGCGCCTGGCCGTGGCCGCAGCGGCCATGATCGAACCCGGCCAGACGGTGATCATCGATGACGGTTCGACGGCGGGCGGCATCGCGCGACATCTCGCCGACCTGCGGCCGCTGACGGTGATCTCCAACAATCTGGCCGTCATCCAGGACCTGGCCGGCGCCGGAGGCATCAACCTGATCGCGCTCGGCGGCCAATACAGCAAGAAGTTCCACGGCTTCTTCGGCCTGCTCGCCGAGGCCTCGCTCAAATCGCTGCGCGCCGACGTCGCCTTCCTGTCGTCTTCGGCCATCCATGACGCTTCCGCCTTCCACCAGGACCAGGAGGTGGTGCAGGCCAAGCGGCTGATGATGGCGGCCGCGACCCGCAAATATCTGCTGGTCGATCACGGCAAGTTCGGCCGCACGGCGCTGCACTTCCTGACTGATCTCAGCGCATTCGACACGGTCTTCACCGGCCGCGCGCTCGAGCCGGGCGTGCGCGCGGCGCTGGATGCCGCCGGCGTTTCGCTGACGGTGGTCGACAAGGGATCATGACCCGGAAATCGGCGGATCGTGATCAGCAACGTCAAGGAGCAGTACGCGTGGTCTACTGGGTCGGTACAAGCTGGAAGATGAACAAGACGCTCGCCGAGGCACTGGATTTCGCGGAGCGCCTGGCCGGCTTCATTCCCGGTTTCGATGACCGCATCCACCCCTTCGTCATCCCACCCTTCACGGCGGTGCGCGAGGTCAAGCGGGTGCTGTCGTCGACGCGCATCAAGGTCGGCGCGCAGAACATGCATTGGGCCGAAGCCGGCGCCTGGACCGGCGAGATCTCGCCGCCGATGCTGAAGGATTGCGGCCTCGATCTGGTCGAACTCGGCCACAGCGAACGGCGCGAGCATTTTGGCGAGACCGACCACACTGTCGGCCTGAAGACGGCGGCCGCCGTGAAGCACGGGCTGATACCGCTGATCTGTGTCGGCGAGACGCTGGCCGAGCGCGAAAGCGGGCAGGCCGATGCCGTGTTGAGCGCCCAGGTCGAGGGCGCGCTGCAGTTCCTCGAAGGCGAAGCAAAGGGCGCAAAAATCCTCTTCGCCTACGAGCCGGTCTGGGCGATCGGCGACAAGGGCATTCCGGCCAGCGCCGACTATGCGGACAAGCAGCAGGCATTGATCAAGACAGTGGCCGGCGGCCTGCTGCCGTCGGTGCCGCCGGTGCTCTATGGCGGCAGCGTCAATCCCGGCAATGCCGCCGAACTGGTCGGCCAGCCCGATATCGACGGCCTCTTCATCGGCCGCTCCGCCTGGCAGGCGGACGGCTACATCGACATTCTCCGCCGCGCCTCGGCGGCGATCTGAAACCATCCGAACAGGAAAGGGAAAAGCATGAAGATAGCCATTGGAGCCGACAGCGCCGGCAAGCCGCTGCTCGACGTCATCGCCGCGCACCTTGCCACCAAATCCGGCCTGACAGTCAGCGATCTCAGCCAGGCCGGCTACTATGCCGACCTGTCGCAAAAACTCGCCCAGACCATCATCGACGGCGAGAACGATCGCGGTATCCTGTTCTGCGGCACCGGCATCGGCGTTTCGATCTCGGCCAACAAGGTGCCGGGCATCCGCGCCGCGCTCACCCACGACACCTATTCGGCCGAGCGCGCGGCGAAATCCAACAATGCGCAGATCATCACCATGGGCGCCCGCGTTATCGGCCCGGAACTGGCCAAGGCGATCGTCGATACGTGGCTCGCCTCCGAGTTCGACGAACAAGGTCCATCGGCCGGCAATGTCCAGGCGATCAACAGGCTCGACGCGGCAAAACCCGTATGATCCGCACAGGCAAGCCTGCGGCAGAGGCTGAGAAAGTTCGGTCCTGGCGTACCGCGCCGGCATGCCGCGCGCGGCGATGCCGGCGCTTCGATCTGAAACTATAGTGCCGACGTCAGGCTCTTGCGTATCGCGCCGATGACGGTGACGGCCGATGCCGCGCCGGGGTCGATATGCCCGAGCGAGCGCTCGCCGAGCCGCGAGGAGCGTCCCTTGGCGGCGATCATGTCCTTGGTTGCTTCCGCCCCACGCTCGGCGGCGGCAAGGGCCGCCTCGAGGCTCTCAGCCAAGGTCTTGCCGGCTACACTGGCCGCGGCGGCCGCTTCGGCCGCCGGTTGCCAGGCATCGACCATCGTCTTTTCGCCAAGCTCGGCCTTGCCGCGATCCCTGACGCCTTGTGCCATGGCCTGGAACAGGGCGATAAAGTCCGCGTCCGCCAGCGCCGCCTTGCCCTTGACGGCAGCACCGGCGCGCATGAAGGCCGTCGCATAGAGCGGGCCTGAGGACGCCCCGACGGCATTGAGGAATGACTTCGCCGCCGTGTTGAGCAACGCCGTCGGCTCGGTCGCCGCAAGGTCGAGCGAGGCTAGCGCATCGCGCACCGCATCGAAGCCGAGCGCCATGGCGATGCCGTGATCGGCGTCGCCAATGACGCCGTCGAGCTGGCAGAGCCGGTCCTTGTCGGCCTCGATCGCCACCGCGATCGTATCGAACATCCTTTTCAGGTCAGCGGTGTCGATGGTCACGGGAACGCTCTTTCGTCAGCCGGCACGGAACATCGCGCAGTCGCAGGGGTGGTCGAGCATGGTCTGCAGTTCCTCGTCGAGATGGAAAAGCGTCACCGAGGCGCCGGCCATTTCCAGCGACGTGCAGTAATTGCCGACCCAGGTCGCATGAATGGAAACACCGATATCGTCGAGCCGCTGCTTGACCCGCCGGTTCATGATGTAGAGCTCCATCAGCGGCGTTGAGCCGAGCGAGTTGACCAGCACCGCGACCTTGTCGCCGCGCTTCGGCGCCATCTCGCCGAGGATATTGTCCAGCATCTCGTCCGTGATCGCGTCGGCGCTCCCGAGCTTGCCGCGGGCGATGCCGGGTTCGCCATGGATGCCCATGCCGAT
Source organism: Mesorhizobium sp. 43Arga (assembly GCF_053714255.1). Lineage (NCBI taxonomy): Bacteria > Pseudomonadati > Pseudomonadota > Alphaproteobacteria > Hyphomicrobiales > Phyllobacteriaceae > Mesorhizobium > Mesorhizobium sp. 43Arga. The sequence goes on from NZ_JBSKBO010000004.1 coordinate 143,459, forward strand.
CTCCATTTCGTCCGCGCCGATCTCGAAATTCGGCCGCCTTGTCTGCGGCAGCGAGCAGGGTGACAGCGCCACGCCCATGGTGAAGGTCCGGTCGTTGGCCTTGCGCGCGATGCGCTCGACCTCGTCCAGGGAGAGCATGCGGTCGCAGGCCGCACCGGCCGCTTTGAAGATGAAGAAATTGCCGGCGACGCCACGGCGCTTCTGCCGCTGGGCGCGCGGCGCCGAGGCGACGTCGTCGGTGGTCAGGACAGTGCGTACCTCGATGTCGTCCATCGCAGCCATCTCGGCCGCCATGTCGAAATTCATCACGTCGCCGGCGTAGTTGCCGTACATGAACAAGACGCCGGCGCCGCCGCTGACCGCCTTGGCGCATTCGAGGATCGGATCGGGCGGCGGCGAGGCAAAGACATTGCCGATGGCCGCCGCATCCGCCAGTCCCTTGCCGACAAAGCCGAGAAAGGTCGGCTCATGGCCTGAGCCGCCGCCGATCACCAACCCGACCTTGCCGGGTCGTGGCCCGTCGCGGGCGATGATCGAGCGCGGGCTGCCGTCCGCGCTCCTCAGGTGGCGAGGATGCGCGGCGAGGATTCCTTCGAGCATCTGGTCGACGGCGCGGTTGCCGTCATTGATGATCTTCTTGGTCTGCACCGGCATCCTCCCCGAACTCGGTATTTCGCAAATACTACCGGGTGTTATCGCGATTTCCACCCGGCCGGGAAGATTTCATGCCGCGATCTTTTCCCGTGCGGCGAGAATTTCCACGCAGGCCCTGGCCGCTTCCTTGCCCTTGACGGTGAAGTGCTCGAAGAAGAAGCGATGGTGCTCGGCACTGTCGTGATAATTGTGCGGCGTCAGCACTGCCGAAACCACCGGAACGCTGGTTGACAGCTGCACGTTCATCATGCCGTCGATAACGGCGCTGGCGACGAACTCATGCCGGTAGATGCCGCCATTGACGACGAAAGCGGTGCCGAGGATGGCGGCATAGCGGCCGGTCTCAGCCAAGGTCTTGGCATGCAGCGGGATTTCGTAGGCGCCGGGCACATCGAAGACATCGACGGCGAAGCGGTCGCCACCGACATCGGCCAGTTCCGCCTCGAAAGCGCTTACGCACTGGTCGACAATATCGGCATGCCAGCGCGCGCGGATGACGGCGATGCGAACAGTTTCATAGTCTTTGTGGGAATGCTGATTCATGGGTCCATCCTTCCGTTTCGAACCAGAATCAGGACGCACGATACGCAATCCGGCCCGCCGGAGCGGTCCGTTTTCCGTTTCGTCCTCTTTCATCCGGACTGTAACCGTCGGCTCCGGAATCACACCGGATCTGCTGACCTTTCCAATTGGAAAGCGCTCGCGGGCTTGGGTCGAGACCCTTACCGCCGGTGGGGACTTTCACCCCGCCCTGAGAACTTTAACGCGGTTTGTATGGAAGGGCAGGGCGCTGCTGTCAACCGCGTGAAGGTCCTGGCCCATCACGTTCCGTCGACTAAGGTGTGTTGAGATTCAGGTCGGGCCGGCGTCACCTGAATATCAATACACCTTAGTGCCACGCCGCCGCAGCAGCGGCAACCAGCATCAGCAGCGCCGCAACCATCGCGCAGATGGCAAAGCCGAAGCTGGAATAGATCGGCCCGAAGCCGGTGGTGCCGATGAAGACCGCCAGATAGGTCACGGAGCTGTTCAGGCCCATGATCGTGCCGCGCCGTGAGGGATCGAGCGCCGAGAGGCGCATCACCAGGACATTCAGCCCGAAATGATTGGCAAGCCCCCACACCGCCACCATGGCGAGCGTCAGGCCGAAACTGTCGCTCGCCGCGGCAATGGCGACATAGACAGCGGCGACAAGAAGATAGGCGAACGGCATGACGCGGCGGGCGCCCAGGCGATCGATCACGCCGTCGAGGAGGGCAGCCGTGCCGAACCCGATGCCATAGGCAAGTGCTGCCCAGCCATTGGCGCTCACCGATTTGCCCAGTCCGCTGTGCAGGTGGTCGCCGAGATAGCCATAGACGCCGTAAAAGGCGGTCATGAAGGCCGCGCAGGCGATGAGAAGCGGCACAATGCCGGGAATGCCGAGCGCCGCCAGCGGTGTTGGTGCCGGGCCGCTCTTCCTGATGTCGCTCAGCGACGTCATGGTGAGGCTGGCCAGCGCCAGCATTGCCAGCACCGCGACCGCGGCGAAGACGGCGCGCCAATGCACGAGATCGGCAAGCACCGCCGACAGCGAAACGCCGGCCACCATGCTGAGCGTCCATCCGGTCAGCACGACGCCGATGGTGCCGCTTTCGCGGCCGGGCGGCGCGATCGCCGCCGAACTGGCATAGATCGCCGGCATGGCGACGCCGGCGGCTATACCGGCGACGAGCTGGGCCGCGACCAGCATGATCAGTATCGGGGCGGCCGCGCTGGCGACGAGAGCAATGGCCAGCAACAGCAATGCCCCTTGCAGCATCCGGCGGGCGCCGAGCCGGTCGATATAGCGGGCCAGGAACAGAGCGCTCGCCGAGGTGCCGAGGCCAAAAGCCGCCGCCGCGATCATGACGGTCGGGACGCTGCTTTCAAAGGACGACGCCACGGCCGGAGCTATCGGGCCTAGGACCAGCGAATTCGAGCCTATTACGGCAATGCAGCCGGTCAACAGATAGGCGAGGGCCGGGATCGGCGGTCTGGCGTCTGCTGGCAGGGCAGCGGCTTGATTGCTGTTCGACATATCATCATAATGGCCGCATTAAATTCTGTGGCAATCAGGATTGTCGATATGGATGAAGAAACAGATGGCATTCTGCAGAACAGGCCGGCGCCCCGCGATATCGATGCAATTGACCGAAAAATATTAGGCGTTCTCGTTGACGACGCGACGGTCAGCTATGCGGAACTCGGCGATCGGGTCGGGCTTTCGCCGCCAGCCGCGCATGAACGGGTCAAACGCCTTCGGCGCAACGGCGCCATTCGCGGCACGGCTGCTATCATCGATCCCAAGGCGGTGAAGAAGCCGCTGCTCGCCTTCGTGCATATCGACACCAGGGGCTGGGGCAAGACGCCGGAGCTGATGGCGGTTTCGCAGTATCCGGAAGTCGAGGAGATCCACACCGTCGCAGGCGATACCTGCATGCTGCTGAAGGTCCGCACGGAAGATACGAGGGCGCTGGAAGGCCTGCTTGCACGCCTCTACGAAACGCCCGGCGTCACCTCGACGCGCAGCTATGTGGTGCTGTCGACCTATCTCGAGCGGCCGGTGCAGCCCGGCATCACCGACAAGTGGCCGACGCCGGGACACATGAGCAAGCCGCTGTATTAGCCGGTTTCGGCGCTATGCTCGCTCGGGGAACATTGCCTTCAGGCCCTCGCGTGACGCCTTGGCGATGCCGCGTTCGGTGATCAGCCCGCTGACCAGCCGTGCAGGGGTCACGTCGAAGGCCGGGTTCGCGGCGGGCGTCGCTTCGGGCGAGATGCGCACCTGGGCGATCTCGCCGCCGGCGGTCTTGCCCCACACAAGCGAGACCTCGTCCGCCGAACGCTGCTCGATCGGGATCTCCTCGAGCCCGTCATGCACCGTCCAGTCGATGGTCGGCGAGGGCAGCGCGACATAGAACGGCACATCATTGTCGGCGGCGGCAAGCGCCTTCAGATAGGTGCCGATCTTGTTGCAGACATCGCCGTCGGCGGTGGTCCGGTCGGTGCCGACGATGACCATGTCGATCGCGCCGCGCTGCATCAGATGGCCGCCGGCATTGTCGACGATCAGCGTGTGCGGAACGCCGTGGCCGGCCATCTCCCAGGCGGTGAGCTGGGCGCCTTGGTTGCGCGGCCGCGTTTCGTCGACATAGACATGGACCGGGATGCCGGCTTCCGTTGCCAGATAGATCGGCGCGGTGGCGGTGCCGTAGTCGACGGTCGCCAGCCAGCCGGCATTGCAATGGGTGAGGATATTGACCGTCTCGCCCGGCTGCTTGCGCGCCGCGATCGCCTTGATGATGGCGAGACCGTTCTCGCCGATGGCGCGGTTCAGTCCAACATCCTCGTCGGCGATCTCACCGGCACGCCGATAGGCGGCTGCGGCGCGTTGTTCCGTTGGCAGCGGCTCGAGGAAGCGCCGCATCTCGTCCAGCGCCCAGCGCAGATTGATCGCCGTCGGGCGCGTCTCGTGCAGCGTCTCCCACACGCCGTCGAGCGCTGCGTCGGACGGATCATCCGCCATCTGCATGGCGACGCCGTAGGCCGCGGTGACGCCGATCAGCGGCGCGCCGCGCACCCACATGTCGCGGATTGCGGTGGCGATGCCGGCAACCGTGCCGATCGTCTCGATGCGAAAATCATGCGGCAGCCAGCGCTGGTCGATGATCTCGACGGAACGCCCGTCGTCGCTCAGCCAGATGGTGCGGTAGTGGCGGTCGCCGACGTTCAAATGCTGCTCTCCTGTTCGATCAGCGTGGCCAGGGTGTTGACCTCGTCGATGCTGTGTATCTGGCGCCGGTTGACGGCGATGTGACGGCCGAATTTCAGCGCCTTTGACTCACAACTGGCGCGAAGCTCTTCATCGGCAATGGTCTCGAAATCGGCATTGTGGGCGAGGCCGAGGATGCGCCTGTGCACCTCGATGCCGGCAAAGCCGAGCAGATCGGTCCAAATCTGGTGCAGCACATGGTCGAGCGCCTGTTCCGCGCCCAGCCTGTCGCCCCGATCCTCGAACAGGCTTCTTTGGTAGAGCATGCCGCTGCGCTCCGTGTGCCACAGATGCGAGAATTCGGCGCGGAATACCGCCCATGTCTGTGCGGTGACCCCAAGCAGATAGGCGCGCATCGCGTCGCGCTTGCCCTTCTCCTCATGTCCGCGCTGCGAGAAGAACGACATCCAGAAATTGGCGAGCAGCATGCCGACATCGAAGGCCATCGGCCCGTAAAATGCGAATTCCGGATCGATCATCCGGGTCTCCGTGTCGGTGACCATGATCGAGCCGGAATGCAGATCTCCATGCAGCAGCGTCTCGGCGTTGGCGGCGAAAATGTGCTTCAGCCGTTGCGCCTCGACCTTGAGGTCGCGATCGGCACGCAGTTCGGCAACAACGCTGTCGAGTTGCGGTGTATGCCGGTTCATCTTGGCGTCGAAATAGGGATCGGAGAACACCAGATTCTCGGTGATGTCGCAGAGCTCGACATTGTCGGCGAACAGCGCCAGATCGGCCTTGCGATCCCTGGTCACCATCGACAGGTCGGAACCGCGAAACAGCGTGCGGGCCATGAACAAGCCGATATCCCTGGCGATGTTGGGCAACTGGCGCCCGTCGATCAGGGCGCGCCTGAGAATAACATGTGGCGGCGCCAGATACTCCATGATGATCAGCGCCTGGCCTTCATCGAAATAATAGATCGCCGGCACGGAGCCCGGCGCGCGCGCCTCTTGCCTTGTCAGCGCGTGATACTCGAAGAAGGAGCGCTTCAACGGCAGCGGCCAGCTGTCGCCGACCAGGCGGACATAGGGCAGGGCCTGCTTGACGACCGCCGCGCCGCCGGCGCCCTCGACGATGAACACCAGGTTCAGATTACCGTCGCCGACCTCGCGGACTTTCCAGTGTGTCGTGTCCCTGCCGATCTTGGCGCACAGCGCCTCGTTCGTGCCGAGGCGCGTGGCGAGCGTCTCCACCGACAGTGCTTCGAACGGCAATTTTCTGGTCATTCGTCTCCCTCCCGTCTGTGCGCTCCGATCATAAGGGAGCCTTGACGGCGGGGCCAAGCTAGGAAGCGATCTGGCAATTGTCAATCGTGTTGACAATTGCCGATGTAGCCCATAGCGTCATGGTCAGGGAGGAACGCATGGTCGGCAATGCCGTGTTCCGTGTAGAGGGACTGAGGAAATCCTTTGGCCGTAACGAGGTGCTTGGCGGCATCTCGCTCGAGCTGCATTCCGGCGAAGTCACCGTGCTGATGGGCGCCAATGGCGCCGGCAAATCCACCCTCGTCAAGATCATCAGCGGCGTCTACGAACGCGGCGGCGGTAGCATGATCCTCGCCGACCAGGCTTTTGCCCCGAACACGCCGGCGGAAGCGATCCGCGCCGGCGTCGTCACCGTGCACCAGAATATCAATGACGGTGTCGTCGCTGACCTCGATGTCGCCACCAATTTGACGCTCGACAGGCTGAGCGGCAAGGGCGTGCCGACCCTGTTCAATCCCGCCCGGGTGCGCCGCGAGGCCAAGGCGGTCGCCGACCGCATGGGTCTGGCCATCGATCTCAGGGCCCGCGTCAACGACCTTTCGCTGGCCGATCGCCAGATGGTGGCGATCGCGCGCGCCTTGGCGCATCAGCCGAAAGTGCTGATCCTCGACGAGCCGACCTCCTCGCTCTCCAGCGCCGAGGCCGACCGGCTGTTCGCGCTGGCCGACCGGCTGCGCGAGCAAGGGGTGGCGATCCTCTACATCTCGCACCGCATGTCCGACATCAGGCGGCTCGCCGACCGCATCGTCTCGATGCGTGACGGGATCATTTCGGGCGTCTTCGACAGCAAGCCGCTCGATTATGAAGGCGCGGTCAATGCCATGCTCGGTCGCAAGATCCATCTCGACCAGATCGTTGCCAGGAGTTCCGCCAGGCCGGTCCTGACCGTCGAAGGCCTGCGCATAGGGCAGGGCGCCAGGCCGATTTCGCTGACGCTTGGCGATGGCGAGGTCGTTGCCATCACCGGCCTCGTCGGCGTCGGCAAGACGGCGCTTGCCGAGACGCTGTTCGGCGTGCGCAAGCCGCTGGCCGGCACCATGACGATGAACGGCAGGCCGTATGCGCCGCGATCGGCCGGCGATGCTATCGACGCCGGCGTGTTCCTCGTCGCCAAGGACCGCGCCACCAGCGGCATCGTCGGCGGCTTCAACATCGAGCGCAATGTCAGCCTGCCGTTCCTCAAGCGGATGTCGAATCTGGGTGTGCTCAAGCGCCGCCTCGAACGCGCCACCGCTCGCCGCCAGATCGAGGAACTCAGCATCGTCTGCCGCTCCGAGAAAGACGAAATGTCGGCATTGTCCGGCGGCAACCAGCAGAAGGTCATGGTTGCCCGCTGGATGGCGCAGAATGCCGCGTTGTTCATTCTCGACGAGCCCTTTCAGGGCGTCGACATCTCGGCCAGGCGCGACATCGCCGCCAAATTGAGGGCAAGCGCCAATGGCCGTGCGACGCTTCTGTTCGTCACCGAACTCGACGAGGCGCTGGAGACGGCCGACCGCATCCTGGTGATGTCGGAACACACAATCGTCGGTGAACACCGCAATGCCGAAGTCGATCTCGATCGCCTGCTGGCCGAAGTCGCCGGCGGGCCGCTGCACAGCGCCGCCTGAGCGTGGCGGTAGATTGGAATGGAGAGACCATGGGTCCGAGTTGGATAAGAATGGCTGCGTCGCGCGGGTGCGCTGAATGACGTTGCGCGACCACGCCATACGCTATGGGTTTATCGTCCTGTTGTTTGGGCTCGTCGCTTATTTCGCGATCGCCGCCGATGGGTTCGTCTCGCCGCAAAGTGCCGTCTTCATCTTCCAATCGGTCGCCATCACCGGCGTGCTGGCGCTCGGCGTCACCGCCACGCTGGTCGTCGGCGGCTTCGACCTGTCGATCGGCTCGGTCGCTACATCGGCCATGATGGCGGCTGCCTATGTGATGGTGGTGCTGGAGCAGAACGCCGTCGTGGCGGTCGTCGTCTGCCTGCTCATCGGTGCCATTGTCGGCCTGATCAATGGCTGGCTGATCGTCTATATGCGCGTGCCCGATCTCTTGGCGACGCTCGGCATGATGTTCCTGCTGGTTGGCCTGCAGCGCATCCCGACCGAGGGCCGCTCGATCGCCACCGGCATGACCATGCCTGACGGTTCGGTCGCCAATGGCAAGTTCGGCGACGCCTTCCTGGCGCTCGGCCGCCACCGCTTCGACTTCTTCATCCCGAACCTCATTCCGGTGTCGGTGGTGGTGCTGCTGGTGCTGGCCGTGCTGATCTGGTTCTTCCTCGAATACACTCGCTTCGGCCGCATGATGTATGCGGTCGGCTCGAATGAGCGTGCCGCCGAACTCGCCGGCGCGCCTGTCAAGGCATACAAGATCTGGGCCTACGTTATTTCAGGAGTTTTTGCCTCGATCGGCGGCATTTTGCTCGCCGCCCGGCTTGGACGAGGCGACATCGCCTCGGGTAATAATCTGCTGCTCGATGCGGTTGCCGCGGCGCTGATCGGCTACGCGGTGCTTGGCGCCGCCAAGCCGAACGCCTTCGGTACCGCTGTCGGCGCGCTGTTCGTCGGCATCTTGCTGCAAGGCCTGACGATGATGAACGCGCCTTACTACACGCAGGATTTCGTCAAGGGCGTGGTTCTGGTCGTCGCCCTTGTCTTCACCTTTGCCCTTTCGGGCAGGGGCAGGGGGTAGTCTCGACCTGACAGGATTTGGGTTCAACAAGAGTGGAGGAAAACAAGGTGAACATCACGAGAAGACTTCTGGGGAAGGTGGCGCTCGGGCTGGCCGGCGCAACCATGCTGATGCAGGTCCCGGCTTTGGGCGCCGATAAGCCGGCGCCGTTCGACAAGCCCGGCGTCAAGATCGCGCTGGTGCGCTATCTCTCGACCGGCGACTTCTTCCAGGCCTACCTCTCGGGCGTCGAGGCGCAGTCCAAGGCGCTCGGCATCGACCTGCGCGTGCTCGACAGCCGCCAGGATGCCGCCCTTCAGTCCGACATGGTCGACCAGGCCATCGCGCTCGGCGTGCAAGGCATCATCATTCAGCACGGCCTGACGGAATCGATGAAGGATGCGGCCCAGCGCGCGGTCGACGCCGGCATCAAGGTGGTGGCCTTCGACGTCAATGTCGAAAACCCCAAGATCCCGCAGATCGAACAGTCGGACAAGGACCTCGCCCGCCTCGCGCTCGAGCAGGCGGTGAAGGACAATGGTGACAGCTGGAATGCCGGCTATGTCTATGTCGCCGGCATCGCGCCGCTCGACCGCCGCAACGAGACCTGGGTCGACGTGAAGAAGAAATATGCGGGCATCAAGGAAGTGGCGATGTTCGGCACGCTCGACAACCCGATCGCCAACTCCGTCGCCAATCAGGCGCGTTCGGTGCTGTCGGCGCATCCGGATATCAAGGTGATGTTCGCCCCCTATGACGAATTCGCCAAGGGCGTGAAGATCGCCGTCGACGAAGCCGGCCTGAACAAGGGCATCAAGATTTACTCGGCCGACATCTCGACATCGGACATATCCGCGATGCGCGAACCCGACAGCGCCTGGGCGGCGACCGCGGCGACCAACCCGGCCGTCGTCGGCCAGGTTTCGGTGCGCGCTCTGGCGCAGTTGCTCGCCGGTGAAGACCCCGGCCACAACGTCATCGTGCCGCCGACGCTGATCACCCAGAAGGAGCTGATCGACAAGGACATCAAGAACATGGAAGACCTGTCGGCCAAGCTGCCGCAGTTCGCCCATGCCAATGTCGCCATGCCGGCCTGGATGCCGAACCCGAACGCGAAGTAGGGGTCGTCGTAGCACATATGAAAAGGGCGGTCCGCGGGCCGCCCTTTTTGTTGTCTGCCGAAAAGCCTACCGCAGCGCTGCCGCGATGTTGCCCCCGTCCACCGTGGTCACGTCGGCGGTGGTGCGTTCGGCCAGCGCGTGATGCAGGAAGGCCTGCGCCACATCCTGTGCCGTCACTTCCTGGCCGAGCAGATTGCCGGACATGTATTCCTTCTCAGACACGCCGCGCGCGCCGGAGCGGCTGGCGATCATGGCGTCGGTCAAAAGCCCCGAGCGTATGCGGTCGGCGTTGACCGCGTTCGAACGGATGCCATGGGCGCCGTAGTCGAGCGCGTATTGCCTGGACAGGAACAAAGTCGCCGCCTTCGGCACGCCATAGGCGCCGAATTTCGGACCCGGATTGACCGCTTGCTTGGAGGTGTTGAACAGAAGCACACCGCCGGTGCCCTGTTCCAGCATGATGCGCACGGCGTTCTGCGCCACCGACTGATGGGCGAAGAAATTAAGCTCGAAGCTCTTGCGCAGCAGCGCATCGTCGAGCTCGCCGATCCGGCCTTCCCAGGCCGCACCCGCATTGGAGACCAGGATGTCAACGCCGCCGAACACGGCGACCGCTTTGTCGAAGGCGGCGCGCACCTGGGCCGGGTCGGTGATGTCGGCGGCGACGCCGATCGAATTGTTGCCTGCTTTCTTGGCTGCATCGGCGGCCTTGTCGCCATCGACATCGACGACGACCGCATGGGCGCCATTGTCGGCGAACAGTTTTGCCGTCGCAGCCCCGATCGCGCCGGCGCCGCCAGTGATCAGCACCACCTGGCCGGTTAGCGGCTTCGGCTTGTTGGAGGCAAGCTTGGCCTGTTCGAGCGACCAGTACTCCAGCGGGAACAAATCGGCCTTGGACAGCGGGTGGAAACGGCCGACAGCTTCGGCGCCGCGCACCGCCTCGATCCACATCTCGCCGACATCGGAGGCGATCCTGGCATCCTTCAGCGTGCGGCCATGGCCAAACATGCCGAGCCCCGGCACCAGCGTCAGCCGAGGCATCGGGTCGAGCATGGTGCGCTTGACGTCGTCGAGCGCGTCATTGGTCTCGAAATAGGCGCGATAGTCCTTGGCGAAGGCGTCGACATGGCTCTTGATGACGGCCTTGTAGTCGCCGGCCTTCTCCGCATCGGGCGCCGGCACCGCCATCGGTCCGGTCTTGATGCGGATCGACAGATCCGGCGTCGACACGCCGCGTCCGGCATAGTCGGCGATCGCGGCCGAATTGATGAAATCGACAATGGCGTCCGACGTGCGGAAGTCAGAGATCATGCGGTCGAAGCGGCCTTCGCCACGCGGCACCGCAACGGCGCCGCGCAGCATCGGCGCGATGGAAGCCGGCGTGGCGAGCTTTGCCGGCAACGCCGCCTTTGCCGCCTTCGGCTTGGCATTCTCAGCGACGTACTCCTCGGCGACATTCACATAGTGGATCATCCGGTCGTAGGCCTGTTTGGCATCGTCGCCGAAGGTGAAGATGCCGTGCTTGTCGAGGATCAGTCCTTCGACCGTCGGATCGGCATCGAAGACGTTGGCCGCCGCCTTGGCGAGGTCGAAGCCCGGCATGATGTAAGGCACATAGCCCATCTTGCTGCCGAACACCGTCTTCACCAACGGCTTCGAGTCCTCCTGGTCGACGATGGCCAGGATCGCGGTCGAATGGGTGTGATCGACGAATTTGTGCGGCAGGAAGGCATGCAGCAGCGTCTCGACCGAAGGGTTGGGCGAGGACGGATCGATGAGGTTCGCCCGCTGCAGTGCCACCATGTCCTCGTCGGAAAGCCTGTCCAGAGCACGCGCCTTGAGCAGCGCGCCCATCTTCACCGCCGGCAGGCCCTGCGGCTCAATGACGGCCATGTCCCAGCCGCTGCCCTTGACGCAGAGCACGTCCCACTCATCGCCGACCAGGTCGGTCGCCTTGATCTTGCAGGACGTGTTGCCGCCGCCATGCAGGACCAGCTGCGGCACGCCGCCCAGCAGCCGCGTCGTGTAGACGCGCAGTGCGAGGTCGCGGCCGACGCCTTTCTTGGCATAGTCGGCAACAAGTTTCTCGGCCGCGTCGTCGTTCCACAAATTCTTCATGTTCGCTTCGTCCAGTTGCTGTCTTGGGTGGTGAAACAGGAATGCCGCGACGCCTTGATGACAATGCGCCGGCGAGGGGGTGCTTTTTCAGGATGCTTTTTGTGGTGCCGCTCCGGCATGATCGAGCAGCCGTTGCGCCATATGCGCGCCGACCACCAGATGCGTGCAAAGCCCGCCGGCGAGTGCCGCCAGCAGGGGTTCGAACTTGCTGTCCTCCTGCACCACCATCAGGCGTTTTTCGATGGCGCGCAGCGAAGCGAGTTCAGCCGAAATGACCCGGCGGTTGTAGCTGCAGTCGAGCGCCTCGCCCCTGGCGTCGATGATCTGTCCGGCGATCACCCCGGCGGCGCCGATCCCGCGCAACGCGGCCATTTCGTCCGGGTTCAGCGCGCCGCATTTGACGACATGGCTGTCGGCATCGACGGTGCCGACGGAAAAAAGCGCGAGATTGCAATCACTGACGCCGCCCAACTGCTCACGGATCACCGGCTCGGCGCGCAGCGCACGCGCCAGCTCTTCCGTCGACAGCACCAGCGGCGCGTAGAAATTAAGCCCCTTGGCGTTGAGCCGCCGCGCGATCTCCATGGTGCACTGGTCGGGCCGATAGGAGTAGGGCGCGCCGAGATTGCCGCAGAGCTGCACCACCGTGACATCCTGCAGGTCGGCATAGGACATGATATCGGCGATCATGTAGACGGTGCGGCCCCAGGCGACGCCGATGCGGTCGCCTTTCTTGACCAGTTCGAGAAAGACGCTCGCCGCCAGTACGGCGATATCAGTCGATGGGTCCGGGATATGGCCGTTCTCCGGCGCGATCCAGACCGCGTCGAGGCCAAGCGCGTCCTCGAGCCTGCGCGCCATCACGTCGTCGGTGAATAGCTGGGTCGAGGTCGAGATGTTGACGATGCCGGTCTCGCGCGCCTTGCGCAGATACATGGCCACCGAAGCACGCGAAATGTTAAGCTGGCTTGCAACCTGATCCTGCCGCAGGCCATGCGCATAGTAGAGCCAGGCGGCTTTGTGAATGAGTTGTTCTGCCGGTCGGATCGCCATGCCGTCTCCTCGGCTGACATTAGTCACGGCTCTCGACAAAAGTCAAATTGGGATGTGTGAGCGCGATCGTCTCTAAACAAACAGTATCCGGGATGGTCATTCTAGAAAGCCCGGATAGCATAGCATTTTCGGCCATTCAGGGGGATGGCATGACGAGAGCCCTAAGGTTAGAAAGCTCGAAAAGGACTTTGGGGAGGACGGATGGGCAATCCTTACGAACAGGATCTCGACAGGAACGCGGCCAACCACCAGCCACTGACGCCGCTCACCTATCTGGAGCGCGCGGCAAAGACCTATCCCGATCACGTCGCCATCATCCACGGCCGCCAGCGCATCAGCTACCGCGATTTCTGGCGCCGCTCGCTGAAGCTTGCCTCGGCACTGCAAAAGCGCGGCATCGGCAAGGGCGAGACGGTCACCGTGATGCTGTCCAACACGCCGCCAATGCTGGAGGCGCATTTCGGCGTGCCGATGACCAAGGCGGTGCTGCATTCGCTCAACACCCGCCTCGACGCCGCGGTCATCGCCTTCCAGCTCGACCATGCCGAGACCAAGGTGCTCATCGTCGACCGCGAATTCTCCGGCGTCGTCCGGCAGGCGCTCGATCTGGCCAAGGTCAAGCCATTGGTCATCGACTATGACGATCCCGACTACGCCGCCGACGCCCCCTATCCGAAGGGGGAACGGATCGGCGGGCTCGACTATGAGGATTTTGTCACCGGCGGCGACGAGGATTTCGCCTGGTCGATGCCCGACGATGAATGGGACGCCATCTCGCTCAACTACACTTCGGGCACGACGGGCAATCCCAAGGGCGTCGTCTATCACCATCGCGGTGCCGCCCTGATGGCCTACACCAACACCATCCATGCCGGCATGGCCAAGCACGCCGTCTATCTCTGGACGCTGCCGATGTTCCACTGCAATGGCTGGTGCTTTCCGTGGACGCTGGCCGTCCAGGCCGGCACCCATGTCTGCTTGCGCTGGGTGCGGCCGAAGCCGATCTACGATGCCATCGCCGATCATGGCGTCACCCATCTCTGCGGCGCGCCGGTCGTCATGTCGGTGCTGATCAATGCCAGGGATGAGGACAAGCGCACGTTCGCGCAGACGGTGACCTTCAACACCGCGGCCGCGCCGCCGCCGGAAGCCGTGCTGTCGGGCATGGCCGATGCCGGCTTTGCCGTCACCCATCTCTACGGCCTGACCGAGACCTATGGCCCGGCCGTGGTCAACGAATGGCACGGCGAATGGGACAGCCTCGCAAAGGGCGAGCGCAGCGCCAGGAAGGCAAGGCAGGGCGTGCGCTATGCCGCGCTCGAGGGCCTGACCGTCATGGACCCCGAGACGATGCAGGCGACGCCGGCCGACGGCGAGACCATCGGCGAGGTCATGTTCCGTGGCAACATCGTCATGAAGGGCTATCTGAAAAACCGCAAGGCCAGTGATGAAGCCTTCGCCGGCGGCTGGTTCCATTCCGGCGATCTCGGCGTCATGCACCCAGACGGCTATATCCAGCTCAAGGACCGCTCCAAGGATATCATCATCTCGGGGGGCGAGAACATTTCCTCGATCGAAGTCGAGGATGCGCTGTACAAACACCCGTCGGTCGCCTCCTGCGGCGTAGTGGCGCGCCATGACGACAAATGGGGCGAGGTGCCGGTTGCCTATGTCGAACTGAAACCCGGCAAGACCGCGACCGAGGCCGAGATCGTCGAGCACTGCCGCGCGCTGCTTGCTCGCTTCAAAGTGCCGAAAGCGGTGATTTTCGCGGAGATCCCGAAGACCTCGACCGGCAAGATCCAGAAATTCCGGCTGCGGGAAATGGCCAAACTCGCCTGAAGCGCCGGCGGCCTCTTTCAAAATATTTTGAGTTGCCCGCATCCTTTGGCCGCTTGGTGACGTCTGTTGGATGTCACCATCTGTCACTATGTTGTACGCGTACGTCGATTTCGCGTTGACATCCCGCCTGCTTCAATTTACGACTGACGAAAATTGAAATTCGTCACTTGTCAAACGAAAGAGCCATGTCCGAAGCCGCCAACATCGTGGTTGATGCCGCCAGACAGGAGAATGTGACGCGCATTCTCGATTGCGCCGAGCGCCTGTTCCGGCACTACGGCTACGGCAAGACCAATGTTGCCGACATCGCCCGCGAGCTCGGCATGTCGCCGGCCAACATCTATCGGTTCTTCGCCTCCAAGGTCGAAATCCACCAGGCGGTGTGTGGCCGGATGCTCGGCGCCAGCTACAAGATGGCCTACGAGATCATGCATCTGCCGATCGGCGCCGAAGAGCGGCTTCGTCGCTACATCCATGCGCAATACAAGATGACGCTCGAGACCATGCTCGATGCGCAGAAGGTCCATGAGATGGTCATCGTCGCGCTGGAGCGCGACTGGGGCGTCATCGACAAGCACGTCGACAGCATCCACGATCTTTTCGCGGAGGTCATCCGTGACGGCATCGAGGCCGGCGAGTTCGCGGAGCAGGACCCGGCGATCGCTTCGCGCTGCTTCGGCGCCGCTACAATCATCCTTTGCCATCCGCAGATGGTGGCGCAGTGCCTTGCCAAGACCAACCGGGCCATGCCCGACGACCTGATCGACTATGCGATCAAGGCCTTGAAGAAATAGCCGGCGCCCGTCGGGCGCAGGTCGACAGTTTATCTCCAGTTCGGGAGTGCCAAGGTGTCTTTGTCCCATTCCATCATCCGCCGGTTGCCGGTCGCGGGCCTTGTCGTCGCGGCGCTCGCGCTTGCCGGCTGCAGCCAGGAGAAGGCCGAGGTCAAGGAGATCATCCGCCCGGTCAAGGTCGTCGAAATCGCTCAGGCGCACGACACCCGCATGCTTTCCTATTCGGGGTCTGTGCGGGCTCGCACCGAAAGCGCCCTGGCTTTCCGCGTCAACGGCAAGATCACCGAGCGTCTGGTCGACATCGGTCAGCATGTGGCGCCGGGCGATGTGCTCGCCCGCATCGATCCCATCGACTACGACCTGTCGGTCAAGAGCGCGCAGGCAGCGCTTGATGCCGCCGAACGGCAGGTCGAGACGACGGAGCTTGCGCGCAAGCGCGCCGAGCAGCTTTTCACCAGGAACTTCGCGCCGAAATCGCAGCTAGAACAGGCGACGCTGACCCGCGATCAGGCCGTCGCCACGCGCGATTCCGCCCGTTCGTCGCTTGACCAGGCCAAGAACCAGGTCGGCTATACCGACCTCAAGGCCGACAGGGACGGCATCGTCACGGCTGTCAACGCCGATGTCGGCCAGGTGGTCGGCTCCGGCACGCCGGTGGTTTCAGTCGCTGTCGACGGCGAAAAGGAAGTGCTGATCGCGGTGCCGGAAATGGAAATCGCCGAGTTCAAGCCGGGCAAGTCAGTCAAGGCGGGCTTTTGGGCCGACAGCACGCTGGCGCTTGACGGCAAGGTCCGCGAGGTTGCCGGCAGCGCCGATCCGCAGTCGCGCACCTTCGCCGTCCGTGTCAGCCTGCCCAATGATCCACGTGTGCTTCTCGGCATGACCGCCAGTATCGAGGCCTCGGCCGCCAATGAGAAGCAGCTGGTTTCGATCCCCTTGAGCGCGTTGGCAGAAAAAGACAGCCAGTCGATCGTCTGGACCGTCGATCGTGGCGCCGACACCGTTCATGCCCGTCCGGTGAAGGTTGCCAAGTTCGCCGCCGATGGCGTGCGCGTCGCCGAAGGATTGAAGCCCGGCGATGTCGTGGTCGCCGCCGGCACCCAGTTCATGACCGAGAATCTCAGGGTGAAGCTCGCCGGCGGCGTAGCGCAGCAATCAGCCTCAGCCGAGGGCGACGACGCCAGCCGGCTGCGCTGAGGACAGATAGGTCGGCCGCGCGTTCCCGCGGCCGCAGGTTTCCGGGCGGCGTGCGCCCGAAGGTTGAGACGTCACGGCCGATGTACCCCCGCATCGACCTAAGCGTCCCACCGCGATGAGTGTCTCTCCGCTCGGAAAGCCTCGCCGCCCGGAAGCCAGATCGAACGCGGATGATTTCGTTTCGCGCGCCGTGCTTCTTCGAAGCGCCAGGCGCCGGCAAACAAGCAAAGTGGACCTGCAACGATGACGACCTCCACTGAAGAAAAGCGGCCCTTCAACCTGTCGCGCTGGGCCATCGGCCATCCCTCCATCGCGCGCTTCCTGTTCGGGCTGATCATCATCGCCGGTGCGCTCGGCCTGATGCGCATGGGCCAGAAGGAAGACCCGGATTTCACCTTCCGCGTCATGGTCGTGCAGGCGATCTGGCCTGGCTCCTCGATCCAGGAAATGGAGGACCAGGTCGTCAACAAGATCGAGCGCAAGCTGCAGGAAACGCCGCATCTCGACTTCGTGCGCTCCTTCACCCGCGCCGGCAGCGCCATCATCACCGTGCAGATCAAGGGCGACACCAACGCCGCCGAAGTGGCGGACGCCTTCTATCAGGTGCGCAAGAAGGTCGGCGACATCTCCGGCGACCTGCCGCAAGGCCTGCTCGGCCCCTATTTCAACGACGAGTTCGGCGACACCTTCATCACCCTGCATTCGATCAGCGGTGACGGCTTCTCCTATCCAGAGCTGAAAAAGTTCGCCATCCAGGCGCGCGACATGCTGTTGACGACGCCCGGCGTCGAGAAGGCCGTCATCATCGGCGACCAGCCGGAAAAGCTCTACATCGACGTCTCGTCCAAGGCGCTCGCCGAGCGTGGCTTGACGCTGCCCGATCTGCAGAACGCCATCAAGGGCCAGAACAATGTCGATCCGGCCGGTGCCGTCGACACCGGCGTCAATTCGGTGCGCATCTCCGTCGAAGGCGACGTCACCAAGGCCGCCGATATCAGGGAATTGCGCCTGCGTGCCGGCGGACAGGTTACCCGTCTCGGCGACATTGCCACTGTGACATCCGGGCTCGAAGATCCATTCCAGCGCAAATACCGTTTCAACGGTCATGACAGCGTGCAGCTTGGTGTCGTCATGGCCAGGGGGTTCAAGGTCACCGATGTCGGCAAGGATGTCGAGGCGACCTACAAGCGCTTTGAAGAAGCGCTGCCCTATGGCGTGTCGGTCGACCAGATTTCCGACCAGCCGGGCGTCGTCACGGATGCGGTGGCCGAATTCATGCATGCGCTCGGCGAGGCGCTGCTGATCGTGCTTGTCGTCTCGTTCCTTTCGATCGGCTGGCGTTCAGGGCTGGTCATCGCCATCGCCATTCCACTGGTTCTGGCCGCCACCTTCGCCATCATGTACGAGCTCGGCATCGACCTGCAGCGCATTTCGCTGGGCGCCCTGATCATCGCGCTCGGCCTGCTCGTCGACGACGCCATGATCGTCGTCGAGATGATGGAGCGCAAGCTAGAGGAGGGGCTGGTCAAGATAGAGGCCGCGAGCTTCGCCTATACGTCGACCGCCTTCCCGATGCTGAGCGGCACGCTCATCACCACCGCCGGCTTCATCCCGGTCGGCTTCGCCGCCTCCACGGCCGGCGAATATGTGCGCACCCTGTTCTATGTCGTCGGCATCGCGCTGATCGTGTCCTGGTTCGTCGCGGTCTATTTCACGCCATGGCTCGGCAACATGATCCTCAAGCAGCGCAAGCATGCCGGCACCCATCATGACGTCTTCGACACGCGTTTCTACCGTCGGCTGCGCGCTACCGTCGGCTGGGCCGTGCGCCACCGCATCATCGTGCTCGTCATGACGCTGGTGACTTTTGGCACCAGCCTCTGGGCGTTCCAGTTCATCCCGCAGAACTTCTTCCCGCAATCGTCGCGGCCGGAAATCCTGGTCGATCTCTGGCTGCCGGAAGGCACCAGCATCAAGGAGGTCGAAACGCAGGCCAAGGCGCTGGAAGCCAAGATGATGGACGACAAGGACAAGCGTTTCATCGCCACCTATATCGGCGAAGGCGCACCGCGCTTCTTCCTGCCGCTCGACCAGCAGCTGCGCAACCCGAACTTCGCCCAGATGCTGGTGATGGCCAATGACGAGCCGGCGCGCGAGCGGCTGATCGTCAAGCTGCGCACGGTTCTGGCCGAGGATTTCCCCTCGATCCGCGCCAAGGTCGACCGCCTGTTCCTCGGCCCCCCGACCGGCTGGCCGGTGCAGATGCGCGTCATGGGTCCCGACCGCCAGGAGGTGCGCCGCATCGCCGACCAGGTGAAGGCGAAATTCCGCGAGGATCCGCTGCTGGGCGCCGTGCATGACGATTGGCTCGAGCCGGTGCCGGCGATGAAGCTGGTCATCGACCAGGATCGCGCCCGGGCGCTCGGCGTCACCTCGCAGCGCATCCGCCAGATGCTGCAGGCGACCATGGCTGGTGCGCCGCTCGACGACTTCCGTGATGGCGAGGAGACGGTCTCCATCGTCGCCCGCGAGCCGGATGCCAGCCGGAGCCTGCTGTCCTCGGTCGACTCGGTCTATATCCCGACCGATTTCGGCGGCTTCGTGCCGCTGTCGCAGGTGGCCAAGGTGGTGCCGGTGCTGGAGCAAGGCATCGAATGGCGCCGTGACCGCTTGCCGACCATCAGCGTGCGCGCAACGCTGCCCGACGGTGTGCAATCCAACGACGTCGTCACCAAAATGTACAAGGACATGCAGGGCCTGCGCGACGGTCTGGCGCCCGGCTACAAGATCGAGATCCAGGGCGGTGCCGAGGATTCGGCCGAAAGCCAGGCGTCGATCGCCGCCAAGGCGCCGATCATGCTGGCCATCATTGTCGTGCTCTTGATGATCCAGCTGCAGAACTTCGGCAAGGCGATGCTGGTGCTGGCAACCGGCCCGCTCGGCATCATCGGGGCGGCTGCCGCGCTTTTGATCAGCGGTGCGCCGTTCGGCTTCGTCGCCATCCTCGGCGTCATCGCGCTGCTCGGCATCATCATGCGCAACTCGATCATCCTGGTCGACCAGATCGACCAGGACATCGCCAGGGGCATGGAGCGATCGGAGGCCATCATCGGTTCGGCCGTGCGCCGTTTCCGGCCGATCGTGCTGACGGCGATGACGGCGGTGCTGGCGCTGATCCCGATCTCGCGCGCCGTGTTCTGGGGGCCGCTCGCCTACGCCATGATGGGCGGCATCATGGTTGCCACCGTGCTGACCATCCTGGTGCTGCCGGCAGGCTACGCCCTGTTCTTCGGCCGCGAACCGAAGAAGGTCGTGAACAGTGAGCAGGCGCCCGAGCCAGAGTTGGCGACTGAGCGGCCGCAACTGGCCCTGGCCGCGGAATAGAGCGGTTCTGTCGGATCATCCGCCGTCGGCGATGGCGGATGAGGCGGCGTGACGGCTGCGCCGACACGCCGATGAAAATTCTCGCCGCTGCCGATTTTGCAAAACAGAATTCCTTCCAAGGGCCGCAAAGCGGCTCCATGCTGGGTGACACCGGAGCGGCAACGCTCGTCCTCATCAGGGTGTCTTTCCATGACAGAAAAACGGCAATTGCGGCTTGGCGCGTTCATGCGCCCGGTCAGCTTGCACACCGGCGCCTGGCGCTATCCCGGCGCCTATCCTGACGCCAACTTCAACTTCGCGCATCTGAAGCGCTTCGCTCAGACGCTGGAAGCCGCGAAGTTCGACGCCTTCTTCATGGCCGACCATCTGGCCGTGCTCAACATGCCGATCGAGGCGCTGCGGCGCAGCCATACGGTGACCTCGTTCGAGCCGTTCACGCTCTTGTCGGCGCTGGCCGCCGTCACAGACCATATCGGGCTGGTTGCCACCGCATCGACGACTTTCGACGCGCCCTATCACATTGCGCGCCGCTTCGCGTCGCTCGACCATATCAGCGGCGGCCGCGCCGGCTGGAACATCGTCACCACGTCCAACCCTGATGCGGCCCTCAATTTCGGGCTGGACGAACATGTCGAGCATGACGAGCGCTATCACCGGGCGCGGGAATTCTACGATGTCGTGACCGGCCTGTGGGACAGTTTCGCCGACGACGCCTTCATCCGCGACGCCGAGAGCGGGCTCTATTTCGATCCGGCCAAACTGCATGTGCTGGGCCACAAGGGCGAGCACCTCTCCGTACGCGGGCCGCTCAACATTGCGCGTCCGGTACAGGGCTGGCCGGTCATCGTCCAGGCCGGTGCGTCGGAAGCCGGGCGGCAACTGGCGGCTGAAACGGCCGAGGTGATTTTCGCCGCCCATGGTGATCTCGCCGCCGGGCAACGCTTCTTTGCCGACGTCAAGGGCAGGGCACAAAAACTCGGCCGCTCCCGTGACGACATCAAGATCCTACCTGGTGCTTTCGTCATCGTCGGCGACAGTGTCGAGGACGCGCGGGCCAAGCGGGCGAAGCTCGACAGCCTGGTCTATTACGAGAGCGGCATTGCCTCGCTGTCGATCGCCCTTGGGCATGACGCGTCGACCTTTGATCCTGACGCCGCTTTGCCTGAAATACCGGAAACCAATGCCTCGAAGAGCAGCCGCGAGCGCGTCATTGAGCTCGCCCGGAACGAAAACCTGACCGTGCGCCAGCTTGCCCAGCGGCTGGGCGGCTATTCCGGCCTCGCCTTCGTCGGCACACCGCAAACGATCGCCGACGAGATGGAGGAATGGCTGGTCACCGAGGGATCGGACGGTTTCAACATCATGTTCCCCTATTTGCCCGCCGGGCTCGACGATTTCGTCGAGAAGGTGGTGCCCGAGCTGCAGCGGCGCGGCATCTTCAGGCGGCAGTATGAGGGATCGACGCTGCGCGAGAATCTCGGCCTGAAGCGGCCGCCTAACCGGTTCTTCGAAGACGCGAAATCGGCAGTTCGCAAGGCTGGTTGATGCGAGGCTCTGGTCAGTGGCCGAAAAAAATCGGGCGCGCCGTAGCGCGCCCGATGTCAGTTAAGTCGGCCTGTCAGATGACGAATATCCAGTTGGCGATCAGCATCACCGCCACACCGGCGACCAGCGTCAGATAGGGCAGCATGCCGGCTTTCTTCACCGCGAGGTCAGCTCCCGTCATGCCGAGATCGGCCAGCATGTGGTCGGGGAACTTGCCCTTGTCCTGAATGTAGTGGCGGAAGCAGAACACCGGGATGATCAGGGCCGCTGTGATCAGTCCGGCCCACAGCGCCATCGGGTTCCACACCTTGGCGCCGGCGCCCATGAAGATCGCGTTGACATAGGCGAAGATCGCTCCGATCCCGAGAAGCCAGGTCGGCGCCTTCCACGGCCGCGCGATGTGGCCGTTGTCGATGCGGTGGATCCAGCCGGCATTGAGGTTGAGGAAGTTGAAGATGATGTAGCCACAGTTCGACACGGCGAGGATGAAGAAGAAGCTCGTCGCGTCAGCCGAGGCGATGGCCAGCACGATCAGGTTGAAGCAGAGGTCGGTCCACATCGCCCGCGTCGGCGCACCATGTTCGTTGACGTGGCTGAGATAGCGCGGCAGCCAGCCGTCGACCGAGCCCTGGTAGAGCGTGCGCGAGGAGCCGGCCATCGCCGTCATGATGCACAGCACCAGCGCCAGGATCATCAGCATCACCAGCAGGCTGTGGATGATCTTGCCGCCGCCGACCATGCCGGCCAGCGCGTCCGCGACCCCCGAGCCGTCGACGATGGGTGTCGCCAGCATGCCGTTCAAGCCGAGCACGCCCTGGAAGGTGAAGGGCACCAGGATGAACAGAAGCATGCAGAGCAGGCCGGAATAGAAGATGGCCTTGAACGTGTCGGTACCGGGGTTCTTGAACTCGGAGGTGTAGCAGACGGCGGTTTCGAAGCCGTAGGTCGACCAGGCGGCGATGAACATGCCGCCGAGCACCAGCGTCCAGCCGGCGATGTTCCAGGTGCCTGGGTCCGGCGCATAGGCGGCGGCCAGCGGCACCAACGGCGAGAAGTTGGCCCAGTTGATCTGTCCGGTGAAGATCGGCACGACACCGACGATCAGCATCGGGATGATGACCAGCAGGCCGATATATTTCTGCACATTGGCCGTGCCGAGGATGCCGCGATGCTGGATCGAGAAGATGATCAGCATCAGTACCGCGCCGATGACGAAGGTGGCGTTGAGCGTGAAGGAGACCGGACCCAGCGTGTGGCTGTACAGCGTCCAGTTGCGGATCGCCGGCGTCGCGGCCGCGGTCACCGCCGTGATGGCGTCGGCCGGCGCCGTTCCGGCATGCGCCGCTATATAGGCGACCACTTCCGCAGAGGTCTCGGTGAAGATCGGCACCGGCGCCAGTGCGTTGAGGATATAGGCGGCGGCGATCGAGCAGCCGAGCGACAGCACCGGCGACCAGGCGAACCAGTTGCACCACACCGACAGCGGCGCGATGAACTTGGAGTAGCGCAGCCAGGCGGTGGCGCCGTAGATCGAGGCGCCGCCCGACTTGTTCGGGAACAGGCCGGCGATCTCGGCATAGGTGAAGGATTGCAGGAAGCCCATGATCATGGACACCGTCCAGATCAGGAAGGCCAGCGTCCCGGTCGTGCCGGCAATGCCGCCGATCGAAAACAGGACCAGCGCCGGAACGCCGCTCGCCACCCAGAAGGCGCCGCGCCAGTCGATATGCCTGAGCAGCTTGCTTTCGGCAGGCTGCTCGAGGGCCGTGCTTATGGTGCTCATGTCAGTGACTTCCCCTTTTTCTCGTGTTCCCCGCCAGCGATGCCTCGGCTTTGCGAAGCTTTGCTCCCCGGCACATGACCTCACGACTCCGGTGTTTCCACTCAGTCGTATTTTTTTCTTAGGAGTGAAGATTGATCCGACGCGCTTTCACGTCAAGCGTTTTGTGACGCCGTGCACATCACGCTTGCGCGCGCAGGCAACTATACGCCTCGCGGCGCTGCCGGCGCCCGGTTTTGCCCTGTCCGGAAGGCAGCAGTCAGGAGCGCGGCCGGGTCTTCTGCGGATCGTAATGGGCGAAGGCGACGACTCGCGCCGGCAGCCTCTTGGCATGGCCGTCGAGCTTGCCGATCTCGACCTCCCTGCCGATGGCCGCATGGGTGACGTCGAGCCTCGCCAGCGCGATGTTCTTGTTCAGCACCGGCGAGCGCATGCCTGACGTGACGACGCCGATCTGGGCACGGCCGACATGCACGCAATCGCCATGGCCGACCGCGACATTGCTGTCGATGTCGAGGCCCACCAATTTCGTCTGCGGGTGTTCCCTGCGGCGGATCAGCGCGTCGCGGCCGATGAAATCGTCGGTCTTGGTCTTCAGCGGCACGGTGAAGCCGATGCCGGCCTCGAACGGATCGGTCTGGTCGGAGAACTCGTAGCCTGCGAAGATCAGCCCGGCCTCGATGCGCACCATGTCGAGCGCCTGCAGCCCCATCGGCTTCAGCCCGTGCGGCTGGCCGGCTTCCCAGATAGCGTCGAAAGCTTTTTCGGCGTCGCGCGGATGGCACCAGATCTCATAGCCGAGCTCGCCGGTATAGCCGGTGCGCGACACCACGACCGGAATGCCATTGCCGCCGCCGATGCGGGCAACGGCGAAGCGGAACCATTCGAGTTCATCGATCGACGGCTGCAGCGGCGAGGTCCAGATCACCTCCCTGAGAATGTCACGGCTCTTCGGCCCCTGTACGGCGACATTGTGCATCTGGTCGGTCGACGAGCGCACCAGCACGTTGAGGTTGAGCTTTGTCGCCGTCTCGCGCAGCCATTCGCCGGACAGATCGTCGCCGCCGACCCAGCGGAAATTGTCCTTGCCGAGCCGCAGCAGCGTGCCGTCGTCGATCATGCCGCCATGCTCGTAGCACATGGCGGAGTAGACGACCTGACCGACGCCGAGTTTTTTCACGTCGCGGGTCAGGGTGTATTGCAGCAGTGCTTCCGAATCCGGGCCGGTGACCTCGAATTTTCTGAGCGGCGACAGGTCCATGATCACGGCGTCCTGCCGGCAGGCCCAGTATTCGGCGATCGGGCCTTCCTTGGCGAAGGAGTTGGCCAGCCAGTAGCCCCGGTATTCGGCGAAGTTGCGGGTATGCTTGGCAAAGCTGGAATGAAAGGATGTCTCGCGGGTCATTTTCGGTTCCGAATCGGGCGTCATGCGTCTGGCGATCGCTCGCGAGAATTTGTGCTGGCCGGAATAGGTCCGCACATGGATGTCGGTGAGATCCCAGCCATTGGCCGGCGTCGTGTCGTCGGGGCAGGCGGAGGAGACGCAGACGATGTCGGTCAACGCCCTGAGCAGCACATAGTCGCCAGGGCGTGACCACGGCTCATCGGACACCATCACGCCATGCGCATCGATCGTCGTGTTGAAGAAGAAGTTGATCGCCATCCAGCCGGCGCGGGGATTGACACCCTTGCCGGCCAGCGCGCCGTTGAAATTCTCCGAGCAGTTGGTGTGGCCGGGATAGCCGATGTCGTCGTAATATTTGGCGGCACACGCCAGCGCGAAGGCGTCATGCCGGCCGCATGTGTCCTGCACCACCTCGACCAGCGGCTCCATGTCCTGGTCGTAGTATTTCGAATGCAGGCCGGGCATCGGATAGCTGGACCCCATCAGCGTGCGGGTCGTCGTCACATCGAGCGGATGGTCGATGCCCCTGTCCAGCTTGCGCGCCGAAAAGCACTGGAAATCGGTGCATTGGCGGCCGTCGACATCGATGATCTGCAGATAGTCGCCCGCTTTGACGAAATAGGATTCGGCGGTTGCCGAATGGACGCGCAGATCGAGCACCGGATCGGCGAGGGGATCTGCAAGTTGCGATCTTGTTTTCAGGCGGATCGTGGCACGGCGCACGATGACGGTAAGCGGCGTAGCCGTGTCATGGCCGTCGACCAGCATCGGCCCGCCGGGGGCGGCGATGATCATCGAGCCGTCGCGGGTGACGGGGAATGCCTGTTCCGTACCGGCAGGCGTGGTGGCGCCGAACACCCGCACCGCCTTTGCCTGATCGAGCTGCACCTGTCGACGCGCCAGCCCACGCCGCAACGCGCCCAGACTGTCATCGCCCTCGGCGAGTAGCGCCTTGATGCCGGCGGCATTGCTGTTGGATGTCTCGCCGAAGATGCCGGGGTCGGTGGCGCCGTTGCTGTCCCAGGCCAGCAACTCGCAGGCCTGGCCGCCTTCGACATTGCGCACCGTGATCGTGTCGCCGGCCTCGACCTCAATCAGCACCGCGCCATTGCCCTGGATCGTATACCGCTCCATGCCCGGCGGCAGCGCGATCTGGCCGGGCCTCAGGATGAGGCTCGGGCGCGGCGGTCCGGATAGGACGGCGGGGTAGGGCGACTGGCTCATCTCAGCCTTGCGGTTCGAGAAACAAGTTTGCCTGTGTGTAAAATTATTTTAGCAGCAAGAATAGCAGCGCGATTGCGTTTGGCAAGGCGGGCTGCCCTTTCTTCCTTCTCCCCTTGTGGGGTCTGAAGGACGGGGCGAGACCCGTGGCTCGCCCCCGAGCGGTGGATCGGCGCGCAGCGCCGAGACGGTTGAGGGATGGGCGACGGATCGCAGTTTTTGCCAAGCTGGAGCACTCCTTCATCCGACCTCGCTTCGCGAGGCCACCTTCTCCACAAGGGAGAAGGGAAGAAGCGCGCAAGGGCTACGCCAAATCTTCTGAATGCCCGATAACCACACCATACTCCGCAGCCGAATCCAGCATCGTGTGCCACAGGCTTTCGGCGAAAGTCGCGAACACCAGAACGTTGAATACGGCCAATCCATCTCGATCAGCGCTCCGCCAGAGCGTGACGCTGGTGTGATCCATCGAGGTCGTGGCAGCCGCGTCAATCGCGAACGCATCGGCATACAAATCGATCGACGACAGCTTGGCCAACATCGCCCGCGCCTTGGTGCCGGAGACGCTGATCAGCGCCCGCGCGTGCGACTGGTCGGAGAGCGATGCCGATTCAGCAAAGGCAGGCGCAAGCGCCCCAATCGCATGCCTGCCACCCTTCGACAGGACGAAAAACTGATCCGGTCCCGACCAGATCAGCGTTGCGTCAGCTGTGGGGACCGCCTTCGGCGTTTCTGGGGCGGCAACACCAAGCCGGCCTTTCGCAGCCTTGGCCATGTCAGCCGCCTTGCCGCGCCGCGCCATCACCTGGACGAGGTCGAAATTACGGATCTCGGTCAGCGTCACGCCGGCATCGCCATGCGCACCATACCGTCCCACCGCGAGCGCACGGTCGAGCGGGCTGCGGATGTCCCAGGAAAACTCAGCCACGCTGGCGCCCTCCGTCCGGATCATAGAAGACGGGATTGCAGAGTTCGACATCATAATCTTCGCCGCGTATCGGGTCATGCGCGTGAACGATCTCGCCGATGCGCTCGCGTCCGCGTTCGACAAGCGCCAGCCCGATCCACTGGTCTGCCGTCGGCGAGAAGCAGACCGAGGTGACATAGCCCTGGTCGTTATCAGGTCCGGGCGTCTGCCCCTTCGGGATGATGTGCGCACCCGAGCGCAAGCGGCGCGCTCCGTCCGTCGGCTTGATGCCGACCACGACCTGCCGGTGGGGCGCGACCAATGCCTCGCGGCCGGACATGACGCGGCCGATGAAGTCCTTCTTGGTCGACATCATCTTACCGAGGCCAAGATCGGCGGCCGTCGTCGTGCCGCTCAGTTCCGGTCCGGCGATATGGCCCTTTTCGATGCGCATGACACCGAGCGCCTCGGTGCCGTAAGGCGTGACGCCGAATGGCGCGCCTGCCAGCATCAGATTGCGCGCCATCGCCTCGCCATAGCGCGCCGGAACGGAAATCTCGAAGGCCATCTCGCCGGAGAAGGAGATGCGGAACAGCCTTGCCGTGATGCCGCCGCGCAAAGCGACTTCCCGCGCGCCCATGAACGGAAAGCCTTCATTGGACAGATCCTCCGCCGGGTCGACGATCTCCTTCAGCAGATCGCGGGTCTTTGGCCCGGCGATCGAGAACTGCGCCCACTGGTCGGAGACCGAGGTCAGTTGCACATCGAGCCCGGGAAACAGCACCTGCCGGCAGAATTCGAGATGCTGCATCACCAGCCCGGCCTTGGCCGTGGTGGTGGTCAGGAAATAATGGTCCTCGGCCAGCCGCGACGTCGTGCCGTCATCATAGACGATGCCGTCCTCGCGCAGCATCAGCCCATAGCGCGCCTTGCCGACGGCGAGGTTGGAGAAGGTGTTGATGTAGACGCGGTCGAGGAAGGCGCCGGCATCGGGGCCGTGCACGTCTATCTTGCCGAGCGTCGAGACATCGCAGAAGCCGACGCTGCTTCGCACCGCCTTGACCTCGCGGGTGACGGATTCCAGCCAGTCTTTCTCACCGGCACGCGGATACCATTGCGCGCGCTTCCACAGGCCGGTGTCGACGAAGACGGCACCTTGTTCGGCGGCCCAGTGATGCGACGGCGTCAGCCGTGTCGCATGGAACGTCTCATCGCGATGATGGCCAGCAAAGGCGCCGATGGCGACCGGCACGTAAGGCGGCCGGTAGATCGTCGTGCCGGTCTCTGGAATGGATTTTCCGGTCACCGCAGCCATGATGGCGAGGCCGGCGACATTAGAGGTCTTGCCCTGGTCGGTTGCCATGCCAAGCGTCGTGTAACGCTTCAGATGCTCGACCGATTCAAAACCCTCGCGCTGCGCCAGTTCGATGTCGGAGGCGGTGACATCGTGCTGGTAGTCGACGAAAGCCTTGCCCTTGCCGGCGACGTGCCAGAGCGGCGTCAGCGAGAATGCCTCGTCGTTGGCAACAGGCGCGGTGCCGGCCTTGCCATTGTGTCCGGCATCATGTGCCGCTGCCGCGCCGGCGGCAAACCCTTGGGCGAGGCAGGCGCTAAGGCCGAAGTCGCCGTTGGCGGCACCGGCTGCGACCATGCCGGGAGGCGCGCCGTCGGGCACGAAGGCAGCGATGTCGTCGCGCCATTTCGGCCGGCCGCGATGATAGGAGGTGAGCCCGACCGCCGGGTTCCAGCCGCCGGAAACCACGAGCCCGTCGGCCTCGACTTCGGCGCGCGCGCCGCCCGTGAGCGACACCGCGATTTTCCGAACACCGTCCTTGCCGCCGTCAACGCCGCTGACGGCACCGTGCAGCACCGTGAAGCCATTCTTGGAGGCCAGCGAGCGATGTGCCGGCGAAACGTCTGGCCGCGCGTCGATCACCGCTGCGATCTGCAGCCCGGCACCGAGTGCGGTCTCGATCGTGCGCCAGCCATCCTCATTGTTGGTGAACAGCGCGATGCGCTTCGCCGGAACGGCGGCGTAGCGTCCGACATAGGTTCGCATCGACGAAGCCATCATCACGCCGGGCGTGTCGTTGCCGGCAAAGACGATCGGCCGCTCAAGGGCGCCGGCCGCGACCACACAGCGTTTGGCCACGATGCGCCACATCCGCTGGCGCACCTGATGTTCGGGCGGCGAGGGCAGATGGTCGTTGACCCGCTCCAGCGCGCCATAGGTGCCGCCGTCATAGACACCGAACAGCGTCGTGCGGTTCATGATGCGGACACCGGGCATTGCCGCCAGCTCGGCCAGCGTCCGCGACAGCCATTCGGCGGCCGGCAGGCCGTCGATCGTGCCGCCGTCCGACAGCAGGCGCCCGCCGAACGCAAAATCCTCTTCGCACAGGATGACGCGGGCGCCGCTGCGGCCAGCGGCCAATGCTGCCGCCAGGCCGGCCGGGCCAGAGCCGGCGATCAGCACATCGCAATGCGCCCAGGCCTTGTCGTAGTGATCGGGATCGGCGACGCCCGCAGCGCGGCCAAGGCCGGCGGCGCGGCGGATCGCCGGCTCGTAGATCGCCTCCCAGAATTTCGCCGGCCACATGAAGGTCTTGTAGTAGAAGCCGGCGACGAAGATCGGCGCAAACAACTGGTTGACCGACATCACATCGAAGCGCAGCGATGGCCAACGGTTCTGGCTGGCGGCCTCAAGGCCTTCATAAAGCTCGGCCGTCGTCGCCTTGGTGTTCGGCTCGCGCCGGGCACCGGTGCGCAGTTCGACCAGCGCATTGGGTTCTTCCGAGCCCGCGGTCAGGATGCCGCGCGGGCGATGATACTTGAACGAGCGGCCGACCAGCTTGACGCCATTGGCAACCAGCGCCGACGCCAGCGTGTCGCCCTGGAAGCCGGAAAAGCTCTTGCCGTCGAAGCGGAAATTCAGTGGCGCCGAGCGGTCGATGAGACCGCCCTTGTCGAGCCGGTTTGTCTGCGCGCCGGCCACTACGCGCCAACCTTCGCCGCACCGGCGCCGGCCGCCGGTTCGATCGCCGAAATCTCATGCGTCAGTGTGTTGCGGGTCACCTTCAGCCACGCCCGGCAACCGCCGCCATGATACCAGTTCTCGCTCATCACGCCGGCGACATTGTCGCGCAGATAGACATAGTCGTAGACAGCTTCCTCTCGGGCATCCGCCGCCGGCCGCACCGGCTTGGCGTCGCCGAGATAGGTGAACTCGCCGAGTTCGCGTTCGCCGCAGAAGGGACAGACAATGCGCATGATTTTCCGGCCGTCCTCAGTGCAGGTTCGGTTGGGCGCCCTGGCCCTTTTCGTCGATCATGGCGCCAGTCCGGAAGCGGTCGAGGCGGAACCTTGCGGCCTCCTCATGCGGCGTGTCGCGGGCCAAAAGATGAGCAAAGACGAAGCCTGAGCCGGGCGTCGCCTTGAAGCCGCCATAGCACCAGCCGGCGTTGAGATAGAGTCCGTCGACCGGCGTCTTGTCGATGATCGGCGAGCCGTCCATCGACATGTCCATAATGCCGCCCCACTGGCGCAAAAGCCGCACGCGGCCGATCATCGGCATCAGCGCCATGCCGCCCTCGCAGACATCCTCCATGACAGGCAGATTGCCGCGCTGGGCGTAGGAATTGTAGCCGTCAATGTCGCCGCCGAAGACAAGGCCGCCCTTGTCCGACTGGCTGACATAGAAATGGCCGGCGCCGAAGGTCATGACATTGGGGATCAACGGCTTGATCGCCTCGGAGACGAAGGCCTGCAGCACGTGGCTTTCGATCGGCAGGCGAAGGCCCGCCATATCAGCGACCCGCGACGAGGAGCCGGCGACCGCCATGCCGACCTTGCCGGCGCCGATCCTGCCGCGCGAGGTCTCGACACCGGTCACCTTGCCATTGGCATCCCTGACAAAGCCGGTCACTTCGCAATTCTGGATGATGTCGACGCCGAGCGCGCTCGCCGCATGGGCATAGCCCCAGACCACGGCGTCGTGCCGCGCCGTGCCGCCGCGCCGCTGCAGCAGCCCGCCCTGGACGGGAAAGCGCGCATTGTCGAAGTTCAGGAATGGCATCATCTTCTTGACCGCCGCGAGGTCGAGCAGTTCGGCGTCGATGCCGTTGATACGCATGGTGTTGCCGCGCCGCGCATAGGCGTCGCGCTGCGCGTCGGAATGGTAGAGGTTGATGACGCCGCGCTGGCTGACCATCGCATTGTAGTTGAGGTCCTGCTCCATCCGCTCCCACAGCTTCATCGACAATTCGTAGAAGCCGGTATTGCCGGGCAGGCCGTAATTGGAGCGGATGATGGTGGTGTTGCGGCCGGCATTGCCGGAGCCGATCCAGCCCTTTTCCAGCACGGCGACATTTCTGATGCCGTATTCGCTGGCGAGGAACCAGGCGGTGGCCAGGCCATGGCCGCCGCCGCCGATGATCACCACGTCGTAGCGGTCCTTTGGCGTGGCGTCGCGCCAGGTGCGCTGCCAGTTCTTGTGGCCGGAAAGGGCGGCACGGGCGAGCGAGAAGATCGAGTATTTCATCAGTTCATTCCGAGGTCGCTCGCACCGCTAGCATTTTTGCTACCGCACAGGATTTTCCCGACAACCGCGTCACACTTTTCGGTCCGATGCTCTAGATATCCAGCGTGTGGTCGCGCTCCCATTGCGTGAAGTGCGACGCATAGGAATTCCATTCCTGGTGCTTCAGCTTTAGGTATGCCGACGAGAATTCCTCACCCAGCGCCGCCTTGAGCGATTTGTCCTTGTCGAACTCGCGCAGCGCGTCGAGCAGGTTGAGTGGCAGTTTCGGCGCGCCCTTCACCGTGTGTCCGTGCTGGTACATGTCGATGTCGTAGCGCTTGCCGGGATCGGCCTTCGAGCGGATGCCGTCGAGGCCGGCGGCAATGATCACCGCCTGCAGCAAATAGGGGTTGGCGGCGCCATCGGGCAGGCGCAGTTCGAAGCGGCCGGGGCCGGGCACGCGCACCATGTGGGTGCGGTTGTTGCCGGTCCAGGTCACCGTGTTCGGCGCCCAGGTCGCGCCCGAAATCGTGCGCGGGGCGTTGATGCGCTTGTAGGAGTTGACCGTCGGATTGGTGATCGCGGCCAAGGCCGAGGCATGCTTCATGATGCCGCCGAGGAAGTTCTTGCCCTTGGCCGACAGGCCGAGCTCCATCGAATTGTCGGCGAAAACATTGGTCTTGCCCGCCTTGTCCCACACCGAGATGTGGGCATGGCAGCCATTGCCGGTCAGGCCCTGGAAGGGCTTCGGCATGAAGGTGGCACGCAGGCCGTGCTTCTCGGCCACCGACTTGACCATGAATTTGAAGAAGGAGTGCTTGTCGGCGGTGGCCAGCACGTCGTCGAAGGCCCAGTTCATCTCGAACTGGCCGTTGGCGTCCTCATGGTCGTTCTGGTAGGGGCCCCAGCCGAGCGCGAGCATATGGTCGCAGATCTCGGCGATGACGTCGTAGCGACGCATCACCGCCTGCTGGTCGTAGCAGGGCTTTGAGGCCGTGTCGTACTGGTCTGATATAACGCTGCCGTCCGGCGAGATCAGGAAGAACTCGGCCTCGACGCCGGTCTTGACATGCATGCCGTCGCCGGCCGCCTCCGCGATCAGCCGCCTCAACGTGTTGCGCGGCGTCTGGCCGACCTCCTTGTCGTCCATGATACAGTTGGCAGCGACCCAGGCGACCTCAGGTTTCCACGGCAGCTGAATGACGGAATCCGGATCCGGAACCGCCAGCATGTCGGGATGCGCCGGCGTCAGATCAAGCCAGGTGGCGAAGCCGGCAAAGCCGGCGCCGTCCTTCTGCATGTTTGATATCGCCTGTGCCGGCACCAGCTTGGCGCGCTGGCCACCGAACAGGTCGGTGTAGGAGATCATGAAGTATTTGACGTTTGTCGCCCTTGCGAATTCTGCAAGATCAGCTGTCACGGAAGTTCCCCATTTTTTTGTCGATCGTTGGCCCCAGAGCGTGCGGGCTTCGGCCCTTCGTTGATCAGAAGCCGTTCTTTCCCGGTATCCAGTTGGTGCCGGCCAGCGGCACGCCGGCCATCGCCGCTGCCTCGATCGTCAGGGCGACGAGGTCCTCGGGTTCGAGATTGTGCAGGCTGTTCTTGCCGCACGCGCGGGCGATGGTCTGAGCTTCCAGCGTCATCACCTTCAAATAGTTCGCCAGCCGGCGACCGGCGGCGACCGGGTCGACCCGCTTCATCAGTTCCGGGTCCTGCGTGGTGATGCCGGCCGGGTCGCGACCCTCGTGCCAGTCGTCGTAGGCGCCGGCCGTGGTGCCGAGTTCGTTATACTCCGCCTCCCAGCGGGGGTCATTGTCGCCGAGCGCGACCAGCGCTGCGGTGCCGATGGAGACCGCGTCGACGCCCAATGCCAAGGCTTTGGCGACATCGGCGCCGTTGCGGATGCCGCCGGAGACGATCAACTGCACCTTGCGGTGCATGCCGAGATCCTGCAGCGCCTGTACCGCCGGCCGGATGCAGGCGAGCGTCGGCTGGCCGACATTCTCGATGAACACTTCCTGCGTTGCCGCCGTGCCGCCCTGCATGCCGTCGACGACGACGACATCGGCGCCGGCCTTCACCGCAAGCGCGGTGTCGTAGTAGGGGCGGGCGCCGCCGACCTTGACGTAGATCGGCTTTTCCCAGTCGGTGATCTCGCGCAGTTCGAGGATCTTGATCTCGAGATCGTCCGGGCCGGTCCAGTCGGGATGGCGCGAGGCGGAGCGCTGGTCGATGCCTTTCGGCAGCGTGCGCATCTCGGCGACGCGGTCGGAAATCTTCTGCCCAAGCAGCATGCCGCCGCCGCCCGGCTTGGCGCCCTGGCCGACGACGACTTCGATCGCATCGGCACGCCGCAGGTCGCGCAAATTCATGCCATAGCGCGACGGCAGATATTGGTAGACCAGTTGCTTGGAATGGCCGCGCTCTTCCTCGGTCATGCCGCCATCGCCCGTGGTGGTCGAGGTGCCCGACAGCGTCGCGCCGCGTCCGAGCGCTTCCTTGGCCGGGCCGGAGAGCGAACCAAAGCTCATGCCGGCAATGGTGATCGGGATCTTCAGCTCGATCGGCTTTTTGGCATGGCGCGAGCCGAGCACGACTGACGTGTCGCAGCGCTCACGATAGCCTTCGAGCGGATAGCGCGAGATCGAGGCGCCGAGGAACAGCAGGTCGTCGAAATGCGGCAGCTTGCGCTTGGCGCCGGCGCCCCGGATATCATAGATGCCGGTGGCCGCGGCGCGGCGGATTTCGGAAAGCGTGTAGTCGTCGAAGGTCGCGGATTTGCGCGGCGTCGTCGGCGGGTTGCGATAGGTCATGCTGCCTCAATACGCGTCGGCGTTGTCGATATTGAAATTGTAGAGGGTGCGCGCCGAGCCGTAGCGCTTGAACTCCGATGGCTGGACGCCGGTGACGCCGGCGCGATCGAGCAGCCCCTGCAGCAGTTCCAGGTGTTCGGGCCGCATCTCCTTGGCGATACAGTCGGCGCCGAGGCTCTCGACCTTGCCGCGCACGAACAGTCGCGCTTCGTAGATGGAATCGCCCAGCGCGTCGCCGGCATCGCCCAGCACCACCAGATTGCCGGACTGCGCCATGAAGGCCGACATGTGGCCGATATTGCCGTGCACGACGATATCGATGCCCTTCATCGAAATGCCGCAGCGCGAAGAGGCATTGCCTTCGATGACCAGCAGGCCGCCCTTGCCGGTGGCGCCGGCATACTGGCTGGCGTCGCCTTTCACGATGATCGAACCCGACATCATGTTTTCGCCGACGCCAGGTCCGGCCGAGCCATGCACGGTGATGGTGCTGCCGGAATTCATGCCGCCGCAATAGTAGCCGACGCTGCCGCGCACATCGATGGTGACGGGCTGGTCGACGCCGACAGCGACGGAATGGCTGCCCTTCGGGTGCAGCACTTCCCACGCCGTTTCGTTGGAACCGGGCGTCAGATTGTGCAGCGCCTGATTGAGCTCGCGCAGCGACGACACATCGAGATCGAAGATCCGGGATGCCTGGTCGTGCGTCGCGGCCTGTGAAAGTTTGGTTGCCGGCATGAACTCAATGCTCCCAGAAATAGACGGTTGCGGGTTCCGGTTCCCAGACCCTCGCATTGTCTATGCCGGGCAGTTTGGTCAGCGCGCGATACTCCGAGCCGAAGGCGACATACTGGTCGGTTTCGGCCATGACGGCGGGCTTGCAGGCGATCGGGTCGCGCACCACGCCAAAACCGTTCTTGGTGCCGACGACGAAGGTGAAGAAGCCGTCGAGGTCCGAGAGCGTGCCTTCCAGCGCTTCGCCGAGGTTCTTGCCATGTGCCATCTGGGAAGAGAGATAGGCGGCGGCGACCTCGGTGTCGTTCTCGGTCTCGAATTTCATGCCCTCGCGGATCAGTTCGCGGCGAACATTGTTGTGGTTCGACAGCGAGCCGTTGTGCACCAGGCACTGGTCGGCGCCGGTCGAGAAGGGATGAGCGCCCATCGTCGTCACCGCCGATTCCGTCGCCATGCGGGTGTGGCCGATGCCATGCGTGCCGGTCATCTTGCGGACGTCGAAGCGATCGACAACCGCCTCCGGCAGTCCGACTTCCTTGTAGATCTCGACCACGTCGCCGGCGCCCATGATGCGGATGTCGGGGCGCAGCGCCTGGATCGCCTCGCGCGCTTCGTCGCTCTTGGCAGGGGCGGTCCTGACGACGGCATGGGTCGACTTCACCGCAATGCTCACCGGTGCGCCGATGGCCTTGGCAAGCTCGGTATCGAGGTCGCGAAAATCGCGCTCGGGCTTCGCCGACTGGATGGTGATCTTGGCTTCATTGCGGGAAGGCGCGCCATAGATGGCGATGCCTGCGCTGTCGGGGCCGCGATCGCTGAGCGAGACCAGCATTTCCGACAACATTGCGCCGAGCTTGGGCTCCAGCGACTTGTCTTTCAAAAACAGTCCGACAATTCCACACATGTCAGCCTCCCGGCGTTTGTAGCTAAGAGATGATGTACCGAATGCGGCGCTCGAATTCAATCATATGAAAAAAATTTTCCTGTAGTTACGTATGCGGCGTGATGCCGCCTTGCGAATTCTCGCTGCCCTGCGCGGCGTTGTGAACCCATTGGGCATGGCGGATGCGGGCGAGCTTGTAGGCGTCGAGAATCGACAGCGCATAGATCAGGAAGCCTCCGGCATGACGGCCGATGAAGCTGGCGTCGGGCGGCGCGATTTTGGCGGTCACCCAGGCCAGGATCACCATGAAGAAAAGAAACTGCAGTCCGCGCACCGGCACGCCCAGGATGACATGGCCGCTTGCCGGCAGCACGATTGCCGAGCCCAGGACGAGATAAGGGCTTACCGGCGCCGGCCGCGTGTTCGAACTGGTCATGCGGCCTGCCGTTCGCTTTTGTTGATGGCGTCGCGCAGCGCCGAGAGCGAGGCGAGCAGCCGCTCGATCAGTGCGGGATCGATTTGCGCCTCAGCGAACGCGGCCTGTCGGAAAACGCCGTAGCGCGCCCGTTCGGCCTCGGCAAGCAGCCAGACGATGCGCACGCCGTTTGGCGTGATCAGCAGCTCCTTGGCGCGCCCTTCCGAAAAGGGTTCCAGATGTTCGGCGATGATGCCTTGCGGGAAGCGCGTGCCGCGGCGGTCGGTTCGCAGCACCGCCTCGGCCGGAAATCCCGGAGCCTTTGGCAGCGTATGCTGGAGGTGATCGAAATTGGAGAAGGTCGTCGGCGAGCCCGGCCGCATCATCATGTCGAACGCCGCTGGCACGGCGACCTTTTCGGTGATCGAAACGCTGAGCCAGCGCGCCGGCAGCTTTCGCGTCGCCAGCGTGTCGACGATGGTGCGCAACTGGACGCGTTGGCCGTTCCACGAGCCTTCCCAGGTGATGACGCCGGCGGTGCCGTCCGAAACATCCGAGGCGTCGGCGATGACGATGCGGATGCTGGCCTCGTCGGCGGCGAGCGCCGCCAATGCCCTGTTGCGGCTTCGGCGCGCAAGCCACGCAAGATGGAGGACGAGAGCCACGACGATCGCCCCGGCGAGCAGTGCTGATGTCACTTCGGACATTTTGTCATGTCCGGCCCGCCAGGGATCGGGGCGGGCCGTCTCCCATCAATAGCCCTGCGGTTTCGGCCACGGCATGGTGAACTGGTCGCCGCGCCGCACGAATTTGTAGCGGTAGAAATGGAACCACAGCGATATCAGGAAATAGAAGATGGTCATTGCGATCAGCTGCGAGCCGAAACCGAGGAAGATGGCGAAGAAGGTCACGACGCACAGGCAGAACAGCACGATCGCCGGCAGCGGATGGAACGGGTGCGTGTAGCCGCGGCGGATGGAGCCGAGCGGCCACTTCTTGCGGAACATCATGATGTTGATGCTCATGAAGGTGTATTGCAGCACGCCCGACAGGATCGAGAAGGTGATCGCCTGGTTGAGGTCGGCGATGAAGGC
This sequence comes from Mesorhizobium sp. 43Arga, assembly GCF_053714255.1. Lineage (NCBI taxonomy): Bacteria > Pseudomonadati > Pseudomonadota > Alphaproteobacteria > Hyphomicrobiales > Phyllobacteriaceae > Mesorhizobium > Mesorhizobium sp. 43Arga. Next base: position 180,664 of record NZ_JBSKBO010000004.1, read on the forward strand.
GAAGGCGAGCGCAATCGGCAGCAGGAACAGGATGGAGCGGTAAGGCGTGCGGTATTTCGGATGCACCGCCGAGAACCAGCTCGGCAGATAACGGTCGCGGCCGAGCGAGAACCATGCGCGCGCCGCGTCGTTGATGCAGCCATTGGCCGATGCCAATGCCGCCAGCAGCGTCGCGATGAACAAGAGGTTCTCGAGCAGCGGACTGCCGGTGAGCTTGCCGGCGTCCCACAGCGGATAATAGGTGATGCCGAGATATTCCCAGGGCATCAGCGAGGCACAGACATACCAGGTCATGGCGGCGGCGATCAAAAGCGTGATCATGCCGGCCATGGTTCCGTAGGGCAGGGAGCGGGCCGGCGAGCGCACTTCCTCTGCCGCCTGCGTGGTGCCCTCGATGCCGAGATAGTACCAGATGCCGAACTGGAAGGCGGCGATGACGCCGATCCAGCCATAGGGTAAGGCGTTTTCGGGGGTGACCAGCTCATTGAGCTTCAGCACGGCGCCCTGCGTCCACGGGCTGACCGAGAAGAACAGGATAACGATCGAGACATAGGCGATGGCGGTGATGACGAAGTTGACGTTGAGCGTCATCAGCACGCCGCGATAGTTGAGCCAGGCCAGCACGACGATGGTGGCGGCGATGAAGGAATTGTGGGTGAGCCCTTCGACGCCCGCCTTTGAGACGATGGTGTCGCCAAGCAGGATGGCGTCGGACACTTCGAGCATCGTGTAGGCAAACACCAGGAACAGCGCGACATTGAACGCCATCAGCGGCCCGACAATGTGCTTTGCTTGCGCATACTGGCCGCCGGCGGCGGCAACCGTCGATGTCACCTCGGAATCGATCATCGCGACCGAGGTGTAGAGCAATCCGACGACCCAGCAGACGATCAGCGCGGCAAGCGCGCCACCCTTGTCGGCGGCGAAATTCCAGCCGGTGAATTCGCCGACCAGAACGATGCCGACGCCGAGCGCCCAGACATGGGCGGGGCCGAGCACCCGAAGCAGCGACACCCTGTCGCCGTGGATTGTCGTCGTTTGTCCCGTATCAACCGCAGCCGTCATGTCAGTCCCCACTCAGATCCGGTGCTTTTCGGAAACGGCTTCAAGCTCGCCTTCGCGCGACGAGGTCAGAACGTCCTCGGAGTAGGTCGTATCAACTTTGAACCAGTCGTAGAGCATCCACAAAGCGAGCACGATCGAGATGCTCCAGCATGCGTAAGAGAGTGAAATCCACATGGTACGTCTCCCGATTCTTGTCTTCGGAACTCTTACTTGTCGTCGAACTTTTCGTTGATGACGTCGCGATATTCGCGGTCGGAGGCGCGGAACAGGAAGACGAAATAACCGATCAGCACCGCCGCCATGATGATCAGCGTCGGCCAGTCGATGACATAATGGAAGCGGTTCTGGATGATGTCGTGCGCGGTCTCGGGGGTGTAGCCGAGCCTTTCCCAGATCGCGGCCATGGTCGGGTTCTGGCCAAGCGCTTCCCAGGTCTTGGCATCGAGCGCGTCGATGGATTTGGCGGCTCCGGCAAGGCCGAGCTTCAGCGGCAGCCACAGCGCCACGAAAATGGCGACCACGACGACGACGATATCGAAAACCTGGCCGGCCTTGCTCTGTTCCGGCGGCGTATAGCGCGACATTTCTTCTAACCTCAGGACTGGCGGTTGCGGGATGCGTCGGCGTTCTTGATATCGAGGCCGTAGATGAAGTCCTTGTCTTCCTTGTAGTGTTTGACCATCGCCAGGATCGCCGCCGTGTTGAAGATCAGCACGGCGGCGGCGGCAATCGCGACGACTGCCCTGATGCCGGCGTGCGGGATGTGGGGCCATGTCATGAAGAGGACGAAGAGGATCGTCGCCCATAGGCAGATGATCAGCAGCGCGGATCCGCGCAAATCGGAACGGTACAGCGCCTCGATGCGCTGCTGCAGGTCTGACATCGGTTTGTCCCCTTTTTTCGACGCCCGGTTCCGAATCCACCACGCGCCCCTCTCTTTCAAGAGAGTGAAATTTTTTTCATAAATTCAGACCGTTTCCGGCAATTGTCAAGACGAATTTACGTTGAGTTAACCATTTGCTTGAGACGGTGAATTTTGCCTGACAATGAAATTATTTGCTTTCAGGGGATTGCAGCCCTCTCGCGTTTGCGGTCAATATTCGCTCCAAAGCTCCGGCCATCGCGCCAAGGAGCAGGGAACAGTGGATTTTTGAACGGAGGACGAGCGGATGACGGCATCCTGGAGATTTTCGACCCTGGCGGATCGCCATCGCGCGCTGGGTTCGAAGCTCGAAGACTGGAGCGGCATGGGCACCGCCTGGACCTACAACAAGGATGCTGACGAAGAGTACATGGCCATCCGCACCAAGGCCGGGCTGATGGATGTGTCGGGCCTGAAGAAGGTGCACATCACAGGGCCGCACGCGTCGCATCTCATCGATCTCGCAACCACCCGCGACGTGGAAAAGATCTACCCCGGCAAATCGGCCTATGCCTGCATGCTGAACGAGGCGGGAAAATTCACCGACGACTGCATTCTCTACCGCACCGGCCCGAACAGCTGGATGGTCGTGCATGGCTCGGGCACCGGTCATGAGGAATTGCAGCGCGCCGCGATGGGCCGCGATGTCTCGCTACGCTTCGACGACAATCTGCACGATCTGTCGCTGCAGGGACCGTCGGCGGTCGACTATCTGGCCAAGCATGTGCCGGGGATTCGCGATCTCAACTATTTCCATCACATGCAGACGCAGCTCTTCGGTTTCCCGGTGATGATCTCGCGCACCGGCTATACCGGCGAGCGCGGCTACGAAATCTTCTGCCGCGGCCAGGATGCCGGCACGATCTGGGACAGGATTCTCGACGAGGGCAAGAGCGTCGGGATCATTCCGTGCCGCTTCACCACACTCGATATGCTGCGTGTCGAAAGCTACCTGCTGTTCTATCCCTACGACAACTCGCAAAAGTATCCCTTCGAGAATGAAGGCCCCGGCGACACGCTGTGGGAGCTAGGCCTCGACTTCACTGTCAGCCCGGGCAAGACCGGCTTCCGTGGGGCCGAGGAACATTACCGCCTGAAGGGCAAGGAGCGCTTCAAGATTTTTGGCGTGCTGCTCGACGGCAAGGAGCCGGCCGACGAGGGGGCGCCGGTCTATCGCGACGGCAAAAAGGTCGGCGTGGTGACCTGCGCCATGTACTCGCCGCTGGTCAAGAAATCGATGGGCATCGCCCGTCTCGACGTTGACTGCGCGGTCAACGACACCAAGCTCGAAGTCCGCAACAAGAGCGGAGCGATCAAGGCGATGGCGCAGCCACTGCCGTTCGACGATCCCAAGAAGACCAAGCGCACGGCGAAAGGCTGAGGCATAATCAACAGCGAGGGGTTCGAGGCACGAAGACTTAAATGGCAGCCAAAAGCATTATCAGCCGGCCGGTCTACGGAACGCTCTCTCCGCAGCCCGGCAAGCATCATCTGTTCATCGCCGATGCCGAAGGTGCGCTCGCTATTTCAGACATGGCCGCACGAGCGCCGACCGGGTTTTTCGACGGCGCCGAAATCGTATTCATTCCGGGCCCCGACGGCAAACATGTCGCCGCCCTCGAAGCGCTGAAGCCGGCGCAGTTCCATCAAGCGCCGTCCTTTGCCAGCCTGGTGCCACGACTGAAACAGACGTTGAGCAATGCGCATATGGGCCTGCGTGTCTACCTCGCCGGCACCGAAGGGTTGATCGGCCAGGCCATGCAGGTGGCGCTCGAAGCCGGCATCGACCACACGTCCATGCAGACGGAGCATCGCGGCTCGCTGGCGAGGCGGATGCAGTGCGTGCACTGCAAGGGCATCACCGAGAACGTGACGACGCAGCCCGCCACCTGTTCGCATTGCGGCCTGCTGCTTCTTGTGCGCGATCACTATTCCAGGCGGCTGGCGGCTTTCCAGGGCGTCTGCATCAACGCCGAGGATCGCTCGGAGATTCCTCCAATCGAGGAGGCCTTCCCATGAGCACCGGCACCACAAAACTCGATGTCGTCGTCAGTGATGTCGTCCCGGTCAACGAACTGGTCACCCGCTTCCATTTCCGCCGGCGCGACGGCGAGCTGTTGCCGACCTTTTCCGGCGGTGCCCATGTCGTGGTCGAGATGCGCGACGGCGACCGCACCCGGCTCAATCCCTATTCGCTGATGGGTTCGCCGCTCGACACACGCGAATACACCATCTCGGTGCGCCGCGACGACGTCGGTCGCGGCGGCTCGCTGTTCATGCACCGGTCCGTCAAGCCGGGCCTGGAGATGGTGATCAGCTATCCCGTCAATCTGTTCTCGCTCGACCTGCGCGCAAAAAAACATCTGATGCTGGCCGGCGGCATCGGCATCACGCCGTTCATGGCGCAGACCGCGCAGCTGGCGGGCGAGGGCGGCAATTTCGAACTGCACTATACCTGCCGCACTGCCTCGCTCGGCACATATGCCGATGTGCTGCGGGAGCGCTACGACAGGCGCATCAGGCTCTACCATGACGACCGTGACGAGCGCGTCGATCTCGACCGGCTGCTGTCGACGCAGCCGCTCGGCACGCATCTCTATATCTGCGGCCCCGCCGGCATGATCAACTGGGTGCGCGACCGCGCGGCCGCCTTTGGCTGGCCATCGGAAGCCGTGCATTTCGAGCATTTCGCGGCACCCCAGCCCGGCCTGCCTTTTGACGTGACCCTGGCAGTCAGCGGCAAGACGATCCGCGTCGATGAACAGCAGAGCCTGCTGGAAGCGATCGAGGCGGCCGGCGTCGATCCGCCCTATCTCTGCCGCGGCGGCGTCTGTGGCCAGTGCGAAACCAACGTCATCTCTTACGATGGCAGGTTCATCCACAACGACCACTGGCTGAGCGAGGAAGACCATCGCTCCGGCTGCAAGATCATGCCGTGCGTGTCGCGCTTCGAGGGCCGGTCGCTGGTGCTGGAAAGATAGGAGGCGAGATTGGGCATCACCTTTCGCAAGGAAACCTTCCGCGACGATTTCACCTTCAGGAACAGCCCGGAGCACATCAGGCGGTTCCCGTTCCCGTTCCATGAAGACGCCTACATGTATGCGGTCAACATCGAGCCGCATGTCGTCGGGCCGAAGGGCAGCGTGCTGGAGAACCTGATCGACGTCGACGAGCACTATGTCGCCGAGATGCAGGACCGCGCTTTGGTGCTCGCCGAGGACCCGCTACGCTGCCAGTCGCTGCCGCACATGACGCTGGCCGGCTGGGATCTGCTCGAACTGCTGATGGAACAGCAGGCGCTGGGCTATCCCGAGCATTTCACGCTGACGCGGGACGGCGACCGCTGGCGCTGGGTCAACCGGCCGCTCGGCATCGACGACACCTTCACCTTCGGCGACACCTCGACCCTGCCTTATGGTCCGATGGAATACATCACCCGCCAGAGCCAGGGCGATTTCTGCATCCTCGACCAGCGCGACGGCAATCTGTGGATGGATGCCGGCATGGTCACCACCCAGGCCGACTGGTCGCTCGATTTCGACATCGGCATGAATTTTTTCGAGTGGCACGCGCCGGTGCCGCTGGCGCATGAGAAGGGCATTTTCACCCGCGCGCTGAAATTCCTCACCAACATCCAGCAGGGCAAGCCGGCGCGGCGGCTCAACTGGACGATGACCATCAATCCGCGGCTCGATACCAGCCCGGAGAATTATCACAAATGGGGTCCGGACCGGACGACCGTGACGCCCGAGAATGTCGGCGACAAGGTGCATCTGCGCGTCGAACTGCAAAGCTTCTGGCGGCTGCCGCGCTCCAACGGCATTGTCTTCCCGATCCGCTGCTACCTGATCAAGATGGACGAACTCGTGACGCAGCCGAAATGGGCGCGCCGCCTGCACCGCGTCATCCGCGACCTGCCCGAGGAACTCGCCACCTACAAGGGCCTGACACGGTACCGGCCGACGCTGGTCGAGTGGCTGTCGAAGCTTGATGATGGGAGCGCGACGTCACCGGGGTTTGGGCCGGATTAGAGCTGCTGCCGAAGCTGCCGATCTCCTCCAGAAGGCGGGAGATTGCCAATCTCACCCCGCGCTGTTCTGCGGATAGCAGATGATCGACAGATACCGCATCGGCAGCTTCGTCAGCTGCTCCGGTCCGTGCGGTGCGTCGGCGTCGAAGAACAGGCTGTCGCCCGGCTTCATCGGGTAGAGGTTGCTGCCGTGCCGGTAAACGACCTCGCCTTCGAGCATGTAGAGAAACTCCATGCCCTCATGCTGGAAAGTTGGGAACACGTCCGAATCTTCGGTCAGCGTGATCAGGTAGGGTTCGACGACGACGCCGCTGGTGTTGGAGCCGATATGGCCGAGCAGATTGTACTGGTGACCGGCACGTGTGCCGCGGCGCTCGACATCCAGGCCTTCGCCGGCCTTGACGAAGACAGCACTGCGCTCCTCCTCGAAGCGGCGGAAGAAGGCGGTGACGGGAACGCCGAGCGCCCGCGACAGCGCCTGCAGCGTGGTCAGCGACGGCGAGGTTATGCCGTTCTCGATCTTCGACAGCATGCCCAGCGAAATGTCGGTGGCTACGGCGAGATCGGCGACGGTGATGCCGAGCTTCTTGCGGAACGCCCGCACCTCGCGGCCGATTGCCACCTCCAGCACCTTCTCGCGTGTATCACGGATGGCGTGCGGGTTCTGCGTCAGCGGTGCGCGGATGGTCTTGCCGTCGGCCGAGACCTTTGGCTGGGGCTTCGGCTTGGCGCCGGCAAGCCCGGCCTTGGAACTGTCTTTCGCCATGTCGCCCCCGGACTTCGCGGATTTATTTCACTCAAGGTGAACATCAGAGGTGGCGATACAGCAGCGCGGCGGTGTCGGCAAGCGGTCTTAAGTCTCACGCGCCGATCCTATGGTTTCTGCCAGCGAAGGTTTTTCGCCAGGAATTCCATCCGGGCAAACGCCGTTCCCACAGATGTCTGTTGACAGCACCGAAGGGCCAATTAGTGTCACTGTCAGTGAAATTTGTTTCGCTGGGGAAATCAAAAATGAGGAGGCCCTGGAAATGAAAACTCGTGTTGCCGTCATCGGCGCCGGACCGTCCGGCCTGGCACAGCTCAGGGCCTTCAAGTCGGCTGAAGACAAGGGCGCCGATATCCCTGAAATCGTCTGCTTCGAAAAGCAGTCGGACTGGGGCGGTCTGTGGAACTACACCTGGCGCACCGGCCTCGACGAGCATGGCGATCCCGTGCATGGCTCGATGTACCGCTACCTCTGGTCGAACGGCCCGAAGGAATGCCTGGAATTCGCCGACTACACTTTCGAGGAACATTTCGGCCGGCCGATCGCCTCCTATCCGCCGCGTGCGGTACTGTGGGACTATATCAAGGGCCGCGTCGAAAAATCGGGCCTGCGCAAATGGGTGCGCTTCAACAGCCCGGTGCGCATGGTGACCTTCTCGGACGAGACCCAGAAATTCACCGTCACCGCGCATGACCGCACCAACGACGTCACCTATTCCGAAGAGTTCGACAACGTCGTCGTCGCCTCAGGCCATTTCTCCGTCCCCAACGTTCCCTATTTCGAGGGTTTTGCCACCTTCAACGGCCGCATCCTGCACAGCCATGACTTCCGCGACGCGATGGAATTCAAGGGCAAGGACATATTGATCATCGGCCGCTCCTATTCGGCCGAGGATATCGGGTCGCAATGCTACAAATACGGCGCCAAATCCATCACCTCCAGCTATCGCTCCAAGCCGATGGGCTTCAAATGGCCGGAGAACTGGAAAGAGGTGCCGTTGCTGCAGAAAGTCGTCGGCAAGACGGCGCACTTCAAGGACGGCACCACCAAGGATGTCGACGCCATCATCCTGTGCACCGGTTATCTGCATTCCTTCCCCTTCCTGACCGACGACCTCAAGCTCAAGACGGCTAACCGCATGTGGCCGCTCGACCTCTATGAAGGCGTGGTGTGGGAGAAGAATCCGAAGCTGTCCTATATCGGCATGCAGGACCAGTTCTACACCTTCAACATGTTCGACGCGCAGGCCTGGTTCGCGCGCGATGTCATCATGGGCCGCATCAAGCTTCCCTCTCCCAAGGCGATGGCCGAACACAGCGCCAAGTGGCGCGCCCGCGAGGAAACGCTGGAAGATGCCGAGCAGATGATCTGGTTCCAGGGCGACTACACCAAGGAATTGATGGACCAGACCGACTATCCCGGCTTCGATGTCGAAGCGGTCAACCAGACCTTCATGGAGTGGGAACACCATAAGGCGGAAGACATTATGGGCTTCCGCGACCACGCCTACCGCTCGCTGATGACCGGCACCATGGCGCCGCTGCATCACACGCCCTGGCTGCAGGCGCTGGATGATTCCATGGAGAGCTATCTCGAGGTGAAGGGCGTCGCGGCGGAATAGCCGCGGCGCATCTTCCGTCTATCCCAACCTTGCCCGTGCCTTCGCCGTCCAGGCGTTGAACAGCCGGTCGGCGACGATGCCGATGAAGGCGATGGCGAGGCCGGCGACGATGCCGCGGCCCGAGTCGGCCTTGGACAGCGCGATGAACACCTCCTGGCCGAGATCGCGCGTGCCGACCATGGCGCAGATGATGATCATCGCCAGCGCCATCAGGATGGTCTGGTTGACGCCGAGCATGATCTCCGGCAGCGCCAGCGGCAATTGCACGCGAAAGAAGGTCTGGCGCGGCGTGCAGCCCGACACCTTGGCCGCCTCGATCAGCGCCGGCGGCACCTGTCTTATGCCGTGATTGGTGTAGCGGATCGCCGGCACCACGGCGAAGGCGATCGTTGCGATCATGGCGGTCACGTCGCCGACCCTGAATAGCATCACCACCGGGATGATGAAGCAGAAGGACGGCAGTACCTGCAGCGTGTCGATGATGGGCGTGACGAGCTTCTCGAAGCGGTCGCTGCGTGAGGCCGCGAGCCCGATCGGAATGCCGATCAGGCAAGCGATGAAGGCCGAGATGCCGCAGAGATAGACCGTCGCCATGGTCTTTTCCCACAGGCCGGTGATGGCGCAGAAGGCGGTCAATGCGGCGACCAGGGCAGCCAGACGCGGGCCCGAAAGCTGATAGCCGGCAAGGCCGAGCAAAAAAACCGCGCCGAGCCAGGGAAAGCCTTCGCAAAAGGCGCGCACCGGGTTGAGCACATTGAGGATCAGCGCCACGCGAAAGGCTTCGATCGCGTCGAAGAAGTTGATCGTCACCCAGTTCACCGCCGCCTTCCACAGCGGCGCGGTGGTGAAGGTGATCGCCTTCGGTACCGCAGCGAAGGCCGGCACGAACAGTCCGAGCAGCGTGGTGACGGCAAGGATGGCGATGGCCAGCGTCAGGTTGGGGTAGCGCCGCCGGAAACTCGGGCTCACCACCTGATGGACATGGCCCTTTGCCTGTTTGTGCGCGATCGCCTGGCTCAGCCGGTCGAGCGCGATCGCCAGCGCCACGATGGCGAGACCGGCTTCCATCGCCTCGCCGACTTTCAGCGCGCGAAGCGCCAAGAGCACGTCGTAGCCGAGGCCGCCGGCGCCGATCATCGAGGCGATGATGACCATGTTGAGCGCCAGCATGATCACCTGGTTGACGCCGACCATCAGCGTCGGCCGCGCCGAGGGCAGCAGCACCCGCCACAGTTTCTGCCGCGCCGTGCAGCCGGCCATGTCGCTGAATTCGCCGATCTCCAGCGGCACCCGCGACAGGCCGAGCATCGTCGCCCGCACCATCGGCGGCGTGGCGAAGATGGCGGTGGCGATCATCGCCGATACCGGGCTGTTGCCGAACAGGAGCAGCATTGGGATGAGATAGGCGAAGGTCGGGATCGTCTGCATCAGGTCGAGGGCAGGGGAGACGATGAGCCTTTCCGCCCACGGCTTACGCCAGGCCCAGATGCCGGCGAACAGGCCGGTGACGATGCAGAACGGCACGGCGATCGAGATCAGCGCCAGCGTCAGCATGGCGCTGGTCCATTGGCCGAATAGCGCGATGTAGAGGAAGCAGCCGCCGACCAGCAGGCTGAGTTTCCGGCCGCCTACGGCATGTCCGGCGATGAAGGCGACGGCGCAGACGCCAACCCAGGAGAGGCACGGCAGGACATAGGCGTCCGCGCCATGGCCGATCTTGAAATTCTTGGCCAAGAGATTGAGCGCGAAATCGAGCGGCACGCCGAGAACCGCGGTGATCGAGCGCGTCAGCCACGACAGGTTCGACTTGATCCAGCCCATCAGCGCGCTGACCCAGTCGGCGACAGGCACGACGGCGCTCGCCGGATAGTTGACGGCCCAGGGAGCGATGTCTTGCAGCAGGAACACCACGAGCACGGCGGCAAGGGCAAGCGCCCAGACGAGCAGCCACCGCCGAAGCGGCGGCCTGACCTCGCTGGCGCTTGCCGTCACCGTCATGCGTCGGCTCTCGCGTGCTCGACGCCGGCCAGCAGATCGATCACCGCTTGCGGCGTCACTTCGCCGATCGGCTTGCCGGTGCCGTTGACCACGGCGAACGGCTTGCCGGCTGAGACGATGCTGGCCGAGAAACTGGCGATCTTGGCATCCGGCGAAACCGTGCCGCCATGCTCCGAACCATCGCAGGCGCGCATCAGGCTGCGCGCCGAGATCACCTTGGCGCGGTCCACGTTGCGGGTGAACTCGGCGACATAATCGGTCGACGGGTTGACCACCAGTTCCTCCGGCGTGCCGATCTGGATGACCTCGCCGTCCTTCATGATGGCGATGCGGTCGGCCAGCCGGATCGCTTCGTCGAAATCATGGGTAATGAAGACGATGGTCTTGTGCAGCATGGTCTGCAGCCGCATCAGCTCGTCCTGCATCTCGCGGCGGATCAGCGGATCGAGCGCGGAAAACGGCTCGTCGAGAAACCAGATCTCCGGCTTGGTCGCTAGGCTGCGGGCGATGCCGACACGCTGCTGCTGCCCGCCGGACAATTCGCGCGGATAGAAATGCTCGCGGCCGCGCAAGCCGACAAGTTCGATGACCTCGCGGGCGCGTGCCTCGCGCGTCGCCCGGTCCTGCCCCTGGATGCTGAGCGGAAAGGCGATGTTGTCGAGCACATTGAGATGCGGCAGCAGCGCGAAATTCTGGAACACCATGCCCATGCGGTGGCGGCGCAATTCGATGAGCGCCGCATCGGAAATCTTGAGCAGGTCCTTGCCTTCGAATTCGATCTTGCCGTGGCTCGGTTCGACCAGCCGCGACATGCAGCGCACCAATGTGGATTTCCCGGAGCCCGACAGGCCCATGATGATGAAGATCTCGCTTTGGCGGATTTCGAGATCGACCGCGCGCACGGCGCCGACCAGTCCGGCAGCAGTGACATCGGCCATGCTGGCCTTGCCGTCGCGCTCGCGGATGAAACTGGCCGCGTTCGCGCCGAACAGCTTCCACACATTGCGGCAGGCAAGTTTTACCGGGCGGCTGTCCGTGCCCGGTCGCGTCGATCCCAGTTCAGTCCCGTCCGTCATCCAATCGTCCTTCTGGAACATCAAGACTTGGGACCCGGCCGACCGACGGCCGGATCCCGCTTTTCCAGTCGGAACGATCACTGCGCCCAGGCTTTCCAGTCTGCCTCATGCGCGGCGATCCAGGCGGCGGCGACCTCTTCCGGCTTCTTGCCGTCAAGGTCGATCTCTCCGCTCATCTTGTTGAGCTCGTCGGTATCGATCGCAAAGGCCTTGGCCACCTTGTAGGCGACCGGCCATTTGTCCTTCATGCCGTTCCACGCATATTTCCAGATCTCGCCATGCGGCTTGCCGCAGTCATATTTGGCGTCGGGGTTCACGCCCCATTTCGGATCGTTGTAGCATTCGGGCGTGTATTCGGGGAATTGCACCCATTCGCCCTTGTACTTGGCCGGCGCCCAGTGCGGCGAATAGATCCACAGCATGATCGGCGCCTTGCGCTGATAGGCGGAATCGAGTTCGGCGAACATCGCCGCATCGGTGCCGGCATGGATGACGGTGAAGGGCAGTTTCAGCGCCGCGACGCGCTCGTCGTCAAAACCTTCCCATGTTACCGGGCCGCCGAGATAGCGCCCCTTCGGTGCGGTCTCCGCCGTCGAGAACGAGGCGGCGCATGTCGGGTCGAGCAAGGCATGCCAATCCGGCAAGGTCGGGCATTTCTCCTTCATATATTCGGGGAACCACCATTCTTCCTTGGCCTTCGGTCCAAGCTTGCCCAGCCGCTCGGTCTGGCCGGTCGCATCGGAGGCCTTCATCGCTTCGCCGGCAGTCGTGTCCCAGAATTCCAGCCCGACATCGAGGTCGCCATTGGTGAGGCCGGTGGTCAGGCTGGAGAGGTAGTCGGCGGTCGGGTATTCGACGGTATAGCCGAGCTTTTCCAGGATGCCGCCGAGGATCTTGGCGTTCAGATTGACGCTGGTCCAGTCGAACAGCGCGATCTTGATCGGGTCATTGGATTCCGGTGCGGCGGCTTGGGCGGAAGGTGTCAGCAGACTTAGCGTTGCGAGCGCGACGGCGCCCATCGATAGTTTCGAAACTCGACTGCGAAATGACATGCTTGTTCTCCTTCAAGCTGTGACGGTTATCGGTCGTTCCCTTCTTGCGGCTTTTTTTGATTGTGTTGGAAAGGCGGTTCGCTGCGCAAGGCCGTCGGCGCCAAAATTGTCGCCCTGGCTTTGGCCAGCGCAGGCAAGATGGTGCTCAATTCTCGTGATGATGGAATATGCCGTCCGCGTCATGGCTGCCAACAGACCGCAGGTGGAGCGACCATCCGCGGATCAATTATCAGTCTTGCGGCGCCCTGAAAGGTGCAAGCCATCAAAGTCCCATGATCTCGGCTGTCTGCATGGCAAGCCCCGTCTCGCCAAGCCGTTTCATAGGATGAAATTATATATACCAACATTCATGTCGCGCAACGACTAACGCTTCGCGGATGCACAAATTCAGGCCGCGGGCGAAGTTCTGCGAGATGCCGTCCTACCAGCAGACGTAGCCGCCATCGACGATCAGGTCGAGGCCGGTGACGAAGCTCGACGCGCGGCTGGCCAGGAACACCGTCGGCCCGACCATTTCCTCCGGCGCGGCCATGCGGCCCATCGGCGTGTCGCGCTTGAAGATCTTGATCTCCTCCGCCACCTCGGGCCGCTTGTTCATCGGCGTCAGCGTGTAGCCGGGACTGACGACATTGACGCGCAGTCCGCGATCGGCCCACTCCATGGCGAGGCTCTTCGACATGTGGATGACGGCGGCCTTCGAGGAGTTGTAGTGCGCCTGCGTCAATCCGCGATTGACGATGGTGCCGGACATCGAGGCGATGTTGATGATCGAGCCTTTGCGACGCGCCAGCATCTTGCGGGCTTCGGCCTGGCAGGACAGGAACACGCCGGCGACGTTGACCTCGTGCACCTTCTGCCATGTCTCCAGCGACAAGGTCTCGGCCGGCTCCGAACCGGCGATGCCGGCATTATTGACGGCGACGGTCAGCGCACCGAGTTCGGCCTCGACGCGGTCGATTGCCGCCGCCAGGTCGCTCTGCGAGGTGACCGTGCCGGTCAGCACCAAAGCCTTGCGCCCGAGTGCCGTGATTTGCTGCGCGGTTTCTTCCAGCCCGCCCTTCGATGCATGACCGAAACACGCGACGTCGGCTCCTGCCTCAGCCAATCCAATTGCGATTGCCTGGCCAATGCCGCTGCCGGCACCGGTGACCAGCGCGACATCTCCGTCCAGCTTGAAAAGATCCATCGATAGCCCTCCCCGTTTCAGGGAAAGGTATGCGCTGGGCCATGTTTCGATCAAGCGCTCAATGCGCAAGCCGGCTGGGGCGGCGATGTCTAAAAATAGCCGTCCGATGCCGCCGTGGCCTCTTTCGGGATCTCCACCCCGTCGACCAGGATCTTGTCGACCAGTTCGTGGTGGAAGCAGACCAGTCCCTTGATGCGCTCGGCCTCGTGCACCGGCTCGGGATAGTACCAGACGAGGTTCTCGTGCCGCTTCTTGGGCGTCGTCACGTGATAGTAGTTGGAAATGCCCTTGTAGGGGCAGCGCGAAATGTAGCGGCTGGGCGCGAACATATCGAGCCGCGTGTCCGAGATCGGCAGATAATGACGCACCGGATGGCCGGTCTCGAACAGGAACACGCCACGGCGTGAATCGGCGACCTGCTCGCCGTCGAGGATGACCTGCACCCGCCGCGAGGAGGGCAGGCAATCGACCCGGCGGAACGGGTCGCGGGCGTGGACGAAGATCTCTTCGTCCTCCTCGTACCAGTGCGTCATCTTGGGCCAATAGAAGGACATGTAGTCCGACAGGTCAGGCGATCCCTTGACCGGATCGAGATAGCGCCAGGCGGCATCCTCGACCAGCGTGATGCCGGTATTCAGCGAATAATGCGTGGCGACGCCCTTGAACGGGCTCTCGGTCGTCGTCCTGCTCGGCAGCAGGAATTCCTCGCGCACGTCGCTCATGGGGAAATAGTAGACGGGCAGATGGTCAGATTCGTAGAGCACCAGCGCCTTGGTCGTATCGGCGACGATCATCGATCCTACCTGCACGCGCAGGCGCTTCTGCATTGGCATGGTGAAGGCGACATAGCCCGGCTCGAACTCATATTGCACGATGGTGTCGAGCAGGGGGAAATGCGGTCCGCGACCGCGCAAATGAGGCTTGCGAATGGTAGTCTCCCGTTTCTTGTCTTTTGTCATGGAGCGTTGGCGCACAGCGAGATGAACCTGGATTGAACTGTGTTGCCGGAGGGGGTTTCCGGGCGGCGGGTTTCCCTGGCATCGAGCCGCTCGAACGATGGCCCCCATCGCCCTTCGCGGCCTGCCAGCGGATAGCCTCGCCGCCCGAAAGCGGAATTGTCCAAATCCAGCCTCTATCCCAGCGACACGCGATCAAGCAGCAGACCGGCGGCGATCGGCGGCAGGCCGCTGACATTCTTGCGCACCGGCACGAGCAGGTCCGGGAAGTAGCTGAAAATGACCGGCGTTTCGTCGAGCAGCAGTTTCTGGATGTCGGAGGCCGCCGCGCGCTGCGCGCCGATGTCGAGCGCCTTGAGATAGGAAGTGACCATGCCGTCATAGGCAGGGTTTTTGAAATGCGCCGCGTTCCACGGGCCGTCGCTGACCAGCGGGCTCTTGAGGAAGACGTTCGGCACGCTGCGATGCGCGTAGTCGGTGATCCCCAACGGGCTGTCCAGCCAGTCCGACTGGCCGAACACCGCCTTGCCGTAATATTTGTCCTGGTCCTCGATGTTGAGCGCGATGCGGGCGCCGATCTCCTTGGCGAAATTCTGGAACAGTTGCGCGTAGCCTGGAATATCCGAATAGCGCAGCGTCGTCAGGGTCATGTCGAAGCCGCTGCTGAGGCCCGCGGCCTCCATGAGCTGCTTGGCCTTGGCGATGTCCTGGACACGCTGCGGCACAGACTTGTCGGTGGCGGGAAAGGCCGGCGCGAACGGGCTGTCATTGCCTGTCGCCGCCATGCCGCGGCACAGGCCGTCGACCAGCTTGGAGCGGTCGATGCTGAGCGCCAGCGCCTGGCGCACGCGCTTGTCGGTGAACGGGCCGGTGTCGCAGCGCATGTGCAGCTGGCGATGCGCGGTCGAGGCGACGCGCAGCACAGTGATGTCAGGGCTGTTCAGCACCACCTGGCTGACGTCGAGCGGCACGGCGTCGAGGATGTCGACCTCGCCCGCCTGCAGTGCCAGGATACGCGGCTGCACGTCGCCGTAGAATTTGAACTCGAGCCGGTCGGGCAGCGCCTTCTCGCCCCAATAGGCCTCGTTGCGCACGAAGGTGGCGCCGACCTTCGGCGTGTAGCTCTCCAGCCGGAACGGTCCGGTGCCTTCAAAGGTCTTTTCGTAGTCGCCCTTGTAGCTCGCCGGCAGGATGACGGCGTTGTAATTGTCGATCGACACCGAGTAGGGAAAGCTGCCGTTCGGCGCATCGAGATGGAAGGCGACGGTGTGGTCGTCGACCTTCTGCGTGCCGCCCTTCGACAGCAGGCCCTTGAACACCGACAGCGCGTTGGACGAGCCGTTGGGGTCGGCGAGCCGATCGAAGGTCGCGACGACGTCGTCGGCCTTGAAATCCTCGCCATTGTGGAATTTCACGCCCTTGCGCAGCTTGAAGGTCCACACGCTGCCGTCAGCGTTTGGCGACCAGCTTTCCGCCAGCACCGGCTTCAGGGTGAGATCCGGTTGCGTGATGCAGAGAAATTCGGCGGTCTGGAAAACCAGCTGGTAGCTGCCGCTGTCATAATAAGTGACGGGATCGATGGCGCCGCCTGGCGTGGCAACGCCGGCGCGCACCGTGCCGCCCGGCTTGCCTCCGGCGCGGGCCTTCTGCGTGCCAAGGCCGGCGGCGGCGACAAGGCTGCCCAGGAACGGCAGCGAAAGACCGAGCATGCTGCCATGGCGCAGGAAATCGCGGCGGTGGAGCCGGCCGGCCAGCAATTCGTCGACAGCGGAATTTTCGATTGCCGTCAGGTTTTTGCGAGCGGTGTCGATCGTCACGAAAGGCCTTGGCATGGCTGCATTCCTCGCTTGCCCTTTGGGGATTGGCCATTTAGGTCATTGTTGACCGCGACCGGAAAGCGATATTTTTTGATAGAGGTCATCGAAATTTTCGATGCGGGAGCGATGGCATGGATACCGAGAACCTGCGCAGTTTCCTGGAGGTCGCCGAACATGGCAGCTTCACCGTCGCGGCCAGCCGGCTCAACCTCGCGCAATCCACCGTCAGCGCGCGGATCAGGGGGCTGGAGGAGCAGTTGGGGCGCCGGCTTTTCGTGCGTGACCGTGACGGCGTCACGCTGACGCCGGCCGGCCGGCAGTTCCTGCCGCACGCCTCCTCCATCACCCGCACCTGGGAGCAATCGAGGCAGGACATCGCCGTTCCCGATGGCTATGAAAGCCTGCTGCGGCTGACCGCTCCCGCCTATTTGTGGGACCGTATCACCTCGCCATGGGTCGAGTGGATGCGCGCCAGGCGGCCGAACGTGGCGCTGCGGCTGGAAGGCAGTTTTCCGGATCTGGCCATCGACCAGCTGGCGGAAGGCCTGCTCGACATCTGCGTCCTCTATCTGCCGCGCCCGCATCCCGGCATCGTCTATGAGACGCTGGCCGTCGATCAAATCGTGCTCGTCCAGCACGCGGCGCAGACCAAGCCGTGGACCGAAAACTACATACTGATGGATTGGGGGCTCGAATTCCGCATCGAGCACGACCGCGCCTTCGCCGGCATGGTCAAGCCGGCGATTTCGGCCGGGCTGGTCTTCATCGGCCTGCAGCACGTGCTGTCGCGGCAGGCGGCCGCCTATCTGCCCCTCAGCGCCGTCAGCGGCTATATCGAGCGTGGTGAGATGCGGCGCATCGACAACACGCCGGTGTTCCAGCGGCCGATCTATCTCGCCTATCCCTCGAATCCCGTCTCGTCGGATGTGCTCGACGTCGCGCTGACGGGCTTGCGCTCGCTGGCCCGGAACTGGACCAGCGATCAGGGTTTTACGGAAGGTGACCGGTCCCTGGGCATGGCCGGCCTGAGGTAGCCGGCCGGCGATGCCTTGCTATGCCGGTTCGGTCACGGCTGCCTTCTGCAGCCTGGCAAGTTCCGGGTAGGGGATATGGCAGCGGATCGAATGGCCGGGCTGCGCCTCGGCCAGCAGCGGCTCCTGCTGCTCGCAGATCGGGCCGATCTTGCGCGGGCAGCGTGTGTTGAAGACGCAGCCCGGGGGCGGGTTGGTGGCGCTGGGGATCTCGCCGTCGAGCCGGATGCGCTCCGTCTCGGTCTGGTCGAGCTTGGGCACGGCCGACAGTAGTGCTTCTGTATAGGGATGATGCGGACCGGAGAAGACTTCCTCCGACGGCCCGATCTCCATGATGCAGCCGAGATAGAGCACGGCGATCTTGTCGGAGAGGTAACGCACCACGCCTAGGTCGTGCGAGATGAAGATGTAGCTGACGTCCTCCTTGGATTGCAGGTCGGCGAGCAGGTTGAGGATCGCCGCCTGCACGGAGACGTCGAGCGCCGAGGTCGGCTCGTCGCAGACGACGATGCGCGGATCGCCGGCGAAGGCGCGCGCAATGGCGACGCGCTGCCTCAGGCCGCCTGACAGCTGGCGCGGCTTGACGGCCAGATGCCGGTCGGTGAGGCGCACCGAGCGGACGAGGTCGTCGAGGCGCGCCTCCTGCGCCTTGCCGGAGAGGCCGGCCAGCCGCTTCAAGGCGCGGCCGAGAATGTGGCGGATCGAATGCGAGCGGTTGAGCGCGGAGTCCGGGTTCTGGAAGACGATCTGCATCGCCTTGACCTGGTCGTCGCCACGGTTCTCCAGCTTCGGCGCCAGCGCCTTGCCCTCGAGTTCGATGGTGCCGCCGTCATCGGGCGGCACCAGGCCGAGCAGCAGCCTGGCGAAGGTGGTCTTGCCGCTGCCGGATTCGCCGACCAGCCCCAGCGTCTCGCCGGGCCTGAGATCAAGCGAGACATCCTTGACGGCACGCAACGGATGGCCGTGGCTGGCATAGGTCTTGTTCAGCCCGGCGACGCGCAGCACTGGGGCGGTTGCCGGCTTGGGCGCCGTCGCAACATCGCTTGGTGTGGCGCGCGGCAGGGCCTGCGCTTTGTCGTGATGGAAGCAGCGCGACAGGCGCCTGCCGCGCTCGTCGCTCAGATCATAGAGCGGCGGCAATTCGGTGCGGCAGCGATTGTCGGCAAGCGCACAGCGGTCGGCAAAGGCACAACCCTTGATGTCGGCACCTATGCCGGGCAGGAAGCCCGGGATGGTGTCGAGCCGGCCCTGGTCCTTGCGCTGGCCGCCGCGTGGCAGGCAGCGCAGGAGCGCGACCGTATAGGGATGGCGCGGATCGTTGAAGACGACATCCGTCGGGCCTTCCTCGACCAGCATGCCGGCATAAAGCACGCCGACGCGGTCGCACATGTTGGAGACGACGGCGAGGTTGTGGCTGATGAACAGGATCGAGGCCGAGAGCTCTTGCCTGAGCTGCGCGATCAGGTCGAGCACCTCGGCTTCGACCGTTGCATCGAGCCCGGTGGTCGGCTCGTCGAGGATCAGCATCGAAGGATCGTTGGCCAGCGCCATGGCGATCGCCACGCGCTGCTGCATGCCGCCTGAGAGCTGGTGCGGATAGCGCTGCATGACGCTTGGCGGATCGGAGATGCGCACGCGGTTGAGCATGGCGATGGCGCGATCGGTCGCCGCTTGGCCCGTTACGCCGCCAAGCTCGAAGATTTCGGTCAGTTGCCGGCGGATGCGGATCGACGGGTTCAGCGCCTTGCCGGGGTCCTGATAGACCATCGAGACGCTTTCGGCGCGGGCGCGCCGCAAGGCCTCGGCATCGAGCTTCATGACGTCCTGGCCGTCGAGCGAGATCGCGCCGCCCGATATCGAGCCGTTCCTTGGCAGATAGCGCACGACGGTGAGCGCCACGGTGGATTTGCCGCAGCCGGATTCGCCGACCAGCCCATAGGCCTCGCCCTGCCTGATGTTGAGGCTGAGGTTGCGCAGCACGGCGCGGTTGCGTCCGGCCACCCTGTAGGCGACCGACAGATCGGTGAGTTCGAGGGCGTTTTCAGCTTTTGCGGAACTAGTCATTGAGCGCTCCATGAACGCCGTCGGCCACAAGGTTGACACCGATCACCAGCGAGGCGATGGCGAGCGCGTCGAAGAGCACCGTCCACCAGAAGCCGCCCCCGATCATGCCGTAATTCGAGGAGATCGATAGCCCCCAGTCGGGTGAGGGCGGCTGGATGCCGAAGCCCATGAAGGAGAGCGTGGCGACCGCGAAGATGGCGTAGCCCAGCCGCACGGTGGTCTCGACCAGGATCGGCGGGATGACGTTGGGCAGGATCT
The DNA here is from genome assembly GCF_053714255.1 of Mesorhizobium sp. 43Arga. Classification (NCBI taxonomy): domain Bacteria; kingdom Pseudomonadati; phylum Pseudomonadota; class Alphaproteobacteria; order Hyphomicrobiales; family Phyllobacteriaceae; genus Mesorhizobium; species Mesorhizobium sp. 43Arga. The sequence continues at coordinate 200,506 of NZ_JBSKBO010000004.1, forward strand.
CGACGAACATCGTGTGGAAGGCGCTCTCATGCCTCAGCTGCGCGGCGGCGACATAATCGAGTTCGCGTTCGGCCAGCACCGCCGAGCGCACGGTGCGCGCAATGATCGGCGCGAAGCTCAAGCCGATGACGACGATGACGGTGGCCTTGGATGTGCCGAGCGCGACGATGGCGAGCAGCGCGACGATGACCACGGGGATGGCCATGAAGGCTTCGAGGATGCGGCTGACGACGTCGTCGACGATGCCGCGGAAATAACCGGTGAGCAGGCCGAGTGCCGTGCCGGCAACCGTCGCCAGCAAGGTTGCCAGCGGGGCGACGGTGAGGATATCGCGGGAGCCGACGATGACGCGCGAGAAGACGTCGCGGCCGATCTGGTCGGTGCCGAACCAGTGTTCGGACGAAGGCGGGGCCAGCGCGTTGATGATGTCATCGGCGAGTGGATCGTAGGGTGCGAAGTGCTCGCCGAACAGCGCGCAGGCGACCCAGAACAACACGATGAACAGACCGACAAGGAAGGTCCGCGAGCGCATGAGCGAGAAGAAGACTTCCGCCAGGGGACTGCGCCGGCGTGTATCGTCCTGCGGGGGAGAGGTGGTCTGGAGGGCGCTCATTGGTCTGACCCCAGCCGGATGCGCGGATTGAGCACGGAATAGAGGAAGTCAGCGATCAATGTCGCCACGGCATAGACGATGCCGATGGTGAGGATGCCGGATTCCAGCATCGGAAAGTCCTTGCCGCGCGCGGCGGTGAAGATCAGCGAGCCAATGCCCTGGTAGCGAAACAGCGTCTCGATCACCACCAGGCCGCCGATGAGATAGCCGGTCTGGGTGGCGATGACGGTGATGGTCGGCAGCAGCGCATTGCGCAGCACATGGCGCCAGATCACCGTGCGCCAGGGCAGGCCCTTGAGCACCGCCGTTCGAGTATAATCGGAATCGAGCGCCTCGATCATGCCGGAGCGCGCCATGCGCGCTATATAGCCGAACAGCACCAGGAACAGCGGCAGCGACGGCAGGATCAGATAGTAGAGCTGGGTAAAGAAGCCGGCGTTCTTCGGCCATGCCGCCGATATCGGCAGCCAGCGCAGCCACACGCCGAAGATCAGGATCAGGATGATGCCGGTGACGAACTCCGGCAGCACCGTCACCGACAGGCCGCCAAGGCTGATGATGCGATCGAGCGGGCGATTGAGGTTGAGTGCCGCCACGACTCCGCCCAGAATGCCGATCGGCACCACTAGCACGAAGGCGACTGTGGCCAGCTTCATCGAATTGCCCAAGGCATCGATGACAAACGGCGCCACCGGCGAGCGGAAAATGTAGGACGTGCCCATGTCGCCGCGGACAAAACTCCAGATCCACGTCGCATACTGGGTGAGCAGCGGGCGATCGACGCCCAGCGTATGATTGAGCGCGTCGACGGCGCGCTGGTCGGCAAACGGCCCCAAGATCGCGCGCCCGACATTGCCGGGCAGCACCTGGCCGCCCAGGAACACCATGATGCTGAGCAGGAACAATGTAACCAGCGACAGCGACACACGCCGTGCAAAGAAGGAGAGAATGGCTAAGACTCCTTGTGGAGCCAGCTCCCGCGCGGGAGCTGGCTGTTAGAGGATTGGCTTTCCCTTTTCGTTTTAGGCCTTCGATGCCTTTTCGAGGAACAGCTGCGACATGGCGGTCGGCTGCACGCCGGCCACGCCTTTCGCTGTCGCCGTCAGGTAGTCGTAGAAGTAGCCGAAGATGACGGGCGTTTCCTCGAGCAGCAGCTTCTGGATCTTGCCCGCCGTTGCCTTTTGCGCCTCGAGGTCGAGCGCGGCGATATAGCTGTTCGCCAGCGTGTCGTAGTCCTTGTTCTTGAAGTGCGCGGCGTTCCAGGTGCCGTCGCTCTTCAGCGGGGCGGCGAGATAGACATTCGGCACGCCGCGGTGGCCGTAATCGGTGATGCCCATCACCGAATCCAGCCAGTTCGATTTGCCGAACACCGCGTCGCCGTAATAGGCGCCCTGGTCGAGGATGTTGAGCTCTAGCTCGATGCCGATCTCCTTGACCCAGTTCTGGATCAGCTGGGCGTATTCGGGAATTTCCAGGTAGCGCTCGGTGGTCAGCGTCACCTTGAAACCCTTGCCGGCGCCGGCCGCCTCCATCAACTGCTTGGCCTGCGCGATGTCCTGCTTGCGCTGTGGCACGCTCGCATCGGTCGAAGGATAGGCAGGCGCGAACGGGCTGTCATTGCCGGCCGAAGCGCGGCCCTTCATCAGGCCGGCGACCAGCTTGTCGCGATCGAGGCTGAGCGCGATGGCGCGGCGCACGCGTGGGTCCTTGAACGGATCGGAATCGCAGCGCAGATGCAATTGCTGGTGCGCGACCGATTTCAGACTGATGATGTCGACGCTCGGATCATTGAGGAGCGCGACGCCCGCGAGCACCGGCATCTGGTTGATGATGTCGATCTGTCCGCCCTGCAGCGCCAGGATCTGCGGCTGCATGTCGGCGAAGAAGGTAAACTCGGTGCGCTCCGGCAGCGCCTTTTCGCCCCAATAGTCCTCGTTGCGGACGAATGAGGCGCCGACCTTGGCCGTGTATTTTTCGATCTTGAACGCCCCGGTGCCGTCGAAGCTTTTCTCGTAATCGCCCTTGTAGCTCGCCGGGATGATGACGGCGTTGTAGTTGTCCGACGACACCATGTAGGGGAAGTTGCCGTTCGGCGCGTCGAGATGGAATTCCACCGTATAGTCGTCGACCTTCTTGGTGGCGCCCTTCTGCAGGATGCCGGTGAACACCGACAGCGCGTTGGACGAGTTTGCCGGGTCGGCGAGGCGGTCAATGCTGGCGACGACGTCGTCGGCCTTCATCTCGCCGCCGGAGTGGAATTTCACGCCCTTGCGCAGCTTGAAGGTCCACACCGTGCCGTTGTCGTTCGGCTTCCAGCTTTCGGCCAGTGCCGGCTTGAGCACCAGGTCGGGGCCGTCGACGCAGAGGAATTCGGCAACCTGCTGCATGATCAGCAGGCCGCCGGCATCGGCGATGGTGACCGGGTCGATGGTTGCCGCCGGCACGCTGCTGCCGACGCGGATGGTCGCGCCGGGCGCGCCCTGGGCGCGGGCGAGCGACGGCATGCCACCGAAGCCGGCGGCCGTGGTGATGCCGCCCAGAAGCGGCAGCGACAGGCCGAGCAGGCTGCCGTGGCGAATGAAGTCACGGCGGCTGACACGGCCGTCGACGAGACCGTCGATGAGATGGTTTTCGAGCGGCGAGCGATTGCGCCGGATCAGATCGAGAATGCGGTAATTCTTGCTCATGGGTTTAACCCTTTCCCCTTGTTTCTTATGGCTGAAGAATGCACTTCGAGTTGACGTAATTCCGAGGAGTTCTCCTTGTCCCGGCCGTCAACGAAGTCGTTCGACCGGACTGTAGCATGCTGCCTTTTCTGGTCCATCCGATCCGTGCGACGCAGGGTTCAGATTTTCTTGAGGCCACGCTTTCACCCGTCAGGTCTTGCCGTGGCGATCCAAATTGCTGCGGCGGACCCACGTTGTTGGCTAGTCTCCTTTCCTTCCGGTTCTCCTAGTTCAGCGGCAGGCGGCGATATGTTCCGGGCTTCGCCGGATCATGATATTTGTTGCACGGGCCGTTCTCGGCGAAATCGCGATGGCAGGCCGCGAGGTTTTTCCGCGACAAGGTGACGCCGAGGCCGGGCCCTTCCGGCACGCGCACGACGTTGTTCTTCGGCGAGAATGGCCCTTCCTCGGTGATGTCCATGGGCTGCATGCGAAACAGCGACTGGTTCGGCTCCCGGATCCAGCCGAGCGCCGCGCAAAGATGCAGATAGGCCGCGCTGCCGATGCCGCTGTCGCCGCTGTAGCACCAGAAATCGACACCCGCGTGCTCGCAGGCGCCGACGAAACGCAGCAGGCGGCCGATGCCGCCGTGCGTCGTCGGATTGCCGACGAAGGCATCGGGAACCTTGAGGTCCATGGCGCGCGCAATGTCGATGTTGTGGGTCGAGAACGGGATCGAGCAATGCCGCCGCAACTGCCGCATCTCCTCGATCGTCGCCACCGGATCCTCCCAGTTGCGCACGCCGAGCTCTTCCAGTGGCCGCGCCAGCCGCCGCGCCGTCGCCAGCGAATAGGCCTGGTTGGAATCGATGCGGATCATCGCCTTGTCGCCGAGCCTTTCGCGGATCAGCTCGACCATTCTGAGCGAGACTTTCGGGTCTTCGGTCGAAAATTTGCCTTCGAAGAAGGTCGTGCCATGCGTCTCGTGCAGTTCGACGCAATAGTCGGCGACTTCTTCCGGCGTCGTCTCGCCCTTCACCTTGGGCCCGTCGCCGCGCAGTGAAAAATAGTCGGTGAACGGGATGTCCTTGCGCACCGCACCGCCGAGCAACTGGTAGAGCGGCTGCTTCCACGCCTTGCCGCGCAGGTCCCACAGCGCCATCTCGATCGCGCCGAAGGCCATGATGCGGGTGCGGTCGTTGATCGACTGCACGCCGGTCCAGTAGGGCAGGCAGACATGCTCGGCGCCGGCGATGTCGAAGGCATCGCGCCCGACCAGGCGCGCCGCCAACACATCATTGATGATCGCGGCCGCCGCCGGCGTCGGCGCTTCGCCAAGGCCGATCAGCCCATCCTCGGTCTCGACCTCGACAATGGTCTGCGAAAACCCGTCGAGCTCGCCGAACACCCACCCATAGGGCGCTTCGAGACGAAGATTGATCGGCGTGGCCATGATGGCGCGGATCTTCATCTCAGCCGATCTCGAAGAAAGGCTGGCCGAGCAGGCTCGGGTCCACGTCGATGCCGAGGCCGGGTCCGTCCGGAATGCCCATATGGCTGCCGGTGACAGGCGGGGCGTTGAAGGCCGTGCGCACCGTCACCCATTCATGGAAGGCAATGGCATGCAATCGCCGCTCTTGCGGCGTGGACAGCGACAGATGCGCCATCGCCGCTGTGTCGATTTCTGCGCCGCCCGTGTCTTCGACAGTGATCATGAAGCCAAGGTCGACGGCAACGTCGCGGATCTGCCGGGTCCTGGTCACGCCGCCCAGCCGCGAGATCTTCAGCGTCAGCCCGTCGGCCGCGCCCAGGCGGTGAATCTCCAGCATCTCTTCCAGCGAGGTGACGGATTCGTCGAGCACCATCGGCTTGTCGAGCATGCGGCGCACCGACATGTTCTCCTCGATCGTCGTGCAGGGCTGCTCGAACGTGTAGTCGATGCCGCGCGTGGCATCGGCGAACTGCCGTGCCTGATAGGGTGTCCAGCCGGCATTGGCGTCGCAGAAAATCACCGTACCTTTCGGCACGGCCGAGGCGACTGTCGTTACCCGCTCGATGTCGTCGTACACATTGCCGCCGACCTTGACCTGCAGGCGGCGACAGCCCTCCGCGATGATCCTTTTTGCCAGCGCCGCCATCTGATCGAGCGTGCCGTGGGTGACGACCCGGTAGGTCTCCGCCATATCGCTCTCGCGGCCGCCGAGCAGCGTCACCAGCGGCACGTCGGCGGCACGCGCGGCGAGGTCCCAGCAGGCCATGTCGAGCGCCGACTTGATGTAGGGATGGCCCTTGAATACCGTGTCCATCAGCCGGCCAATACTGGCCAGGCCGCGCGGATCGTGGCCGATGAGATGCGGAGCGATTTCCGGCACACCCGCGCGCGTTCCCGCCGGAAACGCCGCCGAGTAGAAATTGCCGAGCGGCGCCATCTCGCCCCAGCCGGTCAGGCCGCTGTCGGCCGTGATGGCGACGATCACCGCGTCGAAGGCGTCGGCCTGGCGTCCCTTGGACATGCGGTAGGGGCCGTCCACGAAGGGCTGTACGACATGGTAGGCTTTGATGGATTTGATCTGCACTCTGTCTGTCCGCTGGCTGCGATGTCTGGGAATTGGTCAGGCGCCCTTGGACGGGCGCTGTTCGAGGCTGCGCGCATAGGCGAGCAACTGCTCGAAGTCGAGATTGATATGTTCGCGTGCATGACGCTGGGCAGCGCGCATATCGGCCCCCTTCATCAGTTGCACGTAGGTCTCATGGACGTCTTCAGCCGGCACCGGCTCGTTGCGCGCATGCTGGTGCAGCGCGAAATACATTTGCAGCCGGCTGGTCAGCCGCTGCCAGGTTTCCAGCAGCACTGAATTGTCGGCCCATTCGTAGATCAGTCCGTGCAGCTGCAGCGCGGTCTCGATCTGACGCGTGGTGTCGATAGCCCGCGTCGCCTGCTTCACCGCTTCGTGGCGCCGGTCAAGTTCATCGAAGAAACGCTTGTCGCGTTGTGGCCATGTCCGCTCGATGGCGAACTCGTCCAGCACCTGGTTGAGCGAATAGGCGTCGTCGATGTCCTTGGCGGTGACGTCGATGACGAAGGTGCCGGCATAGGGAATGCTGGTCAGGATGCCTTCCTGCACCAGCTCGCGCATCGCCTCGCGCAGCGGCGCGCGGCTGACCCGCATCTGTTCGGAGATTCTGAGCTCGTTGAGTTTCTGGCCTGGTTGCAGCTGCCCGGTCAGGATGGCGCGCCGCAGCAGCGCGACGATTTCGGCGCGACGCGTCGTATCTGCAATCGGGCTGAAATCCGTCGTCACCATCCGGCCCACTCCAGCGAGTACGTTAGCCAAGACAATCAGATTGTCGACAATCTAACAAGACGGCATTTTCGGATTTTTCATCGCCACCGGCGCCTGATCGCGCTGTCATCGGTCCCGGTGCGCCTCGGTCATCCATATTGCGCCTTCATGCCGCCGGCCAAGGCCGACCGCGCCGATGTCGCCGCTCTTGTCGGCCTGCTTGTGAATACGGCGCCCACGACCCGTGGGTAGGTCGAGGGCGCCGCGCGGAAACCGGGCCTGCGGGGGTGTCAGGTAGCCGGTTTCTGTGGCAGTGGCGAGATCGGCATTCCCGGTCCGATCTTCTGCAGATTGCCTGTTATGACCTGGTCGCCTTCGGAGACACCGCTCAAGATAGCTACAAGGTCGCCGCTGGTCGGGCCGAGCGAAACCAGCCGCTGGTCGACCGTATTTCCCTTGCCGACGACGTAGAGATATTTGCCGAGCTGGCTCGAACCCAACGCCGTCTGCGGCACCATCAGCGCGTCGGGCTGTTGCCTGATATGCAGCCGCACGCGGACATACTGGCCAGGTATGAGCGTGAATTTCGCATTGCCGATGGTGGCGCGTGCGGTGATGGTGCCGGTCGAGTGGTCGACCGTGTTGTCGATGAAGGTGAGTTCGCCCCTCTGGCTGGTCTCGGTCTGACCCGGCAGCAGGACTTCGACATCAACCGGGCCGGCCGCGCGGGCCTGCTCGATCTCGGCCAGATCCGTCTCGCTCGGATTGAAGGTGACATAGATCGGGTCGAGCTGCACCAGCGTGTTGAGCACCGTGCCGGCGACGCTGACCAGCGTTCCGACCGAAGCCTGGTTGCGGCCCAGGCGGCCGGTGAACGGAGCATGGATTTGCGAGTAACTCAGATTGAGTTCCGCCGTGCGCACCGCGGCTTGATTGAGCGCCAGCGATGCCTGCGCTTCGCGCAAGGTGCTGGTGCGCTGGTCGAAGCTGTCCTTGGCCAGATAGCCGCTCTTGGCGAGCTCGGTGCCGCGGCCGAGGTTGGACTGGGCATAGTCGAGCGTCGCCGTATCGCGCTGGACCTGCGCTTTCGCCTGGTCGAGCGCGGCCTGGAAGTCGTCAGGCGAGATCTTATAGAGAAGGTCGCCTTGCCGCACATCCGCGCCGTCTTGCGCCGTCTGTTCCTGCAAATAGCCGGGCACGCGTGCCTGCAGCGTGATGCTGCGGATAGGCTCGATGCGGGCGGCATAGTCGAGATAGATCGGGATCGTCTTCTTGACGACATTTGCGACTGGCACCGGCATGACGAATGCCGCCGGAGCGGGCGTTGCCGCACCGGCCGTGCCGTTGCTCAGCCTGAGATTGCCCATATCGAGCAGGTGGACGCTGGCCACCGAGATCGCGCCCAGCGCGACGGCCGTTCCCAAAGCGATTTTCCATTTACGCATAATATTTCTCCAATCTTATTCGGCCGCTTCCGCCAAGGGAGGGAAGGCGGGTTCGGCAGTTGGTTCAGTATGCTTGGAGGCGGGTTCGCCGCTTTCGCGGCGCTCCCGCAACTGTTCGATGACCGCGTAGAAGACCGGCACGAACACCAGCGACAGGATGGTCGCGGCGACCATGCCGCCAAAGACGGTGGTGCCTATCGACTGGCGGCTTGCGGCCCCGGCGCCGGTCGCGAACATCAGCGGCAGCACGCCGAGGATGAAAGCGAAGGCCGTCATCAGGATCGGCCGGAGTCTCAGCCGCGCGGCTTCCATCGCGGCCTCGACGATGCTGAGACCCTCCTCGCGTCGCCGCCTGGCGAACTCGACGATCAGGATCGCGTTCTTGGCCGCCAGGCCGATCAGCATGACGAAGCCGATCTGCGAGTAGACGTCGATCTGCATGCCACGCATCAACAGCGCCGCGAACGCGCCGAACAAGGCCAATGGCACCGCCAGCAGCACCATGAACGGCATCGCCCAGCTTTCATACTGCGCCGCCAGGATCAGGAAGACGAAGACGATGGCGAGGCCGAAGACGACGGACGCGATCGATCCTGCCTTGAGCTCCTGGAAGGTGATGCCGGTCCATTCGAAACCGAAATCCCTGGGGAGAGCGGTGGCCGCCGCCCGTTCCATGGCTGCGACCGCCTGGCCCGAGGAAAAGCCCGGCGCGGCGCCGCCATTGATCGAGGCCGACGCGTTGTTGTTGTAGTGCGGCACGGTTTCCGGCCCGACGAAGGGCACCAGTCTGCCCAGCGTGCTGAGTGGCACCATGCCGCCGGACGCGTTGCGCACATAGAGCCGTGATATGTCGGCGGCGCCCGCACGTGCATCCTTATCGGCCTGGATGGTCACACGGAAGGTGCGGCCGAACAGGTTGAAGTCATTCACGTAGAGCGAGCCGAGATAGATCTGCAGCGTGTTGAAGACATCGGGCAGGTTGAGGCCGAGAAGCTTGGCCTTGCTGCGGTCGAGGTCGTAGTTGAACTGCGGCGTCGAGGTCGAGAACGGCGAGAACAGCTGCTGCGGATTGATTTCCGGCTGCTTGCGCGCCTCGGCGATCACGGCTTGCGTCGCCTCGTTGAGGGCCGTGCTGCCGCGGCCGGTGAGATCCTCGACGACGAATTCGAAGCCGCCGGTGGTGCCGATGCCCGGGATCGAAGGCGGATCGAAGGAGAGCGCGAAAGCTTCCGGAATCTGCATCAGCTTGCCGCGCACGTCGGCGACGAGCTTCGATGCACTCTGGTCGGGGCCACGCTCTTCCCATGGCTTCAGGATGGCGAACTCGACCGCCGAGTTCGACTGCGCCGCACTGGTCAGGAAGTTCAGGCCGCTGATCGAGCCGACAATGTCGACGCCAGGCGTCGCCTGCAGGATGTCGCGCGCCTTCTGGGCCACTGCGTCGGTGCGCTCAAGCGAGGCACCGTCGGGCAACTGGATGACGACGAAGAAATAGCCCTGGTCCTCGACCGGAAGAAAGGTCGAGGGCAGCTTCTGCCAGACAAAATAAGTGGCGACCAACCCGGCCGCGAACAGGCCGAGCATGATCCAGCGCAGGCGGATGAGGAAGCGCACACCATGGGCGTAGGCATGCGACAGTCTGTCGAAGCCGGTGTTGAACCAGCGGAACAGGAAGAACTGCGGCCCATGGCGATGGCGCAGGAAGGCGGCACTGAGCGCAGGGCTCAGCGTCAGCGAATTGAAGGCCGAGATGCCGACCGAAATCGCCACCGTCAGCGCGAACTGGTTATAGAGTCGCCCCGAAACGCCCGGAATGAAGGCGACCGGCACGAACACGGCCATCAGCACCGCGGTGGTGGCAATGATCGGACCGGTGACTTCTGCCATGGCGGCTTTGGTCGCAGCCAATGGTTTCAGCCCGGCCTCCAATTGTCGTTCGACATTCTCGACCACCACGATGGCGTCGTCGACGACAAGGCCGATCGCCAGCACCATGCCGAGCAGGGAGAGCATGTTGAGCGAGAAGCCCAGCATTTCCATGACGACCAGCGTCGCCACCAGCGACACCGGAATGGCGATGGTCGGGATGATGGTCGTGCGCCAGCTCTGCAGGAAGATGAACACCACGGCGACGACCAGCACCAGCGCTTCGCCGAGCGTGATCAGCACGTCATGCATCGACGCCGAGACGAAGCGCGTCGTGTCGTAATGCATGGCATAGGAGACGCCCTTGGGGAAACGGGCCGACAACTCCTTCATCTTGTCCTTGACGCGCTGCTGGAGGTCGAGCGCGTTGGAGCCGGGCATCTGGTAGACGGCGAGCACGACCGTTGGGTCCTTGCCGAAGAAGGCCGACGACGAATATTGCAGCGCGCCGAGTTCGATGCGCGCAACGTCGCGCAGCCGCACCAGCGAGCCGGTGCCGGTGTTGGCGCGCACGACGATGTCGCCGAATTCCTTCGGGTCGCTCAGGCGTCCGACGGCGTTGACCTGCATCTCGAAGGCGGTGCCGGCAGGCGCCGGTGATTGGCCGATCTTGCCGGCCGCCACCTGGACGTTCTGCTCGGCGATGGCGTTTTGCACGTCGACTGCGGTGATGCCGAGATTGGCAAGCTTGTCCGGATCGAGCCAGACGCGCATCGAATAGCGCCGCTCGCCGAAGATCTGCACGTCGCCGACGCCTTGCAGGCGCTTCAGCGGATCGACGACCTGCAAATAGGCGAGGTTCGACAGCGCCACCGGATCGACTGACTTGTCGGGCGAGGTGAGGTTGACGATGAGCACGAAGTTCGGGTTCTGCTTCTTGATCGTCACGCCGCCCTGATTGACGATCGCCGGCAGCGAGGAGGCCGCCTGCGAGACGCGGTTCTGGACGTCGACGGCGGCGGTGCTGAGCGAATAGCCGACATCGAAGGTGATGGTGATGGTCGAGGAGCCGTCATTGGAGCTCGTCGACGACATGTAGGTCATGCCCTGCACGCCATTGATCTGCTGCTCCAGCGGCGTCGTCACCGTATCGGCTACGACTTGCGCGCTGGCGCCCGGGTAATGAGCGCTGACCACGACCTGGGGCGGCGTGATATCGGGAAACTGCGAGACCGGCAGCAGGAAATAACAAATCGTCCCGGCTAGCACCATGATGATGGCGATCGCTGAGGCGAAGATCGGACGGTGGATGAAGAAGTTCACCATGACACACATGCCTCGCCGGCTGCTCTTGCCCGCCCGAAGGCGCTGGCAAGTCTCGACAACTGGCCGTGCCCGTCACGGGAGGCATCCCGCGAACGCAGCAACGGCACGTCGCGGCGCTGACCATCGGCAAGCGAGCGAAGCATCTTCTCGAAGGCGCGGGGGTCGACCCCATCTGCCTTCATGACCAGCCGGATCATCGGATCCCGGACGGCCTCATCTATGGTAAGATCGCGGCGCTGTGGCATTGGCCGGCTCCTTATCTGTCGATTCGCAGCGCATGCTCGCGAACCGTTTTTCATTTCCTCACCGGCCGGAGCCGCATGATTGGCAGTTTCTCGTCCGTCTCATCTGGCAGGACCAGTTCACGGCCTTGTTATTGACGACGGGCGACATAGGTGTTACCAGTAAGTAACATTCTGGAAGTTACAGACCGGTAACACCCTAGTCAAGAGGTGGCCGAGGTTTTTTGGAAACGAAAAGGAGATCATGATGACAGACGGCGTCGTGGAGCGATCTCGTCCGCGGGATCGGATCCTGGAGACGGCACGCGACATGTTCCACAGGCACGGCATCAAGGGCGTCGGTGTCGACGCCATCACCGAGGCCGCCGGCACGAACAAGATGACGCTCTACCGTCATTTCGAGTCGAAGGACGAACTGATCGTCGAGTGCCTGCGCGCCAATGCGGCCAAGGCCGGCGCCATGTGGGACGCCTTCGAAGCCGAGTTCCCCGGCGACAAGCTCGCGCAACTGCATGCCTGGGTTCGCAAGGCGGCTGCCATGCTCAATGCCGACGGCCGCGGCTGCGACATGGCCAATGCCGCCGCTGAACTGACCGAGCCGGACCATCCGGCGAGGCTGGTGATCAAGGAACTCAAGGAAGCCCAGCGCGAGCGCCTTGTGGCGCTATGCCGAGGTGCGGGCATCGGTCAGGCCGAACTGCTTGCCGATACGCTGTCGCTGCTGTTCGAGGGCGCGCGTGTCAGCGTGCAGACCGTGGGCACCGAAGGGCCTAGCACGCAGTTCGTGCGCATGGCCGAAGGGCTGATCGTTTCCTTCCGGGGCGCCGCCGCCGGTTGAAATCCGCCGCGACTGTTGGCGATTTGCCGGTCGTATGGCCGAGGCGACGCTTGGAGCTCTTTAGAGCAATTCCAGGAAAAGTGTGAGCGGTTTTCCGTCAGGAATTGCGTCAAAACAAAGAGTTAGAGCGGTTCGCCGCTTCCATGAAACGGTGAAACGCTCTAGTGCGGGCGGCACAGCAATTTCCGATGGCTGAACGAAAAAAGCCCGCTGCCGGGAGGAGGTGGCAGCGGGCTCGATTTCGAATGTGGCGCGGGAGGAGGTGCGCCCCATTCAGCGTCGGCATCGCATCTGGGAGGAGTAGATGGCCGACGACCAGAACTTACGAATTGCCCAATGATTCGGCAACAATGAATTGTGCATAGCAGCTGTGCAGATTTGCCGTGTCAATTATCAGACAAATCCAGGAAACCGGCTTTTCCGAGGCGCCCGCCTTACTGCACCGGCACGTTTTCCCTGAAGATCAGGCGCGGCTCGATGAATTTCCGAGTGAGATAGGGCGCCGATGAGGCGATGGAGCCGAGCAGGCGGATGACCGACTGTTCGGCGATCAGCCTGGCGTTCTGGTCGATGACGACGTCGGCGAGGTCATCGACGAGGTAGCCGCGCGTCTCCTTCGTCAGGTCATGGCAGATGAACACTGGCTTGCGGTTGGGCCGCGCTTCCCGGATCGCTTTCGCAACGCCTGAGCGTCCGGCCCCGATGCAATAGATGCCGAGCAACTCCGGTTCGTTCTGCAGCGCCTTCATGGTCTCGGCGTAACTGGCATCCGGCTCGTCATTGACCTCGACGGCACTGGTCACGGTGAGGTTGGGAAACTCTTCGCCAAGCACGGAGCGAAAGCCCATTTCACGCTCCTCATGACCGCGATAGGAACGCGAACCGACGACCATCGCCAGATGGCCCTCGCGGCCGCCGAGGAAGCGCCCCATCAAAAGCGCCGCCGTCCGGCCTGCCACCCGGTTGTCTATGCCGACATAGGCCGAGCGGGGAGCGGCCGGAATATCGGACACCAGCGTCACCAGGCGGATGCCGGCTTCGACAATGTCGCGCAGGATGTTGCGGGTTCGCGGATGGTCGATGGCGATGACACCGACGCCATTGGCCCTCAGCGACAGGTTTTCCACCGCGCTCTGCAAAGCGTTTGGCGAGATGCCGGCGAGGTTGTGGATCCGGCACGAAGCGACCAGTGGCAGGCGCGATGCATAGTCCTCGATGTGCCTTGCCAGATCCTGCATGAAGGCGTTGCTGCCGATCGGCAGGAAGAATTCGAGGTTCGCGGGCCTCGAGGGAAGCGTCACCTGGTCGGCGACCGGCAGATAGCCGAGTTGCTTGGCGGCTTCCATGACGCGCTGCCGGTTGGCGGCGCTGGCGCCCGGCCTGTTGTTGAGCACCCTGTCGACCGTCGCGGTCGAGAGCCCGCAATTCCTGGCGATGTCGGAGACGGTGGCCTTCATGCCGCAACCCTATGCGCCGATGCGATCGTGCGCCAGACAAGCAATTTCGCAGGCAATGCGATCCGGGGGACGGGTGATCGACACCCATCACCGCGATGCGCGTTTGGCGGCTTCGACGAGGCGGCTTCCGCCCGCCCTCAGTGCGACGGCTTGCCGTCGGCGATGGCGTCGCGGATTTCCTTGTCCGACATGCCGGTGATGATCCGTTCGACTTCCGTCACGGTTGTCTTCTTCGGGTCAATGTCGTCGGCGACCACCTTGCCCCGGCGCATGACGACGATGCGGTCGACCACCTGGAAGACGTGATGGATGTTGTGCGCGATGAAGATGCAGGAATGACCGGAATCGCGGGCGCTGCGCACGAAGCTCAGAACGCCTTGTGTCTCGGCGACGCCGAGATTGTTGGTCGGCTCGTCGAGGATGATGAGGTCGCTGTCGAAATGCATGGCGCGCGCGATGGCCACCGCCTGGCGCTCGCCGCCGGAAAGCGAGCCGATCGGCGTTGTCGGCGGAATGTTCTTCGAAATGCCGACCTGTTTGAGCAGGTCGCGGGCGACGTTGTTCATCGCCTCCTGGTCCATGCGGTTGAGGAAACGCGGCGGCTTGATCGGCTCGCGCCCGAGGAACAAATTGCGGGCGATCGACAATTGCGTGACCAGAGCCGAGTCCTGGTAGATCGTCTCGATGCCCTGCGCGATGGCGTCACTGGTGCTGCGCAAGGTGACCTTCTTGCCGCGGATGAAGATGTCGCCGCTGGTCAGCGGCACCGCGCCCGACAAGACCTTGATCAGCGTCGACTTGCCGGCGCCGTTGTCGCCGAGCAGGCCGACGATCTCGCGCTCGTTGACATGGAAATTGGCATCCTCGAGCGCCTGCACGCGGCCATAGGACTTGCGGATGTTCTGCATGCGGATCAATGGCTCGGCCATCGTTCAAGTCCCTGCCTGGTGCCGGCGTTCCAGCCATGAATGGAGCGCCATCATGCCAAGGATGATCGCGCCGATGAAGATGTTGTAGGCAAGGCCGGGCACGCCGATCAGCACGATGCCGTTGCGCATCACACGCAGGATCAGAATGCCGAGCACGGTGCCGATGATGGTGCCGCGTCCGCCGGTCAACGCCGTGCCGCCGATCACCACCATGGCGATGACTTCGAGCTCGTAGCCGGTGCCGCTGTTGGGATTGGCGGCCGACGTGCGCAGCGATGAGATGACGCCGGCCAGCGAAGCCATGAGCGACGACAGCACGAACAGGCCGATCTTGACGCGGTTGACATTGACGCCGCGGGCGCGCGCCGCGTTGGGATTGCCGCCCGCCGCCTGGATCCAGTTGCCGGTCCGGCTTTGCGTCAGCACGTAGCCGAGCGCGATCGCCGCGGCGATGAACCAGAACAGCGACATGTAGATGCGGAACGGCCCGACGAAGAAGTCGCCGACCAGCGCCTGCGCCAGCCAGCTGCCCTCGGCGCTCCAGGTGCGCTGCGGAAAACCGTCGGTGATGAAAAGCGCACTGCCGCGCACCACGAGCAGCATGCCGAGCGTCACCAGGAAGGACGGAATCTTGAGCTGCGTGACGAACCAGCCATTGACCAGGCCGATCAGAGCGGCAACCACCAGCGCGGCAATGAAGCCCATCTCCAGCGAGGTGACGCCGCTGTTGAACAGCGTCCACATCAGCACGGGCGAGAAGCCGAACAGGGATCCGACGGACAGATCGAATTCGCCTGATGTCATCAGCAGCGTCATCGCCAGCGCGATCAGGCCGAGCTCGACCGTGAAGGCCAGCGTGTTGGAGATGTTCTGCGGCGACAGGAAGTCGTGGTTGAAGCCCCAGAAAACGCCGATCTCGACGACGAGCAGCACGAAGGGACCGAATTCAGGCCGCGCAATCAGGCGTTGGACAAGCGAATGATTTTCCACTGGGAACCCGCGACATGGTTGGAACGGGCCGCGATCTCCACCGCCTCGGATGGATGGTCGCGGCGCAGGAGATATCTGGCGCTGCGTGCCAACTGCGCGCGGCGCCAGGGATCGCGGTTTATTTGCCGGACAGGATCTTGTCGTAGACGCCGGCGGTGTCCTTCTCGTAGAGCGCGCCGGTGATGACGTTGAAGCCCGGAGGAATGCCTGACGCTGCCATGTTGGCGAGCGACAGCGCGACATAGCTGGTCGCCTGCGGGTCCTGCCACTGGCCGGCATTGACGTAGCCGTTCAGCACTTCCTGGGTGGTGTCGAGCGAGTTGCCCCAGCCGACAACAGGGATTTCGCCCGGCTTGACGCCGACCTGGTCGAACACCCGCTTGATCGAGCCGGTGACGAGGTCGCCCAGGCCGATGATGGCGTTGACCTTGCCCTTGTGGGCGGTGAGGTAGTCGACCATGCGGTTGATCACCTCGGCCTGGTCGAGCGTCGCCTCGGTCACTTCATAGGTGATGCCGAGCGGCCCGAACACGCTCTTGATGCCCTCCTCTTCCTGGACGCCATAGGTGGCGCCGGGGACCTCGACCGGCATCCAGACGAAGTCGCCCTTCTTCACCAGGCCCTTGTCGACCAGATACTGCGCCCAGTGCTTGCCGAAGGTGACGTTGTCGCCGCCGACATAGGCATTGAAATTGGCCTTTGGATCGGGCGTGTTGAAGTTGATGATCGGGATGTTGGCCGCGCGGGCTTCCTTTACGATCTCGACGAGGCTGCCCGGATCGGGGCTGGTGGTGACGATGCCGTCGGCCTTGGCTGACAGGGCGGCGCGAACCGCTTCCTGCTGGGAAGCGACGTCGCCATTGTGGAACGAGGTGTTGACGGTGTTGCCGGTATCCTTGGCCCATTGCTTGGCGCCGGCCAGGAAGTAGGTCCAGACCGGGTCGGCCGGGCCGCCATGCGAAATCCAGTAGAAGGTCTTGGCCTGCGCGGCTGCCGGAATGAGCGTCAGCGCGACCAGCAGGCCGTAAAGCACAAGTCTCAGTCTTGTCAGCATTTGATTTCCTCCCGGTTGAAGATGATCCGTCTCTTGTTCCGGCTTCAGCCGGATTTGCGTCGTTGCCAGCGCCGCCCGGATGCCTCAGAGCATTCCCTTTTTCGACGGATGGCAAGCCTCCATCTGCAGATGTAGTTGGCGTCTGACGCGGCGCCATCAACGGTCCCATCAGATTGCATCAGTCGGGGTGATTTTTTCCGGGGGCGGCCGGATGATTGGTGGCGAGGCTCAGCCGAGCCGATTGTCCCCGATGTGTCCGGGCTGCCAGTGGCGCCGCAGTCGGATTAGTCGGTCGATCGCCAACGCAAGCACGACCAGGGCACTGGTGGTGAAGGCGGCCCAGATGGCATCCACGCCAAGCAAGGTTATGGCGTTTTGGACAGGTTCTTAGATAAGATCGGCCTTCGCCAGGTCGCGCATGAGATGGCTGGCGCCGTAGGTCCAGTGCGGACAGTCGGGCGACAGCCGCACCCGGTTGACCAGCGCGCCGAATTTTTCCGACGAGATGGTGACGATGTCGCCGACCTTGTGGGTAAATCCCTTGCCCTTTTCGCCGCGGTCCTTCGATGGCACGAACATGGTGCCGAGATAGAGCGCCAGTCCGTCCGGATATTGGTGGTGCGGACCCATGGCGGCGGCAACCAGCTCTTCCGGCGAACGGCTGATCTCGGCCATCGAGCTTGCGCCCTCCAGCGAGAAGCCATCCTCGCCCTCGACCTTGAGGCGCACCACGGCGCGCTTCACGTCGTCGATCGAGAAGGTGTCGTCGAACAGGCGGATGAAGGGTCCAAGTGACGCCGAAGCATTGTTGTCCTTGGCCTTGCCGAGCAGCAGCGCGGAGCGCCCTTCGACGTCGCGCAGATTGACGTCGTTGCCGATGGTGGCGCCGACGATCCTGCCGCTTGAGGCGGCGATCATGGCGATCTCTGGCTCCGGATTGTTCCACGTCGACACCGGGTGCAGGCCGACATCGGCACCGAAGCCGACCGAGGCCATCGGCTGGCACTTGGTGAAGATCTCGGCATCGGGGCCGATGCCGACTTCCAGATATTGCGACCAGGCGCCGCGCGCGATCAGCTTGGCCTTGATCTCCATCGCTTCCGGCGAACCGGGCTTGAGCTTCGACAAATCATGGCCGATCAGCCCGGCAATGTCGGCGCGAATGGCGTCGGCCTTTTCCGCCGAGCCGCGCGCCTGTTCCTCGATCACCCGTTCGAGCAGGCTGACGACGAAGGTGACGCCCGACGCCTTGACCGCCTGCAGGTCGACCGGGGAGAGGAGACAGGGCTTTGCCGGATCGCGCGTCACCTCGAAACTGTTGGCCGCGATGTCGTCGAGCGAGCCAATCGGCTTGCCTTTAGCCGAGCGCACATGCCCCGCCGGATCGGCCATCTCGCAGATGTCCCGCACGGTCGGTGCCGCGCTCGACGTGATGTCGAACACGGTGCCGTCGCGAACCGCGACGACCAGGGGATGGGGCACATCAGGTGATCGAGCGCGGCCGAGAAAGACACCATCGTCAGGCAGAAACGTCTTGTTTGTCATTGCACTCTCGTCATTACGCAGGATGGTTCACTGTTATGCGCATGGCCTCTTCAAGTCGACACGCCCTGAAGCAGCATGGGCCGGGCGACAGACGATCAACGGAAAGGGCCTTTGCCACCATGTCACTGCACCGCTTCGCGAGTTCCGATTTGGCGCTACAGCTCATCCCAACGTAACCGCAAATGCGCGCTTGTCGATCCGCCTTTTTCCAGCGTGGTCAGGCCGCTGCCGTGATGGGCGTCCACCGCATGTGAAACGGGTTCGAAGCAGAAGAACTCAGCGTCTCGTGCCGGTGAGTAGAGGATGAAGACATTCAGCGAGGGCGATGCCTCGACCGTGACGACGATAGCGTCATCCGGCTGGATGATCGAGGCGTGCCCGTTCCAGCCTTCGAAGGCATTGTTGACCCAGGCATCGGGAAGCGGCGCGGCTTGCGAAAAGTCCCAGTCCGGCCGGGAGGCTAGCGGCACCACCCCCGTCGGCAGGTGTCGTTCGTCCTCCAACCAGACACGGTGCGCCGATGCTTGGAGCAGCGTGCGCGGGCGGCGCGGAAACCAGGGGTGGAAACCGAGCCCGTAGGGCAGGCGTATGGCGGCTCGGTTCTCGACGGCCAGCACGGCGGATAGCGTGCCTTCCTCCAATGCATAGCGGACGCTCGCACGGTAGCGATAGGGTCCGATCGCCCCATCCTCTAAAGCCAGCTCCAATTCAGTGCCGGTTCGCTTCGGCTCGCCTTCGACATGGGGCTCTATCGCGTGGAAGCGCCCGTCGAACTCGAAGCCTCCACCGGAAACGCGGCTTGACCAGGGAAGCAACAATTGAGACCCGAACTTCAGCAGCCCCCTCGACGGCTCAAGCAGAGGCGTGGGTGTTCGGCCGGGGCGGAGCGCGTCGTAGCGCAGGATGGCAGCGCCCTCGCAGAGGCGCACCACAAGGCTTGCACGCCCATCGGCAAGTTCGATCTCATCGCCATTGGTCATCGAAAAGCCGCTACGGCTACCATCCGCCATCGATGCTGATGTTCTGACCGCTGATCATGGCCGAGGCCGGGGAGACGAGGAACAGCACGAGATCGGCGATATGCTGCGGCTCGATGCGTCGCTTCAGGCTTTGGTTGGTAAGGATCCAGTCATTGTATTCCTTGAGCCGTTCTCCGAAGACGCGCTCCTCTGCCTCGGAAACGACGGCGCCTGGCGATACCGCGTTCACGGTGATGCCGTGTGGTCCCAATTCCCGCGCCAGTGACTTGGTGAGTCCCAGCATGGCTCCCTTCGAGGCCACATAGGGCACGTAGCCGTCCCAGCGGCCGTTCAGCGTCACCGAGCAGAAATTGACGATCCTGCCCTGGCCCTTCTTCTTCATGCCAGGGGCGCAGGCACGCGCCAGCGCGAAGGCGGCTGATGAATTCACACGGATCTGGTCCTCGTACTCGCCAAGTGAGAAATCCTCGAACGGACGGTTGATGATGAGCGCCGCGTTGTTGATCAGAATGTCGATCGTGCCTTCTTCGTCGGCGAGCGCCTTGGCCGTTGCCTCGGCTTCAGCCAACTGGTTCAAGTCGCAACCGACATAGACGATCGTACCCTTGCTTGCCGCCGCCAGTTCCGCTGCGATTCCGGGGCCTTCTGCATTCTCCGGTCGGTCAAGCAAAAGCACGCGCGCGCCAGCGCGAGCAAGCGCGGCAGCCTGGGCGCGGCCGAGCGAGCCCAGACCGCCGGTCAGGAGCACAACTTTACCGGAAAGGTTCGCCATCACCGTTCCCGCTCCTCAAAGCACGTTGTGAACTTCATCGATGGAGGTTTCCTCGATGCGCTTGTCGAGCACGACCTCGCCGCGCGCCATCGCGACCACGCGATCACAGCAATCGAAAACGTGATGCATGTTGTGGCTGATGAAAACGCCGGTCACCCCTTGCGCCTTCAATCCACGTACAAAGCCGATGACCTTGCTGGTCTCCTTGACCGAAAGGTGATTGGTCGGCTCGTCGAGGATCATCACCTTCGATTTGAAATGCATGGCGCGCGCGATGGCGACGCCCTGCCGCTGGCCGCCTGACAGTTCACCGACCAGTGCGTCGGGCGAGCGCAGATGCAGGTCGACATTGGCGATCGCCTTGATGCTTTCGCTGCCCATCTTCTTTTGATCCAGGACGCCGACGCCGAATACGGAGAACAGCGTCGGTTCGCGGCCGATAAACAGGTTCCTGGCGATCGACATGGTGGGGACCATCGAATTGTACTGGTAGATGGTCTCGATACCAAGGTTCATCGCGTCGCGCGGCCTGGCGATCCGCACCGGTTTGCCGTCGACCAGGATCTCGCCCTCGTCGGCGGTATGGACGCCTGACAGAATGTTGATAAGCGTCGATTTGCCGGCACCGTTGTCACCGACCAGCCCAAGTGCCTCGCCGCGCTTCAGGTCGAGGCTCACGCCCTTCAACGCATGGACGCCGGAATACCATTTGTGAAGATTGCGGACGGAGATGATTGCATCTTCCATGACTCAGCCCTCCATCTTGATCGCCTTGGCGCGCTTGCGCATCCAGGCATTGGCGACAACGGCGAAAATGGTCAGGAAGCCGATCGCGAATTTGAACCAGTTCGCGTCGACATTGGAGAGCACCAGCCCGTTGTCGATGATGCGGATGAGGATTGTGCCGATGATGCCGCCAGCGACAGTACCGATGCCGCCTGCGAGCGAAGCGCCGCCGATAACCGCCGAGGCCACCGCCTGGAGTTCCAGGCCTTCGCCGATGGAAGGCAAAGGAGAGCCCAGCCTTAGCACTTGCAACATGCCGGCGAAACCCGACAGCGTCGAGCAAAGCACGAAGCATGCGAGTTTTACTCTCGCTGTCGGAATGCCCATCGAGGCGGCAGCCGGGTGGAAGCCGCCGGTGGCCTTTATCCAGTTGCCGAAATTGGTTCTGGAAAGCATCAATGACGTCAGCAGGGCAATTCCCGCAAACCACAGGAACGACATGCGGAACATGTTTCCGGGGCCGACGAACGAGGTGAACAGCCAGTTCGGAAGATCGGCGGGAAGCAAGGGTGGAAACCCACCTGAGACGACGATCGTCAGTGACCGGGCGATGAAAAGCATGCCGAGCGTGGTGATGAAGCTCGGGATCTCGAACCAGATCGTTACATAGCCGTTGATAAATCCGATCAGCGCGCAAACGACAAGCCCGGCCAGCAAGGCAAGTGGGAAAGGCATCCCTTCGACCATGAGGACCGCCATGCACATCGGCATCAGTGCAAACACCGATCCAACCGACAGGTCGAATTCGCCGCTGATCATCAGGATCGTGACGCCGATCGCGACGAGGCCCGTTTCCGGCAGAATGCCGAGGATGCCGCGAAGGTTATCCTGGTTGAGGAACACGCCGTTCGAGCGGATCTCGAAAATCACCACCAGAAGCACCAACAGGATCAGTCCCGCCAGTTCCGGCTTTTCCAGATAGGTCTTGAAGAGGCGTTTCAAGGCAGGCTCCAGGAATTCGAGGCAAGGGACCACCCGGCAGTGCGAACACCGCCGGGTGAACACGTGGCGCGCGTGGGCTTAACGCAAACCTTGCGCGGAAAGCGTCATGATCGCGTCGGCCTGATCGGGGCGTACGATGCCTTGACCCGTATCGATGTCGGAGGGTGCCAGGCCTACCTTCTTGTTCAGGTAGGCTTCCATGACAGGCATGAAGCCCTGCATGTAGGGCTGTTGGTCCACCAAAGCCTGGACGTAGCCCTTCTGCATCTGCTGCAGGACTTCCGGCACCAGATCGAAACCGCCAAGGAGGACCTTGCCCGGCGTGACGCCGCGGTCCTGCAGCGACCGCGCAACGCCCGCGCACCAGAAGCCGGTGTCGAAATAGGCTGTGGTGTCGGGATGCGCATTGAGATAGGCGCCGACACGATCGGACGTGATCGCAAGGTCCGTTCCGCTGTCGATCCGCTCCCATGAGACCTGACGGTCGGGGTGGCCCGCCTTGTACTCTTCCAGGAACTGCATCACGCCTGCGCCGCGGCTTTCGGACCAGTTCTGGCCGGGTGCGGAAATGCCGACCAGAACCTTGATTGGCCCCTCTTTCGGGAAGCTCTCGGAAATCGCCTTGCCGAGCGAATGGCCCGCCGGCTTGAAACCTTGCCCAATGAAGGCCTGCCGTGCATTGCCCTTGGCGCCTTCGGTGTCATCGACATTGACGGCAATCACCAACACACCGGCATCTCGCGCCTCCTTGATGACGTCGTCGAACGCCTTGTTGTCGACAATCGAGGTCAGCAGGGCATCCGGCTTGGCCGCAAGCGCGGCGCGCATGTTGGCGAGTTGCTGCTCGACCGAGCCTTCGGTCTGGGTGAAAATCATGTTGCACTTGGCCTCGACCTTGCCGCAGGCATCGTCAAAGCCCTTCTTCACCGCCTGCCAGAAGGTATTCGAGGCCGACGAATGGTGCGTAAAGACGATGTTGAGCCCGTCGGCACTGGCGACGGAAGGCCCGGCAAGCAGCGTTGTGGCGAGCAAAAGCGTTGCAGTCAGTCGTTTCATTACTAATCCTCCCGTTGAGTGTCCTTCAGATGTCCGCCTTGTCGGAGACGCGGCGATGGACGGTGTAGGCTCGGCCGAGGTCGGGATTGAGTTCCAGCCCGAGGCCGGGGCCAGGCGGCACGGTGATCATGCCGTCCTTGACTTCCGGTAGCGCGGTCACGAGGTCGCGGTACCAGGTCCTGTAAAATGCCCGCACACTCTCCTGGACGAGTGCATTGGGCGCGTTGAGGGACAAATGCGTGGATGCCGCCAGAACCACCGGCCCGGTGCAGTCGTGCGGCGCGACCGGCAAATGCCAGGCCTCCGCCATCGCAGCGATCTTGCGTGCTTCGGAAAGCCCGCCGCACCAGGAAATGTCCAGCATGACGATGCCTGCGGCGCCGGTCTCCAGAAGGTCTCGGAATGCCCAGCGACTGCCCAAGGTTTCCGACGCCGAGATCGGTGCCGGGCTCGCGGCCTCATAGCGCTTGAGATCGGCGAGGCTGTCCATGCGGATGGGATCCTCATGCCAGTACGTGCCATAAGGTCCGAGCGCCTTGGCGATCTTGATCGCTGGCAACAGCTGCCACATGGAGTGGAATTCGACCATGATGTCGATCTTGTCGCCGACAGCTTTGCGGATCTTCTCGAAAGGCTGCAGCGCGGCTTTGAGGTCGGTGGCAGTGACGTCTTGCCCCCGGCTTTTCTCGGCGGCCTGGTCGAACGGCCAGATCTTCATGGCCGTGATGCCGTCCTGAAGCAACTCCGCCGCCAATTCGTCGGCGCGGTGGAGAAACCCGTTCAGGTCGTCGTACCCTTGCCTTGTGCCGAGACCATAATTCGCGGTGGTCTGTCCCTTGCCGTCCTTGATGTATTCGGTGCCGGCGCAGGTGTTGTAGGTGCGGATGGACTGGCGCGAAAAGCCTCCCAGGAGCTGCGCAACCGGCTGGTTCATAGCCTTGCCGAAAATATCCCAGAGCGCGATGTCGAAGGCGGAATTGCCGCGGACTTCGACTCCGCTTGAGCGGAACCCGAGATAGCCAACCAGGTCCGCGGAAAGTAGATCGATCTGCAGTGGATCGCGGCCGATTACGCGTGGCGCGACATATTCATGGACATATTCCTCGACCGTGCGGGCCATGAAGAAGGTTTCGCCAAGGCCGGTGATGCCCTCGTCGGTATGCACCTTGATCCAGAGCAGATTGGGCCGCTCTTCGATACGAATGGTCTCAAGCGAGCGGATTTTCATGCGATCCCCGCATCGACCAATGCCTTGACGCTTTTGTCGAAATGCGCGGCCATATGTTCGGCGGCGAGTTGCGGGTTCCCCGCGATGATTGCCCGAGCAATATCTGTGTGCCCCTCGATCATCTTGATCTGCTCTTCCTCGGTTGCACGCGTACGCCAGCCGATCACCCAGGTGCGTCGAGTGACGCCGCTGAAAGCGTTGATGATCAACGAAAACACCGGGTTGTGAGAGGCCCGCGCGATCGCTTCATGGAATGCGATGTCGTGTTCCATGACGATTTCGGGCGCACGGTAATTCTCGCGCATCAGCTGGGCGCATTTCTGTATTTCAGCCGCCTCTGCGTCGGTCCGCCGGAGTGCAGCGAGCGCCACCGTGCGCATTTCGATGGTACGGCGCACATCATAAACCTGCTGGACGCTGATCTGTTCGGTCGTGACGCCGTGCTCGATCACCATCGACATGGCGCCAATGTCGAGCTTGGCAACGCTGGCGCGCCGACCAGCGCTCATGTCGATGAGGCGCATCGCCGACAGCGACCGAAACGCCTCGCGCACCACCGTCCGCGAGACACTGAGCTTGCGGGTCATGTCGGCTTCACTGGGTAAGAGATCGCCAGGGCCAAGGCCTTCAACGCGGATGTGTTGGGTGATGGCCTGAATGGCGGCACTCACCAGCCCGGGATTTGTCTCTATGTCGCCATCGCTTACCATTTGCCCAAACCTGTATGACAAGTTTTCTTGAAATGTGTATATCTCTGTGAGATCTTGTCTGTCAATAGCGGCTGACTGCGCGACAGTTGGGAGGGGAAGGGTAGTGGATAGCGAAGAAAAACAACCAGGCTTCGTGTTTGATGCCCAGGATATCGTCGGTGAGAGCCTGCTCTGGGACGAGAACAGGAAGACACTGATCTGGGTGGATATCATCGGGCGACGCATCCATCAGCTCGATCCGGTTACTCGCGATCACCAGAGTTGGCAGACACCGGACCTCGCAACCTCGATTGGCCTGCGCAGAGACGGTGGCGCGATCGTCGGGCTCCGAAAGGATGTGGCTCTGTGGGATTTCGGAGAAGCCTTCACGACGATCGCGACGATCGAACCGGACAGCCCTGACACACGGTTGAATGAGGGCGTGGTCGCCCCGGACGGCTCGTTCTGGGTCGGCACTATGGAAAACAACATCGACCCCGACGATCATCCACGCGATATTTCGCGAGATGCGGGGCGGATCTATCGCGTCGACACAGCCGGCATTGTCGAGGCGCTCAGTGCCGATCGCTTCGGCATCACCAACACGATGGTCTGGACAGCGGATAATGCCTTCATCACGGCAGACACGACCAGGAACCGGATCTTTCGCTATCACTGGGACAAGGTGCAGTCGCGAATAACCGACAGGCGCCCTTTCTTTTCGGATTTTCCTCGCGGCCTGCCGGACGGGTCGTGCATGGATGCGGAGGGCTATGTCTGGAACTGTCGCGTTGCGGGGGGCGGCTGCCTGGTCCGTATTTCACCTGACGGAGTTCTGGACAAAGTGGTGGAGTTGCCCTGCAGCTGGCCCACGAGCTGTACCTTCGGCGGCGAGAATTTCGATATCCTCTTCGTCACTTCGGCGCGGTTTACCATGAGCGAGGGACATTTGCGGGCAAGCCCGCAAGAGGGCGGGTTGTTCGCGGTGCGCCCAGGCGTTCGAGGCACACCGACCAAACGGTTCGGATGAGATGACCTGACTGAGGCGGCCGAGAACGGCAGGCTTGCCAGGTCGGCTACCGCCTTTTCGACCATTCCGGGCAAAGCCCAAGCGTTCCGGCAATCGCTGGAACGTTGATGGCGACCAATTCACGAAAGCCGGATTCTGCTTGACAGTTTCACGAATATGAAAAACTGTTAGCCAATTTCAAATTTGGTGGGCAGGTCGATGTCGGCCTTATTTGCAGCACAAGCGCCAGACGCCCGGTCTTCATCGGGCTTCCGGCTCGCCATGCTGTTGCCGGGGGCGCTGGTCACATTCCTGCTGATCCTGTTCGCGCTCGGCCTGGTGCTGTTCCTCGCCTTTCGCGGCAATGACGGCTCCCTGCTCGGCGTTGGGCTGACCGTCGATAATTTCGTCACCGTGGCTACCGATCCGCTCTACTGGACGGTGACGCTGCGCTCGCTGGTCATTGCCGGCCTGGTGACATTGGCAACCGTCGTCACCGCCTATCCCGTCGCCTACTACCTCGCCTTCCACGCCGGGCGGCGGCGCGGCCTGCTCTTGTTCCTGGTGACGCTGCCGTTCTGGACCAGCTATCTCCTGCGCGTCTTCGCCTGGAAGATCGTGCTGGCCTACAACGGCGTCCTGAACTCGGCGCTGATCGAAAGCGGAATCTGGTCGGAGCCGACATTGGCCTTCCTCAACACGCCGGCGGCCGTGGTCGTCACGCTCGCACACGCTTACGCGCCCTTCGCCATCCTGCCGATCTATGTGGCGCTGGATACCATTCCGAAATCGCTGCTCGAGGCTGCCTCCGACCTCGGTGCGCGGCCGTTCACCGCGTTCCGCCGCGTCGTGCTGCCGAACTCCATGCCGGGTGTATTGGCCGCCGCGCTCGTCGTCTTCGTGCCGACGGTTGGCGACTATGTCACGCCGGCCATGGTCGGCGGCCCGGCCAGCACCATGATCGGCACGCTGATCCAGTCGCAGTTCGGCAAGGCCAATGACTGGCCGTTCGGCGCAGCACTTTCGGTCTGCGTCATGCTGGTCATCCTCCTCGTGGTGCTGGCCGCGCGCGGCGCCGACCGCAGATTTGGCAGCCGCACATGAAGGTAGAACGCGCCGGCACGAAACGCGATGGCCGCTGGCTCGGCCTCTACGTGCTTGCCTATCTGGTGTTTCTTTACCTGCCGGTCCTGCTGATCCCGCTGTTTTCCTTCAACGATTCCATCCAGGCGGCGTTTCCACTGCAAGGTTTCACGCTGCAATGGTACCAGACGCTCTACGGCAATCCGGCGCTGTCGGGCGCGCTCGCGAACAGCCTCGTCATCGCCACTGTTGCCGCTTCCGGTGCAACACTGTGCGGCATCACCGTGTCCTATATGGACCTCTACGGCCGCTCGCCGCTTGCCGCCACCATAAGCGCAATCGCTCGGCTGCCGATCCTCATTCCCGGCGTCATCGTCGGCATATCGCTGCTGATCCTGGTCAACCTCATCGGCCTCGGGCCATCGCGGGTCGCCATCGTGCTCGGCCACATACTGGTGGCATTGCCGACGACCGTGGTCGTCATGCGGAGCCGTTTCGCCGCCATCCCCAGGACGGTTCGCGAGGCGGCGCTCGACCTCGGCGCCTCCGACTGGACGACGTTCCGGCGGGTCATGCTGCCGCTCAGCCTACCCGCCGTGCTGTCGGCCTTCATGCTGGCCTTCCTGATCTCCTTCGACGAATTCATCGTCGTCTTCTTTCTCGCCGGCACCGATCCGACCCTGCCGCTCTACATCTGGAGTCAGCTGCGCTTCCCCCGCTCGCTGCCGACGGTGATGGCGCTGGGGACGGTGATCCTGGGCGCATCCTTCGTCATCGCCGGCACCGCCGAGATCCTGCGCCATCGCGGGCTCGGCGCCACGCGCCGCAATAGAGCCTGACCATAACAATGAGAGGAGAACGAAAATGGCATTTCTGAAATCGGTAACCGGACACAACGCCCGCGCCGGCCTCGCCGCATTGGCGCTCGCACTGTCTTCGACCGTGGCGCTGGCCACTGAGAAGCTGCAGTATTTCACCTGGTCGGGCTACGAACTGCCCGACTTCAACAAGAGCTTCCTCGCCGCCCACCCTGATGGCGTCGAGGCCTCGATCTTCGGCGATGACGACGATGCGTTCACCAAGGTCAAGGCCGGCTTCCGCCCTGACATCGCGCATCCCTGCTACGACAAGGTGGCGCGCTGGAACAAGGAAGGCCTGCTGCAGCCGATCGACACCAAGCGCATCAAGAATTGGGATTCGATTTTCCCGGTTTTCAAGAACCTGCCCGACCTGCAGGCCGGCGACGGCAAGGTGTGGATGGTGCCGTGGGACTGGGGCAATACCTCGATCCTCTACCGCACCGATCTCGTGAAGAACCCGGAAGCCAGCTGGAACCTGCTTTGGGACAAGCAATATGCCGGACGCATGGCGACGATCGACGCCGTGCACGACACGCCGATCGTCGCAGCACTTCTGGCCGGCGTGAACCCCTTCGACATGACCGCGGAACAGATGGACAAGGTCGCGGCAAAACTGCGCGAACAGCGCCCGTTGCTGTCGAGCTACACCACGGACATGACCTCGGTCGAACAGGCGCTGGCCAGCGGCCAGCTGGTCGCCGCCATGACCTGGAACGCGTCGGCCACCTCGCTGAAGAAACAGGGCGTGCCGGTCGAGTTCATGAAGCCCAAGGAAGGCATGCTGACCTGGGCTTGCGGCTTCGTCATGCTGAAGGACGCCAAGAATGTCGATCTCGCCTATGACTTCATCAACAGCCGGCTCGACGCCGATTCGGGCAAATTCCTGATCCAGTCCTACGGCTATGGCAGTTCGCTCAGTACCGCCTTCGCCGGCGTGTCGAAGGATGAGCTTGAGAAGCTGCAACTGCCGTCCGATCCCGAGGTGATGCTGAAGAGCACAATCTTCACCGGGCCGATGAAGCAGAACGACGATATGGCGAAGATGTTCGAGAAAGTGAAGGCTGGCGGGTAAGCTGCGGCCCTCCCTTCTCCCCCTGTGGGGTGAGCAGCCGGTTCGCGTAAGCGAATTCATCGTGCCAGTGGCACGATGAAAGGCCGACGAACGCCGGGACGCCGCGAAGCAGCGGGGACCCGGCAGGGTAGATCGGCTACCGCGCCCGGCCCTTCGCAGGCCCAGGGCGTTCGAAACTCGAAAAGCCAAGCAATTGGCTTTTCGTTCGCTGCGCGAACCGTTTCTCACCCCACAAGGGGAGAAGGAAGAAGCAAACGAGGACGAATGCATGGACATGCTTGACGAAGCCGCCGAAAAAACCAGGGACGATGCCGATGTGCGCGTCGGCCGGCGCGTGCGCGCGCTGCGGCTGGAGCGGCGCCTGTCGCTGGCCGAACTGGCGGCAAAAGCCGGCGTGTCGATCGGTGCGCTGAGCCAGATCGAGCGCGGCATGTCCTCGCTGCGCGTCAAGGTGATCTGGCCGCTCGCCGCCGCACTCGACATCGAGCCTTCGGCGCTGATTGCCGATGGCAACGAGGCCGTCAACGATCTCTATTGCGTGCGTGCCGACAAGCGGCGCTCCATTCCGGTGAAGTCGGAAGGCATCGCCAAGGCGCTGCTGTCGCCGCCGGGCGCGACGCTTACCGGCATGCTGGTAACGGTGGAGGCCGGTGGCGGCACCGCCGAAGCCTACGCCCATGCCGGCCATGAATTCGGCCTTGTGCTTTCAGGCGAGGTCGAACTGGTGGTGGACTCGACAAGATACGGGCTGAAGACCGGCGACAGCTTCGCCTTCAAGAGCACGCTGTTGCACGCTTTCCGCAATCCCGGCGCCGAGCAATGCCAGATCCTGTGGGTCAACACCACAAAACCCTCCGAGGTTCGCGATGGCGCCTGATCCACTTGTCCGGCTGCAGGCGGTCTCCAAGGTTTTTCCAGGCGGCATCGTCGGGCTCGATGCCGTCGATCTCGACATTGTCAGCGGCGAGTTCATCACGCTGCTTGGACCTTCGGGCTGCGGCAAGACCACCAGCCTGCGCGTCATCGCCGGCTTCGAAAGCCCGTCGAGCGGCAAGGTCTTGCTCGACGGCCGCGACATTACCGCACTTCGACCCTTCGACCGGCCTGTCAACACCGTGTTCCAGGATTACGCGCTGTTTCCGCATATGGACGTCGCCGATAATGTAGGCTTCGGCCTGTCGCTGCGAAAACTGTCGGGTACCGAGCAGGCAAAGCGGGTCGGTGAAGCCCTCGAAATGGTCGGTCTCGCCGACAAGCTTCGCGCCCGTGTCTTCGAACTCTCGGGCGGCCAGCGCCAGCGCGTGGCACTCGCCCGCGCCATCGTCTGCGAGCCGCGAGTGCTCTTGCTCGACGAACCGCTATCGGCGCTCGACGCGCATCTGCGCGAACAGATGCAGGTCGAGTTGAAGCGGCTGCAGTCGCGGCTCGGCACCACCTTCGTCATGGTCACCCACGACCAGACCGAGGCGCTGTCGATCTCCGATCGCATCGTCGTCATGAACAAGGGCCGCATTGAGCAGATCGCGCCGCCGGCGACGCTCTATGACCGGCCTGACACAAAGTTCGTGGCGAGCTTCATCGGCACCATGAACCTGCTGCAGTCGCGCTTTGTCGGCCGCGATGGCGATCGTTTGCGCTTCGCTGCCGGTGCTCTGCCGCTGGAGGCTACTTCCGAAACCGGCCAGTCACCCGGCGAAGGCGAGGTGCGCACCATTGGCGTGCGTCCGGAGGATTTGCTCGCCGCCACCGAGCCGACAGAAGGAACCGCGCCGGCGCGGGTGAACAGCATCGTCTTCCACGGCCGTACCTTGCGGCTGCATGCCGAACTGGGGCAGGGGTTGCCGGTGGTAATCGATGCGCCGCGCCAGGCCGAGGGGTTCCAATTCAGCGTCGGCGACGTTGCGTATGTCAGCCTGCGCCGTGGCGCCAACTGCCCCATGCTGCCGAGTTAAGCCTCACCCACCTTCGCGGGGTTGCTGCACGCTGCGGGCGGGGCAGGTCTGATCGACGTGTGAACAAACGACCATGGAATTAAGTAGGAATTGACTAATCTAGGAAGACATTCCTAAATTAGTTGATGCCGGAATTGAGCACCCGACCGCGCCGAAATGTGCAAACCCTGTGCCTCGCGCACGAAGTGGGGCAACTCATTCGTGTCCGATGCCGGCACTGCAACATCACCCGGCACTATCTGCCCGGCGATCTCGCGAAGCTTGTCGGTGACATTCCCTTTTGGGATGTCGAACGGCATATGCGGTGCGAGCGCTGCAAGCTTCGCGAGCTTGATGCCGACATCATTTTGCCGAGTGCTGCTGACCGCTTGAAAATTCGTGTCAGACGCCTTGTCGAAATCCGCATGGTTCGCCGTGTGATATGGCGAGACGAGGAGTGAGGCTATCCCTTCAGTCTAGAACAGAGACCCTTGGGCCGGAGACTGCTGCGGAAACTTGATTTGTGTAGCTGGCTTCTCAACGATCACCAACGCGTTGTCTGGCGCTGTTCGCTGCAAATGCCGTGCTTCTGCCCAGGGTGCTGTCAGCCAGGCCTCGGTCTCCTCCGACGTGGTCAGGATTACTGGCATAGCCTTCTCATGGATCGGCGCGATGAGAGCGTTAGGCTTGGTTGTCAGGAAGGCAAATAACTCAAAGTCTCCGGGCCCGTCCTTGACCTTTCGCACGCCCTGCCAACGGGTCCAGAAACCAGCGAAGAAGAACAGCGGCCGGCCTTCGTCGCGGGCGAACCAGTAGTTACGCTGGATGCACGTTTCTGGGTCCTTGTCGCTCGGTGTCGGGCTGGGTTCGGCAAAACTGGTGACCGGCACGACGCATCGTTGCTCGACCCCGACAAACTGTTGCCAGTGCGGGTATTGTGGATTGCGAACGTTGGTCGTGCCGTAGTCGGCCTTACCTTTCATACGCTCTGGAGGCGTCGGCAATCCCCAAAGCAGTTTCGCCAGCTCACGCTTCCCATCTGCCGTGTTGCGAACGACCGGGCCTGGCTGATTGGGATAGATGTCAACGGAAGGTTCAAGGTTGCCGCTGATATCGCGTAATGCACGCGTCCATTGGCGGACCGCCTCTTGCGTCGTGGTGATATTGTAGAGGTTGCACATGCACCCAGCATTGCGGAATTGGCTTGTGTCTGCAACCGAGGCCGCTGCCGGCGCTGCCTGCAAATCCTCGTCACACAGCCGCGCTATCAATCGTCCTGACACCGCTTGTCAGCTGTCATGCGGGCAAAGGTGGCGGGCTGGCAAGCGCTTCCCTACTTCGAGTGCGTCTGAACAGGAGGAATACAAAATGACCATCGCGGAAATTGCCAAGGATTTCACCGAGCTCCTCAAGCAGGGTGACAATGTCGGTGCTGCTGAAAAGTACAATGCCGATGATATCGCCAGCTACGAAGCCATGGAGGGGCCGATGGCCGTCAGCCATGGCAAGGAGGCCCTCAGGCAGAAGGGCCAGTGGTGGCAGGAAAACCATGAAGTGCACGGCGGCTCGGTCGAAGGGCCCTATGTCAACGGCGACCAGTTCGCGCTGCGCTTCAAGTTTGACGTCACGCCCAAGGCCACCGGCGAGCGTGTCACGATGGACGAGGTTGGCCTGTACACGGTCAAGAACGGCAAGATTACCGAAGAGCGCTTCTACTACTGAGGCCGGAAGCTCCGACTTCGGAGCCTGCTCTTCGCCACGAGAAACAAGCATGGCGGCCGGGACGGTGTCCTGGCCGCCATGCGAGAGGTTCAAATCGTCTTCACATACTTCGCAAGCTGGTCGGCCACAGTGCCCCAGCCATTGAAGAAGCTTCTCGCCAGCCCGAAAATTCCGCAGCTGCGGGCCTGGGTGCTGGCAAAGCAGGAAGGGCGGTTCTAGGCTGTGGGTCGGATTCGACTGCCAGCCCAAGGGAAGCGCGCTTTGACGATCACGATCTACGGCATCACCACCTGCGACACGGTCAAGAAGGCGCGCGTCTGGCTGGAGAGCCATCACGTGGCCTATCGCTTTCACGATTTCCGTGCGGAGGGGCTGGATGCGAAGCGGCTGGATGGCTGGGTCGGCAAGGTCGGCTGGGAAAAGCTGCTCAACAAGGGCAGCACCACATTCCGCGAACTGACGGACACCGACAAGCAAGGTCTCGACGAGAAGAAGGCCAAGGCGCTGATGCTGGCCAAGCCGACGATGGTCAAGCGGCCGGTGCTGGAGGTCGGCGATCAGGTTCTGGTCGGCTTCAAGCCGGAGGTTTATGAGCAGACGGTGAAGTGAGTAAGCGAAGCTGTTGAAGATGCCAATCTCCCCCCTCGTGGGGGAGATGTCCGGCAGGACAGAGGGGGGCGCTGTCCCGCCGGCCTCGGAGGTTGGCCGCCTCAGCCCTCCCGCGTAATATACCCCGCCAGCGCCACTGCATTGTTGTGCGCTTCATCATGCGCGCCGTAGAGCAGCGTCACCTTGCCGTGGCGGAGCAGGTTGCGCAGTCGCGTCACCGCCTCACCATTCCCGTCCAGTTCAGCCCCGTACCGCTTCCGAAACTCCGCCCAGCGCTGCGGCTCGTGCCCGAACCACTTTCGCAGATCCTCGCTCGGCGCGATCTCCTTCAGCCACAGCGCCAGCGCGGCATGCTCCTTGCTGACGCCGCGCGGCCAGATGCGATCGACCAGCACCCGCTGCCCATCATCGGCAGCGGGCGGCTCGTAGATCCGCTTGACCATCAGGTCGAGAGCCATTCAACCTCCCTACGCCGAAACCCTCAGGCCCACTCGCCCTTGCGCATCACCGGCACGCGGCTGCCGTCCTTGTGGACGCCGTCGATGTCGATCTTGTCCGAGCCGATCATCCAGTCGATGTGGATGAAGCTCTTGTTGCCACCGCGCGCGGCGATCTCGTCCTGGCTGAGCGAGGCGCCGTCGACGAAGCACTTGGAATAACACTGGCCGAGCGCGATGTGGCAGGCGGCGTTTTCGTCGAACAGCGTGTTGAAGAACAAGAGGCCGCTGGCCGAGATCGGCGATGAATGCGGCACCAGCGCCACTTCTCCGAGGCGCCGTGAGCCTTCGTCGGTGTCGAGCACCTTCTTCAGCACATCCTCGCCCTTCGAAGCCTTGGCCTCGACGATCCGGCCTTCGTCGAAACGCACCGAAATCTCGTCGATCAGCGTGCCCTGGTAGGACAGCGGCTTGGTCGAGGAGACATGGCCCTCGACGCGCCTGGCGTGCGGCGTGGTGAAGACCTCTTCGGTCGGGATGTTGGGATTGCAGGTGATGCCGTTCTTGGCGGTCGAGGCGCCGCCCATCCATTCATGGCCGTCCGCCAGCCCGACCGTCAGGTCGGTACCCGGTCCGGTGAAATGCAGCGCGTGGAAATTAAGGCCGTTCAGCCATTCGGTGCGGCCGCGCAGTGCGGCATTGTGCGCCTTCCAGTTGCCGATAGGGTCTTCCACGTCGACCCGCGACGCCGCGAAGATAGCGTCGGCGAGCTTCGCCACCGCGACATCATCGGCGTCATCGGGAAACACCTGCTTGGCCCAGGCCAGGTCAGGGTAGGCGACGATGTTCCAGTTGATGTCGAAGCCGGTGATCTTTTCCAGCGCCGGCTGGTAGGCCATGGAATTGGCCTTGTTGGCGCGCGCCACTTTTGCCGGGTCCTGCGCCGACAGGAGCGACGGATCTTCGCCGCGCACGGCGAGCCGAGCGGCGTTGTTCGAGAAGGCTTTCGCCATGCCTTCATAGAGCCAGCCGGCGGCGCGGTCGAAGCTGGCGTCGGCGCCGAAGCGGTAGCGCGCCAGCGTCATCTCGTCATCGTTGAAGATCGGCGTCACCAGACCGGCACCGGCCTTGTAGGCGTGCTCGACGATGCG
The DNA here is from genome assembly GCF_053714255.1 of Mesorhizobium sp. 43Arga. NCBI lineage: Bacteria > Pseudomonadati > Pseudomonadota > Alphaproteobacteria > Hyphomicrobiales > Phyllobacteriaceae > Mesorhizobium > Mesorhizobium sp. 43Arga. The sequence continues at coordinate 235,088 of NZ_JBSKBO010000004.1, forward strand.
CCTGGTCAGCGGCAGGGCCGCGATTGACGAGGTCAGTACAAGATCCTGGCCGGGCTGCAATTGCACGCCGACCTTGATGGCGACCTCCGCCAGCCTGTCGAGCTTCACCGGGTCGATCGTTGCGGAAACGCCGCGCGAATGTGTGGTCATGATCCTGCCTGCCGTAATGTTGGGGTCTGACCCATACATAGACCGCTGCCACGATCCTTTCCACCAGGTATGCGATGGGCCAAGCCTAAGCGGCGCTGTCGAGCGTCCGGAACTGCGCCATCGTCGCCGCGATCTCTTCCTTGATCCAGGCCTTGAAGTCCCGGACCTTGCGGCTCTCCGTCTCGGCCGACGCAGTTACCAGCCAGTAGCCGAGCCCGCTCTGGGCGCGGATCCCGAACGGCGCCACCAGCCGCCCGTCGGCCAGCGCATCCGCCGTCAGCAACTGCCAGCCCAGCATCACGCCATGGCCGGCAATCGCCGATTCCAGACACAGCATCGGGTCGGTGAAGCGCGCGCCTTTCTGGAAGGTGACGGGTGGAACGCCGGCCGCCGCGAACCAGCTGTCCCAGTTGATCATCGCCCGCTCGTCGGTGATGGCGCAGGTCTGGGCAAGGTCCCCGATCGATTTCAGTTTTCTGGCGATGTCAGGCGCGCAGACCGGGAAGATTTCCTGTGCCAGGAGCAGCTCCGCTTGCCCGCCGGACCATTTGCCGTCGCCAAGCCGGATGGCGATGTCGACGTCGGAATGGTCGAGATTGGCCAGCCGCACCGACGCGTCGATGCGCAGCAGCACATTGGGGTGCCGGTCGAAGTGACGTGACAGTCTGGGCAGCAGCCATTTCGAAGCGAGGGCCGGTGCCACCGAGACGACCAATGTGCATTGGCTCGCTTCGTCAGCCAGCGCCACGGCCTGGGCAAGCTCGCGAAATCCGGTGCCGAGGCGGGTCGCGAAGGCGGCGCCGAACGCGGTCAGCACCAGACCGCTTGCCGTGCGCTCGAACAGCGCCTGGCCGAGCTGCTTTTCGGTGCGGCTTATCTGCTGGCTGACCGCACTGACCGAAACGTTGAGCTCGCCGGCGGCCGCTGCAAGCGAGCCGAGACGGGCAACGGTTTCGACGGCGCGAAGGCCGTTGAGATGGACGCGATTGAGCATGGCCATTTGAGATTTTCTAAACCGATCCGGCTGAAATCTCAATTGAAAGACGCGAGGGAACGGCAGACTTTATCGGTGGAAGCCAGATCCGAGGAGCCGAAAAATGTTAAGGCTGTTGTCATCGCTGAAGCTTCTGTTCGCCATTGGCACGCCGTCCGCGTCGCGCGTGCAGAGCGACACGCAGAGATGGCTGATCGATCCGCTGTCGCATCCCATGCTGAACACCATGTCGGAGCGTGAATTGGGCGACGTGCCGTTCAGGCTGACGGCGCGGCGGACGGTGCACGAGACCGCTTCATTGCATGCCGGTTTCGGTGGGCGCTGCTGAGCCGGGGACGCGCCTTCAGCTTAACTGGAAGTCGAACCGGTTGCGCCCCACGTGCGCACTGGCCCAACAGATGGCGGATTGTTTCGGCGATCCCCGCCTTTATTGTGCGCTGCAATGTCATCGGCCTCAACAACTCTGCGCTTCGCCGTTGCCGGCATGATTGCGATGGCGGTGGCCATGGGCATCGGCCGCTTCGTCTACACGCCGATCCTGCCCGGCATGATGGAAGAACTGCATCTGTCGCCGGCCAATGCCGGATGGATCGCCTCGGCCAACTATCTCGGCTACCTCGTCGGGGCTTTTGTGGCGGCGGGCGGCTGGGCGCATGGCCGCGAGCGCCTGCTGATGCTTGGCGGTCTTGGCGCCAGCACCATCCTTGCCGCGCTGATGGGGCTGACCGACGCCATGGCCGCCTTTCTCGTCATCCGCTTTCTGGCCGGTCTGGCCAGCGCCTTCGTCATGGTCTTCATGGCCAGCATCGTTTTCAGCCATATCAATGCCGCCGGTCGTGGCGACCTGCAGGCCTGGCATTTCGGCGGTGTCGGGCTCGGCATCGCGATCTCCGCGGTGATGATGGCGGTGCTGGTGACCGAGCGCGCCGGCTGGGCGGCGGGCTGGTTGTGGTCGGCGGCAATTTCGGCTTGCGGCTTCGTGGTGGTGGCGCTGCTGGCCAACGAAGGCCCGCTCGCCAACGGCCAAGCCATCCGTGAGCCGGCCCTGCCGAAAGACCGGTCGCTGATGAAGATCATCGTCGCCTACGGCCTGTTCGGGTTCGGCTATGTGGTGACGGCGACGTTCCTGGTCGCCATCGTCCGCCAGGGTGGCGGTAGCCGCGTTTTCGAGGCCATGGTGTGGATGGTCGCCGGCCTTGCCGGTTTTCCCTCGACCTGGCTCTGGCAAAAGATCGCCGGGCGGGTCGGTCTCCACGCGGCCTACGCGCTGGCATGTTTCATAGAAGTGATCGGCGTCACCGCCAGCGTGGCGCTCGGCGGATATTCAGGGCCACTGCTTGGTGGTCTGCTGCTCGGCGCCACCTTCATCGCCATCACCGCGCTTGGCCTGCAGGCCGCGCGGCGGCAGGCGCCACAGGCGCCCCGGCGCACATTTGCCCTGATGACGGCATCGTTCGGCCTTGGCCAGATCGTCGGCCCGATCGCCGCCGGCTTTTTGGCGCAGATCTCAGGCGATTTCTTCCTCGCTTCGATCGCTGCCGCGGCCATGCTGGTGGTCTCCGGCGTCGTCATATGGTCGGCCGCGCCAAAATCGCCATGATTTGTGGTCTTGCTCTGCGCCGGGCACCGGGCAGGCATTTTCTTTCCTCCTAATGTGTGACTTTATGCCCGCCAACTCAGCTGATTTGCCCATCAAGCAAGGAATTCGCCACAGTGTTCGTATCCTTCTTCCCGCAGCCGAAGCTCTTTTTCTCTTCGGCCGCCATCTGGAGCCTTGCGGCGATCCTGTTCTGGTTTTTCGGTGGTGAGCAACTGGGCGCCGTTTTCGGCCTGCCGGCAGCCGCCGCCGACGCGCCGCCCATCATCGGCATCGCTGTGCTGGTGTCGAAGCCGTTCCTCTGGTTCTACATCTACTTCGTCGCCTGCGTGGCCATCTTCTACGCATTCTGGAGCTGGTATTCACCGCATCCGTGGCAGCGCTGGTCGATCCTGATGACGGCGGTCATCCTGTTCTTCATCTATTTCAATGTGCAGGTCAGCGTCGCCGTCAATGCCTGGTACGGGCCCTTCTTCGACTATGTGCAAGGCCTGATGTCAGGGACCGGAAAATCGACCAACGTTGAATTCTACACCGGGCTGGCCGATTTTTCCTGGCTCGCGCTGGTCGGCATGAACGTGCAGGTGGTCAATGCCTTTATCGTCAGCCATTGGATCTTCCGCTGGCGCACGGCGATGAACAACTATTTCATCGAGAACTGGGCCAGGCTGCGCCACATCGAGGGTGCTTCGCAGCGTATCCAGGAAGACACGATGCGGTTCTCGCAGATCATGGAGGATCTCGGTTCCAGCTTCGTCCAATCGATCATGACCTTGATCGCCTTCCTGCCGGTGATGATCCAGTTGCAGGCCCATATCAGCGAATTGCCGATCATCGGCGCGATCCCGCAGCCCCTGGTGGTCGCAGCACTTGCCTGGTGTCTGTTCGGCACGATCTCGGTAATGATTGCCGGCCTGAAGCTTCCGGGGCTGCAGTTCCGCAACCAGCGCGTCGAGGCCGCCTACCGCAAGGAACTGGTTTACGGCGAGGATCATGCGGACAGGGCGCAACCCGCCACCACGGCCGAGCTGTTTGCCAATGTCCGCCACAATTATTTCAGGCTCTATTTCCACTACATCTATTTCAACGTCGTCCGGTACACCTACCTGCAGGCCGACAACATCTTCTCGCTGCTGATCCTCGGACCGTCGCTGGTCGCGCATAAGATAACGTTCGGTGCGCTGAACCAGATCTCGAACGCCTTCGGCAAGGTGACGGGTTCGCTGCAGTTCCTGCTCACCTCCTGGTCGACCATTGTCGAACTGCAATCGGTCCACAAGCGCCTGCGTGCCTTCGAGGCGACGCTGCTGGGCGAGCCGTTGCCCGATATCGATCAGCGCTATCTGGCAAGGCAGGGCGCCGAAGATCCGGCGTAGCAAGGGTTTGATGTAAAACGGGTTGGCGGCTCAGCCGCCAACCGAGGCCTGCTTTTGGCCGCCATCCTGCCGCGATAGGTAGTCACGAAAACTGATACATTCGACGTCGGCCTTCACACAGACCTCGCCGGTGAAGCGCTCCAGCGCGTTCCAGTAGGCGCCGTCATTCATCAGCGTGAAGTGGAAGCCGAGTTCCAGCGGAATGCGCTTGCCCCGATACTGCGTGTCGAAGGCGGCGCGAAAGGCCTGATAGGTCCGGTCGGCGAACTCGCCGGCCTTGCTCGGCCGTTCGAAACCGCCGGAATGCCTGACATAGAGATTGTAATCCATGGCGATCACCGGCCTGGAATTCGGGCCTTCCGGGATCTGCGGCAGCGAAAAGCGCGTGATGCCGCCGACGGTCGGCGGCTGGGCGGGACCTTGCGAGACGCCGCTGGCGTCGAACTGGTAGCCGGCAGCGGGCAGCGCCTCGTAAAGCGCCTTGCTGGCCGACAGATAGGGCGCGCGAAAACCGACAACCGCATGCCGGGCGAAATCGCGCCAGCCTGCGGGTTCGGGCGCGATGCCGTTGATCGCATAGGCGTTCTCGAAAATGTGCTCGAACGAGCCGAATTCGGTCAGCCAGTCGGCCTTGCTCCAGTCCTTGCCGTCGAAATGGCCGCAGGCATGGCTGGCGATGTCGTGGCCTTCATGCGCGGCGAGACCGATCTGCTCTAGCCGCTCGGCCACCTCCTGTTTGGAAGCGGCAAAGCCGATATTGGATTTGCCTGATGTTTTGCCCGGTGGGGTGTATTCCTTGCGTGTCTCCGGCGACAGCAGGAAGACGCAGGAGAGAAAATAGGTGAAATGCGCGCCAGTGCGCCGCGCCAGAGCGCGGCTGCGCTTCCACTGCGAGATGTCGCGGGCGCTGTCGAAGGAGATGATGACGACTTGCTTCGGCGTTGGCGGCATTGGCGGCGCGGGCGGATCGGCCAGGGCCATGCCGGCGGTGGCGAGCGAGACAAGCGAAAACGCGGCAACGCGGGACAAACAAGGCATCGGCAAATTTACAGGCTCCGGGCGGTCAGCAAGCCGGCTATCCCCGAAATGTGGCGCGGGTGCGATCGGGTTTTTTGCCGGTTTGCCCTGGGCAAACATCGGTTTGCCCTGGGCAAACATCTGTTTCCCCCGCGCAAACATCCGTTTGCCCCTGGGGAAGAGGCGATTTTCCGGCCGAACCCCTTCCATGCCGACAAAATTTCGCTAAAACGCGGGCTCATGAACCGCCCTGGCCCGGGGCAAAAGTGGTTTTGATTGATGTCCGACGACAGTTTTATCCGTGAAGTCAACGACGAGATGCGTCGCGAGCAGGCGCAGAAGCTGTGGGACCGTTTCGGCCCGGCTTTGCTCGTCATCGCGATCCTCGTGGTGCTCGGCACCGCCGCCTTCGTCGGCTATCGCTATTGGGACGAGACGCGCGCCAACCGCTCCGGCGATGCCTTCTCGCAGGCGCTGAAGCTGGCCAATGACGGCAAGAACGACGAGGCGCTTGCCGCGCTCGACCAGCTCGAGAAGGACGGTTACGGCGCCTATCCGCTGCTCGCCCGCATGCGTGCCGCCACCGTCAAGGCGAGCAAGGGCGACACCGCCGCCGCCGTCAAGGATTTCGACGATGTCGCCGCCGACACCGCTATCCCGCAGGGCATTCGCGACATGGCGCGGCTCAGGGCAGCGCTCCTGCTCGTCGATCACGGCTCCTTCGCCGACGTGTCCAGCCGCGTCGAGGCGCTGACGTCGGACACCAACACGCTGCGCCACACGGCGCGCGAGGCGCTCGGCCTTGCCGCCTGGAAGGAAGGCAAGACCCAGGACGCGTTGAAACTGTTCGATCAGATCGCCGCCGATGACGGCGCCCCGCGCAACACCCGCGAGCGGGCAACGCTGATGTCCGAGCTGATCCGCGGCTCGGGCAATGCCTCGTAAATGCATGTCGCCCAAAAGTGTGCAGCGGTTTTGGGATAACGACATGCATGATTGTAGGACCGTATGACCTTCAAAGTCGCCATCATCGGCAGACCTAACGTCGGCAAATCGACCCTTTTCAATCGGCTGGTGGGAAGGAAGCTGGCGCTTGTCGACGACACGCCGGGCGTGACCCGCGACCGTCGTGTCCATGCCGCCAAGCTCTACGATTTGCATTTCGATGTCATCGACACTGCCGGTTTCGAGGACGCCGGCGCCTCGACCTTGCCCGGCCGCATGCGCGCGCAGACCGAGATCGCCATCCACGAAGCCGACCTGATCTTCTTCACCATCGACGCCAAGTCCGGCCTGCTGCCGGACGACAGGACCTTCGCCGAGATCGTGCGCAAGTCCGGCAAGCCGGTCGTGCTGGTCGCCAACAAGGCCGAGGCCAGGGGCGCGCAGGGCGGCATGCTGGAGGCTTGGGAGCTTGGACTCGGCGAGCCGATCCCGGTTTCGGCCGAACATGGCCAGGGCATGCCCGATCTGCGTGATGCGGTGATCGCTGCGCTCGGCGAGGCGCGCGCCTTCGGCGAAGACGAAGAGGCCGAGGACGACGAGATCGCCGCCACCGAGGTGCTGATTGGCGAGGACATCGCCGACCCTGACGCCGAGGATGCCCACACTTACGACGACACCAAGCCGATGCGCATCGCCGTCGTCGGCCGCCCGAACGCCGGCAAGTCGACGCTGATCAACGCGCTGATTGGCGAGGAGCGGCTTCTGACCGGACCGGAAGCCGGCATCACCCGCGATTCGATCTCCGTCGACTGGGATTGGCATGGCCGCCGGCTGAAACTGTTCGACACGGCCGGCATGCGCCGCAAGGCCAGGATCCACGAGAAGCTGGAAGTGATGTCGGTGCAGGACGGCTTGCGCGCCATACGCTTCGCCGAGATCGTCATCATCGTGCTCGACGCCACCATTCCTTTCGAGAAACAGGATCTGCAGATCGCCGATTTGATCATCCGTGAGGGCAGAGCGCCGGTGATCGCCTTCAACAAATGGGACCTGATCGATCATCCGCAGGAACTGCTGGCGGAATTGCGCGAGAAGACCGAGCGGCTGCTGCCGCAGGTGCGCGGCATCCAGGCGGTGCCGGTCTCGGCCGAGACCGGGCGCGGCCTCGACAAGCTGATGGATGCGGTGCTCAAGACCCATAAGGTCTGGAACAGTCGCGTCTCGACCGGCAAGCTCAACCGCTGGCTGGAAGCCATACTGGCGCATCATCCGCCGCCCGCCGTTGCCGGGCGCCGGCTGAAGGTCAAGTACGTCACCCAGGCCAAGACGCGGCCGCCGGGTTTCGTGGTCCAGTGCTCGCGGCCGGATGCGATGCCGCAATCCTATGTGCGCTACCTTTCCAACAGCCTGCGCGAAGCCTTCGACATGCCGGGCGTGCCGATCCGCATCGCGCTGCGCACCTCCGACAATCCATTCGCCGGCCGGGCCAAGAAGCGCGGCTGAGCGTCAGTACTCGTCCGGTCAGGCGACCGCACGCAAGCCGGCTGTCCGCGCATTGCCCGGCAAGGCCTGCCGTGCCGTCTCCAGCAATATGTCTCCGAGGCGGGCCGCCACCGGCTCAGGTTCGGCGTCCCGGCGATGCAGGAACAACGCCATCTTGGGCAGCGCCGGCAGACCGGCGATCTCCGGCGCCATCGCGCTGACGCTGGCCGGCAGGCCGATGTCGGTGCGGATCGTCAGCCCAAGCCCCGCCGCCACGGCCGCCCATATGCCACCAAGGCTCGGGCTGGAGAAGGCCATGCGCCAGGGCAGCCCGGCGCGGTCGAGCGTTTCCGTCGCCACCGTGCGCAACAGGCATGGCGCCTCGAGCGCCACCAGCGGCAGCGGTTCTCCGTCGCGCAGGCTGGTCTCGATGCGCTTTGCCGGGCCGATCCAGCGCATGGGAACATCGGCGACATGCTCGCTGTAGGGCAGCGTCTGGCCGCTGTGCCAGGCGAGCGCGATGTCGAGGCTGCCTGACATCACCCTTTCGGCCAGCTCATGGCTGCGCGCGATCCTGGCCTCGATCTTGACCTTGGGGTGGGCACGGGCGAAGCGGCCGAGCACGTCCGGCAGCACGGCCTCGCCAAAGTCCTCCTGCAGGCCGAGCCGGACCCAGCCTTCAAGCTCGACGTCATGGATGGCCGCCGCCGCCTCGTCATTCAGCTCGAGCAGCCGCCGCGCATAGCCGAGCATTGTCTCGCCGGCCTCCGTCAAGGCCAGCCCACGCCCCGATTTGCGGAAGATCGGCGTCGCCGCCTGCTCCTCCAGTTTCTTCAATTGCGCGCTGACCGCCGAGGTCGACCGGCCCAGCCGGTCGGCAGCCTTGGCAAAGCTGCCCAGTTCCATGCCGGTGACGAAGCTGCGGAGAACATCGAGGTCGAAGGTTACGCGCCGCATGCAGAACGTCCATATTTTCAGGATTAATAGTCACAAACTTCCTGATTTTAAGGACGAACTTATGGCGGTAGAGAAATGTCGTCAAGGTCCAGGTGACTGGACCACCACGGGAATGAAGCCATGTCCGCCATTGTCGACTGCACCGACCAACAGCCAACACAAATCCTGAAAGACAGGGCTGCGGGCCCGGCCGCAAGGGTGTTCAGCCCAGGCCATCGCTGGAAGGTCCTGGGCATTGGCGTCGCCGCAAACGCCAGCTTCTCGGCCACCTTCTCCGGCATACCGGCAACAGCAGTCGTGCTGCGTCAGGGCTACCACCTGAGCAATGCCGAACTTGGTCTGGCGCTCGGCGTCCTCGGCCTGGGGGTTGCGCTCAGCGAATTGCCCTGGGGCTTGCTCACGGATCGCTGGGGCGATCGCCGCGTGCTGCTGATCGGGCTTGGCGCGACGGCGGCCTGGCTCCTCGCCATGGCCATGCTCGTCGTGCCGACGAGGTCGGGCGTTCCCGATGTCATGCTCCTGTCGGCAAGCCTGCTCCTCACCGGCCTGCTTGGCGGCAGCGTCAATGGCTCGAGCGGCCGCGCCATCATGGGCTGGTTCCGGGAAAACGAGCGCGGCTTCGCCATGAGCATAAGGCAGACGGCGGTGCCGCTCGGCGGCGGCCTCGGCGCGCTTGTCCTGCCGTCGCTTGCGCTTGCTTTCGGCTTTTCCGCGGTGTTCGGGCTGCTGGCCGGCGCCTCCGCTGTCTCCGCGCTGTTTGCCTGGCGCTGGCTGCACGAGCCGCCGACGGCGGGTCACGTCGTTGCGTCCGCCGCTGCCGGACCGGCGCCGCTGCGCAACATCGAGGTCTGGCGCATCGCGACCGCCATCGGCTTGCTCTGCTTCCCGCAGGTGGCCGTGCTCACCTTCGCATCGGTGTTCCTGCACGACTTCGCCGGGCTGGGAACGGCGGCGATCAGCGCGAGCCTCGCCGCAGTGCAGATTGGCGCGATGGCCATGCGCGTCTGGAGCGGCCGCTTCACCGACCGCCATGGCAACCGCCGCCAGTTTCTGCGCTCGTGCAGTGCACTCAGTGGGTTGGCCTTCTCTGCGCTTTGGCTGATGGTCCTGGCCAGCCCCGCAGTGCCGGGCGGGCAGTCCTTTCTGGTCGCTGTCCTTCCCTTGGTGCTGATTGTCGCGGGCATCTCGGTCTCGGCCTGGCACGGCGTCGCCTATACCGAGCTTGCCACGCTTGCCGGCGCCGGCCATGTCGGAACCGCGCTCAGCCTGGCCAACACCTTTGTCTTTGTTGGCTTCTTCCTGGTGCCGGTGGCCATTCCGGGGCTGCTGCATCTCTGGTCCTGGTCTGGGGTCTGGCTGTCGGCCGCCATCTGCGCGCTGATCGCCTGGCCGATCTTCCTGCGGCGGGCCTGACCGCACCCGCCGCAAAACCGCCCGACTTTCAAACCACGACCTTGAGCCGACTGAGAAAACCCGATCGATCCCGTTAACGTCCCATCAAGGTTAATGCATCATTTTGCTCTCCAGTGGGGTCAGTAGCGTTCCTGGAGAGAGTTCCGTGCATCGACGCGTCTTGAAGCGGCTTGTTGCCGCCGCCGGTGAGAAGAAACGCAATTTTGTGTCTCCTTTCATCATCGGCCTCGGCATCTGGATCGGCTTCCCGACCGTCGCCGCCTACCAGGACATGACCAGCCTGGTGTCCGGCCTCGAATCGCCGACCGCGCGCTGGAATTCGTATGTCGAGAGATCCGTCGCCGGTTCGACCCATGCCGCCGAGATGCCTTTCGTCGACTCCGACGTCACCGGCTCGATCTCGGGATCGGGTATCCACTTGGCTGGCGTCGGCAACGTGTCGTTTCGCGGCAAGGGGGGCAAGGTCAGCGGCTCGCCGGACGAAGATCGCGTGGTGCGCGCCGACAAGAAGGGCCGCATCGTGCAGGTGTCTCCCGTCGCGCCGCCGAAGAACTTCAACGCTGGTTCGATCTTCCAGCGGACCTCCTCCTTGATGCGGCCGAGCATGGACGGCGGCCTGAAAATGGCCTTTGCCAAGCCGCAGATCAAAGGCAAGGAAATCCAGATCGCCGCGGAATTCCATGCGCGTGAGGACAAGAAGCCGGATCCCGGCGTGCCGGCCATGCTCGCCGCTTTGGTCAACAACGATCATCCCGATGTTCTGGCGACGGCCTATGCGCAATCCGAGCCGGACTATGCCAAGGCCTCGCCCTTCGAAGCCCTGCTGCAGGATGAGCAGCTCAACAGCGGCCGCTTCATTCCGCCGATGGCCAAGGGCGACCATTGGTGGATCCAGAACCCGCTGCCGGCCAGCGTCTTCTCCAAGCCAGAGCAAAAGTGCCTGGCCAATGGCATCTATTTCGAGGCGCGGAGCGAATCCGTGCGCGGCCAGGCCGCCGTTGCCCAGGTCATCCTCAACCGCGTGCGCAATCCGGCCTATCCGAATTCGATCTGCGGCGTCGTCTACCAGAACGACAGCTGGTTCAACCGTTGCCAGTTCTCCTTCGCTTGCGACGGTCGGAAGAAGCGCATCGACAGCCCGGCTGCCTACAAGACCGCGCAGGACATCGCCATGGCCGTCACCGCCGGCAAGATCTTCATTCCTGAGGTCGGGTCGTCGACCCACTACTACGCCCAATATGTCCATCCGGGCTGGGCGCGCACCATGCAGAAGATGACCAAGATCGGCCTGCATATCTTCTACCGCACCTATGGCGGCGGCTGGAGCTGAGGGCTCGCCGGCCGATGGTCTTTTCCACCGGCCACAGGCTCGATCAGGCAGCCATTGCAGGGAGGATTCGTGCGGCACATCCTCATCATCGCGGCGGGCACGATGTCGCACCTCTCTAATTTATTGATTTCATTGCCTAAAATACATGACAATGAACTTCCGCCCGTGGCTTGACGGGCGCAAACCCTCTAACTATGTTGCCGGCGACTTTAGAAGCGGACGGACGGTGACGGTCTGACCGGGCAGGGGGGTTGCGATGGCCGATAAAAGCAGGCCAGACGGAACCGGAGAAACCGGCCGCGGCAAGCAGCATGAAACCGGCATCCGCGACGACGATCTTGAGCGACGTCGGCGTGAACTTGAAGCATCGCTTGCGACAAGGCTGCCGAACCGGCTCGAGGGGAAAGACGACGCGAAAGCGGGCAGTGCGGCCGGATATGGCCAGGCGGTCAAACTCTCCAGTGAATTTATCGCTGGCGTGGTGGTGGGCGCGGGCATCGGCTGGATCATCGACCGTATGGCGGGGACATCGCCGTGGGGCCTGATCGTTTTCCTGCTGCTTGGTTTTGGCGCCGGCGTGCTCAATGTCATGCGTTCGGCAGGCGTTGTGGCAGAATTCGGACAGGGCGATAAATCGCGCTCTGGCCGTGACGACAGCAAATGACCGCCCTTCAGGCGGCATTTGGAAATAGCCGCCCTCGTGCGGCAATGGTAATTTGGCCGTACGCGGCATTGACGGGGTTAGAACGTGGCAGCTGACAAGGTCGATCCGATCCACCAGTTCCATATCATCAAGCTGATTCCGATTAACATCGGCGGCTACGACCTGTCCTTCACAAATTCGGCACTGTTCATGGTCGCGACCGTCGTGGTCGCCGCCGCGTTCCTGTTCCTGACGACATCGAGCCGCAGCCTGGTTCCCGGCCGGCTGCAGTCGGTCTCAGAGATGGCTTACGAATTCGTCGCAAACATGTTGCGTGACGCCGCCGGCACGCAGGGCATGAAGTTCTTCCCGCTTGTGTTCTCGCTGTTCATGTTCGTGCTGGTCGCCAATCTGCTCGGCCTGTTTCCCTACTTCTTCACCGTCACCAGCCACATCATCGTCACTTTCGGTCTGGCCATTCTGGTGATTGGCACCGTCATCGTCTACGGTTTCATGAAGCATGGACTTGGCTTCCTGAAGCTGTTTGTGCCGAAGGGTGTGCCTCTCGTGATGATGGTGCTTGTCGTTCCGATCGAGGTGATTTCCTTCGTCTCGCGCCCGATCAGCCTCTCGGTTCGTCTGTTCGCCAACATGTTGGCCGGCCACATCACGCTGAAGGTGTTTTCTGGCTTCGTGGTCAGCCTCTCAGCGCTGGGCGCGGTCGGCGTCGCGGGATCGATCCTGCCGCTGGCCATGGCGGTGGCGCTGACAGCGCTGGAACTGCTCGTTGCCTTCCTGCAAGCCTACGTCTTTGCGGTGTTGACCTGCATGTACCTCAACGACGCCCTACACCCCAGCCACTAAATTCCACCGGCGCATGACGCCAACTACAATCTGCAACGACAAACGGAACCACAAGGAGTTTGACATGGAAGTAAACGCAGCAGCTGCAATCGGCGCCGGCATCGCTTGCCTGGGCATGGGTGGCGCGGGCATCGGCCTGGGCAACATCTTCGGCAGCTATCTCTCGGGCGCGCTGCGCAATCCGTCGGCTGCCGATGGCCAGTTCGGCCGCCTGATTTTCGGCTTCGCCGTGACCGAAGCTCTGGGCATCTTCTCGCTCCTGATCGCGCTCCTCCTGGTGTTCAAGTAAGAAACACAGGCTGACGAAGGGGGGCGCATGGTGCGACCTTACCTTATGGACAGGGGAATGAGATGTTCGTGACATCTGCCTTTGCGGAAGAGACCGCGCCCATCGGGACGGGAGGCGACACGCATTCCGGCACAGGCGTGCCTGCCGAAGCGCACGGCACGTTCCCGCCATTCGATCCTGCGACGTTTCCGTCGCAGCTTCTGTGGCTGGCGATCACCTTCGCGCTGTTCTACCTCTTCTTGAAGAAGGTAGCGATGCCGCGCATCGGTGGCATCATCGATGTCCGCAACGATCGCATCAGCCAGGACCTCGATCAGGCGAGCAAGCTGAAGGGCGAGGCCGACGCCGCCGTTGCTGCTTACGAGCAGGAACTGGCGGAGGCCAAGAAGAACGCCAGCTCGATCGGCCAGCAGGCCGCTGATGCGGCCAAGGCGGAAGCCGAGACCGCACGCAAGAAGATCGAGTCCGCTCTCGACGAGAAGCTTGGCGAAGCCGAGGCGCGCATTTCTTCCATCAAGGCCAACGCCATGAAGGAAGTCGGCAGCATCGCCGAGGACACCGCTTCGGCGATCGTCGAGGCCCTGGTCGGCGGCAAGGCCAGCAAGGCCGAGATCGCGGCCGCGGTCAAATCCGTGGCCCGGTGAGGAGCGCATCATGGACGCTACATCTCTCGCAACGCTTTGGGCCACTATTGCCCTGATCATCTTCCTGGGCGTCGCCATCTACGTCAAGGTGCCTGGACTGATCGCCAAGGCGCTTGACGCCCGCGCCGCCAGGATCAGCAGCGAGCTCGACGAGGCACGCAAGCTGCGCGACGAGGCCCAGCAACTGCTCGGCCAGTACAAGAAGAAGCGCAAGGAAGCCGAGCAGGAGGCTGCCGACATCGTCGCTGCCGCCAAGCGCGAAGCCGAAATGCTCGCCACCGAAGCGCACAAGAAGACCGAGGATTATGTGGCCCGGCGCACCGCGCTTGCCGAACAGAAGATCGGCCAGGCCGAGCGTGACGCGGTCGCCGAAGTGCGCGCCAGCGCCGTCGACATCGCTGTCGAGGCTGCCCGCGCGCTGCTCGCCGCCAAGGTCGACGTCAAGGCCGGAGCAGACCTGTTCAAGGCGTCGCTCGCGGATGTGAAGGCCAAGCTGAACTGAGCTGACAGCCTTTGGAATCAGAAAGCCGCCCGGGCAACCAGGCGGCTTTTTTGTTGGGATGGAGATTAGCGAAAGCGGCGGAGCGGTATCTCCCCCCTTGAGGGGAAGATGGCCGGCAGGCCAGAGGGGGGTCGCCGGGCGTGAAGCGCTGGCCTCATCTTTCGTCCATCAAAGGGGCGTCGCGCCCGGTCGAAGCGACCCCCACTGTCGCCTACGGCGACATCATCCCCTCAAGGGGGGAGATCGCTCGCGCATCTCAATCCAGCCCGACCAAGCTCTCTTCTTCAACCACCTCGGCCCCGCCCAGCCTGAACGGCGCGAAGGACACGCGATGCAGCCGTGCCACCGGGCCATGCGTCTCGATCGCCGTGCGGTGGCGGGCCGTGGCGTACCCCATGTGAACCTCGAAGCCGTAGCGGTCGTGGTGGCTGCCGCAGCCGCACATCATGCGGTCCCGCATCACCTTGGCGACGATGGAAGCGGCGGCGATCGACTGCGAACGCTGGTCGCCCTTGATCAGCGCGCGGCCGTCGCAGGGCAATCCAGGCGGCACGTCGCGTCCGTCGGCAAGCGCGAGCTTCGGTCGAACCGACAGCCCGACCAAAGCGCGGCGCATCGCCTCGAGACTGGCCTTGAGGATATTGCTGCCGTCGATGCCCTCTGCGCTGATCGAGGCCATCGAGACCGCTTGCGCTGAGCCGAGGATGCGCAGGAACAGTGCTTCGCGCTGCAAATGGCTGAGCCGTTTGGAATCGTCGAGGCCTTCGGGGATGTTGGCAGGATCGAGCACCACAGCCGCGGCGACCACCGGCCCGGCCAGAGGACCGCGGCCAGCCTCGTCCATCCCCGCGACTGGCCAAAGCCCATCAGCCATCGCCTTCGTCTCGAAGGAGAAATCGGGCTTCTCGACGATTTCGAAGAGAAGCGGAGAATCGGAACGCGCGCGAGCCATGTTGCGGCGAGGTTCGCATCGGCTCCGATTCTCCGCAAGTCCCTCCGGGTCGGGTGGGGCGCCGGACCGGGAGGGCACCGTCTGCAGGCCGGGGCAGGCCGGACGGGATTTTGTGCGCCGTGGCAGCTCAAACCGCCACGGCGAATTGCAGTCTTAGAGCAGCCTCAGCTGTTCCTGGTCTTTTCCGGCGGCGACGAACTGGTCGGTGCGCAACGTGCGCCGTTCGGTGTTGAGGCCAAGCCGCTTGGCGGTGATTTCGAAGCGGCGGCCGATCTGCCAGGCATAGGGTCCGGCGCCCTTCATGCGCTTGCCCCATTCCGAATCATAGTCCTTGCCGTCACGCATCGAGCGGATCAGCGACATCACGTGGCGATAGCGGTCCGGATAGTGGCGCAGCAGCCAGTCCTTGAAGATCGGGCTGACCTCCAGCGGCAGGCGCAGCACGACGTAACCCGCCTCGCGCGCACCGGCAGCGTAGGCGGAATCGAGGATCCGCTCCATCTCCTGGTCGGTGAGGCCAGGGATGATCGGCGCCACCATGACCGAAGTCGGAATGCCGGCATCCGAAAGCTGTCGGATCGCTTCCAGCCGCTTGGTCGGCGTCGATGCGCGGGGCTCCATCGTTCTGGCCAGCATGCGGTCCATCGTCGTCACCGACAGCGCCACCTTGGCCAGTCCGCGTTCGGCCATGCGCGACAATATGTCGATGTCGCGCGTCACCAGGGCGGACTTGGTGACGATGCCGACCGGATGGCCGCGCGCTTCCAGCACCTCAAGGATCTCGCGCATGATCCGGTACTGCTTCTCGATGGGCTGGTAGGGATCGGTGTTGGTGCCGATGGCGATCGTGCGCGGCTGGTAGCCGTCCTTGGACAGTTCCTTGTCGAGCAGCCGCGCCGCATCCGGCTTGGCGAACAGCTTGGATTCGAAATCCAGCCCCGGCGACAGGCCCATGAAAGCGTGCGTCGGCCGTGCGAAGCAATAGACACAGCCATGTTCGCAGCCGCGATACGGGTTGATCGACCGGTCGAAGGAGATGTCGGGCGATTCGTTGCGGGTGATGATGGTGCGCGGCTTTTCCACCTGCACCTCGGTCTTGAACGGCGGCAGCTCCTCCAGCGAACTCCAGCCATCATCGAAGATGTGCCGGCTCACCGGTTCGAAGCGGCCGGACGGATTGATGCCCGCCGACCGGCCGCGGTTGCGGTCCGGACGGATACGCATGCCACTCTGCTCGATCATCGCATTGGCCATTTCGGCTCGTCCTGCCCCGAAGGCTGCAATGTCGGCGCGCACGATCGGTTCCATCTTGGCCCGCTCCCAGGGACTGTCCATGTTGTGTCGAATCGCTCTGCTCATGAAATTATTCCTATTTAGCCAAAGAGAACAAAGCAAGAACTTTTTATGCTGCGCCGCAAAAACTGGCGCTGTTCGCGGCTTTCCGCTATTCGGCTAAATATGCTCAGTGTTCTCATCGAAACCCGCAATGACGAGGAGGCTCTCGCCCGCACGCTCGGCTCGCTGATTGGCGGCGCGGTGGAGGGCGTGGTGCGCGACGTCATCGTCTGCGACACCGGCTCCACCGACCAGACGCATCATGTCGCCGAGCATGCCGGCTGCCACTATGTGGCGAGCGGCGGCATCGCCGCCGGGATCAGGCAGGCCAAGGGTGATTGGCTGCTGTTGCTGGAGCCCGGCGCGCGTTTGGTGGAGGGCTGGATCGAAGCTGTCGTCGCCCACACGGCGAGGCAAACCATGGCCGCGCGGTTTTCGCGCGCGCGCGGCAGCCGCACGCCGTTCCTGGCCCGGGTCTTTTCGGGAAACCGCGCGCTCGCCGACGGGCTGGTGATCAGCAAGCGCCAGGCGGCGTCCCTGTCGAAAAACGCCGCCAGCGCCGAGGCGCTGGCGCGTGGCCTCGCGACAAAGAAGCTCGACGCCGAGATCTGGGTGGCGCCGCCCAAGCAGCATCGGGCGCCGAAGTGATTTTTTGCATGTGCTCAGTCCATTGTGCATTGCACAAAATCTGACGCGAGGTTAGCCTTCCCCGAGGTGGGTGAATTGGGTTTGGGTCATGCGAGTGGTAGGCACCGATGCGGCATCGGGTCTCACCCTCATGGAAGAGGACCCGATGACCCTTTCAACGCCTGACGAATCCGGAGCCGCTAGTCTCGAGGCCATCGCGCGCAACGGCAGCTTGCTGCGGCGCATCGCCGTGCGCATTCCGACCTATCTCACGGACCTGCGTGAAAACCCCGCCTTGGTTGCCGATGTTCATGCTGGCGCGCACCCTGCCTGGGCGCCGGATGCATTGGCTGGGTGCAAAGCGCGCCCATCCAGCCGACAATGTCGAGGATACGATGTTTTCCGGTGTCGCGCGGGCGGCGGTGGTCGATGCGCTGCGTTCCGACGGCCTGTTTTCAGGTCTCGTCCTGCCTTCGGAGATCCATGAAGAGATCGCGGATTTCGCGGGGCGCACGCCTTGCTTCGGCAATTTCGACCGGCGTCTCGAATTCATGCCGGGCGACCATGCGCAAGCCGAAAAACGCCTCGGCCGCTCACTGCTCAGCGGGCACTATTTCGAGCGCATCCTCGACTGCCCGGCGGCACTCGCCATACAGCGCGATCCGCTGCTTCTCGACATTGCCGCGCACTATCTCGGCGCTCAGGCGAAACTGATCACGACACGCGTCTGGTGGAGCTTTCCGACCGGCGAAGCCTCCGACGCCGACAAGAACCTTGCCTCGCTCGGCAAGTATCACTTCGACCTCGACGACTGGCGCATGCTGAAGTTCTTCTTCTACCTCAAGCCCGTCGATGCCGACACCGGTCCGCATGTCTATGTCAGGGGCAGCCACAGGCGCCGCGCCATCAAGCACCAGCTCACCCTGTTGGTCGGCCATCCCGCCCAAGAGGTGCTGGACGTCTATGGCGAGCACAGCCCGGTGACGCTGACGGGCGAAGCCGGCCTCGGCTTCGTCGAGGATCCGTTCGGCTTCCATATGGGCACCGTGCCGGCGCGCACGCCGCGGCTGATGATGGAAGTCGGCTTCGGCGTTTCGCGCCCCTCGCGCCGGCGCTTTCATGGCGAACCGGTGATCCGCTGAAGGCGGACTGTTGGAAGCGCAGTCTTCGTGTTACTTCCCGCGCCGCAAATGCTCGTCCAGGCGCGGCATGATCTCGACGAAGTTGCAGGGCATGTGGCGGTAGTCGAGCTGCGCCTTGAGGATGCCGTCCCAGGCGTCCTTGCAGGCGCCGGGCGAGCCCGGCAGCACGAAGACGAAGGTGGCGTTGACGACGCCGCCGGTCGCCCGGCTCTGGATTGTCGACGTGCCGATCTTGTCGTAGGAAATGCGGTGGAACACTTCCGAAAAGCCGTCCATGCGCTTTTCGAAGATCGGCTCCAGCGCCTCCGGCGTCACGTCGCGCCCGGTGAAGCCGGTGCCGCCGGTGGTGATGACGACATCGATGGCCTTGTCGCGCGACCACGCCAGCACAGTATCGCGGATCTTGTCGCGATCATCGGTGACGATATCGCGGGCGGCCAGGATGTGGCCGGCCTCGGTGATGCGGTCGGCCAGTGTCTGTCCGGATTTGTCGTCGGCAAGGCTGCGCGTGTCGGAAACCGTCAGCACCGCGATACGGACCGGAACGAAGGAACGGCTCTCGTTGATCCCAGCCATGTCACTCAGCCTCCGATGCCATGCTGCGTGTCGCCGCGACGAACCAGTCCGGCTGGCGGCTGCGGATCTCGGCCGCCGCGCGCTTGGCGACGTTGCCGGTCTCGAACAGGCCGAAACAGGTCGCGCCCGATCCGGACATGCGTGAAAATCCCGATCCGGCCTTATCAAGCCATGACAGCGCGCGGCCTATTGCGGGCTGCAGCGCAAGGGCTGCCGGCTCCAGATCATTGCGGGTGACCTCCAGCCAGTTGCGCAGGCTGTGGAAATCGATGCTGTTCGGCAGCGGCGGCAGGGGCTCGTTGTCGCGGCGGGACAGGGCCGCGAAGACATCCGCCGTCGAGACCGGCGTGCCCGGATTGACCAGCACCAGTCCCAACGCAGAAAAGTCCGGCACCACCGACAGCTCATCACCAATGCCGCGCGCCACCAGCGGCTTGGCCGCCAGGCACATCGGCACGTCGGCGCCAAGCGAGAGGCCGATCCGCGCCAGCCCGGCGTCGTCCATGTCCAGGGCCCATGTCCGCGCCAGTCCGCGCAGCACGGCCGCCGCGTCGCTCGATCCGCCGCCGACGCCGGAGGCGACCGGCAGGTTCTTCTCCAGTTTTATGGAGACGGCGGGGGTGCGCTCGGAACCAGCCTCCCGCCGCAAGGCATCGCGCGCCTTCAGCACGAGATTGCCGGCGTCGAGCGGAACCGCCGGAGCATAACGGCCGGACACGGTGAAATCGTCGCTGTCGGCGAGCGCGATCTCGACCCTGTCGCCAAAGCGCGTGAACACCGCCAGGCTTTCGATCAGGTGATAACCGTCAGCACGCCTGCCGGTGACATGCAACGCCAGATTGATCTTGGCGTGCGCGTGCCAGGTGCGCGAACCGATCTCGGTGTCCACGGCGTCAGTCGTATGGGGGATGATGCTCAGTCCTTGGCCAGCCGGTATTCGCCGGTCTTCGGGTCCTTGACCAGCGTTCCCATCGCGCCATTGGCCGCCTGCTTTTCGGTGCGCCGCACCTTGGCCGTCACGCGCTCCGCTTCCCGGATGAAAGTGCGGTAGCCGAAATAGGCGGCAACGCCAATGACGGCGAAGAAGATGATCTGCGGCATGTCACAACTCCTACCACGCTGGGCCGGCGAAGGCGGCCGGTCGGGTCGGTTCATGCATGGAGCCCAAAACTGTGTCCGGTTTTGGGAAAACGGCATGCATAGGACTTCAAGCCTTCATGCTAGACGGTTTTGCGCGGTTTTCAAAGCCCGAAGCGAGCCCACAATGCGCGCTCTTCCGCCGCATCGATGACGCCGCTGGCGGCAGCGGCGGCGATATCGGGCGCTGAAAAGCCTTTGCTCGATCCGAAGAGGCCGAAACGGCCGAGGAAACCGCGCGGCGCGGTGATCAGCCTGAGCTGGGTCTTCGCGCCAAACCGGGTCTTCAGCACGGTACGCATGTCGCCGAGCGCATCGACGAGGCCGAGCTCCAGACCTCTCTTGCCGGTCCAGAACAGGCCAGTGAACAGATCCGGATTGTCCTTCAGCTTCGTGCCCCGCCGCTCCTTGACCAGATCGATGAAGGTTTCGTGCACCTCGAGCTGCAGCGCTTTCAGCCGCTCGATGTCCTCCTTCTTCTCGGGCTTGAACGGATCGAGCACCGCCTTGTTCTGGCCTGCGGTGTGGACGCGGCGCTCGACGCCGATCTTCTTCATCAGTTCGGGAAAGCCGAACGAGGCCGAGACCACGCCGATGGAGCCGACGATGGAGGAGGGATCGGCAAAAATCTCGTCGCCCGCGACCGCGATCATGTAGCCGCCCGAGGCCGCGACATCCTCGACGAAGACCAGCACCTCTTTGTTCTTCTCAACCGCCAGGTCGCGGATGCGCCTGAAGATCAGCCGCGACTGCACCGGCGAGCCGCCGGGCGAATTGATCGAGATGGCAACCGCCGGTGCATCGAAGGAAAATGCCTTTTCGATGAGGCCGGCTGTCGAGGCCAGCGACAGATTCTGCCGGAACTGCCCGCCGGCCATGATCGTGCCGTGCAGCCGGATGACCGGAATGGTGACGACGGTGGAGCGCCAGGATTTCGGCAGCAGGCGGTTGAAAAAGCGTTTCACGAGAGCGTGGTCTCCGGTCGATGGGTTGCAGGCATGTAGGGATTTCCCGGCCAACGGCAATGTGGCGGCGAGGAATAGCTCAATCTCCAAACAGCGAGGCGAGACCGTTGGCAATCATTTCGCTGCGCTCGTCGGGGCCGTTGCCCGATTGCGGGTGAAGCATCAAAGGTGGACGGATGGCGAGCTTTCCGCGCGCGCCGAGTGCTGCCCGCACGATGATGCGGATCGCCGCTGCGTCGGGGCGAGGGTGCACGGCGAGCATCTCGGCATCGCCGAAACGGCCTGACATCGCGTCGAGAATGGCGCCCAGCTGTTCGGGACGCGCGATGACGGCAAGCCCGCCGCGCGGCCTGACCACCGCCGCCGCACTGCGGATCCAGCTTTCGAACAGCCCGTCCTTCATGACATGGGCTTCCTTTCGCAGCCGGTCCGGCGTGGCGCGGTCCCTGGCTGCGTTGAAGGGCGGGTTCATGATGACGTAGTCGAAGTCGTTGTCGGCCAGACCTGCCGCTACCCGGGCCTGGCCTGAAACCGTGACGTCGGCGACGAGCACGGATGCGCGATCGCTGAGATGGGCATTGCCGGGGTGAGCAAGGGTGGCCGATGCGAAGGCGGCCATTTCCGGTGCGCGTTCGACCAGAACTGCTTGGGCAGCCGGGCAGCGCGACAGCACCGCCAGGCCGGCAGCGCCGGCGCCGGCGCCGAAATCGGCGAGACGTCCGCCAAAGACGGACGGCACCGACGCCGCCAGCATCATGGCATCCATGCCGGCGCGATGGCCGCCATGCTTGGGCTGCACCAGCCAGAACCGGCCGCGATGGAAGGCATCGACCGTATGGGCCGGCGTGTCCGAGGCGAGGGCGGCTGGCGCGGCCGACATTATTTTGTGCGGATCTCGTTGGCGATGCCGGCATCCCTGAGGATACGACGAGCGACATCGGCCTGGTCGGCATCGACCATGACGCGCTTCTGCAAAAGCCCGATCGACCCTTCGAGAATGCTCATATTCTGATCGGCGACAAAGCAGGCGATACCGGCGTCGCGCATCAGCGATTCGACGAAGGAGATGATCACGGCATCGTTGGTGCGGACAAGTTCTATCATCGTATGAAACTCGCAGTTTGCGCCATTGATGTAAACGGGCGGGGATTCTGTGGCAGAGCCTCACTCCCTCCCATGCCTGTTGACAGGCTGTCGCCGACGCCGCGCCAATTCGCCACTTGCCGTGGCTGTGTCCGCCGCCCTAGAGTCTGGATCGGGATTAAGGGTGCCGTCGCACGCGTTATAACAAGACGGGAGTGGTTGTCGTGGGTGTCGTTCTCAACATCGAAAACGGGAAGCGGGAGCCCGCCTCCATCAAGGATCTGATCGATCTGACGGCCGCCGATATGGGACGCGTCAACGAATTGATCCTGTCCAAGGCCGGCTCCGACGTCGAGATGATTCCGGAGGTCGCCAACCACCTGATCTCGTCAGGCGGCAAGCGACTGAGGCCGATGCTGACGCTCGCCGCCGCGCAGATGTTCGGCTATGCCGGCGAGGGCCATGTCAAGCTCGCCACCTCGGTCGAGTTCATGCACACCGCGACGCTTCTCCACGACGACGTCGTCGACGAAAGCGGCATGCGCCGCGGTAAGAAAACTGCCCGCATGATCTGGGGCAACCAGGCGAGCGTGCTGGTTGGCGATTTCCTGCTCGGCCAGGCCTTCCGCATGATGGTCGATGTCGGCTCGCTCGAAGCGCTCGACATCCTGTCGAGCGCCGCCTCGATCATCGCCGAGGGCGAGGTCATGCAGCTCGCCGCCGCCAAGAACCTCGAAACCACCGAGGACGAGCATTTCGCCGTCATCAAGGCCAAGACCGCCGCGCTGTTTTCGGCTGCCGCCGAAGTCGGCCCCGTCATCGCCCAGGCGACCCGCAATGATCGCGCCGCACTACGCTCCTACGGCATGAATCTCGGGCTTGCCTTCCAGCTCATCGATGATGCGCTGGATTATGGCGGCACCAGCAAGGATCTGGGCAAGAACGTCGGCGACGATTTCCGCGAGGGCAAAGTGACCTTGCCGGTCATCCTCGCCTACCGGCGCGGCACCAAGGCCGAGCGCACCTTCTGGAAGCGCGCCATCGAGGACAATGTCGTCGACGATGCGGGCCTGGAAAAGGCGATCGGCCTGATGACCCGTCACGGCGCCATCGCCGACACGATCGGCCGCGCCCGCCATTTCGGCGAGATCGCCCGCGACGCGCTGGCGCCGCTGGAAGAAACGCCGCAGAAATCGGCACTGATCGACGTTATCGATTTCTGCATCAGCCGGGTGAACTGAAAAGGCCGGTTTTCTCCGGAGTTTCCCTTGGCTCTGTGCTGGGGAGAACGTCGGCGAATACGGTCTCGCCGTCTCGACAAGCTGCCCCACGGCAAATTATCTATAAAACATGGCAAAGGGCACGGAAGACACCATCGCGGTGCGCATCAGCAAGGCGCTGGCGGACCGCATCATCTCGGGCGCGATCGAGCCTGGGGCGCGGCTGCGGCAGGATCATGTCGCCGAGGAATTCAACACCAGCCATGTTCCGGTGCGCGAGGCCTTCCGCCGTTTGGAGGCGCAAGGCCTGGCCGTCAGCGAGCCGCGCCGCGGCGTGCGCGTCGCGGCTTTTGATCTCGGCGAGGTCAAGGAAGTCGCCGAAATGCGGGCCGCCCTCGAAGTGTTGGCGCTGCGCCATGCTGCGCCGCATCTGACGTCAGCTATTCTCGATCTCGCCGAGGAAGCTACCAAGGCCGGCGACAAATCCCGCGACGTCCGGTCCTGGGAGGAAGCCAACCGCGCCTTCCACCGGCTGCTCCTGGCGCCATGCGGCATGCCCCGCCTGCTCGCCACCATCGACGATCTGCATGCGGCCAGCGCCCGCTTCCTGTTCGCGGCATGGCGGTCGGAGTGGGAGGCGCGCACCGACCAGGACCATCGGGCGATCCTGACCGCCCTGCGGCAAGGAAACACCGAATCGGCCGCGGCGACGCTGGGTCGGCATGTCCAGTGGATTGGCCGCAAGCCGGTCCGGACGGCCTCCGGCGCGACGCGCGAGGCTTTCGCGATCGTTGGTTGATGCCTGTCACCCAGAAGTGCCCCCCTATTATGGGGGCGACATCCATAAAGCAGTGATCTGAACTGCGTCGCGACGCAGTTCAGACGGTGTCTGTCGTGGGAAGGCTTGCTATGTCGCGAGAAATGTGGATTCGATAATAGATCGAAAACAAAAATTATCTATAATTTCAAATCGACCGAAGGGACCCTCATGACAGACATCGCATTCACTTCCAGCAAGCCGTCCTTCAGCCCGCTTCGGCTTCAAGACCGCTCGCTGGCCTGGCAAGTCGGAGCCGTCGTGCTCGGCACGCTGTTCCTGGCGCTGTCTTCCTACATCGAAGTGCCGATGGTCCCCGTTCCCGTGACCATGCAGACCTTCGCGGTGACGCTGATCGGCGCGCTCTATGGCTGGCGGCTTGGCGCGGTCACCATCGCGGCATGGCTGGTCGAGGGTGCTGCCGGCTTTCCGGTGCTGGCTGGAGGCGCTGCCGGCGTCGCGCATTTCGTCGGGCCGACCGGCGGCTATCTGTTCGCGTTCCCGATCACCGGCGCCCTTGTCGGCTGGCTGGCCGAACGCGGCTGGAACGGCAACAGGGTGGTGCTTGCCTTCGCCGCCATGCTGCTCGGCAATCTTGCCTGCCTGGTGCTTGGAACGGCATGGCTTGCCGTCATGATCGGCACTGAGAAGGCCATCACCTTCGGCTTCCTGCCCTTCATTGTCGGCGGCTTGCTGAAGTCGGCGCTTGGTGCGGCGGCTCTGATGGCGCTTCGCGGCGGCAAGGCGAAGCCGGCCAATCCGTGACGATCAGGCTGCGCGCCCACCACCTCCTTTGCCTGCTCACCTATGTGGGCAAGGGATACAGCCCCGCCTTCACCGCCAATTATGACGCGATCGCGGAGCGCCTGAGCCGGGGCGAGGACATCCTCCTCGTTTCCGGCCCTGACGATGTCTGCGCGCCTTTGCTCGACGGGCTGGAGCCGCATTGTCTCAACGAGAGCGTCGTCGAACGGGACCTGCTTGCCGCACACGATGTCGAGGATCTTCTGGCCCTGCCAATCCAACCTGGCGCCCGCCTCGATCTCGATGCGGCAATCCTGGCCCGGATGCGACAGGCGTTCTCCGTTGGTGGCGTGCGCAAGGCTTGCGACGGCTGCGAATGGAACGAACTGTGCGGCGTGATTGCGGCCGAGGGTTTTTGCGATACGAAGGTGCGGCGGTCCATCGTGCAAGACTGACTTGACGCCGGCTTTTCCGCGGCCGAAAATCCCCTTCAGCCATGGTTTGTTAATCGGCTGACCCGATTGTGAATTTCAGGCGGATTGAAGAGCGACCCCAAAAAGGCCATGCTTTGCCCGGAAAGATCGAGTCTACGTCGATCCCGCTGACGCGGAGATGGCGCCTGGCTGAAAGGGATACGATGCAGCAAGGACGTGCGCGCTGGCTGACAAGGCTGGCAATTGTGACGGGCATGGCAATTTCGGCTTTGCCGGCCTATGCCAAGCAATCCACCGAACCGGTCAAGATCTCGTCGTTCTCGGGCGCCTATCTGGCAGCCCGGATCGCCGAAGGCGACAACGACCTCGACAGCGCCATCGCCTACTACAAGCAGGCCCTGGCCTTCGATCCGAGCGACACCGGCCTGCAGCAGAGCCTGATGCTGTCGCTGATCGCGCAAGGCCGCTTCGACGAATCCCTGGTCTATGCCGACAAGCTCAAGGAAGTGCCCGATGTCGAGCGCTTCTCGCGCCTAGCGCTGGCCGTCGATTCTTTCCACAAGAAGGATTTCGCCAAAGCACAGTACTGGCTGAAGCTGTCACTGGAATCCGACCTTGACCGGCTGATCTCCGGCGTCATGTCCGGCTGGGCCGAACAGGGTGCTGGCCAAGCCGGCGACGCAATGGCTTCGATCGACAAGCTTCAGGGCCCGGACTGGTTCGGCCTGTTCAAATCCTTCCACCGCGCCCTGATCGCCGACGCCTCCAACATGCCCGAAAAGGCCGAGGCGATCTACGCCGCGACGATGCAGGATACCGCCGCCGGCGGTGCGGCTCCCGAGACCTGGATGCGCAACGCGCAGGCCTATGCCTCGTTCCTGGCCCGCAAGGGCGACAAGGCCAAGGCACTGTCGGTTCTCGACCAGGCCGAGGCATTTTCGCCGGGCAAGCTCGAAATCGTCGCCTTGCGCGACAGGATCAGCAAGGGCGACAAGATCGCACCCTTCGTTTCCGGTCCGTCCGACGGTGCTTCCGAAATCCTGCTCGACCTTGCCACCGCGCTCAACCGGGGCGGCGGCGAGCCGTTCGTTCGCCTTTACCTGCAATATGCGCTCGCCCTGCGGCCTGAGAGCGACGCGGGTCTCGTGCAACTCGCCGCCGTCGCCGAACAGCTGAAGGACGGCGAGGGCGCCATCGCCCTCTATCGGCGGATCCCCGATTCTTCGCCGCTGAAGGAGATTTCGGACCTGCAGCTTGGCCTCAACCTTGCCGATCTCGACCGCCATGACGAGGCGATCACCCATCTGAAGGCTTTCGTCGACGCCCATCCCAACGACATGCGCGCCTATCTGGCGCTTGGCGGGGTCTATTCCTCC
This sequence comes from Mesorhizobium sp. 43Arga, assembly GCF_053714255.1. Lineage (NCBI taxonomy): Bacteria > Pseudomonadati > Pseudomonadota > Alphaproteobacteria > Hyphomicrobiales > Phyllobacteriaceae > Mesorhizobium > Mesorhizobium sp. 43Arga. The sequence continues at coordinate 261,699 of NZ_JBSKBO010000004.1, forward strand.
AAGGACGATTTCCGCTCGGCCGCCAACCTATACGACAAAGCCGTCGAGGCGCTGAAGACGCCGACCGCTGCCAACTGGAACATCTTCTATCAGCGCGGCATCGCCTATGAGCGGCTGAAGGAATGGCCGAAGGCCGAGCCGAATTTCCGCAAGGCGCTGGAACTGCAGCCGGACCAGCCGCAGGTGCTGAACTATCTCGGCTATTCCTGGGTCGACATGAACACCAACCTGAAGGAAGGCCTGGCGATGATCCAGAAGGCCGTCGACCTCAGGCCGAGCGACGGTTACATCGTGGACTCCCTGGGTTGGGCCTATTTCCGCCTCGGCCGCTTCGATGACGCGGTACGCGAGATGGAACGTGCCGTGTCGCTGAAGCCGGAGGACCCGGTTCTCAACGACCATCTCGGTGACGCCTACTGGCGTGTCGGCCGCAAGCTGGAAGCCACCTTCCAGTGGAATCAGGCGCGCGACCTGAAGCCTGATCCCGATGTGCTGGCCACCTTGCAGCAGAAGCTGATGAAGGGCCTGCCGCCGATCGAATCCAACACGGCGCAGGAGACCCCCAAGGTCAAGCCGGAGCCGGTGCCCACTCCGAAGGGCTGAGATCGGCTATTTGAATGGGAACGGGGCTTCTTGGGAGCCCCGTTTTCGTTTGGAGGCGCGCGGCCCTCAAAACAGCTTCCGGTAGACGACGAACCCCGAGCGTTCGCCGACCTTGTCGTAGAGCTTCATCGCGGTTTGGTTGGTTTCGTGCGTCAGCCAGTACACCCGGCCCAAGCCGGCGGCCTGGGCGCGTTCATAGACGCCTTCGATCAGCGCCCGGCCGATGCCTTTGCCACGCGAAGCCTGCGTGGTGAAAAGATCCTGCAGATAACAGTTCGGGGCGATCGCCGTCGTGCTGCGGTGAAAGAGATAGTGCACGAGGCCGAGGAGCTGTCCCTCACTTTCGGCCACCAGCGCATGGACCGGTTCATAGGCATCGAAGAAACGCGACCATGTCATCGCCGTGATCTCACTCGCCAGCGCCGTCTCGCCGGAGCGGCCATAAAATGCGTTGTAGCCGTCCCACAGCGGCAGCCACCGGCCGAAATCCTGCCGCGTGACCGGGCGGACGATGATGGAACTGGGCATGGCTGGACCTGTCGTCGTTGATGTGGGCTGTAGGGGACGAAACAAACCCCAGGTTCCCGAGGCCGGCAATGAGCCAGTCTCCGGCAAAGTCTTCAACAGGGTGAGGCACTCATGGCGGCTCGCATCCGGCGCGCCCCTTGCTTGACGCTTCGCCGCCGTGTCTCTAGGACGGGCCGGCAAGAGCATGATCCCGAAAAGTGGGTACCGGTTTTCGGAAAAGATCGTGCTCGAGGACAGGCTCTAGCCTTTGATGTCGAGGCCACCCGTGACGATTGAAATCCCTGCCCACATGCACCCCAGCCGCTCGTTCCAGGGGCTGATCTTGACCTTGCACAATTACTGGGCGGCCTATGGTTGCGTCATCCTGCAGCCCTACGACATGGAGGTCGGCGCCGGCACGTTTCATCCGGCAACGACGCTGCGCGCGCTCGGTCCCCGGCGCTGGAACGCAGCCTATGTCCAGCCCTCGCGCCGCCCCAAGGATGGCCGCTATGGCGAGAACCCGAACCGGCTGCAGCACTACTACCAGTACCAGGTGATCCTGAAGCCGAACCCGCCGAACCTGCAGGAACTCTATCTCGGTTCGCTGGCGGCGATCGGCGTCGATCCGTTACTGCACGACATCCGCTTTGTCGAGGACGACTGGGAAAGCCCGACGCTGGGCGCCTGGGGACTTGGCTGGGAATGCTGGTGCGACGGCATGGAAGTCTCGCAGTTCACCTATTTCCAGCAGGTCTGCGGCATCGAATGCGCGCCGGTGGCGGGCGAACTGACCTACGGGCTGGAGCGGCTGGCCATGTATGTGCAGGGCGTCGACAATGTCTATGACCTCAACTTCAACGGTCGCGAGGGCGCGGACAAGGTGACCTATGGCGACGTCTTCCTGCAGGCCGAGCAGGAATATTCGCGCCACAATTTCGAATACGCCAACACGGCGATGCTGCTCAGGCATTTCGAAGACGCCGAGGCCGAATGCAAGGCGCTGCTCGAGGCCGGAGCGCCGGCGTCGAACGACAATCTGCCGATGCACAAGATGGTCTTCCCGGCCTACGACCAGTGCATCAAGGCAAGCCACGTCTTCAACCTGCTCGATGCGCGCGGCGTGATCTCGGTCACCGAGCGGCAGAGCTACATCCTGCGGGTGCGCAATCTGGCGAAGGCCTGCGGCGAGGCGTTTTTGAAGACGCAGGCGGGTGGTTTGGCGGCCTAGCAGGTTGCTTTCGATGGGGCGGCGGAAGCGCTAATCGGCGGCATGTTCTGACCGATGGCACCGTCGATCGTCCTTAACGCCTGCCTCACACCTGGCATCGAGAAGGCGCCATGGACCTGCGCGGTGAAGCAGGCGCTGAGCGCGAGGATCTGCAGAAGTCTGGATGCCGTTTTCATAGTCGTTCAGCCAATAGTTTCCTGCCTGAGCGTGGGTCGCTTCAGCGCTGCGTTCGGTTCATGGAAATCTTTGATCCAAGGACGGACTGGGGTGCCGCGTCCCGACAGGGCAGCCAAAATTTCTGGAAAGGGTGACAGCGGCCAGCCGAGTTGCTATGTCCCCGATTTCATCTCACATCGGCTGAAGTTGATCATCGAGGTGGACGGTGCCCATCACAGCTTCGATGACCAGCAGCGCCATGACGAGCGTCGAACAAAATGGTTTGAAAGCCCGGGTTATCGCGTCATCCGCTTCTGGAACCATGAAATCAAAAACGAACTGGATTCCGTGCTCGATACGATTTATGCGGCGGTGGAAGAACGAAAATCCCACCATGGCCCGCGAGACGCCGAAGGCGCTTGAGACCGAGACGCCGCCACCCCACCCCGGCGCTAATGCGCCGACCCTCCCCATCAAGGGGAGGGTGAGGAGCTAACATGCCTGACCTGCTTCTAGAACTTCGCTCCGAGGAAATCCCCGCCCGCATGCAGCGCAAGGCGGCCGGTGATCTGCGGAAGCTGCTGACGGACGGTCTGGTCGAGGCGGGGCTGACCTATGAGGCGGCGCGCGAATACTGGACGCCGCGGCGCCTGACGCTCGACATCAGGGGCCTGACGGCGCGCTCGAAGGACATTCGTGAAGAGATCAAGGGGCCGTCGACGACGGCGCCTGAGCAGGCTGTCCAGGGGTTCCTGCGCAAGGCAGGGCTGTCCTCGGTCGCCGAGGCGCATGTCCATTCCGATCCGAAGAAGGGCGACTTCTATGTCGCCCACATTTCGAAGCCGGGGAGGGTGGCCGAAGAGATCATCGCCGAATTGGTGCCAGGCATTATCCGCAATTTCCCCTGGCCGAAATCGATGCGCTGGGGACCGGCCTCGGCCAAGCCAGGGTCGCTGCGCTGGGTGCGGCCGCTGCAATCGATCCTTTGTACCTTCGGCCCGGAAACCGAGGAGCCTGTCGTGGTCGATTTCGAGATCGACGGAATCCGCTCCGGCAACATCACCTACGGTCACCGCTTCCTGGCGCCGGGCGAGATCACCGTGCGCCGCTTCGACGATTATGTGAGCAAGCTGGAAGCGGCAAAGGTCGTGCTCGACGCCGACCGGCGCAAGGAGATTATCCTTGCCGACGCCCGCAACCTTGCCTTCGCCAATGGGCTCGACCTGGTCGAGGATGAAGGGCTGTTGGAGGAAGTATCCGGTCTCGTCGAATGGCCTGTCGTGCTGATGGGCGAGTTCGAGCACGATTTCCTCGCCATTCCGGCCGAGGTGATCCGGCTGACCATCCGCGCCAACCAGAAGTGCTTTGTCACCCGACCGCAAGGTGAAGGCGAGGCGCTGTCCGACCGCTTCATCCTCACCGCCAACATCGAGGCCAGGGACAGCGGCAAGGAGATCGCGCACGGCAACGGCAAGGTGGTGCGCGCCCGCCTCTCCGACGCGCTCTATTTCTGGACGACCGACCAGGGCGATCTGCCTGACCTCGGCCAGCTCGAAGCATCGGCGAAAAAGTTCGGGCTCGATCTGAAGAAGCCGCTCGACCAGCGCATGGCTCGCCTCGACCATCTCGGCGTCACCTTCCATGCCAAGCTCGGCACGCAAGGCGAACGGGTGGAGCGGATCAGGCGGCTCGCCGAGGAACTGGCGCCGACTGTCGGTGCTGCCCCGGCGCCCGCCGCTCGCGCGGCGGTTCTCGCCAAGGCCGATCTCACCACGGAAGTCGTCGGCGAGTTCCCAGAATTGCAGGGCGCCATGGGTCGCAAATACGCTTTGCTCCAGGGCGAGCACCCGTCCGTGGCCGCGGCCATAGAGGAACACTACAAGCCGCAAGGCCCGTCCGACTATGTGCCGAGCGATCCGGTGTCGGTCGCCGTCGCGCTTGCCGACAAGCTCGACACGCTGGTCGGCTTCTGGGCGATCGATGAAAAGCCGACGGGGTCGAAGGATCCGTATGCTCTGCGCCGTGCCGCGTTGGGCGTGGTGAGAATCCTGGTTGAAGACCGAATTCAATTGCGGCTGTCTTCCATCTTCGCGAGCGCCGGCGCGCGTTACGCGGGCAGTGGTGCGGACCAGATACGAGACCTGCTCGCCTTCTTCCACGACCGCCTCAAGGTCTACCTCCGCGACCAGGGCGCACGCCACGATCTCATCGACGCCGTCATCACGCCGCAGTCCGACGATCTCCTGCAGATCGTCCGCCGCGTCGAGGCACTCGGCTCCTTCCTCGACAACGAGGACGGCAAGAACCTGCTCGCCGGCACCAAGCGCGCGGCCAACATCCTGGCCGCCGAGGAGAAGAAGAAAACGGCGGTCGCCCAGACCGTTGAGCCGGCTCTGTTCAAGGAGAATGCCGAGAAATTGCTGTTTGCGGCGGTGAATCAGGCCGAGAAGCAAGCCGGCGAAGCGATTCAAAACGAAGACTTTTCCGCTGCCATGCTGGCGCTTAGCGCGTTGCGCGAACCCGTTGATTCATTCTTTGAAGGTGTTCTCGTGAATGATGAAGACCTGGCCGTACGCGCCAATCGTCTGGCGCTGCTCGCTCGCATCCGTGCGGCCACTGGTCAGGTTGCGGACTTCGCGAAAATCGGTGGTTGACCGCCTGAGAAAAATATCCGCGAGCCGGCCGTTCGAGCCGGCTTACAGTCATATGACGATAATCTCTCCGTGGCAAAAGGGACATGTTCCCCAACCCAACGGAGGCTTCCATGAATTCCGATCACGACATCGAAGTGTCTGAAGAAACCTCGGCCGCCGAGGCGCTTGAATCCGCTTCCCAAACCGCCCTCGATCATGCCGCTGCTGCCACGGTCGACGCTGACGATCACGCTGACGACGAGGATGGCGAGGAAGAAGAAGGTGACGACGAAGACGGCGAAGTGTCTGACGAAGACGGCGCTGAAGTCGCCACGCTCTCGGGCGATGACGACGAAGACGAGGACGAAGAAGACGCCGTGAAGGCGGAAGGCGATGACACCGAAGACGAAGAAGAATCCGAAGACGGCGAGTCCGAAGAGGACGACGACGATAAGGAAGAAGCGGCCTGAGACTTCAATCCGGCTCTGTCGAGAAGAAGGGGCGGCGCATCGGCGCCGCCCTTTTTTGTTCCCGGGTGCTTGTCAGTTCGACAGGATGCTGACGCGCACGCTGTCCTCGTAGACGTCGACCTGGATCAGCGGTTCGCCATTGACGATGGCGCGCTTGGTCGACGAACTCATTGCGCCGGGACGCTCCAGCATGCGCTGCAGATCGGCGCGCTGGTCGTTGGTCCTGAACCAGGCATCACCCTCATCGTCACTGTCGCGGCGATGGAATTTGTGCCAGTTGGCGCGGTCCTGCCGCACCATCTGCGCGGCGCTGTCCAGCGCATAACCGTCGCTCGCCTGATGATCGCGATCGGAAATGCGCGCGACATAGGATCCCAGCATGTCATCGGCTTGCGCTGCACTGGCGCCCAGCAGCGATGCCAGCAGAAGCCCGGCCACGGTAACGGTCTTGGATAGTCTCATGATCAACCCCCTTTGAAACAAAACCCGGCTGCCAGAGCCGCCTTTTCCTGAATCGCTCGACCTAATTCAGGCGGCGGCTTCGAGCGGCAAGATATGCCGGCACGACCTCGCGCGGCAATGGTGCGCAGGGCGCCGTCAAGCTGTCAACGAGCTGGCCAGTCCAGCAATTCGTGGCCCCTACTTGACCTTGCCGACCCCGGGAACGGGCTTGGATGCGGCTGCCGGTGCGGCCGGCTTCTTCTGCGTGCCCGACGCCGGAGCCGCCGACGCGGTCGCCTGGGCCGGAGCGGGAGCAGCGCTGGTGGTCGCGACAGGTGCCTTGGCTTGCGCCGGTGTCGAGAAATCGCCGCCGAGGATGCCGCCGCGGATGATCATCGGGCTTGGCATGAAGCCGTGCCGTGCCTCGGGCGCGTTGGGGATCGCCGCCACCTTCTCATAGGTGACGTCGGGCTCGCCCAGCGCGACGACGGAAACCACATCGCTTGCCTTGATATCGGCGGCCTTCAGGGTCAGGATAGAGGGCGTCGCGGTAGGCGCGTCGGGAAAGACCAGCGACGAGGCCTGAGCTCCACCGGCCAGTGTGGCCAGAGTTATTCCCAGCAATACGCGCACAGACACTGATATAGCTCCCCTTGCCCAGAAGCTGCTCAATAGCAGGCCGGAATTGATGCCGGCTTTCGCACAAACATAGCATTTTAGGGATTGATAAATCGCCAAGACCCTCTCTTGCCCAACAGCCGCCATCGTACTACGCAGCCGGCATCTGCGAGGTGACGAGAGTGGCTGAGATACTTGCCGTCGGCGAGGCGTTGGAGCGGGCGCTGGCGTTGCTTGAGGGCGGCGATGTCGTCGCCATCCCGACGGAAACCGTCTACGGGCTTGCCGGCGACGCCACCAACGGCATCGGGGTGGCGCGCATCTTCGAAGCCAAGGGTCGGCCGCGCTTCAATCCGCTGATCGCCCATGTCGCCGACATGGCGATGGCCGAGCGCATCGCCGTGTTCGATCCGCTGTCGAAGAAACTCGCGCAGGCGTTCTGGCCGGGTCCGCTGACGCTGGTGCTGCCGCAGCGGCCTGGCAACGGCATCCATCCGTTGGTCACGGCCGGGCTCGACACGATCGCCTTGCGCATGCCGAGGGGCTTTGGCGGCGACCTCATCGCAAAGCTCGGCCGGCCGCTTGCCGCGCCCAGCGCCAATTCGTCCGGCAAGATCAGCGCGACCACGGCACAGGCGGTGGCCGCCGATCTCGGCGCGCGCATCAAGCTGGTGGTCGATGGAGGCGCGACGCCGGTCGGGCTGGAATCGACCATCGTCAAGGCCGAAGGGGCGGGAGTGCGCCTGCTCCGGCCCGGCGGCATCGCCGCCGGGGAGATCGAGGCGGCCATCGGCATGGGGCTGTTGCGCGGCGGAGGGGGAGGCGTCGAGGCGCCAGGCATGCTCGCCTCGCATTATGCGCCAGGTGCTGCCATGCGGCTCAATGCCGGAACGGTTGGCGAGGGCGAGGCGCTGCTTGCCTTCGGTGATCAGCGAGCCGAAGGCTGGCGCCATGCAGTGGCCTTTCTCAACCTGTCAGCGTCCGGTGACCTGCGCGAAGCGGCAAGCAATCTTTTCGCCTATATGCAGGAACTCGATCGCAGCGGCGCGCGCACTATCGCGGTGGAGACGATTCCCTTTGATGGTCTTGGCGAGGCCATCAACGACCGGCTCTCGCGTGCCGCCGCCCCTCGTGACAATCTGCAGCCCGCAACATAGTTTTCCCGCATGACCGACATTTCGCAAAAACTCGATCCAGCTCTCATCGACCGTTTCGCGGCGATCGTCGGCGACAAATACGCGCTGCGCGACGAGCAGGACATCGCGCCTTACCTCATCGAGCGGCGCGGGCTCTGGCACGGCGCGACGTCGCTGGTGCTGCGGCCGGGCAGCGTTGACGAGGTCAGCCGCATCATGCGGCTGGCGACCGAGACGGGAACGCCCATCGTGCCGCAAAGCGGCAACACCGGGCTGGTCGGCGCCCAGGTGCCGGACAAATCCGGCCGCGAGATCATCCTGTCGCTGTCGCGGCTGAACCGCATCCGCGAGATCGACGTCCTGTCCAACACGGTAACCGTCGAGGCCGGCGTCGTCCTGCAGGCGTTGCAGGAGGCCGCCGATGCCGCCGACCGGCTGTTCCCGCTGTCGCTCGCCGCGCAAGGCTCCTGCCAGATCGGCGGCAATCTTTCTTCCAATGCCGGCGGCACCGGCGTGCTGGCCTATGGCAATGCACGCGAACTCTGTCTCGGCGTCGAAGTGGTGCTGCCGACAGGTGAGGTCTTCGACGATCTGCGCAAATTGAAGAAGGACAACACTGGCTACGATCTGAAGGACCTGTTCGTCGGCGCCGAAGGCACGCTCGGCATCATCACCGCCGCCGTGCTGAAGCTGTTCCCGAAACCGAAGGGGCGTGAGGTCGCATTCGTCGGCCTGTCGTCGCCGGAATCGGCACTGTTGCTGTTCAGCCTGGCGATGGACCGCGCCGGCGCTTCGCTCACGGCCTTCGAATTGATTGGCAAGAGACCTTACGATTTTACGCTCAGGCATGGTCAAGGTGTCGTGCGGCCGCTGGCCGATGATTGGCCCTGGTATGTCTTGATGCAGGTTTCTTCCGGCCGCTCGGAAGCCGATGGCCGGGCGCTGATCGAGGAGGTGCTGGCGGATGGTCTCGAGCAAGGCATCGTTGGCGATGCGGTGGTCGCGGCAAGCCTTGCCCAGGGCGACGCCTTCTGGAATTTCCGCGAGACGCTGCCCGAATGCCAGAAGCCGGAGGGAGCCTCGATCAAGCACGATATATCGGTGCCGATCGTATCGATCCCGCGCTTCATCGCAGAGGCCGCCGGCGCGGTGGCGTCGGTCAGTGCCGGCGCCCGCGTGGTCTGCTTCGGCCATATGGGCGATGGCAATCTTCACTACAACATCTCGCGGCCCGTCGATGGCGACGATGAGGCGTTTCTCGCCCTCTACCATCCCATGAACAAGGCCGTGCACGATGTCGTGCGCTCCTTCCATGGTTCGATCTCGGCCGAGCATGGCATCGGCCAGTTGAAGCGCGACGAACTGATCGCCACGGCGCCGCCGATGGCCATCGATCTGATGCGCCTGATAAAAGCCGCCTTCGATCCGGCCGGCATCATGAATCCCGGTAAGGTTATCTGATCCTTTCAACATCTTGTGGTCGGTGGCATTCCGATAACCATCCCTGAGATCAGCAAAATTTAACCGACTTTCTTAAGCGCGGCGGTAAGGAGCCCGCGCTACTGTTTCCCCATAACGAGGCCGGGAAAACTGGCCCGGAGAGAACCGGACACCGGCTCTCAGGAGACAGACAGGAAGGCACTCTATGAACACCGGACTGAAGCCAGTCTGGGCGGGACGCAACATGCGCCTCGACCCATTCCGACTGCCCCAGATGGTCAGCTACGCCACGCGCGACGACTATGGCGACGTGACGTTCACTATCGACCACCGTGGCGCCGTGATCCGCCGCATGCTCGAGATGAGCGGCGTGCCGGCGATCATCGCCCTGCCGGCCAATGCGTTCCGCGGCGTCGCCGCCCGCGCGATGGAGGATCCGGAAGGCAATGTCACGGTGACCCTGGAACTCCTGCACAATGATCCGATGCTGTCGGTGCCGCTGCTGGTGGCCGATGACCTCGACGATGTCGCAGCCGACTGGCGCGCGTGGGCCGATGCCTACCGCCTGCCGATGCTGTTGATCGAATCGGACGGTGTCGCCCGCACCCTGGAAGAATCACTCGGCGCCGCCATCAAGACGCTGCCGCCGCAGGATCGCCGCAAGGGCCGCGTTTCCAACACACGTCGCCCGCGCTTCCTCGCCCGCCGCAGGGCCGGCAACCTCGGTCTCAGGCTGGTCATCGACGGCCAGGAAATCATTTCGAGCTTCGAACGGTGAGAACCCGGTCCGCCTTCGGGCGGAATAAAAAGGTCCAGTGGACCTTTTAAGGGGAGCGAACGCCCGAAGGGCTGGGAGCCTGCGAAGGGCCGGGGCGTGGAAAAGCCGCTACACCAGCGGCTTCAGCGCCACCCACAATGCGCCGCCGATCAGGCCGAGGAAGATCAGCCAGCCGACCTGGTTGTTCGACCGGAACAGCCGCAAACATTGATCCGGATCGTGGATATCCAGAACCGCGATCTGCCGCGCCATATGGGCGCCGGCGGCGATCAATCCGGCGAGCGCCACCACCGGCGCCTGCGCCGAGGCGAAGGCGATGGCGAAGCAGATCAGCGTGCCGCCGTAAAGCCCGGCCAGCCACGCCTTGGTGTTGTCGCCGAATAGCCGCGCCGTCGAGCGCACGCCGACAATGGCGTCGTCTTCCTTGTCCTGGTGCGCATAGATCGTGTCGTAGCCGATCACCCACAGGATCGAGCCAATATAGAGCATGATGGCGGGGCCATCGAGATCGCCGAACTCGACCGCCCATCCCATCAGCGCGCCCCAGGAAAAGGCAAGGCCGAGAAACAGTTGCGGCCAGTTGGTTATCCGCTTCATGAATGGATAGATGGCGACGATCACCAGCGAGCAGATGCCGAGCAGAATGGCGAAGCTGTTGAATTGCAGGAGCACGACAAGGCCGACCAGGGCCTGCAGCACGAGAAACAGCCAGGCCCGCCGGCGCGTGGTCTGGCCTGACGGCAGCGGCCGCGAGCGGGTGCGCTCGACCTGGTTGTCAATGCCTTCGTCGACGATGTCGTTATAGGTGCAGCCGGCGCCGCGCATGGCGATGGCGCCGACCAGGAACAGCACGAGATACAATGGTGCCGGCAGCAGTGACAGCAGCGGGTCGCCGGGGCGCGGATAGGCGCTTGCCGCGAGCGCCGCCGACCACCAGCACGGCCACAAAAGCAATTGCCAGCCGATCGGCCTGTCCCATCGTGCAAGCTGTGCATAGGGCCAAACCGAGCGCGGCAGTACCCGATAGACCCAATGGCCGTTCGGCGCATCGGCAACACGGCCCTGGGCCGCTTTCGACTGGATAGGTTCCATGTCCATGGAGTGGCAGCAGCCGCGGAAACCGTCAAGCGGCAAGCGGATGAGCAGCGGCCGTCAGCCCGTCACGAGGCGAAGATGTCGCGCGTGGAAAACCAGGCTTTCGCCGTCTCGACGAATGCGAGTGCCGCATTCGACACGCGCTGATGCGTGTCATAGGTGAGGATGATGCGCTGCATCGGCAGCGGATCCGACAGCGGCTTGCAAATCAGGGGCAGGCCGTCATAGCTGCGATCCCCTTGCGGGCGGGTGTAGCTTACGGCGACGCCGAAACCGTTCGCCACCATGCTGCGCTGAAGTTCGAAGGAGCTTGTCGCCCTGTCGGCCACCGGCGACAGACCACGGCCGCGGAACAGGTCGAGCAGGTGCTGCCAGCTGTGCGGCTGGTCCGTCGTGATCAGCGGATAGGCGGCCAGATCCGCCAGGCTGACCTCGGCGTGGTCCGCCAGTGCATGGCCTGCCGGCAGCAACGCATGCGGCCGCAGCTCATGCAGCAGGATGCGGGCGAAGTGGGTGGGCAGGCCGAGATCATAGCTGAGGCCGAGATCGATGGCGGCGTTCGCCAGACGCCGCCCAAGCGTTTCGAACGTCTCGTCGCGAACAATCACCGCGACGTCTTGATGGCGTTCGGAAAAGGCGCGGATCAGACCCGGCGCGAAATAGGGCGCCAGATCCTCGAAACATCCAAGCACCAGCTCGCCGCCGACGGCTGAATTGCCCGAACCCAGGCTCATCAGTTCGTCCGTCTCGGCAAGAACCTGTTTTGCCTTGGCCACGACGACACGGCCGAAGGAGGTCAGCGAAACGCCGCTGCCGCGCTGGCGCACGAACAGTTTCTGGCCGAAATCCCTTTCGACCGCGTCGATCGCCACCGAAATCGAGGGCTGGGAAATGTTCAGTGCCCTGGCCGCACCGGTGACGCTGGTATGGCGGGCGACAGCAACCAGATAACGCAACTGCGTGAAGGTTAGGCTCATAGGGTTGTTCTATGTGTCAGATGAGAAGTTATTATTTTACTGAATGAATGCGGATTGCGATAGTCGTCTCGATCCTGAAAGGAGGACAACCATGGCTCCCCAGACTGCAGCCCGCGCCATCGACGCCAACCTGATCGATGCGGAGACGATTGCCGACTACCAGCGTGACGGCGCGGTCTGCATCCGCGGCGCCTTCAAGGGTTGGGTCGATACGATTGCCGCCGGCATCGAGCGCAACATGCAGAACCGCAGCGCCACCGCGTCCGACATCGCCAATGGTCGAGGCAGTTTCTTCGACGATTACTGCAACTGGGAGCGCATTCCCGAATTCGTCGAGGTGGTACGGAAATCGCCGGCCGCCGAACTGGCGGCGGCGGTGATGCAGTCGCGCACCGCGCAGTTCTTCCACGATCACGTTCTGGTCAAGGAGCCCGGCACGCAGAAGCCGACGCCCTGGCATCAGGACATCCCCTATTACTTCGTCGATGGCCGGCAGACGGTCAGCTTCTGGATCCCCATCGACCCGGTGAAGGAGGCAACGCTGCGCCTGATCGCCGGCTCGCACAAATGGGACAAGATGATCCTGCCCGTGCGCTGGCTCGACGACAGCAATTTTTATGCCGGCGAGGGCGACTATCTGCCGATGCCGGATCCCGACAAGGACCTGTCGATGAAGGTGCTCGAATGGGAGATGGAGCCTGGTGACGCCATCCTGTTCGACTTCCGCACAGCGCATGGCGCGCGCGGCAATTTGACAGCGGCACGGCGCCGGGCGCTATCGCTGCGCTGGGTCGGCGACGATGCCCATTATGTCGAGCGGCCGGGCCGCACCTCGCCGCCCTATCACGGCCATGGCATGCAGCCCGGCCAGAAATTGCGCGAGGACTGGTTCCCGGTGGTCTTTCCCGCCTAAATCGGGCCAGAAAATCGGCGGCGATGGCCGATGCCGATTTTCGGCTGGGATAACGTTCCCGTGCGCAATTTCGATCAAAACACCCTGATGCCTTGACCCGTCGCCCGGAGAGCAATAGCGGGTGCTCCAAGAGACTGTTTCGAAATTCGCTCTGGCGAGTCATATGGTGGTGGTTGCGAGAACCGTAGCGCAGCGGACATCTGGTCCGTGAGCAACGGAAGCGCAGAAAACACCATCAGATGGCCGCCAGAGTAGAATTTCGGCATCAAGAGGTGGCCATGAACGTTCTTCTTCTAGGCTCCGGCGGCCGCGAACATGCGCTTGCCTGGAAGATCGCCGCTTCGCCGCTGCTGACCAAGCTTTACGCGGCCCCCGGTAATCCGGGCATCGGTGCTGAGGCTGAACTGGTGAAGCTGGATATCACCGATCACACCACCGTAGCCGCCTTCTGCCGTGAGAGGAAAATCGACCTCGTGGTCGTCGGTCCGGAGGGGCCGCTGGTCGCCGGCATTGCGGATGACCTACGCGCCGAAAGCATCCGCGTCTTCGGGCCGTCGAAGGCCGCCGCGCGGCTGGAGGGTTCGAAGGGTTTCACCAAGGACCTCTGCGCCCGATACGACATCCCTACCGCCGCCTATGGCCGTTTCAACGATCTGGCTTCGGCCAAAGACTATGTCGAAAAAACGGGCGCGCCGATCGTCATCAAGGCCGATGGGCTCGCCGCCGGCAAGGGTGTCACCGTCGCCATGACCCTGGACGAGGCGCGGGCGGCCCTCGATGCCTGCTTTGAAGGATCCTTCGGCGCTGCCGGAGCGGAGGTGGTGGTCGAGGAATTCATGACTGGCGAGGAGGCGAGCTTCTTCTGCCTCTGCGACGGTACGACCGCGCTGCCCTTCGGCACGGCGCAGGACCACAAGCGTGTCGGCGATGGCGACACCGGCCCCAACACCGGCGGCATGGGCGCCTATTCACCGGCCCCGGTGATGACGCCTGAGATGGTCGAGCGCACCATGCGCGAGATCATCGAGCCGACGATGCGCGGCATGGCCGAGCTTGGCGCGCCCTTCGCCGGTATTCTCTTCGCCGGGCTGATGATCACGAACAAGGGGCCGAAGCTGATCGAATACAACACCCGCTTCGGCGACCCGGAATGCCAGGTGCTGATGATGCGGCTTAAGGACGACCTGCTGGTGCTGCTCAATGCCGCTGTCGACGGTCAACTGGCCCACACCTCCATACGCTGGCGCGACGAGGCGGCGCTCACCGTGGTGATGGCGGCGCGGGGCTATCCCGGCACACCGGAAAAAGGCTCGGTCATCCGCGGCGTCGAGGACGCGGCGGGCGAAGGCGTCCAGATCTTCCACGCCGGCACCGCCATCAATGGCGGCGCGCTGGTCGCCAATGGCGGCCGCGTCCTCAATGTCACGGCCACCGGCGCCACGGTTGGCGAGGCGCAAAGCCGAGCCTATGCCGCGCTCGACCGGATCGAATGGCCAGACGGATTCTGCCGCCGCGACATCGGCTGGCAGGCTGTGGCGCGCGAGCGGGCGAGCTGAGATTTCGGAGCGGCGGCTTACGGCCGGCCGCGATCGATTTCGGTCGAACCGGTGCTGACCGGGTCGGCCGCGGCAAAGGCGGCATCGAGCTGCTCGGGCGAACGTTGCCCGGCCCGCTTCCAGGCGACATATTGGATGATGCCGAAGCCTGGCCGTCGCGGCACCGTCTTCACCACGGGCATGCGGAAGCCGTCGCGGAATTTGGACCAGCGCGAACCGAGCACTGCGACCATTTCCTCGAAGGTCGGCGGCGTTGCCACATCCGCATAGATGAGGGTGGTCTTGCCGGCGAGTGCTGCTTCGCGCGAGAGCGGTACCGGCACGCTGGCAAGGTAGTCGGATGGCACGTCGATCAGCCCGCCAAAGGGCCATTGCTGGCGCAGCGTGGCGGCGTCCGTCGGCACGACGTTGACGTCGATATTATTGGGCGTGCCGGCCACCCTGTAGGGGCAGCGGAAGCGGCCGCAATTGGCCTGAGCCGAGAATTGCCAGAGCGCGTAGCCCTGCCAGTTGCCCATCGGGAAATGCACATCGATGTCAGGCTTGTAGCGCGCGTACCAAAGTGGCAGCCGCGACAGCAGCCGGTATTTGTAGCGGTTGTCGGCGATATACTGCGCGGTCTTGCCGTTGCTGTAGAGCACCGGAAAACGGCCGATGCGCCGATGCACTTGGCGCACGAACTCCTCGGCATCGTCGAGCGACATCCATTGCGAGGGATCGATGCCCTCTATGTCGAGCGCCATGAGATCGTCCGGCGCCGGGTCGGCGAAATCGAGGAAATTGTTGGCCTGCTCGACCGGGTTGCCGGGGCGGGCGAGATGATAGGCGCCCCATTTCATGCCGAGTGCCTTGGCCACGACGCGGCGCGTCTGGAACAGTTCGCGCGTCACCGCATGGCGTTTCCACAACGCCTTGCAAAGCTTGACGTCGGTGTCGCTGCCGAAACAGAAATAGGGCGGCGGCATGCCGTCGGAGGCCTTGTTGATAAAGGCGGCGATGCGCTTGTCGGTGGCCAGTTGCGCCCAGTCGATGGAGTTGTACTCGTAGGCGTCGACGACCAAAGCGCGGTCGGTACTCTTCCACGGCTCGGAGAAATCCGAAGCCTTTGCTGCCGGTATCAGCGCCATCATCGCCGCAAGAGCGATCGCTGAGCGGCGAAGAAGATGCGCCGGCGTTTTCAAACAGGGGGTCCCCGTTGTTCAAACACCGATGGTGAACCGCTATGGTTAAGGAATGCTTCTCGACGCTGGAGCCCGGCGAAGCTAGCGCCGGCTGAATGGCTGAAATTCAAACGGGTCTGGCGCGGGCTCTTGCCGTAGTGTGCCTTCGGCGGCACGCTTGCGGTGATGGGTGAGCGAACATTGGGGCGAGCACAATAGGCCGCGATCCGACCAGTAGGCGGCGCCATGTCCCAACTGGCCGCCATGATGCCAGAACCCCGTTGCACGGTAGGGCAAGCCGCATTCGATGCAGCGGTAGGCGTCGGGTCTGGCGAGCATGGGCTGGTTCCGGTCGGCTGGTTCTGGTCGGTCGCCGGGTCGGCTCGATGCGGCGTCCATCGAATTTAATACAGGCCGGCGCGATTGCAAAATCCGCGTGACAAAGTTTGACGTTTACGTAAAAAGAAACAGGGAGACCGCCCAAAGGGCGGATGGTTTTGCGGCGGCACCGGCTCTAGGGTCGGCGAGGCCGATGCGTCAGGAGGATCGAGCGGCATGTATCGGGCACCGGTCGAGGATATCGCATTCACACTGAAGCATGTTGCCGGCATGAAATCCGCCCTTGATGCCGGTAAGTTCGGCGATCTCGGCGAGGATCTCGTCGACGCCGTCCTTGGCGAGGCCGGCCGTTTCGCCACCGAGGAGGTGGCACCGCTCTACACGATCGGCGACCAACACGGTGCGGTGCTCAGGGATGCCGCCGTCACCATGCCGCCCGGCTGGAAGGAGCTTTATCGCCGCTGGATCGATGGCGGCTGGAACGCGCTGTCGGGGCCCGAAGACTATGGCGGCCAGGCGCTGCCGACCATGCTGGGCGTCGCGGCGCTCGAAATGTGGAACTCGGCCGCCATGGCCTTCGGCATCGGCCCGACGCTGACCATGGGCGCGGTCGAAGCGCTCGACAAGCACGCTTCCGAAGCGCTCAAGGCAAAGTATCTCACCAAGCTCGTGTCGGGCGAATGGATGGGCACGATGAACCTGACCGAGCCGCAGGCAGGCTCCGATCTTGCCGCCTTGCGCTCCCGCGCCGAGCCCGCCGGCGACGGCACCTACCGCATCTTCGGCCAGAAGATCTTCATCACCTATGGCGAGCACGATTTCACCGACAACATCATCCATCTGGTGCTGGCGCGGCTGCCGGATGCACCCGCCGGCACGCGCGGCATCTCGTTGTTCCTGGTGCCGAAGTTTTTCGTCAACGACGATGGCTCACTTGGCGCGCGCAACGACGTCTTCTGTTCCGGCCTCGAGCACAAGCTCGGCATCCATGCTTCGCCGACCTGCACCATGATTTATGGCGACGGTTTCCAGGGCGCCGGGCCGGGCGCCATCGGCTGGCTGATCGGCGAGGAAAACAAGGGTCTCGCCTGCATGTTCACCATGATGAACAATGCCCGCCTGGCCGTCGGCATGCAGGGTGTCGCGGTCGCGGAAGCCGCCACCCAAAAAGCGATCGCCTATGCCAATGAGCGGCGTCAGGGCAAGGCGGCGGACTATGCCGGCGCCGGCATGGCGCCGATCGTCCATCACCCCGACGTGCAGCGCAATCTCCTGACCATGAAGGCGCTGACGCAAATGGCGCGGGCGATCAGCTATTCCTGCGCCCACGCCATCGATATGGCGCGCGTCTCGGACGGTGATCAGGCGGCGCATTGGCGTGATCGCGCCAACCTGCTCACGCCGCTGGCCAAGGCGTTTTCGACCGATGTCGGCGTCGAGGTCGCTTCGCTCGGCGTGCAGGTGCATGGCGGCATGGGCTTCATCGAGGAAACGGGTGCCGCGGCCTTCTACCGCGACGCGCGCATCGCGCCGATCTACGAGGGCACCAACGGCATCCAGGCGATCGATCTGGTCACCCGCAAGCTGCCGCTCGACGGCGGCGAACATGTGCATGGCTTCATCGGCGAACTGGCCGCGGTCGCCAATGCCGTGCGGACCTCGAACCTGCAGGGTTTCGGCCGCACCGCCGATGCGGTTGATGCTGCCCTTGGCGACCTGACGCAAGCGACCCGTTTCCTGCAGAAACTGTCGGCCGATGGCCGGATGGAAGAGGCGCTGGCAGGGGCGACGCCGTATCTCAAGCTGATCTCGCTTGCCGCCGGCGGCGCCTATCTGGCGCGCGGTGCGCTCGCCGATCAGGGCCGCGTCGCGCTGTGCCGCTTCTTCGCCGAAAACCTGCTCGGCGAGGCACGCGCCTTGAACGAACGCGTCATCGACGGCGCGGAGAGCCTCGCTGCCGCCGGCAAGACGCTGATATCAGCTTGAATTCTCACAGCGCTCATCAGGGAAAAAGACCGTGACAGACCATATCCTCGTCGAGCGCCAGGGCGCCATCCAGATCATCCGCATGAACCGCCCGGACAAGAAGAACGCGCTGACGCGCGCCATGTATGCAAAGATGTCGGCGGCGCTTGCCGAGGGTGACGCCGATCCGGCGATCCGCGTCCATGTCTTCCTCGGGGTGCCCGGCGCCTTCTCCTCCGGCAACGACCTCGCCGATTTCATGGTTGTCGCCACCGGTGGTGACGGCGGCACGGAAGTCTGGGATTTCCTGATGGCGCTGGCTGGGGTCGAAAAACCCATCGTCTCCGGCGTCGACGGCATCGCGGTCGGCATCGGCACGACGATCAACCTGCATTGCGACCTGACCTTCGCCACGCCGCGCACCGTCTTCAGGACGCCTTTCGTCGATCTTGGCCTGGTGCCCGAGGCCGGCTCCAGTCTGCTGGCGCCCCGCATCCTGGGCCAGCAAGGCGCTTTCGCGCTGCTCGGCCTTGGCGAAGGTTTTTCCGCCGAGCGCGCGAAGGCCGCCGGCCTGATCTACGATGTGGTCGAGGAGGCCGCGCTGGAGGCCTCGGTCCTTGCGGCCGCCGGCCAGATCGCCGCCAAGCCGCCGCAGGCGCTGAAGATTGCGCGCGACCTCATGCGCGGCTCGCGCGACGACCTCGTCGCCCGCATCGGCGAGGAAAGCCAGCATTTTCGCGAGCGGCTGAAGTCGGACGAGGCGCGCGCCGCGCTCACCGCGTTCATGACCAGGAAGAAGAGCTGAGCCCTTGCCCTTTCAGGGATAAAGCCGCGTCTTGTCCCAGCCGCCTTTGGCGTTGCGGGAAAAAACCACCCGGTTATGCAGCCGGAACGGACGGTCGTGCCAAAACTCGATCGTGTTCGGCACGATGCGGAAACCCGACCAGTGCTTCGGCCGCGGAATCTCGCCGATGGCGTAGCGCGCCGTGTATTCGGCGACAGCTTTCTCCAGTGCGAAGCGGCTTTCCAGCGGCCGCGACTGCTTCGACGCCCAGGCGCCGATGCGGCTGCCGCGTGGCCGCGTCGCGTAATAGGCGTCGGCCTCGGCATCGCTGACGATCTCCACCGGGCCGCGAATGCGGACCTGCCGGCGCAGCGACTTCCAGTGGAAACACATCGCCGCCTTCATGCTGCCAAGAATCTCCTGGCCCTTCGCGCTCTCGAAATTCGTGTAGAAGACAAAGCCGCCTTCATCGAACCCCTTCAGCAGCACCATCCGCACATCCGGCATGCCTTCTGGGTCGACGGTCGCCAGCGCCACGCCATTGGCATCGTTGATTTCGCTCTTGGTGGCGTCGTCCAGCCATGCGGCAAAAAGGCGAAACGGCTCGGCCGCTTCGGTAAAGTCACCGGTTGTTAACTCTGTGTCACTCATAGTTTTTCTCAAATTGTCACGAAATCAGGGAGGTTGCCGATTGTCGCGTATCGCGCAAGCTTTTGACAGCAGGCAATGGGGCGTTATCGCTTCGGCCAGCGCGAAAGCGGCGATCGTGGCGGCCGCCTTGCCGCTTGCCGCCTGCGGCGCGGGTGGCTTCAGCCTGGAAAAAGCCGAAGTCGATCGCTCGATCCTGACCAGCAGCACGCAGGTTCCATCGGCGCCTGCTGATTCGGATCGCGACTCCGACCAGACGACGATCGGCAACGCGGTGTCCTCCGCCGACATCGAGCAGCTTGGCGGCCAGGCCGTGCCGTGGGCCAATGCCGGCACCGGCTCTCGTGGCTCCATCACCGAACTGGCGGAATTGAAGGACAGGGGCCAGACCTGCCGCCGCTTCAAGGCCTCGCGCGAAAGCTTTGACGGCGTTGCCATGTTCGAGGGCGAGCTCTGCCTTGCAAGCGCCGGCGGCTGGCGCATGCAGGGCTTCAAGGCGCTCTGAGTTTCCGCTTCCAATATGGCCATCCGCCACTGGAATTTCTTCCTATGCGAGCGCATATAGGAGGCAAGTATGGACTCAACTCATTTCCAGGGCAGGAAGCATGCGCGACCCGTATGAGGTCCTGGGCGTTGCAAAGAACGCATCGGCCAAGGACATAAAATCGGCGTACCGGAAACTCGCCAAGAAACATCATCCGGACCAGAATCCGAATGATCCCAAGGCGAAGGACCGTTTTGCCGCGGCCAACCAGGCCTATGAGATCGTCGGCGACGAGAAGAACCGTGCCGCTTTCGATCGCGGCGAGATCGACGCCGACGGCAAGCCGCGCTTCCAAGGTTTTGAGGGTGCCGCCGGTGGCGGCGACCCCTTTGCCGGGTTTCGCCGCCAGCAGGGCGCCGGCGGTTCGCGATTCGAATTCCGTTCGGGGCGCCCGGGCGGTGATCCGTTCGACGGCAACAGCGATATTTTCAGCCAGATTTTCGGCGACGCCTTTTCCGGCGCGCGCGGTGCCGGCATGGGCGACCGCCGCCAGCCAGCGACGGCGGCCGATCTGAACGTCACGCTCGACGTCACCATCGAGGAAGCCGCGACCGCCGAAAAGGTGACGGCGATGTTCCCGGATGGCCGCAAGGTGGCGGTCAAACTGCCGGCCTTTGTCGAGGATGGCCAGACCATCCGGCTGAAGGGGCAGGGCGAGCAGGGGCCGGGCCAGCCCGGCGACGCGCTGGTCAAGATCCATATCCGCCGGCATCCGCGCTACCGCATCGAGGGCCGCGACCTGCATGCCGATCTGCCGGTGTCGCTGGCGGATGCGGTGCTGGGCGCCAAGGTGCCGGTCGAGACACCGACCGGCAGGCTGGCGGTCAACGTCCCCCCCTGGTCGAGCTCGGACAAGGTCCTGCGGCTCAAGGGCAGGGGCTTGCCGGAAAAAGCGGGCGGCCATGGCGACCTCTACGCGCATGTCCGCATCATGCTGCCGGAGGGTGGCGACAGCGCTCTCGAAGCGTTGCTGCGTGGTCAAAAAGGCTGATCCAGCGCTCTTGTCCCCCGAACTGTCCGGTTTGAGCGCTTGAAGGGGCTGTGTGCCTGTGCGATAGGCACTCCACAAAGAACAAACCTTGCGGAGAGCGCTCACATGGCGGGTGGACTGGGCCTGATGGCCGGCAAGCGCGGCCTTATTCTTGGCGTCGCGAACAACAGGTCGATTGCCTACGGCATTGCCAAGGCATGCGTCGACCATGGCGCCGAGATTGCGCTGACCTATCAGGGCGAGGCGTTCAAGAAGCGCGTCGAGCCGTTGGCGGCGGAACTGGGCGCCTTTGTCGCCGGCCATTGCGACGTCACCGATTCGGCGAGCCTCGACGAGGTTTTCGCCAATGTCGCCAAGCATTGGGGCAAGCTTGATTTCCTCGTCCATGCCATCGCTTTCTCCGACAAGGACGAGCTGACCGGCCGCTATGTCGAGACGACGCGCGACAATTTCCTGCGCACCATGGACATTTCGGTGTTTTCCTTCACCACCATCGCCAAGCGCGCCGAGGCGCTGATGACCGATGGCGGTTCATTGCTCACGCTGACCTACTACGGCGCCGAGAAGGTGATGCCGCACTACAACGTCATGGGCGTCGCCAAGGCCGCGCTCGAAGCCAGCGTGCGTTATCTCTCCGTCGATCTCGGCGGCAAGAAGATCCGCGTCAACGCCATCTCGGCCGGCCCGATTAAGACGCTGGCCGCCTCGGGCATCGGCGATTTCCGCTACATACTGAAGTGGAACGAATACAATTCGCCGCTGAAGCAGACGGTCACGCAGGAGGAGGTCGGCGATTCCGGCGTCTATTTCTTGTCCGACCTGTCGCGTGGCGTCACCGGTGAGGTGCACCATGTCGATTCCGGTTATCACGTGGTCGGCATGAAGGCGGTCGACGCGCCTGATATTTCGACGGTCAAGGAATAACGCCCTCCGCTCATCCTCCGCCCAGGCCCTGGCCCGACCTCCGGAAGACCTGATGTACCCGCTGGTTTATATCGTGCGCCACGGCCAGACCGCGTGGAACGCCGAGGCCCGGCTTCAGGGGCAGGCCGACACCGATCTCAATGCCCTTGGCCGCGAGCAGGCGACCGGAAACGGGCGTCGGCTGGCCGAACTTGTCGGTGATGTCAGGGATTTCGATTTCGTCGCCAGCCCGATGCGGCGGACGCGCGAAACGATGGAACGCATCCGCGCCGCGATGAAGGTCGATCCGCTCGCCTATCGAACCGATACCAGACTGATTGAAGTCAATTTCGGTGACTGGCAGAGCTTTACCTTTGCCGAGTTGGAGACGCAGTCTCCCGGAGCCAAGCGGTCACGCGCGCGGGACAAGTGGAACTTCCAGCCGCCCGGCGACGGTGCGGAGAGCTACCAGATGCTGCTCGAACGGGTGAAACCCTGCTTCGACGAGATCGATCGCAAGACGATC
The DNA here is from genome assembly GCF_053714255.1 of Mesorhizobium sp. 43Arga. Classification (NCBI taxonomy): domain Bacteria; kingdom Pseudomonadati; phylum Pseudomonadota; class Alphaproteobacteria; order Hyphomicrobiales; family Phyllobacteriaceae; genus Mesorhizobium; species Mesorhizobium sp. 43Arga. Next base: position 284,113 of record NZ_JBSKBO010000004.1, read on the forward strand.
TGCGTGACGCATGGCGGCGTCATGCGCACCCTGTTCCGTTTCGTGCTTGATGTGACCGAGGACGAGGCCGCGAACCTGGAAATACCGCAGGATCGCGTGCTCAAACTTGAAGGCCAGAGCCTCGAGTGGCTTTAGAGGCGCAACGCCGAGCGCTCTCGAAGTCCATTCAAATAGTTAAAACCCTAGTTCGTGTCGCTGTCCGGCAACTGCATATCGGTCACGACATTCTCGCCATTGGTCACGTCGTAAGCGATGACGATGTCCATGCCCGGCTTCAGCGAGTCGAGATCGGTTTCGGCGTTCAGCTTGTAGGATTTGCCGTCGTCCAGCGTCATGGTCAGCGCGTCCTTGTCGATCTTCTTGATCAGGCCTTCGGTCTGTCCGGCGAAGGCGGCGGTGGAATAGAGCAGGGTGGCGGCAACAGCGCCAATCAGGGTACGCATGATCGTCCTCTTTGGTCATTGCGCCGGCACTGTGGCGGCGGATCCTCAACGGCGGATGGAAGAAAGCAGAAACCAGCCGAATGTGTCAAAACTTAAACGGCAGGGATGACAGTTTGACCACCGCAAAAAACGCCAATAGAAGGCAGGCTTCAACCGGCTCCGCTGCCGGGCAGGGCACTTTTCCATGTCTCACAACACGTTCGGCCACCTTTTCCGCGTCACCACCTGGGGCGAAAGCCATGGCGCAGCACTTGGCTGCGTGGTCGATGGCTGCCCGCCCGGCATCCGCTTCACGCGTGATGAAATCCAGGCTGAACTCGACAAGCGCCGGCCGGGCCAGTCACGCTTCGTCACCCAGCGCCGCGAACCCGACGAGGTGAAGGTGCTGTCGGGTTTCGTCCTCGACGAGGACGGCGAGACGATGATCACCACCGGCACGCCGGTCTCGATGCTGATCGAGAATGTCGACCAGCGTTCGAAGGACTATGGCGAGATTGCCCGCCAATACCGGCCGGGCCATGCCGACTACACCTATGACGTCAAATACGGCATCCGCGACTATCGCGGCGGTGGCCGCTCCTCGGCCCGCGAGACCGCGGCCAGGGTCGCCGCCGGCGCGCTCGCCCGTAAGGTAGTGCCCGGCTTGGTGGTGCGCGGCGCGCTAGTCTCGATGGGCGAAAAATCGATCGACCGCGCCAACTGGAACTGGAATTTCATCGGCGATGCGGAAAATCCGTTCTTCACGCCCGATCCCGCTTCGGTTCCCGCTTTCACGCAGTATCTGGACGGTATCCGCAAGGCCGGATCCTCGGTCGGCGCGGTGATCGAGATCGTCGCCGACGGCGTTCCGCCGGGGCTTGGTGCGCCGATCTATGCCAAGCTCGATCAGGACATTGCGTCGGGCCTGATGTCGATCAACGCCGTCAAGGGCGTCGAGATCGGCAATGGTTTCGAGGCCGCGCGCATCACCGGCGAACAGAATGCCGACGAGATGCGCATCGGCAATGACGGCAAGCCGGTATTCCTGTCCAACAATGCCGGCGGCATCCTTGGCGGCATCTCGACCGGCCAAGCGATCGTGGCCCGCTTCGCCGTCAAGCCGACCTCATCGATCCTGACGCCACGAAAATCGATCGACAAGGACGGCAACGACGTCGAGGTGATGACCAAGGGCCGCCACGACCCCTGCGTCGGCATCCGCGCCGTGCCGATCGGCGAGGCGATGGTTGCCTGCGCCATTGCCGATCACTATTTGCGCCATAGGGGACAGACGGGGAAGGGAATAGGCAGTAGGGAATAGGCCGTAGGCCGCCCGAAACAGCCTTTTTTCTTCGCCTACTGCCTACTGCCTTATTCCTGCGAGCGAAGCGAGCCGCCCATGCCTTACGACCAGAAGAAGATTGTCGAAGCCATCCGCGCTTTCGAACGCGGCGAGATCGTCGTCGTCATGGATGATGACGGGCGCGAGAACGAGGGCGACCTGATCGTCGCCGCCGTTCACTGCACGCCGGAAAAGATGGCCTTCATTGTGCGCAACACCTCGGGCATCGTCTGCACGCCGATGCCGCGCGAGGAGGCCAAGCGGCTCAACCTGCAGCCGATGGTCGCCGACAATGATTCGGCCCACACCACAGCCTTCACCGTCAGCGTCGATTTCAAGCATGGCACGACGACAGGCATTTCGGCCGACGACCGCACGCTTACCGTGCGCAACCTCGCCAACGGCAATGTCGGCGCCTCCGATTTCGTCCGTCCGGGTCACATCTTTCCGCTGATCGCGCGCGAAGGCGGCGTGCTGATGCGTTCGGGCCATACCGAAGCGGCGGTCGATCTCTGCAAGCTCGCAGGCCTGCCGCCGATCGGCGTCATTTCCGAACTGGTCAATGACGACGGCACCGTCAAGCGCGGTCCGCAGGTGCAGGCTTTCGCCGAAGAGCATGGCCTGAAACAAGTATCGGTCGCCGACCTCATCGCCTATCGCCAACGCAAGGAAACGCTGGTCGAGCGCGTCGCCTGCTCCGATATCGATACGCTGGGCGGCAAGGCGCAGGTCTTCACCTACACGCTGCCCTGGGACACCATGCATCACGTCGCTGTCGTCTTCGGCGATATACGCGACGGCGAGGATGTGCCGGTTCGGCTGCATTCCGAGGATGTGGTGACCGATGTCTTCGGTACCAGCCATCGCCTGGACGGCATCATGAAGGCGATGGGCGAACGCAAGCGTGGCGTCATCGTCTATCTCAGAGAGGGGTCGGTCGGCGTCGCGCATCAGGAACGCAAGCGCCCGCTGAGCGGCGACCGCGAGGATCATGAAGAGGCCCGCCGGCGCGAGAATGAATGGCGCGAAATCGGCCTCGGCGCTCAGATCCTGAAGGATCTCGGCATTTCCTCGATCAACCTGATCGCCTCGCGCGAGCGCCATTATGTCGGCCTCGAAGGGTTTGGCATCCACATCGCCAAGACCGAGATCCTCTGAAGGGGTAACCGACCCCTTTGCCGGGAGATGGCGGCATGAACGCGTCATTGCCTTTGAGCCAGCGCGGTGGACGGCTTTTGCTGCGACGGCCAACGGAGGCGGATCTGGATTTCCTGGTCGATCTCTTTTCGCGCCATGAACTTGTCGCCCATCGCCCCGACCCCGTCGCGGATACACCCCAGCAGAGCGCCGCCAGGCTGGCGCGTGACATCGGCCATTGGGACAAGCATGGCTTCGGCCGCTGGGCGGTCGAGGCCGACGGCAAGCTGGTCGGCTTCGGCGGCGTCACCGTATCGGCGGATTTCGACGGCATGAACCTGTCCTACCATCTTCACCCCCAGAGCTGGGGACATGGCTATGCCACCGAATTGGTCAGGGCCGGGCTGCACGCCGCGTTCGGCTCCCTGCATGCCGACCGGGTCATTGGCCTCGTCCGCGCCGCCAACCCGGCATCGCGGCGGGTGCTGGAGAAATGCGGCTTCGCCTTCGAGCGGGAGGTGATGTTGCATGGCGCGCCGACAATGCTTTTCGCGTTGCCACGACTGCACTGGATGCGTATTTCCGATCCTGCCGCATAGGGCGGCACGCCCGGCCCTAGCAGAGGCCGAGCTATTCCACGGGGACGGCTGCTGCTTCGCATCCGTCCAAGTCGCATTTATGGGTGGCCAGGATGCGCTGGCCGAGCAGCACGGTGGCGAGCGCGATCGTGCCTGATGCCACCGAGACCCAGAACCCGTTCTGGGCGCCGAACGCATCCACCACGGCGCCGGCGGCGAAGGAGCCCAGCGCCATGCCGATGCCGATCCCGGTGGTCACCCAGGTGATGCCCTCGGTCAGCATCGCTTCGGGCACATGCCGTTCGATCAGGCCGAAGGCCGTGATGAAGGTCGGCGAGATCGCCACGCCGCTGATGAAGACAGTCAGTGCCAGAAGCGGCACGCTGTTGGCGGTGAGCGGCAGCAAGGTGCCGAGCGCGACAAGCGCGACCGCGATGGCAAGCTGGCGTTGCAGTGGTGCTTTCAGATTGAGCGCGCCGACAATGATGCCGAGCACGAACGACCCCAGCGCGTAGACACCGATGACGAGGCTGGCGGCGCCGGGCTGGCCGAGTTCTTTGGTGATCGCCACCGTGCTCACTTCCGTCGTCGCGAAGGTGGCACCGATGAAGATCAGGGCAAAGGTGATGATCTGCACTGGCCGCAGGCGGATCGCCGAGCTGGTCGAGCCATGGTCCACCGGGCGCACTAGCGGCTCGGTCGATCTCTGCAGGATGAACGCGGTCGAGCCCAGAGCGAGGAACAGTGTGCTTGCCAGCATGCCCGCTTCGGGGAACAGGGCCGCACTCAGGCCGACCGACAGCGATGCCCCGGCGATATAGACCAGTTCATCCGCCGCCGATTCGAAGGCGAAGGCGGTGTTCATTTCGGGGCGGCCCCGGAAGAGTTCGGTCCAGCGCGCGCGCACCATGGCCGGCATGCTGGGCATGGCCGCTGCCAGCAGCGCCGACACGAACAGCGTCCAGACCGGCCAGTCCCGATTGGCGGCCGCAACCAGCGTGATGAAGGCGAGCACGGAGATGATCGTCGTGGGCACGACGATCCGCGTCTGGCCAAGGCGATCGACCAGTCTTGATATCTGCGGCGCCAGGAAAGCGTTGGCCAGCGCGAATGCCGCGGAGACAGCGCCGGCCAGCCAATATTCGCCGCGCGTCTGCGACAGCATCGCCACGATGCCGATCGGCGCCATGGCGATGGGGAGGCGGGCCATGAAGCCGGCGGCTGCAAAGCCCTTGGCTCCTGGGGCGCGGAAAATTTCCGAATAGGGGTTTTGCATGGGGTTCCTCGACAAAGGCCGGTTCGACAATTACATACGAAGCGTATGAGAACTAGATAGGGCATACGTGACGTATGTCAATTGGCATACGAAGCGTATGTGAATAGGACCAGACGGAAATGCACAGACCCCGCAAGGAAATGATCGCCGAGACGCGCGCCAAGCTGATCGCCGCCGCCCGCCAGGCCTTTGGCACGATCGGTTATGCCGAAGCGTCGATGGATGATTTCACGGCATCGGCCGGGCTGACGCGCGGCGCCCTCTATCACCACTTCGGCGACAAGAAGGGGCTGCTGGAGGCCGTTATCGCCGAAATCGACGGCGAGATGGCGGCCCGGGTGAATGAGGTCGCGTCGAGAGCGCCGACCCGCTGGCAGCACTTCGTCGACGAATGCACGACCTATATCGAAATGGCGCTGGAGCCGGAAATCCAGCGCATCATGTTCCGCGACGGTCCGGCCGTGCTGGGCGATCCGGCACAATGGCCGAATGCCAATGCCTGCGTCGGTTCAATGACCGATCATCTGACCGCACTGCAGGGGGAAGGGGTGGTCGTCCCGAGCGTCGACCCCGAGACCGCCGCGCGGCTGATCAACGGGGCGAGCAGCCAGGCGGCGCAGCGGATCGCCAATTCGAACGACCCCGAAGCGACGTCGAAGATCGTCGTTGCGGCGTTCAAGCAACTGCTCGAGGGACTGCTCAGAAAACCAGCTTTGCAATAGAACTAAATCCTCGTTGGGCGCCCCGCTGATCACAGCCCGCGATTGACAATCGCGAGGCTGAGCGCATCCTTCCCAGCCATCTCTGAGGGGAGATTCGGGCATGTGGGATTTCGATATCGGCAGGTCGGTGTCCATCATGATGCGGACCTGGCCCTTCATTGTCTTTCGCATGATCATCTATTTCGGCATCACGCTGGCCTATATCGTGGCGACCGGCACCGGTGCGTCGGTCGGCTACGGCGTCGGCCATATCTCCACCGATCCTGACGGGCCGATGTCTTTTGCCCTTTGGGGCGGCGTGGTCGGCTTCGGCGTCGTTTCGATCGCCGTCTATTGGATCCGCGAATACATTCTCTACGTCGTCAAGGCCGGCCATATCGCCGTTATGGTCCATCTGATCGACGGCCGGGATGTCCCCGACGGCCAGAACCAGATCGCCTATGCCAGGCAGGTCGTGACCGAGCGTTTCGCCGAGGCCAACATCCTTTTCGTCGTCGACCAACTGGTCAAGGGCGCCATCCGCGCCATCACCGGCCTGCTCGGCGGCATTGCCGCCTTCCTGCCCATTCCGGGCCTGAGCGGCCTGGTCTCCTTCATCAACACGGTGATCCGCCTGTCGCTGACCTATGTCGACGAGATCATCCTCGGCTACAACATCCGCATCAATTCGTCCTCGCCCTTCGAGACGGCGCGCCAAGGCGTGGTGCTCTATGCCCAGAACGGCAAGACCATGGTCAAGAATGCGGTCTGGCTGGCGGTCATCATGTGGGGCGTGTCCTTCGTCATCTTCTTGGCTATGCTGGCTCCGGCCGGCGCCATTCTCTTCATCATGCCCGGACAACTCGCCGGCTGGGCCTTCGTGCTCGCCATCGTCTTCGCCTGGGCCTTCAAGGCGGCCTTCATCGAGCCCTTCGCCATCGCTTGCCTGATGCAGGTCTATTTCAAGACCATCGCCGGCCAGGTGCCTGACCCCGCCTGGGATATCAGACTGGCCGAGGCGTCGTCGAAGTTCCGGGAATTGAAGGACAAGGCGCTGGCCTCCTTTGGTGGCTCGCGCTGGGGCACGGCTGGCGCGACGCGCTGATCAGCCGGGCATGTGGTCGTCGGCGCGGCATCGGAGGCGTTGAGGCGCGCCACCGCTGACTTGAGCGGCGCCTCACCTTGCCCGCAAAAAGTCTCGCTCATGATCAGTTCGGGCAGCGGCAGCCGCCGGCCCCAGCCGTGTGTTTCAAGGTCGGGTTTGGGTGCGAACTCGGAAACCCGGCCGACGCAGAGATAGGCGATCGGCGTCACGTGCTCGGGAATGGACAGCAGGCTCTTCAACGCTTGGGGCTCGATGATGCTGACCCAGCCGACCCCGACGCCTTCGGCGCGCGCGGCCAGCCAGAAATTCTGCACCGCGCAGACCGCGCTGTAGAGATCCATCTCCGGATTGTGCCAGCGTCCCAGCGGCGAGTTTTTTGAGCGCTCGCGGTCGCAGGTGATGCAGATGTTGAGGGCGCTTTCGCAGATGCCTTCAAGCTTGAGCTTGCGGTAGAGCGCCTGTCTTTCCACTTCGATTTCAGGCAATTCCTGTTCGCGCGCGGCCAGGAACAGGTCGCGCACATCAGCCCGCCGCGCGGCGTCGCGGATGACGATGAAATTCCACGGCTGCATGAAGCCGACCGACGGTGCGTGGTGAGCGGCAAGCAGAAGCCGCGCCAGCACCGCGTCATCGAGCGCGTCGGGCAGGAAATGGCTGCGCACGTCGCGCCGCGTGAACATGGCGCGATAGACCGCGTCACGCGCCATCTGGTCAAATCCGTCGCCCATAGGAGCGGTCATGTGTTCCGGCATCGCTCGTCCCCTTGCGATTGCAATAGTTTCACACCGCCAGAGCGTACTTTGTGCGTCCGAGTGGACGCACGTGGCTCTGATGCCAGCCGCCTGACCATGCGGATGACGATGCCTGCCAGGCCGGTCTTCTGGCTCGGGATCAACCCGCGTCCGGTGCCTTCCCGTCATCGACAGTGGCATATACCGGCGCGGTCCCCCTCACAGCGTTGGGCACGCCACGGAGTTCAACCGTGTTCCCGATTCTCCCGCTTGCGGCGGGCACCAGGCAGTGACGGCGACCTTACGCCGAAGCCGCGGCTGCGCCAATCCCCGCAGCGACGCCAATGGACGCAGGCGCGATTTTCCCCAGTCATCAAGCTGCAATGCATGGCCATCGCTGCACCGGGGCACTAGATAGGGAGCATGACAACCCGTCTCTACACGCATCCGATCTTCCTTGAGCACATCACGCCGCCCGGTCACCCCGAGCGGCCGGACCGCCTGCGCGCCATCGAGCGCGTACTTGATGACGAGGCCTTTGCCGCGCTCGATCGCGTCAAGGCGCCGGAGGGCGACGAGGCCACCATCCTCTACGCCCACCCCGCCGATTTCGTCGCCCGTGTGCGAGCCGCGATTCCCGAAGAGGGCATTGCCCGCATCGATGCCGACACCACCGCCAGCCCGAAGAGCTGGCAGGCGGTGATCGCCGCGATCGGCGCCGCCAACGCCGCCGTCGACGACGTCTTTGCCGGCCGTGCCGACAATGTCTTCGTCGCCGCCCGGCCGCCCGGCCACCATGCCGAAAAGGCCACCGCCATGGGCTTCTGCTTCTTCAACACGGCGGCGATCGCTGCGCGCTATGCGCAGAACAAGCATGGCGCCGAGCGTGTCGCGGTCGTCGACTGGGATGTGCATCACGGCAACGGCACGCAGGATATCTTCTGGGACGATCCCTCGGTGCTCTATTGCTCGACGCACCAGATGCCACTTTATCCCGGCACCGGCGCGAAGAACGAGACCGGCGCCGGCAACATTGTCAACGCGCCTTTGGCGCCGCAGACCGGCAGCGAGGTGTTTCGCGATGCCTTCCTGTCGCGCGTGCTGCCGGCGCTCGACAATTTCGCGCCCGATCTGATCATCATTTCAGCCGGGTTCGACGCGCACCATCGCGACCCGCTGGCCGAGATCAACCTCACCGAGGACGATTTCGACTGGGCGACCGGCCAGCTGGTGCAGCGTGCCGCGCGCCACAGCGGCAACCGGCTCGTCAGCCTGCTCGAGGGCGGCTACGATCTGCAGGGACTGGCATTTTCGGTCGCCGCCCATGTCGGGCGACTGATGAAAGGATGAATGATGGCTGGTGAAACCAACGAAGACGTCAAGGCGATGAGCTTCGAGCAGGCGCTCGACGCGCTGGAGAAGATCGTCGATGATCTGGAGCGTGGCGACGTGCCGCTCGACCAGTCGATCAAGATCTACGAGCGCGGCGAGGCGCTGAAGGCGCATTGCGACCGCCTGCTGAAGGCGGCCGAGGACAAGGTCGAGAAGATCAGGCTGTCGCGCGACGGCAAGCCGGTCGGAACCGAGCCGCTCGACGCGGATTGAGGCACGGAGCAGCCTACCGGTTTTGGACACGATCAAGGTTGAGGATTAAGCTCGTCCCGCCTGAAACGGCTCCAGGACAAGAGGAGATACGGAAGCGATGTGCAGAAACATCAAGACCCTGTTCAATTTTGACCCGCCGGCAACCAATGATGAAGTCCGCGACGCGGCCCTTCAGTTCGTCCGCAAGCTGAGCGGAACGACACGGCCCTCGAAACAGAACCAGCATGCGTTTGACCACGCCGTCGAAGCCATTGCGGCATCGGCGCGCGAACTGCTCGATTCGCTTGAAACCCATCAGCATCCGCGCAACCGCGAAGAGGTGGCGGCCAAACTGCGGGCGAAGGCGGCGATCCGCTTCGCCTGACGCGGCTAAAGCGGCCACCGACCGCTGACAAGGAGAGTCCATGAGCTTCTTTCCCGGAAAAGACCCTGAAGCCGGCGACGCCTTTGCCAGCGACCAGATCGAGCTGATGGTCATCCCGAACGCCAAGGACATTGGCGGCTTCGAGGTGCGTCGCGCGCTGCCGACCGCCAGGAGGCGGCTGGTCGGGCCGTTCATCTTCTTCGATCGCATGGGTCCGGCGATCCTGCGGGCAGGACAGGCTCTCGACGTCCGTCCTCACCCGCATATCGGCCTGTCGACCGTGACCTACCTGTTCGACGGCAAGATTCGTCATCGCGATTCCCTTGGCACCGAAATGGTGATCCAGCCCGGCGACGTTAATTTGATGACCGCCGGCCGTGGCATCGTGCACTCCGAGCGCACGCCGGAGGAACTGCGCGGCGCGCCGATGTCGATCTCCGGCCTGCAGACATGGCTGGCCTTGCCCGACAACAAGGAGGAAGTGGCGCCGGTGTTCGAGAACACCGGTGCCTTGCGGTTGCCCGAGATCGACAGCGAAGGTGTCCGCGGCCGCATCGTCATCGGGGATTTTCAAGGGTTGCGCTCCCCGGTACGGGCCGACACCGAGACACTCTATGCCGACCTCCGACTGGCGCCCGGCGCCAGCGTGAAGATCCCGGCCGATGCGGAGGAGCGCGCCGTCTACACGCTGGAAGGCGAGGTCGCGATTTCGGGCGACGTCTTTCCGGCCGAGCGGCTGCTGGTGTTCCGGCCTGGTGACGAGATCATCATATCGTCGCAAACCGGTGCGCATTTCATGCTGTTCGGCGGCGCCTCGCTCGGCTCGCAGCGCTATATCTGGTGGAATTTCGTCTCCTCGTCGAAGGAGCGCATCGAGCAGGCCAAGCAGGAATGGAAGACGGGCCGCTTCGATATCGTTCCTGGAGATGAGAAAGAGTTCATCCCGCTGCCAGAAAACTAATGAACCTTGCCCAAAAGCGGCCCGGTTTCGGGACCACGATACACACGAAAACAAGGACTTGAAAGCGCGTCGCATAAGCTGCTTCGACGCGCTATCCTTTTGGGGGACAGGCCCGCGTCACTGACACGCATTTACTTTCGCCGGCCGGCGGCCTATCCCGCCGTTGAACAGAAAGCCTGAGCACCCGTGAACGCAACGCCGCATACGCCGCTACTCGACAAGGTCCGCATTCCGGCGGATCTGCGCGCGCTTGACGAAAGCGAACTGCCGCAACTGGCCTCCGAGCTTCGCCTCGAACTGGTCGACGCGGTGTCGCGCACCGGCGGCCATCTCGGCGCCGGCCTCGGCGTGGTCGAACTGACGGTGGCGCTCCACTATGTCTTCAACACCCCTGACGACCGGCTGATCTGGGATGTCGGCCACCAGGCCTATCCGCACAAGATCCTGACCGGCCGCCGCGACCGCATCCGCACGCTACGCCAGGAAGGTGGCCTGTCCGGCTTCACCCGCCGCGCCGAGAGCGAATACGATCCCTTCGGCGCCGCCCACTCCTCGACATCGATCTCGGCCGGCCTCGGCATGGCCGCCGCTCGCGACCTCTCCGGCGGCCGCAACAATGTCATCGCCGTGATCGGCGACGGCGCCATGTCGGCCGGCATGGCCTATGAGGCGATGAACAATGCCGGCGCGCTCGATGCCCGGCTCATCGTCATCCTCAACGACAACGACATGTCGATCGCGCCGCCGACCGGTGCGATGAGCGCCTATCTGGCGCGGCTCGCCTCGGGCAAGGCCTATGCCGGCCTGCGCGACTTCGGCAAGAAGCTGACATCCTATCTCGGCAAGCGCGCCGATCGCGCGATCACAAGAGCGGTCGAGCATGCGCGCGGCTACGTCACCGGCGGCACTTTGTTCGAGGAACTCGGCTTCTACCACATCGGCCCGATCGACGGTCACAATCTCGAACATCTGATCCCGGTGCTGAAGAATGTCCGCGACAATGGCGAAGGCCCGGTGCTGATCCATGTCGTCACCCAGAAGGGCAAGGGCTACGCGCCGGCGGAAGAAGCCGCCGACAAATATCACGGCGTCAACAAGTTCGACGTCATCACCGGCGCGCAGGCCAAGGCGCCGGCCAACGCACCGGCCTACACCAAGGTGTTCGCCGAAAGCCTGATCCAGGAAGCCCGCGAGGACGACCGTATCGTCGCCGTCACCGCCGCCATGCCGAGCGGCACGGGGCTTGATCTGTTCGGCGAAGTGTTCCCGTCAAGGACGTTCGATGTCGGCATTGCCGAGCAGCATGCGGTGACCTTCGCCGCTGGTCTCGCGACCGAAGGCTACAAGCCGTTCGCGGCGATCTATTCAACCTTCCTGCAGCGTGCCTATGACCAGGTCGTCCATGATGTCGCGATTCAGAAACTGCCGGTGCGTTTCCCGATCGACCGCGCCGGCTTCGTCGGCGCCGATGGCGCCACCCATTGCGGTGCCTTCGACACCACTTTCCTGGCGAGCCTGCCGGGCTTTGTCGTGATGGCGGCCGCTGATGAGGCGGAACTGCGCCATATGGTGCGCACCGCCGCAATCTATGATGACGGCCCGATCGCCTTCCGCTACCCACGCGGCAATGGCGTCGGTGTCGACATGCCGGAGCGCGGCTCGGTTCTCGAACTCGGCAAGGGCCGCATCGTCAGGGAAGGCACAAAGGTGGCGCTGCTGTCCTTCGGCACGCGCTTGCAGGATTGCCTGATCGCTGCCGAGGAACTGGGTGCGGCAGGGCTCTCCACCACCGTTGCCGATGCCCGCTTCGCCAAGCCGCTCGACGAGGATCTGATCCGCCGGCTGGCCCGCTCGCACGAGGTTCTGGTGACGGTGGAAGAGGGCGCCATTGGCGGCTTCGCCAGCCATGTGCTGCAGTTCCTCGCCCATGAAGGATTGCTGGAAAGCGGCCTGAAAGTGCGCCCGCTGGTGCTGCCAGACGTGTTCACAGACCACGCCAAGCCGGAAAAGATGTATGCCGATGCCGGGCTCGATGCCGCCGGCATCGTGCGCACCGTTTTCACCGCGCTCGATCATACGGCCCGCGCCCAGCGCGCCTGAATTAAAAGTCTCGCCCAGCGCGCCTGACTCAAAACCTCAAGCGCTTGAATCAGTTTGCCGGCTTGATTTCGTAACGCATTGTTAACACTGCCGTTTGGCGTTTTGCTTACCGTATCCCTTGGCCGTTTTTCAACGGCGCCCTGCTAGACCGGCGTCAGGCAGGGAGACAAAAACGATGAAGACGCTTCTGTGCGGCGTGGCCCTGTTGGCCACCATGGTCGCGCCGGCCGCCGCCGAGACGCGCTACGACCGCAATCTCGAAAAGGCGGCGCTGGGCATCATTGCCAGCAAGATGGGTGATATCCGCGGCGGCTTTTCCTACAAGCAGGTGCCTCAGCTGGTGGTCCTGCCGGATCCTGGTCCGCCGCCCGCCATCGCCGCCGAGCATCCTGCTATGCAGGCATCAGGGGATCGCGACAACGGTTTGTTCCCGGCCGTCGAGCGCCAGGTGTCCCGCACCGTCTTCTAGAACCACATATCGCGCACGCAACGCCCGTCGCGGGGCAGATCGTCATATGTGTCGAGGCCATCTAGATGATCGATGGGCAGATCGGCGACCGCCTCGGGCGGCGCCAGCCGCACATTGACGGCGATGCGTGTTCGGCCAGATTCCTCGGCGCGCAAGCCACGCCAGGCGAGCACGCAGGCGCAGGTCGGGCAGAACAGGATTTCGAGCGACGGCGTGTCTTTTCCGGCGCGCGTATAGCTGCCCATCGGTCCCGAAACGCGAATGCGTTCGTCGACATAGTCATAGGCCCAGAGCACGCCATAGCGCCGGCAGAGTGTGCAGTTGCAGGCCGTCACCGGCCCGGGATCGCCTTCCAGGGTCCAGTGGGTTGCGCCACAATGGCAGGTTCCCGTCAGCATTCGTTCACCTCCGAGTTCTGACAGCAAACGGCTCTCCTGCTTAACACTGTGCCGGGCGCAAAGCGATTCCGGCAAGCCGCGGAGCGGCTTGATGCATTCACCTGCGTGCGACGATGTTCTTCGTCCGTCCCAATGTCCTTGCCTTCGCTGCCGGCTTTCGCCATGAAGGCCGATGAACTCGCCTCTGCCAGCCAGCACCCGCCAGCGGCTCGACGACCTGCTCGTCCAACGCGGCCTGTTTGCCAGCCGTTCGCGTGCCCGCGACGCGGTCGAGCGCGGCACGGTGACGGTTGACGGCACTATCGCCCGCAAGCCCGGTCAGAATGTTTCGCCGCAATGCCTTGTTGCCATCGACGATCCGGCGCAGGGCTATGTCTCGCGCGCGGCGCTGAAGCTCATCGGCGGGCTCGACCATTTTGGCCTCGATCCGGCCGGCCGCGAGGCCCTCGACATCGGCGCCTCGACCGGCGGCTTTACCCAGGTGCTGCTGGAGCGTGGTGCCTCCCATGTCACGGCGATCGATGTCGGGCACGGCCAGATGCATCCCGATGTCGGTGGCGATCCGCGCGTGACGGTCATCGAGGGGCTGAATGCCCGTGACCTCACCGCCGCGGATCTCGCCGGCCGCATCCCGGATTTCATCGTCTCCGACGTCAGCTTCATCTCGCTGAGACTGGCACTGCCGCCGGCGCTCGCCATGGCGAAGGCTGGGGCCGCCGCGGTCTTTCTGGTCAAACCGCAATTCGAGGCGGGTCGCGAGGCGATCGGCAAGGGCGGCCTGTTGAAGGACCCCTTCGATGCCGCCCGCGTCGCCGGCCTGCTGCAGGATTGGCTGGATGCCTTTTCGGGCTGGCGTTCGCTCGGCCTGCATCTGTCGCCGATCGAAGGCGGCGACGGCAATCGCGAATTCCTGCTTGGTGGAATCAAGGACCGATGAGCGCGCGCTTCACCATCAAAAAGCTTGGCGCGCAGGGTGACGGCATTGCCGAAACCGAAAGCGGTGATCTGTTCATCCCCTTCACGCTGCCCGGCGAGACCGTCACCGCAGCGCGCGAAAGGGACCGCGCCACACTGATGGCGGTGCTGGAGGCCTCGCCGCTGCGCATCGAGCCCGCCTGCCGCCACTTCACCGAATGCGGCGGCTGTGCCCTCCAGCATTTCGAGGCCGAAGCCTATCGCCAATGGAAGCGCGACAAGGTGGTACACGCCCTGAAGGGCATCGATTGCAGCATCGACGAACTGGTCGCTTGCGCGCCGCACACGCGCCGCCGTGTCGTGCTCGCCGCGCGGCGCACCGAGACGGGCATGCTGCTCGGCTTCAACCGTCATCTGTCACCGGAAATCATTTCCATATCGGAATGCCCGATCTCGCTGCCCGAGATCGTAGCCGCGCTCGGCCGGTTGAGGGCGCTCTCCGACTTGGTATGCGCCACCACCAAATCGTTCCGGGTAGCGGTCACCGTGACGGGTTCGGGCCTCGATGTCGCTGTGCATGAGTCCGGCAAGCTCGGCGAACACCAGCGCCGCATCGCTTCCAATTTTATCTTGGCGCAAGGCTTTGCCAGACTGTCCATCGATGACGAGATCATCATCGAGCCAAGGAAACCCGTGGTGATGTTCGGCAGCGTCGCTGTCGCCGTGCCGCCCGGCGCCTTCCTGCAGGCGACCGAGGCAGCTGAGCAGACCATGGCCGAGATCGCCGGCACCCATCTGAAACGCGCCAAGAAGGTCGCCGATCTTTTCGCCGGTTGCGGCAGCTTTGCCTTGCGGCTGGCGGCGAAGTCGGAAGTCCATGCGGTGGAAGGCGATGCGGCCGCACTTTCGGCGCTCGATCGGGGGGCACGATTCGCGACCGGCCTGAAGCGGGTGACAGGCGAACGCCGCGACCTGTTCCGCCGGCCGCTGACGTTCAAGGAGTTGAACGCCTTCGACGGCCTTGTCTTCGATCCGCCGCGCGCGGGTGCCGAGGACCAGTCGAAGCAGATCGCTCGCTCGGATGTTCCCTTCGTTGCCGCGGTGTCCTGCAATCCGGTGACGCTGGCGCGCGACCTGCGCATCCTCATCGACGGCGGCTACATGCTGAAAAGCGTGACGCCGATCGACCAGTTCCTGTGGTCGTCCCATGTCGAGGCGGTCGCCCTGCTTGAAAAGCCCAGGAGAAGGCGCGGCTGAGACCGGCCAGCGATCACGTTTCGTTGAGACCGGGCACTTCAGCCTCTCCCGGCCCAAAGCGGCCGGATTGACGCCGCAAAGCCGCCTTTTTGCACCAGCCTAGTCCTGCCGGGCGGAAGCATCGGCACTCTCACCTGACGGACGATCGTAATGCGGACGGTCTCGAAACTTCTCGCTTTCTTCCTTGCCCTCTCCATTTTCGCGTTCGGGCAGACAGCCCTGGCGCTGGCGCAAAGCCAGAAGCGCCTTGCCTTCGTCATCGGCAATGCCGCCTATCCCTCTGGCGCGCTGGCGACGCCGGCCAACGACGCCGGCCTGATTGCCCAGACATTACAGGCGGCGGGGTTCGACGTGGTCGGCGCGCGCGACGTCGACCAGGAATCGCTGCGTGGCGCCTATCGCGATTTCCTCGCCAAGGTGACGGCAGCTGGTCCCGACGCGGTGGTGTTTGTCTATCTGGCCGGCCAGGGCCTGCAGTTCGAGGGCGAGAACTATTTCGCGCCCGTCGACGCTCAGATCGCCAATGCCGCCGACGTGCCGATGGCCGCGGTGCGGATCTCCGACCTCACCAAGCCGCTCGCCGCACTGCCGAACAAGGTCAACATCGTGGTGCTCGACGCGGCGCGGCCAAATTCCTTCGCCAGGTCGAACCAACCGCTGGCTGGCGGCCTGGCGCTGGTCGATCCCGACCCGAACATGCTGATCGCCTTCAACGCCGCCCCGGGCACCGTCGCGCCGGAAGGCAAGGGCCCGTACGGCGCCTATGCGCAGGCGCTTGCCGAGATGATCAGGGATGGCGGTCTGCAGCTTGGTGATGTCTTTGACCGCACGCGCCTGCGCGTCAACGAGGTGACGCAGGGCGCCGAACTGCCCTGGAACGCTTCCAAAATCGCACAGCCTTTCCTCTTCTTCGACCGCGGGCCGGATGCCCCGCCGCCGCAGGTGTCGCCAGCCGAGGTCGGCACCATGCGGACCAAGGAAATCCGCGACTTCGATGCGCATGATGCCTATATCGCGGCTCTCGATCGCGACACGATGCGCGGCTACGAGGATTTTCTGGGCGCCTATCCCCACGACCCCATGGCCAGGCGCGTGCGCGCGATCCTGGCGGCGCGGCGCGAGGCGATCACCTGGCGCCAGACCTGGCTGAGGGACACGCCCGAAGCCTACTGGTCCTATCTCGATCGCTATCCGCATGGACCTCATGCCTGGGACGCGCGTCGCCGGCTCGAACATTTCGATGCCGCGCTTGAACCGCCGCGGGGTTTTGCCGTCTACGCTTACGACGTGCCGCCGCCACCGCCCGATGAGATCGTCTATGTCGACCGGCCCGTGCTCTATTTCGACGACCCGGAATTCGACTTCGCGCCACCGCCGCCCGTGGCGGTCATCTTCCTGCCGCCGCGGCCGCGCGACTTCGTCGAACTGGCACCGCCGCCGCCGCCGGCCGGAATCTTCCTTCTGCCGACGCCTGTTTTCGTGCCGGTGCCTGCCTGGGTGAACCCGCCGCGTGATATCTCACCACCGCCGAACGACGTCATCTTCAACAACATCCACAACACCACGATTATAAACAACACGACGGTCAACGAGAACAACAACCAAGGCGGTGGCCTGACCACCGGCCAGAAACTGACTGCTGGCGCGGTGGGCCTGGGTGCGGCCGCGCTGGCGACGAAGGTGGCGTTGCCGGCCTTCCTGCAGAAAAGGGAAACCGTGCTGTCCAAGCAGAACCCGGGCGGCCTCCCGCTGAAGCCGGGGCAGGGGGGCCAGCAACCGGGCGGTGTCACGCCGCTCTCGAAGACATTGCCTGCCGACAAGCTGACAGGTCACGCCTTGCCCGGCGCCAACGGCAACATGCTGCCGCTGGTCAATGGCAAGCCGGTGCTCAATGGACAGAACCTGCCCAACAACCCGAATCTGCCCAAGAACAACTCCAGGAAGCTCCTGAACAAGCAGGCCACGGCAGGTGGAAACGCCGTGACCGGCAACCCGGCGAATGGGCAAATCGGGGCCAGTGGCCAGGGCAATGGGCAGGGCCAGAATGGTACCGGCAAGACCGGCAAGGATGCCAAGTTCCGCAAGCTGCCGGGCGCCAACGGCACCCCTGCGGCGAATGGGGTAAACAACCCATCGGCGCTCAATGGCCAGAATTCAGGCCAAAACCCGCCCAACGGCAAGTTCAAGAAGCTTCACAATCAAAGCGGCGGCCAGACGAGCGGCCAGGCCAATGGGCAAGGCAATGGGGTGCAGGGCAATGGCAACGGGCCGAAATTCCACAAATTGCCTGCCAACGGAAACGGTGGTGGCAATGTCCAGCAGAAATTCAAGGTCAGCAACGGCAATCCGCAGCTGAAGGTGCTGGGTCAGCCCAGGCCGCAGAGGCCGGAGTTCCACGCCCAGCCGAAGCAGCAGATGCAGCAGGTACAGCGGCAGGCACAGCCAAGGCCGCCGCAGCCGCCGGCCGTCAAGAAGCCGTCTTGCGGGCACCCCAATGAGCCCGCTTGCAAGAAATAGCGCATGTCGCCCGGAAGTGGTCCGGCTTTGAAACGCGTCGCTGGTCGCGTTGTGTGAGACCCGGCTGTGTTGGCCGGCGACAAAACATGGCCGGGCCGCGGCTGCGATCGGATCACAACTGCGTGGTTGGCGACGGCCAAGATTGCGCAGTGCCCCGGCCCGCTGATACCCAGTCAGCGCCGGGGGCCTCAACGGAGTGAGCACAATGAGGATTGCAAGCCTTCTGACGTCCATCGCCCTGGCCGGGTTCATTGCGACGGGAACTGCCGCGGCAGCGACGACAGCGGCGACCACGACTGCCCCGGCCGCCACCACGGCCGCCCCGGCGAAGAAGCCCGCGGCCTCTGCCATGACGCCGGAGAAGACCGCGATTTCCAAGCAATGTTCCGCACTTGCGGACGCCAAGAAGCTCCACGGCAAGGCGCGCGAGAAGTTCCGGGCCGACTGCAAGAAGAATGGTGGCAAAGCCACCTGATCAACAGCTGATTTCGGCTATTGTTGCCAGCCCTGCCGTGCCGGGGAGGCTGGCGGCAGTCCCCAAATATGAATCGGGTTTTCGTCCGGAGCTGGGTTGTTCAGTCTACGAGCTTGGCGACGTTCGTGAGGGGCTGCGGCGTACCGCCCCGCCGGTTGATCGACACCCAGATATTCGGGTTCTGCTGCGACTGGCGTTTCACGAAGTAGTAGCCGGTCGCGTTCCAGGGCCTGATTTCGTCCACCAGATTGTCGAGGACCAGATCGCCCTTGTCGGTTTTCACCGTCAGGATGGTGTGGCCTTCATTGTCGAGGTCGTGCACCACCGTCATCAGCAGCGCCTGCCTGGGGAACCCGGCCTGCTGAAGAAGCTTGCGCTTGTAGAGTGCATAGATCTTGCAGTCACCCTTGCCGTCAACCGGGTAATCCCAGTGGTCCGCCATCGTGCCCCAGTGGTCGAAATTGCTGACGGGCTTGATGGAACTGTTCGCCTTCTGGTTTATCCGCTTCAGGGTGCGCAGGTTCTGCGCGGTCAGCTTGACATTCGTGGCCGGCAGCGCGGGCACCTTGCACTCTTTTGGTCGGCGATGGCAGAAGTCGACCCATCCGTAGGGGACGCTGGTGGGACCGCCAACCGCGGTGCTGAGTGAGGATGATTGCGTCTTCCCGAACAATGTCGACTGCTTGGGCAAGGTGGATTGCGCCGACGCCGAACCGACATCCAGCGAAGTTGCGCCAATCAGCGAAACACAACCAAGCAGGAAAGAGGAAGTCAGGACGCCGAGGGAACGCAGCACTGGCAACACCACCGCACGAGAGCACGGTCAAAAGGTAATGTGGCGACGGCGTGTGATCAATTAAACATTTAAGAAGGCGTTAACATGTTCGTGTTCGCGGCCTGCGAACGCGCTGTGGCGCCGGCACAAGGCACCTGCACCCTCATCGCTATGCTTCTTGCACGTCCCCAAACCCGGCGGCTTGCGCGGTCTTGATCAATTTGCGGTCGAAGGTCGCAAATCCCGTGCAATGCGCGGACTTGCCGAGGTGCAGCGCATCCGCGAAATCCACACCGGTCTCGACCAGATCGAGCGCGGAAGAGACAATTGCCGCGTCTTCGATTTCAACCGTGGGAAGGCCCCCGAACGCCCGCAAAGCTCTGACGACAGTGGCCTGGTCATAGCCGTAGGCGCTGCGCAGCACCCACTCAGCCTCCAGGATGACCGTCACGGCGACAAATATCGGTCGGTCATCGATCACGCGCCGGGCGCGCCGGGATTGCTCGGGATGGTCGTTCGTCAGGTACCGAACGACGACATTGGTATCAATCGCGAGCATGCCGCCGCCGTGCTTCGGCAAGAACGCCCGCGTCCATGTCTTCAAGCGTCTTCGGCCTGCCGTTATGAGGCAGCAAACCAAAGACGTCTTGAGGCCGGGTTGCGGCGAAGGCAGGTGCTGGCTTCAAGAGAACGCCTTCCGGCGTGTCTTCGACCACCAGGCGGGTGCCGGCGCCCCATTCCCTGCGTTTGCGGATCGCGCTCGGCAGGATCACTTGCCCCTTGGTTGAGACGGTGGTGGTGAGCTTTTCGGAGCCGGCCATTGTCGCTTTGCCTCGATGTAAGACAAGCGTAAGATAGTCGGAAGTGACGCCGATTTCAAGGCTATGGGGTCTCAATCAAACCCTGGTGCCGCCCACCGTCATCTGGTTCATCCTGAGATGCGGCTGGCCGACGCCGACCGGCACGCCCTGTCCGGCCTTGCCGCACATGCCGATGCCATTGTCGAGCTTCATGTCGTTGCCGACCATCGAGACGCGGTGCATGGCATCAGGCCCATTGCCGATCAGCATTGCGCCCTTGATCGGCTGCGTCACCTTGCCGTTCTCGATCATGTAGGCTTCGGTGCAGCCGAACACGAATTTGCCCGACGTGATGTCGACCTGGCCGCCGCCGAAGGAGACGGCGTAGATGCCGTTCTTGACCGAGGCGATGATCTCGTCCGGCTCCATGTCGCCTGAAGTCATGTAGGTGTTGGTCATGCGCGGCATCGGCTGGTGCGCGTAGCCTTCGCGCCTTCCGTTGCCGGTTGCTTTCATGCCCATCAGCCGGGCGTTCTGCCGGTCCTGCATGTAGCCGACCAGCTTGCCGTCCTCGATCAGCACGTTGCGGGCCGATGGCGTGCCCTCATCGTCGACGGTGAGCGAGCCGCGCCGCTCCGGGATGGTGCCGTCGTCGACGACAGTGACGCCTTTGGCGGCGACCTGCTGGCCCAGCAGGCCGGCGAAGGCCGAGGTCTTCTTGCGGTTGAAATCGCCTTCCAGCCCGTGCCCGACGGCCTCGTGCAGCATGACGCCCGGCCAGCCGCTGGACAGCACGATGTCGAATGTGCCGGCCGGGGCGGGGATGGCCTCGAGATTGACCAGTGCCTGCCGCAGCGCTTCCCTTGCGGCATGCTTCCAGCTGTCCTCGATCAGGAAGTCGCCGAACGCCTTGCGTCCGCCCATGCCGTAGGAGCCACTTTCCTGGCGGTCGCCATCGCCGACCACGACCGAGACGTTGATGCGGACCAGCGGTCTGATATCGCGCACCATTTGCCCGTCGGCGCGCACGATCTCGACATGTTGCCAGGACGCAGCGAGCGAGGCCGTCACCTGGCGCACGCGCGGATCCTCGGCACGCAGCCAGGCGTCGATTTCCTGCAGCAGCTTTGCCTTGACCTCGAAGGAGGGCGAGGGGATCGGGTTCTCGTCGCCGTAGAGATGGCGGTTGGTGCGGGCGGGGGCGGCGGCAAGCGTTCCAGAATAGCCGCCCTTGACGGTCGAGACGGCAGCAGCCGCGCGCAGCAGCGAGGCTTCGGAGAGGTCGCTCGAATGAGCGTAGCCGCTGGCTTCACCCGCGACGGCACGCAGGCCAAAGCCCTGGTCGGTGTTGAAATTGGCGGTCTTCAGCCGGCCATTGTCGAACATCAGCGCCTCGCTCTCGCTGTATTCGAGGAACAGTTCGCCGTCGTCGGCGCCGAAGATGGTGTCGGCGACGATCTGCTTGATGCGATCGTCGGAAATATCGAATTGGCCGATCAGGCTGTTCATGGCGCATCCGTTCATGGGAAGAGAGCTTGTTTCCCACGATGTAGGCGCGAAGCTGCGCCGAGACAATCGTCCCGCCGCGCTGCGAGGGCAAATGCGATCGCCGGCGGGCCGCCAGCGTCACTTTTGGTTGATGAAATCCTTGATGTTGGTGGTCATCGAATCCCAGTTCGAGAACTGTTCCTCAAGATTGGCCTTGGTGATGCCGCCGATGAAGGAGACGTCCATCTTGAAGTTGGATCCGTCGCCCGAAAACGCCTTGACCCAGCGGTACTTCTTGTTCCACGCATTGGCCTGCTCGGCCGTGAAGGCGTCGGTGTAGCCCGAGGAAAACTGGATGGATTTGCACTTCTCGTGGTTTTCGCAACCATAGAAGTAGATCACGTACTTCATGCCTTCGAGCCGGCCGGAGACCATCGGGTCGCCACCGTCATCCTTCTCCAGCTTGGCCGAACCGTAACCCTTGGCGATTTCGAGAATTGCCGCCGGATCAGGCGCCGTGATGATTTCGGTGTCTCCAGCCCAGGCAACGGAACCCGCGCCGGTCAAAATCAGACCAGCGGAGAAAAGCAAAGAAAACGAGCGCATGATGATCCCCACCGCCAAAAACCCATCCCGTGGGAATTCTGCGTCAGGGTCGGGTTTTTCGCAAGCGCCTTGGCCGTCAGGGAAGGGCGGCGAAGCCGTCGGCAAAACCCTTGAGGTCGACTGGGATGCCGATGCCTTCTTCAGGCGTCTGGAAGACAATGAACGTCGCCGACGTGCCGGTCTTCAGCGTGTCGAGCAGCGGCTTTTCAAGGATGACCTCGGCATAGCAGCCGTCCTGGAAGCAGCGAACGAAGTAGGCGCGGCCGATGTCCTTGCCGTCGACATTAAGGCCGAGCCCGTTCGGCAAAAGCACGCCGAGCGGCGCGAGCACACGCAGGATCTCTGCCTTGTTGTCGGCGGTGCGCAGCACGACCACCGACAGTCCCATCTCCGGACGGTCCTCGGCGACGACATTCTGCATCATCACGCATTGTTCGGAGGTGGCGCCCGCCGGCGTGTCGCAGATGATCGACCAGGCGCCATGCGTCGAGCGCACCGTGCCGCTCGGCTGGGCGGCATTGGCCTGACCCGCGACGAACAGACCGGCCGCGGACAAGGCGGCAAGAAACATGGCCTTGACCAAGGTGCTTGAAAGCCCCGGTTTCGTACGCCTCAGTCTCGAAAGCCAAGAGTTCATGACGGCTCCATTGCGAATCACGGCACTTTAAGCCGCGCCAATGCCAAGTAAAGGACGAGACCGCTGCCGAACCGTCCCGAAACAGGCAATACAGCGCTTTTCCCTGCCAAATTCGCCTGAATTACGACGCATCGCGCACCATGCCAACATGAGGCGGACGGCCTGCCGAACATACGCGATTCGCCGCCACGGAAGAGCCATCTCAGCTTGCGCGCAAAAATGCCGCACAGTTTCCTCCGCTCCTTTCTTGCGGAGGGAAAAAGAGTATGGTTTGAACCAGTTTGAGACTGTCGGGATTCCCGTCCCGGCATTGTTCGTTATTCTCGTTGGCACCGCCGCGAGGAACTGGGAGACGAAGAGGGCGATGAGAAATTTCCTAGCAGACGCCAAGTTTCTAGCCAGTGCTGGGGCTGCCGCCGCGCTTTTCGCCGGTACGTCCGCCCATGCAGACCAGCCCGTGGCGTGGGAGACGACCTTCCAGGCGCCGGCGACCGACATGATGCGGCAGATAGAATGGTTCGGGAACTACACGATGTGGTTCATCGTCCCGATCACCATTCTGGTGCTGCTTCTTCTCGCCTATTGCATCGTCAGGTTCCGCGCGAGCGCAAACCCGGTTCCTTCCAAGACCAGCCACAACACGCTGATCGAGGTGATCTGGACCGTCGGCCCGGTCGTGATCCTGCTCTGCCTCGCCATCCCCTCGTTCCAGCTCCTGACCGCGCAGTACACTCCACCGGAAGAAGCCAAGCTGACCGTCAAGGCGACTGGCAACCAGTGGAACTGGGACTACGAATACCAGACCGACAACACGCTCTCCTTCAATTCGGCCATCCTTCAGGATGGCGACCGCGCCAAGGCCGGCAAGGAGGATCGCAAGGTCTATCCGCGCCTGCTCGCCGTCGACAATGAACTGGTGGTGCCGGTCAACACGATGACGCGCGTGCTCGTCACCGCGACCGATGTGATCCACTCCTTCGCCATGCCGTCCTTCGGCATCAAGATCGACGCCATTCCGGGACGCACCAACGAGACCTGGTTCAAGGCGGAGAAAGAAGGCCTCTATTATGGTCAGTGCTCGCAGCTTTGCGGCAAGGACCACGCCTTCATGCCGATCGCCATCCGCGTCGTCTCCGACGCGCAGTTCAAGACCTGGCTGGCTGCGGCCAAGACCGATCTGCCCGGCGCCAACAAGACGCTGATGGCCGAGGTCGATGGCCAGAACAAGGTAGCGGCCGCCGGCAATTGATGCCGCGGGTTAGCAAGATTTAGGGAACGGAGCGGAACATGGCAGACGCTGCAGCTCACGACGGCCACGACCACAAGCCTTATCATGGCTGGGTGCGCTGGGTCTATTCGACCAACCACAAGGACATCGGCACGCTCTACCTGATCTTCGCGATCATGGCCGGCATCATCGGCGGCGCGCTGTCGGTCGCCATTCGCATGGAGCTGCAGGAGCCTGGCATCCAGATCTTCAGCGGCCTGGCGCAGATGGTCTACGGCATGAACGGTGACGCCGCGATCGACGGCGGCAAGAGCATGTACAATGCCTTCGCCACCGCGCATGCGCTGATCATGATCTTCTTCATGGTCATGCCGGCGCTGATCGGTGGCTTCGCCAACTGGATGGTGCCGATCATGATCGGCGCGCCTGATATGGCGTTCCCGCGCATGAACAACATCTCCTTCTGGCTGCTGCCGCCGGCCTTCATCCTGCTGCTCACCTCGATGTTCGTGCCGAGCGCGCCGGGCGCCTTCGGCGTCGGCGGCGGCTGGACGCTCTATCCGCCGCTGTCGACCTCGGGTCAGCCCGGACCGGCCATGGATCTGGCGATCCTGTCGATCCACATCGCCGGTGCCTCGTCGATCCTCGGCGCCATCAACTTCATCACCACCATCTTCAACATGCGCGCTCCGGGCATGACGCTGCACAAGATGCCGCTGTTCGCCTGGTCGGTGCTGGTCACCGCCTTCCTGCTGCTGCTGTCCCTGCCGGTCCTGGCCGGCGGCATCACCATGCTGCTCACCGACCGCAATTTCGGCACCACCTTCTTTGCCCCCGATGGCGGCGGCGATCCGCTGCTGTTCCAGCACCTGTTCTGGTTCTTCGGTCATCCGGAAGTGTATATCCTGATCCTGCCGGGCTTCGGCATCATCAGCCACATCGTCTCGACCTTCTCGAAGAAGCCGGTGTTCGGTTATCTCGGCATGGCCTACGCCATGGTCGCGATCGGCGCCGTCGGCTTCATCGTCTGGGCGCACCACATGTATACGACCGGCCTGTCGCTCGACACACAGCGCTACTTCGTCTTCGCCACCATGGTCATCGCGGTGCCGACGGGCGTTAAGATCTTCTCCTGGATCGCGACGATGTGGGGCGGGTCGATCTCGTTCAAGACGCCGATGCTGTGGGCGCTGGGCTTCATCTTCCTGTTCACCATCGGCGGCGTCACCGGCGTCCAGCTGGCCAATGCCGGCCTCGACCGCTCGCTGCACGACACCTATTTCGTCATCGCCCACTTCCACTACGTGCTGTCGCTGGGCGCGGTGTTCGCCATCTTCGCCGGCTGGTACTACTGGTTCCCCAAGATGACCGGCTACATGTATTCGCCGGTCATCGCCAACACCCACTTCTGGGTCACCTTCGTCGGCGTCAACCTGATCTTCTTCCCGCAGCATTTCCTTGGCCTGGCCGGCATGCCGCGCCGCACCATCGACTATCCGGACGCGTTTGCCGGCTGGAACTACGTGTCGTCGATCGGCTCCTATATCTCGGCCGTCGGCGTGGCGATCTTCCTCTACGGGGTGTTCGAAGCCTTCCAGAAGAAGCGGATCGCCGGCGCCAACCCATGGGGCGAGGGCGCCACCACGCTCGAATGGCAGCTGCCTTCGCCGCCGCCGTTCCACCAGTGGGAGCAACTGCCGAAGATCAAGTAAGGCGGCTCCCGCCCGAATACGAAACCGCCGGCTCGCCGGCGGTTTTGGCCAACGGAATGATGGACTGAGTACGCATGGCCCTAGTCGACGAAACTAGCATTGACGAAGCGGGCTTCCGCATGTCGGAAGCGACGGCGGGCGATTTCTTCGCCCTGCTGAAGCCGCGCGTCATGTCGCTGGTGGTGTTCACGGCCTTTGTCGGGCTGGTCGCCGCTCCGGTGACCATCAACCCTCTGCTGGCGGTGATCGCCATCCTGTCCATTGCCATCGGCGCCGGCGCCTCGGGCGCGCTCAACATGTGGTACGACGCCGACATCGACGCGGTGATGACCAGGACCGCAAGCCGCCCGGTGCCGTCCGGCCGCATCCAGCCGCACGAGGCGCTCAGCTTCGGCCTGGTGCTATCGGTGCTCTCGGTGATGACGCTCGGCGTGCTGGTCAACTGGCTGTCGGCGACGCTGCTGGCCTTCACCATCTTCTTCTATGCCGTCGTCTACACGATGTGGCTGAAGCGCTGGACGCCGCAGAACATCGTCATCGGCGGAGCGGCCGGTGCGATTCCGCCGGTCATCGGCTGGGCCGCGGTGACCGGATCGGTCAGCCTCGAAAGCATCGTCCTTTTCCTGATCATCTTCCTGTGGACGCCGCCGCATTTCTGGGCGCTGGCGTTGTTCAAGTCCGGGGACTATGAGCGTGCCGGCATTCCGATGATGCCCAATGTTGCCGGCTACGCGTCGACCCGCCGTCAGATTTTCGCTTATGCGCTGGTGCTTGCCCCGGTCGGCGTGGCGCCCTGGCTGCTCGGCTACACGACTCTCTTCTATGGCGTGGCCGCCATGCTGCTCGGGCTTGGCTTTGTCTGGTACGCCTGGAAAGTGCTCGGCATGGCCGACGACGACCGCGCCATGAAGCCGGCCAAGGCGTTGTTTGCCTATTCGCTGCTTTATCTCTTCGCCATCTTCGCTGCCTACCTGGCCGACAGCGTCGTCGAACGCGCCCTTGCCATGGGTGGGGCATGATCATGGTCGAGGAAAAGCTTGAGACGGTCACCTTGACCGAGCGTCAGAGGAAGGCTCAGCGAAGCCGATCCATTGCGATCGGCGTGGCGCTGGCGGTGCTGGTCGTCATCTTCTACATCGCCACGATCATCAAGTTCGGCCACAATCTGGGCACGATGTGATGAGCGTCGAGATGTCCAAAAAGCCGGCCGGCAAGAACAGCAACCGCATCGTCGCGGCTGTCTGCCTTGCCTTCTTCACCGGCATGATCGGCATGGCCTATGCCGCTGTGCCGCTCTACAAGATGTTCTGCCAGGCGACCGGCTATGGCGGCACGACGCAACGTGTCGAGAAGCAATATGCCGGCCGCGTGCTCGACCGTGAGATCACCGTCCGCTTCGACGCCAATGTCGCCGGCGTGCCGTGGGAATTCCAGCCGGTCCAGCGCTCGATGACGATGAAGATCGGCGAGACCGTGCAGGCGCATTATCAAGCGACCAACAAGTTCGATCGCCCCGTCACCGGCCGCGCCACCTTCAACGTGCAGCCGGAACTGGCGGGTCCGTATTTCAACAAGGTCGAGTGTTTCTGCTTCACCGATACGTCGCTGAAGCCCGGCGAGACGCTGGACATGCCGGTCCTGTTCTATGTGGACCCCGATATCGTGAACGTGCCGGAACTGAAGGACGTGAAGACGATCACGCTGTCCTATACGATGTTCCCGGTCGAGAAGAACAAGCCGGTCGCCTCTTCGGAGCCGGTCCAAGGCACCAGCAAGACAATTTCAGATACCGAAGCAAATCTCGGGGGTTGATATGGCAGACGCGCACGCAAAACATCACGACTATCATCTCGTCGACCCGAGCCCGTGGCCTTTCCTGGGCTCGATAGGCGCGCTCGTCATGGCCTTTGGCGGTGTTGCCCTGATGCAATATCTGAAGGGCGGATCGTTCCCGATCTTCGGCCACAACATCGCCAATCCGTGGCTGTTCTTCATCGGCCTGGTGATCATCCTCTATACCATGTTCGCCTGGTGGTCGGACACGATCAAGGAAGCGCATGAGGGTCACCACACGCGGGTCGTGTCGCTGCATCTGCGCTATGGCATGATCATGTTCATCGCCTCGGAGGTGATGTTCTTCGTCGCCTGGTTCTGGGCCTATTTCGACGCCAGCCTTTTTGCCGGCGAGGTGCAGAACTATGCGCGCCACACATTTACCGGTGGTGTCTGGCCTCCGAAGGGCATGGAGGTTCTCGATCCCTTCCATTTGCCACTCTACAACACCATCATCCTGCTCTTGTCGGGCACCACGGTCACCTGGGCGCACCATTCGCTCATCCATGGCGATCGCAAGGGCCTTATCAACGGCCTGGTGCTGACCGTCGGCCTCGGCATGCTGTTCACCATGGTGCAGGCCTACGAGTACATACACGCTCCGTTCGGCTTCAAGGATTCCATCTACGGCGCCACCTTCTTCATGGCGACCGGCTTCCACGGCTTCCATGTCATCATCGGCACCATCTTCCTGCTGGTTTGTCTGATCCGCGCGATGAAGGGCGATTTCACCCCCAAACAGCATTTCGGCTTCGAGGCGGCCGCCTGGTACTGGCACTTCGTCGACGTGGTCTGGCTGTTCCTGTTCTCAGCGATCTATGTCTGGGGATCGGCTGGTGCGGTGATCGAAGGCCACTGATCCGGTCTTTGGGATTGGATTTCAGGGAGGGGCGGACGCGGCGACGTGGCCGCCTTCTTCTTTTCGGCGCCATGATCGCCGATCGATCGCCGATGCGGCTGACAATTCCCTGGGCGATCTGCGCATTCATCCTCCTGGCATTTCCGGCCCTTGCGGCCGAGAAGGTCGATCTGGTGCGTGTCCACAAGGCGGAGCGGCGGCTGGAGCTGATTAGCGACGGCAAAGCCCTGCGCAGCTATGGTATCGCGCTTGGCGGGGATCCCGTCGGCCACAAGGACCAGGAGGGCGACCAGCGCACACCCGAGGGGGCGCTATATGCTCGACTGGCGCAATCCCAACAGCATCGCGCACAGATCGATCCACATTTCCTATCCCGATGCCGACGATCTGGCGGCGGCAAAGGCGCGCAATGTCGACGCCGGTGGCATGATCATGATCCACGGCCAGCCGAATGGTTTCGGCTGGTGGGGCTGGCTGCTTCAATTGGTCGACTGGACTGATGGCTGCATTGCGGTTACGGACTCTGACATGGACGAAATCTGGGCAATGGTGGCCGATGGGACACCGATCGAGATCAAGCAATAGGGATGAGTGGCGGCCCAATCCATGAGTGAAGACAAGGCGATCTGGCCTCCGATCGAGCCGATTTCGGCCGGCCTGCACGGCCGCTGCCCGCGCTGCGGCGAGGGGCGGTTGTTTTCCGGCTTCCTCACCGTCGGCAAACGCTGCGTCAATTGCGGCCTCGATTATTCCTTTGCCGATGCCGGCGACGGACCGGCGGTCTTCGTCATCCTGATCATCGGCTTCATCATCGTCGGCCTGGCGCTGTGGGTCGAGGTGACGCTGAGCCCGCCGCTGTGGCTGCATCTGCTGGTCTGGATCCCATTGGCCCTTGTGCTGTGCCTGACGGCGCTGCGGCTGATCAAGGGCGTCCTGCTTACTCTCCAATATGCCAACAAGGCGGCCGAAGGCCGGCTGGACCACGGCGAATGAGCGAGGCATCCATCAAAGGTGCCGGCCGATCGCGGCCACGATCTGCATTGCTGCTTGGCCTTGGCCTGGTGCTGCTTTTGATCCTGCTGGCACTCGGCACCTGGCAGGTCCAGCGCCTGCACTGGAAGGAAGGTCTCCTGCAGACCATCGACCAGCGCACCCATTCGGCGCCGCTCCCGCTGGCCGAAGTCGAGAAGGAATTCGCCTCGACCGGTGACGTCGACTACACGCCGGTCACGGTCTCCGGCACGTTCCTGCATTCGGGCGAACGGCATTTCTACGCGACCTGGGAAGGCGACGCCGGCTTCAACGTCTACACGCCGCTTGCCCTTGACGACGGCCGCTTCGTCCTCATCAATCGTGGTTTCATACCTTATGATCTGAAAGACCCGGCCAAGCGCGCCAAGGGGCAGATCCCAGGCAAGGTGATCATCACCGGGCTTGCCCGCAATCCGCTGCCGACAAAGCCGTCAATGATGCTTCCCGACAATGACGTGGCGAAGAACATCTTCTACTGGAAGGACCGCGACGCCATGGCGGCGAGCGCCGGCCTGCCGGCCGGGTTCACGCTGGTGCCGATCTTCATCGATGCCGACAAGACGCCCAATCCCGGCGGTTTGCCGATAGGCGGCGTCACCATCATCGACCTGCCGAACAGCCATCTGCAGTATGCGATGACCTGGTATGGGCTTGCAGCAGCACTCGCCGCCGTGCTCATCCTGCGGCTTCGCCGTCCCGCGAACGAGGAATGAACGCAAGCAGCGCCCCCTTTCTACCGACGCCCTTGACAGGACCTGCTCTTGACAGAACAGGGGTAGGCACCTCATTTCGGCGCTGACGAACCGGCTAGGATTTAATGCTTCAGACAACCAACAAGCCTCCGCTGACGATCCGGCTTTGCCAGCCCCGCGGTTTCTGTGCCGGCGTCGACCGTGCCATCCAGATCGTCGTGCTGGCGCTGAAGAAATATGGCGCGCCGGTCTATGTCCGCCACGAGATCGTGCACAACCGTTACGTTGTCGAAGGGCTGCAGAGCCTTGGTGCCGTCTTCATCGAGGAGTTGTCAGAGATCCCGGCCGAACACCGGCAGTCGCCGGTCGTGTTCTCGGCGCATGGCGTGCCGAAATCGGTGCCAGCGGACGCGCAGGCGCGCAATCTGTTTTATCTCGATGCCACCTGTCCGCTGGTCTCGAAGGTCCACAAACAGGCGATGCGCCATCAGCGGCTTGGCCGCCATGTGCTGTTGATCGGCCATGCCGGGCACCCCGAGGTGATCGGCACGATGGGCCAATTGCCGGAGGGCGCCGTCACGCTGGTCGAGACCGAGGCCGATGCCGCCAGGCTCGTGCCCGCCGATCCGAAGGCGCTTGGCTTCGTCACCCAGACCACGCTGTCGGTCGAGGACACCGCTGGCATCATCCGTGCGCTGCGGGAGCGCTTTCCCGATCTGCAGGCACCGGCGGCGGAATCGATCTGCTACGCCACCACCAACCGCCAGGAAGCGGTCAAGGACACCGCCCCGGGCGCTGATCTCTATCTGATCGTCGGCGCCCCCAATTCCTCCAATTCGCGCCGCCTTGTCGAAGTGGCCGAGCGTGCCGGCGCCACCATGTCGCTTCTCGTGCAGCGCGCCGCCGAAATTCCGTGGAATGACATCGGCACCATTTCGACGCTCGGCCTGTCGGCGGGGGCATCGGCGCCGGAGATCATCGTCGACGAGATCATCGACGCGTTCCGCCAGCGCTTCGATGTCACCATCGACCTGGCCATCACGGCCACCGAAACAGAGGATTTTCCGGTCATGCGGGTACTGCGCGATGTCGAACTCACGCCGGCCGACATGGCCTTCGTCAATGGGGCCGCGTAAGGCAGATGGCGGTCTATACCGACGTTGCGGAGGGCGAACTCGGCGCTTTCCTGAAGCACTACCCGGTCGGCGATCTCCTGTCCTACAAGGGCATCGCCGAAGGCACTGAGAATTCGAACTTCCTGCTTCACACCTCCAGCGGCTCCTACATATTGACGCTCTACGAAAAGCGGGTCGAGAAGGCCGATTTGCCGTTTTTTCTTGGGCTGATGGGCCATCTCGCCAACAAGGGCGTGTCCTGTCCGCTGCCGGTGACCGCGCATGACGGCAGCGTCATCGGCACGCTGGCCGGCCGGCCGGCGGTCATCATCACCTTTCTCGAAGGCCTCTCACTGCGGCGGCCGACGGCGACGCACTGCGCTGAGGTCGGCAAGGCACTGGCCGCCTTGCACCTGGCTGGCGCCGATTTTCCGATGACCCGCCCCAATTCGCTCGCCATCGACGGTTGGCGCAAGCTTTGGAAGGCGGCCCGCGACCGAGCCGACGAGGTCGAGCCGGGCCTGGCGGCCGAGGTCGATGCCGACTTCGCCGATTTCGAGCAAGATTGGCCGAAGGGCCTTCCGGCAGGCATCATCCATGCCGATCTTTTTCCGGACAACGTCTTCTTCCTGGGTGAAAAACTGTCCGGCCTGATCGACTTCTATTTCGCCTGTGACGACCTCTATGCCTACGACGTCGCCACCTGCCTCAACGCCTGGTGTTTCGAGAAGGATTTCTCCTTCAACCTCACCAAAGGCAAGGCACTGCTCGCCGGCTATCAGAGCGTGCGCCCGCTGAGCGGAGAGGAAAAGGCGGCGCTGCCTATGCTGTCGCGCGGTTCGGCGCTGCGCTTCATGCTGACCCGGCTCTACGACTGGTTGACGGTTCCCGATGGCGGCCTGGTCATGAAGCGCGACCCGACCGAATATATCAGGCGAATGCGGTTTCATCGGGCGATCAAATCGGCTTCGGAATATGGATTGGCCTGATATGGGGTATCATGAGCAAACGGGTTGAAATCTTCACTGACGGCGCCTGTTCGGGCAATCCCGGCCCTGGCGGCTGGGGCGCTATCCTGCGCTTCAACGGCACCACCAAGGAGCTTTCCGGTGGCGAGGCCGAAACGACCAACAACCGCATGGAACTGCTGGCCGCCATCTCGGCG
Organism: Mesorhizobium sp. 43Arga; assembly: GCF_053714255.1. Classification (NCBI taxonomy): domain Bacteria; kingdom Pseudomonadati; phylum Pseudomonadota; class Alphaproteobacteria; order Hyphomicrobiales; family Phyllobacteriaceae; genus Mesorhizobium; species Mesorhizobium sp. 43Arga. The sequence continues at coordinate 316,408 of NZ_JBSKBO010000004.1, forward strand.
CTGAATGCGCTGAAGGAGCCTTGTACTGTCGAGCTTCACACCGACAGCAAATACGTCATGGACGGTATTTCCAAGTGGATCCATGGCTGGAAGAAGAACGGCTGGAAGACCGCCGACAAGAAGCCGGTCAAGAATGGCGAACTGTGGCAGGCCCTCGATGAAGCCAACCGGCGCCATAAGGTCACCTGGAACTGGGTCAAGGGCCATGCCGGCCACACCGAGAACGAGCGCGCCGACGAATTGGCCAGGGAAGGCATGGCGCCGTTCAAGAAGGGCTCGTTCAAGCCGGCGGTTTCAGCGCCGAAGCCGGATGCCCAGCTGAAGCAGCCGCCGGCCACGAAAGCGCGTCGTTCGACCCAGAGCTACTGAGTTCCTGCAGCCGGCCGACTTCTCGGGCAGGGGAAACTCGATCGTGCCGATCCTCTATTATGTCACGCATCCCCAGGTTCAAATCGACGCCGCTATTCCCGTGCCGGAATGGGGGCTGTCCGACGTCGGGAGGGCGAGAGCCGTTGCCATGCTCGATCAGCCATGGGTCGGTGCAATCCGGCGCATCGTGTCTTCGGGCGAGCGCAAGGCAATGGAAACGGCCGAAATCCTGGCAAGCCCTCTCGGCCTTGCTGTCGAGGTCAGGCAACGCATGCATGAGAATGACCGGTCCGCGACCGGCTTTCTGCCGCCGCCGGAGTTCGAAGCGGTTGCCGACCAGTTCTTCGCCAACCCGCACGAAAGCGTTCGCGGATGGGAACGGGCCATCGACGCGCAGCAACGAATTGTGAGTGAGGTCGAGGCCGTGCTTGATGAGAGCGGGGCCGGAGACATAGCCTTTGTCGGCCATGGCGGCGTCGGAACGCTCTTGCTGCTGTCTCTCAGCGGACGGGAGATCAGCCGCGAGGCGGATCAGCCGGCGGGCGGCGGCAATTTTTTTGCCTACGATATCGGTGCGCGCCGCGTCGTCCATGGATGGCGGCCGATCGACAGGCCGGAACAGGCCTAGACCCTCAGCGGATCAGCAGCGCCGTGCCCCAAAGCCCGAGCGCGAAGACCGTGTGCGCCACCAGGTTCAGCGCACGGATCCGCATGGGATTGGGCCGCTTCGAGGCTGCCCATCCGGCGCCCATGCCAGGCGCCAGCAGGAACCAGCCGGCGCCGACGGTGACGATGCCTAGGATGAAGGCCGGCAGGAAGCTCGGTGCGGCGAGCCAGCCTGTTCCGGCCAGCACGACCAGGATGATGCCGTAGACGATGCCGACGAAATAGTGAAACGCCCAGCCCAGCGCCACTTCATGCGCGTAAGGCTCCGCCTCGCCGATATCATCGTGAAACACCTTGTCGCCGAGATGCCAGACCCAGCGGCCGACCGGTCCCCAGTTCGGCCGTGGCTGGCCGAACGCCTTGTGAAGCAGGATCGCCCAGAGATCCATCAGCACGGTGGCGCCGACGCCGATCGCGACAGCGCGCCAGAAGACGTCGAACATCGTTGGAATCCCCCCGAAAGCGGGCAATTCTCAAGCGCAAGCGGTCATCGGGCGAGGCCGGCCGTGCGGCCTCGCCCGACATAACCGTTGAAGCTCAGAGCTGTCCCAGAATGTGAGCCGCGCCGGACTCGTCGACGCCGGGCTTGGTCTCGACATTGAGCGCGGTGACCTTGCCGTCGTCGACGATCATCGAAAACCGCTTCGAGCGCAGGCCCATGCCGCCTGCGGAAAGGTCGTTGTCGAGGCCGACCGCCTTGGCGAAATCACCACTGCCATCGGCGAGAAACAGGATCTTGTCCTCACCGCCGGTGAAGCGCGCCCAGGCGCCCATGACGTGAACGTCGTTGACCGAAACGACGGCGATGGTGTCGACGCCGCGGGCCAGGATGGCGTCATGGTTTTCGAGATAGCCGGGCAGATGGTTGTTGCTGCAGGTCGGCGTGAAGGCGCCGGGAACACCGAACAGAACCACCTTCTTGCCCGGGAAAATCTCGGCCGAGGTGATCGCCTTGGCGCCGTCGGCGGTCATCGTCTTGAAGGTCGCATCAGGCAGCTTGTCGCCAACGGAAATGGTCATGAGTTCCTCGCTTGGGGATGGGAAGGAAGGATGCATGCTTGCGTAGCGAACTCAGCGGCGTCCTGCAACCGTTCGGGCAAGCTGGATCAAGGGAAAGGCAGCAGCCCTTCGACCGCGCCCGCCGAGCTCGTCAGTGTGTAGTGAAGTCCGCCATCCGTTGGCGTAGCCGAGGGGCGGTCGAGGATCGGCACGGTGAAGATGAGTTTGCCGTCCTTTTCGCTGCGGGAAGGGGCGCCGAACATGTAGTCCCGCTCACCGGCGACGAAGAAATCCGCGGCCTCGGGGTCACCGGGAAAACGCGCCTCGACAACCAGCGTCTCGTGATCTCCCGGCAGGACATTGATGCCGAAATCTGATCTCGCGGGTGCCGGCAACGCCGCGAAACTCGCCTTCACCAGGGCTGCATCGTCCGCATTGTCGGGGTCGGAACCGGGGTCGACCGTCAGCCGCGTCTGCACCGGTATGCAGATCGTTTCGCAAATGCCGAGGAAGACGTCGGCGTCGATGACGGCCGTATCCTTCGCCACCGACAGCGTGAACACCACCGGCAGCGAAACTGGATAATTATAGCCTGCCCATTTGCCATAACCATCGTCGTGGCGTTGGGGTGCCGGAAACGAGAGTGTGGCATCGGCAATATTGGTGCTGGCCGAAACATCGAGCTGCGGCGGGACGCCGGCGTCGCCCGGATCGCGCCAATAGGTCTTCCAGCCCGGCTTGAGCGCGATGTCGAGAACGCCCTGGATGCGGCCGGCCCCGTCGGGTTTGCCTGATGTCACCAGCCGCACCTTGCCGCCTTCGCTATTGTACCAGGCCGACGAGGAGGCGGAGGCGGTGAGAACGCTCGCCGATCCGATGGCGGCGCCGAGCAGCAGGATTTTCAGGCTTTGCATGTCGCTGATTTGATCGTCCGTTCGTGGCCGCGCAATGTTTTCACGGCTTTGTTGATATCATATTTGCGTGACCTTCGCGGGCAAGCCATCGCGGCCTGGCACCATGGGCTTTGGTCGAATCCGGCGCGGCGCATCTTTTCGACGCCGGGGAAACACGGTACCCTCGCTGCCATGGATTTGTTGCGCCACAAGAAGACGGCTGCTGGACGCGGCTTTCTCGACGATCAGTTCCTGATCGCCATGCCCGGCATGAAGGACGACCGCTTCACGCGCTCGGTCATCTACATCTGCGCGCACAGCGATGAAGGCGCGATGGGCCTGATCATCAACCAGACACAGCAGATGCTATTTCCGGATCTGTTGGTGCAGCTCGGCATCATGAACGAGCAGGAGGCGATCCGCCTGCCGGCGCAGGCGCGCGATTTCGTCGTGCGCAATGGCGGGCCTGTCGACCGCAGCCGCGGCTTCGTCCTGCATTCGGGCGACTACCGCGTGGAATCGTCGCTGACCGTTTCCGACGACATCTGCCTGACCGCGACGGTCGACATTTTGCGCGCCATATCGTCGGGTCGCGGCCCGCGTCACGCACTGATGGCGCTTGGCTATTCCGGCTGGGGCGCCGGCCAGCTGGAAACCGAGATCGCCGAGAATGGCTGGCTGACCTGTCCGGCCACCCCCGAGCTTCTCTTCGACGCCGACATCGAGCGCAAATACGATCGCATCCTCGCCTCGATCGGTATCGATCTGGCCCATCTCAGCCTGGCCGCCGGACACGCCTGAAGCCAGCCAACGTTCGAGATTAGCCGAAGCCGTCCCCCACCTTCGTCATCCTAGGGTCTCCGCCGCGTCGCTTCGTTCCTTGCTTCGCCCGTGGATGACGAAACGAGTAATGTCTCGGCCAATCGCCGAGGCCTTTTCTCGCTAGGCTATCGCGCTTGGGCAACGCGCCTGAACCCCATCAGGCCTGCGTCAGCGGATACTGTTCCTTCAACGTCTTCAGCACCTGGTCGCCCGGCATCGGCGCGCCGAACATGAAGCTCTGCACATATTCGCAGCCCATCTGGCGCAGTTCCAGCGCATCGCGTTCGTCCGAAATGCCCTCGGCGACCACCGACAGGCCGAGCTCATGCGCCATGTTGACCATGGACTTGAGCAGAACGGCGCGCTTGGGCGTGTTGTCGTCGACGAAACTCTTGTCGATCTTGATCGTGTCGAATGGGAATCTTGTCAGATAAGCGAGCGACGAATAGCCGGTACCGAAATCGTCCAGCGACAGGCCGATGCCGAGCTGCTTCAGCTTGGTCAGCACATGGGCGGTCTGTTCGGGATTGTCCATCACCAGCGATTCGGTCAGTTCCAGCCGGAAGCAGCGTGGCTTCAGATTGGCCCGCGCGATGACCGAGCGGACATCGCTGACCAGGTCGCGGCGGATCAACTGGCGGCTGGACAAATTGACCGAGACCGAGAGCGGTGCGTCGCCGATTTGCTTTTGCCAACCGGCCAGGTCCTCGGCCGCCTGCTGCATGGCGAACAGCCCAAGCTGCACGATCAGCCCGCAACTTTCGGCTACCGGAATGAAATCCGCCGGCGGGATCATGCCGCGGCGCGGATGGTCCCAGCGCAGCAAGGCTTCGAAGCCGGCGACGCTGCCGTCCTCCAGCCGCACGATCGGCTGGTAGGCAAGGGTGAATTCGCGCCGCTCGATGGCGCGCCGCAAATCGGATTCGAACTGTAGCCGGTCGGTGCCGACGGTGCGGAAAGCCGGGCGGAACGGTTCGATCCTGTCGCCGCCGAAGCGTTTGGCCTGGTGCATGGCAAGTTCAGCGTCCTTGACCATGTCCTCGGCCGAGGTCTGCGCCGAGGTCCAGGTGATCAGGCCGATCGAGGCGGTCAGCACGATCTCGCGCTTGGCGAAGGTGATCGGGTTGTTGATCGCATGCTTGATGGCGTCCGCCACACCGGCGATGCGGGCGGGGTCCTGTTCGGACAACAGCATCAGCGCGAACTGGTCGCCGGCAAAGCGCGACAGCGAATCCTTCGGCTTGAGCAACCGGTGCAGGCGCCGCGCAATGGTGAGCAGGATGGTGTCGCCGGCCGAGATGCCGAGCCCGTCATTGACCTGCTTGAAGCGGTCTATGTCGATGACGAAGACGGTCGGTCGCACCTTCTCTTCGGTGCGGGCGATCGAGATGATCGCTTCCAGCCGGTTCATGAACAATTCGCGGTTCGGCAGGCCGGTCAGATTGTCGTGCACGGCGTCATGCAGCAGCCGCTCCTCGGACTTCTTCTGCTCGGTGACGTCGACCATAGTGCCGACGCAGCGTATGACCTCGCCGTCCGATCCGATGACTGGCCGCGCCCGCAAGGCGAACCAGTGATAGTGCCCGTCGGCGCCGCGCAGGCGGAAATTCTGCGCCACCCGGCCTCGCCGGTGCTCCAGCACTACGTCGAGCGTCGTGCGGAACGTGTCGCGGTCGTCGGCATGCAGCACCGGCAGCCAGTTGCGCGCCGCACCCCCAAGGCTGTTGGGCGCGAGGCCGAGCTGGATGCTGACGTCGGGTTTGGTGACGACGCGGTCGCGCAGAACGTCCCAATCCCACACCGTGTCGCCCGACCCGGCAACCGCCAGCGCCTGGCGTTCGAGGTCGGAGAACAGCCCCTGATGCAGTGCACCGCCGGCAAAGGCGTGCTGCATGACGGTAAAGCCGATGAGCAGAATAATCAGGATCAGCCCGCCGCCGAGCGCCGGCTGGACGATGTCATTGTCGAGCATGCCGGTGATCGCCATCCACGACCCGCATAGCCACAACAGCACCATGACCCAACTGGGCACCAGCATGATGGCGCGGTCATAACCACGAATCCCGAGGAAGATGATCAGGCCGAGCCCGGTCAATGCGGTGGCGGCAAAGGAGATGCGGGCGATGCCTGCGGCGACCGCCGGATCGACGATGGCCACGCCTGCAATCAGCACCAGCCCGAGGATCCAGACCAGCGCGCCGTAGCTGAAATGGCCGTGCCATCGGTTGAGGTTGAGATAGGCGAACAGGAAGACCACGAAGGTCGCCGCAAGCGCCACCTCCGTTCCAGCCCGCCACATCTGCTCGTTTCCGGGCGAGATTTCGATGACCTTGTTGAGGAAGCCGAAATCGACGCAGATATAGGCAAGCACCGCCCAGGCAAGGGCCGCGGTCGCCGGGAACATCGAGGTGCCCTTGACCACGAAGAGGATGGTCAGGAACAGCGCCAGAAGGCCTGCAATGCCGATCACGATGCCGCGAAACAGCGTGTAGGAGTTGACCGAGTCCTTGTAGGCTTCCGGCTCCCACAGATAGACCTGCGGCAGCTTGGGCGAGGCCAGTTCGGCGATGAAGGTGATCACCGTTCCAGGGTTCAGCGTCACCCGGAACACATCGGCGTCAGGGCTGGTCTGGCGGTCGAGCGCGAAGCCCTCGCTTGGCGTGATCGCGGCAATGCGGGTGGCGCCGAGATCAGGCCAGAAGATGCCGGAATTGACCAGCCGGAAATGCGGCGCCACGATCAGCCTGTCGAGCTGCTGGTCGGTGGTGTTGGCCAGCGCGAACACCGCCCAGTCGCCGGTCGAGCGCGCGTCATTGGCCTCGACCTCGATGCGCCGCACGATGCCGTCCGGCCCGGGCGCGGTCGACACCTGGAAATTCTCACCCTGGTTGCGGTAGATCTCGAAGGCGCGCGACAGGTCGAGCGCGACGTCGTCGCGGGCAATCTTGATCGGTTCGACGGCAAAGGCCGACGAAGCCGCGCACAGCGTCAGGATTGCCGCGAGGACAAAGGCGAACAGCGGCCCGTTTCGCAGGAAATTCGTCAAAAATCAGTCCTTCGTTCCTGCGTCCAGCGGATCGTCCACGATCCGGGCGTAGAGGTAATGGTCCTGCCAGATGCCGTTGATCCTGAGATAGGATCTTAACAGTCCTTCGCGCCGGAATCCGGCTTTTTCAAGCACGCGGATCGACCGGATGTTGTCGGGAATACAGGCCGCCTCGATCCGGTGCAACCTCAGCGTATCGAAGGCGAAGCGGGCCACGACCTTGACCGCGTCGGTCATCAGGCCGCGGCCGCCGAAGCGTTCGCCGATCCAGTAGCCGACATGGCCGCTTTGCGAGACACCGTGGCGTATGTTGCCGAGCGTGATGCCGCCGGCCAGCTTGCCGCTCGACTTCTCGAAAATGAAGAAGGCGATCGCGGTTCCCTGTGCATAGTCTTCGCGATAGCGGCTGATGCGCAGGCGCCATGCCGTGCGGTCGAGTTCATCGGGGGTCCAGCGCGGCTCCCACGGCTCCAGGAAGGCCCGGCTTTCGCCGCGCAGCGTCGACCATTCCCGGTAGTCATTGGTGTAGGGCACGCGCAACGTGACGAGGTTGCCCTTCAGCGCCGGCAGGTCACGGCGAAAGAAAGGGAGCGCGAACACGGCGCTTTGGGGACTTAGACGGCGAGCCTGCGGGCCGTGGTCTGCGTACCCGGAAGCGAATCGAGGATCGCCTCATATGGTGCCAGCGTACCCACGGGCCCGACAGCGGTAAGCGTCGGCTTGGTCGAGAACATCCGCGACGACAGGTCGGTCAGCCGCTCCACCGTCAGCGCCGACAGGCGCTCCATCAATTCTTCCTTGGCGATCGGCCTGCCGAACAAAAGCAGCTGCCTTGCGATCTGTGAAGCGCGGCTGGCCGGGCTTTCGGCGGACATGATCAGTCCGGCGCGATACTGGGCGCGCGCGCGGTCGAGTTCTTCCTGCAGGATGTCCTCGCCGGCCTTCTGCAACTCGTCGATGATGACGGGCACGAGTTCGGCGATGTCGCTCTGGCCGGTCGCGGCGTGGACGCCGAAGATGCCGGTGTCGGAAAAGCCCCAGTGGAAGGCATAGACCGAATAACACAGGCCGCGTTTCTCGCGGACTTCCTGGAACAGGCGCGACGACATGCCGCCGCCGAGGATCATCGACAGCACCTGCGAGGCATAGAAGTCTCGCACGTGATAGGCGCGGCCCTCGAAGCCCAGCACGATCTGCGCGTCCATCAGGTCGCGGTCCTCGCGGAAATCGCCGCCGACATATTGCGCATATTGCGGGATGGTGCTGTCGGCCTTGCTGCGGAAGCCGCCGAGCTGCTTCTCCACCTCGCGCACGAAATTGTCGTGCTTGATGTCGCCGGCAGCCACGATCACCATCCGCTCGGCGCCATATTGGCGTTCGATGAAATCGTGCAGCTGCTTGGAAGTGAAGGATTTGACGGTTTCCGGCGTGCCCAGGATCGAGCGGCCGATGGTCTGGTGGCGAAAGGCCGTCTCGGTGAAACGGTCGAAGACGATATCGTCTGGCGTGTCGTGCGCGGCGCCGATCTCCTGCAGGATGACGTGCTGCTCGCGCTCGAGCTCCTGCGGGTCGAATTCGGACTCCTGAAGGATGTCGGCGAGGATGTCGACGGCCAGCGGCACATCGTCGGACAGCACCCTGGCATAGTAGGAGGTGGTCTCGACACTGGTGGCGGCGTTGATCTCGCCGCCGACATCCTCGATCTCCGAGGCGATTTCGAAGGCCGTCCGCCGCTTCGTGCCCTTGAACGCCATATGCTCGAGCAGATGGGCCATGCCATGCTCTTCGTCACGTTCATTGCGGGCGCCGGACTTGACCCAGGCACCCAAGGCAACCGATTCGATACTTGGAAGGGTTTCGGTGGCGACTGTCAGGCCGTTCGACAGACGGCTTACCTCAACACCCATATGGTTCGTACTCCCTAACGCGCCGCCCGCGCGCGGCGGCTGACGTAATCTTCCACCATTTTCAGGTCGGATGGAAGTACCGTGTATTTTTCCTCAAATGTCATCAATCCCCCTAGCCATGCGGGCAGGGCCGGCGAGACGCCGCTGGCGGCCTCGACGGCGGCCGGGAATTTTGCCGGGTGCGCCGTGCCCAGCACCACCATCGGCACGGCTCTTGCCGCCCTGCCCGCCGCGACATGCACGGCAGCCGCCGTATGCGGGTCGAGCAGGTAATTGCTGGCCGCGAGCGTCGAGCGGATGGTGGCGGCGACCTCGTCCATGGTGGCACGGCCGGCGTCGAACTCGGACCGCATCCCACTGATTTCGCGGGCTTCTATCGTGAAGGCGCCGGACTGCTTCAGGCCTTCCATGTAGCGTCGCACGGTCGCCGCGTCACGGTTGGAGGCTTCGAACAGCAGGCGTTCGAAATTCGACGAAACCTGGATATCCATCGACGGCGAGGTGGTCGCAAAGACACCCTTGGTGCGGTATTCGCCGGTCGCGAAGGTACGCGCCAATATGTCGTTGTCGTTGGTGGCGATGACCAGCCGTTCGATCGGCAGGCCCATCTTCTTGGCAGCGTAGCCGGCGAAGATATCGCCGAAATTGCCGGTCGGCACGGTGAACGACACCGGCCTGTCCGGCGCGCCGAGCGACAGGGCCGAGGAGAAATAATAGACGATCTGGGCCATGATGCGGGCCCAGTTGATCGAATTGACCCCCGACAGCGCCACCCGATCACGGAAGGCGTGGTCGTTGAACATGTCCTTGAGCAGCCCCTGGCAGTCGTCGAAATTGCCTTCGATCGCCAGCGCGTGGACGTTTTCGGCCTTGGACGTCGTCATCTGGCGCTGCTGCACCTGCGAAACGCGGCCATGCGGGAACAGGATGAAGATGTCGGTGCGGCTGCGCCCGGCAAAGGCGTCGATCGCCGCGCCGCCGGTGTCGCCCGAGGTGGCGCCGACGATGGTGGCATGCTGGTCGCGTTCGGCAAGCACATGGTCCATCAGCCGGGCGAGCAACTGCATCGCCACATCCTTGAATGCCAGCGTCGGCCCATGGAAGAGTTCGAGGACAAAGGTGTTGGGGCCGGTCTGCACAAGCGGGCAGACCGCTTCGTGACGGAACGTGGCGTAGGCTTCGCGCACCAGGCGTTCGAAGACTGGCGCCGCAATTTCGCCGCCAAGGAACGGTGACAGCACACGGATCGCGAGATCGGGATAGGCAAGGCCACGCATGGCGCGGATCTCGGAAGCTGAAAACCGCGGCCACTCGCGCGGCACGTAAAGCCCGCCATCGCGCGCCAGCCCAGCCAGCACGGTGTCGGAAAATCCAAGCGCGGGTGCTTCCCCGCGTGTACTCACATATTGCATGTCTCAGTCCCGTTGCCGCTTGGCTTTTCCGTTCACCACAAGGTGGTTAATTTCTGTGCCGGCTCCAGTCGCATTTTTGCCGCGGCGTTGATATACGTCACCAGCTTTACGAGAGGGAAGTGCAGTTTCATGGCGTTTCGTACACTCAGTGGCCGCTTTTTGGCGGGTCTTGCGCTCATCGGCTTTATGCTCGCCGCCGCCGGCTGCCAATCGGGCGACAATGGCATCCTGAACCTCGGTTTTGGCAAGAAGGACCCGACGGCACCACCGCCCCCGCAGGATCCCAAGATTCTCGCCAGCCAGCTGAATGCCTATTGCCCGCGGGTGACGGTGCGCGACGGCACGGCGTTTTTCAACACCTATGCCAATGAGGTCAAGAAGGCCAAGCCGAAGCTCAAGAAGACCGGCGACGCCGCTGCCCAGGCCGCGGCTGACGCCGCCGCTGCCACGCCGCCGGACGATTCCGCGAGGGTCATTTACCAGGCGTCGATTGCCGACGTGACCCGCGACTGCAGCCGTGCCGATGGCCAGCTGACCATGAAGATCGCGGTTGCCGGCAAGATCGTGCCGGGACCGAAGTTTACGCCCGGCACCATCACCATGCCGATCCGTACCGCGGTGATGCACGGCACCGACGTACTCTACTCTCAGATTCACCAGTATCAGGTCCAGGTCACCGATCCCTCGGTCGCCACCCAGTTCGTCTTCACCGATTCCAATGTCGTCGTGCCAGCGCCGACGGCGCAGGATTATCAGGCCTATGCCGGCTATGACGAAACCGCGCCGAAGGCACCGGACAAGCCGAAGAAGACCCACAGGAAGAGGGCCGCGGCGATAAACTAGTCGCAGTCTAGTCCCGGTAGTTTATGGGGCAACGAGCGTCGCGGCGCACGGTGGTCAGGCGTCGGCCGACCATTCCGACAGCGCCGCGATCACGCTTTTCAGCTCTACCCAGCGGCGGATCACCGTCTCGGCGCCGGCCTCGGTCAGCGCGTCGGCATGGCCTGGATAGCTGTGGCTGGCGCCGGTGAAGCCGATCACCCGCATGCCGGCTGCCCTGGCGCCGGCGACGCCGTGCACGGAATCCTCGATCACGAAAGTGTTCGCCGGATTCGCGCCGAGCTTTTCCGCCGCGAGCAGGAACACGTCCGGCGCAGGCTTGGTCCTTTTGCTCGGTATTTCCAACGCCGAGAAGATGCGGCCGGCGAAAAACGGCAGCAGATGCACCTTCTCCAGCATGAATTCTATCCGCTCCGAGCGTGAGTTGGAGCAGACGCAGCGCTGCGCCGTGACCGAGGCGACCGCTTCGCGCACGCCCTCGATGGCACGAACGTCGCTGCGCAGTTTCCGGTCGACGAGTTCTTCGGCGCGGTCGATCAGCGACGCCTGGAACGGGATTTTGGACTTCTCCTCGATCCGCATCAGTATGTCCTTGAACGTCAGGCCCGCATAGCTCTCGGCAATCTCCTCGGCCGAGATTTCATATCCGGCGAGCATTATCAGTTCGGCCTCGACCCGCGCGGCGATGATTTCGGAATCGACGAGCACGCCGTCGCAATCGAAGATGACAAGGTCTGGCTGGGGCATGGTGATCCGGACAAAGAAAGGATGAAAGCGGCCGTGAGGGCCTCGGGCGGCGCGGCATACACCAATGGCCCGGCCTTCGCAAACCTGGCGGGCCTATCCGCGAGCCTTCACCGAATATTTACGCTGATCGGTAACCATAACGGGGAGTAAACAGTAACGCGTGCCTTGGGTGTAAAAATGTCTGCCGTGCGTCTTCTCCACGAGTTGTCCCACGCTCCCCAGCAATCCGAATGGCTGGACACGATCCTCAAGGGCGACTGCGTCGCGGCCCTCGACCGCCTGCCAGAAAAGTCGGTTGACGTCATCTTCGCCGATCCGCCCTACAATCTGCAGCTTGAGGGCGATCTGCACCGGCCCGACCAGTCCAAGGTCGACGCGGTCGACGACCACTGGGACCAGTTCGAGAATTTTGAGGCTTACGATGCCTTCACTCGCGCCTGGCTTTTGGCGGCGCGCCGCGTGCTCAAGCCCAACGGCACCATCTGGGTCATCGGCTCCTATCACAACATCTTCCGCGTCGGCGCCAAGATGCAGGATCTGGGCTTCTGGATCCTCAACGATGTGGTTTGGCGCAAGACCAACCCGATGCCGAATTTCCGTGGCCGCCGTTTCCAGAACGCGCATGAGACGATGATCTGGGCCTCGCGTGACCAGAAGGGCAAGGGCTACACCTTCAACTACGAGGCGCTGAAGGCGTCCAACGACGACATCCAGATGCGTTCGGACTGGCTGTTTCCGATTTGCACCGGCGGCGAGCGGCTGAAGAACGACAATGGCGACAAGCTGCACCCGACACAGAAGCCGGAAGCGCTGCTCGCCCGCATCATGATGGCCTCGACCAAGCCCGGCGACATCGTGCTCGACCCCTTCTTCGGCTCCGGCACGACAGGTGCGGTCGCCAAACGCCTCGGCCGTCATTTCGTCGGCATCGAGCGCGAGCAGGCCTATATCGACGCCGCCAACGAGCGTATCGATGCGGTACGGCCGCTGGAGGATGCCGATTTGACGGTCTTGACCGGCAAGCGCGCCGAACCGCGCGTTGCCTTTGTCAGCCTGCTCGACACCGGGCTGATGCAGCCGGGCGCCACGCTTTACGACGCCAAGAAACGCTGGGCGGCCAAGGTGCGCGCCGACGGCACGGTGGCGATCGGCGACAGTGCCGGCTCGATCCACAAGATCGGCGCCGAGGTGCAGGGGTTGGATGCCTGCAATGGCTGGACCTTCTGGCACTATGAGCGCAGCGGCGGGCTGACCCCGATCGACGAACTGCGGCGCATCGCCCGTCTCGGCATGGAACGGGCAGGGGGCTGAACCCTTGCCGAATTATCGCGTATCGCGTTGAATCAAGATCTCAGCGGATCGCCGCAAGCGATTCAGATCGCGCCTTGATTCCAAAGCGCTCAAGATCTGCTTGAAGCGTCTTGGCGTCGGTGAACAGCACGGCTTGCCAGCCCGCTGCCTTGGCGCCGTCGACATTCTTCTGGCTGTCGTCGATGAACAGCGTCGCCGAAGGTTCGAGCCCGAACGCAGCCACGTGATGGTCATAGATCTCACGATCCGGCTTGATCTTGCCGATCTCGCCGGAGATGGTCACGCCGCGCGGACGATTGAGGAAATCGAAGCGTTCGCGGGCTTCCGCCAAAGTGTCGGAGGCAAAATTGGTCAGCATGGTCACATCGTGTCCGCTTTCGATCAGGCCAAGCATGATGGCGACGCTGTCGTCATAGGCGTGCGGCACCATGTCGTGCCAGTGGCGGCGGAAATTGCGGATGTTTTCCGCATGGTCGGGATAGTCCGCAATCAGCCGCGCCTCTGCCTCTTCCCAGCTCCGGCCGCGATCCTGCTCGATGTTCCAGTCATGTGTGCAGACATTGTCGAAGAACCACTTTCTCTCTGCGGCATCGGGGATGAGGCGGCTGAAGGGAATGTTTGGATCGTAATGGATCAGCACGCGGCCGATGTCGAAAACGATGTGGCGGATCTCGATCATGAAGCCTCTTTCAATGCGGGCGTTGCTTTTTCGTCGCGCCGGGTATCGCAGCCTCGATTGCCTTTTTCATGACAGTGGGCAGGGCCTCTCCGGAAATCTCGTGGGCGTGCGACCAGAAATGCCCTGCCGGCGCATCCCCTTTGACGTGGGCGTGAAAGACTTCGAGCTCCAGGGCGAAATGGGTGAAGATCTGCGTGATTGTCCCGGCGTGCCGCCATTCGCCGGGAAAGGGCGCCGCCGCCTGTGTGGTGGCGCCGTCCACCCGCGCCGTCCAGGCCGTTGTCGGCACCTCGGTCATGCCGCCGAGCAAACCTTTCTCCGGCCGTTTGCGCAGAAGTATGGCCCCGTCCGAGCGCACCGCGACGAAAGCAGCGCCGCGCCGCTGCGGCTTGTCGGCTTTGGGCAGCCGCACCGGGAAGTTTTCAGGGTCGCCTGAAACGACGGCGCTGCAGTTCTCGCGCAGCGGGCACAGCATGCAGCGCGGCCGGCGCGGGGTGCAGATCGTGGCGCCCAGATCCATCATCGCCTGGGCGAAATCGCCCGGCCTTGCCGCCGGCACCATGGCCTCGACATGGGCGCGTATCTCGGCCTTGGCTTCGGTGAGTGGCGTCGCGATCGAAAACAGCCTCGATATGACGCGTTCGACGTTGCCGTCGACCACGGCGGCGGGGCGGTCGAAGGCGATCGCCGTGATCGCCGCCGAAGTGTAGGCGCCGATGCCGGGCAGGTCTCTCAAACCGGCCTCGGTGTCGGGAAACCGGCCGCCGCGCGCCGCCACCAGATCGGCGCAGGCCTTGAGGTTGCGGGCGCGGGAGTAATAGCCGAGCCCCGCCCAGGCCTTCATCACGTCCTCGGTCGGCGCCGCGGCCAACGCTTCGACATCGGGCCATTTCTCGACAAAGGCGCGGAAATAGGATTTCACCGCCTCGACGGTGGTCTGCTGCAGCATGACTTCGGACAGCCAGATGCGATAGGGGTCGGGCCGCACGCCGCGTGCATGCTCGCGCGGGCTCACCCGCCACGGCAACTCGCGATGATGCACGTCGTACCAGGCAAGCAGGCGCGACGCGGTGTCGTCCGGCATGGCCTCAAGTGTCTGGGCCTGGCGTGTCTGGGCCTTGCGGGTCTGGTCTGCTGGTGCCATTGATCGTGTGTTGGCCTGGCCGGTAATCTGCTGGGGTCGTGGCTGGAGAACGTACATGGCAGGGAGAACGCCCTACGGCAATCCCGTCCCGGTGAGCGATCTTGCCACCAAAATCCTCGACCCGGTGCTGCGCAAACGGGCAGGCATCTCGATTGGTCTCGTCCAGTCCTGGGAGGAGATCGCCGGTCCGCGCCTGGCCAGCCGCTCGCGGCCCGAGAAGATCCAGTGGCCGCGCCGCCTGCATGAGGACGATCCGTTCGAGCCGGCAGTGCTGGTCATTGCCTGCGAAGGCATGGCCGCACTTCATCTGCAGCATGAGACCGGCGAGATCATCAACCGGGTCAACGCTTTCCTCGGCTTTACGGCAATAGGCCGCATCAGGATCGTGCAAAAACCGGTGACGACGGACAAAGGACGGCCTAAACCGACCTTCAGGCCCTTGACGGCGGCGGAACAGACCAGATTGTCCAATACGGTCGAACTGATCGAGGATGAAGGGCTGCGCGCCTCGCTGGAAAGGCTTGGCGCAACCATTTTGGGTGAAAGGAAGTCAAAAACCCCCTGAAGACAGTCATGGATTTGTCGTCAACATCTCGCATTCGTGATCACCTTTGTCAGGTTTCACGATTGGATTGGGGATGGAGATGCCTTAATTCGCGCCAACTCTCGCCTTTTCGTGCCTTTGCATTGCAAAATTCAACCCTTGTCAGGTGATTCGTATGAACCGTCCTCCGTTCGGCAAAAGTCTGTCTCGCAGAAACGTCCTGTCTTCGCTGGCCGCCATTCCGGCGGTGGCTCTGCTCGCCGCCTGCAGCGACTCCGGCGAACAGGCCAAGGCGGCGGATGTGAAGCCCGCGGACCCGGCCACTCCCGCAAAGCCGGCCACGCCGGCTGCCGCCAAGGTTCCCGAGTCCCAGGGCACCGTCGACATGGTGGAACTGCTGAAGCCGGGCGCGCTGCCTGACAAGCAGCTCGGCAAGGATGACGCCAAGGTCACCATTGTCGAATACGCCTCTATGACCTGCCCGCATTGCGCGCATTTCGCCGAAACCACCTTCCCGGAGCTGAAGACGAAGTATATCGACACCGGCAAGGCGCGCTATATCCTGCGCGAATTCCCGTTCGACCCGAGCGCGGAAGCCGGTTTCATGCTGGCGCGCTGCGCCAAGGATAACTATTTCCCGATGGTGGACGTCCTGTTCAGGCAGCAGCCGAACTGGGTTGGCGTGTCGAACACCAAGGACGCGCTGCTGCAAATCTCGAAGCTCGCCGGTTTTACACAGGAGTCCTTCGAGGCCTGCTTGACGGACCAGAAACTTCTGGACGATGTGAGATCGGTCCAGAAGCGCGGCGCCAATGAATTCAAGGTCGACTCGACACCGACCTTCTTCATCAACGGTAAGACCTACAAAGGGGCGATGTCGATTGAGGAAATGTCGGCCATCATCGACCCTCTGCTCTGACGCTAGCTCAGCGCTGAAGCGGCAGCGCTTCGGCGTGCCCATCTCCATGGGGCGGCGCGAATGAAGTTTTCGCGCCTTCGCCTCCTTGGTTTCAAGTCCTTCGTCGAGCCCGGCGAGTTCGTCATCGAGCGCGGCCTGACGGGTATTGTCGGGCCTAACGGCTGCGGCAAGTCGAATCTTGTCGAGGCGTTGCGCTGGGTGATGGGCGAAAGCTCCTACAAGAACATGCGCGCGTCCGGCATGGACGACGTCATCTTTTCCGGTTCAGGCACGCGGCCGGCCCGCAACACCGCCGAAGTCACGCTTTTCCTCGATAACAGTGATCGTTCGGCGCCCGCCGCCTTCAACGACGCCGACGAGTTGCAGGTGTCGCGCCGCATCGAGCGCGAGGCCGGCTCGCTCTACCGTATCAACGGCAAGGAAGCACGCGCCAAGGATGTGCAGCTTCTGTTCGCCGACCAGTCGACCGGCGCGCGCTCGCCGTCGATGGTGGGGCAAGGCCGCATCGGCGAACTGATCCAGGCCAAGCCACAGGCGCGCCGTGCGTTGCTCGAAGAGGCGGCCGGCATTTCCGGCCTGCACACCCGCCGCCACGAGGCGGAACTGCGGCTGAAGGCGGCCGAACAGAATTTGGAACGCCTGGACGATGTCGTCGGCGAGCTGGAAAGCCAGATCGAAAGCCTGAAGCGCCAGGCGCGCCAGGCATCGCGCTTCAAGAACCTGTCGGCCGATATCCGCAAGGCGGAGGCGACATTGCTGCATCTGCGCTGGACGCTGGCCAAGACGCAGGAAGGCGAGGCGCGTTCCGCGCTGGCTGTTGCCACGGCACTGGTCGGCGACCGCGCCGCCGCGCAGATGAACGCGGCCAAGGAGCAGGGCATCAGCGCTCATCGCCTGCCCGACCTCCGTGACGCGGAAGCCGCCGCTGCCGCCGCCTTCCAGCGCCTGTCGATCGCCAGGTCGCAGATCGAGGAGGAGGCCGGGCGCATCCGCAACCGCCAGGCCGAAATCGAGCGCCGCTTGCAGCAACTCGACGGCGACATCGCCCGCGAGGAGCGGATGGTGCGCGACAATACCGATGTCCTCGAACGTCTGCGCGTCGAAGAGGCCACGCTGAATTCCGAGAACGCCGGCGCCGCAGAGCGCGAGGCCACCACCCGCGCGGCGTTCGAACAGGCGGCATCGACGCTGGCGCAAAGCGAAGCCAGGCTCGCAGCGCTGACCGCCGAACGGGCCGAAGCCGCCGCCTCGCGCCATCAGATCGAACGGACTTTGCGCGAAACCGCCGAGCGCCGCGACCGCTTCGCCCGCCAACTCGCCGAAGTCGACCGCGAATTGTCGGACATCCTCTCCAAGGTCGCCGGCCTGCCGGATCCGGCCGAGAAGCAGGAACTTGTCGAGCAGGCCATGGCGCTGCTGGAAGAATCCGAGGCCGCCGCGACGCAGGCCGAGCAGGCGGTCATCGACGCCCGCGCCGCCGAAAGTGCTGCCCGCCCGCCGCTTCAGGACGCCAAGGCCGAGCTGGCGCGGATCGAGACCGAAGCGCGCACGCTGGCCAAGATACTCAATGCCGCCAGTGGCGATCTCTTCCCTTCGGTGCTGGAGCAGATCAGCGTCGAGCGCGGTTTCGAGACGGCACTGGGTGCTGCACTTGGCGAAGACCTCGACGTGCCGCTCGACCGCAGCGCGCCCGCGCATTGGGGCGAAAGCCATATCCAGCCCGGCGACGCGGCCCTGCCGGAGGGCATCAAGAGCCTGGCGAGCGTGGTGGGCGCCCCGACGCAGCTTGCCCGCCGCCTGGCGCAGATTGGCATTGTCGAGGCCGCGGACGGCCGCCGGCTGCAGGCGCTGCTTGCGCCCGGCCAGAGACTGGTCAGCCGTGAAGGCGCGCTGTGGCGCTGGGACGGCCTGACCGCCAGCGCCGATGCGCCGACAGCCGCGGCGCAAAGGCTGGCGCAGAAGAACCGGCTCGCCGAACTCGATGCCGAAGCTGTGCAGGCGATGCATGTGCTGCGCCAGGCCGAGGAGGTGCTGGCGCAGGCCGAGCAGGCGCTTCGCCAGGCGAGCGAGGCCGAACGCAACACGCGCCAGGCCGGACGCGACGCCCAGCACCGGCTGGACGCGGCTCGCAACGCGCTGGCCGAGGCCGAAAAGGCCGGTGGCGAACTGGCGAGCCGTCGCGCGGCGCTCGACGAGGCCCGCGCGCGCATCGTCGACAGCCATGAGGAAACCTCGGCCGCTTTCGTCGAAGCCGAAATGCTGCTGCAGGACGCGCCCGATCTCGGCGACCTGCAATTGCAGCTCGAACAGTCCTCAGCCAATGTCTCGCGCGACCGCGCCACGCTTGCCGATGCGCGGGCCGTCCATGAAGGGCTGCGGCGCGAGGCCGAGGCGCGTACGCGCCGGCTCGATGCCATCGGGGCCGAGCGCAGCAACTGGCTGGTACGCGCCGAAAACGCCTCGACCCAGATCGCCTCGCTCGGCGAACGCAAGGCCGAGGCCGAGGCAGAGCGCGAACGGCTGGCCGATGCGCCCGATGAGATCGACGCCAAGCGGCGCGCATTGCTGTCGCAGCTCACCGAGGCCGAGACCTTGCGCAAGGCGGCCGCCGACCGGCTGCAGGAAGCGGAAAACCGGCAGGCCGAACTGGACAAGGGAGCCACATCAGCCATCCAGTCGCTGGCCGAGGCGCGCGAGACCCGAGCCCGTGCTGAGGAAAGGCTGACGGCGGCCGACGAGCGCCGGCTCGAGGTCGAGGCGCGCATCCAGGAAACGCTGAACACGCCGCCGCACCTGGTCATCCGCCATACCGGTCTGGAAGCCGACGACGCGATGCCCGAGATGGCCGAGATCGAACGCCAGCTCGACCGGCTCAAGATCGAGCGAGAACGGCTCGGCGCCGTCAATCTGCGCGCCGAGGAAGAGCAGAAGGAGCTCTCCGATCGGCTGGAGACCATCGTATCCGAGCGCGAGGACATCATCGAGGCGATCCGCAAGCTGCGGCAGGCGATCCAGAGCCTCAACCGCGAAGGCCGCGAGCGGCTACTGGCAGCCTTCGACGTGGTCAACAGCCACTTCCAGCGGCTGTTCTCGCATCTGTTCGGCGGCGGCACGGCGGAATTGCAGCTGATCGAATCCGACGATCCGCTCGAGGCAGGGCTTGAAATCCTGGCCCGCCCGCCCGGCAAGAAGCCGCAGACCATGACGCTCTTGTCCGGCGGAGAGCAGGCGTTGACGGCGATGTCGCTGATCTTCGCCGTCTTCCTGACCAATCCGGCGCCGATCTGCGTGCTCGACGAAGTCGACGCGCCGCTCGACGATCACAATGTCGAGCGCTTCTGCAATCTTATGGACGAGATGGCCAAGACCACCGAGACGCGCTTCGTCATCATCACCCACAACCCGATCACCATGGCGCGCATGGACCGGCTGTTCGGCGTGACCATGGCCGAGCAGGGCGTCAGCCAGCTCGTTTCGGTCGACCTTCAGGCCGCCGAGGCGATGCGCGAGGCGAGCTGACGCATCGGCTGGTCGCCGTCCAGCCCATGGGCCAGATGCGATTGGCCATCAGCCTTTGCGGTGCGTGACCCAATTTACACACAGCGCGACCGCGAGGCCGCCCGCAATGCCGATGCAATCGGCAACCCAGTCGAACACGTCGAGATCGCGGTCTATCAGCGGGGTGCCCTGAAGGACTTCGATCGCGGCCCCGACCAGCGCCAGGAAGATGACCAGCGTGACTATGCGCCTGGGCCAGCCAAGAGCTCCAAGTGCAGCCAGGGTGGCGAATGCGCTGGCGTGATTGAGCTTGTCATTGTCGAAACCGATATCGAACCCGAATTCCTGAAGCTCGGGTACTGGCAGCAGTGCGAGGACCAGAACCGCAACGAGCGTGACGACAAAGGCGGTCGATATGGCCACCGAATAAAATTTCATCTGCTCCAACAATCTTCGAAGAGAGCTGACGTCGGTCCGAAGCCTTGAGTCGCAGGACGATCCAGGCCAGGCGCGGACCATGCCGCGGCGCAACCATCCGGTCGCAATGGGATGGCTGGGGCGCCAGGATTCGAACCTGGGAATGTCGGTACCAAAAACCGATGCCTTACCACTTGGCGACGCCCCAATAGCCGTCAGAGTCGCTTGTGCGGCGCGTTATTAGCAGAGCAGCCGAAAAGCACAATGCTTATGAGCGATGGCAGGAACGCCCAAATCGAGCAATCCACAATGCCGCCGGATCCCCATTCGGGCGGGCTATTGACCCCAGACGGCCAGCTCATTGCCGGCCGGATCGACGAAGTGGAAGCGCCGGCCGCCGGGGAACGGGAAGATCGGCTTGACGATCATGCCGCCTGCGCTTTCGACGGCGCCGAGGGTCTCCTCGAGGTCGGCACTATAGAGCACGGGCAGCGGCCTGGCCGGTGCTTCCGCGGCATCCGCCTGGAAACCGCCATCCAGGCCCTCGGCAAAGGCCGAATAGGTCGGCCCATAGTCGGTGAACGACCAGGCAAAGGCGGCACTGTAGAAAGCCTTCAACCGATCCAGCGTGCCGCCCGTCGCCGGCATTTCCAGATAGTCGAGTTTTCCAGTCAGTTTCATGGGGCACCTCTTTGTTCCCTTTATGTTCTAGTCATCGAACCGTGAGGTGGCAAGTCTTTTTGCCGCATGCCCGAACGGGGCTTTTTCTTAATCGATTGTAGCGGCGGGACGGCTCTGCCGGCGCTTGCCTTTCGCACTGCAGCATCATATCGCTCCAAAGTCGGACCAGGGTGGAACTTTCCGTTTCGCCAATCTTTCCAATCTCCTGCAACCGGAGAGCAAAGCATGACCAAATGGGTTTTCACCTTTGGCGATGGTGCGGCGGAAGGCCGCGCCGGCGACAAGAATCTGCTGGGCGGCAAGGGCGCCAATCTGGCCGAGATGTGCAGCCTGGGCCTGCCGGTGCCGCCAGGCTTCACCATCACCACCGAGGTCTGCAATGCCTACTATGCCAATGGCCGCGCCTATCCGGCGGGGTTGGAAGCTGACGTCGCGGCTGCGCTCGATCACATCGGCCGGCTGACCGACCGCCGGTTCGGCGATCCGTCGAAGCTGCTGCTGGTGTCGGTGCGCTCCGGAGCTCGCGCCTCGATGCCGGGCATGATGGACACCGTGCTCAATCTTGGCCTCAACGACGAGACGGTCGAGGCGCTGGCCACCGATTCCGGCGATGCGCGCTTTGCCTATGACAGCTACCGCCGCTTCATCCAGATGTATTCCGATGTCGTCATGGGCCTCGATCACGAGGTGTTCGAGGAAATTCTCGAAGACCAGAAGGCCAGCCTCGGCCATGAGCTCGACACCGAACTGACGGCCATCGAATGGCAAGGTGTGATCGCGCTCTACAAGGCCAAGGTCGAGGAAGAACTCGGCAGGCCGTTCCCGCAGGATCCGCAGGAGCAGCTCTGGGGCGCCATCGGCGCGGTGTTCTCGAGCTGGATGAACAACCGCGCCATCACCTACCGGCGCCTGCACGACATCCCTGAAAGCTGGGGCACGGCTGTCAACGTTCAAGCCATGGTGTTCGGCAATATGGGCGAAACCTCGGCCACCGGCGTTGCCTTCACGCGCAATCCGTCGACCGGCGAAAAGCAGCTCTATGGCGAGTTCCTGGTGAACGCGCAGGGCGAGGATGTCGTCGCCGGCATCCGCACGCCGCAGAACATCACCGAGGCCGCCCGCATCGCCGCCGGCTCCGACAAGCCGTCGCTGCAGAAGCTGATGCCGGATGCCTTCCAGTCCTTTGTCACCATCTCCGACAGCCTGGAAAAGCACTATCGCGACATGCAGGACCTCGAATTCACCATCGAGCGCGGCAAGTTGTGGATGTTGCAGACCCGCTCGGGCAAGCGCACCGCCAAGGCGGCGCTGAAGATTGCCGTCGAAATGGCAAGGGACGGCCTGATCACCAAGGAGGAAGCCGTCGCCCGCATCGATCCGGCCTCGCTCGACCAATTGCTGCACCCGACCATCGATCCGAAAGCCGCGCGCGACGTCATCGGCGTTGGCCTGCCGGCATCGCCTGGCGCTGCCACCGGCGAGATCGTCTTTTCCTCCGGCGATGCCGAGGATCTCAAGGCCCAAGGCCGCAAGGCGATCCTGGTGCGCATCGAGACCAGCCCCGAGGACATCCACGGCATGCATGCGGCCGAGGGCATCCTGACCACGCGCGGCGGCATGACCAGCCATGCCGCCGTCGTCGCGCGCGGCATGGGCAAGCCTTGCGTTTCCGGCGCCGGTTCACTGCGCGTCGATTACAAGGCCGGCACGCTGCTCTCGATGGGGCAGACCTTCCGCAAGGGCGACATCATCACCATCGACGGCGGCAACGGCCAGGTGCTCAAGGGCGCCGTGGCGATGCTGCAGCCGGAACTGTCCGGCGATTTTGCCGCCATCATGGAATGGGCGGACGCCGTGCGGCGCATGAAGGTGCGCACAAACGCCGAGACCCCGCTCGATGCCCGCATGGCGCGCTCTTTCGGCGCCGAAGGCATCGGTCTCTGCCGTACCGAGCATATGTTCTTCGACGGCGCCCGCATCGTCGCCATGCGCGAGATGATCCTGGCCGACGCCGAAAAGGATCGGCGCGCCGCCCTTGCCAAACTTCTGCCCATGCAGCGCTCGGATTTCCTGGAATTGTTCGAGATCATGGCCGGCCTGCCGGTGACGATCCGCCTGCTCGATCCCCCGCTGCATGAATTCCTGCCCAAGACCGAGGCCGAAATCGCCGAGGTCGCGGCCGTCATGGATGTGTCGCCCGACAAGCTCAGGCAGCGCACCGAGGCCTTGCACGAATTCAATCCGATGCTTGGCCATCGCGGCTGCCGGTTGGCCGTCTCTTATCCCGAGATCGCCGAGATGCAGGCACGCGCCATTTTCGAGGCCGCCGTCGAGGCCGGCCAGAAGGCCGGCGCGCTTGTCGTCCCCGAAATCATGGTGCCGCTGGTCGGCCTGGTGAAGGAGCTCGACTATGTGAAGGCGCGCATCGATGCGGTCGCCAAGAGCGTCATGGAAGAGAGCGGCGTCAAGATCGATTACCTCACCGGTACGATGATCGAACTGCCTCGCGCGGCGATCCGCGCCCATGTCATCGCCGCTACGGCCGAGTTCTTCTCCTTCGGCACCAACGACCTTACCCAGACCACGTTCGGCATCTCGCGCGACGATGCGGCTTCGTTCCTGGAAACCTATCGCCAGAAGGGCATTATCGAGCAGGATCCGTTCGTCTCGCTCGACATCGATGGTGTCGGCGAACTGGTGCGTATGGCCGCGCACAAGGGCAGGGCGACGCGGCCGGAGATCAAGCTCGGTATCTGCGGCGAGCATGGCGGCGACCCCGCATCGATCCGCTTCTGCGAGGAGGTCGGGCTCGATTATGTGTCGTGCTCGCCCTATCGCGTGCCGATCGCCAGGCTGGCGGCCGCACAGGCCGCGGTACAGGTGGCAAAAGCGGGGCGCGGATAGGGAGATCAAAGCCTACGGCTTTGTCTGAAAGCTCACGCGAACGTGCTGAAGGCATTGCGTAGTCGCACCGCGATGAAGCGGGAACGCGTTGTCTGAAGGGCGACCGATCGTCAGGCTGCCGAATGGCATATGCACGAGGTCAGTCAAATTGCCGCGCCATGCATTTTTCTGCTATCCATAGTCCGATTTCCGCCTTCATGCGGGTCTTTGGATGCCGGCTTGAAATCGCCAGTCAGGAATTCGGTTTGATGCGTCTGCTGCAAAGACATCTCTGCATGATCGCCATGTCGTTGGTAGCTGTACCCAGCGCCCGTGCCGCGACGCTGGTCGAGCCCACGCTGCACATCAAGCCCGCGGCAAGCGGAGCCGGCCGCGTTGCGCTCACGCTCGATGCCTGCGACGGACAGACCGACACGCGCATTCTCTCGGCGCTGGTGGAAAACAAGATCCCCGCCACCATTTTCGTCACCGGAATCTGGCTGAAGCGCAACGCCGCGGCCGTCGAGATCATGCGGGCGCATCCGGACCTTTTCGAACTGGAAAATCACGGCGGCCGCCACATTCCTGCGGTCGACACGCCGCAGAAGGTCTATGGCATAAAGAGCGCCGGTAGCCCGGACGCCGTACTGGCCGAAGTCGAGTCGGGGGCCGCGGCGCTCGCCAGGACCGGCGAGCCGGCACCGAGATGGTTCCGCGGCGCCACTGCCGAATACAGCCCCTCGGCGATCGCGATGATCCGCAAGCTCGGCTTCAAGATTGCCGGCTTCTCGATCAATGGCGATGGCGGTTCGCTGCTGGGCGCCAAGGAAACCGCAAGGCGCATCGCCGCGGCCAGGGACGGCGACGTCATCATCTCACACATCAACCAGCCGACCCACGCCGCAGGCGAGGGTGTGGTGCAGGGCCTGCTGGCGCTGAAAGCCAAAGGCATGACCTTCGTGCGCCTCGACGACGCCGACGGCATGGGCAATCACGGCACCACAGACTAATCCCGCAGGACGTGCTGGACTGCCCCCTGCTCAACCCGGCTTGGCTTCGATGCTGACCTTGCTGGCGTAGAAAGCACCGTGGTCGCGGATTTCGCTCATTTCGTCGAAAGGCCGCTCATAAGCCCACATCGCATTCTGACCGGCTTCGCCCGCAGGCAGCACGCTCCAATAGCTGGCGTCGCCCTTGTAGGGGCAATGGGTCGAGTGCTGCGTGCTGCTGAGCTTGTCGAAATCGATGTCGGCGAACGGTATGTAGAAGGCAGGGGGATAGGGCGCTTCGCTCAGGACCTTAGCCTTGGCGGACGACGCGATGACCGTATCGCCAGCGCGCACTGTGACGGTGCCGACATAGGGTTCGATGGTGATGATCTTGTCGGGGTTGCGCTGGAAGCCGGGTGCCGGGTTGGCGATCTTATCCATGCTGGTTCTCCTTGCGTGGCCCCTTAAAGTGTGGCGGGCACAGCTGTTGCGCAAGGTGGGCATCACGAAAACAGGCGCGCCAATCACCAAGGCGTGGCGCTGCGGCGCTTCGAGTGGCAGCCGTGGCTCAGGCGGCGGTCTTGAATGCGTCCATCAGTCCGGCATAGGCGGCGGCGATGCCCGCAACCGGGTTGCTGCTCCTGGAAACGGTCTCGACTTTCAGCGAGCCGCCGCCAGTCGGCAAGGTGAGCAGCAGGAACTGGCGATTGCCTCCAGCGCCGACGGATGCGGCCGCGACGTGCTGGCCTTCCCCCTCGTTCTGGACGCACATCTTGAACAGGAGCGTGCCGCCGACCGCTTCGAGCGCGCCGCCGACAACTTCAACAAATTCGTCTTCGGAAACAGTTTTTTCGTCCGGCACCAGATCGGCCAGGCTTTCGGCAAGTGTACTCTCAAGGGCTTTGTCGTCGAGCTGCGTGTCCATGCGAACCTCTTTCAGTCGCCAATCGCCCCCTTTACCCGTTAACGAAGCTTAACGCCGACGATGGCCGGATTGTGGCGGATTTCCCAGTCATTTCGTGGGATAGGACACCGTCGCGCCTGGAGCGTTTTCGACCCTCGTGCCATCGCGGTGGCAGGAATGCCCTGCAGTCCAAAATCCAAAACATGTCAAAATTCAACTGCTTGCCGTTGCGGCACGGATCCTGAAATTCGTGTCCCGCGCGAGCGGGTGACTGGACAATCCGCCGGTTCGCTTCACAATGCGCCAAAGCTACGACGCAAAATGCGCGAGGGAGGAGGAACCGGATGCTGGGGCTGATGCAGGAATGGCCGCTGCTGTGCCACAAGCTTATCGACAATGCCGAACGGCAGCATGGAGTGCGCGAGATCGTGTCGCGCTCGATCGAGGGGTCGATCGTGCGCACCACCTATGCCGATATCCATCGTCGTTCTCTCAAGGTCGCCCAGCGGCTGGAGCGGGACGGCTATGGGTTGGGCGACCGTATCGCCACGCTGGCCTGGAACACGGCGCGCCACCTCGAGGCCTGGTACGGCATCATGGGGGTCGGCGCCATCTATCACACGCTCAATCCGCGCCTGTTTCCCGAGCAGATCGTCTGGATCATGAACCATGCCGAGGACAAGGCCGTCTTCGTCGACCTCACCTTCATACCGTTGCTCGAGAAGATCGCCGGCGCCGTCAAATCGCTGAAAAAAGTGATCGTGCTGACCGACAAGGCGCACATGCCGCAGACGACCTTGGCCAACGCCGTCGCCTACGAGGACTGGCTTGACGAGGTCGATGGCGACTTCGCCTGGAAGACCTTCGACGAGGGCACCGCCGCCGGCATGTGCTACACATCGGGCACCACGGGCGATCCTAAGGGCGTCGTCTACAGTCACCGTTCGAACGTGCTGCACGCCATGATCGCCGCCATGCCCGACGCGATGGGCCTGTCGGCGCGCGACACGGTCCTGCCGGTTGTGCCTATGTTCCATGCCAATGCCTGGGGCCTCGGCCAGAGCGGCCCAATGGTCGGCGCCAAGCTGGTCATGCCCGGCTGCAAGATGGACGGCGCCTCGATCTATGAATTGCTCGACACCGAGAAGGTAACCTTCAGCGCCGCAGTGCCGACCGTCTGGATGATGCTGCTGCAATATCTGGAGGAGACCGGCAAGAAGCTTCCCTATCTCAACAAGGTCGTCATCGGCGGCTCGTCCTGCCCGCGCGCGATCATGACGAAATTCCAGGACAATTACGACGTCCAGGTCATCCACGCCTGGGGCATGACCGAAATGTCGCCGCTCGGCACGCTATGTACCCTGAAGCCGGAATATGCCGCTCTCCAGGGCGAGGCTCGACTCGATGTCAAGCAGAAGCAGGGCTACCCGCCCTTCGGCGTCGAAATGAAGGTGACCGATGACGAGAACAATGCGCAACCCTGGGATGGCAAGACCTTTGGCCGCCTGAAAGTGCGCGGCCCGGCCGTCGCACGCGGCTATTATGGTGGCGCCGGGGCGGAGCAATTCGACGCGGAGGGCTGGTTCGATACCGGAGATGTCGCTCACATCGACGCCGGCGGCTACATGCAGATCACCGATCGGGCCAAGGACGTCATCAAGTCCGGCGGCGAATGGATTTCGACCATCGACCTCGAGAATCTGGCCGTCGGTCACCCGGACGTGGCCGAAGCGGCGGCCATCGGCGTCCATCATTCGAAATGGGGCGAGCGACCCTTGCTGGTTGTCGTTGCCAAGCCGGGCAAGGAGCCGACCAAGGCGGATATTCTCGGTTTCATGGATGGCAAGGTGGCCAAGTGGTGGATGCCCGACGATGTCGCTTTCGTCGGCGAAATACCGCACACCGCCACCGGCAAGATCCAGAAGACAACCTTGCGCCAGCAGTTCAGGGACTACCGCCTGCCGACGGATTGAGGGATGTTGCGTGTTTCGGCTTCAAGCCGCCGCGAAAAGGCACTAAACCTCCGTCCGGGTTGGGGCAACGCAGAG
This sequence comes from Mesorhizobium sp. 43Arga, assembly GCF_053714255.1. Classification (NCBI taxonomy): domain Bacteria; kingdom Pseudomonadati; phylum Pseudomonadota; class Alphaproteobacteria; order Hyphomicrobiales; family Phyllobacteriaceae; genus Mesorhizobium; species Mesorhizobium sp. 43Arga. The sequence continues at coordinate 344,126 of NZ_JBSKBO010000004.1, forward strand.
AACCATGGTTAGCATTCCCGAACGGCGAACGTCGAAGGCTGCCGGCTGGTCGCGGCGCACGGCAGCATTTTCAGCGGTGCTTTTGCTGACCGACTTCGTCGGCCACCGCTTCGATCTCGTCGAAACGCCGGTGTTCCTGTGGGTGCTCGGCATCGTCGCGCTGCTGGCGGCGCTGGCGCTGCTGTTCGCCGCCTTTGCCTTTTCGAGACTTTGGAAATTCGGCGATCGCGGCGGCCGCGACCTGACCGTCGGCACCTTGCTGGCACTGCTGGTGCTGGTCCCCTATGGCGTTGCCGCCTACTGGGCGACGATCTATCCGCCGCTCAGGGACATTTCGACCGATTTCGACGAGCCGCCCGCACTCGACGTCAGCGAGCGGACCAAGGACATGAATGTGCTGTCCCCATCGACGCCAGGCGAACAAAGGCTGCAGGCCGACAGCTATCCGTTGGTCACCGCGCGCAGCTACGACCTACCATTCGAGACCATCGTCAATGCCGTCGAAACCGTTCTCGACCGGCGCAGTTGGGATCTTTCCGAACCCTATCCCGACCTTGCCGGGCAAAGCGACGTGACCATTACCGCTGTCGCCAAGGGCTTCGTGCTCGGCCTTCCGGCCGATGTGGCGATCCGCGTGACGGATAATGGCGATAGCGTGATCGTCGACATGCGGTCGGCCTCGCGTTATGGCCGCTATGATCTTGGCGACAATGCCGCGCGCATCACCGATTTCCTGGCGGAGCTGGATCAGGAAGTCGCCGGCCAGGTCGGAGCGGCTCCGGCCGAATAGGCATTTCCCAGCGCCGCGCCTGAGGGGAGGGTGGGAACCCGGGCCGGCGGGCTTATCAAGCCGGGGTGAAAATGCCGTCGATAGCGGGGGCGGCATCCGTCGATACCATGCCGCGCGCCACCAAATCCTCGAGATGGGCAAGCACCGACAGTCCGGCGGCACCATGCAGCCGCGGATCGGTATCCCTGTAGATTGCCTTGACCATGTCGGGAACCGTCCGGTCTCCGGCCCTGACCCGCTCCAATATGGCCCGCTCGCGCATCTTGCGATGCGTCTTCAATCCCCGCATGAATGCGCGCGGCTTCGTCACCGGCCCGCCGTGCCCAGGCAGCAGCAGGCGGTCGTCGCGCTCGATCAGGCGGTCCAGCGATGCCATGTAGTCGGCCATCGCCCCGTCGGGCGGCGCGACAATCGATGTCGCCCACGCCATGACATGATCGGCCGAAAACAGGATGCCGGTCCCCTCCAGCGCGAACACCGCATGATTAGCGGTGTGGCCGGGGGTCAGAACCGTACGGATCGCCCAGGCGTCGCCGGCGACCAACGCGCCGTCCGGCATTGCGATGTCGGGAATGAAAGCGGTGTCGGCGCTGGCGTCGAGCGCATTGGTCTCGCCGATATGCAGTGGCCTCGCCGGCCGGTGCGGCCCTTCCGCCATCACCAAAGCGCCGGTGCTCTCCTTCAGCCGGGCCGCCAGCGGGGAATGGTCGCGATGCGTGTGGCTGACGAAGATATGGCTGACCGGCCTGCCGGCGATCGCGCCGAGCAAGGTCTGAAGATGCGCCTCGTCATCCGGCCCGGGATCGATCACCGCCAGCGTATCGCGCCCGACGATATAGCTGTTGGTGCCATGAAAGGTGAAGGGGCTGGGGTTCCGGACGGTGACGCGCTGCACGTCCGGTGCCACGTTCACGCCCTGGCCGTAATGCGGATCGAAGCTGGTATCGAATTTGAGCGCCATATCGGCACATTGCTCCCGGAACGGCAAAACCGATTGCCGCATAGCACGCAAGCCAATATAGGAAAACGCAGGACCGCGATTATCGGATCGCGCTAGATCGGATTGGGGAAGACCATGGCAACTGCAACGACGATGCGCCCGCTTGTTACTCTGGCTTTGCCGCAGGAAGGCGCGGCGCGACTGGCAACACAGCTTTTCCTGGCGATCGCCGGAACGCTGCTTTTGACCCTGTCGGCCAAGACCAAGGTCGTGCTGGGCCCCGTCGACATCTCGATGCAGACGCTCGCCGTCTTGCTGATCGCCGCCGCCTTCGGCCTGCGCCTCGGCGTCGCCACGCTGCTGCTCTACATGGCGGAGGGCGCGATGGGCTTCCCGGTCTTCCAGGGCACACCGGAGAAGGGCATTGGCCTTGCCTACATGGTCGGCCCGACGGGTGGATATCTCGCCGGCTTTGTCGTCATGGCGGCGATTGTCGGCTGGGCCGCGGATCGCGGCTGGGATCGCCACCCGATCAAGCTTTTCAACGCTATGCTGGTTGCCGAAGTGGTGATGATGGCGATGGGCTTTGCCTGGCTGGCGCTGCTGATCGGCCCGGAAAAGTCCTGGCAGTTCGGCGTCGTGCCATTCGTCGTCGGCGACCTGATCAAGGTTGCGCTGGCGGCAAGCCTTGTGCCGGCCGTCTGGTCGCTGCTGAAGCGCGCCTGAGGTCTGCAGGAAGCTTGGCGTGCCATAAGGCGTAGGGATCCATTCCCGAGGACGGGCGCTTCCGATGAAGGTTCTGGTCACCGGCGCCGCCGGCTTCATAGGCTATCATGTCGCCAGGCGGCTTATGGAGCGTGGCGACGAGATTGTCGGCATCGACAGCGTCAACGACTACTATGACCCGCGGATCAAGCAGGCACGGCTGCGGCTGCTGGCCGAAGCCAGCCGCGGCACCAATGCCGGCTATCATTTCATCCACGGCAATCTTGCCGACAGAGAAGTCGTGGACGGCTGCTTTGCCGATCACGACTTCGACCGGGTGATCCATCTCGCCGCTCAGGCCGGGGTGCGCTACAGCCTGGAAAATCCGCGCGCCTATGTCGAAAGCAACATCGTCGCTTTCACCAACATGCTGGAGGCCTGCCGCAATGCCGGCATGGCGCACCTGACCTATGCCAGCACTTCGAGCGTTTACGGCGCCAACACGGACATGCCGTTTTCGGAGCACCGCCCGGCCGATCATCCGCTGCAGTTCTACGCCGCGACCAAGCGCGCCAACGAGCTGATGGCGCACAGCTACAGCCACCTGTTCGGGCTGCCGACCACCGGGCTGCGTTTCTTCACCGTATACGGCCCCTGGGGGCGTCCCGACATGGCGCTGTTCCTGTTCACCAGGAGCATCCTGGCCGGCGAGCCGATCAAGCTGTTCAACAATGGCAACCACACGCGCGACTTCACCTATATCGATGACATCGCCGAAGGCGTGATCCGGGCCAGCGACAGCCCTGCCGCCGGCAATCCCGCCTGGGATTCCGGCCATCCGGATCCGGCAACGAGCAGCGCGCCCTGGCGCATCTTCAACATCGGCAACAACAATCCGGTCAAGCTGACCGCCTATGTCGAGGCGTTGGAAAGCGCGCTTGGCCGCAAGGCCGTCATCGAGCTCTTGCCGCTGCAGGCCGGCGACGTGCCGGACACTTTCGCCGACACCACCGCGCTGCAGGAGGCTGTTGGCTACCGTCCCGGCACGTCCGTGTCGGACGGGGTAGGGCGGTTCGTCGAGTGGTACAAGGCGTATTTTGGCTAGGGTGGCTGAGGTCATGTCCTAGCGTGCGAAACAGACCTCTCCTGTGTCGCGTGCCGCATTGACAAGCCATTGAATGAAACCTAAGCACGGACGGTCAGGGCCGGGGGGCTTCGGCATGTCAAGGAGAGCTTCTTGAAAGGAATTATCCTTGCTGGGGGCAGTGGAACGCGTCTTTATCCACTGACATTAGCGGTCTCTAAGCAAATCCTTCCGATATACGACAAGCCGATGATTTATTATCCGCTGAGCGTACTGATGCTGGCGGGAATCCGAGAGATTCTGATTGTCTCGACACCGCGTGATCTGCCGGCTTTTCGTGATTTACTCGGCGACGGATCGGAGTTCGGGCTGGCGTTTTCCTACGCCGAGCAGCCGCAGCCCAATGGTCTTGCGGAAGCTTTCATTATCGGCCGGGATTTCATCGGCAAGGATAGCGTCTCGATGATCCTTGGCGACAACATCTATTTCGGTGATGGCCTGTCGCAGCTTTGCCGCGCCGCCGCTACGCGCGACGCGGGTGCTTCGGTGTTCGCCTACCATGTCGAGGATCCCGAGCGCTATGGCGTCGTGTCCTTCGACAAGGCAACCGGGACCGCGCTGACGATTGAGGAAAAGCCGCGGAAGCCTAAGTCGAACTGGGCTGTCACCGGTCTCTATTTCTACGACAATGAGGTGGTCGACATCGCCCCGACGATCCGCCCCTCGGCGCGTGGCGAGCTCGAGATCACGGCGGTCAACAATGTATATCTCGAGCGCGGCAAGCTGCATGTGCACCGTTTGGGCCGTGGCTATGCCTGGCTCGACACCGGCACCCACGACAGTTTGCACGAAGCCTCTTCCTTCGTGCGCACGATCGAACATCGGCAAGGCATCAAGGTCGCCTGTCCTGAGGAGATCGCCTTCGAGCAGGGCTGGCTGACGGCGGAGCAAGTGCTGCAACGCGCGACCCGGTTGGGCAAAAACGAATATGCTGCCTATCTGCGGCGGCGCGTCGCCGATCTGTTGGAGGGCTAAGCGTTGGAGATCAGGTCCCTCGGCATCGATGGCGTGCTGGAAATCGTTCCCAAGCGACATGGCGATGCACGCGGCTTCTTCATGGAAACCTACAATGCCGAGCGGTTTTCGCAGGCAGGCATCGATTTGGTTTTCGTGCAGGACAACCATTCCTATTCCGCCACGGCAGGCGTCTTACGAGGGCTTCACTACCAGCTCGAGCCGCGAGCCCAGGACAAGCTGCTGCGCGTCATTCGCGGCAGTATCCTCGACGTCGCGGTCGACATCCGCCGTGGTTCGAAAACTTTTGGGAGGTGGGTCGGCTGCGAGATTTCGGCTGAAAAGGGCAATCAGATTCTGGTGCCAAAGGGTTTCGCGCATGGCTTTGTGACGCTCGTGCCCGACACCGAGGTTCTCTATAAGGTTACCGACACCTATTCGCCCCAGCACGATCGGTCTGTCCGCTTCGACGATCCCACCATCGGCATCGAATGGCCTTCAGTGGCCGGCGGGTTCCAGCTTTCGGACAAGGATCTCAAGGCGCCGGTGCTTGCCGATGCGGAAGTGTTTGCCTGATGGGAATGAGGATAGCGGCATGAATTTTCTGGTGACAGGCGGGGCTGGCTTTATCGGTTCGGCGGTGTGCCGGCATTTGTGCGCCAATCCGGCCTATCGGGTGACCAATCTCGACAAGCTCACTTATGCCGGCAACCTGGCTTCGCTGCGGCAGATCGAGAACGCGCATAATTATCGTTTCGCCCATGCCGATATCTGCGACGAGAAGGCGGTGCTCGACATGCTGCGCCGCGACGATATCGACATCGTCATGAACCTCGCCGCCGAGAGCCATGTCGACCGCTCGATCGATGGCCCAGGCGCCTTCATCGAGACCAACATTGTCGGCACCTACCGCATTCTCAATGCCACGCTCGAATACTGGCGCGGCCTGCCCGACGACAGGAAAAGCCGCTTCCGCTTCCATCACGTCTCGACCGATGAAGTGTTCGGCGATCTGCCTTTCGACGGTGGCATGTTCGTCGAGGAGACGCCCTACGCGCCATCTTCGCCCTATTCGGCCTCCAAGGCGGCCTCGGACCATCTGGTGCGGGCCTGGCACGAGACCTACGGCCTGCCGGTCGTGCTCTCCAACTGCTCGAACAATTACGGCCCCTATCATTTTCCCGAAAAACTGATCCCGCTCGTCATTCTCAACGCGCTCGACGAAAAACCGCTGCCAGTCTATGGCGCCGGCGCCAATGTGCGTGACTGGCTGTTCGTCGAGGATCACGCCCGAGCCCTGGAACTGGTCGCCACCAAGGGCACGCCGGGCGAGAGCTACAATGTCGGCGGCAATTCGGAACGCACGAACCTCGCCGTCGTCGAGACGATCTGCGACCTGCTCGACATCAGGCGTCCCCGGGTCGGCGGCAGGCGTTATCGCGACCTGATTTCCTTCGTCACCGACCGCCCGGGCCACGACCGCCGCTACGCCATCGATGCCTCCAAGATCGGCCGCGAGCTCGGCTGGGCGCCGAGCGAGAATTTCGACAGCGGCCTGGCTAGAACCGTTGACTGGTTCCTCGACAACAAATGGTGGTGGGGGCCGATCCGCGAGCAGCGCTATGCCGGCGAAAGACTGGGCCAAGCCCGCAAGGTGGACGCGTGAGGCTCGTTGTCACCGGACGCGACGGCCAGGTCGCGGCTAGCCTGCTGGAAGTCGGCCAGGCGCACGCCGATGTGGAGGTCGTCGCCATCAGCCGTCCGCAGCTCGACCTGGCAAGACCGGAGACCGTCATCGACGCCATCGCTGCGGCCAAGCCTGACATCGTCGTATCGGCCGCTGCTTACACGGCCGTGGACCAGGCCGAGGATGAACCTGATCTCGCCTTTGCGGTCAACGCGGCCGGCGCAGGCAAGGTGGCCGAGGCCGCCGCGCGGCTCGGCGTCCCCGTCATCCATCTTTCGACCGACTATGTCTTCGACGGCAGCGCTCCCGGCGCTTATGTCGAAACCGATGTAACTGCACCCCTCGGCGTCTACGGCGCTTCCAAGCTCGCCGGCGAGCAGGCGGTGGCCGCCGCCAGCCCGAACCACCTGATCCTGCGAACGGCCTGGGTCTACAGCCCGTTTGGCAAAAATTTCGTCAAAACCATGCTGCGGCTGGCCGCCGACCGCGACGAGATTTCAGTGGTGGCCGATCAATGGGGAAATCCCACATGCGCGCTCGATATCGCCGATGCGATCCTGCATGCCGCGACGATGCTGCACCGCAACAAGGACTTCGCCGCGTTCGGGACCTATCATCTGGCCGGCACGGGCGAGACCAACTGGAGCGGTTTTGCCCGCCATATCCTGGACACGAGCCGGGCTTTTGATGGTCCTTGGGCACGGGTGCGGGACATTGCCACCACGGACTATCCAACCAAGGCGCGCCGCCCCGCCAATTCCCGGCTTTCGAGCGCCAAATTCGCGTCAGCCTTCGGCTGGGACGCGCCGGACTGGCGGAAATCGACGGAAGCCGGGGTGCGCCGGCTGGTGGGCGACATGAAACGGGCACCGCCTGCATGAACAAGCGGGCCTCGGCAGAAAATCTGCAAGATGCGGCGCCGGACGGCGAGGTGGCGTCGAAGCCGCGTGAACCCAAGCTTGCCAAGCGCACCTGCATCATGGTGCTGGGCATGCATCGCTCCGGCACCAGCGCGCTGACGCGAGCGATCAGCCTGCTTGGCGCGGAACTGCCGAGAAACATATTGGGCGCCTATCCGACCAACGAAACAGGTCATTGGGAGCCGGCGCGGCTCGTGGAACTGCATGACCAAATGCTGGCCGAAGCCAGTAGCCGATGGGACGATTGGCGGGCTTTCGATCCGACCACGCTCGGCGAGCCGCGGCTTGCCCGTTACAGGGACGACATCAAGGCGCTTATACTGGAGGAATTCGGCGACGCGCCGTTGTTCGTCCTGAAAGACCCGCGCATCTGTCGATTTGTACCGTTTTACGAGTCCTTGCTTGCAGATATGGGCGTCGTGCCTCTCTTCGTGCTGCCCAACCGTCATCCGCTGGCGGTGTTCGCTTCGCTAAAGGAGCGGGACGGCATCACGGCTGACTTTGCCTGTTTCGTTTGGCTGCGTCATGTTCTTGACGCCGAGGCCGCGACGCGCGGCAAGAGGCGTAGCTTCATCTCCTATGAAGAATTCCTTCGCGACTGGCGCGACACGATCGGTCGCGTGGGCGAGGCTCTGGACTTGTCTTGGCCCACGGCGATCGCCGCAGCGGAAGCCGACATCGAGGCTTATCTCAGGCCGGAGCTTCAGCACCATACATCGAGCTGGGGCGAATTGCAGGCGGGTGCCGTCAATGTTTGGGTGCGCGATGCCTATGCAGCCTTGTGTGCACTTGGCAAGCAAAGGCCGGAAAGCCATCTCGCGCAGGACGAGCTTTCACGCATCAGGCGGGAATTCGACAAGGCGTCGGCGGTATTCGGCAAGGCCACTTTTCCCGAACTGGCAAGGCGCGAGCAGCAGGCTAGCCTGCTTGCCGACCACGCCAAGCACGCCGAGGCCGAGACCGCGGCGCTGAAGGAACGTCAGGCAGTGGTTGCGAACGAATTGTCCGTCGCACGCGAAACCATTGCGTCGATGAATCGAGAAAGCAAGGCCGCTCGGGAACGGATGGCTCACCTCGAAAAAGCTCTTGCCGAGCAGAGGAAAGCTCTTGCCGAGCTGAGGAATGAGTTTGACGCCCAGCTTGCGGCGGCCCGTGAAATGATCGATGCGCGCGATGCCGAAATCGCGCTGCTGCTCGCCGATCGCGACAATACCCGCGCCGAAATTGACGCCATTTATGCCAGCGCTTCTTGGCGCGCCGCTGCGCCGCTAAGAGCAGCAAAGCAGCTTTGGGCTGCCCTTGGGAAAAAAGGGCGCAACTGATGTCAGGCGCTCCTCTCGGGTCTCATCTTGCATTATATCCTCCAAAGAGGCGGTCCTTGTTGCTAGCTTTCATCGATCGGCATACCTGCCGTTTGGTACGGCTTTCCGCAGGCACGGACGCCTGACGCGACGCTTCAAGTTAGGCGGGAGCCTCTTGTATCTATCCAAATGAGATTGACGCTGATAGCGAACAGCCGGATTAATGAAACGGGAATGCTGCTTGAATGTCCAAAACATGCGTAGTTACCGGCGGGGCCGGATTCATTGGATGTGCCTTGTCAACCAAATTGGCAAGCCGTTTCGGGCGTGTGATAGTCATCGACAGTTTGCATCCGCAAATTCACGCTGAGCGAAAACGTCCGGCCGAACTTGATCCCCGCGTTGAACTTGTCGTTGCGGATGTGACCGAGGCTTCTACCTGGGCGCAGGTGTTGGAAACCGCCCGACCTGATGTTGTCGTGCATCTGGCCGCTGAAACCGGCACGGGACAGTCGCTCACAGAGGCCTCTCGCCACGCGATCGCAAATGTCCTTGGCACGACCCGCATGTTGGACGCCTTCGCCACGGCATCGCATATTCCCGAGCGGTTTGTCCTGGCTTCGAGCCGGGCCGTCTATGGAGAAGGGGCATGGCGATCCAAGGCGACGGGCGAAGTGACGTATCCGGGCCAGAGATCGAAGTCGCAGCTTGAACGCGCGGAGTGGAATTTCCCTGGGCTTGAGCCTCTTCCAATGGACGCGGAAAAGACGATACCGAATCCAACCAGTATCTACGGGGCAACGAAACTAACTCAAGAACAGATATTGCGAGCTTGGGCTCTTTCATTCGGAACAACAGTCAACGTGCTTCGTCTTCAGAATGTGTATGGTCCGGGGCAGTCCCTGACGAACAGCTACACAGGAATTGTGTCATTGTTCATCAGGATGGCCAAAGAAGGAAAAAGCATTCCGATCTATGAAGACGGGGATATAGGCAGGGATTTCGTTTTCATAGCTGACGTGGCCTCGGCGCTCGACAAGGCGGCGCATGTGGATTTGTCGCAATCGCTCCCCTATGATGTGGGTACCGGCTCCAAGACCACGGTTCTCGAGTTGGCAAGGATCGTCGCAAAGAGGTATGGGGCGCCAGAGCCGCGCGTCAATGGAATGTTCCGCAACGGCGATGTTCGTTGTGCCGTCGCGAACATTGACCGCACCGTGCGTGAGCTGGAATGGCGGCCGTTGCACGGTGTCGACGAAGGAATAGGGCAACTTTCCGAATGGATCGATTCGCGGCTTGGCTAGAGCGTTTCACCGTTTCATGGAAACGGCGAACCGCTCTAGCTCTTTGTTTTGCCGCAATTCCAGACGGAAAACCGCTCACACTTTTCCTGGAATTTGCTCTAGGACCGATATTTCGCGCCGAAGGGTCGTGCGCGTGTTGAAGAGCGCGTAGCGGAATACAATGAAGCGTTTGGCCATCGCATTCTACTATGATGAAGACGGCAAGGTGGAGGACTATTTCCTTCATTTGCTGGCCTCGTTGAGGCCTTTTGTCGAACGCATGATCGTTGTGTCCAACGGGTCCTTGGATCAAGAATCCGATCGTCGCCTCTCGCAGGCTGTTGATAGGCTGATTGTCCGGGAGAACAGCGGATTCGACGTTTGGGCGTACAAGGCCGGCCTTGATGACATCGGCTGGTCGCAGCTAGCGCAATTCGATGAAGTGCTCCTTTTCAATCATACGTTTTACGGTCCAATTTTTCCATTTTCCGAGATGTTCTCGCAAATGGAGCGTCGCGTGTGTGATTTCTGGGGTATATCGGCACACCGTGCGATGCGCCCGCATCCCTTCGACTCGATGAAATCCGAACTGCCATTTCATCTCAATTCGCACTTTATCGCGGTTCGGAAGGCTCTTCACCAGTCGAAAGCTTTCGAGCTTTATTGGGAACGTATGGGCAAGATCGAAACCTATATGGATTCGATTGGGAGGCACGAGACCGTCTTCACCAAGCATTTCGAAGATCTTGGATACCGGTGCGCGGTCTATCTCGATCCCGAAAGATACAAAACTTCCTATCCGGTTCTTATGGAAGTCGACAAGACGCTGGAGGATAGGAGCCCAATACTGAAGAGAAGGCTATTTTTCCATGAAACGCTATTTCTGGAGAGTGAATCGATAAATTTGCCAAGAGCGTTGGAGATCATAAAAGAGAATTCTGAATATGATCTTTCATTGGTCTGGCGCAGTGTCGGCAGAATTGCAAAGCCGAGAACGCTTAGCTGCAATGCCGCTCTGTTGTCGGTGCTTCCTGATGAAGTCACGACGGCTCATATTGCAGAAAAGTCATTTCGCATCGCCGTTATCGCTCATATATTCTATACGGAGATGACGGCGGAGATATTGGCCTATGTGGAGAATATTCCCGCTGGATATGACCTAATCGTCACGACCGACACCTATGAAAAAAAGGCGGCGATCGAAACCGCAATTGCTGGGACGCGCGGTGCCAACTGTGTGATCATTCACGTCGTTGAATCCAATGAGGGTCGAGATACATCGGCGCTGCTGATCGCCTGTCGGGACTATGTCTTGAAGGAAGATTACGATCTCGTCTGTCGCGTGCATTCGAAGAAATCGCCCCAGGATGGCGCTAAGGGCGAGCAATTCAAGATGCATATGCTGGACAATTTACTTTGCTCCCCAGCCTATGTCGAAAACATACTTGGCCTGTTTGCAGAAGACGCTTCATTGGGGCTTGTCATGCCATCGATAATCCATATCGGCTATCCGACGATCGGGAATTCCTGGTTTGGAAACAAGGACAATGTCGCTCTGCTTGCCGAAAAGCTGGACCTGAAAATACACCTCGATGACGACATGCCAGTGGCGCCTTACGGAGGAATGTACTGGTTCAGACCGCCGGCATTGAAGAAGTTGTTCGCGCATGAATGGAAATGGAGCGACTTCGCTGGAGTGCGTCACAAGGATGGCAGTTTACCTTATGCGATCGAGCGGATCGTGGCATATGTCGCGCTGGATGCCGGCTACATGTTCCGCCATGTCCTGACGCCAAGCCATGCAGCTCGAAACTATACAATGCTGGAAGCAAAATTATCTGCTGTCCATTCCGGGCAGTCTCCAAACTTTGGCGTGAAACCGGCGTTCAAAGCCCTGATTAATGCTGCAAAGCGATCGACAATGCGCAGATCGCCATTCTTGTTTCGTATTCTCAGACCGGCTTACCAGGCTCTCAGAGCCGTAGGTAATCGTCGGGTCCGGAAAGCGTGAAGGGCGCCTGTTGCGTGTGGGCTTGGTAAGCTTGTGCTCAGGTAGGTAGTGCTGCCCGCTCTCTGCCGCTGAGCGGTGATCGGGTTTTAAACCCTCTGAATGTTTAAGCTGAAATTGGCTTGTCTGCCCGAAAATTTGTCTGCGACCTCTTCCCTGTCCCAGGCCTTGCCCGGCAGTCGAGTTTCCATCCGTCTCCCTTTCGTCTTTCGCCGTATGGGCTAGACCGCTCTTCAAGGACGCGGCAGGGCGGGGCACATCGCCGTCATATATCGCTCTCGAATTGTTGATAGAAGGAAGCGGGAAAGGTTGACACGAAATGCTCCAACGTTCATTTGCCACGGGGATTTTCGGTTCCGTCCAGCGGCCAAAGCGCCTTCAGTCGATTGTTCCTGCTGGGCGGATGCCCTACAAGGCGGAAGCGCTCGCTGAGCAACCAAGAAACAGCTGAAGTACCGTATCGATCAATCTGTGGCATCCTCCCTCCTTCGTAACATCTGGATCCGGGTAAATGACAAAGCGACTTGCCGTAGCCTTCTTTTATGATGAAGAGGGTGTGGTGGATGATTACTTTCTGCACCTGATCAAATCTCTGCAACCATTCGTAAGCAGGACGATTTTTGTGTCGAACGGCCCCTTGTCGCGCGATTCCGAAATCGCCGCGAGGGCGTTGGCCGAGGAAGTAATAATTCGAGACAACAGCGGATTCGATGTTTGGGCCTACAAGACGGCGATTGAATCAGTTGGTTACGAGAACCTCGGCGAGTATGACGAACTGCTACTCTACAATCATACGTTCTACGGCCCCATTTACCCCTTTTCCGAGATGTTCCAGGCGATGGAAAAGCGAACTGCCTTGGATTTCTGGGGGATTACGATTCACAAGGAGATGATTCCCAATCCCTTTACAGGGGAAGGTGTCCTTCCTCGTCACATCAATTCCCATTTCATAGCCATTCGAAAGCCCATGCTCACATCCTTGGCGTTTCGCCGGTACTGGGAAACGATGCCGGAAATAAAGAGTTACAACGACTCGGTACTAAAGCACGAAACCCAGTTTACCAAAAATTTCGCCAAGCTGAAGTATAAGTTCGACTCTTATCAAGATCCGGACGACTACGGTTCGGCCTATCCGTGTTTTATTGATATCGATGAATCGATGAAGAATAGATTGCCGCTGCTAAAGCGGCGTCTATTTTTTCACGACTCATTATTCCACGACAACAACGCGATAAATCTGCCGAAGGCAATGGATATAATTGCCAGGACGTCCGATTACGACGTTAATCTTATTTGGAAGAATATTTCGCGCACTGCGGCGCCGAGAATAATTAATACCAATGCCGCGCTTATGTCCGTGTTGCCAGATCAACAGCTTGAGGCTGGCGCTCCGGACGACTTGCGTATTGCGGTATGCGCGCATGTTTACTACACTGATCTGCTCGATGAACTGGTATCATATTCCAAGAATATCAATACCAAATATGACTTTATCGCCACCACTGACTCCAAGGAAAAGAAGAAATTTATCGAAGATCGCCTTAAATCGGAAGCGGGCATTGGAAAGGTAATTGTTCGTGTCGTCGACAGCAACCGCGGGCGCGACATGGCCGCTTTTTTCATCACGTGCAGAGACATTTTTCTGCAGGACAACTACGATCTCGTGTGCAGGATACACACAAAGAAAACGCTCCAGGTTTCAGGTCCGCGAGCGTTGCTCTTCAAGAATCACCTCTTGGAGAATCTGCTGAATAGCCCTGGCTATGTCGAGAATGTCATACAGTTGTTTCGCAAGAATCCTGTTGTCGGAATTGCCCTCCCGCCGATTATCCATATCTCCTTCGATACCATGGGCCGGTCATGGTTTGCCAACAAGGAGCCGGTGAGAGCCCTGCTGAAACGACTTAACGTCAAAGTGCCCCTTGATGACGACACGCCCGTCGCCCCGTATGGTTCGATGTTCTGGTTCCGGCCAAAAGCGTTGCAGAAGCTGTTTGACAGAGAATGGAAGCACAGCGATTTCCCATCCGACACGGAATATGCGGATGGGGACCTGCCGCACGCCCTGGAGAGGGCCATCGTCTACGTGGCTCAGGACGCCGGCTATCTGGCGCACCATATCATCTCCCCAAGGCAGGCTGCATTCAATTACACGATGCTTGAATACAAGCTGCAAAAAGTGATGTCGCATTTCCCCAACGACAGTTTCTTTGCGATTGTCGACAGGTTGCGTGTTGCGAAGTCCCGTGAAGTTCAAGTCGGGGGCAACGTGGGCAATTCTGTTCTGGCCGCTCGCCAGCCGCTGCTCAAGGAATCGATCGTCGCGACTGTCGGCGCTGCCAAGCGGTCCCTGCATGCGAGGGCGCCGGGTGTATTCTATGCCTTGCGGCCGTTCTATCGGATCGGCAGACGGCTAAGGTCTCTCGTGAAATGACCGTCGATTTATGCGCGTTACATGAATCGTAAGGCGCAGTTTGGTCGATGCCTTAAGACGGCCTGGTTCTCGAGCGGATGCAACGTTCCGCTCGTTGGCGGGGGCGGAGATGGCACTTTGAATGCGCACGCTTTGCGATTTAAGCCAGCGACTCCACCCGGCCGGCTCGAAGTGTGAGTTTCTTCGTGCAGACGCGCCGGATGAGCGCATCGTCGTGGCTGGCCAACACGATGATGCCGGCCTTTTCCGCCAGTTCGTCCATGCGTCGTTTGGCTTTCTCCTGGAACGACGCGTCGCCGGCGCCAATCCATTCATCCATCAGCAGAATTTCAGGCTCGAGAGTGGTCGCTGCAGCAAATGCCAAACGTGCCGCCATGCCTTGGCTGTACGCCTTGAACGGCAGGTCTATGAAGTCGCCCAGCTCGCTGAAATCGATTATTTCTTCCATCTTCTCTTCGATCTCGGCCGCCGTCCAACCGCTGATCAACCCCCTCAGCACGATGTTCCTGCGCCCGGTGGCCTCGGGACGAAACCCTATGTGGATGTTGAACAGGGCATCGACCTTGCCGGTGATCGATATCGTGCCACCCGATGGCTGGTAGATTCCGTATAGCACCTTGAGCAGGGTGGTCTTGCCGGCGCCGTTCGGGCCGACAAGCCCTAACCGGTCGCCCGCCTTGAGCTCGAAGCTGACACCGTCGAGCGCCTGCACGACCTGTTTGGTGCCCGACTTGGCAATATTGCCGCCGAGAGCGCTCCGACGCCGGCCGGGAGCCGAAAGCGTCAACTTTTCAAACAGGCGGTAGACCAGGCTGACATTGTTCAGTGTGATGGAGGTCATGGAACTCAGATCAGGAAAACGATGCGCTTGCGATAAAGGCCCAGCAGCAGCAGCGCAAGTGCCCAGAGGCCGAGGCAGAAATAACCTGTCACCGCCAAGGCATGCCCCGGAAATATGCCCGTCGTGATCGGGTCTCGCACGCTCTCCAGGAAATAGGTGAACGGGTTCCAATGATAGGCGTATGCTTGAATGCCCTCTTGCCCACTATAGACCCAGAAGACCGGCGTGAAGAACATGCCCACCCGCATCAGGTTGCCAACGATGAATTCGCTGTCGGGAAAGAATGCGCCCAGGAACGCAAAAACCACCACAAATGCAGGGGTTGCCAGGATCAGGAGCAACAACCCCAGCAAGGACAGCAGCCAGTTTGTGTTGATTCCGTAACCGCTCAAAAGCAAAATAAGAACGCAACCCGCCAGCGAATAACCGGCCCGAATGATGCATTGCATCGTCAAGCGCATCACATATACGAACAACGGCAGCGTCGTGCCCTGAATGAAGCTGGCTTCGCGCTGGAAGAGAGACACGCTCATGGTGATGGTCTCGGTGAGGTAGAACCACACCAGCATGCCGATGGCCACATAGGCTATATAGCTTGGGTTGCTTGCGTCCTTGGTCACGAAGACAAAGGCAAATGTGCCGACGAAAGCGAAATAGTTGACCAGCATCCAAAGCGGGCCGAGCGTCGTGCGTCTGTGCTGGTCGCCGATGTCCTCATGGGCAAGCGCGATCCAGACCCGGTGTAATCTCATGGCTTTTGAGATGTCGTCAAAAGCGCCGTTTAGTGCCGCAATCATAGCTGGGAGTATCGCAATCCGTTGTTCTGGCGCATTGTCTTTCGCGGGCCATGGCGAACCACCAAACCCATCTCTAATAGCCATTTCGACAGGCATATGGCAACGCATTGCGTCGTAACGAGGTCAAAAGCAGAGTCAACTGCGGCAAAACCGGGCACATGCTGATGCCGTGCGGCTTTTTTCGTTAGTTGAGACTAATGTTAAGCTCGCGGCACTCACCCGGGATTGATGCACCACGCTCCCCCATTGATCGTCCGCTCATACCGAAAAAACCTCTGGCTATGACTTCGAGCCCACAGTATGCGATACAACGCAACGGGCCGGAAATTTCCCTTTAAAAGTGAACGGCCATGAGCGATTTTCGTGTTCGCACTTTGCTGGTGTTGACGTCCACGAGCCTGGAGCCTAGCGCCATCCGATGAAGCTGGAATCTGTATTCGGACTTCGGCCACGGATGCGCCTCGCCTCCATGAGGAACTCAAGCAGGGTGTTCGACATTCGTGGATAAGGCAGCTCTGCGCATAGCGGTGCTGATGGGCACAAAAGACGGCGCCGCGTTCATTGATGAGCAGTTGCAATCCCTGCTCGCCCAGTCGCATCCGCTCATCGACCTCTGGATCTCCGATGATGGCTCCGTCGACGGCACGGTTCCCATCATTGAAGCCTGGAAGTCCCGCTGGACAAAGGGTCGAGTGACGTTGGTGCAGGGGCCGCGCGAAGGGTTCGCCGCCAATTTCCGTTCGATGATACTCGACCGGCGTATCGATGCCGACTTCTATGCCTTCAGCGATCAGGACGACGTCTGGGAGCCGGACAGGCTGGAAAGTGCCATCCAATGGATGCAGGCATTCGGCGCGGAACCCCCGTTGATGTTCTGCTCGCGAACCGCGACCATGACTGAAACGGGTAGCCTTGCCGGCCACTCGCCATTGTTTCAGCGGCCGCCATCCTTCCGCAACGCGCTCGTGCAAAGCATCGCCGGCGGCAACACCATCCTGCTCAATCGCGCGGCACGCGATCTGTTGGCAAGGGCTTCGGCACGCACGGGCTTCGTCAGCCACGACTGGTGGGCCTATCTGGTTGTCACCGGCGCCGGCGGCGTCGTCCATTACGACCCGCGGCCCCTGGTGCGCTACCGGCAGCATGCGGCGAACCTCGTCGGCGCGAACGTGTCGTGGGCGGCAAGGGTCTCGCGGCTTGGGCGCCTGTTCAAGGGCGAGTTTGCCGACTGGACCGATCTCAACCTTGCCGGTCTGGCGGTCAATCGCGACCTGCTTACGCCGGATGCCGCGGCGTGCCTCGACCTGTTTGCAAGTGGTCGGCAGGGCAGTCTTTTCCAGCGTTTGCGCACTCTGCCCGCAAGCGGTGTCTATCGCCAGACCCTTGCCGGGACGCTGGGGCTTTATCTTGCATTCGTCCTGGGTCGTATTTGAAAGCGAAGCGCTTCAAGGTGTGGTCGAGCGGTCGGAAGGGGTCTTGCGCCAGTGCGTGAACCATTTCACGAGACGGCCGCTGTTTAATCCGTGGACGTGATCGCCCGCGCCCTTTCAAGCGTCAATGCCACGATCGCAGCCGCTCTGTCAGGATTTGCAGCCTCCGAATAGCAGCGAAGTTCAGGTGCGTTGCCGGAGGGCCGCAAATGGATGATCTCACCAGTCTGCATTCGCATCCTGAAGCCGTCGGTCTCGTCGATTTCGGCAACGGTCCCGAAAGGCGCCAGGAATTGCCGCAGGGCATCCCGATCCGCGAGGCGGCGCATCAAGCTGTGCGAGCTTTCCACCGGGAAGTTTTCAAGTCGCTCGCTTGCACAAACCGGAAGCTTCCAGACCGCGCGCAACTGCGACAGGGTATTTCCTGTCGATGCAACCAGACCCAGGACGGCGAGGATCGGGAGTAGGGAATCCCGTGTCGGCAATGCCGTCAGTGTCTTTCCGCGCAAGAAACAATCCGATCCCAGGAGAACGCCGCCATTGGCCTCGAAGCCGACGACGATGCGACCGGCCTGGTGTGATGCTTCCATCCCTTCGATAACAAAGGGAGATCCGACCTTCGTTCTCACGACCTCGAAACCCAAGGCGTTCGAAATGCCCGAATTGGAGGTCACCGGCGTCACGACGACGTCTGCCCGCAAGAACAAAGCCGTGGCGAGGCCGATCAGGTCGCCGCGAAAGAGATCGCCATTCTCGTCGGCGATGAGCGGACGATCGGCATCGGCGTCTGTCGATACGATGGCATCGAGGCTGAATTCCCGAGCCCAACGCTTGAATTTTGCTAATGTGGTCGGGCTGACAGCTTCAGTGTCAACGGGCACGAAGGTACCGGATTTCCCGACAGGCGTCACATTAGCGCCAAGGGATTGGAGAACCTCGACCAGCAGATCCGCCGCCACCGAGCTGTGCTGATAAACGCCGATCCTCATGCCGGGAAGGGAGCCGGGCTCCAGTATGATCTCAGCGCGCGCGCGATAGGCTGCGATCGCCTGATCATGGCGTGTTGGTAAGGCCGTTCCTGGCGGCGTCGGCGGGCAATAGGCTCCCGATCTTTCGGCGGCGTATCGTGCCATGGCGGCTTCATCGGCCTTGCTGATTTCGCCGTGCGGGCCATAAAATTTGATACCGTTGCGATCAGAGGGAATATGCGAACCCGTCACCATAAGGGCCGCTGCGCCATGCTGCTGGCCGTACAGCGCCAAAGCCGGCGTTGGAATGGCGCCGCAATCGATCGGTTGAAGCCCGTTTGCCGCCAGGGCTGCCATGCAGTTGGCGGCAATAGCGGGGCTGCTGTCGCGCAAGTCACGCCCCACCAGCACCATGGCATTCGGCTGAATCCCGTGGGCAGCCAGGCGCCACGCGAAAGCCTCGGTATAAAGTCCACTAGGGTTGCCGACCAGTTCCGAAGCCAGGCCTCTAAGGCCACTCGATCCAAATTTCATCACTTCACTTTGGCTGGTGAGAGGATAGGCCGTCAGGTTGCGGTAGGTTCCCATGTTACCTGAAAAGCGCTTTGCCGCCCACCCGGGGTTTTCCTCGAGAGCTTGAAATAGTGCGTCGATAAACGAAATGGCAACGGCAGCGCTGTGGAAAGTGCGTCAAACGGCGGCCAATTGCATCGCCTGACCTGTCCGTGGCAACAGCGTGAATCCTCAACCTTTCCCCTGGTTGCGCGGTATCTTGGTCGACACGTGATCCCAATCAACCCGTCCGTGAAAAAATCTCTGGCGATGGCCTCAAGTCCACGCTATGCGGTAGCGACGGCGGGGGCCGGGGATTTGACGCTGAGAACGAGTGGCCGGTGACGGATGGTATTCGATCTGACGCCGCATTAGTGTTGAAGTTCTCACGCCTGGAGTTCAATACTCGCCAATGACTTCCTATGCAGAAGCCGTTTTCGGATTTCGACCGAAGATGCGGCGCGTCATCATCATGGTCCAGGATCTGCTCATGGTCCTGGTCGCGGTGGCGCTTAGTCTCGTTCTCTCCAGGTCAGACCTTTCGTTCGATGCACTTTCCTACGAAGGCCTGGTCACGTGGGTCGGGATCGTTCTCATCAGCCACCTGCTGTTCAGATATTGTGGTCTCTACACCACGATCTGGCGCTTTGCCTCGACCCCGGACTTTTTCAACATTCTGAAAAGCTGCGCGATTCTGACGGTCGTGCTCTATACTCTTTCGCTGGTGTTTCGGTTCTTCCAGCCCGTGGCTGGCCTCAACGAGCGCCAATTCATCGTCTTCTTCCTCGTTTCCTTCACCATCATATCGGCGCCGAGGCTGTTCTACCGATTTCTTCGCGACGGCGCGAGTTGGGGCATCCTCACCCACAGCGCCAATAAAGTGCAGGCCAAGCGGGCGCTGTTCGTCGGCCGGCTTGGCGAGGCCGACCTGATCATTCGCTTCACGCGCACGGCAGAGCCGGCCGACTATTCCATTGCCGGCATCATGGCGACCGAGCGCGGCGCACCCCTAGGCACGCGGATTCAAGGTGTTGCCGTGGTGGCGTTCCGGCCACGCCTGATCGATGTCCTGGAGGACTACGCGGCGGGCACCAAGAGCATTGACCTGCTTATTTTCGGCAGCGGCGTCGAGCATGAGATCGAGGAGTATTCCGAGCTTGTGCGTGTCGCCCGGCACGCCGGCATAGCCGTCGCGCAGTTCTCGAGGCTTTCGCAACTGGGGCAGGAGGGAAAGATCGTGCTCGACGAAGTCGAGATGGAAACGATCCTGCGCCGCCCGACCGTGCCGTCCGATATCGCGCGTATTGGCGCCTTCGTCGGCGGCAAGCGCGTCCTGGTGACCGGAGGCGCCGGATCTATCGGCCGCACGCTGGTCAAGCGGTCACTGGAGCTGGGGGCAGGGGCCGTGCTGGTCGCCGACAATTCCGAATTCGGCATCTTCCAGTTGAGCCAGTATGTCGACGAAAAAGACCATGATCGCCTGAAGGTCCGCATTGTCGATGTCGCGGACCGGCGCCAGATGACTCGTGTCGTCACGGAATTCAAGCCGGACATCATCTTCCATGCCGCTGCTCTGAAGCACGTTCCGCTCCTCGAGGAGAACTGGGAATCGGCCATCCAGACCAATGTTTTCGGCACGCTTGTCTGCGCCGAGGTTGCCGCCAAATGCGGGGTTCCACAGTTCCTGCTCATATCGAGCGACAAGGCCGTGGATCCGACCTCGGTGCTTGGCATCACAAAGAGAGCCGCCGAGCAACTCGTCAGCGCCCTGCACGAAAGCCACGCAATCGCGCCGGACGGGCGCCGTTCCGGCACCAAGTTCATAGCCGTGCGGTTCGGCAACGTGTTTGGCTCCAATGGTTCGGTGGCAACCATCTTCCAGGCACAGATCGAGGCCGGCGGTCCGGTCACGATTACCGATCGACGCATGACCCGTTATTTCATGACGGTGGCGGAAGCGGTCGACCTCGTCATCATGGCGGCAGCCGACGCACAGTCGCGTAACGGCAAGGACGACTATGCCATCTACATGCTGGACATGGGCAAACCCGTGCCGATTCTCGAAGTCGCCGAAACCATGATCCGCATGGCCGGCAAGACGCCCTATGCGGATATCCCGATCCGCTTCACCGGCATCAGGCCCGGTGAAAAGCTGCATGAGACGCTCCAGGGGGCCAATGAAGAGATCGTCACGCTCGACATCGCCAAGATCTTCGGCCTCAGGACCGATGTGGTGGCGTGGCCGACGGTTCAGGCCGCGCTGGCCGCGCTGCACGTGGCCATGAAGAACCAGGACAAAGCTTCCGCTCTTGCGGTGTTGGCGCAACTCCCTCGGCCGGAGACGCCAGCGCCCGACGCGCTGCAGGAAACCGGCCCGAGAACGGTCGGGCAAGCAGGTTAGATACGTTGCAGCTGACGGTTGAATGGCGGGATTTTGCCCGGATATCGATCCCGCGGCCCGCATTGTCGCAGCAATTCCCAGGGGGAAAGCGCGACTGGCTTTTGCCGGGAAGGCCGTTTCACACTTTTCCTGGAATGGCTCTGGTGATCAGGGGATGGCCGTGAAGGGACTGAAGCGTGCCTTCGATCTCGTCGCATCAGCCTTGCTGTTGTTGGTGACATCCCCTGTTTTATTGGCCTGCATGCTTGCGGTGCGGGCATCGTCGCCCGGTCCGGTGATTTTTTCGCAAACGCGGGTTGGCCGCGATGGTGCGTTGTTTCGCTGCCACAAATTGCGGACGATGTATCAGGGAACGCCGTCCCTGCCTTCGCACGAAGCGCCAGCGAATGCCGTGACCGCGGTCGGGAGGACCTTGCGGAAGTTCAAGCTCGATGAGCTGCCGCAATTCTGGAATGTTCTTCGGGGTGAGATGAGCCTGGTCGGGCCGCGCCCTTGCCTGCCGACACAGACGGAACTGATCGAGCGTCGCAGGCAGCTGGGCGTGTTGGCGGCGCGTCCGGGCATTACCGGCATGGCCCAGATCAGAGGCATCGACATGTCCAACCCTGAGCGTCTGGCCGAAACGGATGCCGCCTATCTCAGGACCGCATCGTTCTGGCTCGACCTTCGCATCCTGTTTGGAACGCTCTATCGCAAGGGGGGCGATTGAGCGTCTCCGAGCCGCGCTATTTCGGCCAGCCGCTCAAGCGTCCCGGTTTCCGGCAGCCAACCTTCGGATACGAGCAGGGAAGGGGCACATATCTGTGTCGCGGTCAGGCTGTCCCAGGACGTCCGCTTGCCCAAGAGGATCGCGGCTGCCCGCAACGGCCCGGCCGGCACGGTCACAAGGCGCGTCGGCCGTCCGAAACCGTCGCGAAAGGCGCCGACAATGTCGGCGATCGAAACCGGCGGCACATCGCTGGCAAGATGGATCGGTCGCAGCCGCCCCGAAAGGCTGAGCAGATGCCATACCGCGCCCGCGGTCGATTGCGATGACAGCAGCGAGCGGGTTCCCCTCAGGGCACCTGTCGGCAGCGGCATGCCCGTATCGGCTAGGCGCATCAGCGTTGCCAGGTTTCCTTTCATGCCGGTTCCGTAGACCGGCGGCAGCCGCAACACGGTGGCGTCGGAACGGCCGTGCGACGCATAGGCGTCCAGCACCCTGACCTCAGCTTCGCGCTTCGAGCGCCCATAGGCGCATTGCGGATCGGGAATCGTGTCCTCATCGATCGTTGCGCTGACGCGCGCACCGATCACGGCCCGGATCGAGGAGAGCTGGATGAACCGTCCGCTTGCCTGTTCGGCCGCCGCTAGCGCCAGCCTTGCGCTCAATTCCGCATTAGCCGCCCGAAAATCGGCTTCGGTGGCGTTGCCCTCATCATTGTTCAGACCCGCGCAATGAACGACATCGGTGACACCCCTGGTGAGCGCCAGGAAGGCCGCCGTCGGCGCATCGACATCGGGCATCCGCATGGCATCCTGTCCCGGACCGAGCCTCTCCGGGTGACGGGACGCAAGGCGAAGCTCGGCGCCCGCCTCACGAAGCCGATGCACCACCTGACGGCCGATGAAGCCTGTCGCGCCTGTGACCAGGACTTTCATTGGTCTTGCCCTGAACGGCTATTGAGTGAATCGCAGCGCTCGATGTTCCATCCCTGGAAGAAGGGCGTCTTCCGCCACTGGAGCAGGCGCTCGCTCTTCCGTCTCGGGCGGAAGCGCTTGGTCTTGCGGCAACGGAGCCTGACGGCCCGAGGCGAGATACGTTCCCGACACCAGGAAGACCATCAACACCGAGTCCAGAATGTCGTGACCAATCAGGATGCCTGTCATCCCGGACGTGAGATAGGTGATCACCATGATGACAATCATTGTGGCGCCGAAACGCTCGATCGGATCGGTGCTATTTCGCAAAACCACGGCTGCATTCCTGGCGGCAACGACGAAGATCGCCGCCAGCGTCACGGCGCCCAGGATGCCTGCCTGCACCAGGGCGGTCAGAAAGCCGTTGTGGAAATGATTGAAGCCTGCATCCATCCCGAACTGATCGTGGAAGCCCTGTTTTATCAAGGTCTGGGTGGCACCCACTCCGTGGCCGAACAGCGGCATCTCTCGAAACGCCTTCAGACCAATATCCCACAGGGCGAATCGCAATCCTATAGCCGTCGTGTGGTCACCATTGACGGCGAGCGCGTCCAAGTCGGAACGCAGAAAGTCGACACGCCCGGATATTGTCTGGAAGCCAACAGCCGCTATGACGGCGCCGGCCGCCAGCAACAGCACTAGCAGGCGAATGGCGTTCCTTCCCTTCAGCCTGTGCTGGTTGATCAGCAGAACGGCGATACCGGCAATCAGAAGTGCCAGCCAGACGATGCGGGTGCCGGAGTAGACGATGGCGATCGTCCCGCCAAGTGTCGCGCAAAGGAGGGCGATCCTGTATCTCTCGATATCCGACAGGGCGCCGGCCACGCAGACCATCACGGCAAGGCAGAGGACCTCCGCGAACACGATTGGATTCCCAGCCCCACCCTCGGAGCGGATACCAAGCCAATGCTGTTGGAAGACCGCCAGAAGCAGCGCGACAAAACAGGCCGCCATGCTGCTCAGCACGATGATGCGGACAAGCGTTGTCTTCTGCGTAATGCTCCAGGTCGAATAGGAGATGGGGAAAAACAGAAAGGTGACGAGTGGGATCAGGTGCAATGCATCCCTGGCGATAGCGTTGTTGACGATGGACGCCACCAGATTGGCCGCGCAATAGGCATAGATCGCAATCGTCATCGCCATCATCGCCGGGTCGATATTGAAGCGCCTTTTCCTGAGGGCGAGCAACAGGACGGACCACAGAGCGCCACCATTGAATACGAAGCTGACCACCGATCCCAAAACCGGTGGAAAAAAGAAGCAAATGGTGGAGAAGTAGATATTGATCCGCGACGGCGTGAGTTGCTGTCTTGCAGACGAAAGACCGGTCAAGTTTCGGGCCCGCTATTCTCGAGTAGCTCTATGCGGCACATCCTGTTCAGCGGAACCGAATGTGCTCGCGTTGAAATTTGCCCATGCCTGATGACGCATCTTGCCCGCTTCGGAGGTTGTATAGCGGCTGGGCTGTCTTTTCGATAGTGCTGTGGAGCTTGCGGCCACCTAAAATCGGCGGCCGGTGCCCGACGATTGGGAAAGGGCTCAAGCAGCGTTCGGCGTCATGGTCTGCCGAGCAATTTTTTCCCAGCCTTTTCCCGGGTGCAGGCCTTGCGAACAGAAATTTCCGGGTTTTGGGGAAAGCATGGAAAAATCATTCCCGAACTGGCCGCTGCTGGGCTCGTCTTGCATTGTTCTGCCGTGCACCGATCTGCTAGAACGCCCGCACGAAACACTTTGTCCAGAAGCGAAGCTTGAACCGGGCACAAAAGCTCGATGATTTGACGCAAGGTCTTCTGTCGCAAGGCACGAGAGAACGCTCACAGTCTATGACAATTGCGCTTACGCATCTGCAGCGGCTTGAAGCCGAGTCCATTCACATTTTCCGCGAGGTTGCGGCCGCCTTTGCCAAGCCGGTCATGCTTTATTCGGTCGGCAAGGATTCATCCGTGCTGATGCATCTGGCAATGAAGGCGTTCTATCCCGCCAAGCCGCCGTTCCCGTTTCTTCATGTCGACACCACCTGGAAGTTCCGCGAGATGATCGCGTTCCGCGATCAGATGGCGCAAAAACTCGGCTTCGACCTTTTGGTGCATGTCAATGAAGACGGCGTGCGCGACAACATCAATCCGTTCGATCACGGCTCGAACACCCACACCCATGTGATGAAGACCGTGGCGCTGCGCCAGGCGCTGGACAAATACGGTTTCGATGCCGCCTTTGGCGGCGCCCGGCGCGACGAGGAAAAGTCGCGCGCCAAGGAGCGCATATTCTCGTTTCGCAATGCCCAGCATGTCTGGGACCCGAAGAACCAGCGTCCCGAAATGTGGAAGATCTTCAACACCCGCATCGCATCGGGCGAATCGATCCGCGTCTTCCCGCTGTCGAACTGGACCGAGCTCGATATCTGGCAGTACATCCTGCAGGAGAACATTCCGATCGTGCCGCTCTATTTCGCCAAGGAACGGCCGGTGGTGGAGCGCGACGGGATGTTGATCCTCAAGGACGACGACCGCATGAAACTGCGCCCCGGCGAGACAGTGGAGAACCGCCTGGTGCGGTTCCGCACTTTGGGCTGCTATCCGCTCACCGGCGCCATCGAATCCGATGCCGACACGCTCGAAGCCATCGTCGGCGAGATGCTGACCGCGCGCACATCCGAGCGGCAGGGCCGCCTGATCGACCGGGACGAAGCCGGCTCGATGGAAAAGAAGAAGCGCGAGGGGTATTTCTGACCATGCGTCATATCATGGCAAAAAGCCTCGCCCCCACCGACAGCGTCCGCGACTACCTGGCCGCGCAGGAGAAGAAGTCGCTGCTGCGCTTCCTGACCTGCGGTTCGGTCGACGACGGCAAGTCGACGCTGATCGGCCGCCTCTTGTCCGACACCAAGCAGATTTTCGAGGACCAGCTTGCCGCGCTCGAACGCGATTCGCGCAAGCACGGCACCACCGGCGATGACATCGATTTCGCGCTGCTGGTCGATGGTCTCGAGGCCGAGCGCGAGCAAGGCATCACCATCGACGTCGCCTACCGCTTCTTCGCCACGCCGAAGCGCAAATTCATCGTCGCCGACACGCCTGGCCACGAACAATACACCCGCAACATGGCGACAGGCGCCTCGACCGCCGATCTGGCGATCGTGCTGATCGATGCGAGGCAAGGGGTGCTGCGCCAGACAAGGCGCCATTCGATCATCGCCTCGCTGCTCGGCATCCGGCACATCGTGCTGGCCGTCAACAAGATCGATCTCGTCGATTTCGACCAGGCGGTCTTCGACCGGATCGTCGAAGACTACGGTCAATTCTCGCGCGATCTCGGCTTCCAGACCATCGTGCCGATCCCGATGTCGGCCCGCTACGGCGACAATGTCAGCGGCCGCTCCGACAACATGCAATGGTATTCCGGTCCAACGCTAATCGAGCACCTCGAGACGGTGTCGGTCGAAGAGGCTGCCGTCGAGCAGCCGTTCCGTTTTCCTGTGCAGTACGTCAACCGCCCCAATCTCGACTTCCGCGGCTTTGCCGGCACAATCGCATCCGGCGCCATCGCGCAAGGCGACGAGGTTGTCGTCGCCAAATCCGGCAAGTCCTCGCATGTCAAACGCATTGTCGCTCATGGCGGCGATCTCAAACAGGCGGTGGCCGGCCAGGCCATCACGCTTGTTCTCGACGACGAGGTCGAGGTCTCCAGAGGCAATATGCTGGTTTCGCCGGCCGCTCGACCGCAGGTCGCCGACCAGTTCGCCGCCAACATCGTCTGGTTTGACGAGCACGCGCTGCTGCCGGGCCGCTCCTACATCCTGCGCACCGAAACCGACCAGACCAGCGCCACCGTCACCGACCTGAAATACCGCATCAACGTCAACGACTTCGCGCATGAGGCGGCCAAGTCGCTTGAAATGAATGAAGTCGGCATCTGCAACATCTCGACGCGGGCGCCGATCGCCTTCGATCCCTTCGCCGAGAACCGCACCACCGGTGCCTTCATCCTGATCGACCGCATCTCTAACGCCACGGTTGGTGCCGGCATGATCGTGCACTCGCTGCGTCGTGCCGAGAACATCCACTGGCAATCGCTCGATGTCGGCAAGCGCGTGCGCGCCGACATGAAGAACCAGCGGCCCGCAGTGTTCTGGTTCACCGGGCTTTCCGGCTCCGGCAAGTCGACCATAGCCAACCTGTTCGAGAAGAAGCTGTTCGCCACCGGCCGCCACACCTATATTCTGGACGGCGACAATGTCCGCCACGGCCTCAACCGCGATCTCGGCTTCACCGATGCCGACCGAGTCGAGAACATCCGCCGGGTCGCCGAAGTGGCCAAGCTGATGGCAGATGCGGGGTTGATTGTCATTGTCTCGTTCATTTCGCCGTTCAGCGCCGAACGGCGCATGGCGCGCGAATTGATGGCCGATGGCGAGTTCATTGAGGTGTTTGTCGACACGCCCTTCGAGGAGTGCGCCAGGCGCGATCCGAAAGGCCTTTATGCGCGCGCGCTGAATGGCGAGATCAAGAACTTCACCGGTGTCGATTCGCCCTACGAAGCGCCGGAAAAACCGGAGGTCCATCTGAAGACGCTCGGCAAATCGGCGGAAGAGATGGTAGATGCCCTGGAACATTGGCTGAATGAGCGCGACATTGCCGAAGACCAATATGAAAGTGGCGGCGGTATCTGACGACAGGTCGATGCTCGACATCTTCGAGCGGCTGGCCCTGGCGGCTGGACGCGAGGTGATGCGCGTTTTCCACGCCGGCTGCGCCGTCGACCGGAAATCAGACGCCTCGCCGGTGACCGAGGCGGACCGCGAGAGCGAGAAGATCATACTTGCCGGCCTACGCGCGGCGTTTCCCGAGATTCCCTGCGTGGCCGAAGAGGAAGCGGCGGCTGGAATCATGCCGACCGATCTCGGCGAGGCCTTTTTCCTTATCGACCCGCTCGACGGCACCAAGGAATTCGTCAATCGCCGCACCGACTTCACCGTCAACATCGCGTTTGTCCGTCATGGCGTGCCGGAAGTCGGCGTCGTCTTCGCACCGTGCACCGGCCGCTTCTTTTCGGGACGGCCGGGCAGCGCGGAAGCCCTGGAAATCGATGACGACTATCAGATCGTCGGCCGCCGGCCGATTTCGGTGAGAGCGGCCGCATCACCGCTCGCCGTGGTTGCCAGCCGCTCCCACAACACGCCGGAAACCGAAGCCTATATTCGCGACCTGGGCGCCGCCGAGATCGTTTCCGTTGGGTCGTCCTTGAAATTCTGTCTTCTCGC
This sequence comes from Mesorhizobium sp. 43Arga, assembly GCF_053714255.1. NCBI lineage: Bacteria > Pseudomonadati > Pseudomonadota > Alphaproteobacteria > Hyphomicrobiales > Phyllobacteriaceae > Mesorhizobium > Mesorhizobium sp. 43Arga. The sequence goes on from NZ_JBSKBO010000004.1 coordinate 372,221, forward strand.
CAGCGCCGAGGCGGATGTCTATCCGCGCTTCGGCCGCACCATGGAATGGGACACCGCGGCGGGCGACGCGGTGCTGCGCGCGGCGGGCGGCACGACACGCACGCTGGACGGCAAGCCCTTGGCCTACGGCAAACGCGACCAGGCCGACGACGAGGATTTCGCCAACCCGCATTTCATCGCCAGCGGCAGGGCAGGGGCAAGCCCCGCCTGAGAGGGAACGACTACTCGGCCGCGGCCTGCGCCGAGTTCGAGCCGATATAGTTGCGGATCGTCTCGATGATCCGGTCCTGGTCGGCTTCGCTGAGATAGGGGTGCATCGGCAGGCACAGGATCCGCCTCGGCAGCTCCTCCGAGACGGCAAGACCGGTCGGCGTGCGTGGGTAGTCCGCATAGGCGATCTGGGCGTGCAGCGGCTTGACGTAGTAGATGACCGACGGAATGCCCTTTTCGCCCAGATGCGCCTTCAGGCCGTCACGCTTGGGCGTCTCGATGGCGTACTGCGCCCAGGCCGAACGGCTGCCGTCGAGGTTGCGGGCTGCGGTGACGATATCGCCCAGCCCCTCGGCATAGCGGTTTGCCACCACCTGGCGCGCCACCATCTCGTCTTCGAGAATGGCGAGTTTTTCGATGAGGATCGCCGCCTGCAGCGTGTCGAGCCGCGAATTGATGCCGACGCGGATGTTGTCGTACTGCGTCTCGCCCTTGCCGTGGAAGGCAAAGGAACGCAGCTTGTCGGCCATCTCGTCGTCGTTGGTGAACATCGCGCCGCCGTCGCCATAGCAGCCAAGCGGCTTGGCCGGATAGAAGCTGGTCGAGCCGACATGGCCGAACGCGCCGCACATCTTGCCGTCGAGCGACCCACCCATCGACTGGGCGGCGTCCTCGATCACCAACAGCCCTTCGCGGTTGGCGATCGCCATGATCGCATCATAATCGGCGGCGAGACCGAACAGGTCGACCGGGATGATCGCCTTCGGCTTTAGCCGGCCTTCCTTCTTGATCATGGCGATGGCCGCCTCGAGGCTGGCGATATCGATGTTGTAGGTCACCGGATCGACATCGACGAAGACAGGGTCCGCCTTGGCCAGCGCCACCACTTCCGCGGTGGCGGCGAAAGTGAAGCTCGGCACGAACACCGCGTCGCCCGGGCCGATCCCGGCGGCAAACAGCGGCAGCAGCAGCGCATCGGTGCCGTTGGCGCAGGCCACGACATGTTTGGTGCCGATATAGGCCGCAAGCTTGTTTTCGAATTCGGTGACCTGCGGTCCCAGGATATAGCGGCCTTCGTCGACGACACGGTCGATCGCGGCCTTCAGCCTGTCGCGAATGCGTTCGCGCTGTGCGCCAAGATCGATGAACTGCATGTCTGCCTCAAAAACGATTTTAAACCGGGCGGTTTAGCCAAATAACGGCCCGCTGGTACCAGAGTTGCGCTTGCCGAGAAAGCCGGACAGCCAGAGCCGCCAATTGCCTGGGTGTCGCAGTCTGTTACCTCTGATATCAGGCGCATCTTCACAAGATGCCGGAAATCCGGGCTTCGTCGGGCGCGTTTTGCGCCCTTATAGTCCCGCTGAGCGGCCCCGCGAAACATAAAGTGATCGGCTGGCTCAACTTAAATTGAGCGTTACTCAGGCGATTTCATGCCGCCACGGCGGATTGGCGCCCGCGCGCGACACGGTCACCGCAGCTGCCTTGGCACCAAGCGCCAATGCCTTGCGAATGGCGTCTTGCGGAAGGCCGCCAATGGCCGCCTTCGTCAACAGGCCCTGTTCATGCAGCGAGGCGAGGATGCCGGCGTTGAACGTATCGCCCGCGCCGACCGTGTCGACCACTTCGACCTTTTCCGGCATCACCGTGACGGCGTGGTCCTTCGTGTAACCGACGGCACCTTCGCTGCCATGGGTCACCACGATCAGCTTGGGGCCGCGGTCGAGCCAGTTGCGGATGACATCCTCATGCGAGCCGGCTTCGCCGAACCAATGGAGGTCTTCGTCCGACAGTTTCACGATGTCGGCCATCGCCATCATTTCGCGGATGCGCCTGAGGTGCTTGGCCTTGTCCGGGATGAAGTTCGGCCTGATGTTGGGGTCGAGCATCATGACGCGGCTTGCATGCTCGCGCCGCATGAACTCTTCATAGGCGCCGCCGGCCGGCTCCGAGATCAGGCTGATGGCGCCGAACAGCATGGCCTCGATCTCATTGCCGAGCGACGGCAGGTCGTCGATGGTCAGCATGCGTCCCGCGGTATTCTCGTCGTAGAAGGTGTAGGTCGCCTGGCCGTTGGTGAGCCGCACGAAGGCGAGCGTGGTCGGCCTGGGCGAGGTGTGCGCATAGGTGGAACTGACCTTGCTCGCTCCGAGTGCGTCCCTGAACTGGCCGCCGAAAAGATCGGACGACAGGCCCGAAAAGAAGCCGGCCGGCGCGCCCAATCGGCCCAGCGCGATCGCCGTGTTGAACACCGCGCCGCCGACATAGGGGGCAAAGGCCGGCTCACCCTGCGTCGTGATGCGCGGCAGCATGTCGATCAGGGCTTCGCCGCAGCAGAGGATCATGGCGTCTTGGTCTCCGGCGGATAGATCACGCCCTTGCGGATGATGATGTTGGCGTAAAGCCTGGGCTCGCTTGTCGCGACAATGGCATGCGCCGACTTGACCCGTGCATAGAAGTCGGCGCCGGCCAGTGCAACCACCTTGCGGCCAGGCGCGCGCCTGGCGCAGATCGCCTCAATCTCGTGATGGACTGGATCGGCAATCGAGGGATTGCCTTTGACCGAGGCGCGAAACAGGGCTTCCGGAACGGCGTCGTCGACCGGCAGCACGCTCAGGATCGCATCGAGCACCGGAATGAGATGATGGCCATCGGCCCGGATCAGGCGCTTTGCCTGCTCCTCGGCCGGATAATTTCCGTCGACCAGGGCGATCTCATCGCCATGGCCCATGGCGCGCAGTGTCGCCAGAAGGTCCGGACCGAGCAGCGCCGGGATTCCGATCAGCATTCAGGCGCTCCTGGAAATCGTCGTCGAGCCGATCAGGAAGCGTTCGGAAAGCGGCAGGCTGGCGCCGCCGAGCGCGCGGGCATGGATGCCGACGGTTCCCTCGCGAACGGCTGGAAGTTTCAGGCCTTCGCCGTCGATTGTCGCAATGGCCGCGATAATGGCATCGACCAGCCGGCGGCGCACCGCTTGCGGCATCCAGCCGTCGACCACAGCCGCCTCGAAATCGATGACCGAGGATGCCGCGACGATGGCATAGGCGAGCGCCTGTGACGCGCTGGCGATCCAGTCGTCGAGTTCGGGACCGATCTCGCCCCAGTCCTCGGGTGACGTCCATAGATGCGAGGCCTCGACGCCGCGGGCATTGAGCGCTTTTTCGAGCATGGCGATCGACGCCACGTCGATCAGCTGGGTGGGCTTGCCGTCCGGTCCGGGCACCGGCATGGAGCCGAGCGCGCCGGCATTTCCGGTCGGGCCGCCGAACAGCCGGCCGTTAAGCACGATGCCGCCGCCGGCGAAGGCGCCGATATAGAAATAGACGAAGTCACGCGCGCCGCCGGCCTGGCCGAAGACGAGCTCGGCGCCGCAGGCCGAGGTGGCGTCGTTCTGCAGATAGACCGGAAAATCGCATTGCGACTGGATATCGGACCTGATGTCGCGGTGGCGCCATTCGTCCATGACGTCGCGCGGCGCACCGGCGGTGTCGGCCCAGTTCCACAGTTCGAACGGCATGGCGATGCCGAGCCCGGCGATGCGCTTGTCCTGCGCCGGTGTCAGTTCGTCGCGCATCTTCTTCATGCCTGAAGTGACGAATTCAACCGTCTCGTGTGGCGCCGGATAGCGATAGGAGTGCTGTAGCATCGAGCGCACATGCCCGAGAAAATCGATCAGCACCAGTTCCGCGCTGCGGCGGCCGATCTTGAGGCCGATGAAGAAGGCGCCCTCCGGATTGAGCGCCATCGGTATGGAGGGCTGGCCGATTTTGCCGCGCAGCGGCGCCTGGCGCACGAGCAGGCCTTCTTCCTCGAGTTCGCGCATGATCACCGAAACCGTCTGCGCCGAAAGTCCGGTCATGCGGGCGATGTCGGATTTCGCCAGGCTGCCGTGCTGGCGCACCAGCGAGAGCACCAGCCGCTCGTTGTGATCGCGCATGCCGCTCTGGTTGGTGCCGCGGTGAATCAGGCTGTCATTCGCTTCGGGCGAACCGTGCCTCGCAGTGGCGGTCTCCACCCTGTTCCTCCCATCGTTTCCCCTCAATGCTTTTGGGCCAGAATGAGTGAACGACGCAAGGCTGTCAATAATAAATAAGAGTGATTTAATTATTGACAGCGGCCGCGGTCTGGTGTCTGTTGAGGCAGCGTCCACGCTGGGAGAATTTCGTAGGATGCGCCGTAGATGCCGGTGGCCGGCATCCGGAATAGTTCCACTGGGAGGAAGATCGTGACCAATACAAAATTGTTGAAATCGACCGTGTTTGCCGCGGCCGCCCTGGGTCTGATGGCGTTTGCGTCGTCCGCCTCCGCGGCCGGCGTCGGCGCTTGCCTGATCACCAAGACCGACACCAACCCCTTCTTCGTCAAGATGAAGGAAGGCGCGACCGCAAAGGCGAAGGAACTCGGCGTCGCTCTCAAGACCTATGCCGGCAAGATCGACGGCGACAGCGAGAGCCAGGTAGCGGCGATCGAAAGCTGCATTGCCGATGGCGCCAAGGGTATCCTGATCACCGCATCCGACACCAAGGGCATCGTGCCGACCGTGAAGAAGGCGCGAGACGCCGGCCTGCTGGTGATCGCGCTCGACACGCCGCTCGACCCGATCGACGCGGCCGATGCGACCTTCGCCACCGACAATCTCGAGGCCGGCAAACTGATCGGCGCCTGGGCGGCGGCCACGCTCGGCGACAAGGCCAAGGACGCCAAGATCGGCTTCCTCGACCTGACGCCGTCGCAGCCGACCGTGGACGTGCTGCGCGACCAGGGCTTCATGATGGGCTACGGCATCGACGTGAAGGACCCCAACAAGATCGGCGACGAAACCGATCCGCGCATCGTCGGCCACGACGTCACCAACGGCAATGAAGAGGGCGGCCGCAAGGCGATGGAGAACCTTCTGCAGAAGGACAACACCATCAACGTCATCCACACTATCAACGAGCCCGCCGCAGTCGGCGCCTACCAGGCGCTCAAGGCTGTCGGCCTTGAAAAGCAGGTGCTGATCGTCTCCGTCGACGGCGGCTGCCCCGGCGTGAAGTCGGTGACGGAAGGTGTCATCGGCGCGACGTCGCAGCAGTACCCGCTGCAGATGGCAGCGCTCGGAATCGAGGCGATCGCCGCCTTCGCCAAGGATGGAACCAAGCCGAAGCCGACCGAAGGCAAGAATTTCTTCGATACCGGCGTCAATTTGGTGACCGACAAGCCGGCCAATGGCGTGAAGTCCATCGACACCAAGGAAGGCCTCGCCAAGTGCTGGGGCTGATGCTGGTCTGACCGGCAAATTACCGAACTCGAGCGGTCGGGGCTTGATCCCCGGCCGCTTCGGGTGGACGATGGGTCGCGTGACCGCGAACAATCCCGGCGACAGACCGGAAAGGCGTGGACGGGCGTTGGCGCTAGGCTGACACCCCACGGGGAGGAAACATGGCTCAAGCTCAGGAATTCGAGAAAGTTCTCTCGGGCAGCGACACCAGCGTTGCCGCATTCGACGAACACAAATCCGCAGTCAGGCGCGTCCAGCACTTCCTGCATTCGACGCCGGCGGCGGTGCCGCTGATCGTGCTGGTCCTGTCGATCATCATCTTCGGCATCACCATTGGCGGGCGCTTCTTCTCGTCCTACACGCTGACGCTGATCCTGCAGCAGATCGCCATCGTCGGTATTCTGGGCGCTGCGCAGACACTGGTCATCCTGACCGCCGGCATCGACCTGTCGATTGGCGTCATCATGGTGATCTCAGCCGTGATCATGGGCAATTGCGCCGTCAGCTACGGCTTGCCGAGCGTGGTTGCAGTTGCGCTCGGACTTGCCGCGGGTGCCGCGTGCGGGCTGCTCAACGGGTTGCTGGTCGCCTACATGAAGCTGCCGCCTTTCATCGTGACGCTGGGTACGTGGAACATCGTCATGGCCACGAACTTCATCTATTCGGCCAATGAAACGATCCGTGACACCGACGTCGACACCCAGGCGCCGCTGCTGCACCTGTTCGCCATGAGCTTCAAGGTGGGTACCGCGGTGCTGACCCTCGGCGTCATCGCCATGGTCGCGCTGGTGATGCTCCTCTGGTACGTCCTCAACCACACCGCCTGGGGTCGCCATGTCTACGCTGTCGGCGACGACCAGGAAGCGGCCAAGCTGTCGGGCATCCAGACCAAGAAGGTGCTGGTGACGGTCTACACCCTTGCCGGGCTGATCGCCGCTTTCGCCGCCTGGGTCTCCATCGGTCGCAACGGTTCGATATCGCCGTCGGCCGCGGTCACCGACTACAATCTGCAAGCGATCACCGCGACGGTGATCGGTGGTATTTCCCTCTTCGGCGGGCGCGGCTCGATCCTGGGCACGCTGTTCGGCGCGATGATCGTCGGCGTCGTCTCCATGGGCCTCAACATGCTGGGCGCCGACCCGCAGTGGAAAGTGCTGCTCACCGGTGTGTTGATCATCGGCGCCGTGGCGGTCGACCAATGGATCAGAAAGGTTTCGGCATGACCCAGGACCCCATTCTCACCGCGCGTGGCCTGGTCAAGCGGTATGGCCGCGTCACCGCCCTCGACAATGCCGACTTCGACCTCTATCCCGGCGAAATCCTCGCCGTCATCGGCGACAACGGCGCCGGCAAGTCGTCGCTCATCAAAGCGATTTCAGGCGCTGTCGTGCCCGACGAAGGCGAAATCCGACTTGAAGGCAAAACAGTTGCCTTCAAGTCGCCGATGGAGGCCCGCGAAGCCGGTATCGAAACCGTCTACCAAAATCTCGCTCTGTCGCCGGCACTGTCGATCGCTGACAACATGTTCCTCGGCCGCGAGATCCGCAAACCCGGCTTCCTTGGCCAATGGTTGCGCATGCTCGACCGTCCGGCGATGGAAAAGCGCGCCCGCGACAAGCTCACCGAACTCGGCCTGATGACCATCCAGAACATCGGCCAGGCGGTGGAAACGCTCTCGGGCGGCCAGCGCCAGGGCGTCGCCGTGGCGCGGGCTGCCGCCTTCGGCAGCCGCGTGGTGATCATGGACGAGCCGACGGCAGCCCTTGGCGTCAAGGAGAGCCGCCGTGTGCTCGAACTGATCCTCGACGTGAAAAAACGCGGCCTGCCGATCGTGCTGATCTCGCACAACATGCCGCATGTCTTCGAGGTGGCCGACCGCGTCCACATCCATCGCCTCGGCCGTCGCCTCGCCGTCATCGATCCCAAGCAATATACGATGTCCGATGCCGTCGCCTTCATGACCGGCGCCAAGGCGCCTCCGGAGGCTGCGCTCGCCGCCTGATTGTCAAATTGCCGCAGGGTAAGCGGACGGGCATTCATCTAAATCGATTGAATATATGCTGCAATGCGGTAGCATGGGCTGGGATGAATGGTAAAAGCCGGTATGATCGTTGCAACCGCACGAGAGGCAGCATGACGCGCGCAATGACATCCGAAACCCTTCCGCCACTGCTCGAAAATCCTGATCCGAAGACGCTCGCAACGGAAGTCCTGGTGGCCCTCAAATACCGGGTCGGCAAGGACACCACCGTTGCGACCCAGTACGACTGGCTGACAGCCTCGATCAAGGTCGTGCGCGACCGCATCGTCGATCGCTGGATGCAGGCAACCAAGGAAGCCTATGACCAGCAGGAAAAGCGCGTCTACTATCTGTCGCTGGAGTTCCTCATCGGCCGCCTGATGCGCGACGCCTTCTCCAATCTTGGCCTGATGGACAATATGCGCGAGGCGCTGTCGTCGCTCGGCGTCGACCTCGATCTCATCGCGGCGCTCGAACCCGATGCCGCGCTTGGCAATGGCGGCCTTGGCCGGCTTGCCGCCTGCTTCATGGAAAGCATGGCGACCGTCGACATTCCCGCGCATGGCTATGGCATCCGCTACGCCAACGGCATGTTCCGCCAGGAGATCCACGACGGCTGGCAGGTCGAACTGCCCGAGACCTGGCTCGATCATGGCAACCCCTGGGAGTTCGAACGGCGCGAACGCTCCTTCGAAGTCGGCTTCGGCGGTTCGGTGGAGTCCATCACGTCAAAGGACGGCCGGCTCGAACGCCACGTCTGGAAGCCGACCGAACATGTCCTGGCTGTCGCCTACGACACGCCTGTCGTCGGCTGGCGGGGCAATCGCGTCAACACGCTGCGGCTGTGGTCGGGCATGCCGGTCGATCCGATCCTGCTCGACAAGTTCAATGCCGGCGACCACATCGGCGCGCTCGCCGAAAGCAACAAGGCGGACGCGCTCTCGCGCGTGCTTTACCCCGCCGATTCCCACATGGCCGGGCAGGAGCTCAGGCTGCGGCAGGAGTATTTCTTCTCGACCGCCTCGCTGCAGGACATCGTGCAGCGCCATCTTAGCCAGTATGGCGACCTGAAGTCGCTGCCCGACAAGGCGGCGATCCACTTGAACGACACCCATCCGGCGATCGCCGTGCCGGAGCTGATGCGGCTGTTGATGGATGTCCACGGCATGGACTTCGACCTCGCCTGGGACATAACCAAGCGCACCTTCGGCTATACCAACCACACGCTTCTTCCCGAAGCGCTGGAAAGCTGGCCGGTGCCGCTGTTCGAGCGGCTTTTGCCGCGCCATATGCAGATCGTCTACGCCATCAACGCGCAGGTGCTTCTGGAGGCACGCGCCACAGACCAGTTTTCGGGCGAGCAGATCAGCCATATTTCGCTGATCCAGGAAAATGGCGACCGCCGCGTGCGCATGGGCAATCTGGCCTTTGTCGGCTCGCACTCGATCAATGGTGTGTCGGCGCTGCATACCGAGCTGATGAAGGAAACGGTGTTCGCCGAGCTGCACAAGCTCTATCCCGATCGCATCAACAACAAGACCAACGGCATCACGCCGCGGCGCTGGCTGATCCAGTGCAACCCCGGGCTGACCTCGCTCGCCCGCGAGGCGATCGGTGATCGTTTTCTCGACGACATCGACGCCATCAAAGGGCTCGACGGCTTTGCCGACGATAGCGCGTTCCGCGAGAAGTTCGCGGGCGTCAAGCGCCAGAACAAGGCGCGGCTGGCCAATCTCGTCGCCGACCGGCTGGGCATCAAGGTCGATCCCTCGGCGCTGTTCGACATCCAGGTCAAGCGCATCCATGAGTACAAGCGCCAGCTCCTCAACATCCTCGAGGCGATCGCGCTCTACGACCAGATCCGCTCGCATCCCGAGCGCGACTGGATGCCGCGTGTAAAATTCTTCGGCGGCAAGGCGGCGCCCAGCTACCACAACGCCAAGCTGATCATCAAACTCGCCAATGATGTCGCCAGGGTCATCAACCGCGATCCGGCGGTCCGCGGCTTGCTGAAAGTGGTGTTCGTGCCGAACTACAATGTCAGCCTGGCCGAGGTCATGATGCCGGCCGCCGACCTGTCAGAGCAGATATCGACCGCGGGCATGGAAGCGTCGGGGACCGGCAACATGAAGTTCGCGCTCAACGGCGCGCTGACTATCGGCACGCTCGACGGCGCCAATGTCGAGATCAAGGAATGCGTCGGCGACGACAACATCTTCATCTTCGGCCTGACCACGGCCGAAGTCGCCGAGCGGCGCAACAATGGCTACAACCCGCGGGCCGTGATCGAAGGCTCGCCCGAACTGTCGCAGGCGGTCGCGGCCGTTTCCTCGGGCGTCTTTTCGCCTGATGACCCGGACCGTTACCGCGAGCTCATCAACGGCCTCTACACCAGCGACTGGTTCATGGTCGCCGCCGATTTCGACGCCTACGCCGCTGCCCAGCGTGATGTCGACGCTGTTTGGCGCAACAGCCCGGACTGGTATGCCAGGGCAATCCGCAATGTTGCGCGCGTCGGCTGGTTCTCGTCCGATCGCACCATCCGCCAATACGCGAAAGAAATCTGGAACGTGCCTGCCTGATGTGATTGCATGAGGCCACGAACAATGTGGTCCCGGTGACGTGGGTTGGATGCCAACTCATATCATCAGAAATAGACACCTGGTGCCCTGGGAGGGACACTGCCTGATGAGGAAGCCGCGCGTGACCGCTGCGACAAGCGGGCCGGACGGACTGGCGCCAGCCAGCGATGTTGCGGCGATTGTCGCCGGTACGCACGGAGATCCGTTCGCGGTCCTCGGTGTCCATGAGGTCGGCAAAGGCCTTTTTGCCCGTTGTTTCGTTCCCCATGCCGAGACCGTCACTGCCTATACGCTGACGGGCATCGAGGCCGGTGCGTTGTCCAGGCGAGACGATGCCGGCTTCTTCGAAGGCAGGCTGTCGATCAAGAAGCGGCAGCCGCTGCGCTATCACGCGCGTAATGCCGGCGGTGACTGGTGGCTGACCGATCCTTATTCGTTCGGCCCGGTTCTCGGCCCGATGGACGATTACTATATCGCCGAAGGTTCGCATCTCAGGCTGTTCGACAAGCTTGGCGCGCACGTCATCGAACACGAAGGCGCTACCGGCGTGCATTTCGCCGTCTGGGCTCCCAACGCAAAACGCGTCTCGGTGGTCGGCGATTTCAACGACTGGGACGGCCGGCGCCACACGATGCGCGATCGCCGCGACACCGGCATATGGGAGGTGTTCATCCCCGACATCGGTGCCGGGCGACCCTACAAATACGAGATCATTGGACCCGATGGCGTCAGGCTGCCGCTGAAGGCCGATCCGTTTGCGTTCAAATCCGAACTGCGTCCCGCCACGGCTTCGGTTGTCGCCGTGCCGCCGGCGCATGAGTGGGGCGACGAGGCGCATCGCAACTACTGGCGCAATGCCGATCCCCGGCGCGAAGCCGTCTCGATCTACGAGGTCCACGCCGGATCCTGGCAGCTTCACGACGATGGCACGTTCCTGTCATGGGACGAACTGGCCGACCGGCTGATCCCCTATGTGGTCGAGACGGGGTTCACCCACATCGAGTTCATGCCGATTTCCGAGCACCCCTATGACCCGTCCTGGGGCTATCAGACGACCGGCCTCTATGCGCCGTCGGCCCGTTTCGGCGATCCGGACGGCTTTGCCCGTTTCGTCGATGGCGCGCACCGCGCCGGCGTCGGCGTCATCCTCGACTGGGTGCCGGCGCATTTCCCGGTCGACGCGCATGGCCTGGCCCATTTCGACGGCACCGCGCTCTATGAACATGCCGATCCGCGCAAGGGTTTTCATCCCGACTGGAACACCGCGATCTACAATTTCGGCCGCCGCGAGGTGGTGTCGTTCCTGGTCAACAACGCGCTGTTTTGGGCCGAGAAATATCATGTCGACGGTTTGCGCGTCGATGCGGTCGCCTCGATGCTCTACCTCGACTATTCGCGCAAGGCCGGCGAGTGGATCCCCAATGAGAAGGGCGGCCGCGAGAACCTCGAGGCGGTCTCTTTCCTGCAGAAGATGAACAAGGAGGTGTACGGCCACCATCCCGGCGTCATGACCGTCGCCGAGGAATCGACTTCATGGCCGAAGGTTTCGGCGCCGGTGCATGAAGGCGGGCTGGGCTTCGGCTTCAAGTGGAACATGGGCTTCATGCATGACACGCTGGAGTATTTCTCCAAGGAGCCGATTTTCCGCAAGCATCACCACAACGACCTGACTTTTGGCCTGACCTATGCCTTCTCGGAAAATTTCGTGTTGCCGCTCTCGCATGACGAGGTCGTGCATGGCAAAGGCACGCTGCTGGGCAAGATGGCCGGAGACGACTGGCAGAAATTCGCGACCTTGCGCGCCTATTACGGCTTCATGTGGGGCTATCCCGGCAAGAAGCTCCTGTTCATGGGGCAGGAATTCGCGCAGCGCCGCGAATGGAGCGAGGCGCGCGCGCTCGACTGGAACCTGCTCGATTTCCGCGCGCATCGCGGCGTCTGGCAGACCGTGCGCGATCTCAACTATCTCTACCGGTCGCGCCCGGCGCTGCACGGCCGCGACTGCGAGCCGGAAGGGTTTTCCTGGCTGATCGTCGATGACAGCCAGAATTCGGTTTTCGCCTGGGTGCGCAACGCGCCGGGTGGCAGCCCGGTGGCCGTCATCTCCAACTTCACGCCGGTGCCGCGCGACAATTATCGCGTGCCGCTGCCGAAGGCCGGCAAGTGGCGCGAGATCATCAACACCGACGCATCCGAATATGGCGGCTCCGGCATGGGCAATGGCGGCATGGTCGAGGCAAGGGCGGAAGGCAAGAGCATCTCGGCAACGATGCTTCTGCCGCCGCTGTCGACAATCATGCTCGAACTCGTTGCCGAGGCTGACTAACAGGGCGAGACTTGAGTAACTTGGGAGGGTAGAAATGGCAGACTTGAAACGGACCCAGCCGCTGGCGCGCGATGCCATGGCCTATGTACTGGCCGGCGGCCGTGGCAGCCGCCTCAAGGAACTGACCGACCGTCGCGCCAAGCCGGCGGTCTATTTCGGCGGCAAGACACGCATCATCGACTTCGCGCTCTCCAACGCGCTGAACTCCGGCATTCGCCGCCTCGGCGTCGCCACGCAGTACAAGGCGCATTCGCTGATCCGCCACCTGCAGCGCGGCTGGAACTTCCTGCGGCCGGAAAGAAACGAGAGTTTCGACATCCTGCCGGCCAGCCAGCGCGTCTCGGAAACGCAATGGTATGAAGGCACGGCCGATGCCGTCTACCAGAACATCGACATCATCGAGGCCTATAGCCCCGAATACATGGTCATCCTCGCCGGCGACCACATCTACAAGATGGACTACGAGATGATGCTGCGTCAGCACGTCGACGCCAATGCCGACGTGACCGTCGGCTGCCTCGAAGTGCCGCGCATGGAGGCCACCGGCTTTGGCGTCATGCATGTCGATGCCAAGGACAACATTATCGCCTTCGTCGAAAAGCCCGCCGATCCGCCCGGCATTCCGGGCAATCCGGACTTCGCCTTGGCCTCGATGGGCATCTACGTCTTCAAGACCAAGTTCCTGATGGAGCAGTTGCGCCGCGACGCCGCCGAGCCGGGCTCAAGCCGCGATTTCGGCAAGGACATCATCCCCTATATTGTCCAGCACGGGAAGGCGATCGCGCACCGTTTCACCAAGTCCTGCGTGCGCTCGACCGCCGAGAACGAAGCCTACTGGCGCGATGTCGGAACGGTCGACGCCTATTGGGAAGCCAATATCGACCTGACCGACGTGACGCCGGAGCTCGACCTCTACGACCGCGACTGGCCGATCTGGACCTATGCCGAGTTGAAGCCGCCGGCAAAATTCGTCCATGACGAGGATGGCAGGCGCGGCTCGGCCGTTTCCTCGCTGGTCTCGGGCGATTGCATCGTCTCCGGCGCGACGCTGAAGAAGAGCCTGATCTTCACCGGCGCGCGTATCAATTCCTATTCGACGCTGGAAGAGGTCGTCATGCTGCCCGACGTTCATGTCGGCCGGAACGCAAAGTTGAAGCGCGTCGTCATCGACCACGGTGTAAGGATACCGGAGGGGCTGGTGGTCGGCGAGGATCCCGCGCTCGACGCCAAGCGCTTCCGCGTTTCGGAGAAGGGCATCTGCCTGGTCACGCAGGACATGATCAACAAACTCGGGCTCTAGAGCAATTCCGCGAAAAGTGCGAAACGGTTTTCCGTCCGGGGAATTGCCTGGAAATAAAGAATTGGACAGGATCGGGATAGACGCATGCAGGTTCTGTCGGTCACGCCCGAAATCTTCCCGCTGATCAAGACCGGCGGGCTTGCCGACGTGACCGGTGCGCTGCCCGTCGCGCTGGCAGCCAAGGGCGTGACCATGCGCACGCTCATTCCAGGCTTTCCCGTGGTGATGGATGCCTTCAAGAAAAAGAAGACTGTTTACCAATACCCGCTGCTGCAGGGCGGCAAGGCTTCGATCCATGCTGTCCAGATCGCCGGGCTCGATCTTTTCGTGCTCGACGCGCCGCATCTCTTCGACCGCCCGGGCGGTCCCTACGGCAACGCTGCGGGCGCCGACTGGCCGGACAATTGGCGGCGCTTCGCGGCACTGAGCCAGGCCGGCGCCGATATCGCCGGCGGCGCCGTCTCCGGCTACCTGCCCGACATCGTCCATGCCCATGACTGGCAGTCGGCGATGACGCTGGCCTATATGCGCTACGGCAAGGCGGTCGGCACGCCGTCGATGATGACCGTCCACAATCTCGCCTTCCAGGGCCAGTTCGGCGCCGGCATCTTCGGCGAACTCGGCCTGCCGGCGGTGGCGATGGCGCTTGACGGCGTCGAATATTATGGCGGCGTCGGCTTCCTCAAGGCCGGCCTGCAGGCAGCCTGGGCGATCACCACGGTCAGCCCGACCTATGCGCAGGAGATCCGCTCGCCGGAATTCGGCATGGGCCTCGACGGCCTGATCAACATGCGCTCCAGCGATCTCTATGGCATCGTCAACGGCATCGACACCGCCATCTGGGATCCGGAGACGGACAAGCATCTGGTGTCGAACTATACGGCCGCAACGCTCAAGGCACGGGCGCCGAACAGGGCGGCTGTTGAGGAGCGTTTCGGCCTCGACCGCGACGACAGCCCGATCGTCTGCGTCATCAGCCGGCTGACCTGGCAGAAGGGCATGGACATTTTGGCGACGGTGATCGATGGCATCGTCGCGACCGGGGCGCGGCTGACCATACTGGGCTCGGGCGACGCCGGCCTCGAAGGCGCGCTGCTTGCCGCCGCCGCACGCCACCGTGGCCGCATCGGCGTGGTAATAGGCTATGACGAAGGGCTGTCGCACACCATGCAGGGCGGTTGCGACGCCATCATCATCCCGTCACGCTTCGAACCCTGCGGACTGACGCAGCTCTACGGCCTGCGCTACGGCTGCGTGCCGATGGTCGCCCGCACCGGCGGCCTTGCCGACACCATCATCGACGCCAACGAAGCGGCGATGGCGGCCCGCGTGGCCACAGGGTTCCAGTTTGCTCCCAACAATGGCGGCGCGATGCTGCACGCCATACGCCGCCTGGTCGATGCCTACGCCGATCCCGCGGCCTTCGAGACCATCCAGCGCCAGGGCATGAAGGCCGATGTGTCATGGGACAAGAGCGCGGAAAAATATCTTGAACTCTATCGCCTGCTGCTTTCGAAAAGGGTTGCCTGAAGCATGATACGGACCGTCCCCACCAAGCCCTATTCAGACCAGAAGCCCGGCACGTCGGGCCTGCGCAAGAAAGTGCCCGTGTTCCAGCAGGAGCACTATGCCGAGAACTTCATCCAGTCGATCGTCGACGCGCTGGACGGCTTCCAGGGCAAGACGCTGGTGATCGGCGGCGACGGCCGCTTCTACAACCGCGAGGTCATCCAGAAGGCCATCGCCATGGCGGCGGCCAACGGCTTCGGCAAGGTGATGGTCGGGCAGGGCGGCATATTGTCGACGCCGGCCGCCTCGCATGTCATCCGCAAATACAAGACCTTCGGCGGCATCATCCTGTCGGCCAGCCACAATCCCGGCGGCCCGCATGAGGATTTCGGCATCAAGTACAATGCCGGCAATGGCGGCCCGGCGCCGGAAAAGCTGACCGACGCCATCTTCGCCAAGACCAAGGCGATATCGAGCTTCAAGACATCCGACATCGATCCGATAGACATCGACACGATCGGCACCGTCAAGGCCGCCGGCATGACGGTCGAGATCATCGATCCGGTCGCCGATTATGCCGAGCTGATGGAAAGCCTGTTCGATTTCGACGCGCTGCGTAGACTGTTCAGATCGGGCTTCCGCATGCGCTTCGACGCCATGCATGCGGTGACCGGTCCCTATGCCAAGGAAATCCTCGAGAACCGGCTTGGAGCGCCCAGCGGCACTTGCCGCAATTTCAAGCCGCTGCCGGATTTCGGCGGCCATCATCCGGATCCGAACCTGGTGCACGCCAAGCATCTCTATGACGAGATGATGGGGCCGGACGCGCCGGATTTTGGTGCGGCTTCCGACGGTGACGGCGACCGCAATTTGATCATCGGCAAGGGCATTTTCGTCACCCCGTCGGATTCGGTGGCGATGCTTGCCGCCAATGCCCGTCTGGCGCCCGGCTACAAGGACGGGCTGAAGGGCATCGCCCGTTCGATGCCGACCAGTGGCGCCGCCGATCGCGTCGCCGAAAAACTCGGCATCGGCATCTACGAGACGCCGACCGGCTGGAAGTTCTTCGGCAATCTGCTCGATGCCGGCATGGCGACGATTTGCGGCGAGGAGAGCGCCGGCACCGGCTCCAACCATGTGCGCGAAAAGGACGGCCTGTGGGCGGTGCTGTTGTGGCTCAACATCCTCGCCGCGCGCGGCGAAAGCTGCAAGCAGGTCGTCACCGAGCACTGGGCGGCCTACGGGCGCAACTACTATTCGCGCCACGACTATGAGGAGGTCGAGAGCGACCGCGCCAATGCACTGGTCGACGAACTCAGGGCCAAGCTCGGTTCGCTGCCCGGCACCAGCGTGCGCGGCCTGAAGATCGCCAAGGCCGACGATTTCGCCTATCACGACCCGGTCGACGGCTCGACCAGCGAACACCAGGGCATCAGGATCCTGTTCGAAGGCGGCTCGCGCGTCGTCTTCCGGCTTTCCGGCACCGGCACGTCCGGCGCGACGCTGCGCGTCTATATCGAGCGCTACGAGCCGGACAAGGCCAGGCACGATCTCGACACGCAGGCAGCCCTTGCCGACCTTATCGCGGCCGCCGACGACATCGCCGGGATCAAGAGCCACACCGGCCGCAACAAGCCGAGCGTGATTACTTGAGAGTGGTGCGGCGCGCCTTTCCTTCTCCCCTTGTGGGAGAAGGTGGATCGGCGCGTAGCGCCGAGACGGATGAGGGGTGCGTGACGGATCGCGGTCCTTGCCAAGCTGGAGCACCCCTCATCCGTCGCCTTCGGCGACACCTTCTCCCACAAGGGGAGAAGGTGGGGCCCGCATGACCCAGCTCGGCGCCACCGTCACCCCCGAAGGTATCCGCTTTGCCGTGTGGTCCTTGTCGGCTCGTCGCCTCTGGGTCTCGATCTTCGACGAGCACGGAAACCGTGAACTCGACCGGCTGGAACTGCAGCCGGAAGGCGAGAGGGTGCACGCGCTGTTCGTCTCCGGCCTCGCCCCGGGAACGCGGTATGGCTTTCGCGCCGATGGCGACTATGCGCCCGATCGCGGGTTGTGGTTCGACCCGGACAAGCTGCTCACCGATCCCTACGCCGTCGAAATCGACCGCCCCTATGCCTATCACTGGCGGCTCGCCGCGCGGCGCAACGAGGGCTCCGACACCGCCCCGTTGATGCCCAAGACCGTGGCGAAAGCCTTGCCCGAAGCGGTGCATGCGCTGCCGCCGCTGTTCCGCCCGGGCGGCCTGATCTACGAGGTGCCGGTGCGCGCCTTCACCAAGCTGCATCCGGACATTCCGCAAGCGCAGCGCGGCACGATCGCGGCGCTTGCTCATCCTGTCGTCATCGAGCACTTGCAAAGGCTGGGCGTTTCGGCCGCCGAACTGATGCCGGTGACGGCGTCGATCGACGAGCGGCATCTGCCGCCGCTGGGCCTCAGCAATGCCTGGGGCTACAATCCTGTTACCTTCATGGCGCTCGACCCGCGTCTCGCGCCCGGCGGCCTCAATGAATTGCGCGACACCGTGGCGGCGTTGCGCAAGGCCGGCATCGGCACCATCCTCGATCTCGTCTTCAACCACACGGGCGAAAGCGACCGGCTGGGGCCGACGCTGTCGCTGCGCGGGCTCGACAACCAGGCCTACTACCGGCACCAGCCGGATGGCAGGCTGGTCAATGACACCGGCACCGGCAACACTGTCGCCTGCGATCATCCGGTGGTGCGGGACATGGTGCTCGACACGCTGCGCCACTTTGTCCGCCATGCCGGCGTCGATGGCTTCCGCTTCGATCTGGCGCCGGTGCTGGGCCGCGTCGACGGCGTATTCGATCCCGCGGCGCCCTTGCTCGAGGCGATCGCCGTCGACCCGGTGCTCGCCGATCGCGTGCTGATCGCGGAGCCCTGGGATATCGGCCCTGACGGCTATCAACTCGGCAACTTCCCGGCGCGCTTCCTCGAATGGAACGATCGCTATCGCGACGATGCCAGGCGATTCTGGCGCGGCGATGCCGGCGCGGTGGGAGCGCTGGCGACGCGGCTTGCCGGCTCGTCCGATGTTTTTGGCAAGGCCAGCCAGCCAGCCAGCCGCACGGTCAATTTCATCGCCGCCCATGACGGCATGACGCTGGCCGATCTCGTCGCCCATGAGCGCAAGCACAACCAGGCCAATGGCGAGCAGAACCGCGACGGCCACAACGACAATCTGTCCTGGAACAATGGCGCCGAGGGCGAGACGGACAGCGCGGCGATCGCCAAAGCGCGATTCGACGACCAGTGCGCGCTGCTCGCCACGCTGTTTGCCTCGCGCGGCACCATCATGCTGACGGCGGGCGACGAGTTCGGCCGCTCGCAGAAGGGCAACAACAACGCCTATGCGCAGGACAATGCCATCACCTGGCTCGACTGGGCCGGCCGCGACCAGGTGCTGGAGCGCTACGCATCGGCGCTCGGCATGCTGCGCAGTGCCGTCCCCGCGCTGTCGGACACGCATTTCTTCACGGGAAAACCGGCCGATGCTTCAGGCATCCCGGACGTCGCCTGGCTGACCGAGACCGGCATGTCGCTTGCCGGGGCGGACTGGAACGACCCCGCCCGGCACCGCCTCGTCATGCTGCTTCGCGACGCAGGCGGCCGCCTTGCCGTCATCATCAACGGCGATCGCCGTCAATGCGTCTTCACCTTGCCCGAACGGGAAGGCTTCCACTGGCGGCCGGCGATCGAGACGCAGGCGATCGACCTCGCGCGGCCGCTGCCGGGCCGCAGCGTCCATTTCATGGCAGAGCATCGGACCGAAAAGTGGCAACCGGTTTTCGGGCAATCCGATGCAAACAAAAATAGTTCGCGCCGGACCGCAAAGGGCCGCGCCAGGAAGGGGTCGTGATGGCCGATGACAATGCGGGGCAGGGGGCCGAATGGTGGCGCGGCTGCGTCATCTACCAGGTCTATCCGCGCTCCTTCCAGGACACGACCGGCGACGGCAGCGGCGATCTCAAAGGTATCACCACGCGGCTTGCCCACATCGACTCGCTCGGCGTCGATGCCGTCTGGCTGTCGCCCTTCTTCAAGTCGCCAATGGCCGACATGGGCTACGACGTTTCGGACTATCGCGACGTCGACCCGATGTTCGGTTCGCTGGAGGATTTCGACGCTCTGGTCGCCGAAGCGCACCGGCTGGGCCTGAAGGTCGTCATCGACCAGGTCCTGTCGCACTCATCCGACAAACATGAGTGGTTCGTCGAAAGCCGCGCCAGCCGCGACAATCCCAAGGCCGACTGGTACGTCTGGGCGGATGCGAAACCCGACGGCAACGCGCCCAACAACTGGCTGTCCGTCTTCGGCGGCCCGGCCTGGGAGTGGGATTCGACCCGCCGGCAATATTACATGCACAATTTCCTCGCCTCGCAGCCCGATCTGAATTTCCATAATCCGGAGGTCCAGGACGCGCTGCTGGACACGGTGCGCTTCTGGCTCGAGCGCGGCGTCGACGGTTTCCGGCTCGATACGGTCAACTACTATGTCCACGACCGCTGGCTGCGCAGCAATCCGCCCTTGGCGTCGAGCGTCGCCGGCACCAATGGCGAGACCAACACCTACCTTTACCAGGAGCATCTGTTCGACAAGACGCAGCCGGAAAACCTGGCTTTCCTCAGGCGTTTCCGGGCGTTGCTCGACGAATATCCAGACCGCGCGGCCGTCGGCGAAATCGGCGATGAGGGCCGCTCTCTGCAGACGCTGGCCGCCTACACCTCCGGCGGCGACAAGCTGCAGATGTGCTACACCTTCGATCTGCTCGGTCCGCAATTTTCGGCGGCGCATGTGCGCGGCTGCGTCGAGGCCTTCGAACATGCGGTCGCCGACGGCTGGGTCTGCTGGGCGTTTTCCAACCATGACGTGGTGCGCCATGTCAGCCGCTGGACAGGGCCGGACGGCGATGCGGACGCGGTGGCCAGATTCTCGATCATGCTGCTCGCCTGCCTGCGCGGTTCGATCTGCCTCTATCAGGGCGAGGAGCTCGGCCTGGAGGAGGCGGAGCTTGCCTATGAGGATCTGCGCGATCCCGTCGGCATCCGCTTCTGGCCCGGTGTGAAGGGCAGGGATGGCTGCCGCACACCGATGGTCTGGGAGGCCGGCGCCAACAATGCGGGTTTCTCGACGGCCAGGCCCTGGCTGCCGGTCCCCGCCAGCCATCGCGCCCGTGCCGCCGATGTGCAGAACGGCAACGAGCAATCGGTGCTGTCCGCCTACCGCTCGACGCTTGCCTTGCGCCGGCGCCATCGCGCGCTGGTCAGCGGTTCGATCCGCTTTCTCGACGCCGACGGCGACGTGCTGGCCTTCATCCGCGAAGGCGGCGGTCAGAGGCTGCTCTGTGTCTTCAATTTCGCTGCAGAGCCGGCGAATTGGCCCTTGCCACCGGATATTGGCGCTGTCGCTGCTGTCCTGGCTGGCACCGCTGTTGTCGAGGAAGAAGCGCTCTCGCTGCCGACTGTCGGTTGCTTCCTTGGCCGGCTCGACTGACTGGCGGTTCGACCGCGCCTTGGCCAAGCGATCCGCTTGGCCACGAAAACCTTACTGAACGAGCACCGCCCGTCCGCAGGTCGCACCGGTGACGCGCACGTCGGCCTGGCCGACGCCGACACCCAGGGCGGACAGCACATTGTAAAGCAAGTCGTCGACCGGCCCCGTTACGGTGTTGAGCAGGGTCACCACCGCCGGTTTGACCGTTCCGAGCAAGGAGCTGAGATCGATACCGAGACCAAGCACGTTGGCGGAAAGCGACAGGTTGTTGACCAGCGACGTGGTGAGCGACTGCGAGATGTTGCGCGTCGAAACGGTTTTCACCGTCTTGTTGGCAATGTCGGTTGCGTTGAAGGTCAAGGTCTGCGGGCTGTTGTTGGTGATCGCGGTCGCGGCCGAGCCCATCACCTGGATCAGGGGGATGTTGATCAGCAACAGATGAACGCTCACATCTGCGATGTCGGCATCGGTGAAGGTCTGCGGCTGGCTGAAATCGGCGAAGCCGGAGGGATTGTTGCTGTTGGCCAGGTTCAGTTGGGCGACGCCCGGGTGTGCGGCGATGGAAACGCTGATGCTGGAAGGCCCTGTCGGACAGGTGATGTCGGTCAGCTTGGCCTCGGCATAGGCGACTTCGACATTGAGCGGCAGGTTAACGGCGAGCAGGCTGATGCCGCCGCCGAGGCCTGGCGTGCCGACACCGACGGTGGCCGTCAGTTTGATGCGCGTCTGAGCGGTCCGCACGACGGTGCCGATGCCATCGACCGCCAGCCAGGGCGAGGATTGCGGCGGCTGCCCAATGGCGATGTTGAGCTTGGTCGAGAGCAGTCCCGGGATGGTGGCGCCGAGATCGAGCGCGGCCTGGTTGGTGCCGTTGGCGAGCACGGCGGCGGCAGTCAGCATTCCCATGGCGCTTGCGTCGACGCCGAGGCCGGAAGGCTGTTGCCCGAGCCCCAGGCTGCCGACGGAGCCGAGATCGACAAGGCTGCTGAGCGGGATCTTGACCGTGCTGGTCGATTTGGAGGCGATGGTCTGCAGGGCGACCTTGGCCGTATTGCCGAGGCCAGGGACGTTGGCCATGGCGGTGGCGATCTGGCCGACGGTCGCTTTCGAGGCCAGCACGTCCGAATAGGTGCCGGCCGTGATGTTCAATTGTGTGGCGAGCGCGCTGATGAAGGACAACACGCTGACATCGGCAGAGATCAGCCCGTTATAATCCATGACGCTGAGGGAGATGTTGCCGCCGAGGAGCCCGCTCAGCAAAGCATTGAGGATGCCGCCATTGACGCTGAGCAGTCTCGACCCCACCGAGAATGTCGCCTGCGGCGTCATGCTGGCCGTAGCCTGGGTGCCGATGACCGGAGTGGGGATGAGCGAGCTCGCGAAATAGCGGGCGGGGACTTTCGCCAGCGTGACACGCACCGCATTGTAGGGTGTCACACCCGCCTGGAAGCGCTGGGTGACATTGGTGGTCGTCGAGGCATATCGGCCTTGCGTGACCGTCACCACCGTCTTGTCGACGGCCGGGGCGATGGTCTGGCCCGAGGCTTGAACGACGACACCCGGCATGCCGTTGTCGGTGAGCGCGGTGACGACCGCCGTATTGACATTGTTGATGTTCGAGGCGGCGGTGATGGCCGCCAGATCGACCATCGCCTGGGCTTGCCGGCGCTCGGAGTAGATGGACGCTTCATCGATGGCCACCGCGGCCAGCGCCAGCGCGACCGGCGCGCTCAGCGCGGTCATGACGGCGAAGTTCGCCTTCCTGTCCCGCACCATCGACCGTGCAAGCCGACCGATGCGCTCGCGCGCACGCTGCAGCATCAGATACCCCCAACCCTGATTGTTGACTGACGCTTGATGGTGGTCCCCGGCATGGCTATGCCCGGGAAGAGATTCCAGATCGGCAGGTTGCGCGCATCGTACGAGATCGACACCACGAACTGGCTGCCGTCGGCCACACTGTCATTGGCCTGGTAGGTCAGTTTGCTGGCGTCCACGAAGGGGTAACCACCGGCATTGTTGGCGAGGAAGGCGGCCACGAGCGTCTGCCGCTCGGTCTGGTTCAACCCGGCTATCGCCGTCCGGGCGGCATCCGCTGCGATCTGCTGGATCGAGTTGGCGGCACCAAAATAGATACCGTACGCAACCATTCCGAGTAGAAGAAGGATAAAGAGCGGCGATAGCAGCGCGAACTCGACCGCCGAGGTTCCCGAACTATCTGTTCGGAACGCGCGCCTTCGGAGCCTGAAAATGAGGTTCTCAACCATGATACCAGCATGCCCAAGTTCGCATGCAAAAGCGAAAACTCTGGGTACAACCCGAGGATGCGTGCGATTGAAAACGCCGTTCTAATTTAGCTGTTGCTTCTTCGATTCTGCGGATTGACTTAGGGTCAATCAGTACTCGGTTGAAAAGAGCTTACCTCCTGTCTAGTCTCCTGCCACCAGCTGCCGGGGGGAACCGGCGGCGCGCTCGAAGGAACCAGGCATCGGTTCCGGGGCGTCAACACTTAAAGGCGTGCCGACGGCTGCGCCCACAGGGAGAACTTCATGCTGAAAAACATGCTGAAGGCGACGGTATTCGCCACCACCATGGCGGTAGCCGCCGGCGCGTTCTACACGCCGGCGTTCGCCGAGAGCGTCTATAACAGGGGCACCGCCGCCGAATCGGAGTCGGTCGACCCGCACAAGACCTCGACGGTCTATGAAGCCAATGTGCTGCGCGACCTGTTCCAGGGTCTGGTCATGCAGGACCAGAAGGCAAACCTCATTCCCGGCGCCGCCGAAAGCTGGACGGTGTCGGATGACGGCACCGTCTACACCTTCAAGCTGCGCAAGGACGGCAAGTGGTCTGACGGCAGCCCGGTGACGGCGGACGACTTCGTCTACGCCTTCCATCGGCTGGAAGATCCGGCGACCGGCGCCGAATACGCCTCGATGCTGTATCCGGTGAAGGGTGCCGAGGACGTCAACACCAAGAAAGGCAAGCCCGAGGATATGGGCGTCAAGGCAATCGACGCCAACACCCTCGAGGTGACCCTGAAGGCGCCGACGCCCTACTTCCTCGAGATGCTGACCCACCAGGCGACCTATCCGGTCAACAAGGCTTCGATTGAGAAACTCGGCGCCGACTGGATCAAGCCCGGCAATCTCGTCTCGAACGGCGCCTACACGCTGGCCGAATGGGTTCCCAACGACCACATGAAGCTGGTCAAGAATCCGAAATTCTGGGACGCCGCGACCGTCAAGTTCGACGTGGTCAACTACATCCCGACCGAAGACCGCTCATCGGCGATGAAGCGCTTCGAGGCCGGCGAACTCGACAGCTATGACGATCTGCCGACCGAACAGCTCGCCGACCTCAAGACCAAGTTCGGCGACCAGATCCATGTCGGCCCGTATCTCGGCACCTATTACTACGCGATCAAGACCGACAAGGCGCCGTGGAACAACCCCGAACTGCGCAACGCCATCTCGATGGCGATCGACCGCGACTTCATCGCCGAAAAGGTCTGGCAGAACTCGATGCTGCCCGGCTATTCGATGGTGCCTCCCGGCATCGAGGGCTACACGCCCGCAATGGCCAAATACGCCGACATGCCGCAGATCGACCGCGAGGACGCAGCCAAGAAAATCCTCGAGAAACTCGGCTACACGCCCGAACATCCGCTGAAGATGGAAATCCGCTACAACACCTCGGAGAACCACAAGAACACCGCGGTCGCCATCCAGGAACAGCTGAAGCCGCTTGGCATCGACGTTACGCTGCTCAACACCGACACCAAGACGCACTACTCCTTCCTCGAGCAGAAGGGCAACTATGACGTGGCGCGTGCCGCCTGGATCGCCGACTACAAGGATCCGGAAACCTTCCTTGGCATCTCGCGCAAGGCGAGCGGCAACAACTACTCGAACTACAACAGCCCGGCCTATGAAGCGGCCATGGACAAGGCAGCCGCCGCCGGCGGCAAGCCCGAGGAGCGCATGAAGGAGCTCTCCGAGGCCGAGCGCATTCTCGTCGACGATGTCGGCCAGATCCCGCTGCTCTACTACAGCTACCACGACATCGTGTCCTCGAAGCTGCATGGCTTCGTCGACAATGTGATGGACGTCCATCCGTCGCGTTTCGTCAGCAAGGATTGATCCCTGGCCAAGCCGCCGCGCACTTCGTGCGCGGCGGTGCTGGTTTGCCATCGCATCGGCCGGGAAGCGCAATCAATTTTCGGAAAATCCGGTGCGAAGATTTGAAGGCTGGAGCACAATGGTCCCATCGGACAGGCGTGTTCCGGATCAAGTGGGGCACCGATGCTGCGATATGTATTCCGGCGGCTTTTGACCGCCATACCGACGCTGTTCGTCATCGTGACGATGGCGTTCTTCCTGATGCGCGTCGCGCCGGGCGGGCCATTCAACCAGGAGCGGGGGCTGAGTCCCGAGATCAAGGCCAATCTTGAAGCCCAGTTCGGCCTCAGCGATCCGCTCTGGCTGCAATATGTCCACTATCTCGGCAATCTCTTACGCGGCAATTTCGGCCCGAGCTACAACATGCCGGATTTCACCGTCACCGAATTGTTTGCCAAGGGACTGCCCATTTCGGTGCAACTCGGCGCCTCTGCGCTGATCCTGGCGCTGCTGCTCGGTTCCGTGCTTGGCACCATTGCCGCGCTCAACCAGAACAAGCTTGGCGACTATACGGTGATTGCGCTGGCCACGGCCGGCAGCACCATCCCCACCTTCGTCATCGCGCCGGTGATCCAGCTTCTCTTCGGGCTGACCTGGAAGCTCCTGCCGATCGGCGGCTGGGGCGATGGCGCCTTCATCAACAAGGTCGGCCCGGTGCTGACGCTTGCCTTGCCGCAGATCGCCATCGTCGCCCGCCTCATGCGCGGCTCGATGATCGAATCGCTGCGCTCCCATCACATCCGCACCGCCCGCGCGCTCGGCCTTTCCGACTGGTCGGTGGTGGTCAAGCACGCCTTGCGCGGCGCCATCTTGCCGATCGTTTCGTTCACCGGCCCCGCGGCGGCTGCCCTTTTGACCGGCTCCGTCATCGTCGAGACGATCTTTTCCATCCCGGGCGTCGGCCGCTATTTCGTCGATGCCGCGCTCAACCGCGACTACACGTTGGTGATGGGAACGGTGGTGGTGATCGCCATCTTCACCATCGTCTTCAACTTGATCGTCGACGTCATGTACGCGGTCGTCGACCCGAGGGTGCGCTATGACTGACATCGCAGCCACTGCTCCCGCTATCGTCGGCCGCTCGCTATGGGGCGATGCCTGGGCGCGCCTCAAGGCCAACCGCGCCGCCATGTTCAGCCTCTACTACCTCGCCTTGATCGGGCTTGTCAGCGTGTTTGGCCCCTGGTTCGTGCCGCATCAGTACACGACCATCTATGCCGACTATGTGCGCATGCCGCCAAGCCTGACAGCCTATCCGAAGCCTGACATGATCGAGTCCGCGCTCAATGATGCGATCAAGCGCATGCGGGTCGATGTCAAGGAATGGCACCAGGAGGGCGATCACATCTTCGTCACGGTCAAGTCGACCAAGCCGATCGATGACCGCAATATCCGCTACCTCGACCGCTCCGATGCCTTTGACGACACCAAGATCGAGAGCAAGTCGCCCGACGGTCTCGAAGTGACGATGAGCGCATCGGTCAAGCAGCAATATTTCCTGTTCGGCACCGACAACACAGGCCGCGATCTGCTCTCGCGTACGCTGATGGCCGGGCGCATCTCACTGGCCATCGGCCTGCTCGCCGGCGTCGTGGCGGTGGTGATCGGGGTGATCTATGGCGCCGCCGCGGGCTTCTCCGGCGGCAAGATCGACGAGGTGATGATGCGCATCGTCGATGTGCTCTACTCCTTGCCGTTCATCTTCTTCGTCATCATGCTGGTGGTGTTTTTCGGCCGCAACTTCGTGCTGATGTTCCTGGCCGTGGGGGCAGTGCTGTGGCTCGACATGGCGCGCATCGTGCGCGGCCAGGCGCTGTCGATCCGCCGCCAGGAATATGTCCAGGCGGCGGAGGCCATGGGCGTCGGCCAGCGCGGCATCCTGCTGCGCCATGTCATCCCCAATCTGCTCGGTCCGGTCGTCATCTACATGACCTTGCTGGTGCCGCAGGTCATCATCCTGGAGAGTTTCCTGTCGTTCCTCGGCCTTGGCGTGCAGGAGCCGATGACCAGCTGGGGCGTGCTGATCTCGGTCGGCGCCAAGAACATCGGCACCGCCAACTGGCTGCTCCTGTTTCCTGCTTTCTTCCTCGTCTCGACGCTGTTTGCGCTGAACTTCGTCGGCGACGGCCTGCGTGACGCACTCGACCCGAGAGATCGATAAAGATGGGAACCGCTGACATGGCCACCCCCGAAACGATCCTCAGCGTCAAGGACCTGCGCGTCCGCTTCCGCACGCTCGACGGTGCGGTCGAAGCGGTGAAGGGCATCAACATCCACGTCAATGCCGGCGAGACCGTCGCCGTGGTCGGCGAGTCCGGCTCCGGCAAGAGCCAGACGATGATGGCGGCGATGAGCCTGCTCGCCTCGAACGGTGAAGCAACGGGCAGCGTCGACTATCGCGGCCGCAACCTGCTGACGCTGAGCAAATCCGACTTGAACAAGGTGCGTGGCGCCAAGATCAGCATGATCTTCCAGGAGCCGATGACCTCGCTCGATCCGCTCTATTCGATCGGCAATCAGCTGATCGAACCGATCCGCAGGCATCGCGGCCTGACTGCCGCCGAAGCACGCGAAGAGGCGCTCAAGCTCTTGCGGCTGGTGCATATTCCCGATCCGGAGCGGCGGATGAAATCCTATCCGCACGAAATGTCCGGCGGCCAGCGCCAGCGTGTGATGATCGCCATGGCGCTGGCCAACGACCCGGACATATTGATCGCCGACGAGCCGACCACGGCGCTCGACGTGACCATCCAGGCGCAGATCCTGATGCTGCTCGCCGAATTGCAGCGCAAGCTCGGCATGGCGATCGTCTTCATCACTCACGATCTCGGCATCGTCCGGCGCTTCGCCGACCGGGTCTATGTCATGCGCCAGGGCGAGGTGGTCGAGGAGGGCGAGGCGGGAGCGATCTTCGCCAACCCGCAGCACGCCTACACCAAGATGCTGCTGGCGGCCGAGCCGACGGGAAGTAAGGCGCCGCCGCCCGCCAATGCCCCCGTGGTGCTCGAAGGCAAGCATGTCGAAGTCACATTCAGGATCGGCGGCGGGTTTCTGGCGGGCGAGCCGCTGATGCTGCGCGCCGTCGACGACATTTCGATCCGGCTACAGCGCAACCAGACCATCGGCATTGTCGGCGAATCCGGTTCGGGCAAATCGACGCTCGGCCGCGCTCTGCTGCGGCTGCTGCCGAGCGATGGCTTGATCCGCTTCGGCGATCGCGACATTTCCACCGCCGACCGCCAGGCGATGCGGCCGTTGCGGCGCCAGATGCAGCTCGTCTTCCAGGACCCGTTCGGCTCGCTGTCGCCGCGCATGACTGTCGGCCAGGTCATCACCGAAGGGCTGCTTGTGCATGAGCCCAACCTTTCGGGCAAGCAGCGCGATCAGCGCGCGATCGAGGCCTTGCGGGAAGTCGGCCTCGATCCCAACGCCCGCAACCGCTACCCGCACGAATTTTCCGGCGGCCAGCGGCAGCGTATCGCCATTGCCCGCGCCATGATCCTCAAACCCAAAATGGTCGTGCTGGACGAGCCCACCTCGGCGCTTGATCGCTCGGTGCAGAAGCAGATCGTCGAACTGTTGCGCAAGCTGCAGGCGGACCATGAACTGTCCTACCTCTTCATCAGCCACGATCTCGCCGTGGTACGCGCGATGGCCGACTACATCATCGTCATGAAGCAAGGCAAGATCGTCGAGGAGGGGCCGACCGAGGCGATCTTCAGCAACCCGCAAGCGCCTTACACGCAGACGCTCATGAACGCGGCGATCGATGTGACGCGCTTTCGGCTGAGCGCCTGACACGCCGCTTCAGGTGAAGGCAATCATCATGGCGTCTGTTCGCTCAGCCTGCTGACCTCGGGCAATTACGCGCCCGCGCGGCGGCAATGGCATCCTGCTGCTGCTTCAGCCGGTCGATCCTGGCTGTTTCACGGTTGGCGACAGCGGTCTTCACCCGCGAGCCGCCAAGCAGCCAGCGCGGAACGCTGGTGTTGGCGACCTTGCCGCGGGTGATGGCGGTTTGTGAGATTTCGCGGGCCTTTTCGCCCAGCGCGCTGTTGAGCTCGGTGCAGCTCATTTTGTCGTACGTCGCCGGATCGGCGGTCCTGCCGATCGACGAGCAGCCGGTAACGAGAAGTACCGCAATCAAAAGAACCGGTGTCAAGGCCGTCGTTGAGATCAAATTCATGTCAGCACCAGGCTCGCCGTTTCGTTGGCTCCATCATGCCATGGACCTATCTGGAGCCAACGATCATTTCGTCAAAGATTGGCTAGCGAAAGAGCCCTGCCGGCATGGGCCACAGGGCCAGCCGATGCGGGAGCGTTCTCGGCCACTCGAAGTTGGTGGCCGTCGAGTGTCTAAATTCAATCACTGGAGGCGTAGAGGGTCCGCCCCTGACGACGTCGGGGCGGCCTTTCGTCGATCCTTGGCCGACGGTGCGACCTCAGCGGCTCGCGCTGGTGTGGCGCCAGGCCTTCCTGCCGCGCCGTTCGTTCAGTCTGCCTGAAATTCAGGCTGCTTCGGCGATGAATGCGGTGGGACCGCAACCGCCAAGCACTGCCTGGGCGATGTCGGTTTCATTTTCATAGACATGCGCCGTCACCAAGACGATGCCCTCGGCAACGCTTGGATCATCTGGCTTTGCCGCCGTGGTCATGAAGGCTCCGAGCAGCCCGCCGGCAGCGCCGCCGCAGACCGCGCAAACCAGTGCTGTTGCCGGCAGTCCGGCCGGTAGAGAACTGACGCCGTAGACGGCCATGGCGCTCAGGCAAGCCAATGCCGCACCAACTGTACCGAGGATGACACTTGGAGACCTTAGGACTGCAAGTTCGTCCTGGTAGGGCCCGATGATGGCAATCTGAACGCGGGGAACACCGACCGCCATCAGCTCTCCAGCAATCCGGGCGGCTTCGGCGTGGGAATCAAAAAGCTTGCTGATTGTCCGCATGGTCTCAGAGCGGTTTCTCGTCAAGCAACCTGCCGGCAACGAAGGATGCGGCGATTAAGTCGTCGCCATCAATGCTGCCTCGCTCGTCGACCATCATGGCCGCGACCTTTTGGAAGGTCTTCATATCGCTCATGGTAATCCGGGCCTGCCGCATTCTGACTTTAAGGTCAGCTACGCGCACCCCCAACACATCGGATTGTATGGCCTCACTGTTCGACACGTTCATCCAGTTTCGCTTCCTCGTTTGATCGTCCTCGCGCCCAACCACTCGAAACAAGGTCGCAGCGAAAACGTTCCCTGGCTGGGCTTCGGTCCGGTGGGGCGCCGGACCTTGGTCCGGCCGCAAAATGCAATGGTCCTGCCTGTGGTGCTGCTGGGAACAGCCGTCGTTCGTGGCCGTTGTCGGCTACGCCCGGGAGGAAGCTAATGGACAAGAGTGTTGGCCAGGCGCGCTGGTTGCTCGCAGTGATCTTCGCCATGCCCATCACCTTCATGGCGATTGGAATAGCCTTTGGCTGACCATCCCAGAGTATTTGGCAGATTGGCGCAGCTACGTCCCTTCCTGCGCTGATAGGGTTCGCCCGCCGCGCCCGCGTGACGGGCGAACCCTAAATGTCTGCAGGCGGCATAGCCGGCATTCCAGCCTAAGAGGCGAGACTGCGCGACTTTTTTCGGAGGGGTTGAATGGCATCACACGGCTGCCCGCAGTTGATGCCTTGTGTCGGCAAGCCAGATCGTCAGTGACATTTCAGGTTTCTTCCAGAAGGCCCGGCTGCAAAGAGCCGAGCCTTCGGGTCGATCAATAACCGTTGTTTTCGATCACCACGGGACGGCGGTGATGGTGCTTGTAGACAGAACTCGTAACAACGACGGAATCGGGGCGATGGTGCCGGCGGCCGTGATCGTAGAAAGCCACCGTGCCATGATGGCGATGATGCAGGCGCTGGCCGTCCTCGTTGATGATCCTGACGTTGCTGTGGTGGCGATGGTGGGTCCTGATGATTACGTCGGCTTCGGCCGCCGAAGCGACAGCCGGCAATCCGATGGAAAGCGCCAAAGCACACATGATCATTGACTTCATTGCAGTTTCTCCAATGCCTTGATTTAGCCCTTCGTTGGATTAACTGCCGCTGGACCCTTTGGTTCCGGTCTTTCTAGGGACGGTCGGGACGCGCCGGGATGTTGGCGATTTTTTCGGGCGGAGGAACATTAGTTCTTTCTAATTGTTTTATCTCTCGGAACCGAAACCATGGCTTTGTGTCTGCTGAAGATCAGTCGGCAAGGCCGGTCAGCCCACGTTCTTCGTCAGAGGCGCGGGCTCTCGAGGCTAGAGGAAGGAGATCATGAACAATATCATTTGGCTCGTTGGAGCGGTGGTCATCGTGCTGGCGATATTGAGCTTTTTCGGCCTTCGATAGGCGCGGCTAGGTCATGTCCACAAAGCAGAGGGCTGCGCTGGCAAGGCGCTCGTCTCGCCGTAATTTCAGGTGAGATATCAGTTCGAGCGCCAAAGTTGGGATGCGCTAACACGTTGTTTTCTGGTCGGAGTGGCAGGATTTGAACCTGCGACCCCCTCGTCCCGAACGGGCGGGTTGGCCAGCAAAAGCCCCGATTTCCGCCATTTCTGGTGGCGTCTGAGGGCCAATGTTCACGTTTATTTCCGGTATATCTGTGGGGTAACTGTGGGGTAGCTGGAAATGTTCTCCTTCTGTGCCTCGCGCGTGCTGACTGTCGTATTGGGCAGGTTTCGCACCCGTGACTTGGAGACGATTGCCTCGGCGGCCTGGGCCTGAAAATCGGGGTGATGATGGCCATAAGTCTGAATGAGCACTTGAACGCTCATACCGAGGTATCCGGCCGCCGCCCAGGGATCGGAACCGCGCTGCATCAGCCAGGTCGCGGCCGTGTGGCGGAAAACGTGCGGGGTGATGTCGGTGCGGAAGACGCGCTGGACGCTGCCGTGCGGTGTCGCAACCTCCTCATACCAGCCCAGTCCGGCCGCCTCGACCACCGAGCGGAAGGCCTTCTTGATCGACTGCACCGGTTTGCCGTTCCACTCAACCACGTAGTCATGGGCGATCATGCGGCCAATGCTGGCGCTTTTTCCGCGGCCCTTGGTCTTGATCTCCAGCGGTGTGCTCGCCCATCGGCGCACATGTGCCAGGAGGCGATCAGGCAGCCTGACGGGCGGTTGACGCTTCTTGGTCTCGCGGCGACCACTGGCGCGGCGGTAGAAAACGCCGCGTTCGGTGTCGACATGTCCCGCACCTTCTGTCCGCCGGACGGCCGCGCCGCAGATCGCGGCGGAGCGCGTGCCGGTGTAGAGAGCGACCAGGATGAAGCGCGCGACGTGGCGTGCGGTGCGACGATCGCTTGGCCTGCCCTTCCATGATTGGCGCATGCGCCACGCGGCGCGAAGCAGGGCGGCTGCCTCATCGCGGGTCAGCCAGCGGTCACGCGGTGCTGCCTTCGCGGGCAGCACAATTGCCGGCGCAGAAGTTACATAGCCTTCGCGATGATAATTGTTCAGCGCCGCTCTCAAATCCTCCAACTGACGCCTGGCGGCAGCGCCGTTGCCGTGTGCCTTGGCGTAATCGCGGCACATCTTGCCATCGATGTCGCCGATTTTTTTGTCGCCGAACCAAGTGAGGACAACGATCATCCGGTCGGCGGTTTCCTTCGGCTTGGCGTGCGAGGGCGCGACGTCGGTAAGGTATACGCTTACGGCGTCTGCTACCGAGACCGTTGCGGGGTCACGACCGCGCTCGCGGGCCGGTCGGTATTTTTCGGTGATGTGACTGGCGAGCCGCTTTTCAGCGCGTTCGCGGTCGCCAGTGCCGCCGCAAGCGCTGAGGAAGGTTGCGCCGTCGCGGATGAACCAGCCGGCTGCGTTGCGGAGCTTTCCGTCCGCCCTTCTGCTTTCGGCGCGCCACACAAGGCGCGCCCCTTTCGACGTCCGCGGCATAGCTCTCTCATTTCTGCGATCGCTGCCAAAGTGACGTATTCCTTGCCTGCGATCAACTCTGTCTGAAGGCGGCCAGCATCTCGTTCTTTTCGCAAACCCGCCGCAC
Source organism: Mesorhizobium sp. 43Arga (assembly GCF_053714255.1). NCBI lineage: Bacteria > Pseudomonadati > Pseudomonadota > Alphaproteobacteria > Hyphomicrobiales > Phyllobacteriaceae > Mesorhizobium > Mesorhizobium sp. 43Arga. The sequence goes on from NZ_JBSKBO010000004.1 coordinate 405,140, forward strand.
CCATAGAGCCGTCCGGAAAAGCGATCCCGGCAGCTACGTTTAGGCGGAGCGGCGTACTGTCGTCCAACTGTTCTGGAATGCTCATTGCTTGCCTTTCGGGAGACATTGGAGAACAAGCTGAACGTCATCGCATAGGGCTTAATTAGGCGATTATTCGATTGGAATGTACGGATCTAAGGCGATGTGTGAATGGCATCAGATCTCTTGTGCGGTGATTGGGACACTCTGGCGTAGAAAACGGCGGTGCACACAACAACCCATCGTCAATCTCAGACCGGATGAGTATTCGCTCTACTGGGCGGGACGGTTAAATCGGTCGTCGGATCGACGCGAAAAGGATTGATGCCTCGCTCGAGAGCAATTTTTGGTGGATCTCGCTATGGGTGCGCGAGATCTCCGGACTGGGCCTCCCGAAAAGCTCGGCGACTCGATCAGATAGGCGCGAAGGCGGAAGTCGTCGGGCGATTTAAGTCATTCGGCGATTTGCACGGCAAAACGGTCCCAAAAAGTCCTCCGCGGACTTTAGCGAGAGCCGGGGAACGGCACCACCTTGCCACGTGGGCGCGAATAGTGTGCCGTCGCAATGGCCTCGATTAACGAATCCGGGCTGCACGGGATTTGCGGCTCGTGTCATCGTCGCCCCCGAGATAGTGCAAGATGCAACCGCAGCCGGGAAGCCTGCCGTTGCCAAATTTGCAGGAATTGGCCTGCGACGTGCCGAGGAATCGGTATCGCCCAGATTCCTCCTATTACGGGTCATTGCCCTGACATCAAACTCTGCGATGGTTGGCCGGTCGACGTCATGCCCTCTTTCACTTTGTTTGGCTCGTTCGGCAGTCCGGAGGAACGAATGAACGCTGAGGCTTTCGGCACCCCAATTTTCGTGAAGCGTGCAGCCTATATCGTACAAGAGATTGCCAGTCTTGCTGACGGAATAGATTTTCTCAATGAATGGCCGGAAGATCGCAGAGACGTGATCCATGAGACCGCGCTCAGGGCGTGCTACGACGCGTACGATGGACGCAAGCCTTTAAGCGTCGCGCGCAATGCCTTTCTCGGCTTTGCAAGACGCGTCGCCATATTGGAAGATTCAACCGCCGCAATGCAGTGGATCACTGCCCGCAAAGCGGGCGGTGAAAAAGTGCAGGTTTAATTCGGAGACGAGGCACTGCAGCCTGGGTAGCCATTTCACTCCCCTGGCCAGCCCGGGCCGAGGGACGCGGGCAAGGGCGTGTCCGACCATCTGGCCGACTGCTGATCATCGCTCAGACACCTGCCACACTGCTCACAGCGAGCACTGGGGGACGATCAATGACGTCTCCAAGACACTCAAGGTTCCCCGACAGGTGGGCGGCTCGACCTCGCCCGGCTCATGCAATTCGGTCTTGTCGAAGTCCGACTGTCGGCGCAACCGGTTCTGGTCACCAGACGCCTTCGGCTCCTTCACGATCGCACGGCCGATGGCGACGCGCTGGCCGCGGATGCGGGCGGCTTCGTTGATGGCGAAGGCGCACCAGTTGGCGAATTCATGCAGTCCGACTTCGTTGCTCTCCGACGTGTGCCACGCAAGGTCAAAGGCGCACCGGGCGCTCTTCCTTGGGGCCGACGCCGTCTTCCCAATTGTAAGCGGACACGAAATTGCCGCCGGGATAGCGCACGATCGGAACATTGAGTTCCCGGACGAGATCGATGACGTCCCTCGCGTGCCATTGTCATCCAAGATGCTCGATAAGGACCCGTAGAGCCTCGGATCGATTTTCGAGACAACATAACGCGGATGCGCCGTAACCGCCGCCTTATGCATTTCCTCCCAAACTTCATTCGTCAACAGACATTCAATAGGCCTGCGCGGCCGCGCCTTTGATCGGGCGCGCCGGACCCGATGCGCACGCGGCCCCGGCCGCCCTCACCCTTGCCTCAGCCAGACCAGCATCTCGCCGGGATCGCGGTTGTCCCAGGCAAAATAGGGAACCGCCTTGAGCATTGTCTCCTCGGTCGCCGGCGGTTCGGAGCGGTAGAGATTGCTGCCCCAGTTTTCAGCCACTGCCCTGCTGCCGATGGTCGAAAGCCTGACGATGCCGCCGAGCAGGTTCGGCTCGAGATGCGCCTCGAGCCTGGCCGTGCGCGGCAAGGCGATGCGATGTAGCCCGCGGCCATTGTCGGTCTGCTCGACGCAATAGATCAGTGGGCCGCGCGCAAGTGCTACGCGACCGATGTCCTGGCGCACATTCGGGTTGGCGAAGAGACGGGCCATCGACATTTCGAGGTCGAGCTCGACGCGGTCGCCCTGGCGCCATTCGCGGCGGATCGCGGCATAGCCGTCGCTTGTTGCCGTATCGAGATCGACCGTCTTGCCGTTCACCCGCAAGGCCGCCTTGCGGCACCAAGTGGGTATTCGGAGGTAGAGCGTGAACCCAACCGGCGTCTCGGTCTCGACCGCGATCGCGACCGCGCCGTCCCACGGATAGTTGCTCGTCTGCACGAGACTGACGGGCCGGTCGGCGATCTCGAAGCGGGCGGTCGAGTCGCCATAGAGGTGGACAGCCAGCGCATCGTCGGCGAGGCCGTAGAAATAGCTGCCGATCGAGGCGACCATGCGGCCGACATTGGGCGGGCAGCAGGGGCAGCGGTGCCATTTCCACCTGTTGTGCCGGCCCCGGCTTTCCAGCGGGTTCTCGTAGAAGAACAGCGAGCCGTCGAGCGACAGGCCGGAGATCGAGCCATTGTAGAGCGCGCGCTCCATCATGTCGGCGTAGCGGGCGTTCGGCCCCATGCCGAGCATGCGGCTCGCCCAGAACACCAGGCCTACCGCCGCGCAGGTCTCGGCATAGGCGCTTTCGTTGGGCAGGTCGTAGTCGCTGGTGAAACCCTCATTGTGCGCCGACGGCCCAAGCCCGCCGGTGATGTAGAGGTTTTTCGTGGTGAGGTCGTCCCACAGCCGGTCGAGGGCGACGCGCAGGCTATCGTCGCCATATTCGGTGGCGATGTCGGCCATGCCCGAATAGAGGTACATGGCTCGCACCGCATGGCCGACGACCTTGTCCTGCTCGCGCACCGGCCTGTGCGACTGGCTGTATTCATAGGTCTTGAAATGATAGGCCTTCGGGTCGGCGCCACGGGCGCGCGCTTCCTCGTCGAAATAGTGCGGCTGTTGCCCGCGCTGGTCGATGAAGTACTTCGCCAGCTCCATGTATTTCTGCTCGCCGGTCACCCGGGCCAGCTTCACCAGCGCCAGCTCGATCTCCTCATGGCCGCAATAGCCCTTCTTCTTGCCGGGCTCGGGCCCGAGCACCGAGGCGATGTGGTCGGCATGGCGGCACATGATGTCGAGCAGCTTGCGTTTGCCTGTCGCCTGGTAGTAGGCGACCGCGCCCTCGATCAGGTGGCCGGCGCAATAGAGCTCGTGGCAGTCGCGCAGATTGGTCCAGCGCTTGCCGGGCTGGATGCGCTGGTACCAGCTGGAGAGGTACCCGTCGGGCTGTTGGAGTTTGCCGTACATGTCGATGACGGCGTCGATCTTCTTCTCCAGTTCGGGGTTCTTGCGCCGGTAGAGCGAATAGGCCGCGGTCTCGATCGTCTTGCCGAGGTCGGAATCCCAGAACATCTGCGTGGTCACCGTCGAGCCGGTGAATTCGGCGCCCTGGCGGTCGGCTTCGTCGGGAGAGGGCGAGTGGAAGGGAATGACGACCCCGGGCGAGGGGCGGTCCGGATCGATCTGTTCCAGCATGCGCGCCTCCACGCAGCGGTCGTAAAGGATGTCGGCGGTGCGGGTTGCCACCGCGTCGGCACGGTCGCCCCAGAAGCCGTGCACATCGACCTGCGGCACCGGCAGCGGGCGGAAGGCGAGCTTGGGCTTGCCCGTCTTTTGCAACTTGTTTGCAGGGACGGGACGGGCGGATGGCGATGCGGTCATGAACTCACTCCATTCGATCTGATGTCTATCTTTTTGTTGGAGCATGATCTTTTCCGAAAACCGGTTCCCACTTTCGGGGATCATGCTCTATTTGACGGCCCCGGCCATCAGGCCGCGGATGTAGAAGCGCTGCAAAGCGAGGAACAGGATCAGGCACGGCACCATCATCACGGTGACGCCCGCCTGCACGGCGCCCCAGTCGATGGCGCCGAAGCGGCCCGACTGCAGTGCCGTCATCATCACCGGCAGCGTGAATTTGGACTGGTCGGTCATCAGCACCAGCGCGGCGAGGAATTCGTTCCAGGCGCCGAGGAAGGCAAACAGCGCGATGGTGACGACGCCCGGCCAGACCAGCGGCAGCATCACCTTCAAAAGCATGGTGGCGTTGCCGGCGCCGTCCATGCGCGCGGCCTCCTCGATCTCGCGCGGCACGGCGTCGAAGGCGTTGCGCATCATGAAGATCGAGAACGGCAATTGCAGCGTCACATAGACGCCGACCAAGCCGGTCAGCGTGTTGTGCAGGCCAAGCTTGGTCAGCACCAGGAAGATCGGCGTCAGGATCGACTGGAACGGGATCATGATCGTCGACAGGATGAGGACGAAGAACAGGTCCTTGAAGGGAAAGCGGAACCGCGAAAAGCCGTAGCCGGCCAGCACGCTGACGATGACCGACAGAATAACGGTCATCACCGAGACGTAGAGCTGTTCTGCGCCGAGATCCACAGCCCATCGCCGAAGGAGTTCAGCGTTTGGTAATTCTCGATGGAGAAGCCCGTGGTCGGCCATGGCGGCAGCGGCGGCAGGCGCGCTTCGGCCGCCGGCTTGAAGGCCGACAGCACCGTCCACACGATCGGCGCCAGGAACAGCAGCGAGGCGATGATGCCGGTGGAGTGCCTCGCAACGCTGAAGGCCGCCTTGCGGTTGTGAGACATCGCCCCATATCCCAAGCATCCTCTTACGTCAAAGCGGTGCAAGGAATGTCCGCCGAAAGTCCGCCAACGGGAGCTTCCCGATCTAATGCCCGACAGAGGCGATCGGTCCAGCGGAACAAATCATCCTCCCGAGGTCAGATTGCACCTTCAAGGTCGCGAGCCTGCTTGATTCCGCGACGGCCCCCAAATCGCGCCCCGATGCCACGCACAAGAATTCCAAGGAGAAAAACACTGGAGGAGCATCATCTCAGCACCGAACTCGGGTGAATGTTGTTCCCTCTCGTGACCAGGCGACTCGGGCTTCAAACGGTGGGGCCCGATTGCCGGCGTTTGTTGTTTTTCTTCCTCGGATGGTTCGCTCTGTCCCGTCATGGCGTCTCCAGTTCTATTCCGAGGCTCCGGCACCGGCCCTGCGCAGGCTGCTGCCCCATCACCCGGTTCTGATCCCGCCGAATATGGACGATGCCGATATCCTGGCTCCGATGCTTAGGATCGATTGAAACTGTGGATCACGCTAGGAGGGAACCATTGCGCCCATTCGACTTTCTTCGTGCGATCTCACTGCCGTCGTATTGCGGATCACACTGCATCAGTCGTGCCAAAGGAGAACCCCTCCAATTACAACGGGGTCCACCGGAAGCACTACGTCGGATGTCCGACATTTCGTTGCACTTCGCACAATCCTGCTCAGTGTTGTCGCTTGGCACTTAATTGTAAGGCGATTTTGACATCATCTTGCCGTTTAGCGCCGCCGCGATATGCCGCCAGCTTCTGCAAGTATCTTCAACGCATGGGAAGGGTAGCCTTTTAGCGCAGACCCTGCATAATGGCTTCGAAAACCGCGCCAATTTCTTCATCAATCTCTTTGCCTGGAATGCCTTGGGCTACAGCCGCCAGCTTCGCATCTACAGCCATTTCAATGATCAACAGCACGTGGTCCGTGATCGGATCGTCGGACAAATGACCCGCCATCCAATGGTAGAGAAAATCACTGCCTCGCTTGCTCATTCCTCTCTGAAGTCCTGCAATGAAGCATGGCGTAGGTCTTCCTCGCCGCGCAGATGCTTCACGCGGCCGATGATGCCGGGCTTCACCCATTGCGTCGCCGGCCGCGTCACCCCGTTCGGCGCCGGCCGGGCGTGCTCCTGGACCCGCTTCCATAACCGCTCGCGGATGGCGCGGCTGGAATTGATGAAGGCCGAGCCGACATAGCGGCCCGTGGCCCGGTCGGCCATCAGGGCGAAGGCCGGCTTGTCCGCCTCGCGCTCGACGCCGAGCAATTTGTATTCGTCGACCGTGTAGCATTTCGCCTTCAGCCAGTTGGTCGACGGGCCGCTGCGGTATTTGCTGTCACGGCGCTTCGATACCATCCCCTCGAGGCCGCCCCGGTCGAGTTGCTAAAAAATCGCCTTGGCCTCGCCCGGCAGGGGCTCGCTGAACTGGATCCGGCCGCCAGGCCGGATTATGCTGGCCAGGATCTCGCGCCGCTCCTCAAGCGCCATGTCGCGCAAATCATCGCCGTTGAGATGCAGGAGATCGAAGGCGACGAAATAAAGGTCGTGCTGGCGCCGCGTGATCGCCTTGCGCAGTTCGCCGAAGTCGGACAAGCCGGCCACGTTGAGCACGATGATCTCACCGTCAACGATGGCGCTTTCCGCGCCGAGGTTCTTCGCCTCCTGCACCAGGTCGCGATATTTCGCCGTCCAGTCGAGCCCCCGACGGGTGAAGATCCGCACGCCACCATCATCCTTGATGATCTGCGATCGGTAGCCGTCGAACTTGACTTCGTGAATCCAGCCATCGCCCCCGGGAGGCTGGTCGACAAGGGTCGGCATCAACGGCGCGACGAACTTCAAACGCATAGACGGAACTCACACAAGTCGGCAGTTAAATAAGCTTTTGCTAAAATAGTTCCGAAATTGGAAATACCCAGCGAAACAAATCAGTGTGGCGCACGTTGCGGTCGATCGCAGCTTGGGAGAACCGACCGACGACAAGAACAAGCTTGGCTATCAGGATCGCAGCCGCGTGAGCGGCGATGAGGAATACGAGGTCGGCTATTTCGCGAGCAAGTTCGGCCTGTCTATCCCGCAGGTCCGGGAGCTGATCGCAAAGCACGGCAATGACCGCGACACCCTGGAACGCGAGGCGAAAGCCCTCAAAGGCCGGTGATGACCAAGCTATCCGACCTTGGCCCGCCCATCCCTGGTACTCGACATGATGGCGCCCCTGCGCATGAAGAGGATCATTTCTACGCTTGCGAAATCTGCGGCCAGAAAGTAGACATGCGGGACCTTCGGCAAGTAGCTTATCATCAGCTGCCCGACCACGACGCGCTCATCCTTGACGAGTGAACATGTCAAGCCACGGGAATGTCTTGAAGCTTTCGGACCTCGTCGAACCGAATGCCGCATTGCGGGCGGCGATGGACGTCTACGGAGTAGACGCAGCGACGGCGGTTGCCCATTGTGCTTTGACCGCGCACTACGATGGGCGTGAAGCTGACTATCGCTTTTGGCGCGAGGTGTTTCGCCAGCTGAAGGAAAGCGACGAAGCACTGAAAGCTGATGCTAAAAGCCCGCCACTAACGAAGCAGTGACGGGCCTTTTTGCTTGGCTGCTCGGTGGAGGGGACCTCCGAGCATCACGATAAACTTCGCCGTGCGTGATAGGTTCCAAGAAAAAGCCCGCCACTCGGGAGAGCAGCGGGCAAGAGACAGAAGTGCCAGGATAACTAGCAAGGGTCAACGAACCGGCGCCGGGGTGGGTTGCGCTAGACATGCGCGATTTCCGTCAGGTGATGTGGCACGAGAGGCCGCGCCATGAACCACTGGAACCGGAAGGCGGTGCGGACATAATTGATTTCCAGAACGCCTGAGATAGGACTTCACGGTCGCTGCAAGCGTAGACGGTAGAAGCGTTGCCTTCGGTCAGCCACTTACGGTTTCGTAAATATCAGGTCGAGTAACACCTTAAAATAGCGATGGCGGGCCGACCAATGAGGGACAATGGTCAGCGACCGCTATCGGCTAGATGCATGCCGCCGTTGTTAGAACCTGCGCGCGGCTCCGATGTTCCGCGCCGGCTAGGAAAAAGCCGCCACCATTCGGCAGCGGGCTTGAAACCACTAGCCCTGTCTATCAGGGGACGGCGGTAGCGTATCGTGTCGGTGGCCCGCTGATCCAAGATCCGGGAAGTGTCTCCGTTTTGGTAGTGCATAGTGAAATTTGAGGCGACGGCGGCATCGCCGGTGACGGGGGCACATTGCCGCAAGGATCAAGGAGCCGCGCTCGCCGCGTCCTCGATGATTTTTGCCACCGCATCGGGATGCGAGATCATGACTACGTGCGACGCACCCTTCACGACCACGACGCCCTTAGCGTGCGCTCGCTCGGCCATAAAGGCCTGAGCCTTCGGTGGGATGGCAGTATCTCCGTCACCGTAAATGAATCACGACGGAATGGTCTTCCAGGCAGAGATGGTCGCCGGTTCGCTGAAAGCGATGTCGGTGATCGGTCGCTGCGTGGCCGCTGCCAGTCTCGCCGCATCCTCCGGCAGATCCGGCGCGAACGCTTCGTGGAACTTGTCCTGCCGGACATAGAGGTCGTTGCCGCCAGCGAGAAGAGGCACCGGCTGCGCCAGGGTATCGGGTCCAAGTAAGGCTCCTGGAAACTTGGCGTCGAGCGCGCCGGCGCTTTCGCCTGCATCCGGCGCAAAACCGGCGACATAGACCAGCGCCTTATCTCGACTTCATCATCGAGATCGTCCGCCGCACCGATAAAGAGCCGGGCTTCAAAGTGCTGCCGCGCCGCTGGGTGGTCGAACGAACCTTCGGCTGGATGACAAGATGGCGCCGCCTCGTGCGCGACTACGAGACTCGCCTCGACGTGTCGGAGGCCATGATCCATGTCGCAATGGGCAGCCTCTTGCTCAGACGCATCGCTCACTGAGCGTTTTCAAACGGACTCTAAGAATGCGCCGGTACGGTTCAGGCTTGGCATTTAATCGTGAGAATCTTTGGCGTCAGATTCTCAAATTAGCTGCATTTAAGAAGAGGCTCTCGACCTGCGCCCTCGGGCTATCATGTCGTCGGTGGCGTCGGTGAATCTCACCCTGTTGTCACCCATCATGTGACCACGCAGCAATCGGAGCATCTCTGGTCCGACACGCTCGACGATGGCTACCCCTTGCCAGCAGAGCAGGCCTCAGGCGAAGCGGTAGGATCGGCTTTGCAGGTGTAGGCACATTCTCGTGTCGCTCGGCAATGACAGGGTCGAGATCGGGGATGATTGCGCCGAGCACCCGGAAGCGCCGGAGATCGTGCTCGTGGGGTATGGGTAGTCGCATTAGGAGAAGCCGAGCAATGTCTGCTGGCGATACCCAGGTTCCCGGGGTGCGCCCGCAACATACTGAAATCGTTGAGGTCGGATTCGCAGAATCAAATGGAAAACGACATTAACGAGTGCCCCGCTGATCGCTGCGGCTGCGCCCACAAGGTTGTGCGAGTTGGATGCCTCAAACCCGCTTCCGGATGCTCGCGCGCAGACATGTCTCGTTGCGCGTTCCGACAGGATAAGGACAGATTGCGAGGCTATTGTCACTGACAATAGACGTTGCGTTACGGCGCCTCGCTGACTACGAGGGATCGAGCTAGTGCCGCGGTGGACGTTCGTCATTGCCAGCATCCCGCTGCGATGGCGGTGGGAAAATCTGCCGAAAGCCCGACTTCTCGCGAGGGGTCATCCAGGCTTTTTGCTGTCAGCTCAGGAGAATGGATGAAGAAAGATCTTAAGCACGAAGTTCGCTTGGCAGAGCATCGGAATACAATCGACAATATCGATTCCGCGATCATCCACATGCTCGCTGAGCGATTTCGCTGCACGGAGGAGGTCGGCTTCCTCAAAGCCCAATATGGATACTTGCCCCAAGACAGTACGCGTGAGGCCGCACAGACCAAGCGCCTGCGTGACCTCGCTCTGAGCGCAGGTCTCGAACCAGACCTAGCCGAAGCTTATCTCAGATTTGTCGTTGCCCATTCAGTCAGTCGACACGAGGCGATAGCAAAGCTGGTAGCGCACGTTGCAAAGCGGTGACGTGTTGGACCGGCCTGTTTTGTTGCACGGGATGCCTGCGCGAAAAGTTGGCCTTCTCGTCGGAGGACGCCTTCATGGCTTCTTCGGGACGAACGAGTTGGAGATAGGCGACGAGCGCCATGCCACTTTCGGTGGCTGTTTTCTCGTCACCTGACCGAACAGGCCTTTTGTATCCATCCGGCTACAGAGGACGCGCTCTGCCAGGGCCAATAGGTCGGAGTAAAGGTCGACATTCTCGAGGATGCTCCGCGAAGCGATCGCAGGCACGAGATCAGTCGCGGGGATACGATCGCCGAAGAGGACACCGGCGCGGGCACGATCATCCTGACGGGAACCCAGCACAACCCTTCAACCGCAGGGCACTGCGCGTGAATGGCCTCGGCCCACTTGCGCGTGCCCGGATACTGGTCCTTTTCCGTATCGATGAGGTCGCCGCGGCGGACACCAAGTGCCCTCAGCGCAGTCGAGCTGAGGTCGACCAGCACCAAGTCGCGCTAGCACGTCATCGTCGAATAGACTTGCTCTGCGAGCTTCGCTTTATAGAAGGTCTTCAGTCTCGCTGCGAATGGCACGTCGTGGAATACCGGCTCCATCGCAGCGCAGTCGAAGGTCGTGCCGCCATAATACATCGGGATGCTTGCACAGGGCGCGTTCTTAATTGGGCTGAATAGTGCGTTGCCCTTGACGCTCGGATTGAAAGCACTCCCTCCGTAGAGGCTGAGGTGGATTCGGTGAATGACCCGGACACGAGGCCAGATCACTGTCTTCACCGGTGTGCCGAGGTAGTTCTGGGGCTTGGGGACCTTTTGTGCCCGCGACAAGCAGGCGTCGCGTTCGGAACTCCTTTCAACTATGGCACGCGGCGGGTTCACCCAGGCGGGCAGGGGCACAAAGCCGGGCGTCGGCAGGACCAAGACGTCGACCGGCGGCGGCAATTCGATGAAGTAAGTCGCGCGGCCGTGGCTCCACGAAGATCGCGGGCACGGGCGGCGGCGGCACGTAGTCATAGACTGCGAAACTCTCCGGCGGCTCGAGCTCGGCATCGAAATGTTCCAGCTGGCGGCGCGCATCCCGGGCATGAAACCGTTCAAAAAACCTACCAATGCTTGCCGACCGCCTGAAAACGTGGCTGGGCGAGCCAGCAACGCTCTGGAGTCAAGTCATGAAAGCTGCTCTTCTTAAGTCCTATGGTGACATCGATCAGTTCGTAATCGAAGAGGTATCCAAGCCGAAGCCGCAAACGGCTGAGATTCTCATCAAAATCGCAGCCTCGGCGGTGAATCCCTTCGATCTCCTTCTGCGGCAGGGCTTTGTGCCCCAGTACATACCCTTGCAACTTCCTGCGATGCTGGGTGGCGATGCCGCAGGCATCATTGCTGAACTTGGCGCCGCGGTGACTGAGTTTTCGGTTGGTGACCGCGTCGTTGCCGACTTTGCAGCGAACGGCAAGGGCGCCCACGCCGAATATGGGGTTGTGCCGGCCACTGCCTGTTGCCAGCCAATCTGCGCTTTGAGCAGGGCGCGGCCTTGGTTAAGGCCGGGCTCATGGGACAGCAAGCGGTAGACGCTTTGAGTGTCAAGGTGGGTGATCGCGTATTGATCTCGGGCAGCTTGGGTTCGGTCGGCGCGTCGCTATTCATTATCTACAGGAAATCGGGGCCAGACCGGTGGCCGCAGTGCGGCCGGAACGCCTCGCCGAGGACGCGATTTGGCCGGCGAAGCGCTCGATATTTCCATTGCGCTTACGGATGCACATTTGATTATGCAGTCAGCGCAGCGGAACCAGTGGCGGGCAATCTCATCGCGCATGTGCGGAACGCGGGTCAGGTTGCCAGTATTGTTCCCGTGCCCGACGGTGCAAATATCGGCAATCGCGTGACTATCCGCGAGCTTTATCATCGGACTGACGCGGCCACGCTCGAAGCCGTGTTGAATGCAGCGTCCCAAGGCCTGCTGCCCACTCATATCGCCAGCACCTTTCCACTAAAGGACATCGGTGCGGCGCACAGCGCAGTTGCAACCGGAGCCCGTGGCAAGATCGTGCTCAAACATTGATTATTGCGAATAGTCTTAGATCATCGGGCCGTAGCCGCGCCGACCGCCGACTATCGCGGCCATGCCCTCTTGCTGCCCGAGCATCGGGGAAAGCGCACCGTGCCGGTCTATGACCACGGGCGTCCTGAGCAAATTCATAGGCCGATCGAGATGGAACGGCGGTTGCTTCATACTTAGGAGCGGCAACACTGCTGGGCCAGAAGATGAGCACTGACATGCCCGGACTAGACCGTTGCTTTCGCGCATTTTGGGTGGGTCGATTGTCGGACCGAGACCCAAAAGGTCGGCAAGTTGACAATGCCGACGGTCAGAGACGCGCAAAATCAGAAATTTCAAATAGGTACGCCGCTTGCTTGTTCGGTATCGCCGGACCGCATCCCCGAAATTCAACGATCCGGCACGAAGGAGATCGACATGAAGCGAATTTTCAAGACTGCCGTTCTGTCCGCCGCCGTGGTCGCCACCACGCTCGCGACTTTGCCCGCTGCCAATGCGAGTGATTGGCGCCTTCACGGCGACGGTGACGCGGTTGCCGCCGGCGTGCTCGGCCTTGCCGCCGGCGCGGTGATCGTTAGCGGGTTGACCAATGACCGGCCGCCGCCGCGCGATTACTACGATGGCGATCACTATCATCGCGACGTACTGGTGCGCCCGGCCCCGGTTCGCCGCTACTACGCGCAGCCGCAGGTGGTCTACGCCGACCGTTATGCCGAACCGTGGACACGTGAATGGTGTGTCTATTGCTCGAACCATTATCGCAGCTTCAACGCCCGTACCGGCACATTCACCGGCTATGACGGCGAACAGCATTTCTGCATTGCCAACTGAGGCTTCCCTGCCCAGACAAAAAGCGCTGGCCTTGCGGTCAGCGCTTTTTGTTATTCTGTTTGACCGCCTTAAAGCGCGTCGCGGCGAAACGGATTCATGCGACGCCCTTGTCTTATGATTTTTCCTGGATATCGGGCACTGTGGTTTCATCACCGGCGGACCGGAGAGACCGGTAATTTCTCTGCGGTCGAACACGGGTCGTTAGGCTTGAGCCGTCAATCAGCATCGTTTTGTTCGGAGACAAAGAGATGGCGGTGGAAAGGACGATCACGATCGAGGGCAGGAACGAATTTGGCGACAGCTGTCAGAAGGACGTCCGCGTCGACAAGAGCTGGGAGCGCCTGTTCGACGGCGACATCGACGGTCTATCGACGATGGCAAAAAGCTCATGGCAGCTCTGCACAGCGCGGTCGTCAGCCATGAGGCGGAGACCTATTCGCCGCGGTAGCGGGTGGTCGAGGTCTGGTAGTACTGCGTGCGGATGCCGGCCATGGCCTCGATCAAAGGTCCCCACGGCGCGGGAAAGCGTTCGTCCGCCATCACCCGGTGCAGCATGCGCGTATTGCCGGCCAGCTCGTCGTTGAGGAACTCCACCGCAGGCATAGCCGGATAGCGCTGCAGCAGCAGGATCGCGGCGTTGTCGGCCTCGCCGGACGACCTGTCCCTGTCGCGTCCATGCAGATCGTTCTGCAGGCGCCCTATCGCGGAGATGAGCCGCAGGACCTGGCGAAACGCCGGACGCGCGCGCAAGGTCGCCATGTCCAGCCCCCACAGCAACGACAGGCAACAGAACACGTTCGCGTAGCCGATCGAGTCGATGCCGTTGTGCATGTATTCGGTGTAGGACCAGCGTTCCGCCGCTGCCGCCTGCGCGTGGCCGGCGCGCAGCGCCGCACAGTAGCACCGGGTATCGTCGAGTAGCTGAGCATAGTCGCGACGATCGTAGGCGAGCGCGGCCAGCGAAGCGCGCAGTACAGCGCAGCCCTCGAATCCGGGGAGCGCGCACGGCACGCCCTGCCCAAGCGCCTGCTCCACCGCGGCGAGCTGCTCCGGCGCGATCAGGCCACGGTCGTTGCAATCGTCGAGCCAGAACAGCAGCGCCAGTTCACGATAGAACGCCGCTATCAGCGTTTCGTCCAGCGGATCGCGGCCGGTGCGAGAGCTGGTGTCGCGCAGGCTCGGGTGGATGTGCTGCAGGATGTAACGGCCGCCCCTGACCCCTTCCACGGCATGCTCGTCGGCGAAACCGGTCAGGGAATGCCCCCACTCCAGCACCTGCTGTAGCGCGCGTTCGGTCTGGATCATGGCGCCGCTCCTGCTCCCTCCGCCAGGAGGCGCCGCCCCCAACGAAGCGCCAGCCACAATCCGGCGAGTTCGGCCACGCGCACGACCCGGGTCGGGCAATACAGTTCCTTGCCGATCCACAGCGGCGTCTGCGGCAATGCATGCGTCGCATGGCGGGCGAGCATCCACTTCAGCGCACCCCCCACCGCTTGCGCGATGCGCTGGCGCCCTGTCGGCTCTTCGCCCCCGTCCATTACATGCAGCGCGAACAGCGCGTAGGCGGTTTCCTCGAATGTGGACGCGCGACCGGCGCCCCAGCCGCCGTCGTCGCGCTGCGCCTGCAGCAGTGCCGCCAGCGCGCGCTCGTCGCGCCACTGTGGGCTGCCTTGCGCAAGCGCAGCGACCGCATGCGCGGTGGGATACAGCCACGAAACGTGCCATTTTTCGTTGCCCCACAGACCGTGCCGGTTGCGATTGGCCTCGACGTAGGCGCTGGCGCCGGCGGCGGGCTTTCCCAGTAGTCGTAAGGCATGCAGGGCATGGATGTTGGTCGACACCGAGGCATTGCGCTCGCCGGGGAAGGTGACAAACAGATCGCCGATTTCGAAATGGCGCAACGCATCGACCGCCGGGTCGCGCCCTGCAAGGCGCAGGACGCACAACGCAACGGCAGTGTCGTCCCCGTCGGCAGCGAAGTGCAAGGCCGCGCCCAGACCGAGCACGCCCAGGCGGGTGTCGAGCTGCGCGACGATCACGCGCACCGCCTCGGCGAGCGCAGGATGCGCGAACAGCCCTGCCAGATGCAGGGTGAACAGCGACCAGCACGGCTCGAACACATTGATCGGCCAGACGTTGGGAACGACACCTTCGATGCCGCTGCGCGTCGCCCGCGATGCCGACTGCAGATACGCGTCGGCGCGCCCGACCTGCGGCGTGCTCCCCTGTGTCAGGGCGTGTGCACGCCACACGGCGGTGGCCGCCGGACTGATGCCGATGCTGCCGTCGTCATCCGGGCATGCGGTGGTCGGCGACGTCCCCCAGGCTTCCCAGGAGTGCAGCAAAGGATGGCCGCTCGGCAATGTCGCCACCGCCCCCAGCTTGACCATGCACGCGTGCCGCAAAGGCAACAACGCCGGGTGGCGCGGAAACGCCACGCCGCCCAGCAAGGATACGGCCTCGCCGCACAACTGCGGCAAGATCAGCTCCGCGCCGATCGGCGCGTCTTCCGGCACCGCATGCGCGTAGGGATCGGGCTGGCGCTCGAGGAATCGGGTTGCAGCCTGGACTGCGTCGGCAGCGCCGGGAATAGGATCGGCACGCTGCAATGCCAGCAACGCCGCCCACGTGGGTGCATGGCGGAACAGCGGGAAGTCCGCGCTTCCCCATCCGCCATCGGCCTGTTGCTGCGCCATGAGCCACGCGTATGCGTCCTGCCGACCGGTGACGTTGCCGTGGCACTGCAGAGCTCGCGCCGTGTCGTAGACGGACGGACCGACGCTGCCGCCGTCGCTCATCTCGCTCAGCAGGTGGCGCAATTCGGAAAGGATCTGTTCGGACAGCGCGTTCACGCGGGACGCTCCTTCTGCGGTTGACGAGAACCAGGCCGCATAGGCTTGCGCGTAGCGCGCCGCGTGCGCCGTGGCCGTGCTGGCCAACTGCTCCAATCGGCGCGGCGGCTCGGACACAGTGCAGCATGCACCGCTGCTGCTGGCCGATCGCAGCGGCACAAAGGCAACTCCACCCGGACGGGC
This sequence comes from Mesorhizobium sp. 43Arga, assembly GCF_053714255.1. Taxonomy (NCBI): domain Bacteria; kingdom Pseudomonadati; phylum Pseudomonadota; class Alphaproteobacteria; order Hyphomicrobiales; family Phyllobacteriaceae; genus Mesorhizobium; species Mesorhizobium sp. 43Arga. Next base: position 420,995 of record NZ_JBSKBO010000004.1, read on the forward strand.
GCGCTCATGCCCATGGCGTGTGCTTGAACAGATACGCGTTGGCCCGCTGCAGCATCTGCGTCAGCCGTTCCGCACGCGGCCCCAGCGGGGCGATGGCGCCCTCGGCGTCGTGCAACAGATCCAGCGCGAACTGGCGCGCTGACTGCAGCCCCATGATCGACGCGCAGGTCGGCTTCTGCGCCGCCGCGTCCTTGCCGGAGGTCTTGCCCAGCGTCGCGGTGTCCGCTGTCGCGTCGAGAATGTCGTCGACCACCTGCAGCGCCAGGCCGAAACAGGCGCCGTAGCGATCGAGCGCATAGTACAGCGCAGCGTGCGCGGGATCCTCCGCGATGGCGCATAGCGCCCCCATGCGAACGGACGCGCGCACTAGCGCTCCGCTCTTCATCCGGTGCATCGCCACGATCCTGTCCAGCTCGACGTGCTTTCCGACCAGCGACAGATCCATGGCCTGCCCGCCTGCGGCACCCTCGGCGGATACCGCCTGCGCTAGATCGCGCACGAGCGCAATACGTTTGTCGCCAGGCGCCTTCAGGCTGGCCAGGGTCAGGAAGGCGTGCGCCTGCAGCGCATCGCCGACCAGGATCGCAGTGGCTTCGCCGAACTTGAGGTGGACGGTCGGAAGGCCGCGGCGAAGCACGTCGTCATCCATCGCGGGCAGGTCGTCGTGGACCAGGGTACAGGCGTGCATCATCTCGATTGCGGCGCCGACGTCGTCGAGCATGTGCGCCGGCGTGTCGGTCAGTGCGCCGGCAGCCAGACAGAGCAAGGCCCGCGTGCGCTTCCCGCCATGCAAGGTGGCGTAGCGCATCGCCGCCATCAGCTCGGTCTCACCCTCGTCTTCGGCGCAGAGAAGACGCGCTAGCGCCTGTTCGACCCGCTTTGCGCCGTCCTGCATCCAGATCTGCGGCAGCAGGCTGCCGTGCGTGTTGTTCATGTCCTCGTACCTGACAGGAGACGGCCAGGGCGAGCGCCGAGCCGCCGCGGTGTTGCCGGCGTCGCACCGTGCGCGCGCGCCGAGTGCGGCAATGCCGCGTGTCGTCGGCGCAGCTGCCTCGCCACACGGGGCATGCGATGCCAGTTCATGAGAATCCGATGCGGATTGTCATGGACGGATGTGCGGTCGGGTAATAGCGCCGGCCTTTTTCGGCGTCGCTCAGCAACCGCGGCCGCACCCCGGCCTTGTGCATGGTCAGCGCTAAGGCGATGCAGAACTGCACCATTTCCAACCATACCAGGGGGTAGCCGATGCAGACGTGTGCGCCGGTACCGAACTGCAGCATGTCCACCGGGCGGATCGGCTCCGTGCGTTGCAGCCACCGCGCCAGGCGGAACTGATCAGGCGCCTCGTGCAGCAGCGCCGAGGTCGAGAAATGCAGCAGCGGGATGCACAAATCGGTGCCCGCGGGAATGCGCCGTTGGCCGAGTTGCAATTCCTGCAGTGCGCGACGCGGCAGGAGCGTGGTCGCCGGATGCACGCGCAGCGTCTCGCGGAACAGCGCCTCGGCGACCGGATACTGCGCCAAGTCCGCATGCCGGGTCGGCACCGCGCCCACGCTTTGCGCCTCCTCGACCAGGGCGTCCCACAGCCCAGGCTGCCGCGCCAGTTCGATCACCATCCAGGCCATCGTCGAGGCAGTGGTGTCGTGACCGCCAAGCAGCAGCAAGCGGATATTGGCGACCAGGACGCCATCGGAGAGCGCATCGTCGCTGCGATCGAAGGCGCTCACCATGTCGTTGATCAACCCGGTGCGCTCGGCATGCGCGCGCGCGTCGCGGACGAACTGGCGCAAGTGAGCGTCGATCCAGTCGCGGGCGGCGCGGCCACGCCGCAAGGGCAGTCCTGGCAGGTCGATCCGGGGCGCGACGATCAACTGCAGCAGTTGCCGGTACTTGCGATGCCATCCCGGCAGGTCCTGCGCGGGGATTCCCATGAGGCTGAAGATGAGCTTGAGCATCAGGTCGCCGGTTTCGCGCAGGATGGTTACGTCGCCGCGGTCGCGCCACGCCTGCACCCGCGCCCGGATGACGGGCGCGAACAGCTCGCCGATGCCGGCCTGGGTCAGCCCCTGGGGCAGGAATGCCGCATTAATCGCACCGCGCGCCTCCCGGTGCGCGCCGCCGTCCTGGGCGACCAACGTTCCGCCCAGCAATTCGGGCGCGATTTCTTCCATCAGCGCCGAGGACACGTCCTTGTGCCGGAGCAATGCGAACGCATCCGGATCAACGCAGGTCATCAGGTGTCCGGCAGGGCCGAAATCCAGCCAGAAGTGGCTGCCCAGCGTCGTTTCCGCGCGCCGCAGCAGGCGGGGCAGGTCGCAGACTATGGCGGGGAGATGCCCGACTAGGGGAAAAGCGCCGGGCACGACCGGGATGTCGTACCGCAGCCGGTGCCGACGGTCCAGCGGGTTGAGCAGCATGTTCATCAGCAGCGCGCCGCTTCGGCGGTGTCGCCAGCAGCCCGCGCGGCGCGGCTGTTGCCACCGTCGGCGTACGTCGGCACATGCGCCAGCATGCCGCCGTCGATGCACACAACCTGCCCGGTGATCAACGCAGCATCGTCGGAGAGCAGGAACGCCACCAGCGCGGCCACGTCCTCGGGGCGGCCGACGCGTGACAGGAGCTGGTGCCGGCGCAGATGCCGTTCCATGCACTCGTCCAACTTGGCGAGGAGACGCTCCGTCATGATGAGACCCGGTGCAACCGCGTTGCAGCGGATCTGCGCATGACCGTACTGGGTGGCGAGCGAGGCCGAAAGCATGTTCATCGCCGCCTTTGACGCGGCGTAGGACGTCTGCGCGGTGTCACCGCTGAGCCCCTGGCACGACGACATGTTGACGATCGCGCCACCGCCGCGGGCGATCATCCGCGGGATGGCCTGCCGGCAGCAGAGCAGCGTGCCACGCAGATTGGTCGCCATGGTCTGGTCCCAGACCGCCAGGTCCAGGTCGACGATCGCGCCGTCGCGGGGCGTCAGATGCATGGCGCTCGCGTTGTTCACCAGCAGGTCGACCCCACCGAAGTGCCGCTTCGCCGTCTCGAACAGCGCTGCCACCGCCTGCGCATCGGCGATGTCCATAGCCAGGGCCAGCGCGTGGCCCGCCTCGGCCGCGATCTGCGCGGTGCAGGCGATGGCCGCCGAGCCATCAATGTCGGCCACCACCACTCCGCCGCCCTCGCGCGCGATGGCGAGGGCGCATGCCTTGCCGATGCCGGCGCCGGCGCCGGTCACCACGGCCACCTTGCCTTCAAAGCGTCCCATCGGGTACTCCTGGATTGCGTTGGTCTTTCGCGGCATGCCGCTCGCCCTCCGCCGGAGAAGGCGCAGGGTCAGCGCGGGCGCGCTCGTCATCGCCAGCATCGCTTTCAATGACCCGAATGGCGGCGACCGGGCACTGGCTGGCCGCGAGCCGCACGGCGGCGTGCAGCGCCTGCGGGACCGTCGCCACGCACACTTCGGCCACACCGTCCGGTTCGCGCTGGCGAAAGGGGCCCGGCAGCGTCAGCACGCACTGCCCGGTGGTTCCGCACAGATCCTGGTCGACCACGACGCGCATCTCAGCCCCACCCTGGCGCATGCAGCCGCACTGGCAGCGCGCGGAAGGTCCTAAGGAACGCGGAGGGCTCCCGGGTCGGCTGCTCCAATGCCAGCGTGGGGAAGCGCGCCTGGATCCGCGGCAGGCTCTCGGCCAACTGCACCCGGGCCAGTTGCGCACCGAGGCAGAAGTGGATGCCGTGGCCGAAGCTCAGCATGATCTTCCCGCCGGTCGACATGCCAGGACTGGTGCCGTAGAACCGCGCGGGATCGAAGCGGTCGGGATCGGCGAAGGCGTCCGGGTCGCGATTGCCGGCCGCGATCAGCACGCGCACGTCCGCGTTCTTCGGGATCACTACGCCGCCCAATTCGATGTCGCGCCGGGCGATACGCGGAACGGAGCTGAACATGGCAGGCGCGTCGCAGCGCAGGACTTCTTCGACGAATGCCTCTACCCCCGCGGCGTCTCCCTGCAGCCAGTGCCACTGTTCGGGATGCCCCAGCATCGCCAGGACCGCATGGTCGATGGTCGCAGCAGTGGTGGCGAAGCCGCCCAGCAGCATGCCCCACAGCATGCTGATCAACTCCGCATCCGACAGCGTCTCGGCATCGCCGTCGTGTGCGCCGACCAGCATCGAAACGATGTCGCGGCGGGGATCGCTGCGCGTGCGCCGCATGAGGTCGCCGAAGTAGGCCTGCACCCTGGCGCTGGCCGCGTCCGCCGCGGCGAGCTGGGGATCGCTGGCGTGCGGGCTCAGGCCTTCCAGAATGGCGCCGATGCCGGCGGCGAGCTCGAACACGTCGTCCTGGGGCATGCCGAACAGTTCGGCGAAAACCAGCATGGGCAAAGGCAGCGCGAATTCCCGATGCAGGTCCACCGCCTCCCCGCGCTTCAGCGCGGGCGCCATGCCGTCCAGGCGCGCTGCGACGATGCGCGCGATGCTCGGCCGCAGGTTGTCGATCTGGCGCATAGTGAAATCGCGCGAGATCAGCCGGCGCAGACGCGTATGCGTCGGTGGTTCCTTCATCGCTAGTGTGGACGCCAGCAGATTGAGCGACAGGCTGGTCGCCGCACGCGGGAAATAGCGCGCCAGTTCGCCCGGCGCCGGTCCCCGAAACGCATCGCCCGTGGCCTTGAGCGCCCAGGAAATGTCGGCGTGGCGGCTCAACAGAAAGAGGCCCGACGCCGCGCGATGCACCGGATCGTGCTCGCGCAACCACCTCATGAACGGATACGGGTCGTGGATGCACGCTGGCGAGGCCAGTTCGGCGAAGGCGTCCCGGCATACTGCCGTGGTTTCTTGCACGTCCATCTTGGTTACCTGTTGGCTGGCTGATCTGACCGGCGCGCCAGGCGCGCCGGCAAATTGCGGAGAAGATCGCGATTCGCGGCGGCGTGTGCGCATCACCAGAGCACCGGGAGCTCCTCGAACCCGCCAGTGATGATTTTTTTGCGCAACTTCAGCTTCTCGGGCGCCACGGCCAGGCGCAGGGCGGGAAAGCGCTGGAAGATCGTACCGAACACCACCTTGAGTTCCAGCCTGGCCAGCGCCAGGCCGATGCAGTAGTGCGGCCCGTAGGAGAACGCCAGGTGCGGGTTTTCGTCGCGTCCAATGTCGAAGATTTCAGGGTCGTCGAAATGGCGCGGATCGAATGACGTCGCCGGCAGGCCGACCAGCACTTTGCTCTCCGCGGGAATATGCACGCCCGCGATGGTGACGTCGGTCCTCGGATAGCGCATGATGCCGTCCCAGCCCGCGCCCGGCGGGTACATGCGCAGGATTTCCTCCACCGCCTTGTCCACCAGGGATGGGTCGCCGATCAGGCGTTCGCGCTGTTGCGGATGGCGGAACATGGCCAGCAGGCCGAATTCGATCTGCGCGACCGTGCTCTCGTGCCCCGCCACCAGGATGCCCGCCGCCAAGCCGATCGCCTCTTCCTCGGTGGCCTTGCGCTGGTCGACCGCCGCGAGCAAATCCGTCAGCAGGTTGTCGCCCGGATCCTGGCGCTTGTCCCGCATCTTGCCTTGAATGTAGGCGCGCAGTTCTTCCCAGGCCTGGCGCGACGCGCTACGCGGGCCGCTTTCATGCTGGTGAGTCATCACCTCGTCGGACAGCCCGGCGAAAAAGGCGTGATCCTCGTAGAGGACGCCGATCAGCGCGCTGATGACCATGGCCGGAAGGGGAAAGGAGAGGTGGCTCCGCAGATCGGCGGGCTGGGGCTGGGCCGCCAACGTCTCCAACAACTGCGCGGCGATCGCCTCAACCTGCTGCGCGAGCAGCTTCACTCTGCGGTTGCTGAAGGCCGGCGCCACGATCATGCGTAACCGGGCATGCTCGGCCCCCTCGTGCGAGACCAGCCACCCCGGCGAACCGAGAATCACCGAATCTGGGGTGAATGCCGCCGGCGGCATTCCCGCGGGCCGGAACGCCGCGTCGGACAGCACCGCCTTGGCCTCGCCGTAGCCTGTCACCCACCAGCCTTCGTGCCCGGACGGGAAGCGCACGCGATGGATCGGACCGTTGGCGCATAGGGCCAACATCTCGGGCGAGGGCTCGATGTGATCGACGCGCCACATCGGCAGCGTCGGCAAGGGCTGTTCGGACATGGTGGCTGGCACTTCACTCTCTAAGCGACGGAAGGGCGGAAGGTGACCGGCAGGCGCTGCGGGCAGCGAAAGACGTTTGGTCGCCGTAGGGGCTCGCAAAAGGCCTGGCAGGCTGGATCACACCGATCGGCTTGGCACCGCGACTCGCGAAAAGGCGTAGAATCGAGAGCCTGATGGAGGAATAGCAGCTAGTCTCGACGGCGGCGTTCCGCGCCTGGCCGGTCAACACTTCGGCGACTACATTTTCGGCAAGAGTGATCATGGTACGCTGTCTCCTTCGTTCCTGACGCGTTTGCGCATAACGCAGCACATACCGTGCCAAACGGAGAACCATTTCAACGGTAAGATAGCTCTGCTATCGGGTTGTCGGATGTCCAACATCGTGTCGGATACCGGACAACGCGGAAACGCAGCCTAAACGATCGTCACAGAGCGCCTGCCGACCAGCCTTTGAGCCGTACGAAATCGTGGAAGCTGCAACCAGGCGCCAGGCACACGACACTCGGCAACACCGTTCCATCCGCAGCAATCGAGTGTCTACGCAGTGACACTCCGTGGCCGTTCGAGCAAGTGAGCTCTGCTTTGAAGGTGGCGCGCGTCCGCGCGCTACAGTCCTTCCACATAAGAGGGGGCGGTCGCCGATCATTCTTCCAACACTCTAATCCGATGACCGGCCGCCACCAGCCCCGAGGTTCCACTGGCTCGGGCTTCGCCAGTCCGAGCATCCGGAGAAGAACATTGAGCGCGCCTTTGAATGATATCACTGGCGTCCTTCCTACCCCGAGCTAGGGTCAGGACCCATTAATTTGTTGATTTGATATCTGTTGGGTGATTCAAGGTGGCAGGAGGTGCTGCCTTGAGTGATTTGCTGATGTTGACGCCGGAGCAGATGCGCCGGATCGAGCCCTATTTTCCTTTGTCGCATGGTGTGCCGCGTGTAGATGACCGCCGGGTGCTGAGCGGCATCCTGTTCGTGATCCGCAATGGCCTTCGCTGGCGAGATGTCCCTTCCGACTACGGTCCGCACAAGACCATCTACAACCGCTTCATCCGCTGGAGTCGGCTGGGTGTGTTCAACCGCATCCTGGCGGAACTGGCCGCGCAGGGCGGCAAAACGGACAATCTGATGATCGATGCCACCCATCTCAAAGCGCATCGCACTGCCGCCAGCCTCCTTAAAAAGGGGCTCTATCCCGATGTATCGGACGCAGCCGAGGCGGACTGACCACCAAGCTGCAAGTGGTCTGTGACGGCAAGGGACGTCCGCGGCTGCTGCATCTGAGCGAAGGGCAGGCCAATGATCACAAGACTGCTGCGGCAGTGATCGAGGATTTGCCCGCCGCCAACGCCCTGCTGGCCGATCGGGCCTACAGTTCAGCGGCCTTCCGCCAGGCGCTCGTCGAGCGCGGTATCACGCCATGCATCCCGCCCCATGCCAAGCATCGTGTTCAGCACCACTACGATCCTGTCCTATACCGACAGCGCCACAGGATCGAGAACATGTTCGCACGCCTCAAAGACTGGCGACGCATCCACACCAGATACGACCGATGTGCTCACACCTTCCTGTCGGCGATCGCCTTCGCTGCAGCCTTCATCTTCTGGTCAATGAGTCCTGACCCTAGCTGGCTGTCACTCTGCCAAACGCTCCATATTGGAGGACCGCCGCAGAGTTTTCGCCAATAAGTCCTATTAAGCCTCCAGAATGCCGGTACGCCTCTGACTGAGCCCACGTCAACTGTCGTCTGGAGCGCGGAGCCGGTCCAATGTGCTTGAGGATTGAACCGGCTCGGCTCGTCCAACCGGCAGTAGCAGGTGTCTTTGCCGCGTTTAGCGACTTGGTTGATGGTGGATGCCCAAGTGTGAAAAAAAATAAGAATTTGCGTGTCGAGATACCTGATCTCGATTGAGGGCTCCTGACGCGGGAAATTCCCGTGCAATGAAATTCGACCGCAACGCTGCCACATGACGGATTGATTGACGCTTTGCACCGAGACTATGGCGCCATGATCGTCGGATCCCTTCCCGAATTTCGATTTGGCGATCGAGAGCATCCAACGGTTGGAAATCCTTTGAACCCGCCAGAAGGCTGACCTCTTCCCTCCCGCGTGTTCTCCATTTGTGCTTCGAAAAGTCGCATGGGCAATCTGTCGCGCTCACAATGAGACGCTCTACAGGGACAAGTTGATTCCTCGGTTTGCGGCGGTAGGCCCACTTGCACGCCTCTTGAATGTCAGAAAAAGATAGATTATTTTCCGACAATGAATACGAACATGACATCAGTTGCACATCGGATCATGCGCCGCGCCCGCGCCGGCGGGCGTGGGGGTGTTTTCACGCCCAGCGACTTCCTCGACGTGGCGGGGCGTGCTGCTGTCGATCAGGCCCTCTCCCGCTTGGTCAAGAGTGGAAAGCTGCGCCGTCTTGCGCGTGGCCTCTATGACTATCCGAGGGTGCATCCGAAGCTGGGTCAGCTTTCCCCGGCTCCCGACGACGTCGCGCGGGCGCTCGCGCGGGAGACCGGTTCAAAAGCGCAGATCGCCGGCGCGCACGCAGCCAATGCGCTCGGCCTCTCGACGCAGGTTCCCGCAAAGAGCCTTTATCTGACGGACGGGCCACCGCGCCGGGTCTTGCTGGGCAAGCGCATGGTCGATCTGCGTCACGCTTCGCCCAAGCATCTGATCGCACCGGGCAGTCCTGCCGGGACCGTTGTTCAAGCTCTTCGCCATGTCGGGCCGGTGCGGGCCGCCGACGTGGCCCAGCTCGCCGCGCGTCGGTTGTCGGCGGGTGACAAGAGACTACTTGCGACCAACGCGGTTCAGGCTCCCGCCTGGATGCGTCCAACGCTGATCTCGATCGGCAACACGGCGTCGAATGGATAAGGTTGCTCTCCTTCCGAAAAGTGATCGGGCCGCACTCTTTGGCGAAACCGGTGCCGCGCGCGGCGTCGCCAACACGATCATCGAGAAGGACTTCTGGGTCTGCTGGACCTTGAAACGATTGTTCGATCTTCCGGAGGACGCCGTAGCCAGCCTGGTCTTCAAAGGCGGAACGTCCCTATCCAAGGCCTTTGGCATTATCCGCCGTTTCTCCGAGGACATCGATTTGTCCTTCGACCGGGCTGACCTCGGCTATACGGGCGATCGCGATCCAGAAAAGGACGGCATCAGCCGAAAAAAGTCGGGTCAACTCATCAATGACCTGGTTGTAGATGTAGAGAAGCATATCGCCGACACGCTGCTTCCCAGTCTTCGTGCCGCGATCGTCCGAGAGCTCGGCGAACCGCAGCACGACGAATGGTCCCTAGTGATCGACGAAGCCGACGCACAAACGGTAAACTTCCACTACCCGGTCGCGCTTACGACGGCTGAATATCAAGGCATGGCGTACATCACGCCTCGCGTCAGGCTCGAGCTCGGCGCTCGCGGCGATCCTTGGCCCGCCGAGGGGAGGGTCATTCGCCCCTACGCGGCCGAGGATTTTCCCGATTTCTTCGAAGACTCGGATACGACCGTCATGGTCCTGTCAGCACGGCGCACCTTTTGGGAAAAGGCCACCGCCTTACACGCCGAAACCCATCGTCCGGCAGAATCGGCAACCCCGCAATATTTCTCGCGCCACTACTACGACCTCGCCATGATGCTCGACTCCGTCGAGGGAAAGGCCGCCCTCGCTGATCTCGAGCTGCTGGCAACCGTGGCAAAGCACAAGGCGACGTTCTTTCGCTCGAGCTGGGCCAATTACGATAAGGCGCGCCCAGGCACTTTGCGGCTGATGCCAAGCGAGGCGCGGATCAACGATCTCAGAGCGGATTATCGGGCAATGGCGCCGATGATGTTCGATGACACCCCGCCATCGTTCAACGACATTCTTTCCAGGATTGAGAAATTTCAGGAAACCATCAATAGGTGGTGAACCATTGGAGCGCGCTCCAGGGGACAAGGCAGTAAACGGCGGTTGCGGCCTGTGAAGAGGACAGCCACGCGGGCTCCGAGATCGATTTCAGATTCCGGCTGAACCAAACCGATTGACATAGCGCAAAGACATTGGAGACCGCAGCGGCCATGATAATGCTGATCTGAGTAAGGAACAGCGACCGTTGCAGAGCTCAATTCTAGCAAAATATGCCGAGGCTGGCCCGCCGTGGTACACGATCTATCCGGCTGCTTCGCAGTTCTCCGTAGCGGTCGGCGCCAAGGCTTGTGAGGAATGGCTGAGGGGTCTGCCGGCCGAAGAGCCCGTGTCGCTTTATCTCCATATCCCGTTCTGCCGATCACTGTGCTGGTATTGCGGCTTCCCCACCGCAGCCACTCGCCGGGATGCGCCGATCCTCGATTATCTGACGGTTATGCGCGAAGAGATCCGTTTGGTCGCGGAGCAAGCGCCACAGGCCCTACCGGTAAGCGACGTGCACTTCGGCGGCGGCACGCCGACTCTGATCGGACCTGCGGGGTTTCTGGCCCTGATGGAACTCCTGCGCCACCGTTTCGCGTTCAGGAAAATGGCTACGATCGCCGTCGAGATCGACCCGCGCGCATTCACGGCCGAGATGGCGGAAGCCTTAGGGGCAGCCGGCGTGACCCGCGCGAGCCTCGGCGTGCAGAGCTTCGATCCCGTTGTTCAAAAGGCGATTAATCGAACCCAGAGTGAAGCGCAGACGACAGCGGCGATAGAAAACCTGCGCCAGCACGGAATAGGTCGCGTTAATTTCGACCTTATCTATGGTCTCCCCAATCAGACCGTGCAGTCCTGTGTGCAAACCGCAGCCGCGGCGGCCGCCATGCGCCCCGACCGGCTTGCGGTGTTCGGCTACGCTCATGTCCCGATCTTCAAGAAAAACCAACGCCTCGTCGATGAGGCCGCGCTGCCGGACATCGCTGCCCGCGCCGAACAAGCCTCGGCCGTGGCAGAGACGTTGGTTGCAGCCGGCTACCGCCAAATCGGACTTGACCATTTCGCCTTGCCGAACGACCAACTCACCCTGGTGCAGCAAACCGGCCGCTTGCGGCGTAACTCGCTCGGTTACTCAGCCGACACCCCCGACACCGTGATCGGCTTCGGTGCGTCCGCCATTGGCCGTCTCGGAGATGGTTATGTTCAGAACGATGTTGCAACCCGTACCTATAGCCGCAACATCAGAGCTGGCAGTCTGGCGACGGCAAAGGGCTGCCGGCTCACCAACGAAGATCGCGTCCGAGCCGCAATCATCGAGCGGCTGATGTGCGATTTGGAGGCCGATGTGCCGGCAATTTGCGCCGCCTACGGGTTTGACCCAATCCGTCTTATCAATTCAGCTGAACGCCTGGCCATCCTCGCCAAGGATGGGATAGTCGACATCGAAAAGGGGTGCATCCGCGTCAGGCAGGAGCACCGCTTTGTGACTCGAGCTGTTGCTGCCGCATTCGACACTTATCGAGATCGCCCAACCTGTTATTAGAGCGGATCCACAAGGACGCTCATCGCTAACCGATGAACCGTTGTGAGGGTGCTGGGCTTGTGTGAGTCATCGAGCGGTTTCGGGCGAAAGAGCTTAACGCCCTTATTTTCCTATCGAGGAGTGCTAACCAGATCAGCAGCGGCGAAGGCAATCGACCGCCAGATTCGACTAGCTACCCGTCTGGCGCACGTCGTTCACTTCAATGACATAACCGATCCCCCGCGCCGTCTTGATCGTTATCGTCGCACCGGCTTGGCCCAAAATCCCGCGCAAGCGATAGATTCCGACTTCAAGCGCATTGCTCGAGACTTCGTCGTCGAAGGCATAGAGGCTGTCCACTAGGTGCTCGCGCGGACACGTGCGACCCGCGCGGTTGAGCAGATGCTCAAGAATGCTTAGTTCGCGGCGCGGGATCTTTAGCGGCTGACCAGCAACGGAAACCTGGCGGCCAATCGGATCGAATGTGAGATTGCCAAACGTGACAATGGGATCGGCCACCTGCGTCGACCGCCGCAGAACGGCCCGTATTCGTGCAATGAGCTCATCGGTCAAGACCGGTTTACGCAAGAAGTCGTCCGCGCCCCCGTTGAAAATCGAGATTCGCGTCTCGGGATCATCGAGGCTGCTCATTATGATAGCAGGAACCGAATGCCCCTGGCGCCTCAACTGCCTCAGCCAATCCAACCCATCTCCATCCGGCAAGGCTAACTCGATCAGGAGAATTTCATAGCGTGCAACACCGAATGCAAGCGACGCGTCAGCGACAGTAGGCATCACATCAACGGTGAAACCGCGATCCAAGAGCGCTCGTTGCATCACCTGGGTGAGCTTTGCATGGTGATCCACGAGTAGCGTTCGCATTTCGTGTCCTATCCGGAGGTCTTGGCACGGGCAGCGTTGCTGGGTGCCGTTGACGGGGGGAGCATTCTTTGTACGGCAGGTGTGCGCTGTCGGTGCACCTTTGCCGGGCCTTGTCCAGCGTTGCGGGGGCTCAGGCCACCCGATCGGTGGATTGCAGGCATTCGCAACCTTATGCCGGCTTGGCCTGCGCGTAGACTCTGACCCGCTCCAGGTTGCAGCCGCGGGCCGCCATGCTGGCGGCCAAGTCGACGAAGCGCAGGCCGCGTCGGCCGGAGCGTACCTTGGACTTGGCAGGAGCCGCTCGACCCCCCGTGGGGGGCGGGCCAAAGAACTTTGCCACCGTGTTCTCTCCAACTGGGTGCGATTGAGCTAAAACTGTTATGCACGAATGCTTCCAAAGGTCGTGTTCCAAAGAGAACCGTCTTAATTCCTAGCTTCTGATCCGTCGTAGAAACGAAGCAACCCGCACCCCGACGCGGCGATATCCGAAGGTTCATTCCTCCTCCTCACGGCAGGGCGCCAACTGGCGCCGAACTTCCTTGCCGCCGTCCAAATGCTTGGCCTGTGGTGCAGTGCTGCCAGGACGGGCAGATCGCCGGATGAGAAAGAGCACGCTTGCGAAATAGCCGGCCTGGAGAAAGAGCGCACAAGTGAGCGTCTTGACGACTGCCGATCCGACGGATTGCGAGGCGAGATAGACAGCTTCAGCATTGATGGACAGGACCACCGCCATGATGTGGCAAAACATTCTGAGGGGCACCGACGTTCTCCTGTTTGTCAGGCAGATCAAGCTGCGGCGTTCTTCGGACAAACGCGAGTGCAGGCTCCGCAGCCGATGCAGCGGCCGGCTTGGTCGACGACCATGATCATGCGATTGAGCTCGCTCTCGAAGTCGTCCTCGTCATCGCAAACGCTGAGGATTTCACCCGCGTCCTCGACGCCGTAAAGATGCATGACCTCGCGCGAGCAGACCTTGAAGCAGCGGCCGCAGCCGATGCAGGTCTTGCCATCGATAAAGGTCAGATAGTCTGGCATCCATCTAGAGCCGTCGCGCGTAACGAAGGGGCTGATCATCGTGAATTCTCCCAGGCTGCGAGTTCTCTCCTTGCAGCGTCCAACTCGGCAAAACGTCGAACGTTTTCTCCGCGACGGTCTTTATCCTGCGCCAGCCGACCGGGAGGTCCTCGGCAAGGTCGTGCAAGTCTTCATCAGGGACGCCGAAAAATAGCCGCAACTTCGGTCTGAGTTCGCATCGGTTGTGCTCAGATCCACGGCTGTAATAGGCCAGCGCCCCGCCTTGAGCCCCATGCTCTAAGAGGGCTAGCTTTCGAGAAGCTGACGAATCTCAAAGGAATCGCGGTAAGGGGAGCGCCTAGGAAAGGAGCTTTGAGGCGAATGGATCAACGCCTTTTGGTGGAAGATGCTCTAACGAGCAGTTCTCAGCAAGTCTTGTATAGCCTATGATTTCAGATCCTTCATAGGATAGGTGACCGCTGTCGCGGGAGAGAATTTGCTGTCGATCTCATTTGTGCATGTTGTGTGGTCGCAGAGAAAGTCGTGGTGAGAAATACCGCTAGCCCACCTTTCAATGCCGCCACCGGTTCAAGTCACGTGCTTGTAGCGGCACACCGGACATTTCGTAAGGTTTATTGTTTGAAGAGTTGCGGTTGTAACCAAATTTAGTTCCTAACTTGTCGAGTCTGCGGAGATTTCTCGGACCACGCGACAAGGGTTATCGGCTGCAAACACTCCGGCTGGAACATCACGTGTTTACGATACTGCCTGCACCGATCACAGTGCCTGATCCGATCCCGCCTCCCACCCATACATCTGACCCAATCTCAACCGGCTTCCCGTACAGCTCTTTCCGTCGAAGGCTGCATCTAGTGGATGCATCGGCGTCAGAATTTGGATGCCCGGCCCCAAAAGCATGTAGTCGCCTATGCGAACTGGACAAGCGTCGAGGATTATGGAGTTAAAATTGAGGAATACTTGCATGCCAAACCCTATGTTGGAACCGTAATAGCAGAAAAAGGGGGCTGTATCGAACAGTGTTGCCGCCTTTACCGAAAATTTGCTTGCAAAGTGTCCGACGAAGATAGTTGTCCGAATCGCTGTCAAGTTTATCTTCTGACACAAAGCTCTCACCCTGTATCTCTCTGAGATCAGAAAGGGGTCGAGAACATTGTAAGGCTCTCCAGAAAGCATCTTTTCGTTCTCGGTGCGCAGGGCTCATTTGAAACGCGCTCAATAGACAGGGTGTCATCTATATGGTCGCAGCATGCGCTAGTCGCGCATCCGACCGGAAGTGCATTCGCGATGGAATGGGCAGGACGTCCCAGTTGGCCATGTGTGCCTCGGGTGATGCTCGCCATTCACTTTTCGGGAGGCGGCTATCGACAACCATCCATATACTCACGGGAACCTCATCATTGAAACTGCTTTTGCTAGCGCAGCATTCCCCCAGTTGTAAAATCGATTGCTTTAGTGGCGGCGATCAACGGGATGGATGGCTAAGGGGCATGCTCCCAAAGGCCCTGGATCTCAATCTCCTCGTCGCACTCGACGCTTGATCATCGCCGGTGCCTCACCGCTGCGGGGACGCAGCGACTCTCCGCCGACGACGCGGCGATGAAGCTGCCTGTCTGGTGCTGAATTACACCGCCGTCGATTTGGAAACGCTCCTGACGGGTGGCCCGAGGCCAAGACCCAGTTCGCGTGAGCTCGGGGGAGGGGTTCAACCGGCAATGAAACCGGCCTGACCGATGGCGAGATTGAGTTGGACCTGATCCGTGAATTCCATATGCTTTCGCGAGCCACGACAGCCGAACCAGTGCCCGACACATCCCGGTACCCGGCCAAGCTCCAGACCGTTCCAAAGATCTCAATCACGCGAAGCGGAGTGTCCACGCGCCGGTGCTCAGGATGTCACCAGCTTTGAAGGTCGGAACCAGCCACCTGCAAGACGTAAATCTGCGACGGCCCACCGTTCATCGATCAGTCATGGTCACCTACAAGCGATCATGGCGCTGCGTCGCCAGGAAGATCCATGATCGTCAACCGCCCATCAGTGCTCGGGCTGGGCTAAACGCCGACCACCAATGCCCCACCGGCAAGGCCGGCACCGGCCGCCGTCAGCAGTAATTTCTTGCCCGGCTGGATCGGAGCGGCGCTGTGCGCGATTGAGAGCGACAGCGGGATGGTTGCCGCTGACGAGTTGCCATAGTCGGCGATGGTCTTGACGATGCGCTCATCCTCGATTCCGAGCGACTTGCCAACAGCATTGAAGATGCGGGCGTTTGCCTGGTGAGGCACAAAGCGGTCGATGTCTGGCGCCGAGAGGCCAGCTGCCAGCAGCGCCTGCCTGGAGCAGCGGCTCATCATCGCGACCGCCTTGACGAAGACCTCGCGGCCGCTCGCGATGGTCATGCGCGTTTCGGCGATATCAGTTTCACCAGAAAACGGACGATTGCTGCCGCCCGCGGGCATGTGGATCAGGCCATAAGCGGACCCCTCCGAGGCAATCGAGCAGCCGAGGATACCGTGGCCGGGATCGTTTGAAGGGGCCAGCACCACGGCGCCAGCGGCATCGGCGAACAGCACGGCGCTGGCCCTCTCGGCCGGATTGATCCGACGGCTCAAGATGTTGGCGGCGATGACGATGGCCGGCTTGTTGTGCAGGCGCACGAAGCCGTCGGCGAAGGTCAGCGCATAGATGAACCCCGCGCAGGCGCCGGCAAGGTCGACCGCTCCGGCATTTTCGAGGCCGAGCCTGTACGCCACCAATGGCGCGCTGGGCGGCAGGAGGTGATCCGGCGTCGAAGTGGCCAGCAAAAGCAGACCGATGTCCTTGCGATCGATGCCGGCGGCCTCAAGCGCCATCTCGCCTGCTTGTGCCGCTAGGCCAGAGAGTGTGTCGTCGGGTTCTGCCCAGAAGCGTGACCGGATGCCGGTCCGCCCCTCGATCCACCCGTCTTCCAGCCCCAGGCCTGCCTCGATCTCGGCATTCCCCACCTTGCGCGCCGGCACATGATGGCCAAGGCCTATAATGCGGGCCGTGCGGTTCATAGGCTGTCGCTCGCAAGCTCGGCTGCCTCATCTACTGCCGCGTAGAGCTGGTCGAGTTGGCCCGCAGTCACACAATAAGGCGGCAGCACATAGATGACATTGCCGAGTGGTCTGACCAGCAACCCGCGCGCGAGGAAGAAGCCGCGCAGCTTTGGGCCGACGTCGGCGAGGTAGCCTACATTGCGGACGTTGAGGTCGAGCGCGGCGATGGTGCCGGTCGTGCGCACGTTCTCAAAGCGCGGGTCCCCGTTGAACGGCGCGATCTTGTCGGTCTGCATCCCCGACAGAGTGGCCACACGCTCCGCCACGGGGTCCTCCTTCCAGATGGCAATATTGGCGAGTGCTGCCGCGCAGGCAATAGGATTCGCCGTGAAGGAACTAGAATGGAAAAATGTCTTGGATCGATCCCTGGAATAATGCGCGCGGAAGATCGCATCGGTGGCCAGCGTCGCCGCAAGCGGCAACGAGCCGCCTGTCAGACCCTTCGAAGTGCACAATATGTCGGGCGTGATGGCTGCGTGTTCGCAGGCGAACGTGGTACCGGTGCGGCCCCAGCCGGTCATGACTTCATCGGCGATGAAAAGCGTTTCAGATCGCTCGGCAATGCGCTTGAGTTCGGTAAGAACCCATGCGGGATACATTCGCATGCCGCCGGCACCGAGCACCAGCGGCTCGACGATCAATGCTGCAACTTTGCAGTCGCGCGCCAGTCGTTCGAAAGCGTCGAGCGTTTCCTGTTCGTGTCCGGCGGCGGGGAAGGGGATGCTGTCGACCGCGAACAGCAGGGGCTCGTATGGGGCATTGAAGACGCCGCGCGCGCCGACGCTCATCGTGCCGATCGTATCGCCGTGATAGCTGTGTTCCATAACGACGATGCGCGAGCGCGGCGCGCCGTTGTTGCGGTGAAAGCCGAGCGCCATTTTGAGGGCCACCTCGACGCTGGTCGAGCCGCTGTCGGAGAAGAAGACCCAGTCGAGGCCTGCAGGCGCCATGTTGACCAGTGCCGAGGCCAATTGCTCGGCCGGCTCGTGGCTGAGACCGGCGAAGATCACTTGGTCTAGTGACTCGGTCGCGTTCCGAATCGCGGCCATGATCTTCGGGTGACGATGGCCGTGGGTGACGACCCACCAGGACGAGATCGCATCGAGGATGAGCCTTCCGTCGGCCGTTTCAAGATAAGCGCCCCCGGTCCGCGCGATCGACGGCATGGCCGGCTCGACGGCATGTTGGGTGAAGGGATGCCACACAGCGGAGCTCATGGCCGGATCCTCATGAAGTCGCAGGCATTGAATGACGCGCGCATGGCGGCAGCGAGCGTTCCGGGCGTCAGGGATTCCAGGCGCGGCAGACGGCCAAGCACGCGAACCTTGCCCATTTCCGCGATCGTTTTTTGCGTGTCGACCATCCTGTCGCCGATGAACGCCACGCCAAGCAATGGTATGGAGCGGGCGCGCAGAGCCTCAATCGAGAGCAGCGTGTGATTGATGGTGCCAAGGGTAGTGCGGGCGCAGAGCACCACTGGCGCGTTCCACCGCGCGAAGACATCGATGTAGAGCGCGCGCCTGTTGAGCGGCACCATCAGCCCGCCTGCGCCTTCGACCACGAGCGGCCGATCAGTCGTCGGCAGGACAAGCGCGCATGCATCGATTTCCACCCCGTCCAACTCTGCGGCGCGGTGAGGTGATAGCGGCTCCCTGAGGCGCCAGCTTTCTGGCAGCACACGAGCTGCTGGCAGATCGGCGAGCAGGGAGACGACTTCGCTGTCGGTTTCTTCGCAGGTTCCCGACTGCACCGGCTTCCAGTAGATGCCGTCAAGCAGGCCGGTCAGCCCCGCCGCGAACACAGTCTTGCCTATGCGGGTATCGGTGCCGGCGACAACGATCTGGACCGTCAATGGGTGCGCTCCCATTCCGCGGCAAGCGCATCAAACAGCGCCGAAATGTCGGCCTCGCCGACATTCAGCGTCAGCGAGATCCTGAGCCTCGCCGTCCCCTCGGGCACGGTGGGCGGGCGGATGCCGCGCACGTCGAAACCGCGCGCCCGCAACTTATGCGCCAACGCCATGGCGCCTTCATTGTCGCCGACGATGATCGGCAGGATCTGCGAACCGGCCGCCGGCAACCCAAGCGCCTCGGCCCTCTTGCCGGCAAGCGCGACGAGGCTCGCCAGCCGCTCACGGCGCTGCGGCTCATCGGCAACGATGTCGAGGGCTGTTGCCGCCGCCACTGCCATCAGCGGCGAGGGGGCGGTGGCGTAGATGAAGGGGCGGCAGCGGTTGACGAGGTAGTCGCAAAGCACTGCCGGCGCGGTGACCAGTGCGCCGGATGCGCCGAGCGCCTTGCCGCAGGTGTGCAGCACCACGACATTGTCGCGGCCTTCGAGTTCGTGCGCGAGACCGCGCCCGGTCGGGCCGTAGACGCCGGTAGCATGCGCCTCGTCGGCGAACAGGAACGCTTCGTGACGGTCCGCGATCGCGATGAGTTCGCCGAGCGGAGCCCGGTCGCCGTCCATGCTGTAGAGGCTTTCGACCACGATCCAGGGGCGGCCAGTCCCACCCATGGCTCGCCAGGCGACAATGGCGTCGTCGATGGCACCCGCATCGTTGTGCGCGGCTTCCATCACTTCGGCCCGGCCGGCTCGCGCGCCCTCTTGTGCGCTGGCATGGATGAGTTTGTCCAGCACGATCAGATCGCCTTTCTGGGGCAAGGTCGTGAGCACAGCGAAATTGGCGACATAGCCGCCGCCGAAAAACAGCGCGCGCTCGGCGCCGAAGAAATCAGCTGCCTTGGCTTCGAGCGCCTCGTGTTCCGGATCGTTGCCGCGCAGTAGCCGCGAGCCGGTCGCACCCACAGGCGTGCCTGCTGCGAGTGCCGCCGTGATCGCCTGCACCATACGCTTCGAGCCCGCCAGGCCGAGATAGTCGTTGGAGGCGAAGTCGAGCCCCGAGCGGGCGCTCAATGTGCGCAACCGGTCCTTGCGGCCCAGCCCGCTCAAAGTCGCCTCGTAGCGGTCGAGCAAGGCTCGCCCGCTCACTTGGCTTCCGGCTCCATCGACTTGATGCCGAGCCGGCGGAATAAAGCGCTGTCCTTGTCCTGGCCCGGGTTCTCGGCAGTCAGCAACGTGTCACCGACGAAGATCGAATTGGCGCCGGCGAAGAAGCACAGCGCCTGCATCTCGTCGCTCATCGCTGTGCGACCGGCCGACAGGCGCACATCGGATTTTGGCATGAGGATGCGGGCGAGTGCGATGATCCGCACGAATTCAATCGGCTCGATCGGATTGCTCTGTGCCAGCGGCGTGCCGGCGATCGGGATCAGCATGTTGATCGGCACGCTCTCGGGCGGTTCCGGCAGGTTGGCGAGCGTGACCAGCATATCGATGCGGTCGGCCTTCTCTTCGCCCATGCCGACAATGCCGCCGCAGCAGATATTGATACCGGCCTCCCGGACATTGGCGAGCGTGTCCAGTCGGTCGGCAAAGGTCCGAGTCGAGATGATCCGTTTATAGTAGCGCTCGGAGGTGTCAATATTGTGGTTGTAATAGTCGAGGCCGCCCTGCTTGAGCCTGTGCGCCTGATCGAGGTCGAGCATGCCGAGCGTCATGCAGGTTTCCATGCCGAGACCCTTCACGCCCTCGACCATGGCGACCACGGCGTCCATGTCGCGTGCTTTTGGGCTGCGCCAGGCAGCTCCCATGCAGTAGCGCGTGGCGCCTGCGTCCCGCGCCTTCCTGGCCTCGGCGATGACGCGTTGAACCTCCATGAGTTTCGAGGCGTCGAGGCCCGATTCGTGGTGCGCGGATTGGCTGCAATAGCCGCAATCTTCGGGGCAGCCGCCGGTTTTGATCGAAAGCAGGCGCGACAACTGCACCTGGTTTCGATCGAAATTCTGGCGATGGATCGTCTGCGCCTGGAACAGCAGATCGTTGAACGGCAGGTCGTGGATAGCCTCGGCCGCCTCGCGGGTCCATTGGGGGGACATTCCGTCGAACGAGTTTGCGGCAGCGTTGGGGTATGATTCGCTGTTCATTCCACCTCCATAGTCAAAAAGTTTCGCAAACCCTGTTCCGCGGAACAGTCTTGGGGCCTCAGCCGGCCCGGTCCGTCATGATCTGCCCACCAGCGCTGGCACGGGTAGGGCATTGCTGGCCTCGTCGAGGATGGAAAAGCTGTAGCCTCCGTCGCCATTGTGACCCACCGAATAGGTCAGCCGATCAACGATGCGATTGTCTCTGTCAAAGGTCAGCACGCGCGGCTTCAGTGCAGTCAACTCTATGTCATGGATATAGACCGAGTTGCAGATGATGACTTGATCGGCAGGCTGGCAGGTGCGCGCCGCGGCCCCGTTGAGGATGCAGCAGCGCGATCCGCGCTCGCCGAGGATTACATAGGTCGAGATCCGTTCGCCCGAATTCTTGTTCCAGATCTCGACGAATTCCATGGGCAGAATGCCTGCTGCCTCGCAATGATCCGGGTCTAGCGTGATTGAGCCATGGTAGTCGAGATTGGCCTCCGTGACGTATATGCCGTGGAGCTTGCCGGCGACGATCTTACGCATTCCTTTGTTCTCCAGACAACTTTCTAAACCTACCCGCCTTGCGGTCCCTATTCGTGTCGGCGCCTGCCCATGGGTTGTGCGGTGCACTGTTTGGGCGCCGTAGACCAGGTTCTTGGGCACGGATCACCTCTTGGGATCTCATCGATGAAGGCCCCCGCGGTCAAATTGGGTTCGTTGCTTCGTGTCCTCGTGAATCATCGACTGGCTGGCCAGTGTTGTCGCGGACTGCTGATCCGCCACCACTCGTTGAGGATCCGAGACCGGTGCCGGAAAGGAGAGGCAGTTTCCCGCGTTTCTAACGAAAGCTCAGGCTGCGCCATCGTTCGCTCAGCCGATATCTTCAGCATGAACCGCTCCATCCGTTGTTTGGTCTTCGGCGGCGGAACGCACCCTTCTGATCGAGTCGCAGGATTCGGTGAAGGCGACGTCCAGCAGATATCCAAGCAGCTCCAGCCCGTGAGAGGCCGCCAACTGGCGTAGCTCGTCGAGTCGGCAGATGATGAGGCCAAGGGCTTCGACGCGGCCTTTTGTTACTTGCTGGTCTGTCACTCGCGCTTCGGCCGTTGAAGCGTTTCGCCCGGTAGCAAGCAGGCTTACCTCGGCCGACGGTGGAACTCCGGACGGGCTGGCGCAGGTTGATCCGCGGCCAAAGCAGTTCCTGCGATCCCGGTTCATGTCCTCTCCCTCAGTTAAGATGCCTGTTGCAGTTTCGGTCGGACGGCATGTCGAGGCCGATGTCGAGGATCGGAGCGCTGTGGGTGAGCCAGCCGACCGAGATGAGGTCGATGCCGGTTGCCGCGATGGCCGCGACGTTCGAGCGCGTTATCCGACCCGAGGCTTCAGTGATCGCCCGGCCGCCGACCATTGCCACAGCCTGGGAAAGGTCCTCGACCGACATGTTGTCGAGGAGCACGGCGTCCACTCCGACTTGTAGTGCCATCTCCAACTGGTCCAGCGTGTCGACCTCGACCTCGATCTTGACCATGTGGCCAACCGTGCCGCGCGCGCGCTCGATCGCGGTCCGGATGTCGCCGGCAAGGGCAATGTGGTTGTCCTTGATGAGCACGGCGTCATCGAGCGCGAAGCGGTGATTGGCGCCGCCGCCAGCGCGCACAGCATATTTCTCCAGCGCACGCAGGCCCGGGGTCGTCTTTCGCGTGCACACGATCTTTGCGTTATGGCCGCGCACCGCGTTTACGAGTGCGGCTGTGGCCGTGGCGATGCCGCTCAACTTGCACAAGAAGTTGAGCGCCGTCCGCTCGGCTGTCAGCAGGCTCCGCGCCGGCCCGTGTATGATGGCGATGGTGCCTCCCGCCGGAATCTTGCCGCCTTCAGGACACCGCAACTGTATGCTGATCCCGGGATCCACCAGGAGGAAGGCAAACATCACCAGATCGAGCCCCGCAACAACGCCGCCCTGCCGGGCGTTTAACGCAAACGTCGCCTTGCAATCGGCGGGGATGATCGCATCGCTCGTGATGTCGCCGGCTCTGCCCAGATCTTCCAGCAGGGCATTGCGCACAATGGGTTCCATGATGATCTGGGGAAGCGGTGCAAGGGAAGTCATATCAACAGCTCCGTTCGGATCTCTGCCAGTTGAGCGCGACGGCATTCTCGAAGGCTGTGCAGAGCGTCAGTCGCGAGGGCAGGGCGGCAGCATCGCGCCCGGGGAAATCGGACCGGTAATGCGAGCCGCGGCTTTCCTCGCGCCGAAATGCCGCGATCGCGATCAACAGCGCCACCAGCGCCGGGTCGACCGCCGTCGTTTCGCCAACCGCGATCGGCAGAAGGGTAGAGATCGCCTCGCGCAGCACTTTGCCCTTGCGAAAGATGCCGAGCGCATTGGAGACGACTTGGCGTATCGGTGAAGGGTCGGGTCGCTGTGGAAGGATTGCGGGGAGCCTGGACCACTGCCAGCCCGCGCAGGTGCCGGCGACGCTTGCCGCCACCCAGGCAGACGTTACCACCGCTTCGGCCAGCGAATTGCTGGCGAGCCGGTTGGCGCCATGCAGTCCGGTGCATGCTACCTCGCCGCACGCCCACAGGCCAGAGACGGAGCTACGGCCTTCAGCATCCACGGCCACGCCGCCCATGTGATAGTGAGCCGCGGGACGCACCGGGATCGGTTCCACGGCAGGATCGATGCCGGCCTGCTTGCAAGCCGCATCGATCGCCGGGAAGCGTTTTGCGAATTTTTGCCCGAGGCATTGCCGGGCGTCGAGATGGACACGATGCCCGGCTGCGAGCTGATTGGCGATCGCCCGCGCGACCACGTCGCGCGATGCGAGTTCAGCGCGGGGTGTGGCGGCAAGAAAGCGTTGACCGTATTCGTCCACCAGTACCGCGCCCTCGCCACGGACTGCTTCGCTTATAAGCGGCATTGGCCGGCGCGGCGTGTGAAGCGCGGTCGGGTGGAACTGGACGAATTCGAGATCGGCGAGCTCCGCGCCGGCGCAGGCGGCAAGTGCCAGGCCGTGCCCGAACGAAGCGAGCGGGTTCGTGGTGTCGCTGAAAAGACCGCCGATACCGCCGGTCGCGAGCACCACACGGCGCGTGGGCAACGCGAACACGCTATTGTGCAGCACACCCAGCATGCCGACGATGCTGCCCTCCGCAACCACCAGACGATGGGCCGTCATACCTTCCATGATGGTGATCGAGCGTGTCCGCCGCGCCACGGCGAGCAGCACGCGGAAGAGCTCGCGGCCGGTGGCGTCGCCGGCGGCGTGCACGATCCGGCAGCGCGAATGCGCCGCCTCCAGGCCGAGCCGCAGCTTCCCGTCCAAGGCGCGGTCGAAGGGAGCACCCAGGCGAATGAGATGGTCGATGGCTGAGGGTAGGGCCTCGACCACCCGCCTGACCATCGCTTCGTCGCAAAGCCCATCGCCGGCGGCAAGCGTATCGGCGAGATGCAGCTCGGGACTGTCGTCCTCGCCGAGGCTTGCTGCGAGCCCGCCCTGGGCAAGCGTGCTCGAGGCATCCGTGCCCAGCGGGGTCCCGGAGAGAAGGATGACCGGCTGCGGCGCCAGGTGCAGCGCCGTCAGGAGGCCTGCGATGCCCGCGCCGACAATGACCGGCGCTCCGCGAATGTCATGGATAACAGGCGTCATACGAAGAGCATGCGCTTGACGGCCCAGCGGGCCCGCTCTGCGACGTGCAGATCTATCGTCACGATGTGACGGTTCTCCTTGAGCGCGGTACGGATATTGGCGAGCGTGATGCGCTTCATGTGTGGGCAGAGATTGCATGGGCGCACGAATTCCACGTCTGGATGCTCGACCGCGACGTTGTCGCTCATCGAGCATTCCGTCATCAGCACCACGCGTGCCGGCTTATGCTGTCCGACATAGTCGGACATCGCCGCTGTCGAGCCGGCGAAGTCGGCTACGGCGACGACCTCCGGCGGACATTCGGGATGGGCGAGCACGGTGATACCCGGGTGCGCGTCGCGCAGTTCGCGAATGTCGGCCGCCGTGAAGCGCTCGTGTACTTCGCAGCGTCCCTTCCAGGCGATGATCTCGACCTTGGTTTGCGCCGCGATGTTCCTTGCCAGATATTCGTCGGGCAGCATGATGACGCGTGGCGCGCCGAGCGACTTCACCACTGCGAGCGCATTGCCAGAGGTACAGCAGATGTCCGACTCTGCCTTTACGGCGGCGGAGGTGTTGACGTAGGTGATCACCGGAACGCCGGGATAGCGCTCGCGCAGCAGCCGCACGTCCCCGGCCGTAATCGAGTCGGCCAGCGAGCACCCGGCGGCAAGATCCGGAATGAGCACGGTCTTGTCGGGATTTAGAAGCTTTGCGGTCTCCGCCATGAAATGCACGCCGGCGAGCACGATGGTATCAGCCTCGACCTTCATTGCCTTGCGGGCGAGCGCCAGGCTGTCGCCGACGATATCGGCCACGCAATGGAAGATTTCGGGGGTCTGGTAGTTGTGCGCGAGGATGACGGCGTTGCGCTCGCGCTTCAGCGCCAGGATGGCATCGATGTCATCGGCAAAGGCCGGCCATTCGACTGGCGGGATCACCCGCCGGACGCGCTCGTAGAGGGACGCGGCCGTAGGTAACGCGCCAGTCATCCGCGCCTCCGCTTATATTCTGAGTGACAATAAGCGGTTTATATCTACGTTGACTATAACATTGTCAAGCGCGTGAGAGCGGCAATTTTGTCCCCGAAACGACAGCACTGTTGTCGAGGACGTCGCGGCGGAAGCGATAGAGCTTCGCCGGTCGCCCGCCCGTATCGAGGGCACTTTCGCCAGTTTCTTCGACCAGCTCTTGCTGCTCGACCAGCCTGCGGAAGTTCGGCTTGTTGATGAGCCTGCCTGCCAGGGCTTCCACGGTCCGTTGCAGTTGCAGCAGCGTGAAAACCGGCGGCATGAGTTCGAACACGACGGGCCGGTATTTGATCTTGGAGCGCAGCCGAGCGATGCCTGTCGCAAGGATCCGGCGATGGTCGCCGAGCATCGCGTTGCCTGACACTGGCGCCGGGAGAGTCGTTTTCGGCCCGCTACCAGCCTCTTCGACCAGGCCTGCCTCGAAAAGCAGCTCATAGCGCTGCAGCGTGAGGTCTTCGTTCCAGGGACGATCATCGAAGGCAAAGGCGATGGCGGCGCGCTGGCGGCGTTCGCGCTGCGCCGCTGCATCGCTGGCGCCCTTCGCCCAAGCCATCAGGCGCGGCCGTAAGACATTCAGCGCCTCCGGGGCGCCGGATCGATGGTCTTCCCAGGGAAAATACGCATACCAGCTTTTCCAGTGGGACTTGCGCGGCACGGCAAGAGCTTCCTGCCGGGTCAATGCGAGATAGCTGATGGAGATGTTGCGCTGCTCGCGCCCGGCGCTGATCCGGTCGCGGTCGGCGAAAGTATAGAGCTGCTCGATGTAGCCCAGCGGGTGACCTGTTTGTTGTTCGACCCAGCCCCTCAGACCCGCCTGCAGCGAACGGTGAATGAGCTCGAATGGACCGGAGGGAAGCGCATCCTGCTGCCCAATGCTGAGCACACACGGGTCGCGGTCGGTCACGGCCGCGACAACCGCGATCAAATCCACATTGATATCGCCACCCTTCCGGGAGGCGCTGCTCTTTT
This sequence comes from Mesorhizobium sp. 43Arga, assembly GCF_053714255.1. Classification (NCBI taxonomy): domain Bacteria; kingdom Pseudomonadati; phylum Pseudomonadota; class Alphaproteobacteria; order Hyphomicrobiales; family Phyllobacteriaceae; genus Mesorhizobium; species Mesorhizobium sp. 43Arga. Next base: position 447,146 of record NZ_JBSKBO010000004.1, read on the forward strand.
TGGTTCGTGTTGCCTTGTCGTGCATGTTCCAAAACGTAAGATGCGGTCTGCGGCGGAGCTAAACCGATTAAATGGGCTTGGACTATACCGGGGCGCGTGCTAACCGCATACCTGTACGGGATCACTTTTGTTCTTCGCAGTGGCAAAAAACTGGCCCAAACGCGACACCCGCGGAGGGTAACGCCAAGGAAGGGCAAGGCCATGTTGCCGACCCCTAAGATGCAGCAGCCACTATGAACGGGTCCGGCATCGAGACCGAGTGCAATGATAGTGGCATTCTCGATCTGCGCGTCGCAGCGAAGCTTGGCGGCCCTATCCAATTAGGGTCCGCCCGTGGCGGAACCCCCACGACCCTGTGACTGGCGAGCCCGGGCATGGGCCAATGCAGCGAACGGACCGCGGACGAAGCGGTTGTGCCCGAGCTTTTACATCAGAGTCGGTATCGCGGCTTCCTTGGTCGATTCAGGGCCTGGCGAGTTCACGCTTGTGCCAAACTCAATTTTAACCGGTTTGGCCGCAACCCAATTCACGCTGCAATTGTCATAAAGGAAAAATGCATGGCGACTGGACTGCGGAGCGTGCGGGTCTTTCAGCTCTCCCTGACGAAGGTCAATTACGAATCGAGCAGGACCGCCGCACCGGGAAATCCTCAGCCGAACAATCTCAGCAAAGTAAGCTGATTGCCTCTTGGAGATTGCCCAACAGCCGACCAACGGCGATCCTTTACCGACCGCCGAGGACGAAATCGCCCCGGACCAGCAATCGACAGAAGCCTTGCGCACTTGCTGCATGCCGGCAAACGTCTAAACCGGACCGTTTGGAGCGAAGGGCGGTCAGCGCGCCAGGACAACGCTCAGGGCCGCGCCGTTTTTTGCGGGCCCTCTTGCAGGGGCAGCCTGTTCGCCCTGGTTAGGCTTTCTACCCAGGCCCATGGTCTTGGCTAAAGCCGAGCGCGCCGCGGCATAATCAGGGGCTACCATCGGATAGTCTGCCGGCAGGCCCCACCTGGCGCGGTATTCGTCGGGCGTCAGACGATAGGGGTAACGAGATGCCGCTTCAGCGAACCTAAATCCGTCGGGCGCGTGCAGGCGTTAGCTTCCCTGCCGAGGCCGAGGCCGATCCAGTGCTAGCAAACGCAACCCGCATGTCCAAAGCATGTCGAGGCCACCAGCGCCTCGCCGTCACTTTTCCGTTCGCGTCCGGGCTCCTCATCGGCGCGACGTTCGCATCTGCGCATGGCTGACCTCGGTAACCTTGTCGGATGTGTGACAATGTCGGGGATGAACCAATGCGACGCAGGCGGATCATGTTGTTCAGCAATAATTTTTCGATTTGGCACGGCACTTGCGCAGCATCCGCAAACACGCTGCGGCGCAAACGGAGATTTGATCTATTATGCTCGCCGACCGTGCGTTCGCCGCCGTATAGCCGCCCTTGCCGGCGGCCGACCTTGCGCAGCCGACCTTCTGGGGCCGGTAATTCTCTAGCCGCACACGGGACCTAAATTGCGTTTCCCTTGGTCACACACATCGGACGTCATCGAGGCAGGAACGGCGAATGCGAGGCCCAGAGGATTGCAGCAAAGTGAGCACGTCCCACTGCATGGCATACCCATCAGCATATCGACTGCAGCCGGTCTGAGCGGCTATGCGCTCGTCCTGTTCGAGTCGGCGCTCTTCGGAGGGCAAAGGCCTCGCCGGCATCACGATCCGCGCCGGCCGCTTCGCCGGATCGTAAGAGACGAGAAGGGTTCGTAGGCAATTGTGTCCAGGCTGGGCTTCGCCGCGTGCGATCGGGCGTGCTGCCATATCGATATCAGGCGCTGATCGATCGAGTCACGTACCGCCTGCCGATGCACCCTCGCGCGTACGGCTGCTGGTTTTGCGCCAGCGACGCTGACGAAGAGCGCGGTGAGCGACTTGTCGCCCAATGGCCGCCCGGATTGTGTGTGATTCGACACACGTAGAGTGTGTGAAATAGCAGCTATGAAGAGGCCAAATGAAAAAGCAACTATATCCGGCGGTCCTGGAGCGCGGTCCTAAGGGAACGTTCGGCGCGTGGTTCCCCGATTTTCCCGGCAGCGTCGCCGGTGGCAGATCGCTAGAGGAAGCAATCGAGAAAGCGGAGAACACGCTGGCGAAAGCGGTTGATCTGCTGTTCGAGCACGGCAAGTCTCTGCCCGAGCCGACGCCGATCGACGGGATCGTGCTTCCCAAGGGCTGCGATCTGCTGGCTTATTTCGTTGTAGGCGTGGATCCGCCGGATCAGTCGGAGAGGGTGAACGTCTACCTGCCCACAAGGCTGATTGGCCAGGCCGACAAGCGCGCGGCGGCATTCGGTATGAGTCGCTCCAGCTTTTTCGGGCTCGCTGTCACCAATGCGCTAAGCTGGCGCCCTGGCCCTGGCAGCTCTTGGGCGGGCTTGGCGAAGTCCCACTCGAAGGTGCACAAGACGGGCGGGCTGCGAACTAAAAAATCACCGACCAAAAAGCGCTCGCCATAGGCGGGCCGCTTTCTCTGCGCCTAGTCAAATCTCCAACTCCAGGGATGATCCCCAATCATATGCGCAATACTATGCTATTCGGCGGTGTTAACGGTGAACAACCTCGTTTCGGTCGCAAGGACCCAAGCGCATGTGTGGATGCCCCCCGTGATGCAAGTGGATTTCGAACACCGATAGCAATGTGAGCGGGTCCGGTCATCCATCAGGCTTCGCAGTTGCGGCACTTTATATGCCGCAGGCCGGCATGGAGATTCGCGGACAGGTGCGGATCAGATTTGCAGCTCCGTACGCTTGACCGCTTTCGCTGTCCCGATCGTGTCGATCATTTGCCCTTACTGTTCGCTGCCCTCCGCACTTCCCGACGGACCAGCGAGCGACGGCTCGATCGTCAATCAAGCTGGCGCCGTCGCCGGATCCCGGTAGTTCTCCTTTTTCGTCAGCATGGCCCATGCCGACCGCGCCATCTTGTTGGCCAGTGCGATGGCAACCAGCATGGGTGGTCTGCGCGCCAGCATGCGCGAAGATTTCGGCGAAGGCGCTTGTTCGCCCGCGGCGCCGCATCGAAGTTGCGGCAGGCGTGTTCGTCGTGGCCTCGCCAAAGCGTAACGCTTGTCAGATGATGGCTTCTACATGGCTCGCCGTCATTGTGACAACGAATCTTCGCCCAACGCAGGCCCGCAGCGAGCAGCAGCCGGTCGGACGTAGCAGGCACAGCCGACGACCACAAAGGCGGACCAGTACCGTGACTTGGTTACGGAAGCACGGCAGATTCATACCAAAGGCCCGGCCGACGATGTGGGTCGTTGGAAACGTCACTCAGCGGATGATCCTGCTCACGGAAAGGGTCGTGGCATCGGGCTGGGCTCGGCCCTGCCACAGATCAGATCGCGATAATGCCAGAGCCAAGTCTGCGCCCCCTTGCAACCGCTTGCCGCGCCGCCTTCCCTTGCTGCCATCGTCGGTGATCACCCGACAGTTTTATTAATAAATTTATCACTTTAGTTAAATCCCTCCCATCATTGATCAAGATCAACCGAGCCTCTCCTCACGGCTGTCATTGCTGCCGCGCAACCGAATTTTGGATTTCAAGGAGAGCATGATGAGAGACTGGAGAAGGCCGCGACGCGCAATCACACTCGGTATAGCGCTTATCTTGACTGCACTGCAGCAGGCGGCGGCTGCGGATCTAGAATGCGTGGGTGCGACCCATCAGGAACCGTGCATTGTGATTGAACGTAGCCCTTGGCAAGTTCGGCTGCGTGCGCTGGGGGTGATCACGGACGACAAGGGAAACGTCAACGGAATTCCCGGCTCCGGCCTTTCCTATTCGGATACCGCAATTCCGGAATTGGACCTTTCCTACTACTTCACAGACAACCTCGCCGCCGAACTCATACTCGGGACCACCTATGCTAACATCTACGGCGAGGGAACGATCAGCGGACTGGACAAGATCGGCAAGACTTGGGTGCTGCCGCCTACGCTCACGCTGCAATACCACCTCACCGATTTCGGCGCGTTCAAGCCTTACGTCGGTGCAGGGGTAAACTACACGATCTTTTATAACCAGGATACCGCCAGCGCCGATGCTCTCCACGTCAAGAACACATTTGGCGGCGCTGTGCAGGTCGGGTTCGACTACACGCTGGATCAGCATTGGGGTATCAATTTCGACGCCAAGAAGCTCTTCCTTGAGCCGAATTTTAATGCAGTGGTCGGCGGCGCGAACGTCACGGGCAAAGCCAAGCTCAATCCTTGGCTGATCGGCACAGGCGTCACCTACCGCTTCTGACAATTCAAATCCCAGGCGGCACCACGTCCAAATGGTGCCGCCAAGCTCGTGGTCGCCTGATGTGCACGGGCCACGGAGATGACCCGCCGGGGCCGCCGCGTGCGCGCTCACGCGCAGCGCATAGACTCTCACCCACGATCGTCATCGCAATGCTCGCAACTTTCATCCGAGAAACGCTCAAAACGAACTCTCGGCACAGCCGCCCGATTGCGGAGTTCCCGGATGGCGGCATCAATGGAAGTGCAAAAGGATTTTATTAACCTTGATCATCGACGTATTCTCCTCTGAGAATGTCTACGAATCGAATTCATGGCCAAGCGACCAACGATTGCCGATCTTGCCCGCGAAGCCGAAGTCAGCGTCGCAACCGTTGACCGGGTTCTGAACGCCCGCCATCCGGTCCGCAAGCAGACTGCGCTGCGGGTCTACGAGGCAGCCAATGACCTTGTCGAGCGGCGCGCGCAGTCGGATCCGCCGCGCTATCAGCTTGGTTTTATCCTCAGAGAACCGGCGCAGTATTTTTACCAGGACTTCGCGCGCGAAGTCGAAGCGGCAGTCAATGCGTCACAGGCGTTCCAGGGTACTTCGCTTATCGAATTCGCCCCGTCGAATGTGCCGGGCGATCTGATCGCACTCCTCCAGGAGCTTGGGAGCCACTGCCACGCGATCGCCATGGTGGCGCCGGACCACCCGGGGATCACGGCAGCTGTCGAAGAACTGAAAGCGAAAGGCATCCCAGTTTTTTCGCTGCTTTCCGATTTCGCCACCGGCGTACGCGAGGGCTATGTCGGCCTAAACAACCGCAAGGTCGGGCGGACAGCAGCCTGGATGTTTTCCAAAGCCGCAAAACGGACGGGCAAGGTGGCGTTTGCGGTCAGTGAGCATTACCAGGCCCACGAGCTTCAGGAAATCGGCTTTCCATCCTATTTTCGTGAGAGCGCGCCGACATTCGAGGTGTTTGACATTCCTATCAACGTCGCGACGCGACGGATCACATACGAGGCAACACTGGATGTGATCCAACGGGAACCCGAACTCGTCGGCTTTTACGTGGCCGGCGGCCGCATGGAGGGTGCAGTTTCGGCGCTCAGGAAACAGAGCGAAGACCGGAATATGTTCGCCATCGTCAACGAGATCACGCGGGAGTCACGCGCCGCGCTGGCGGATGGCATTATAAAGATGGCGGTCGCCACGCCACTGCGCCGGCTTTGTCAGGACCTGATAACGCTGATGGCCCGGACCATCGAAGCCGCTGCGCGACCACGCCGGGAGAGACATTTCTGCCGTTCGACATCTATCTCCCGGAAAATATATGAACACGATAAGATTCCCTTCGGGCATTGCCGGTCGTGGTGTGGAAAGGACCCGTCAACTAGCCAAATCTTGAGGCCGAGTTCCGCGTAACTTGCGCCCAACCATCAGGCCCGAACCGACTGTGGGCGAACGGCTCGGGGTCCGGCCGAAGTTGATCTCTATATCGGTGTCCGCGGCCAACAAAACATTTCCGAAGTTGGGGTAAGATCGCCGGCGACGTCTCTGTCCGCACCATCCTTCCCGCGGGTGGGGCGACTCCTAGCCAGTGCATCTGGTTTCAAGCAGACGATCGGTGTTGCGAGCCAGCACAGCCCATTTTTATGCAGCCGCAGCGCCGAGAATTGAGGCCAAAGGCGGACGGATGGCCTCCCCTAACGAAGCATAATTCAATCGTTCCAGGCTGATCACCCCACGTCGCGGCCAAACGCTCGGCGGCGACCTCCTGCCGTCGGCGCGCAGGGCTACCCTCTCAACGAATCGGCATCGCTGCCGATTCGGCGGTTTTGCCATTGGCACCACGGTCGCCAGCAGCAGCCGGAGCGTCCTGGTCGAGGAAGACGGCGGCTCGCTGCTTCGCAAGCTACGTGAGCTACACTCCCACTCGGATACCCATGTTGGCTATATGGCTATCGCCCCTGTTGGCCGGTTTGGTCGTTTCAGCAACGGGAAGAGGGTCCGATCGCGGTTCCGCGTACGCTGACGCTTCGCGACTGCGATCTACCCAGCTTTCCACTGGCGCCATTCTCTTGTATCTCAAAAAACCCGCTGCGCCTTTTGGAACGACATTGATCCAGCCGGCGAACGATCCGCTCAATAACTGTAATGGAGGATAGCTTGGACGAGCAGGACCCGAAGGAAGAACTGATCGAGACCATGTTCCGGAATGGCACTATCACCGTCGTCGGCATCCTGCTCGCGTTCTCTTTGGGCTTCGTCACGCACTGGGCGGCGAACCCGGTGCCGTGGCGGCTGTATGATCTTTTCGCCGTCGTACCGATCCTGGGCGGCATCGCGTTGCAGATGCGGGCGCTGTCCATCCTGCTCGACATCGGCTCTCTACGCCGGAAGGTTTTCGACCGCGCTAACCGCATTTTCATGTTCGGCCTCATCCTCACCGCATGCGGGGTCGGACTGGCAATTCTGCTCGATGTGTTCCAAATGTCTGTAACAAGCACACTGCCAGCTCGCTAAAAGTTTAAGCCGCTGATAGCGCCGGATCGGATCCCTGTCCGTCCAAAACATTTGTTAATGCGATTCCGGCCCAAACCGCCTAAGCTCCTCCCGGCTGTACCCGTTGCATTTGTCCTCGGTCTGATCCTGATACGGACGTGAACTAACAGTATTCCGACCGACCTCTAGACTAGTTTCCGTCCATAAACACAAGTATTTTGCAGCGATTACAAGGACTTATGCTGGGCTTGGAGCGCTGTGATGGCGCAGTATGGGATCAGGTGGGCGGGTCGCTCGGTAGCCTGCTTTGGTTGGGTCGACTGGCTGCACGGGAATGATCGCGCCATAAGCCGGCGCCGCCCGCTTCAAAAGACGCACCATGACCCATACAGCATCCCAACCAAAGCAGGCTGCTGTCGCTCGGCCCGTGCATAAGTGCGGCGCTCACGGTGCTGTCCAGCCGCACCACCCCGATCCGCACCAAATCGCGAGCCACCAAGCCAAGCAAATCGCGATGCTCACCAGCCATCGCGACACCGCCTTCAACTCTTGACCGATCTCGTGCGCGGCGAAAAGATCGAATAGCTGACTTGGACGGCGCGTTCTTGATGCATTGTCGCCGCCGGCGGCGGCAGGGATTTGGAATCAGTGGAATGATCCAAAACTACCAAACCGCCGGGCCCCGCTCGCGCAAAGCTACGATTCGCTAAACAAAATCAACACTTTGCCGTTCAGGGACGGAACTAGCTAGGGCCAAAGGAGCAGCTTCAAGAGAAGGATGGAGGTTTCGTCTTTCATCCGTCTGGACACTTGCCAAGTCGGGGCGAGACGCAATCTGATTTCCGTCGGACCACGGCACCGGGTCCCACCTCGAACGCCGTGCTCGCCTGGATGGCAGTAGGCCAGCGAAGCCTTGAACGGCCGCAGCAGGACGAGCGATTGGACGAGATACTCTCAGTATGACCTCGATCACGCGCGATCAGTGATCGCTATAGGGCCGCCGGATGCAGCCAGGCGCCATCATTCGGCGCTCGGATCACACCTGCGGCCCTATGCAGCCACGCTAAACAGCAACGGCTGCGCAACTCGACCGGCACCGGCGATCGCCTGTTGCTCAATCCCGCTTTCAGACATGCAATTCTCAACCGAGAACTCTGGTGTCAGCCCGCGCCAAAGCTGGTCACCGCTTGTCCGCGTCCGATTGACGACAATCTGTGTTCAGATCCAGACCATCCTAAGGGTTAGGATCAAGCCGGCCAGAGCCGACTCCTCCGATTTGGGGTCGCTGCTCACAACCCTTTTGGTGGCATGCCAATTGCTTATTCATAGCCATGATACGTGTTCCGACATGGCCCGTCGTGCAGTCTTTAGCCCATGAGTTCACATGACATTCGTCCGAACACAATACAGGCTGCGCATCCCGTGGGACGCCCCTGCTCCGTTGGATCTCGCTGCGATCAGACAGGATCGCCATCCCGCAGAACGCCTTCAGGCTGTCAGCTAGGGCTGCCATAAGGGTTCTCGTAAAACAAACATTCAGGAGAACTTATGACTTGACCACATGAATATCGGCGGCTTCGCCCGCTCTCCTGCACATAACACCAGATTCTCTTCAAATCCGTGATGATAAAAAGGAAAACGAAAAATGCCTACCTCAGAAAAACATGCTGTGGGGCGCTCAAGGCTCCTGAAACTGCGGTCTCATTGGCCACGAACCATACTTGCTGCCACGGCGTTGGCCATTGTAATGACCGCTCCAGCTCCAGCCAGCACCCAAGACCATGACAAGCACTACTCCGCACAAAGCTTATCGGTTGTTCAAGGTTGGGGAAGTTGTATACGTTGGGCATTGTGCATTGGCAATCCAGGCACCCTCGACTAGCTAGTTACGTCCATAAACACAAGTATTTTGCAGCGATTGCAAAGGACTTGTTGGGCTTGGAGCGCTGTGATGGCGGGCTATAGGATCAGGCGGGCGGGGCCCTCGGTCGCCTGCTTCAAATAGGCCAGGGTCGCGCGAGTGATGGCGATCTGCTCGCGATAGAGTTGGACCGGTTGGGTCGACCGCGCGTGAACTGGTTCTTGCGGGCCGCTTGTTGGCTGCACGGCAATGATCGCACCATGAGCCGGGGCCGCCGACCAAGCTATCGGCCCGCTTCAAAAGCCGCACCATGACCCGGACAGCATCCCAAAGGAGGCTGCTGTCGCTCGGTTCGTGGATAAGTGCGGCGGTCGCGGTGCTGTCCAGCCGCACGACCGCGCCGTCTTCGAGCTTCGCCTGCCGGCACCCAACAGCAGTATCCGATTGATCTTCCCAAGTCTCAGACCGGACCGCGCTGATCGTCTTTTGCAGCACCGACTTCTGCGGGCTCCAGGACAACGGCAAGCGGGCAAAGGCGCGAAACGAGGCTGAGTCCTCGAGGTGGAAGGCCAACTCCTGGTAGCTCAGTTGCCGATATTGCTTCAGCAGAGCGCAGCGTAGCACTGCTTCAGCGGGCAGACCCCGCCGCCCAGTGGCCTTGACCCCGACCCGCACCAAATCGCGATGCTCATCCAGCCATCGCGACATCGCTTCGACTCGGGACCGATCTCGTGCGCGGCGAAAAGATCGACAAGCCGACTTGGACGGTGCGTTCTTGATGCATTGTCGGCTCCGGCGGCGGCAGGGATTTGGAATCAGTGGCATGATCCAAAACTACCAAACCGATGGTCCGTGCTCGCGCAAAGCTACGATTCGCGCAACAAAATCAAAAACTTTGCCGTTCATGGACGGAAACTAGCTAGGGCTCTGGCCGGTCTCGCACCATTCGGCGCACCAGCCCGGCCATGGCGCACAACACCGATTCTAGCTGATCTCGCTGGCTGCCGACCTCGTCAAACGGCCGCGATGCCCAACATTCGCAAGCGGCGAGGCGAGGCTGAAGGAAGACGAATAGCAAGGGGGCCAGGCCGCCCGTCACCCTGTCTCCAGGCCTTGGGGCGTTCATGATCACACGCATCGCCGGGAGCGGCCTCGCTCACTTCATTCGCATGGATTTCCCGGTGGGGTCCTCACGTTTGTTACAATCAAACTACGAAACGCTACAAATGAAACCTATTTTCCTTGGACAGATTCACAGATGAATTGCAAATGTACCAACGAATGCCGAGGAAATTAACGCTCCAAAGTCAGATGAATACCTTGTGAATGACTTTTGCCGACAAAGTCTACAAATGCATAGAGATATCAATGGGCTAATGCATCTCGAATGAGCTATGTCTATACAATTTGGCAGGCAAATGGGGGACCGAAGGCAAGTCGACATGATGGTTTCAGGACTCTGAAGAAGGGGAAAACGTCGTGTAAAAAAACAGGATCGAGAACAATACCGTTCTTTGAGTTGTCCAAGGTGGACGCTTCGATCAAGTGCTGACTGAAGCGTGACCGGCCATTTTGGCGCGCGAAATCGGTCACCCGGCAGCGATTGCAGGTTTGCAGTCGTTGGCCCTTTCGGCCATAGCTCATGCGACAGCAATGCGATCCAGGTAGATCAGTCGTTTCATGTTGTAGAGGATGTTGGCCATGCCGATCTTCGTCATGGCCCGTTCGATGCCGATGGTCCTGATGAACAGCCCCATGCGGCTCTTCTGCTCGGCGAAGACATGCTCGACACGCGAACGCACCTTTGACTCGAGGTTGTTGGAGCGGCGGGTGGTTTCGGGCATCGGCTTGCCCTTCGGCTTCTTGCGATGGACCCGGCTGATGAAGCCCTGTTTGTCCATGAAGGCCTCGTTGGCGTTCGACCTGTAGGCGGTGTCGGCCCACACGCTCTTGGCGGTGTTGGTTTTGTCGAGCAGACCCTCGCGCAGCCTGGCTCCCTCGTAGGCGGCCGCATCTGTTGCCAGCCATTTGCGGATCAGGCCATGCTCCCGGTCGATCGAGATGTGGTTCTGGTAGCCAAAGGCGGGAAAGGCGATATCAACCGGCGGCATCCTGCCATCTGCCCGCGGCTTGGCCTTGGTGAACTTGACCGTCCTTTGTCCTGCCAATCTTGCGGGGCCGGCCTTGATGTCGTCCTTTTCTTCCTTCGTGTTCCTCTGCTTCGGCGCGGCGATAAGGCTGGAATCCACGATCTGGCCCGACATGGCGATGTAGCCGGCCTCGCGCAGCATCGCATCGAAGCGTTCGAACAGGGCTTGGATCGCTCCTGCCGTCGTCAGCCTCTCCCGAAACAGCCAGATCGTGCGCGCATCGGGAACCCGGTCCGAAAGCCCGTTGCCCAGGAACCGCATGAACGACAGCCGGTCGTTGATCAGGAACTCGGTGCGCTCGTCCGACAGATTGTTCGCTGTCTGGATAACCAACACCTTCAGCATCATGACCGGATCGTAGGGCGGTCGGCCACCGTGCGGCCCGCCCGTGTAGGCGAGCACCCTTTCCAGATCAGCCCGAAACGCCTCGAAGTCCACAACCCGACCATAGGCTTCGAGCTGATCGCCAAGATCGCTCAACCGCCGAAGCCGGTCATCGACATCGAAGAAACCAGGTGCAGTTCCCATAAAAGACCCCCCTCGCCATCAAGTGCAAAAAAGAATATTTGCACGGTGCGCTTTCGGCGCGAACGGATCGCGACATGAAACTGATCACTTGCTATCTTTCAAAGGTGGAGCGGGTAGAACCACGGCCCTGATGGGTCTGTGCTCCTCGCTTGCCTTCAAGCAGAAGAAGATTGCGTTGTTCGAATCCGACCCGAACCGCCCGCTCACGCGGTGGAAACTAAATGCCATTCGTAACCACGCTTGGGACCAGCGATGCGAGGTTTTCGTGGCCGACGAACTGCCCCTCATGGTAGATGCATATGGACAGCCGGATCTTGGCGGCTTCGACTATGGTCTGGCCGAAGCCATGGCGGTCCCAGCGACTTGAACGACTCGATAATCGGCAGTTCAGATTGCCTGTTGATACCCGCTATGCTGACACCTCTTGATATCGATGAGGCGCTTGCGACTTGCCGCTACATTATTGAGCTGTTGATGGCAGAGGGACTGCAAACACATACTGCCATGCTTCCCCAGCGAGTGCCTATCGGTAGACTGACAGTCTCCCAACGAGCCGCGTGCGAGGTGTTGGATACCCTGCCGCTGTGCGACATGCCATGCGTGAGCGTGACGCTTCTTTGATCCTGCGGCAGCGCACCAAAAGTGATCACACTAATATCGAGATATGCGGTTCCTGACGAGGCAGAGCCAGAGCCTGCCGCGACCTAACGCTCGGCTGGATCAGCAATCCACCGCAAGCGTTCGGTGTTGCATTCAATGATTCCGTTCGTACGTCTGATGGCACCGGCCTCCTCCAACGCTAATATAGCACGATTTACCTTCGGCCGGCTTGCGCCCAAAATCCCTGCTATATCCGACTGAGTGAGGGACAGTTTGAGATCTGCCCTTACCGGCAGTTCGGTGCCGTGGATCTGCCTCAGGGTAACGAGGAGAAAACGGGCCGCCCGGGAATTCAGGTGATAGAGAGCGATGGTTTCCAACTGCTCGGTGATACTCCGCAGTCGCGAGCAGAGATAACGGATTGTGGCTCTGGCTGCCCCCGGCGAAAGTTTGATTAGGTCCATAAATGGCCTCTTAGCGATGACGAAGCCTTCGGAGGCGACCTGCGCCGTGGCGTCGGCTGATCGAGGATGACCGTCCAACATGGCCATCTCGCCAAACAGTTCCCCGGCTTCGAGTTGTCGCAAGACCAACTCACGCCCTTGTGGGGTGATCAGAGATACCTTGATCCGTCCAGAGATCACCCCGACCATGTAGTTGCCCTCATCGCCTCGCTGGAAAATCACCGTGTCTGGAAGCCATCTGCGAAAGCTTGAGATACCGGCTAGCGCTGCGAGGGTCTTATCATCAAAATCCTGAAAAATCGGAAAGGAACGCCAGAAGGCAGGGCTTCTACAGAACTCGGCCATATAGTTTCCTCTTGGAGATGATCAGTCCTATTGATGGGCGGGCGATTTAGGGGATCACGTCGGTTGAGCGTCGCGGGCGTTCGGCGCCCGCGGCAAAGGCGACTCGCGCTGGTGCGTTGTGCGGCATCATCGACATCGCGAAGTACCCGACGGCGAAAGCAGACGACGGGGATTGCTCTTGGCGTGGTGGCTTGTGACCGGTGCGTGGCGCGCTTTTGTAGGCGGCGTGGACAACGGTGCCTCCGAGCAGTCTCATCTAACGCCGGAGCTTGAATCAGCCGCAGACAGCTGTCACGGCTGCGAAAGACCGGTATCGCTAGCGTCCGGTTCAGCCGCTCCAGGGCCGATCTGAGCCATTGGCTGCGAACTCGATTAAGGATTTGGCCGGCTCTGCGAACCGGCCATTTGCCCTGAGAGCGCACATCCGCATGTCTAGTGCGGCGTGCCGCTTCCATCCCGTTTGGGGGAGGAGGAGCATGCGACGTGTCACTGGCATGGACCTTCAAAATATTTACACGGAACTCGTCTTCAGGAAGGCTGGCCAACCGAGGCATGCCGGGCGCGTTGATGTGATCCGCAAGAACCCGGCAGGCTTCGACATTGGGTTGCAGCAAATGCAACTGGTGATCACGGCAACATGGAAATGCTGGCAGTCGCGGGTGCCCTTCTGTAGCTTCGGTCGAATTCGCCGACCCGGATGGGTCGAGGCACGGTGCTGTTGGTATTCTCATTCACAAACTTATTGAAAATCGATTGTATCAATACATCCCATCAATGCGATGGATAGGTGACGGCACCGCACGTCGCTCCTCCTCACCCGCAGCTCTGCTGCAGGAAAAGCGAGCAGTCGCCGGCTTTGATCTGTCGTCAGCTATCCGACAGCTCCGCCGGGATGCTGAAGACATAACCGATACCACGTTTGGTTTTTATCAACTGTGGAACTTGCGCGTCTCTTTCGAGCTTCCGACGCAAGCGCAAGATCTGAACATCAATGCTTCGGTCTGAAATCTCGCCGTGGATGCGAGTGGCTCGTTGCAGGTACTCCCGCGATAACGGCCGTTCTGCCGCCTCAAGGAAGGCAAACAGGAGCGCATACTCTCCCTGGGTTAAGGGTACCAGTGCGCCAGACGGATCACGCAGCTGTCGCGTTTTCAAGCGTAGCTCCCATCCGCCGAAAAGCCATCTTCCTGATGGTGACCTTCTATGAACTTCCACAGGGTCGTTAGAACGGCACCTGACCAGTGAGTTAACGCGCACCAAAAGCTGACGGAGCTTACGCAGACACTCGTCGGCGCCGAATTCAAGCCGGATCACTTTGTCTTTCTCACTCCCAGGGTTCTCAATAACGATAACGGAGATGTCCCCGAGGTCGCGGAGATCACGCAAGAGTCCAGGGTCATCCTGGCCAAGATCCAGACTGGCAATGACAACGTCGCGCTTCAGTCCTTGGGAGATCTTTAACGCTTTCCCATGCGCGCACGACCCTATGGTCGACGAATTGCTACGCAGCACGTGTTCTTCCATGTTCAGAATAAGGGCGAAAACATTGTCGACTACAAGGACGCTCCCGATTTTACGGGTCTCGCTCATATATCGCCTCCATCCGCAACCCCACCTTGTCGGTTTTTCAGCAAAACTCCGCTGCTTGGCTGGGAACGTTCGAGTGCAGCAGCATCCTCGGATTGCACGGCCGGGGGATTGCTGCTGTAACCGATGGAACTTCACCCTGGTTCACTTCGCCACGGGGTCTCGGTTAGCAGGCGAAAGGTGCGAGCGCTCACCGGCTCGGACGAGACGACATGCAGGGCGCCTGCATAAAAGCTTCACCCAAACAGTTCCTTTCTCCCGCCCTTGACGAAAACCGCAATCTGCTGGTTCTCGCGACCGTGAAGATCTGAGCAACCTCGCGCAGTACGCCAGATGCTCGCGAGCGGATCCTGCCGGTTAGGTGCGCCGTAAGTGCTGCTCAACGCCGCCGACAAACCAGTTAACAGCCAGCCCCATCAGGGACAGCATGGTCACCTCTGCGAGCACGCGGTCCAAGTTGTAGAGTGCTCCTGCCTCCAGGAAGTGGGTGCCTATGATCCTCCCGTGCCTCGTCCCGAGGGGTGGATGAGGCACACAAACTCGCCCTGTGCGCCTCTGAGCAAGACGTCGCTCAGAAGCGTCACGGCATCGTGGCGATGGTGAACATTCCTTAGTAGCAGTTCCATATCTTCTTTCACGCCGGTCTCGAGACGGCCGGCGTGCGGTTGTGGACCCGCACGGATTAGATCGACTCGACGTAGGAAGTGTCGAAGAGCATCTCTGGCGTGATCGTCTTGCTCACCATCCTCTTCGCCTTGAGCCAGTCGAGCTGGTCCGTCGCCGAATCGAGTGCAAGCGCACAGCCCTTCTTGATTCGCGTGGCGCTGCTGAAGAAGGTTTCTTTCGCCGCGGGGAACGGACACGGACGCCGCTATCCACGTATTTGTGGATGATGTTGGCCACCTCATCCACTTCCTCCAGCGTTCGGTCTTGTCGACTACGGCGGCGTTGTAGTCGTCGACTGCCGTCGAATGGGCGCGGATAAACGCTGCGGTCTGCTCCCGCTCGTTGGCGGCATTGTTGGTTGAGGTGAACACGCCCCGCTGTGCCGAGACCGACAATCGCCTGGCGGCGGTTTATCGCGAGCTTTGTCATGTTGCACTTCCTTTCAAGAGCGCTCTTTTGTGGGCCGCTCCTGGGCTGGCGTATCAAGCCGCTGCTCATCTTCGGCAGAGGCAGCAAGACCGGAGGACGCGCACCAAGTGTTGTGCCCGTCGCTGTGCAGCCTCGCTCAAACGGCCGCTTGGTTCATCTGCTTGCGGCGAATTTCTCGATTGCTGGGTCAACCTTACGATCAGCTGACGAGACTTGGGCAATGATGGTGATTGTCAATGGTCGCAGGCCCATAGCACTGTGCCCGTAGCCGGGGTGAAGGCGGCATGTCGCGCAGCTTTAATGCCCAGACGTGTAGCTCGCTTTCGGTATCGGCACGAATCAGGCTCACAGGTCGGCGCTTCCTTAAGCAGTCCCTCAGATGAAGTCACGTCGATCATGCAGCTCATAGCGACGTTCGGCAAATCCGAGGCCGTTGGCGGAGCCGCCTTCTGGTAGAATTGTTTGGAAGTTAGCGAGCGCTGGGGATTACCATCCATCGCGTACGGCCAGCGAGAGACAACCGCCCACCCCATCGGACTCGATGGTGGGTCGGTCAACTATCTAGACCTTCTACCTATGACCGTTCGCGGGGGAGAGATGGTCTTGGCCATCTCTCCCCCGCGAATGCCGCCGGCGCAAAGCAGGGCCGCCCATTCGCACGGCGGCGCTCCTTCTCATTCGTAAGCTGATCCGATCCGCCCGCTCGGCGCGCAGCCCAGCCCCGCTCACCGGCTTCGCCCCCTCTCTGCCGCGCTCACGCGCCCCCGGAAGGCATGCCGAGGGGCATGGCTTCGGTATCTAAAGCGAAAGATCAGAGCCATGACTACCAATGAGACGAATGCCAAGACCGTCGGCGAGAGCGGCACAAGAGGTTTCATTCCCCTGAACAAGTTGAAGAAGTCGCCCCGCAATGCGCGCAAAACTCCGCATAACGAGGCCAGCATCGAAGCCTATGCGGCGAGCATCGCCGCAAAAGGTATTCTCCAAAACATTGTTGTGGAGCCGGAGGTTGACGGGGAGGGGACGGAAACCGGGTTCTATCTCGTCAGCATTGGTGAAGGCCGCAGGCTGGCGCCACTGCTTCGCGTCAAGCGCAAGCAGATCAAGAAGACCGAACCGATCCGCTGCATCGTCGATACCAAAAGCGATCCGCACGAAATCAGGCTGGACGAGAACGTCACGCGCGAAGAGACCTTGGGAGCGTAAGCCGCGCGCTCATGAAACGGCTGACAGGCTTGCAACGGCACTCGCGCTCGACCTGACGGCACATGGGACGCCGACGCTACGCACCTACCTCGAGCGTGTAACCAAGGCGCACATCCTCCCCGGCAGTGTGCGAGGCTGTCGACAACGAGGCGGCGGACAGGGTTGTCACTCTAAAGAAGCAGCCGATGGCCGAAGCCGCCGAGAAGTTGTTCGTCGGAACCGGCCGGCTGCCGGCACTCTTGCGCACAAGGGAACCCGCTGCAGGGGAGCTGAAGAGCGCCAGCACGAGGGCGTGATAGAGGCAAACGAGCAGCCAGCGACACACCTTGTCCCTCTGGATGAGAAAGACTTGACCGCAGCCGATTGGCGACAGCGCGGCCGCAGAGGACGAACCCTTCCACGTCGCGGCCGAGTGATTATGGAGCCACCGGAGCCGCTTCGGCGGTTTCGGTGAGTCGCTTTGATAGGGGCGAGAATTTTCCGGCCGCGCGGAAGCGCGGCCGGACCTCGACGGCGCGAGGTCATCAATGGTAGCCCCGAACAGCTATGCTGAACGGTGGGGCATCCGTTCAATCCGAGACGCGACCGACGGCGGCGGACTTTCCGCCGAAGCTCCTGCGAGGCACGCAGGGTTCAATTCGCCATCACCCGGCAACGCTGCGGCGGATTGGGTGCAAATGCTCCGCGCTGTGGTCTCGACTAGCCTCGCATAGATCGGGGCGGGGAAGCCCATATTCGCTTGATGTGGCAATTGTCGCCGCGCTCGCGCGGGTATCAATTTCCGTCTCGCGTCACTGCGACGAATTGAGGGCAAAGGGCGGCTAGAACCTGGACCTCCCAGAGTCACCATTTCCGCGGGGGAGTGATTCCTGCCTTGCCGGGAAGGTGCTTCTGCACTGATCCAAGTGCCTTTTTGCGATGTGAATCCGGTCGATCGCCAATGCGGCGGCTCCTTTTAGTCTGCTGACAAGCCGCACCACGGCGTCCTCGAATGGCTTGGGTCTGACCGAAGACCGGCTTCGCCTCGATCGTCTTCTCGCAACGTCCCCCGTTGGCTTTTTTCCGCCGCCGGCCCGGGAGGCCGGCTTTGCATCGCGAGACAAAAAAGCCAGCGTCAGCCGCCTTCCACTTCGTTTCAGCCCTAAGGACCACCCCATTGCGCAAACGCAATAGGGACCCCGGTGGGTGCGGAGCCGATCGCCCTCGGTCTCATGACCACCATCGAGGCCGCGATGGGCGCGGCCCGATCAACAGAAGGAACCACCGCAATGGCTACTATCGGCATCTTCACCAGCACCGGCAAGGGCTTCAAGGGCTCCGTCAAGACCCTCAACCTCGACGTCAAGACCGTGGATTTCGTCCCCGCCGAGGGCGACAACGAGAAGGGTCCAGACTTCCGCATCTTCGCTGGCGCGACCGAGTTCGGCGCGGCATGGAAGAAGAAGTCCCGCGAGGGCCGAGACTACCACTCGGTCAAACTCGACGATCCGAGTTTCCCAGCTCCGATCTACGCCAGCCTGGTCGAGACCGAAACCCAGGGGGAGTTCTCCCTCATCTGGTCCCGCCGCGCCGCCGAGTAAGATCGGCACCGCAAAAAAGAAGCCCCGACGCGCCGCGCCGGGGCTTCATCATGCTCAGTCCGCCAACGCCTGGACAATAGGCAATTGGCTGCAGCAGGCTAAGCCTTGGCGGCAACTTTGCGCGTTTTCTTGACCGGCGACTTTGCAGCTGATGCGGTTACAGTTGCTGCAGCGGCTGGAGTGATCCGTTTCGGGTTCTGCGCCTTGGCTATTTCTGGTGCCGCCGGCTTGCGGCCGAGCCCGGCTGCCTTAGCCAACGCCGAGCGGGCGGCTGCATAGTTCGGCGCCACCATCGGATAGTCTGCAGGCAGGCTCCACTTGTGCCGGTATTCCTCAGGGCTCAGATTGTAATCTGTGCTGAGATGCCGCTTCAGCGATTTGAACTTCTTTCCGTCTTCCAAGCAGATGATGTAGTCCGGGGTCACCGACTTCCTGATCGCCACGGCTGGCTCCAGTTTCACCACAGGCTCGGCTGCAGGTGTGCCGACATTTTGCAAAGCAAAATGGATATCGCCGATCAGCTTCGGCAATTCCGGGACAGGCACTGGATTGTTCGACACATAAGCGGAGACGATGTCGGCAGCAATCGACATGAGATCGGTGTTGCCCTGCTGTTCATCGGATGCGGTCATGGGATTTCCTTCTTGATCATCAGTCACCTCAGCATGCTATTTGTGCAGTTTGTACAATAGATCAAGCGAATAATGGATTATTCGCGCGATAATCCCTCATCAGGCGAAACGTCAAGGCAGAACCTCGTTTCAATTTATTTTGATCGCCGCAGAACAATCTGCCAACTGCCCTTAGGGAAGCGAGGAGACTTTCCCCTCGCTTCCCCGCCATTGCCGGCTATGCAGAGCGGGGCCGCCGGCTCGCAAAGCGGCCGACTAAGGCAAACCTTACAATCGTTTCCATCCGCCCCGCTCGACCGCGCAGCCCGGCTCCGCGCGCCGGCAATGGCCCCCATCACTCCCGCGCGCTCACGCGCCCCCGGAAGGCATGCCGCGGGACATGCCTTCGGCATTGATGGAAAAGGAGTGACCACAATGAACATGACCACAACCATCGGCAGCGCCGACAACAACCAGCAGCAGCCCGTTCCCGGCGGCTTTCGCGTCGACATCTCGCGCGGCGAGCGCATCGGGCGCGTTTCGTCCGAATGGTTCTCGCGTCCAGACGATGAGCGCTACCTGTCGCTGACAGAGCTTTATGATGCGGTGCGGACGCGTGCGGATCGTGCCACGGCCCGCACTGTCGAGAGCCGCGCGGTTCGCGTTGAGGCAAGTCGGGACAATGCCGAGCGGCTTTCGCTGATCGTTCCTGGACGAGAGCAGGTGATCGCGCCCACGCATTGGAGTTTTGGCCAGCTGTGCAATCTTGTCGGAGCGCCCGCAACTTACATGCGCCAGCTTCCAGCACCGCTGGCAGGCATCAACCTGCAGCACGGCCTGCTCAATCACCGCGCCGAGCTTGTCAAAACCTTGGAGGCGGAGGACGGACGCATCGAGCTTCGTGCCGTCACCGGCCCTGACTATGGCCGCATCTGGGATCATGAACTGGTTGCCGCCGTCATGAAGATCGCCGGCAACGGCACCGGTGACACCATGTGGAAGGTACCGGGCGTGCTGCACTGGGCAACCATGATGCATAATCCCTTCGTGGACATCAGCAAGGACACCACCACGCTCTACGCCAGCGACCGCGACGTGTTCCTGTTTCTGGTGGACGACACCCATCCGATAGAGGCGGGACACCTGCCGAACGGAGAGCGGGATTTGTATTTCCGGGGATTTTATTGCTGGAATTCGGAAGTCGGCAGCAAGACGCTTGGCATTGCCTCATTCTATCTTCGCGCAGTCTGCATGAACCGAAACCTCTGGGGCGTGGAAGGCTTTGAAGAAATCAGCATCCGCCATTCGAAGTTTGCCGCGCAGCGCTTTGCCCACGAAGCGGCACCGGCCTTGACCAGTTTTGCCAACTCATCGCCGGCGCCGTTCATCGCCGGCATCAAGGCGGCGCGCGAAAAGATCGTCGCCCGCAGCCAGGACGACCGCGAAACGTTTCTGCGCAAGCGCGGGTTCTCGAAGGCCGAAGCGGGCAAGATCATCGAGGCGGTTTTGCAGGAGGAGGGTAGGCCACCCGAAAGCATTTTTGATTTCGTGCAGGGCATGACAGGCCACGCTCGTACCAAATCGCATCAGGACAGCCGGCTTGAGCTTGAAGGGAAGGCCAAGGCGTTGCTGGAAAAAGCGGTCTGATCGTTCCGACACTGCGCGGCCGGCATGCGGCCGCGCAGCACCATGTCGGAATTCTTAGCCATCCGCCATCTAGTTCGACGGCGGCGGCCGCGCCTGGTAGGCGGCCGCGGCTCGCCGGGCTGCGCCCGGCGCGCGACGCGACTGCCGTCACGTTGGCGACACGTGACTTTTGATCGTGAATAGTACAATTCTATACGTTAGCGATGCTTTGACTTCGCGTTTCGAACCGCGACGACTTCACTCAATATCTCATGTGGATCGAAGCCGATCGTTTCAGCCAGATCGAGGAATTCGACAACGTCTATTCGCCTCCCACCGGATTCGATAGCCGCGACCACCGATTGATATCTGTTAATCGCTTTCGCCAAATCAGCTTGGCTCATGCCGGCTTCCTTACGTCTGTCGACGATCAGTTGAACAAGACGCACGTGTCTTGGCGATCGAAGCGTCTTTTGCATGTTACCGGTCCTTGACGAAGCCGGCAGATCAATTAAATGGAAATTCCGATAACCAGAAAATCTGATAACCTGATCGAATTATGGATCAGGTGTAAGTTCTTTGAGGGTGAAGGTTCGTGTCGCTAGCAAATGTCCAAATCAGGATGTGGCAGCACACCGATGAACGTGTCGGCATACGAGATCGCCAATGCTTAAACCACTGCTAGATCCAAATGTTGCCGATGTGGCGCCAGATGCCTCCATCCTGACTGGATACGACGAGGAGCGGTTGCTCACCTACATCCGTCTTCTGGATGCTGCGGCCGAGGATGCCGACTGGCGCGAAGTGGCGAGGATCGTTCTGCACATCGATCCAGCGAAGGAGCCGGAGCGGGCATTCCGGGCGTGGGAGACACACCTCGCTCGCGCCCGATGGATGACCACCAACGGCTATCGCTATCTCCTGGCCGGCGGAGCCCCGCACTGAAACTGGCCGGCTCGATGGGCTTTGCCGAACCAGCAAAGCGGTTTGCCGACTCTCTGACTACTCAACGGAACTGTCGCCTTGGAAGCTGCTTGCGAAGCTCGCGACCAAACGCGAGCCTCCGATGAGGACCGTTGCCATGTCGCAAAGCGATTGGACCGATCCGGCGGCATACGAGCACATGCGCGGCTATGAAGCCGCCGAGTTTGCCGCCGAGTATCTGATCCGGAACGCTGATTTCGCCGCCGAATGCGACCGGCTGGCGTCACGTCCGTTGATGGCAGGAGAACTCGCCGGTTCGCCAGATTTCGCCGCTCGTTGGGGCGCGCGATTTCGCCATCGTTGGTGACGAGCCTCTATCACCTGAACACATCGTCTGGACAGAACAGGCCTCACCACGGGTTCTTCGCGCAACGGGGTTGAGGGGCGCCGGATGCTCGCAGCCGGCCCTTCAACCTCTGCCACGCGGCGTACCGCTGTTGAAGCACGTCCTGGCGCTCGGCGGACAAATGGTTTGCCGCCGCGGGGCGGCCATCATCGCGCACGGCAAGATCTACGGAACCGCGCTCGAGCACGACAGCAAGGGTCGGCCGCTGCCTGCCTGGCGAGGCTGCCATGTGCTAGCGGACGGCGAAGTGTTCCTCATGAACTGGGATGTCGCCGACAGTTTTGACAGCCGCTATTTCGGCCCGCTGCCAATCACCAACATCGTCGGCCGCGCGGTCCCCTTTTTAACCACTAACCAAGCATCGCCGGCGCCGGATACTTCCGGCGAACCGGCTCCCGGCGCGCCATGACGGCTCGTTTTCTCACCACGAAAGGACAATAGCATGTCTCAGATCGGCACCTTCACTCGGAACGATGACGGCTTCTTCGGCAACATCTGCACGCTGACGATCGACGCCAAGCTCGCCATTCTGCCTTTCGAGAAGTCGGATGCGGAAAATTCCCCCGAACACCGCATATATTGCGACGGCGTCGAGATCGGGGCAGCGTGGAATCGCAGCGGCGAGAAGGCGGGCGCCTATCTCTCGGTGCTCATCGACGATCCATCGTTCACGCAACCGATCCGCGCCAACCTGTTCCAGGTCGCCACCGAAAAGGACGTCTGGAACCTGCACTGGAGCCGGCCGTCGAAGCGCGAAGAGCGAGCCTGACTTCGATGTTTCGATCGCGCATTATCAGTCTTGCCCAGGCAAACCCTTTGATCGATCGAATGCCGGTCAAACCCTTCGACCCGATCGCCTGTCAGGCGGCCGTCGCGCGTAGTGAAGGTCAAGGGCGGCCGAACGCTTCTCCATCGCTGTTTGCGCTGTCGTGCATGAGAAGCATGATCGGGCGGCGAAGCCTTGCCCTTGAGCGAAGCGAGCACGATGGCAGGCTTTTGGCACGTCGGGATGGTGGTGCGCGCGTCACCACTCGCCAATGCGTGGCGATGCTCTCGGCATGCGCGTTGCTCATGCTTGGTTCTGCGGTCGGTGCGGCGGAAGCACCGCCGCAACCGGAGCCGAAATCGTGCGCCGGGACAACAATCGCAAAGAATGAGAACTGGTCCGCGTACGTTTGTGAGGCCGCCAAACGCTTTGATCTTCCCGAGCACCTGATACGCGCGGTCATGCATGTCGAGAGCGGCGGGGATTTCCGCGCCGTCTCAGCCAGATCTGCGGTCGGCCTGATGCAGATTATGCCCGCCACCTGGGCTGAACTGCGCATCAAATATGGTCTCGGAACCGATCCGTTCAATCCGCGAGACAACATCCTGGCCGGCGCCGCGTATCTCCGCGAGATGCTCGACCGCTTTGGTCCGAATGGTTTTCTCGCTGCCTACAACGCCGGACCACAACGCTATCAGGAGCATCTTTCCAAGGGTCGCCGGCTGCCTCGTGAGACGATTGACTACGTCACGAAGTTGATTTCCCTGATCAAGGGAGCTGTTGAGATTCCGGCCCGCTTGCGAGGATTGGGCACCAGGTCGAGAGCGGATCGTTCCCAGCTTTTTGAACGCGGCGCTACTGCGACAAACGACACCGTTTCGCATGGCAACGGAGCCGTGCGTCGCGTCTACCAAACTGTGTTCACTTCGATCCGTTCGGCCGACATGCCGCCGCAGGTCGACACTGCGCTGAACGATCTGACGGCACCTGAACCGCACGCGGACACTCAGTCTGAAGAAGCCCGTCCCACATTGAAGTCGGCTGCAAACAGCCTCTTCATCCCACGACCTCTCAGTGCATCGCGGTGATCGTCGGATCTGTCGCAAATCGCACTCTGGCCTGTGCTGTCGCGGGATTGGCGGCGGAAGGACAAGCTAGCGGAGAAGTCGGGGAGGGATGGCAAGATAAAAGGCCGCGATGTGCGGCTCGGTCGGTCGGTTGTTTTGGTTGCCTTTTCTCGAGCTTTGCGCACATCGCCAGAAGTTCCCGCACATCGCCCGGTTTGGTTTTCCGCAACGGTTTCAACGTGGTTCGCACATCGCGGGTGAAACGTCGTGAGAAGTGACGATGATTTCCGGGTCCGGCCAGGCCGTATCCCCTCACGCCAGAGCCAACGGGCACGGCCATTCATCGCTCAGGCGCTCGCAGCCGCGCACAAAGCTGGTGGGAGGATCTCTCGCGACGGCACAATCACTGCCGGGCGCGGCTCATATTTCGGACGAGGCCGTGTGGCGAGCCTTCGCGCCGGTCGCTTCATCACCAGCCGCTCTCGTTCCTGCACAGTCAAGGCGCTCGTGGTCCGTCACAAGAGACAGAATGGCCCGCTTGCCCGGCACCTCAATTATCTGCGTCGCGAAGGAGTCACCCGCGACAGCGAGAAGGCGTCCATGTTTGGTCGGCAAACCGACGATGCCGACGTCCATGATTTCGCCGAGCGCTGCGCGAATGATCGACATCATTTTCGCTTCATCATCTCGCCCGAAGACGCGGTCGACATGGCCGATCTCAAGACTTTCACTCGCGACCTGATGGCGCAGGCCGAAAAGGACCTTGGCACCAACCTGGATTGGCTGGCCGTCGATCATTGGAACACCGACAATCCCCACATTCACATCATCCTGCGCGGCAGAGTTGAGGACGGTCAGGATCTCGTCATCTCGCGCGACTACATCAAAAATGGGATGCGCGGTCGTGCGCAGGACCTGATCAGTCTGGAGCTTGGCCCAAGGAACGATCGTGAAATTCGTCATGCACTCCATCAACAAATTGAGGCTGAACGCTGGACGGTACTCGACCGCCAGCTTGTTCGTGAAATGGAAAGGCATGGCGCTGTCGAGGTCGCGCCCATCGCGGGCCGAAAGCCTGATGAGTATCTCGCGGTGAAAGTCGGCCGCTTGCGGAAGTTGGAAAGCCTCGGCCTCGCCGCCCCGATCGGTGCTGGCCAGTGGACAATGGTCGCCGAGGCCGAAGCCTCCCTGCGAGCACTTGGCGAGCGAGGTGACATTATCAAGCGTATGCATCGCACCCTGGCCGAGCGTGGGCTCGATAGATACGCTGCCGACCAAGTCTTCCTGGGCGAGGCGAGCGAGGTGCCGATCATCGGCAGGCTCATGGAGCGAGGCCTCCATGACGAATTGCGCGCATCTGCTTACGCCATTGTCGACGGAATCGATGGCCGCACTCATTACGTCCGCTTTCAAAATCTCGAAGCCGCTGGAGATTCCGCACCAGGTTCCATCGTCGAGCTTCGGCGCTACGAAGATGAAAAAGGCCGCAACCGCGTCGCGCTTGCTGTCCGTTCTGATCTCCCGATCGAGGACCAGGTCCATGCTGACGGCGCGACTTGGCTCGACCGACAACTGGTCGCGCATGGGCCAAACAACTTGGGCGAGGGCGGATTTGCACAGCAGGTGAAACAGGCGCTGGAGAACCGCATCCAGCACCTTGTCGAGCAAGGCTTAGCGCGGCACGAGGCTGGCCGTGTCATAGTTGCGCCCAACCTGATTGCAGCGCTTCGCGTTCGCGAGGTTGATGCACTCGGTGAGCAACTGTCCGCCGGGACAGGTCTTCCCTTCATGAGGGCTACTGAGGGCGCCCAAATAGCTGGTATCTACCGGCGGCGCTTCTCTCTTGCCTCAGGCCGGTTCGCGATGATCGACGACGGGCTCGGTTTCAAGCTCGTGCCTTGGTCACCTTCACTCGACAAGCACCTTGGCCGTCACCTCGCTGGCGTCATGCGGGCCGAGGGTGGTGTGGATTGGACTCTCGGTAGAAAACGAGGGTTGGGGCTTTGACGGGGGCAGCTAAGCCGCTGGCGAACGCGCCCTGCTGCACGAGCGGTAAAGCGCCGGCCATCGACGCGTTCTCCGAACGGGCGGGTTGCCGCCTTGAGACAAAAACACCGATGGCTGACGATTTGATGAGCTGGTATGCTCTCGCTGAGAAAAGCGCGCACGACGGAACTTCGCGCCAAATCGCCGCACACCCGGGCATCATGGGGCAACGTCAGGCGGCTTATCCCGGAGAGCAAGACTTTCACGGCGACACCTTCACCAGGCGAGGGGAACCCTGTCTTTGGCTAGCCAACGATGTGTGCGTTCGAGCTTCTTGGGAGAAGAATTCTGTCCATCCGTTCGTGAAGAACGTCTTGCAATCAGGTTGGGCTAGTCGGCGACACAGTGGTGTTCGGTCGAGCGCTTTTCATTTTGAAAAAACGGTTCCTATGCAGTTGGCACCACGACTGCGTCTAACTCCTCGCAACACACGCGCGGCCGTATCCGTTTGTTTGTCCCATCGAGATCATGTGAAGAAGGAAAGTAATCAACATGTCAAAACGTGCATCGGACAGGTCATGCGCGCGCAAACACAGCGTTGGCTTAGTCCCCAATAGTCTGAGATCTCGATATTTCGCAGAGACGCCAACCTGGTTCGAGCAGATCACAAAACCGGCCTCCACTCTCCGCGCCTTGCTCTTGACAGCCGCCCTGATCCTCGTCGACCCCGCGCTTGCCGCCGACGGCGCCAAGGTGACGGATTTCGTGCTCGATAATGGCATGAAAGTGGTCGTCATCGCGGACCATCGCGTGCCGATCGTCACCCATATGGTCTGGTACGAGACCGGCAGCGCCGACGAGCCGCCCGGCAAATCGGGCATCGCCCATTTCTTCGAGCATCTGATGTTCAAGGCCACGACCAATCACGCGGCCGGCGAGTTAGGCAACGCCGTCTCCGACGTAGGCGGCTTCCACAACGCTTTCACCTCCTACGACTTCACCGCCTTCTACGAGACGGTGACGCCGTCGGCGCTCGAGCTGATGATGAGCTTCGAGGCCGACCGCATGCGCAACCTCATCCTCACCGATGACGTAGTCAAGACCGAGCGCGACGTCATCTTGGAAGAGCGCCGCTCGCGCATCGACAACAACCCGCAGGCCGTGCTCCGCGAAGAGGTCGATGCCACACTGTGGCAGAACCAGCCCTATCGCATTCCGGTCATCGGCTGGATGCAGGAGATGGAGCAGCTCAACCGCACCGACGCCGTCGCCTTCTACAACAAATATTACCGTCCCAACAACGCGGTGTTGATCGTGGCCGGCGATGTCGAACCGGAAACGGTGAAGGCGCTGGCCGAGAAGACCTACGGCAAGGTGGCCCGCGGGCCGGACCTGCCGTCGCGTGTCCGCCCGGTCGAGCCGGAGCAGAACACCAGGCGCACCGTGACGCTCGCCGACGCCCGCGTCAGCGTACCGAGTTTCTCGACGCAATGGGTGGTGCCCTCCTACCACACGGCCAAACCGGGCGAGGCCGAAGCGCTCGATCTGCTGGCCGATATCCTTGGCGGCGGCAACCGCAGCCGGCTTTACCAGGCGCTTGTCGTCAATCAGGGCGTCGCTTCCAACGCCGGCGCGGACCTCGAGGGCATCATGCTCAACGACACCAATTTCACCGTCTATGGCGCGCCGCGCGGCAAGGCCAAGCTTGCCGACGTCGAAGCCGCGGTTCAGGCCGAGGTGGCGCGCATCGCCAGCGACGGCGTAACCCCCGATGAGCTCCAAAAAGCCAAGGACCGCTTTGTCAGGTCGCTGATCCTTGCCCGCGATAGCCTGGATGGGATGGCCCAAATCTATGGCTCGATCTTGGCCACCGGCGGCAACGTCGAGGACGTGCAGCAAATGCTGGACCGTATCCGCAAGGTCACCGCCGACGAGATCAAGGCCGTTGCCGAGCGCTATCTGGTGCCCGCCCGGTCGACGACCGGCTATCTGATGCCGCAACCCAAGACGGAGAATTGATGTGTTGACCAGTGACTACTTCCGAGCTTTCTCTTCTCCGGCAAAGGCAGGGGGGAGCGGCTTGCACGCTTTCGCCACGCTCTTCCTCTCGATCGTCTTCCTGGTCCTGCCGGCGCTTTCCGCCCGCGCCATGGAAATCCAGTCGGTCACCTCATCCAAGGGTGTCACCGCCTGGCTGGTGGAGGACTATTCCGTGCCGGTTGTCGCCATACGCTTCACCTTCGGCGGCGGCTCGACGCAAGATCCGCCGGGCAAGGAAGGGCTGGCCAATCTAATGGCCCGCCTATTTCCTGAGGGCGCTGGCCCTCTCGATTGGGAAGCCTTCCAGATCAAGCTCGACGATGCCGGCGTCGAACTGAGCTTCGAGGAGACCCGCGACAGCATCCACGGCTCTATGCGCGTGCTGGCCGAACAGCGCGACGAAGCCTTCGACCTGTTGCGGCTGGCGGTCAACGAGCCGCGCTTCGATCAGGCGCCTATCGACCGCATCCGTGCCCAGGTCCTGTCCGGCATCATCGCCAACGAGAATGATCCCCCCACGGTGGCGGAGAACCGATGGGCGCGCGCCGTCTATGGCGATCATCCTTATTCGCGCTCCGACCAGGGCACCAGGCAGAGCATCGCCGCCATCACGCAGGCTGATCTGAAGGCCCTTTACAAGGCAGTCTTCGCGCGGGGCGGGCTGCATGTCACGGTCGTCGGAGCTATCGACCCGGAAACGCTGAAGAAGAAGCTGGATCTGGTGTTCGGCGGCCTGCCACAGAACCAGGCGGTTGCCTCCGTCGTCGATATTGAACCCAAGCTGGCACAGCATGTCGAGGTCGATTACGACCTGCCGCAGACCTCGTTGAAACTCACCTGGCCCGGCGTGAAGCGCAAGGCTGCCGATTTCTTCCCGACCGTGCTGCTGAACGAGATTCTCGGCGGTCCCTTCACGTCGCGCCTGTGGCAGGAAGTGCGCGAAAAGCGCGGGCTGGCCTACAGCGTCAACTCCTCCCTGATCAACCAGGACCATGCCGACGCCCTGATCGTAACCACCGCCACACGCTCGGACCGCGCCGCAGAGACGCTTGGTATCGTGCGGAACGTGGTCAAGCGGCTGGCCGAGGACGGCCCGACCGAGCCCGAACTGGAGGCGGCCAAGAAACATTTGGTCGGCGCCTATGCCATCAGCAATCTGGATTCATCGAGTTCCATAGCTGCGACCTTGGACCGGCTGCAGCTCGACGGTCTCGGCATCGACTACATGCAGCGCCGCAGTGGCCTGATCAACGCGGTGACGCTCGATCAAGTCAAGGCGGCGGCAAAGAAGCTGTTGTCGACCGAGCCGACCGTGCTCGTGGTCGGTCCTCCGCTGGCTGCGGCCAGAAAGGGGTGAGCCCGACCATACCGCCTTCCGCGGTGGCGGGGGGCGGTCTGGGCGCGCATCTATTTCATCGCGCGAAGCGGACCGGCTGGGCGGGCAGAAGCCCAGCCTTGCCGTTCTTGACAAACTGCTCCCGCCCCCAAGCAACCGTGCAGTCGTTTCTTCGATAGCCATGCGATGACTCTCCTTTCCATCCTCATGGCCTCACGCACAAGCCGGGTACCCAGCAGGTTTGCGGCGTCACCGATACGCTGAAGCAGCCGGGTGCCGGCGAGCCCAATCGGTCGTGGACACCCGCGGGCGGGCCTGGCCAAAAGCAAGCGCGTGGCGCAGCTTCTCTTGACCAACGGCAGGTCTTTGGCGCTTGGCTTACGCTCCTGCAGCCGGGTGGTAGGCGCTCTTTAAACCGAAAACCGATGCGGTCGAACGCAAGCTGACTCAGCGTGTTGAGTATCCACCTACAGCGGGGTTGGCGGCGTATGCCGTTCCGGTCAGGCAGGAGAAGATTGTCGCGCTGCCCCGAGCCCAAGCAAGCTAAGGTACGACAAAGGCCACGTAATGACATCGGGCCACTAACTTTGGCAGGCTGCAGAGCCTGTCGGATCCGGAGACACTCTTCGGACCTACCGTTTTGCGATTCTGATGAGCTCGCATGGGTCCACCTCAAACGCATCTGCAATTCTACCAAGAACGCTAACGCTGGCCGAAACCCGAGCACGCTCAATCGAGCCGACATAGCGCATGCTCAGCCCAGAACGGGCTGCCAGCTCCTCCTGCGTCAGATCCTGATCATGGCGCAAACGACGCAAATTTATGGCCAAGATCTCCTTGAGATCCATGGTCGACTAGGAATCAGAAGAGGAACTGACGTTCTAGGAATGATCGTTCCCATTCGCTATAGTGGGAACCCGACTGAAGGGTGCCTGTTGAAGGGGACAGCTCTCCTGTGCTCGAACCGCTACTCGATCCCGATGTTGCCGACGTCGCTCCAGATGCCCCCATCCTGACCGGCTACGACGAGGAGCGACTGCTCACTTATATCCGCCTTCTCGATGCAGCGGCCGAGAACGCCGACTGGCGCGACGTGGCGAGGATCGTTCTGCATATCGATCCCACGAAGGAGCCGGAACGGGCATTCCGAGCATGGGAAACACATCTCGCGCGAGCCCGATGGATGACCACGAACGGTTATCGCTATCTGCTGGCTGGCGGAGCACCGCACTGAATCCGACCGGCCCGGATGGCGTCTGCTGATTCGCGATTTGCTGACTTTCTAACTCCCGAAGGGCACCAGGCTCTCTCGCGATGGTTACGAGACACATATCACTTCGTCTGGTGAGCATGACAGCCTGCGCCACGCCTGCGCTATTATGCTGCCGCTGATGAAGGAGAATTCAAACCGAGCCTCCCGATCCCGGCGGGTCCTGAAATGGCTGTCGGCTCGGCGCCCCGTCATGGTTCACTACCTCAGCAAATCAAACTATGGCACCTTCTCAATCTCGGCCTGTGATGGCCGGGACGGGCTGCTTACCGCCCGCACAACGCGCCTTCCTCCGCAATCGGACGCGCTTCGACGATGGAGAGCGAAACCCCGGACGCGAAGCAGCTTCGTCGTGCCGCTCAAAAGGCGCATGGTGCCCTGCTGACGTCTACGCCGCGTCCCGTCGATTCATCATTTGGGAAATCTGCTTTTTCCAGGGGGGCATACGAAAAACCCGCGCCTACGAGAAGGCGCGGGCATGTTGCCTGGGGCTTGTGGTGCTGCGGTACTCCAAACATGACCGTAGGATTAAACTTTGCCGAACTACGGTAAATATACGCTTAATACGCCGCGGCCGCGGGACGCTATTTGTGTCACAGAACGGCATAGGACGGCCGCGCCTATCCAGCGGTCCCAAAGGCCGATGGGTCCCTCAGAAGAATCGACAACCTGGTCATGAACATATGATCCGGCGCCACCACGCGCAGCAGAGAACTGGTCGCGCACGTTTCTTTAAGAGGAACGAAACCCCGAACCGTTCGAGTTCGATTAGAGAACGAGAGAAAGAGAATAATTTTTCGGCCTGTCTCTAGCACCTGCGGCCTGCGTCGAGCGCTTTTGCACCGAGTTTGAAGATTGCCGACTACTTGGAAAAATCGCCCCGTACGATGCCGTGGCGCTGAAACTTGTCGTAAAAGGTCTTCGCGGAATGCCCAACGCCTCGACCGTTCGCCTGACATCTCCGCCGTTGCGGCCGAGCGTCTCGCGGATGATGTCGGCCTCGTAGCGCTCCAGGCGGCTCGGGAAGCGGGCGAGCCGCATCAGAGGGTAGCGTCTGCATTTCTTGTTCCAACCCGAGCACGAAACGTTCCGCAAAATGCGCCAATTCGCGCACATTTCCCGGCCAGTCATGCTCATGCAGATAACGGTGCACCGACGCCGGTCTGGCAGGCACAGGGCGGCGGAATCGGGCCGCGGCACGCTCTGCGAAGTAGCCGACCAGAAGAGCAATATCGTCGCGGCGCTCGCGTCGTGGTGGAATGGAGACGGTTACCACATTGAGCAGGCAATAGAGACCCTCCCGGAAATTACCGCGCTGGCGCCGGTCGCCGAGATCGACCTTGGCCGCGACAACGACGCGCAGATCCACCGGCCTTACCTCATTGGTACCGAGCGGCATGACCTCGCGCATTTCCAGCACACGCAACATCCGCACCTGTGCCGACGCCGGCATGCTTTCGATCTCGTCGAGGAATAGCGTGCCGCCGCTTGAATGCTCAACGCGACCGATCCGCTTTTTCTGCGCGCCGGTGAAAGCGCCTGCCCCATGGCCGAACAACTCGCTTTCTACAATCGCCTCCGGCAACGTCCCGCAATTCAGCGCGACGAAATTGCCCTTGGCGCGGCGACTCCAGCGGTGCAGCAATCCGGCCACCACCTCCTTGGCGGAGCCGGTCTCCCCGGTCACCAGCACGTCGACATCGGTGTCTGCGATTTGCCGTAGGGTGCGGCGCAGTCTTCCATCGCCCGGGTCTGGCCGATCAGCGGCAAGCTGTCCTGGGCCAGCTCGCTTGCCTCGCGCAGGACCCGGTTCTCCATGGTTAGCCGGCGTTTTTCTGCTGCCCGCCGCACAACTGGGTCAGTCCGTGAGTGGCGAACGGATTGGTATTGAAGTCGTAGGCGCCGTCCTTGATCGCCTTGACTGCCATTGGGACGTCTCCGTGACCGGTGATGAAGGTCGGGATCAAGCCGCAGGATGCGGTCGAAAAGCCATCGATCTCGGGCATGCGGATGTCGGACACAACCACACCGGCAAAATCGGAATGGATGCCGACCAGTGCCTTTGATGCCATCGAAAACGCCGACACCGAGAATCCGGCAAGCTTAAGCGTCTGGGCGGTGGCTTTCAGGAGGTCACGGTCGTCATCGATCAGAATGACCGGTGCTGCGCTCTGGTGCGTCATGTTCGACTACGCTGCCTTCAATTCGCGGTTCAGCACACCGATCGCGACGGCATCGCGCCGCGCCAAAGCATCGTGCACCTGCTCGTCTTGCGATAGCAGCAGCGGCAGTGCGCGTGGATTTTCCAAAACAGCGCTAAGCAGCACCTTCAGGTTGGCGCCTGTGCGCGCCTGCGCCGCTAGCACGTTGAGCTCGATGTCCCGAGCGTAGAGGCCGGAGCCATGGAGAGCCGCCGCAATGATCGCGAGCCCTGTTGCCGCGAACTCAAACCAAGCTCGGACCGCTCGCCCGCCGAGTTGCTCGAGCGTCGAAGACGGGTCGGAAGCGCGGCGCTGCGGCATCGCCCATTTTTTGAATAATTTCGCACAACGGCCAATCAAATTTGTCCGGGCAGCCGCACTTGTTGCCCAGAGGCAAGCAGCGTGAATTGATGATAACGCGCTAAAGATCAAGGGTTTATCGACAAAGGGCTGCGTCTGGCACGCCTGATGCGAACTCAGCTTCAGCAGCCGCGAGGCTGCTGAAGCTTAGTCCCGGGAGGTCGGGTCTTCCGATCGGGGCGCAACGGAGGATATCATGCAGACAACGATCGCTGCCGCCAAGCCGCGCGGCAAGATTCCTTTCTATCGGCATCTCTATGTGCAGGTCCTGGTGGCGATCGCCGCTGGCGTGCTTCTCGGCCATTTCTATCCGGAGACAGGTGCCGCGATGAAGCCGTTCGGCGACGCCTTCATCAAACTGGTGAAGATGATCATCGCGCCGGTGATCTTCCTGACGGTGGCGACCGGCATTGCCGGCGTATCTGACCTGCAGAAAGTCGGCCGTGTCGCCGGAAAAGCGATGGTCTATTTCCTGGTGTTCTCGACGCTGGCGCTGGTTATCGGCCTCATCGTCTCGAACGTTGTCCAGCCCGGCGCCGGCATGCACATCAATCCGGCCACACTCGACGCATCGAAGGTGGTGACCTTTACCGAAAAGGCGCATGACACCACCATCGTCGGCTTCCTGATGAACATCATCCCCGACACGATCACCGGCGCCTTCGTCCAGGGCGATGTATTGCAGGTGCTGTTCTTTTCGGTGCTGTTCGGTATTGCGTTGGGGCTGGTCGGCGACCGCGGCCGTGCGGTCGTCGATTTCCTGCAGGCGCTGACCGCACCGATTTTCCGCCTTGTCGCCATTTTGATGAAGGCCGCACCGATCGGCGCTTTCGGCGCAATGGCCTTTACCATCGGCAAATACGGAATCGGCTCGATGGCCAATCTCGCAATGCTGATCGGCACGTTCTACGCGACCTCGCTGCTGTTCGTGCTGGTGGTGCTCGGAGCGGTCGCCCGCTACAACGGCTTCTCGATCCTGGCGCTGATTCGCTACATCAAGGAAGAGTTGCTGCTGGTTCTCGGCACCTCCTCGTCAGAGGCGGCGCTGCCCGGCCTCATGGTCAAGATGGAGCGCGCCGGCTGCAAGCGGTCGGTCGTCGGCCTGGTCATCCCGACCGGCTATTCCTTCAACCTCGACGGCACCAACATCTACATGACGCTGGCGGCATTGTTCATCGCACAAGCGACCGACACGCCTCTCACTCTCGGCGACCAGGTACTTTTGCTTCTCGTCGCCATGCTCAGCTCCAAGGGTGCCGCGGGCATCACTGGCGCTGGCTTCATCACGCTGGCGGCGACGCTGTCGGTCGTGCCCGCCGTCCCGGTTGCCGGCATGGCGCTGATCCTGGGCGTCGACCGCTTCATGTCGGAGTGCCGGGCGCTGACCAACCTCGTCGGCAATGCGATCGCGACGGTTGTCGTGGCGCGGTGGGAAAAGGAGCTCGATCAGGCGAAGCTCGCCGCCGCCATGGCCGGTGAATTGCCAGATGAGGCAGACCTGTCGCTGCCGCAAGTCGAGGATCTCTCCAGCTCGCCCAACGATCACCCACGGTTCTGGCGCAATGAGATGTATGAAAACAAACCTCATTGAGACGATTTTCAGGCCGGGCCGGTTTTGCTGCCGGGCGGGCTTGTCGGCCACTTGCGCCATCGAAAACCGATGCGGAACGAACTGCCGGCCGTCATCCCCCAGCAATTCCTTGCGCCATGGAGCTCGGATGGCTTGTGGGATCATCCGGCAGAATTCTCATTAAGCCTCTTGAGCACAAATCGCTTGCTTTCGAGCACGCGCTCTTCGAGCGACTTCGCACCGGCCCAATGCGCGGCGATGGCGCTGGCCAGCATGCACCCGGTCCCGCGCATCGTACCGGCAAGACGCGGTGAATCGAAGCGAATGGGTTCTTGATCCGAACTCCACAGAATATCTGTCGATCGTGGTCCCGTTGCGTGGCCGCCCTTGACGAGCAGCGCCTGCGGCCCGGCCGCGAGCAATCGCCTTCCCTGCCGCAGCGCATCATCATCGTCCGCTGCCAGTTCCGATCCCGTCAGGATCGCCAGTTCGATGAGATTTGGCGTGACGAGATGGCAAAGCGGCATGAGTTCCCGCTTCATGACGCCGATCGCGCGCGCTTGCAGCAGCGGTCTGCCGGACGAGGAGGCCAGCACCGGATCGAGCACAGCCGGTATCCGCTGATTTTCGCGCAGCACGGTGGCGGCCGCAGCGATGATCTGCGCGGTCGCGAGCATGCCGATCTTGATGGCCGCCACCTCGTTGGCCTGCAACGCCGCCCGCATTTGATCAGCCACCAGGCCAGGCTGCATAGGACGGATATCCCCGACGGCGTCGTGTGTTTGCACCGTTACCGCGGTGATGGCAAGGCAGGTGCCCACGCCGATGGCAGAGATCGTCTCGATGTCGCGCGCAATCCCGGCACCTCCGCTGGAATCCGATCCGCCAACGACAAGCACATGCGGGTCTTGCTTCAGCGCCATTGCTCCGTCTTTTCGATCCATTCCCTGGTGCGCGCCGCGGGATCCCGATTCAGCGTTACGTCCGTCACCACCGCCGCGCTGTCGGCGCCGGCACCGAAAACGCCATCGAGCCGCTCGGGATTGAGGCCGCCGATGGCGATCAGCGGAATAGGCGCGACCCTCCCCTTCCACGCCCGGATCCTTTCGAGCCCCTGCGGACCGGGCCGGTGCCCGTTTGTCAAGCGCGTTCGGGCCGAAGCGGAAGGTCAAAGGCAGGCGGAACGCTCCCGTATTCAGGATGCGGACGGCTCGGCCAGCGCGCGATTCTGTCGTCACGAAATGTCGCAAATCTGGACACTTATGTTCTATGACAAGCCTTCCGAAATGCTACATCTGAAACCATGAAAATATTGACTTCCAACAATCGCCAGTCGATAGTCGGATCCTAAGTGAATCGAGGTAAATGACCGAATGAGGTTGGGTGTTTTGTATAACTTTATAATAAAATTTCGAATGTTAGATTGTAATTGCCAGAGGCTCTTGGTATTATGTAAGAATTAAACGTTATAGATTGCTGGTGTTGATGTGATAACCGACCGTGTGATGTGCCAGTCGACTTCAAGATGGCAGTCTCTGCTAGCAATTACCTGACGCCTCGGCCGATAGCGGCAGTGCAGCGAGTTCCTCCCTCTCCGCGTCGCACGCCCAATCGGCCGAGGCTACCCACTGCAAGGGGCGCGCCTCGCAAATGCAGAATTGCGTTGGCTCCAGAGCCCAGCACCCATGGGAGCATACGAATGGCTGTCGCGGAATCTGCCAACAATTGTGACGGTGGGGAACTAGCGGAACATCTCGGCTCGGCTCATACACAAAGCACTCAGTTGTTAATGCTTGGCGCACTCGGTGTGGTCTATGGCGATATCGGGACGAGCCCAATCTATGCGCTCCGCGAAGCGCTGCATGCCTCGTCTGGCGGCAACATCGCTGACCCAGCAGATATTTTCGGCGTGCTGTCGCTGATCATATGGTCGCTGACGATCACGGTGACGGTAAAGTACATCATGTTCGTGCTGCGCGCCGATAACCGCGGCGAGGGCGGCGTACTATCATTGATGGCGCTCGCGCGTGGCAGTTTCCCAAAGCGCTCAGCGCTGATCCTGGGCGTCGGCATCGTCGGTGGCTCGTTGTTTTTCGGCGATGCGGTTATCACGCCGGCGATTTCGGTGCTTTCGGCGGTCGAAGGCATGAATGTCATCACCCCCGCCTTCCCGCCCTATGTCGTGCCGCTGACACTCGTGATTCTCGCCGTGGTGTTCCGGTGCAACGTTTCGGCACCGGCGGGGTGGGACTGGTCTTCGGTCCGGTGACCGCGGTCTGGTTCCTGGCGATCGGCCTGTCCGGCCTCAATCATATCATCACCGACCCGGTAATTCTGTGGGCGGTGAGCCCGCATTACATCGTCGCCTTCTTGATCCATTCGCCAAAAGTTGCCTCCGTCACGATCGGAGCCGTCTTCCCCTTTATCCTGGCGAATGGCGGCGTCCTCGGCCATCCGTTCTTCGAGATGAACGAGGGTTGGATGCTTATCCCGATCGTCGTGCTGGCGAC
Organism: Mesorhizobium sp. 43Arga; assembly: GCF_053714255.1. Classification (NCBI taxonomy): domain Bacteria; kingdom Pseudomonadati; phylum Pseudomonadota; class Alphaproteobacteria; order Hyphomicrobiales; family Phyllobacteriaceae; genus Mesorhizobium; species Mesorhizobium sp. 43Arga. Next base: position 484,013 of record NZ_JBSKBO010000004.1, read on the forward strand.
CGCGGCGACGGTTATCGCCAGCCAGGCGGTCATCTCCGGTGCTTTTTCGCTGACCCGGCAGGCGGTGCAGCTCAACATGCTGCCGCGTCTGGAAATCCTGCATACGTCGGAGAAGCAATCCGGCCAGATCTACATGCCACGCGTCAACCTGCTGCTGGCGCTGGCGGTGGTAATGCTGGTGGTCGGCTTCGGCGAATCGAGCAAACTGGCCTCGGCCTACGGCATCTCGGTGACCGGCAACATGCTGGTGACGACCCTGCTGCTCTATGTGGTCATGACCCGCATCTGGAAATAGCGGCTGTGGCTGGCCGTCTCGCTGACGGCGCTGTTTGCCTTTATCGACATCGGCTTCTTTGCCTCCAACATCGTCAAGGTGTTCGAGGGCGGCTGGGCATCGCTGGCCGTGGCCTTCACCATCGTGCTGGGCATGTGGACCTGGTGCGGGGTAGCCGCTATCTGTTGGACAAGACCCGGCGCAACGAGATTCCGCTCGATTTCCTCACCGGCAATCTGCTGAAGAAGAAGCCGCAGCTGGTGTGCGGCACCGCCGTATTCCTGACCAGCGATCCGCTCAGTGCGCCAACGGCGCTGATGCACAGCCTGAAACACTACAAGGTACTGCACGAGCAGAACGTCATCCTTTCGGTGGTGACGGCGCCGCAACCGGTGGTGCCTGACAGCGACCGGGTCAAGATGGAGACGGTCAACGAGCTGTTCATGCGGGGTGACGCTGACCTTCGGCTACATGGAGCAGCCCAACATTCCGCGCGCGCTGGCGATCTGCCGCAAGCAGGGCTGGAAGTTCGACATCATGACGACATCATTCTTCCTGTCGCGGCGATCGCTCAAGGCCTCGCCCAATTCCGGCATGCCGGTGTGGCAGGACCGCCTTTTCATCGGCCTGGCGCGCACGGCGGCCGATGCGACCGAATATTTTCAGATCCCCACCGGCCGCGTGGTGGAGATCGGCACGCTAGTGGTTGTCTAGCTCTCACCTCGATTTGCACGATCAGCGTCCTTGCCAGGGCACTTGCATTACGTTGCAACTCATAAACCGAGTTCGTCCTGCCCCAGTTCTGGTACACGGCGGGACCGCCAAAAGCGGCATCGATGTACGGGCCGCGTGAACTACGCGACCTCCAGCATCGGACCGGACGAAACGTCCACTTGCGCTCGGCCTACCCGCTGCGGAGAAAGGCCAACTGGCCGGTGCACTCCCGGCGACGAGCACTGCAACATGGCAGCGCAAGAAGGGGATCCATGCAGGACTATCCGCTACTCACTGACATTCGAAGGCAAGACCGTCGCCGTTCCACTTACCGCCGACAAGCCGGCCGTGGATTGCTGCGCGAATTTCTGAGAAAGCCGAAGGACCATGTGGCCCAAGATCAAAACCTTCTTCCTCAACAGCGAGCCCATTTTCCTGGCCCGCCTACAGGCCTTCAGTGGCGTCGTGGTCCGCGTCCTCCTCTCGCTCGATCCCGGCCTGTTCCAACGCTACGTGTTGCCAAAATGGCTCCTGACCGCCATGCGGTCGGTCGGCGTGCTGACCGATTACTCGCGGCACTGGGACGATCCCACTCTCGGCAGTAACCCCAGCATCGGCAAGGTGCAGTGAGATGACCGCGTTACTAACCACGATTGCGCTTCTTCTGGCCGGTCACGCACTGGCTGACTATCCGCTTCAGAGCGATTTCCTTGCCAGGGCCAAGAACCGCGCCAATCCGATTCCGGGCGTTCCCTGGTACCATGGCCTTCTATCTCACGCGGCAATCCACGGCGGCGTGGTCGGCCTGATAACCGGCAGTCTCGCGCTCGGTGTCGCAGAGTTCGTCGCTCACGGCCTCATCGACGATGCCAAGTGCATGGGGCGGATTTCTTACGACATGGACCAATCTCTGCACATGTCCTGTAAACTCTGCTGGGTGGTAATCTTGATACATTGGGGAACATTCTCATGACTGCTCTATTCGCATTCCTGTTTACCAACCCGATCATCCTCGCGGTCGGGGCCGGCATTATTGGCGCCGCCGTCGCGTGGATGCATGGACGCGTCACCGGGGCCAAGGCTGAACGTGCTCAATCAGATAGCGCGGGCACCAAGGCGACAACCGAAGGCGAGCAGATCGATGATTCCGTGGCCGGCCGCGCTCCGGACGCTAACAGTTAGGGACTGGCCAAACGGTCAAAGCAATAACTCTGACGGGTCTTCTCGCGCTCGCCCCGGCCAGAAAGTCGGGCGCCACATTCTGCGCGTTAAACATCCGATCCGGTCGACAAAAGTCGTAGTCGCAAGCCTGTCTGCTGCGGCAGTCGCGGCAGTCCTAGCTTCCAACGAAAACGGCGCCCGCGCGGCTGGGACATTCGGACGCGGCGGGACGATGCGACACACTTCGATTAGAACAGCTTCTTGTCTTTGCCATCATCCAGTGCCCTGGGTTTTCTGGCGGCGGACCCAGGCGCCATCCGAATCGCCAAGGTTGAGAGTATCACCAAGGCGGCCTCCGCTGCTCTCGCTGCCCCGGTCTAGGCGCAACTCGCCGACTACAAGGAGCATGTCGTTGAGACCCAGACATCGCGAAGGCCGATATGCGAGAGACGAATGAACAGAGCATCGCGGCCGTCCGTGGCGCGAAAACCGACGTTCACGGGCTCGATGAGCGGATCGATTCGGATCGTCGAACACCAAGAGCTGCCGCCTCATGCCCATGGCCTGACCAGGTCGTCGACGGAGCGTATCGAGACGCCCTGGACTTAGGCTTCCTGGATGCCGGCGGTCAGCGCTTCTCGGCCATGCGGCGCGGCCAATCACCGGCCGTCGCTCCTACGTTTGCGATACAGAGTAGCCCTCGTCTCCTCCAAGCGACGAGGACGGTGCTGCTCAAGAGAGAACGACGTCATTTTCCGCTTTGAGGCCGATGCCGACCAGCGCGCACAAGGTGGATCTATGCCAGCGCCCGCGACGCTCCTGCGGATGTTCGGCACAGCGAACTCACGCAGCGTGGCGTCATCGGACACCTTAGTGTCCGGCTCTTGAAGGGCAGCCACATAACGTTGCCGGGCGGATAACTAACGGAAGCGGCAAATGGCTGGCTACCCTCTCATCAAAAAACGAGTTTCGGCTGCGATTGCAAACTGGAAGAGCTGTCGTTTCCTTTTTTGCGAGTTCGCTAAAAAGTCTTCAGCCCCAACCTGCTCATTGTGGTCTGCCCTGTCATATTCATTACGGTCATCGCACAGTAAAATGGCGCCGCTTAGCTGCCGCGGCCGATGGTTCGGACAACGCTCAATTGAGCTGAGCGTGTCAAATCGTCAGGGTCAGGTCGAAACCAACAACACCGATGTGTAGCGCGGAGCTTCAATGCCTCTGACATCTCGTTGCGAGGCTAGTGAACGACCACGAGACGGCTCAGACCGTCATGCGGCGACAAAAGGACTATTCTCGACAGGGGGTCATCATCATCGAACCGGCGGTCGGGAGGAACGGCCGGCTAAAAGAGGACGAGGGCAATGATGCGATCACGAGATGGGCAACACGACATACACGAGCCGATTGCACGGTTCTTGTGCCAGAAATGGCGGACAGGTCCCGCGGTTAACCCGCCGTCCCGAGCTGTTCGCGGCAGTGGAGGCTTCGCAGTCTGCTGCCCGCAGGGTGAAGCGCGTAGCAGATGAAGCCTGCACCGTAGACCCAAACCGCCTGAAGCGTCTGGGGGGTTCAGCCTGCTGCAGGCTGTTCGGACGTGAAGTTAAGCTAGGACAGCTTGATTGCTTGGGACCTGCCACTGATCATTCATCCAGTGGAGATTAGAGCCTTGGCCGTTTTGATCCGATACCATTCTTTGGACCGCCGGAAGGTGGAGTTTTCCGGCTGTTGATCCGATACCATTCTTTGGACCGCCGGAAGGTGGAGTTTTCCGGCTGTTTCACGATGGCGGGCTGGCGGCACCATCGGGATTGATCAACGAGATCGGAACCTTGTGCCCGATTGCGCCATGTGGGCGCACCTCGTTGTAGTATCTGCGCCAATCCTCCAACTTTTTCGGCCGCGTCGGCAAGCGTCAGGAACCAGTGGGCGTTCAAACACTCCGCCCTGAAGCGGCCGTTGAAGGCTTCAATGTAAGCGTTGTCCGTTGGCTTTCCCGGTCGCGAGAAGTCGAGCGTGACGCCCCTGGTATAGGCCCACAGATCAAGGTCGCGGGAGACGAACTCCGAGCCTTGATCGACCCGGATCGTCTTCGGATAGCCGATCCGGGGGCAGACCTGTTCCAGCGTCCTGACCACATCCTCGGCTCGGTAACTGAAGCGCGGGTCGAGCACCGGCACGTAGCGTGAGAACGTATCGACGACCGTCAGGACGCGGATCTTCTTGCCCGTCGCAAGCTGATCGTGAACGAAGTCCATCGCCCACACGTCGTTGGGTTCGGCGGCTGGTTGGCGATCGTCTCGCAGCTTCGCCTTGACGCGCCTTTTCGGTGTCTTGTTCCTCAGCTGAAGCCCTAAGTCCTTGTAAATGCGATAGGTTCGCTTCATGTTGATATCCCAGCCCTCGCGCCTGAGCATCACGTGCACGCGCCGGTAGCCGTAACGAACCCGCGTCGCACAGATGTCTTTGATCCGAGCTTCGATGCCGGCCTGATCGCGGCGGCGGGACTTGTAGTGATAGGTCGAGGTGTCGAACTCCAGAACCCGGCACGCTCGCCGGATCGACACGTTCCAGTCACAACAGGTATCCGCCACCAGCTCGCGTTTGCGACCAGGCCTCACAGTTTTCGGCGGATCACGTCCTGCAGCATCTCCTTGTCCAGCGACAGGTCGGCGACCAGCTTCCTGAGCTTGCCGTTCTCGTCCTCCAGCTGCTTCAGCCGCTTCATCTCCGTCGGCAGCAGCCCGTCATATTTCTTTTTCCAGTTGAAGTAGGTCGCCTGGCTGATCCCCGCTCGACGGCAGATCTCCGCCACAGGAATCCCATCCGCTCCCTGCTTTAGAATAAACGCCTTCTGCGCGTCAGAAAACTTCGATGCCTTCATCGCTTCCGCTCCTCTCCCAGCCGGGAAATTACAGCGGAAAACTCTAATTCTGAACGGTCCAGTTTCTGGGGATCAGATCATTTCTGTTACGCCGTTTGGCGCGGGTTGAGCAACCGGCGGAGGCGCAGAGCCTTCGATCAGCACAGCGTCGGAGCCGGTTGCGGTGATGACCTCGGCAAAGCTGCCGGGGTCTGGGAACCGAGCGGGGAATGAGGCCTCGCGGTCCCGCCATTCGGCAATGGCGATGCGGGCGTGGCCCAAGAACAGGCTCTCGTTCAAGAGTTCGTCGCGCATGCGGCGTTCGAGGTGAACTCGGTGCCGTGGTCGGAGACGATCATGCCCGGCCTGCCGCGGTGCGCGATCAGTTCCGTCAGTTCACGGGCAACCCGACGGCCGGAGATCGAGGTATCCTGGATGGCGGCCAAGCATCCGTCCAGTCTGAAATGCATGAGCGAGTGCGAGCGGTGAATCTCCCTGCGGGCGGGACCTTGCGATTGCCATGGGTCATCAGGGCCCTGATCGGTTGTAATCGACCAGGCCGTGTCCATCCGCGCAATCGAAGTTCGCCAACCGTTTTCGCGGGGTGCCTCAAATTCTTCTTTGAGGAACAAATGCTCAGCGCAGATCGCAAGTATTTTTAGGTCTGGTCACAATGAGCGGCCGCGATGAAGCCTTTCTTGTTGCACTGCCTGAGTTCGTACTCTGCTTATTGGCTCCCGAAATCTCGAATCGGGAATTATGATGCAGGCAACCAGAATATTGTGGGGTCAGATCGTCGCTGTTTTCACCATCGTGCTTACGACCACCTGGGGAGCAACGCAATGGACAGCCTGGCAACTGGGTTACCAAGAGCAACTTGGTTCGCCCTTGTTCGAACTTGTCGGCCAACCGATCTATCCGCCACCGGCATTTTTCTGGTGGTGGCTTTTCTACGACGCCTATGCGCCAACGGTCTTTGTTGAAGGCGCGCTGATCGCGGCGAGCGGCAGTTTCATCGCAATTGTTGTTGCTATCGGCATGTCACTATGGCGAGCGCGGGAGGCCAAATACGTGGCAACGTACGGCTCAGCGCGCTGGGCTGTGCGAAAGGAGATCGAAGCCGCAGGCCTGCTCGGCCCCGATGGCGTGGTTCTCGGCAAGCTTGATTTGGACTACCTTCGCCACGATGGCCCGGAGCATGTCCTGTGCTTCGCACCGACCCGAAGCGGCAAGGGCATCGGGCTGGTCGTGCCATCCCTGCTGACTTGGCCGGGAAGCGCAATCGTTCACGACATTAAGGGAGAAAATTGGGAACTCACGGCTGGCTGGCGAGCACGTTTCGGCCGTGTCCTGCTGTTCGACCCAACCAACCCTGCGTCAGCCGCATACAACCCGCTGGTGGAAGTCAGGCGTGGCGCTTGGGAAGTCCGAGACGTCCAAAACGTCGCTGACGTGCTGGTCGACCCAGAGGGGTCGCTTGAGCGCCGCAATCATTGGGAAAAGACCAGCCACGCGCTGCTGGTCGGCGCGATCCTGCATGTCCTCTACGCCGAGAATGAAAAGACGCTGGCCGGTGTTGCCAGGTTCCTCTCCGATCCGCAGCGGCCAACCGAGACGACGTTGCGAACCATGATGCTAACCAAGCACCTTGGCGATGCCGGTCCGCACCCCGTTGTGGCATCGGCAGCACGTGAACTGCTCAACAAATCGGAGAATGAGCGCTCTGGTGTGCTGTCGACCGCAATGAGTTTCCTTGGCCTTTACCGCGATCCGGTTGTGGCCCAAGTGACGTCCCGTTGCGATTGGCGCATTGCTGATCTGGTTGAGAAAGCGCGTCCCACGACACTCTATGTGGTCGTGCCGCCATCGGATATCAGCCGCACCAAGCCGCTTGTCCGGCTTATCCTGAATCAGATCGGCCGCAGGCTAACGGAGGATCTCCATGCAAAGGATCGCCGGCATCGCTTGCTTCTGATGCTCGATGAATTCCCGGCACTTGGCCGGCTTGATTTCTTCGAGTCAGCGCTCGCCTTCATGGCCGGTTATGGCATCAAGTCGTTCCTCATTGCCCAGTCACTCAATCAGATCGAAAAGGCGTATGGGCCGAACAATTCCATCCTCGACAACTGCCATGTTCGTGTGAGTTTCGCTACCAACGATGAGCGGACCGCCAAGCGAGTCTCTGACTCGCTAGGAACGGCAACCGAAATGCGGGCGATGAAGAACTATGCCGGGCATCGTTTGTCGCCTTGGCTTGGGCATCTCATGGTCTCGCGACAGGAGACGGCCCGCGCGCTGATGACGCCCGGCGAGATCATGCAGTTGCCACCGACCGATGCCATTGTGATGGTCTCCGGACTGTCGCCGATCCGGGCGAAAAAGGCGCGCTATTTCGCAGATCCGCGGCTCGCCGAGCGCGTCCTGCCTCCGCCCAAGCCCACACCCAACGACGCAGTATCGCATCCAGACGACTGGACCGGAATATCGCTTTCCAAGGTGCCGTCGGCGCAGACAATACGCGCATCGACTGGGCAAGACAGTGACCCCGGCAACGGCGGCATCCGCCGCCAGCCCGAACTGCCAGAGCACGAGGATATCGCGCCGGAGCCCAGGCTGGCACACAGTGATGAATTCGACCTTGATCGCGACGAATCCGATGATGAGGCAGCCCGGCGACGTTCGGTCGACCAGACGATGCGGCGCACCGCCCGACAGGCCGCACTCGATCCCAAAGACGGAATCGAACTTTGACCTCCACAAAGAAGCGGCGGCTCTCGGCCTATCTGGAACCGGAGGTCATGAATGCGCTTGGTGACTACGCCGCCAAGAGGGATGTCTCCCTGTCGTTGATCGCGGAGGCAGCTATCGCTTCTTTTCTGTCTCCGGATGCCGAGGAGCGCAAAGAGGCGGCAATCACAAGGCGGCTTGATCAGATCGACCGGCGCGTTCAGCGGGTTGAACGCGATCTCGGTATTTCGATCGAGACGCTGGCCTTGTTCGTGCGCTTCTGGCTCACGTCCACTCCAGCCTTACCTGACGCCGCTCAGCCTGAAGCGCGCGCGAAAGGGAGGCAGCGCTATGACGCGTTCGTCGATGCGCTCGGCCGCAGATTGAGCAAGGGGCCAAAGCTCAGCCAAGAAATTGCCGAGGACATTGCGCCTGCAGCGCCGCCGGACACGGCTGAGTCGCACCCAGAATAGGGGACGCGGTCGGCCAGCTCATCTGCACCGCATTTTGCAAGTTTCTGCACGTCGTGTTGGTGCCGGCCGTTTTCCTTGTTGCAACGCTCACATTCCTGCTTCTTCTAATCATCCCCGTCAACGGCGCGAAACAAATCGCCCGAGAAACTGGGGATCATCGTGGCAGACAATCAAAATGTCGGCAGGGAAGCGGTCTCGCGTGGGTCGCGCATGCTGCGCACAGCCCTCGGCCCCGCAATAGCTGGCTTTCTCGATGATCCCTCGATTGTCGAAGTGATGCTCAATCCGGACGGTCGGCTGTGGGTCGACCGGCTGAAGGAAGGGCTCTGCGAAACTGGCGAACATTTGAACACGGCCCATGGCGAGCGGATCGTCCGCCTGGTCGCTCATCACGTCGGCGCCGAAGTGCATTCCGGCTCGCCGCGTATATCGGCCGAACTGCCGGAGTCGGGTGAGCGGTTCGAGGGTCTGCTGCCGCCGGTCGTTTCAGCGCCCACCTTCGCCATCCGCAAGCCCGCAGTCGCCGTGTTCACGCTCAAGGATTACATCGCCGCCGGAATCGTTACGGAAGCCCAGGCCGATGTGCTGCGGCTCGCCGTCGAAAAGCGTAAGAATGTATTAGTCGCTGGTGGCACGTCGACCGGCAAGACGACATTGGTCAACGCGCTTCTGGCGGAGGTCGCAAAAACCTCCGACCGTATTGTACTAATCGAAGATACCCGCGAGCTGCAGTGTGCAGCGCCCAATCTGGTAGCGCTTCGCACGAAGGATGGCGTCGCCTCGCTCTCCGACCTGGTGAAGTCATCGCTGCGGCTTCGCCCCGACCGCATCCCGATCGGTGAAGTCCGCGGCGGGGAAGCACTCGACCTCCTGAAAGCCTGGGGCACCGGACATCCCGGCGGCATTGGCACCATACACGCCAGCTCCGGGCTTGGGGCGCTGCGTCGGCTTGAACAACTCGTGCAGGAAGCTGTTGTCACCGTTCCGCGCGGGTTGATTGCCGAGACGATTGATCTCGTCGCCGTGTTAGCCGGCCGCGGTTCAGCCCGTCGCCTCGTGGAGATCGCGGTGGTTGACAGGCTCGATCCCGTCACCGGCGATTACCGTATGCTCGAGGCCAAACTCGAGACCGAGCCAACCATAAATCCCGAGCCATCCATGGAGCGTCAGAATGAACCCGATCCCCTTCACTTCATCGTCTATCCGTAAGCTTGGCTCGGTCCTCCTGGGCGCCGCTACGACTACTGCGGTCGGAGCCATGATGATCGCCCCTGCTTATGCGGCAGGTTCTTCCATGCCGTGGGAGGAGCCGCTCCAGCAGATCCTCGAGTCGATCGAGGGACCGGTCGCCAAGATCGTGGCGGTGATCATCATCATCGTCACCGGTCTGTCGCTCGCCTTCGGGGACACCTCGGGCGGCTTTCGGCGGCTAATCCAGATCGTGTTCGGACTATCCATCGCCTTCGCGGCGAGTTCGTTCTTCCTGTCGTTCTTCTCGTTCGGCGGTGGAGCGCTGATCTGATGGAGGACGAAGTCCGCGGCTTCTTCACGCCGGTCCACCGTGCACTCACCGAACCGATCCTGCTCGGCGGAGCGCCACGCGCGGTCGCCATTGCCAACGGGACGTTGGCTGGTGCGGTCGGACTAGGCCTCAGGCTTTGGCTCGCCGGTATCGTCATCTGGGCGATCGGACATTTTGCAGCTGTCCTGGCAGCGAAGCGCGATGCGCAATTCGTCGACGTGGCGCGCCGGCACCTTCGCTATCCCGCCCATTTCGGCTGCTGAAGGGCTCTTTCCATGATGAACCTCACCGAATACCGCAAACGCTCGAAAAACCTCGCCGACTATCTGCCCTGGGCTGCGTTGGTGGCGTCGGGCGTTGTGCTCAACAAGGACGGCTCGTTCCAGCGAACCGCACGTTTTCGCGGTCCCGATCTCGATAGTGCAACGCCTGCCGAACTGGTCGGCACGACGGCACGCCTCAACAATGCGCTCCGCCGCCTTGGCTCCGGCTGGGCCATCTTCGTCGAAGCAGCCCGAATTGCAGCGCAGGACTATCCGGCAGGGCTTTTCCCTGACAGCGCGTCAGCGTTGGTCGACATTGAACGACGCGAACAGTTCGAGGGTGACTCCATCGCTGGATCACCCGGGCTGGGCGATGGCGAGTCCCATGCTGAGCTCTTCGAAAGCAGCTACTTTCTGACCTTCGTCTGGCTGCCGCCGGCTGAGGAAGCATCCCGGATGGAAAGCTGGCTCTACGAAGGCCGCGCAAAGAGCGGCGTAGACCCTTGGGAGCTATTAAAGGGTTTTGTCGACCGTACTGACCGCGTCCTGAAGCTCATCGAAGGTTTCGTTCCCGAAGTCGACTGGCTCGATGACACCGAAACGCTGACCTATCTGCATTCCACGGTCTCGACCAGGCGCCATCGCGTCCGCGTTCCCGAAACGCCGATGCATCTCGACGTCCTGCTGGCTGATCAGCCGGTGGCAGGCGGGCTAGAGCCGAGGCTCGGTGATTTCCATCTCCGCACGCTCACTGTCATCGGCTTTCCGACCACGACCTTTCCGGGGATCCTCGATGAGCTCAACCGACTTGCCTTCCCCTACCGCTGGTCGACGCGCGCAATCATGCTCGACAAGACCGATGCAACCCGCCTGCTGACCAAGATCCGCCGGCAATGGTTCGCCAAAAGGAAGTCCGTCGCCGCGATTCTCAAGGAAGTGATGACGAACGAGGCGTCGGTCCTGGTCGACACGGACGCCGCCAACAAGGCAGCCGATGCCGATGCGGCGCTGCAGGAACTCGGTTCAGACCAGTTCGGCGAAGCATACGTCACCGCGACCGTGACTGTGTGGGATGCCGATCCGTCAATCGCCGACGAGAAGCTGCGGCTGGTGGAAAAAATCATCCAGTCCCGCGATTTCACCGCCATGGTCGAGCGAGTCAACGCGATCGAGGCCTGGCTCGGCAGCATTCCCGGCCATGTCTATGCCAATGTCCGGCAGCCACCGCTGTCGACGCTGAATCTCGCCCACATGATCCCGCTGTCGGCGGTCTGGGCAGGGCCGGCAACTGACGAGCACTTTCGGGCGCCGCCGCTGTTCTTTGCCAGGACGGAAGGGTCGACGCCGTTCCGGTTCAGCCTGCATGTCGGCGATGTCGGCCATACGCTTGTTGTTGGCCCCACGGGGGCCGGCAAGTCGGTTCTGCTGGCGCTGATGGCGCTGCAGTTTCGGCGTTATCCAGACAACCAGATCTTCGCCTTCGATTTCGGCGGATCGATCCGCGCGGCGCTGCTCGCAATGGGCGGCGACTGGCAGAATCTCGGCGGCAATCCGTCGAGCGGGCACGGCCTGGCCGACCCGCTTGCGCTGCTCACATTGGGGGATCTCTCCGACGACACCGACGACGTGTCGCTGCAGCCTCTGGGCGGCATTCAGCACACGCCCGAACGGGCTTGGGCGGCCGACTGGCTCGTCGACATTCTCCAGCGCGAAGGCGTGCCCGTTACACCGGAGGTCAGGGAATATCTGTGGTCGGCGCTCACCTCGCTGGCCTCGGCGCCGGTTCAGGAACGAACCCTCACCGGGTTGTTGGTGCTATTGCAATCCGCGGCGCTGAAGCAGGCGCTGCGCCCCTATTGTATCGGCGGTCCCTACGGCCGGTTGCTCGACGCCGAACACGAACGTCTCGGCGAAGCCTCCGTTCAGGCCTTCGAGACCGAGGGTCTGATCGGCACCGGTGCTGCTCCGGCCGTGCTCGCCTACCTCTTCCATCGCATCGAGCAGAGAATGAATGGGCGTCCAACGCTGCTGATCATCGACGAGGGCTGGCTGGCGCTTGACGATGGCGGCTTCGCCGAACAGCTGCGCGAATGGCTGAAAACCCTTCGCAAGAAGAATGCTTCCGTCATCTTCGCCACGCAGTCGCTCTCCGACATCGACGGCAGCCGAATAGCGCCCGCCATCGTAGAGAGCTGCCCGACGCGGCTTTTTCTGCCGAATGAGCGCGCCATCGAGCCGCAGATCACGGACATATATCGGCGCTTTGGATTGAACGATCGCCAGATCGAGATCGTCGCCCGGGCGACGCCGAAGCGTGACTATTATTGCCAGTCGCGGCGCGGCAACCGGCTATTCGAATTGGACCTCGGTCCGATCGCACTCGCCCTCTGCGCCGCATCCTCGAAGACCGATCAAGCGGCCATTGACCGGATCATCGCCGAGCGCGGCCGCGACCATTTCCTCGAGGCCTGGCTTTCCGATCGCGGTCTCTCCTGGGCCGCTGACCTCGTTCCTCATCTCACCAACGTCATCGAGCAATCCGCAAAGGAGGTGTCGTCATGAATTCCGTCCGCAACTGTCTGCGTGTCCGGCATTTGGCCGCAGCCAGTGTTGTCGCTGTCGGCGTCGCATTGTCGTGCGGCCCGGCGTCGGCACTGATCGTCTTCGATCCCAGAAATTATGCGGAGAACGTACTCTCGGCTGCCCGCGCGCTGGAGCAGATCCAGAACCAGATCACCTCGCTTCAGAATGAGGCGCAGATGCTAGTCAACCAGGCGAAGAACCTCACCTCGCTGCCGACCTCGCTGCTTGGCCAGATCGAAGGCAATTTCTCTGAGATGAAGGCGCTGCTCGGCGAGGCAGACCGGCTCGCCTACAGCGTCCAGGACATCGAAAGCCAGTTCAAGTCGACCTATGAGAATTTCGGCTCGAATCTCTCCAGCCAGCAGCTCGTCGATGGTGCCCGTGAACGCTGGCAGACTTCGGTTTCGTCATTCGAGCATTCGTTGAAAGCTGGGGCTGTCGCCGTCGACAACATTGAAGGGACGCGGGAACAGACGAGCACGGCGGTCGACGCCAGCCAGTCGGCGGTCGGCATCCTGCAGGCGACCCAGGCAGGCAACCAGCTTCTCGCTGTCCAGGCAAGGCAGGTCGCCGACCTCACCGCGATGATGGCCGCGCAAGGACGAGCCGCTGCACTGGAGAGCGCCAGGCAGGCTGCTGCGCAGCAACAAGCGCGAGAACAGTTCAGCCGCTTCATGGCGGGTAGCAGCTACAGCCCGTCCTCGGTTCGCATGTTCCACAACTGAGCATTTTCAAAATGAATCTCAAGATCGCCGCCCGGATGATGGTCGTTCTATGCCTTTGCGCCGCCATGGCCGCCACCTTCATGGCGTTGCGCGGCAACGGCTCGCTGGACGTGTCCTCCCCGCGCTCCGCGCATCCGGGCGGCGAGCCAGCCACGGTCGAGCTTGCGCGATGTCGGGCCATGGGTGTGGCGGCGGCAGCCGATCCCGCATGTCGCAGGGCGTGGTCGGAGAACCGCCGGCGCTTCTTCGGCACCGATATGCCGCCCATGCCGATGCCAGAGCGGTTTAGTCCGATGACAAATCGCCCGGTGTCGCCATGAACGATACCGGCGTCATCGACCGCTTTCTCGAAACCTTCACCCGCTACATCGATTCCGGCTTCGGCCTGCTCGGCGGCGAGGTCGCCTTTCTGACCTCAACCCTGATCGTCATCGACATCACGCTTGCGGGGATATTCTGGGCCTGGGGCGCGGACGAGGACGTGTTGCACCGGCTGGTCAAGAAGACCCTCTATATCGGCTTCTTCGCCTTCATCATCGGCAACTTCAATCGCCTCGCCGGCATCGTCTTTGAGAGTTTTTCCGGGCTCGGCCTGAAAGCGGGAGGGTCGACACTCTCTGGTTCTGCGCTGCTGCAACCTGGCCGCGTCGCACAGGTTGGCATCGACGCCGGCAATCCCATCCTCGAAGCCGCCAGCCAGTTGATGGGCTACGTCTCCTTCTTCGAGAATTTTGTCCAGATCGTCGTCCTTATGGTGGCCTGGGCGATCGTCCTCATCGCCTTCTTCATTCTGGCCGTGCAGATCTTCGTCACGCTGATCGAGTTCAAGCTGACGACACTTGCCGGGTTTGTGCTGATCCCGTTTGCGCTGTTCAACAGGACAGCCTTCCTCGCCGAAAAGGTGCTCGGCAACATGATCGCCTCGGGCGTGAAGATTCTCGTGCTTGCCGTCATCGTCGGGATTGGTTCTGGCTTATTTGGTGAGTTCACCCAAGGTTTCGCCCAACAACCCACGATCACGGATGCACTGTCGCTCGTGCTCGGCGCGCTTTCGCTGATGGGGCTGTCGATCTTCGGCCCGGGCATTGCGACGGGCCTTGTCTCCGGCGCTCCGCAACTCGGTGCAGGTGCAGCTGTCGGCACCAGCCTCGCTGCCGCCGGCCTTGGCGCGGCGGGTTACATGGGCACCCGTGCCGGACTGAGTGCTGCTGCAAGTGCCATCGGCACCGGAGGCCGCATGTCGGCCGCTGCGGCGCGAGGCGGCGCTCATCTGGCAGGAAGTACGTCGACCGCCTATGGGCTCGCCACTGCTGCCTCAGGACAAAGCGGCGCCGGCGCAGTCGCCGCCGGCCTCGGTGGTGTCGCGCGAGCCGGGGTTGGGGCTGCTGTTCAGCCCGCCAAACAAGCCATGTCGCGTGCTGCGTCAGCGCTCAGCGGCAGCAATCAATCCGGCCGCTCTGCCGGTTGGATTGCGACCGGCGGGCAATCGGTGGTTGGCAGTACCGGCGAAGCCGCAAACGGTTCCTCCTTTGCCGGACCGCCCCCCGAATCCCAGCGCAATTCCACAGCTGGCTCGCCGCCGGAATGGGCCGCTCGCATGAAGCGCGGCCAGGCCATCAGTCATGGCGCCAGCACGGCCGCGCATTCCGTCCGCTCCGGCGATCATGGCGGCGGCTCGACGAGTGTTTCTCTCCATCAGGATGATCACCGATGAATCCCTTCAAACGACCTTCCGTTCGTTATGGCACGACGCCTCAACCAGAGACGCCGTACCAGCGTGCCGCCCAGGCTTGGGATGAGCGCATTGGCTCTGCCCGGGTCCAGGCGAAAAACTGGAGATTGATGGCATTCGGTTCGCTCGCGCTTGCCGGCGGGCTCGCCGGGGCCTTGGTCTGGCAGTCGACGCGCGGCTCCGTCGTTCCCTGGGTGGTCCAGGTCGACAAGTTCGGCGAGGCGCAGGTGGTCGCCTCGGCTGTTGCAGACTATAGGCCGACCGATCCGCAGATCGCATGGCATCTCGCCCGCTTCATCGAGCAGGTGCGAAGCATTCCGGACGATCCTGTCATCGTGCGCCAGAACTGGTTGCGCGCCTACGACTACACGACCGACCGCGGCGCCACCTCGCTCAACGACTACGCCCGATCGAACGACCCCTTTGCCAAGGTCGGCAAGATCCAGGTCGCGATCGACATCTCGAGCGTCATCCGTGCCTCGCCGGATTCGTTTCGTGTCGCCTGGACCGAGCGCCGCTACGAGAACGGCAACCTGGCCAGCACCGAGCGTTGGACCGCCATCCTCACCGTCATCATTCAACAACCACGCGAGGCCGACCGGCTGAAAGCCAATCCGCTCGGTGTCTTCGTCAACGCCATAAACTGGTCGAAGGAGCTCCCATGATGCGTGCGCCACCAACACCGAAACCGGCGACACAGAACGCGCTCAGCATGTCGATGACGTGCATGCTTGCCGCGGGGCTGTTATCGGCGACAGCGCTCGCCGGCTGCGCCTCGAAGAAGTTCATTCCGCCTGAGATCGACTATGACGATGCCGCGCCTGCCGTTCGCAAGGTCGATCCGCCCGGCGCCGTGAAGGTGGTCGAACTGCCAAGGCCCCTTCCACTACCCGGCCAGTTGAAGCCGGTCGACAGTGGCGGGAAAAACGCGGAGGCTGCTGACCCCAAGCAGCGCATCAGCCAGGCGAACGAGGCCGCGCGGATGCAGCCCGTCCGCAACGGTTTCATCAACGCAATCCAGCTCTATCCCTGGAGCGAGGGCGCGCTCTACCAGATCTATGCCGCACCCGGCCAGGTCACCGACGTCGCTTTGCAGCCAGGCGAGCAGCTTGTCGGCTCCGGTCCGGTAGCGGCCGGCGACACCGTGCGCTGGATCATCGGTGACACGCAGAGCGGAGCAGGGGAGCAGCTCCAGGTTCATATCCTGGTGAAGCCAACCCGCCCTGATCTCCAGACGAACCTTGTGATCAACAGCGACCGCCGCACCTATCACCTCGAGCTCCGCTCCACGGAAAAGACCTACATGGCGTCGGTTTCGTGGCAGTACCCGCAAGACCAGCTGATCGCGTTGAGGCGCCAGAACGCGCAGGCTGCCTCTGCGCAGCCGGTCGCTTCCGGCGTCGATATCCAGAAGCTCAACTTCCGCTATCGCATCGAGGGCGATACCGCACCCTGGAAGCCGCTGCGCGCCTTCGACGACGGGGCAAAGGTCTATATCGAATTCCCGTCCGGCATCGGCCAGGGTGAAATGCCGCCGCTGTTCGTCATCGGTCCTTCGGGCGGTTCCGAACTGGTCAACTATCGCGCCCGGCAAAACTACTATGTCGTTGATCGCCTGTTCGCCGCGGCTGAACTGAGGCTGGGTGACACGACGAGCGAGATGCGTGTCCGGATCGTGCGCATCGACGGAAAAAGGCCACAGCGCAGCGCGGGGCTGTTCCGATGAGCGACACCGCCTATTCATCGAAACCGGATATCAGGGCTGAACTGAGGCTGCGGCCAGAGCCAGCTAGAGTAACGCGGCTGTCGCGGAAGGTGCTGATTGGTCTTGGCGGCGTCGCCAGTCTTGCGATCCTTGGCACGCTGATCTGGGCGCTCGATGCCAGACGACGCTGGAATGAGCAGCCCTCCGAACTGTTCTCTACGGAAAACCGTGCCACCGCCGATGGATTGCTGGACCTGCCAAAGGACTATTCGGGGGTGCCGAAACTCGGTCCCGCGCTGCCGGGCGATCTCGGGCGCCCGATCCTGCGCGCGCAAGAGCGCGGACAGCCGGTGACGGTACCAGACATCCGCCCACCGCGCGCCGATCCCGAAGAGCAACGTCGCCAGGCTGAGATCGAGGCCGCGCGTGTCGCGAAACTGTTTACCGACACCAACGCGCGGGCAAATCCCGCGCGACAGGGTGCGGGTGCCGGAAATGCCATTGCCGACACCATGTCAGGCTTGGTTTCACCGATGGGATCGCCGGCGTCCGATCCAGGCGCCGCTCAAAATATGCAAGATCGCAAAGCCGCCTTCGTCAACGCGGAGCCAGATCGTCGCACGGTCAGTCCCGACCGTCTCGCCCAGAAAGCCTCGCCGTATGTCGTCCAGGCAGGAACGGTTATTCCGGCTGCCCTCATCACTGGGATCCGTTCCGACCTCCCTGGTCAGATTACCGCTCAGGTCACGGAAAGTGTCTATGACAGTCCGACAGGATCGTACCTTCTGATCCCCCAAGGTTCGAGACTAATTGGGCAATACCACAACCAGGTCGCGTTCGGGCAGTCCCGCGTGCTTCTGGTTTGGAACCGGCTCATCATGCCTGACGGAAGCTCGATTGTACTCGAGCGCGAGCAGGGTGCGGATGTCAGAGGGTTTTCCGGGCTCGAGGACGAGGTAGACCATCACTGGGGACAATTGTTCAGGGCCGCAGCGCTCTCGACCCTGCTCGGCATCGGGACGTCGCTTGGTTCCAGCAGCAACGAAAGCGATATTGCCAAAGCCATTCGCGAAGGCGCGCAGGGTTCGCTCAGCAATGTCGGCCAGCAGATCGTGCGCAACCAACTCAATGTCCAGCCGACGCTGACGATCCGGCCGGGTTTTCCGGTTCGCGTCATCGTCAATCGCGACCTCGTGCTGGCACCGTACGGGGCAGCGAAGGATGCGTCATGACGAAGCTGATACTCTCTGCACGTGACGATCGACCGGTCAAGATCACTGTCGAACTACCCGCCACCGTTCATCGCGATCTGGTCGCCTACGTCGAGCATCTGAACAGTCAACATGTCTCTGTCGCATTTTCCCTCGGAGGCGGCGCATGGCCAACCTGAAACTTGGTCCATTGCCGAAATTCGGGACGGTCCGCGTGACGATCGCGCTTCCCGAGCCGCTCAAGGATGAGCTAGAGCGCTACGCGGCGGAATACAGCCGCTTGTATGAGCCGGTCGAAGCGGCGGCTCTGATCCCCCATATGCTTGAGGCCTTTATGCGATCCGATCGCGGTTATCGCAGTCGCAAGGCACAAGCGGCGCGGGGACAAGTCCGGTAACATGGGGATCGGCCATCTCGAGGCGGGTACGGGCGAGCACCTATGGCAATGTTGCGAGCAGACACCTTGAGGCCACCGCAGTTGCCCAGCACTGCTCGCTGCTTTGCCTCAGATGAAGCGCGTGAAGCGTTTGGTGCAGACCTCAAGTCTGTGGAGGTCAGCGCGCCCCTGAAGCTTGGATCTCCGCTCTGGTCTCGGCTCGAATGTCGGGCGCGCCAGGCGGATGATCCCTTCGGCCTTACCGGCAGCCCGCGCGCGCGCGCCTGATCAACCGCGCCAGGAAACCAGCCATGAGCAGGCAAGCAGGCTGTTCCTGCACGAGGCAGATAGGTCGTGGAGATCGCGCGCGTGCTTCTGACCAGCCGTGTCGTCCAGATCTTTCAGAATGCGTCGTATTTTGGTCAGGAAACAGTCGCCGGCGGCCGTCACCCTGACCCCGCCCGGATAGCGGTGGAACAAAGTCACGCCCAGTCTCAATTCGAGATCTTTTACGCGCCGGCTGAGCGCGGAATGATGAACTCTTAGGCGCCGGGAGGCGCCGAGGAAGCTGCCTTCCTCAGCGACAACAGTCGCAAAATGAAGCGTGATAAGTTGGATGGAGCGGCGCATGGCACCATTTCCGTGGGCCGACCCTTGTCTTGGGCTTACGATGCAGATTTGGTGCTGGCTGGGCTGCGGGTCTCTCGCAGCCTTTGCAGGGTGCGCTCATCGAAATTGGCTGTCACTGCGACCGTCTCTTCACCGCCGATCAATTTCGGCAGCCCAAGCGGCGTCACCTTGAAATGCAACTGAACCAGGCGCAGCAGCCAGAGCGGGTTCATTTCGATGATGATTGTGTCGACCCCGCTGCCCAGGCCCCACTCGACGATGCCCGACAACAGCGCATTGGCAACGGGGCTCAGCATCCGTCCCCGCTCACGATATTGCGGCTCGACGCAGTAGCGCGACCATTCCCAGATGTTTTCTCCCATGGGACGCGTGCCTTCGCACAGCTCCGGCAAGACATCCGACAGAAGATGAGGGCGCGTCGACGGCAGCAGGCGTTGGTAGCCGATCACACGGTTCTGCTCGGTGAAGAGCATGTGGACGGCACGCCTGTCGTCAAAGCGGTCTACCTCGCGACCGTCCTCGCGCCGCAGGTCGGTCCAGCCCTTCTCCTCGACAAACACCTTGTGGCGAAGCTGGAACGCTTGGTCCAGCTCCACCTGATATCCGTCTGCATTGTGCGACGTGACGACAAGAAGCATCTCGGTTGTCCTCCAATTTGTGGAGGTCAACCCAATGGTTCATCGCGCACCGATGCGGCATCACGCGATTGCGTGAGGCTAGCTGATCAGGCCCAGGCGGAAAGCCTTTGTGACAGCATGCACGTTGTTTGTCACACCGAGCCTCTCGCGCACCAATCGCAGATGCGTATCTGCCGTGTTGCGGCTGATGTTCAGGCGATCAGCGATCTTGTCGACGGTGAGGCCTTCGGCAACCCAGCGCAGGACGTCCTGTTGTCGAGGTGACAGATGCACCGGTTTGGAGGCTCGTTTTCCATCGGCAAGAACGGCCGCGCAACCGAAGGCGCACGCGGCGACGAACTGAAAGGCGAGACGATCGTGAGGATCCGGCTCGAGCTTCTCCCCTGCAATGGAAAATCCCACTGGCTGTCCGCTCAATGTCGCGAACGGAACAGTGAAGCCGTCGTGCAGCTTAAACTCTGATGCCTCCGCCATGATCCGTCGGCCGAAGGAACAAACCCGGGAAACTTGATCGATCTCGCTCCACCGGAAAGGCGTGGCCCCACGATTCACAAGCTGAATGGTGGGGTCGTGATAAAGGTAGCCGTTGGAAAAATAGCGCTCCGACCATTGCTGTGGCCAGGCGTCAAGCAGCACATGGGAGATCTGCTCGCGTCTCAGCGCTCGCGGCGGCGGGATCGGTCCTGCCAGCACGTTTCTGGCGCCAAACCGCTCGGCATAGGAAATCAGATGGCGACAGATTTCCTGCTGGCTCGAGCTTTTGTGGATCTGATTGAGGAACTCGAACGTGTCATTGAGGTGCCGACGCCAAAGCGCAGGTGCTTCCATAACGCATTGCTTCCATGATCGTGGTCGTTTGCGGCCCGGGTGCGATTGAAGGCGTTGAAGACATCGAACCTCTCGCATCCTGGCCGACCCGGTGCTGGCCGAAACTGTCCTCGCTGTCGTTCGACCGGATGAGCGGTGTTGCTGCAACTTTTAGGTCGACAATGGCTCCTGCCTCCGCGAAGGGGGCCCTGCCGGCGGACTTGCCTGCTCCCAGTGGCGCCCGCATCACCGAATACCAGGAAATCGCAAGGTTGGTCCCGATTATGTTCAGGTTGAATATATCGGAAATGTTGCTTCCAGCTTCATCGGAGTCAACCCCTCCTAGCTGCAGTTTGGAACCTGCGACAATTCGCCGTTTCGTGCTGCGCGGCCGTTGCCTGACGACGTTTGATCAAGCACCTATTCGCGAATTCGCTACCGCACGACCCTTTTCCGTCGCGGACCTTCCTCCTTCAATTGAGCGGGCATCGATCAAGTCTGCCCCAGCGCCGTATCGAGGATTATCCTACGTCAATCAGACCGCGCAGCGCGCCAGCCAAGTCCAGTGTCTTCCATCCCCTCTCGTTGTGCCTGAAGGCCGCGCGCTCCGGCTATGCAACCCCGACCAGCTTCGCCTCCGCGCGCTAGCGCCGTGCTTCAACGAGGACCGGCGGCGTCTGCCGTTCAATGTCCCAGATGAATCCGGCAAGCTCACGGGCGACGGCGGTCACGACCTTGACCGTCTGCTTTCCGGAAGCGGCAAGCCTTCGGAATTTGGCACATAGGCGAACCTGCGCTTTCCACGCGATGGCCCGGATATGTTCAGGGATCTCGGCATTCCGGTCTATCAAGCTACGCCCTTCGCGGGTCGGGAAACGATAATGCCATGCCGATTCGATACTCATTGTCCGGGCCGCAGCATTACCGCTGCGGGTGATCTCTCCCCGTTTAATCCTCTTGCCGCTGGAATATTCCGCCGGCACTAGGTCGTGAACCCATAAAACATGGATAGCCGAGACGGGTAGAAAGCCGTCATCCGACCGGTTATCGTTTGGCGATGTCGTTTGCTCGCAAAATTATTCTGCACGTTCCCGTCTCGGATGAGGCCTTGCTCGACGGCTTCGTAGAGCAATGTCTGAATGACGGGGTCTCGCTCGTGGCCGTGATTGGACCGGGTTGCGCGAGAGTTGAAGATATAATCGATGGGATTGTGGTTGGTGACGGAAGCAACGAGGCACGCTTTCTATGCACCACTTCGCATCCCAATGAGCCCTTCGAGGATGTCTTGAATATGGCAGAGACGTGGGAGTTCGAGCGCGGAGATCCGGTCGAAGAGGTCAGACTGTAAGATATGCCGCTTCCATATCGCGCTGCTTTCTGATTCAGGCTCGGCATGAGCCGATATGACCTGACCGACTTCGAATGGCGCGTGATCGAACCGCTTTTACCCAATAAGCCGAGAGGTGTTCCACGCGTAGACGATCGGCGCGTGCTGAACGGCATCTTCTGGGTGCTGCGATCCGGTGCGCCGTGGCGCGATCTGCCCGAGCGTTATGGCCCACGCACCACCTGCTACAATCGCTTCGTGCGATGGCGCAAAGCTGAGGTGTGGGACAGGATGATGGACGCCATCACCGCCGCCTATGAAGGCGACATCCAGATGATCGACAGCACTTCTATCCGAGCGCACCAACAGGCTGCGACGGCAAAAAGGGGGATCGAGATCTTTGTCTCGGTCGATCACGCGGCGGGCTCACGACCAAGATCCACGCCGTCGTCGATGCGCAAGGGCTTCCGATCCGGCTCGGCTTGACCGCTGGACAAGCGCACGACGGACCGGCCGCATATCGCCTGCTCGACCGCCTCGATCCGCGAACCATCGTTCTGGCCGACAAAGCCTATGATGCAGATGGCATCCGCAACCTGATCGAGGCCCAGGGCGCAGTGCCCAACATCCCGGCCAAACGCAATCGGAAATGGAAACCATGCTTCAGCAAGCGGCTATATCGCGAGCGCAATCTGGTTGAGCGCTTCTTCAGCAAGCTCAAGCACTTCCGGCGCATCGCCACCCGCTACGACAAACTCGCTGAGAACTTCCTCGCCATGGTCCAACTTGCCTCAATGCGCCTCTGGCTCCGCGCTAATGAGTCTACAGCCTAGGCCATCAGCTGCTTGGGACTGTTGAAGCGGTGGAGATCGCCGATTTCCTCGACGAGGGTGACGGCCGCCGTCAACTTCACGCCGCGCAAAGCCTGAAGGGCATGGACCAAAGGCCCCCAGCACCCAGCCTGAAACGGCTTCCTTCAAAACGTCGTCCAGCCGCTTGCAACGGTCCATCAGATCATGAATTCGCCGCTTGTATTCCTCGAAAACGAATTGCTGGTGCGGAAAGGCAAACTTCTCCTCTGACAGCCAGCCCCAATGAGCCTTGCCTCAGATTGCCTTGCCAGTAAACCGCCGGCCATGCCCCAAAAGAAAGCTCTTCAGGACGGACTTTGCCGAGGCGAGTTCATCCTTCGCCTGCCGGCGAGCACGAACGACATCGCGAACCGCTTCATGCGCTTCGTCCGGCACCCACACTGCGACCAGTTCTCCGGCACGCAGCAAGCGGGCCAGTGTCTGTGCGTCTCGTCGATCGGTCTTCACTCGATCTCCGGGGCGTCGCGGCATCGAGGATGGTGATATCACCATGCAGTCCACGCCAATCTTACCGAGGAGCCGATAGATTATGAAACCGCATGGTCCCGATTCATAGCAGACCCGAAGCCCCGCGCCGTCCTGCCCGATCTTCTTCAATGCTGCATGCAACGCTTCTGGCCGGTTGGCGATCGTGCCGAAATAGCGGACCTCCCTATCCGCGCCATCATCCGCAACCGCAGTCACCATGGTATCCTGATGAACGTCAAGCCCGATGAACTTCTTTCCTGCCGACATGAGCGCTTCCTTTCCGTTTGCTCGTTCAGTGAGCACATTCAGAAAGCTCCGATCTCGGCGCAAGTGATCGTCATCCGGTCAATTGAGGGCGCGCTCGCTAGCAGCTTCTGCTCGCCGAGCTTCATCGCGCACTGGCACACGACTATCGAATCAGATTTCCTGCTCTTGGAGCACATATCCGGCCGAGCGTATGGTTCGGATAACGTTGTGAGGCGAGAGTGCCTTTCTCAGTCGGCTGATATGAACGTCAACGGTACGTGCGCCGACATGGATGTTGGCGGGCCAGGCCGCGCTAACAAGTTCGTGCCGGTTGCAGACCTTGCCAGGATTTTCCATCAAGTGACGAAGCATGTTGTATTCGAGTGGGCCTAGATGGAGTGCTGGCTATTGCAACGTACCCGACGCCGGCCGAGCTGCATCTTGAGCTCGCCACAAATCAGCAACCCTGCGTCATCGTCGCCGTTAGAATTCAGCGGTTTCGTCCGAAGCCTCGCGCCTAGATGAGGGCTTTGCACAGAATCGGATCGATGATTCCATGCGAATATCCAATGAGGAGGATTCGCGATGGTGGATCGAGTGCTTGGTCAGCTGAGCCTAGCGGACGGTCTGGCTGCGTCGGATGAGACGATCTTCGACCTGATAGCGAAGGAATTGGACTGGGGGCCGATCCGGGTATTGCTGGGTCAGCGCTGCGGTGCTTGCTGCTGGGCGTATGGCACGGGCTAAGTGATCCGGCGCTTGAGGCGCAGATCCGTGACCGGCTGTCGTTCCGCTGCTTTGCCGGCTCCAGCCTTTCGGACCGCACGCCCGATCATTCAACGCTGTGGCGTTTTCGCGATGAGCTGACGCGCGAGCATCTGATCGACAAGGTGTTTGAGGAGATCAACCGTCAGTTGGAAGGCAAGGGGCTGATCGTCAAGCGCGGCACCTTGGTCGACGCCACGTTCCTGCAGGCGCGCGGCCGGCCGACCAAGCAGCCGAGGAAGGGCCATTTGGGTCCGATCAAGCCATCGGCCGATCCGGATGCGCGCTGGGGCAAGAAGGGCAAGAGGAGTACCTTCGGCTACAAGATGCACATCGGCGTCGATCAGGCGCACACCGTGATCCGACGTGTCGAGGTGAGCGACTTTCGGTCACCGACACCGAGCCGGCCGACAAGTTGAGCTGCGGCGACGAGCGGCCTATGGCGATCAGGCCTACTACACCCATGCCTGACATGACCGGCTCGCCGAAGCCAACATCAAGGATCGGCTGATGCGGCGGGCCAACAGGCATCACCCCGAACTGCCGCCACAAGCTGCGCAACCGGCTGATCGCCAGGGTGCAGGCGGCGGTGGAGCGGCCGTTCGCGGTGTTCAAGGAGCGCTACGGCATGCGGCGTATGCGCTTCTTCAACCTCGCCGCCAACCGCACGCAGCGCATGCTGGCGGCCTGTGCCTATAACCTGAGGACCATGCTCGAGGCCCTCCATCCGCCTCGCGGGAGGTGGGCATGAGCACAGGTGCGCCTACAATCCGCCGAACCGGTCCGCCGGAACCGGCAAATGCATCGCAAGGCCTCCGAAAACCGTTCCGCGGGCCTTTTAAAAAGCTCCATTAACACACCGAACCCGACTTCGCTCCCCTCTAGATAGGAAAGCAATTTAGCCGGCGCGAAGGGTCGCAGGAAAGTTTCGTCAATGCCGGCCTCGAGCAGATTCGAGTTGCTGGTGCTCGGCGCCGGGACGCGATAAGGGCGATGCCGGGCAGAGCGTCAGTTTGCAGGGCGCCCTTCAGCCGGGCGCAAATCCCAAGGCCGGTAGCGCTCCCAGGTTGACAGTCCAGGAGAACAGCCTACGGCTCATGCTCAGCCGCCTGCCGGATCCGTTGTCAGTGCTAGCCAGCTCGGTCGCGAAGCCGTCCACCTCCAGGACTCGGCATCCTGCGAACAAATCAGGACTACTGGCTTCATCTGCTAGTCCTACATCAATCAGTATTCGGCGGATTGAGCGAACTGCTTCGCAACCATGTTGCTTCTGCCGCTGCCACCGGACACCTCATGACCTGCGGCCGATTTGAATTTGATGTTGCCGGGGAACGAAGACCCAAACACACCGGGTTTTTGCTCAGCCTCCAGCGGTGGAGACAGCGGATGAATCAGGTCAGGCAAGCAGATCCGGCTGGTACAATCCGGGCTCCCTTCACTAGGCGTTCTCTTCAATCGCATCTATCAGCTGGCGCAGCATCCGCCGGTAAACTCGACGCCTTTTGTACACGCCCCCGTTTGATGCCGACCTGACTAGCTAATTTCATTCCCCGGATCGCAATGTCGCTCCGCGTCATCAATGCCTCCGGCAGTTCCCTCTCGAGACCAGAAACTCAAAATTCGTGCCAACGCGAACGGACCGCCGAAAAGATTTTGTTGCGACTACTTCTATTTCAGCGTTTAACGGGAATGCAGCAGAAGATGAGGCTGGACACCCTAGTGTCGCGGACTCGACAAAACGCAACATTGCTGTCGCTTGCCTAGCGTGCTTCGATCCCTCGCGCCGACGATGCAGCCGAGAGCGGCTGAGTTTTCCAGATGATTTCCTACAACAACCCCGCCTGCTCGGCCTCTTTGCGCAGGTTCTGCCTTGGCCTGGGGCCGATCTGCTGGATCACCAGCCTGCGGCTAGTGATCCCAGATCGCCGCAATCCTTAAGGCTGCGTCCGGTGGTGTAGCCGAAAAGGAAGCCGGCGGCGTAGAGGTCGCCGGCTCATGTCGTGTCGACCAGTTCCTTGTTGGCGGTTGCCTTTATGACCACGGTCTCGTCGCCGCGTACGATGACCGAGCCCTGTGCGGAACGGGTCACCGCCGCGATCTTGCAATCCTTGCGGATCTGCGCCAGCGCCTCGTCGAACGACGAAGTTTGGTAAAGCGACTTGATTTCGTGGCTGTTGGCAAAAACAATGTCGACCGTGCCTGAACGCATCAGATCGAGGAACTCGTCGCGGTAGCGGTCGACGCAGAATGGATCCGACAAGGTCATCGACACTTCGCGGCGGGCCGCGTCGCAAGTTTCGCCGTCTGCCGGATGGCTTCCTTGGCGCGCGGCGCGTCCCACAGATAACCTTCGCGTGCCAGAGAAGAAAAAGTTAATTAAAACAACGGAGTATCGGATTTGCGCCATGTTTGACATTCAACAATTGTCGGATGTCGGACAGAGTGAAACCTGGCGCATAAAGCGGCACCGGACAAATCGCCGGTGTCGTCGCCTGAGTCAGCGTTTTCGATCATATGAATGTGCACCGGGCGGGAACTCTCAGTCGTGCTGCGGCTCCAAAAACCGCGCCGTCGTCACCACACGGTGAGATGGCGAACACCGGGGTTGTCGATAACCGCTTCGATCGCGCCTTCTCGAAGCAGGCGCCGTCTGCGTCAGCTCGTGGGTGCCGAATACCACTCGCTTGCTCGGGCGGTGGCCCGCAGTGCGGCCGTCACCTCGCGAGGACCGATTGAGGCATTGTAAATGCTGTGAAGCCAAGGGGTGGGCCAACGCGCCGCCCAGTGAACAGCGCAATCACCGCCACGGCGGCCACGGCCACGATTAGAAGCCACGGTCCGGTCTCGCCGTGACATCGCCGGCGAAATCGCTATCTGTCGCAGCCACTCGTCGGCAAGGATCCCGTCACGGCCGACGTAGAGAAATACCAAAGCATCGTGGTTGCAGTCATGCTGGAAAAACCGGTGCGATTGTGCCGGTTGCCCCCACCAACAACGCCGCCGATAGCGTTGCCGCAAAGGCGGGTACTGACTGTCACGCTATCGATACCAAAGCGCTGAAACAGATTCGTCAAACAAATTTACAGAGTCTTTGCGAATGCAAGTCGCTGACAATGATACGTTCGCTCTAAGCCGAGATTTGCCGTGGCTGTCCGACTCAATGGTTTGGGATGCGTAGATATAGAACCCGCAGCTTTGACCGCAAACCGCATACAGAGAGGCTCTTTGATGGACATTGACATTTTCGAAGCTTACGAGTCTAACGTTCGTCGCTATGGACGATCGTTTCCAACAGTCTTTACTAAGTCTCTGGGGGCGACAATATGGGACGAGGCAGGCAAATCTTTTATTGATTTCATTGTTGGGTCAGGTGCACTAAACTACGGCCATAATAATCCAGATATTGTAGCGCCGGCGATTAAATACCTCGTCGATAAAAATATAGTTTTGTCGCTTGATATGTATACAGCCGCAAAGCGGGATTTCATCGAAGTGTTTGTCGAGTCGATCCTGAAGCCCCGGGGCCTTTCTTACAAGATACAGTTTCCTGGGCCGACGGGGACAAACGCTAACGAAGCGGCGTTGGCGCTGGCGCGAAAATATACCGGCCGCTCGAGTGTCATGGCCTTCACAAATTCGTACCATGGCATGTCACTCGGCTCCTTAGCGGTGTCGGGTTCCGCCTCAACCAGACAGCTTGGCGGCGTTGCTCGCCACGATGTGATCCGTGTCCCTTACGAGAACTATCCGAATCAAACTTTCGATTCCGCGAGTTACATCGATCACGTGTTGGGCGACCCAGGCAGCGGGATAGAAAAGCCGGCCGCAATCATCCTGGAGCCCATCCAGGCAGAAGGCGGCATGAACACCGCATCCGCACCTTGGCTCTCAGAAATTCAGCGCATTTGCCGTAAGCACGACGTTGTTTTCATCGTGGATGACATTCAGGCAGGTTCGGGACGAACGGGCGATTTCTTCTCGTTCGAGTTCGCGAAAATCGAACCCGACATTGTGACCCTTTCCAAATCCCTAAGCGGTTCAGGTAATCCGCTGTCCATAGTTCTGATTCGCCCCGACATGGACATATGGAATCCGGGAGAACATAGCGGGACCTTCAGAGGCAATAATCTCGCCTTCGTGACTTCCGCGGCCATGTGCAAAATGTGGTCCGATAGGCTCTTTACCACAGCCGTCGAGCGGACGGCCGTCAAACTTCAAGAACACCTTGATCGCCTCGTTGCGCAGTTCCCCAAGTGCATCGAACAAAAGCGCGGCCGTGGTCTGATGGCCGGCCTCAAGTGCCGTTCACTGGCCGATGTTGGCCGTTTGCACGATGTCGCGTTCGAAAACGGCCTGCTGATCGAATCCTCGGGGCCAAATCGCGACGTCATCAAAGTCCTTCCGCCGATAACCATCTCAGATCACGAACTCGATGAGGGCATTGCCATCCTCGATCAGGCACTACAGGAGAAAACCAATGGCGACTAACCAAGTACCTCAAACGCCGGCCATCTCGCCTCTTACGATCAAAGAACGAACCGGGTCGATCAGCACTGCGGAGATCATCTCGGTTCTGAAGGGTGAGACCACGGCGCTGCACATCAGCCAAGCTTTCAGCAGCGAAGTAGCCCAGGAAATCACCACGAACTTTGTTGGCAGCTCCGGTCTCAAGGAGCGCAAAGATGACGTCCCCGGACAATATGTCGGCGCATCCCACTACAGGAAGGATGCAGCCACCTATTTCACGGAGGCGGAAGATGCGAGGCCGCACGTTGACGCCCTTTTTGGCAATTTAGTTGACCCGGTCCGAGCCCTATTCGACGCGTTGAAGCGCGAGCTTCACAAACAGGGCGTTGAATTGCGGCTGGCCCGTTCAGAACATGGCAAGGCCAATGTTTGTCGCGGTCTCAGCTGGTCTGGCAGCGGCACGTTTTCCTTGGACCCTCACGACGATGTCGCTCAAGTGTTACGTGCTGGGAACGATTACGAGCTTTCTGCGGTGGCGCACAACACTGTCGCAGCGCTCAACTTCTACCCCAGCATGTCCGACGAAGGTGGCAATCTGCGGCTCTGGAGTCACAAGCCGACAGTTGCGGATCGAAAGTCGCAAGGTGTCGAGACCACAGGATATCCCTATTCGGCAGCTTATCTCGAGCCCGTGCCTTATCGCGAGTTCCAGCTCAAGGCCGGGGATATCGCCCTGATCGATGGCGGTTTCGTTCACGGGGTTACCGGTCAAGCAGGCAACGGAAAGCGTCGTCTGGTGCTGAACAGCTTTTTAGGATTTGCGCGGCCGGATCTCGTTCTCTGGTGGACCTGACGTGAATGTCGCAACCACTGACCGATATCTTCGGGCTATCACATCGGTCGCAAAGGGCCCCTCAGTCGAGGCCCACCGATCCACGAATCGGCCAAGAACTTGCCGCCGAACTGGCCGCTGCTGCGGGCCTGCAGGTCGCTCTCGCCTCGACCACGCTTGGCCCATTAGGAGCGGCTACCGCTTCAGAAACGCTGCTGGCCGGCAGTTGTCTCGACATCAGAGGCGCGGCGTGCCAGCCGTTGGATGCGGCTCGAGCCGCATCGGCTGGTGTTCATCGACGAAATGGAACCAGGCGCCTGCGTGGCTGTTGCCTGAAAGGCAACAGCTAAAAGGCACCGACCCAGATCTTCATCGCCGGGCTGCGCTGCCATGGCGCAACGCCCCTTTCGTGGTCGACACCCGGTGAACCGGCGCATCTTTGAGACCTACGTCGAAACCGCAGCTCGCTCCGACGCCGGCACAGGTCTGTTGTCATCCTCGACAAATGTACTGCGCACGAGATTCGGATAACGGCTCTCGCCAAGCCCAAGCCAAGGCCATCAGACCATCGACGTTCTGTGGCAATCCGTTACAACCGCGTCCCCTCCAGAGCGCAGAAAAGGTGAGAGCTGGAACGATGCCGAAATGCACATAAGCAACTCTTCCGCGCTCATGCCTTGGAGATAGCCATTGCCCGCGACGATATCGATCACCCCTTACAAAACATAGGCATCCCTGTACCAAAGTCGAACGCATAAACCGCACCATCCAGAACGCCATCCTCAAGCACTTCGAACTCCGTCGCCATCCCGCTGACTCTGTCAGCGCTAGACCCTCACGGCCTTCCACCTACGAATGACATTGTGAGGTCGCCGTTCTGAGCCCCTTTTTCTCGGCAGGAAGGTTGTGCGCCGACCAGTGGGTAATCTGAACGGCGGTGCCAATCGATTTATTATGATGTGTAAGCGGAAAATGGGTATTGAGCTGGAAGTTTTGTGTTGTTTGTTGCGCGCGGTTCGCGAAAACGAAGCACTGTTGTAAATTAAATTGACTTTACCAATTGCGGTGAGCTGCTAGAGCTCAGGTGATGTTGGCCTGCCGATGACGACGTGGAGCCGCAGCCTCCGAGCCGGAATCTGTGGTGCGCCAAAGTGGCAACATCCAAACGAATGGCTACGGAGCAGAGCCTATGCAACCCCGGCGAATGACTGCTGTCACTGAATTTCGAGAGCTCTCACCGAGAGTGTCCGACCAGCTCTTTTTGTTACCCAATTGAATTTTCCTGGGGCTACCAGGGAGGCGTTCGCGGCCGAACTTGCCCGTTTTCTCGACCGGACTTATGGCATCGGACAACCCAAGCAGTTGTTCGACCTGCTATCTGCTTTTGCCCGGAATTTTGATTGCCCGTGGGTCGCCTATGGCTCTCTCGCACGAGACCAGAAAGGCTTAACGCCGGTGCGAGGCGATCCGGCGGTCATGCTGAATTACCCTGATGGATGGCGGGAACGCTATCTCGAAATGGGCTATGACAAAATAGACCCTACTATCAAGAGAGGTCGGAGGCGAATAGAAGCCTTTCGTTGGAGCGAGGTGTACAACGACGAAAGCACGACTGAAGACGAGCGGCGCATTTTTGACGAGGCTGCCACCTTTGGCTTAAGGTCAGGCATTAGCGTCCCATTGCACGGCCCCGAGGGCAGCTTTGCGATCATGAACTTTGCTCAGGCTTGGGACGGTGAATTCCCAAATAGAACAATCACGTACTTGCAACTTGCGGCCTCACATTTTCATCTGAGGGTCGCGGAATTCGCTGATGCGACAGGCATCGAAAGCTTCTCTAACCTTTCCCCAAGAGAAAAAGAGTGTATCCTATGGACGGTGAAAGGGAAATCGTCGTGGGAAATAGGAAAAATTCTAGGGATATCCGTAAATACCGTTAATTTCCACATAAAAAACGTGATGAAAAAAATGGATGCTAATAGCAGAATAACCGCTGCCATGGAAGTGGTAAGGCGCGGTATAGTAGAATTATAGCTCAACGTGAAACGTATTTTTATGCCCGAAGTCACGGGGTCGTGTGTTGTGATGGAGAACTGCGCTCTTACACTTGGGGATAGCGTCGGCGGCTTCATCGGCGAGACGCGGGAGAACCTTGTTGCCGGCCAATCCGAAGAGGTAGTCGAGCGCGTTGTTATCGCACCGGGCCATGACCTGCGCCCGGCAATAGCTGGCCGTGTGTCGCCGCGGACCAGGGTTTGGGTGGCCGGCCGCGCGCGGATGCTCTGGACAAGCGGCGCAGATGCCCGCGAATCTCCTTGCCGGTGTCTTGCCAGGAGGCAGGATCACGGCGGTCGCGGCGTCTCAGATGTGGGTCGGCAGGAAGTGGCGCTCGGCGTATCGGACGTTGAAGAGCGAGAGCTGCTGATGGCCGTGAACGACATCAACATATCGGCGATGTCGAGCGTCACGCTTTTGGGCGCGCGGCATAGCTCGACAGCCACAGATCGCCCAGCACCCATCCGAGCCGGATGATGGTGCACAGGTCTGGCAGGTTCTCTAGGCGCGAGCAGGTGGCTGCGAGCACAGATCAATCCCGCTGTCGGGCAGCCGTCCGCAGGCGAGCATGAAGACCGGGTCGGTGCGCAGCCAATCGAGTTCGTTGGCATCCTCGTAGCCGCAGGAGGTCGCAAAGATGCGGGCGCGCAGAATGTCGGCCATGGCGTGCTTTGGCCGCGGCCGAGCGACGGCTTGCAACTGGCCGACAGGCTGTCCACTGCGATCCAAAATTCGCACGATCCACAGCGGGTGAGGCACGTCTGGAATGAGAGCGGCAGCAAGGTATCGTCGGTCGTGGCGGTGAGGCTCCGCGAGAAGTGGTGGCAGGAAGATCCTTTACCCGCGGCCTTCTGAAATCGGACTGCAAAATGAGAAATGTTAAGCAGTGTGGTCTGGATTTAATGCTTTGCAAAAAATTCTTATCATATCTTGTATTGATGCAGGCGGATATTTGGTGGATATATACGGAGAGATGCCGAACGCGCCCATGTGCATTCCGACGAATGGAGGAAGTCATCATGTACTTAAAACAATGGAAGTACGCGTTATCGTAGATGGCCTGAAAGGAAACCCGCCGCAACCGCCATGTCCAAGTCAGCGTCGATCCTGATAGACCGGCCTGGAATACGTCGGGTGGACGCGTTTTTCGCGCAGCGACGTCAGGTCTGATTGGCTGTGAGAGCCGGTTCGCGGCGGCGTCGCTCTCGAAGGATGTGAGCACGTTGTGCCGGGACACTGTCGAATCGACCGAAGATACGTCGCGATATACTGGTAGACTACTGAGTGTGCGACGAAGTTCACAGGCCAATGGACCAAGGATGAACAATTATGACCACACTACCACAAATATCACTGGAAAATCTGACAGCCGATAAAACGCGGCCTGAAGAGCGCAAGCGCTTACGCTTGGCATGCGAGGATTACGGGTTTTTCTACCTTGTCCAGCATGGCATCCCGAAAGAACAGATCGCGCAAGCCATCGAGGCCTCCCGGCGCTTCTTCGCGTTGCCACAGTCAACGAAGGAGCGCTTTGGTCACGCCGCTCAAGGGATCTATCCCACTATCGCCCGTGGATACAGTCCATTGCACGGGGAAATTCTACATCCCGACGCCGGCCGCGATCCAAAGGAAGTGTTCGATCTCGGAATCGACAGCGAAGGCGACCGTCGTCCGTTTGCTGGGAGCACGCTGCTTCCGGATGAGGTCTTGGCTCCTGGTTTCGCGCGAAGCCTGCTTGCTTTGCAGGCTACCGTGCTCCACGCAGTTATCCCGCAGCTCGGAACCGAGCTTGCCGACTTGATCGGTTTGGAACAAGGCTGGTTCCGCCGCCATTTCAGCCCGCCGACGCTGGGGCAACGCGTAATTCGATACCCAGCTCGCGGCGGCACGTGCGCCAAGCACACAGATGGTGGCTTCTTCACGCTGCTGCTGCAAGAGGAACTACCCACCCGGTCGTTGCAGGTATGGTTGCGCGGGCGCTGGATGCCAGTGCCGAGCCTGCCCGACAGTCTCGTAGTCAATTTGGGCGATATGTTCCAGGCTCTGAGCGACGACCGCTTCAAGAGTACGCCGCATCAGGTCGCGCACAATGGTCTGAGTGATCGAATTTCGCTACCCTTCTTCATCTATCCCGACATTGACGCTAGCTTGACTTCGCGGCAAGGGGGGCACACCTTCAGCGTCGCGGAGATGATGCTAGGCAACATGGCGTCAATCGAAACCGGGAATGGTGCCGGGCGCGCGCGCGAACTGCAGTAAGTGTCCGTTCTCTAACGTGCGCAGACTATGGCATGACGTGACACAGCTTGGTGGTGCGCTGGAAGAGTCCAGCCGCCGTCGCGCGTCTCCACGGGCCGCCTGCAACGCGCCTCGGGAGAAGCGCGCTGATGCTACGTTTGAATTGTGGCTGCACGAGCTCCACGCGGTACTTTTTCAAGCAAGCTGCAGCGCCACGGCTTTTCGCTGTGCCGCTGCGCTGGAGGTGATGATTTCGGAAAAGGGAAGTGGAGCGGTCGGGATGATCCGTCTTTCTGTGACTGCGGCGCGCGCTGGGAGCCGCGCGAATGCCAAGGTCAGGCTTTGCCTCTAGACTCTACGCTGCGAGCGGAAGGCCGACTTCAGAATCTAGCATCGACATCGGTATCATCCTGCAGGCGGCGAACGGGCCGATTTTATTCATCTTCTTTGCAGTGCTAGTCCCGCTGTCCAAGTGGGTCCACCCTCAACGCCGGCGAAATGCATCTCGACGAGTAATCTGATGCTGACAACCTTAAAGACAGGAGAATGCTCATGTACGTGAGCCTCGATCCGGACTATGCGCTGCAAGCAACTCAGAATTGGATCAGCGATCTGGTGTGGAGACTTCGGTGGCATGAACGCGAGCAGGTATACCGGGCTCTGATTGCGACGCTGCACGCCCTGCGCGATTGCCTGGATCGCGACGAGGCCGTGTACATAGGCGCGCGGCTGCCAGCGTTGCTGCGTGGCTTTTACTACGAGGGTTGGCACCCGGCCCGGCGCACCAAAGCGAGAAACCGAAACTCGTTCCTCGACCGGATCCACGAAGGCGTCCACCGCGACCCGGCCGTAGATCCCGAAGAGGTTGCCCGCTCGGTACTAGGCCAGTTGGCGGACCGTATGTCTGTAGCAGAGACCCAAGAGGCGAAGGCCGCCACTCCAAGAGTGCTAAACGACCTTTGGCCAGTCTGAGATAGACCTCTTGAGTGAGTTTGGCGAGTTCCGAAGGTCTGTGGGATGGCCGGCAGTTGGAAACGTCGCGGCACTGTTCCGATACCATTCTATGGACCGCCGGACTTATCAGTTTTCCGGCTCAGGTAATCGCCTGGCGATGTCCCGGGATTGCACGGGAGTTATCAGGACCTTGCGATCTAACCGTGCTCACGAGGGCGCTCGTTGGTGGTCTCCGCGGCAATGGTTCACTTGTTCGGCCCGTCCGCGAGGATGGACGACCAAGGCCGGCCAGGCATTCGCCGTGGAATCGCTTGTTCAGCGGCGCAACTAAGGTGTTGTTCGCCGACGGGGCGGTCCGGGCCGAGAGACAGAGAGGGAGCACGCAACCGTCACACGGCTATGAATCGCAAGTTCAAGGTTGTTTTTTTGGAGGACGGTTTACGCCATCGCCGATCGGTGTTGTGCCGTCGCGGTCCAGCCCGCACATCTTAGCGTTACCCAGAGCGATTAATTCCCGGCCCAGGTGGTCAGATCCCGGCAGCGAATGTAGGTCCTGTCGTGCCTAGCGCCACCTCGCTTGGTAATCGCAGAAATCTACAAAATCTGGTAGTATCGATAATGTGCACTGGTCGGTACACTGGAGATCGGCGGCATAACAATAGGTGGGCAAAGTGAACCGAAAATCGTTTGACGCGTTCAAATATATACAGTGTGTAAATGATGCTGCACTAAGCGTTGGACTGCGGCTCAGAACGGGCGAAAACTTCAACCAATACATTGAAGTCACATCAAGCACGATTGGAAAATCGCCGACGGATCCGAGCTTCCGGCCAGATTGCTCGCGGCTGGAAGCTGACCGCGCGTTTTGGATTGTTGGAGAAGACCAAAAAGGTAGAGTGGCGCATGTTCAGGCGCTTCGATTGGACGATCTGCGGACGACCAATTTGGCTGGACATCTCGAGTCGTTGAAAGCCTTCTACACGGATCCAAAGAGTCGCGCCGGCGCCGGCTCCTCCTGTTCTTGCCTTGCGCCGACCGCCCAGACCATGTCCGGCATGGTAGCTTATCACGGCGACCTATGGCTCCGAGAGGATTTTAGAGGACTGGGATTGCCTAGTACGCTTGCTAGCATGGCGTTTGGGCTGGCGTGGGCGAAATGGTCACCTGATTTCATTTATGCTCTTGTCCCTAGTTGGATAATCGAGAAGGGAATTGCCGATCAGTATGGCTACCTTAACAGAGAAGCGCAGGGGGCCGTTTTGACTTTGCCTGACCGCGGCGTCAAAGAGGATGATTGGCTTCTTTGGCTGACGCGGAGCGAATTGTCCCAACGCATCAAAGCCGCCAAGACGCCAGTGCAGGGCCTTGCCTGACTCGCTTGCGTTCACAGCTCACGGTCTGACTTGCAGCCGCTGTCGGGATCGCGTCGAATGAAGCTGTTGGGCGATGCCTTCCTGATGCCGATGGTCGCTTTTGGCTTTACTTGGCGCTGCGAGCAGTCTCCGCAAAACCGCCTACCCGGGCGCGGCCGCACCTTACAGCACGTATCGCCAGTGAAGGACAGGAAGAAAAGAATGCTGACGAACCAGTCTAATCCGCTCGGCCGCCTGGATCGGACCGAAGCCGCCATGGCATCGGCGGCCATCGAGGCGCGTGGCCCGCGTGCGTAGAGCACGGGATGATCAAACCCTACTGCCTGCCGGCCGAAGGCTGTTCGATCGCCGTGGGCGCGGACAAGTCGCATCAGGAGCCGGCTCACCCCCTCGAGGTGCCCGCAGTAGGCGTCACGTAACCAGCGCAGCAGCACAATACGTCTCGCTCGGCAAAAACAGCTACACGTTTTGGCAGGTGCCGCAAGGGCGAGTGCAGCCTATGTTCGCTCCAGAGACGCTATTTTCGTCAAAGATGGAGCCCTTGAGCTTCTCCCCGGTAGAAAATGAGCGCTGGCTCCTTGGATTCGGCGGCCCTTGACCGCAGCCCGCCAAGGGCGAGGTTTACGGCGAAAACCTCGTAAGCGAGTAGGGTCGGTCTAGGCCGTCTGCCGATCGGATCATTCCCTGCGTTTCCTAGAGGGCGGCCAGACCGGAGACGCACGGCACTCAAGCAAAATGGCGGTCCGTCCGTAGCGGACACAATGCAGGAAGCGTTTCATGCATAGCACGAGAGGGGTCCAGAATGGTCGATAAGATATTTAATCGAAGCAACTCAGTGTATATCAAATCCGTGCCATATAAAGGCCGTGGCCTATTTGCTAACATTCCATTCAAATCTGGCGATATAATTGATATAGCTCCTACATGGGAATTTGACGAGCCTGCAGCGGCACTGTTCAAAAAAACAGGGTTACTCGAGTATTATTTCGTAAGACCGGATAAAATATCGAGCGAGAACGGTATAGCTGGGTACGTTGTATTCGGGTTCATATCTATAGTAAACCACTCGGCGACCCCGAATGCGAAGACAGTTTGGGGGGATGGAGAAGCGGGCGCCTGGGCAAGCATTATCGCCACAAAGGATATAGGCGTCGACGAGGAAATTACGCTTCGTTACAATAATATTTTTGATTACCCATCAAGTGTCAAGTTCGTTGAATGAGTCGCATGCTTGAGCTCGGTAACTTAAATCTGGAACCTCCTCGCGGGCCGCTTCATGCACCACGTCGGGAACCCAGATCCCTTCAGTTCGCCCGCCCGAAACAGCACGCTCGGTTGCGCGACATCCGCCAACCCTCATGAATTTTTCAGGCTAGATGGCCGAAGGCATCTTCGCCCCCGATCATTACCAACACGGAGTCGCACCTCGGATGGTTGTGGTCGGGTAACAATTCATCTTCAATCCCAGACAAATTGCGTACTCCCGATGACGATGTTAGACATGTGACCTACGCAGTTTAGCCAGTCACCTGAATCTGGCGAGTTTTTATCTGGCACAGATATTGCGCGGTATTATCCGGAACGCGTCGCGCAACCGAGTCAATAGCGCAAGAGCCAAATTGTTATTTCAATGCTATCTGTCACGGCTGCGTCTGGCTATCTGTAGCGGCACGCTCAAGAGCGAGAAGAGGGGAGGACGGAGTACGTATCTGCGCCTGCCTTTGCACGGCATGGGTGCGCTGTAAACTCTGACGACTTGGGAGGCCGGCCTGCGAGGCGACTCAAGATCGGAACATCCTGCTGGTCAACCCGGCCGGCAAGTTTGGCGCAAAGGTCGCCGATATTGGCACTGACCAGAGCCGTCACTACATCCCGCTGCTTTGAGACGGTCATACGGGGCAGCGTTAGGGGCGATCATTGGCATTGTTCGTACCCGATCGTCTCGGTTGGCATCTATATGATCGAAGTACCCGCCAGCGAAGGACCCTCACGAATTCAAGATGTCAACCCAAAGGAGCAAGCATGATGGATCCCGATCTCATGAAGCGTTTTGACCTTACAGGCCGTTCGGCGCTCGTAACCGGCGGCGCACAAGGCATCGGGCTGGAAATTGCGCGAACGCTAAGGATGGCCGGCGCCTCGCTCACCTTGGTCGATCTCGACCTCGACACCACTAGGAAGGCTGCAGCCGGAGTGGGCCCTGACGTTGATGCCTTCCAGTGCGATGTCGCCGATCCGCAGTCCGTGCGCGACCTAGCCGCATCGATCGGGCCTTGCCCGGATATCCTCGTTAACAATGCCGGGGTCCCGGGCAAGACGAGAGATACAAGTGACGATGACTGGCGCTTCGTGATCTCCGTTAATCTGGACGGAGTGTTCAATTGTTGCAGGACGATCGGCACTGCGATGGCCGAACGCGGCTCGGGCAACATTGTCAATATTGGATCGATCTGCGGCTCGATCGTTGCAAAGCTGCAGAGCGACCCAGCCTACAACGCCAGCAAAGCTGGCGTGCACATGCTCACAAAGAGCTATGCCTGCAAATGGGCAAAATCAGGCGTTCGCGTCAACGCAGTCGCTCCAGGCTACGTCGCCACGAAGATGACCAATGACTCCAACGACAGCATTTCGACCTGGGCCGAGCTTACGCCGATAGGGCGCTTGGGCCGGACGGAGGAGATCGCAAATGCAGTTCAATTTCTCGCTAGCGACGCATCCAGCTACGTGACCGGCACAGTTCTTCCCGTGGATGGAGGGTACACGATCTGGTGAGTGCGGTCTCCCATTTGCGAACCCGGCTGGGCGTCACGCGGGACAAATCGTTTCTCAAAATGTCCTGCAGGACGCCGAGCCGAAGGCCGCGAATCGTGACCGCTGCTAGCCCAGCCTCGCCGTCGCTTCAGCCGGTTAGAGGGGAGGCACCCACGATACGCCGGATGAGGCAATTTGCGCAACATGTTCTGAAGCTCAGGCCGCCCTCAAAGCCAGGATATTCAGAGCCAGGTCACGCCGTGTCGTCTCCCGCCCCCCAGCCTTTGACCGGCTTCCGACATTGTTGTCCAGGTTCGGACAAAGGAAGGCTACGGACTTCTTCGGCCACGCTCGGTCGTTGAAAAGGAGTGTGATTCCACAGCCAAAATTCAACTGGCACGGGATTGGCTACAACTCTCAAAAATGCCGAGAAAGCACTTGGAGCAGGAATAAGGCCATTGCTGCAGCAAAGCTTCATATACGCGCCCGCGAGGGCCGTCCCTGCGGCAATGGACCACTCAAGGGGCTCGTGCTTGGCTCCTATTCCGCGCGTGACTGGTTTGAAGGCGACGCGCCAAAGCGCAACGCTCGCCGGTTTGCAGTCGAGGGCCTTCATGCACATACTAGTGCCAAGAGTTCAAAACAAGGCGTCACCAAGCCAAGGTCGGCGTCTCGCTCGCAATGCAACAACGCGCACAGCCAATTCCGTGAAGCGAGGCTTTTGCTTAGTTTCAGGGTTGTTCCGTTGGACGCCGTTCTCCACTCGGGCACTGCCGATCACGATGACCCTTTCCCGAGGGAGTGATCATCGACGCCCTGGTCCTGTGCTATCAGAGCGATGCAGCCTACCAGGCGCGCTCGAACACTCCGTCCACGATGCCTTCGTGAATGCGCGGGGGAGGGCCTTGGGCTGCACAAGGCCGAGCGCATCCCGGACGGTTCAGGCGAATTCACGCCCGATATGGGCACTTCAGGTCGCCAATTCCAACAGAGAAACAGGAAAGTGGTTTGATTCGTCACGATGTATTTACACGGCCAGCACTCTATCAAAGGCCGCATCTTTTACTTAAACAATGGAGCAACGTGGATCATGCTATTGCAGGGTGACAGGAGACTAGAGGCTTATCGGCGCATGCTTCGTATCCGCCGCTTCGAGGAAGAGAGTATGCGCCAGTTCAAAGGTGGCAAGATCCCCGGATTCCTCCACACGAGTGTGGGTCAAGAAGCAGCGATCGTAGGGGCATGTCTCGCTATTGGGGATAATGACACCATGACCGGAACGCATCGTTCGCATGGCCATCCGATTGGGAAGGGTGCCCATCTGAACGCGCTAATGGCCGAACTGATGGGAAAGGAGGGCGGCATTTGCAAGGGACGCGGCGGGTCGATGCACTTTGCGGACAAATCGGTCGGGATTATGACCGAATCGGCGATCGTCGGAGGAGGCATTCCCCTTGCCACGGGGTGTGCCTTCAGCGCCAAGGTGCGGGGCGTCGATCAGGTCACGCTATGCTTTTTCGGCGATGGAGCGGTGAACCAGGGCACCTTCCACGAGAGTCTCAACATGGCGTCCCTATGGAAACTTGCAGTCATTTATCTTTGTGAGAACAACCTCTATGCATTCACCACCTCGTTGGCGCAAAGCCACGGGCAGACGGACATCGCGCTGCGAGCGCCGGGCTACGGAATGCCAGGGGTAACGGTTGACGGGCAGGACGTGAGCGCCGTCTATGAAGCCGTGGCGCAGGCCGTTAACCGAGCGCGCGTAGGTGAGGGGCCCACACTTATAGTAGCCGAAACCTATAGATTCGATGACCACAGTTTCCGCTCGAGTAGTCGGGTACTTGGATATCGATCGGCCGAAGAAGTCGAGAAGCACAAACGTGACCGTGACCCGATTTCGCTATATCGAAATGTGCTCTTAGAAGAAGGTGGAAATGAAGAGAATCTGAGAGCAATAGAGGACGAAGTCACCGACGCCGTCAAACAGGCTTTACAATTCGCTTTGGCCAGCCCGATGCCTAGGCCTGAAACCTTACCCGATTACATGTTCAAATCATCTCTTGCAGGCCAGTACAGCTTCGCGGCTGAGCTGGAGAGGTCTTAATCGAATGCAAACTGACGTACAGAAATTTGCCGCTACGCCCGGCACCCA
Organism: Mesorhizobium sp. 43Arga; assembly: GCF_053714255.1. Lineage (NCBI taxonomy): Bacteria > Pseudomonadati > Pseudomonadota > Alphaproteobacteria > Hyphomicrobiales > Phyllobacteriaceae > Mesorhizobium > Mesorhizobium sp. 43Arga. The sequence goes on from NZ_JBSKBO010000004.1 coordinate 524,917, forward strand.
TATTGAGATGACCTATTTTGACGCGCTCATGCAAGCGCAGGTAGAGGAAATGGCGCGTGATGAGCGAGTTGTTCTGGTGGGAGAGGACGTCGCAGTCTACGGCGGCGTTAAGCTCCTTGAGCAATTCGGCAGGAATCGGATCTGGAACACCCCAATCTCAGAAGGCAGTTTTACGGGGATGGGGATCGGGGCCGCCATCAATGGATTGCGTCCGATCGTGGACCTAACAGTGGGCAGTTTCCTCTATCTCGCTTCGGATCAGATAATCAACCAGGCCTCGAAGCTGCGGTTTATGACTGGAGGTCAAATCGACATTCCTATCGTGGTTCGTTGCTGTATGTACCCGGTCGGGTCCAATGCAGCGCAGCATGCCGACCGGCCATATCCGTTTTTCATGAATGTGCCGGGCCTCAAGATCGTCAGCCCGACTGGTGCAGCCGACATCAAGGGTCTTATGAAGTCGGCCATTCGCGACGATGATCCCGTACTTATCTTCGAAGATAACCAACTGTGGACCGTCAAGGGCGATGTTCCCACAGATCCGGATCATTTAATCCCGATTGGCAAAGCGGATGTGAAGCGCGAGGGAAAAGACATAACCCTTATCGCCGTCGCCGGCGCCATTCGGTCGACGATGGAAGCTGTCGACGCGCTCGGTGAGGAAGGCATTTCGGTCGAGGTGATTGACCCACGTACCTTGAAGCCGCTTGATCATGAGGCATTTAAACGCTCGGTCGCAAAAACAGGCCGACTTTTAATTGTCGACAATGCCCACCGCGTTTGCAACGTTGGAAGCGAAATCGCCGCTGTGATGGCGGAAGAGGCGTTCTATCTATTGAAGCGGCCTATCGTGCGCCTAAGCGCGCCCGATATTCACGTCCCATTTAGTCCGGCTCTTGAAAGGGACTTCTACCCTACCAAGAAGCGAATTATGCAAGCTAGTCGGCAACTTCTCTGAAATCCTAAGCCGTCTCTGCGTCCAGCGTATTCCCGCCGGCGTCGGTTGACCCCAACTATCGGAGAGGCCCAGTCGACGCGATGGCTCTGGCTGCCCTAGTTATCAATGAGCGCGCTACGGCCATACACCAGGTGGCAAATGGGGTTGAACATCACTCGGTTTGGACCGCAAAGTGCCGATTGTTTGCGTCATCGGTCGAATTGCGCTGAGATTCTGCGTTTGCAGCCAATGTTCGCCTAAAGCGGCTCGTCGAATGAAATAATGTCAGCCGTGCACTACGGCTTCCGACTGTTGGCCATGAAGATGGAAGATGTTGATGTGATTGGAGGGGTTCATTTCGAAGGAGTTCGCCCACAATGAATGAGCGGTTCGCGCATGTGAGCGATTTGATCTCGTTCCCCGCGGAGATACGGCCCCTCCTCGGTTGCTTGCTCGCTGAAAGCCACGATTGCTAAGGCCACCGCAGCATCCTGGCAAGTCACGGTTGACAACGTGGATCAGCTGGACCGCTTAGGCTGAGGTGGACGCCCGAGAGGTGGTGCCAAGGTGTTCTTACATGAGCGCGCCGAACAGTCCGCCTAAGGTCATCACCGAGGCAATTCCGCAGCTGAGAAGATAACGAAAACTGTTGAAAGAATAACGACATGCCCAGCACTGAAGTGTTTAAAAGTTACATCGATGGAAGGTGGCAGGACTCTTCGTCCGGCGCACGGATCGAGGTAGACGATCCGTCAAATGGGGAAGTTATAGCCGTTGTAGCAGAGGCTGGACCCGAAGAGGTCCAACTCGCCGTTGCCGCCGCTCACCGAGTCTTTCGCGACCGCGTTCTGATCGACATGCATCCATATGATCGTGGACGCATGCTGTTTCGGATTGCTGACGCCCTTGACGCGCGAGTCAAGGAGATTGCGACCATCAACTGTGCCGAGACGGGTAAGGCATTAGATCTCGCCTATGGCGAAGTTCAAACAGCCATTAGATACCTGCGGTACTATGGAGGCTTGGCCGATAAGCTTGAAGGTCGTTCCATCCCACGCGGGGCCAACCTGGTGGACTACACGCTCCGGAGTCCGTTCGGCGTGTCCGCCCAAATCGTTCCGTGGAATGGTCCCCTGGAACTAACGGCTCGGTCGCTTGCCTGCGCGATCGCGACAGGAAATTCAGTGGTGGTGAAGTCGCCAGAGTTGGCCCCGTTGTCCGGAATTGAGATGGCACGCGCCTGCGAGACGGCTGGGGTGCCTGCCGGTGCCGTCAACGTTCTCACTGGTTATGGCCAAACGGTAGGCCAGGCGCTGATCGAGCATCCCGACGTTCGCCATATCGTCTTTACGGGCTCCGCAGCTACTGGGCGAACGGTCCTCAAGGCCGCCTCGGAGCGTATCGTGCCCTGCATCATGGAATTGGGCGGCAAGTCGGCTGCGGTTGTTTACTCGGATGCCGATCTCGACAGCGTTGTTGAGGCGGTTCGGATTGGGTCCTTTCTAAATGCCGGCCAGAACTGCAACAACCTTTCACGCCTGCTTGTGGAGCGTTCTATTGCAGGCGAGCTGCTTCATAGAGTCAAGGCTTGCGTCGACGGACTTTCCGTTGGGCCAGGACGCGACAATTGCCACATTACTCCCATGATCTCCCAAAAGCAGCGACAGGGAGTCGAGCGAGCCTGCCAGACCGCGATCTCTCAGGGCGCTAAAGTTGTGACCGGCGGAACTGCTCTTGCTGAGCGGAGTGGCTATTTCATGCCGGCGACAGTGTTTGCGGATGTCGAGCGACAGAGCAATCTTTTCAAAAAGGAAGTCTTCGGTCCTGTTATCGCCGTCACTACGTTCGATGATCCGGCGATGGCGATCGACCTCGCAAACGACACCGATCAGGGGTTGGCTGCTGGCGTTTTCACTCGCAATATTGACAGGGCACTTTGGACCGCCGATCGCCTGTGGGCTGGGCAAGTTTACGTGAATGGGTGGTATGTCGGCGGCGTAGAAACACCATTCGGTGGAGTAAAGCAGTCTGGGTATGGCAGGGAGAAGGGCCAAGAAGCGCTGGATGGTTATGTTCAGACAAGAAACGTGGGGATCACGATCTCTGCACCACGGGACCCCTTCGGGCAAAGCGGCGCAGTTTGACATTGCCTATGTAGGCCGGAGGCGCGGTCGCTTCGGGACATGCGTCGATCTGGTCGAGCCGCAGTGATCTCGGCGAAGGCGATAACGATAGGGGGCGCGGCGTCTGGCTGGCGTGCCGACGGAGCCGGCTGCCGGTGCCGAGGAGCCGAGGCTCGAGACCGCCAGAGGCTGGCGAAGTTCCACGCCCTCATCATGGCGATCTGACGCCGAGTAGCCCGACAGCCTGCTGCGCCACTCCGACCAGGGATCGCAATATACGAGCAAGCCGTTCCAGCGACTGATGGCCGACCACGGCATCACCTGCTCAATAAGCCGGTCGGGCAACGTTTGGGACAATGCTGCGATGGAGAGCTTCTTATCGTCGCTCAAGACCGAGCGGACAGCCCGCAAGTCTACAGGACGAGAAATGACGCGAGGGCGGACTACATCGAGCGCTTCTATAACCCTCGGCGAAGGCACTCGACGCTCGGCTATCTTAGCCCGTCGAGTTCGAGGAACAAGCTATGCTAGCTTTAAGCTCATGTCCGAAAAACCGGCAGCAGGCCATTGGGCTGCCCAGCCTTGTAGCGCCCGGCGTTGATGGTCTTGGTGAATGCGATTATGCCGGCTGCGCGCGGCTGTAGATAGATTCAGTCATGTCCTACAAGATAAGGAGCGGACCTTTTTTCGCCACAACGCCGCAATCGTGGCGAAATGGCCGGCGAGAACGCTGTGTCGTACGCCTCCGGCGAAGGACGCCTTGCGCGAGCGAGGCACGGTAGCGAGGCTGCGCTCTTAAGGTCGTCCTTACGAGCGTGGTTAGCAGCACAGCATGAGCCAGATGACGTTATTGACCGGGCCGGAGCGTCGTCGTCGTTGGAGTGAAGAGGACCAGTGCCGGATACTGGCTGCGGCATTGGCGCCCGGGTCCACGGTGGCGGCTGTAGCGCGCCAGTACGATGTCGCGACCAGCCTGATCTATAAATGGCGCCGCACGATGAGAGCCCGCGAGACGGGCTTTGCCGAAGTTGTCGTGGTTCCCGATGAGCCTGTCGCCGCGTCGGTGTCGGTGGCGCCGCCAGCGGTGATCGAGCTGGAGATCGCCGACAAGATGCGGCTACGGATTCCGCTGACCACGCCACCGACACTGGCGGCGGCGATGGTGAAGGCGCTGGGCGTTTGATGATCCCGGTTCCGAGCCAGGTGCGGATCTGGTTGGCGGTCGGCCGGACCGATATGCGTCGCGGGATGCAAGGCCTTGCTCTGCAGGTTCAGGAGACGTTAGGCCGGGATCCGCACGCCGGCGATCTTTATGTCTTCCGCGGTCGCGGAGGCAATCTGATCAAGATTATCTGGCATGATGGGCTCGGCATGTCGCTGTATGCAAAACGGCTCGAGAAGGGCCGGTTTCTATGGCCGTCGCCGGCGGATGGCACTGTTTCCATCTCACCGGCGCAACTCGCCTACATGCTCGATTATGCATGTTGATACCCCTCCTTGTGAGGCTGACAGATTCTGAGGTCGAGGTGATTGATGGTGTGGTTCCGCAGGCTTTTGACGGCATCAAGGACCGAGGAGGTG